>NZ_JBHUDI010000008.1:0-134436 GCF_042678045.1 Haloarchaeobius amylolyticus
CGACGGTTATACGAGTACGTCTCCTACAAGGCCCCTGAGAAGGGCGTCTCCGTGAAACAAGTCGAGCCGAATCACACGTCTCAACGCTGTTCTCGAACGGACTGTGGGTTCACGCACGACGGTAACCGACACGGAGAACACTTCTGTTGCCAGAAGTGTGGGTACGAGGTGAACGCGGATTACAACGCCGCGAAGAACATCGGGACGCGGTACGCTCGGAAGCGGACACACAGACTCCGTTCCTCGCCCAAGTCGGGGAGCGGAGACGCACCAGTAGACGTGCGTATAAATGGTGGGACGTTGAACGGCGAGAGTTACCAGCGTATTGCTGGGGACTGATTGCCGGGAGTCCACATCAAAGCCCCACCCTCAAGGACCGAGGCGCTGAGCGCCGAGGGAGTAGGGTGGGGTAGTTTACAAGTGAAGGACGTGAGCGGTCAATCCGGAGTACCCGTGCTCGTCGATCCCGAAAACGGCGTGACGGGAATGACAGAAAGCGCCGATATCGTTGCAGATCTCGAACGAACGTACGGCTGAACGTGCTCTATCGGACAACAGCGGTTTGACAGCCAGTGAGATCGACGGCGACTGCAACGAACGCGATCGAAGAGCCGACAAGGTCGGATTAGTGACCGTCGAGAGTGACGCCCGTTTTTCCGGTACGGTCTCTCGTATCAAACGGAAAGCGAGCAATAGGAGTCACTACTCGTCGGAGAGATCGACCACGCCGAAAATGCAGCGGCGATGGATCGGTTGCTTTCGTCAATAACTGTTCGCTTTTCGACCGTTCGTCGATGATACACGACCGAGAATCCGTTTTAACCCATCAAATTGGTGCCCTAGTGAGGATAGACTACATGACGAAACGGAATCTCTCTCGGATTGTCCGCGGTGTCTCGAGACGAACCGTGTTGACGACTGCAACTGCCATTAGCGTCGGAACCGTCGCAGGCTGTCTAGGCGGTACAAATGAAAAGGAAGATGAGGATATTGAGAACGATATCAGTGAGGTGGACAGGAGACTCGCTGCGGAGATGGCCGAAACCATCGACGATGACCTCTCGGTCACGGGGTGGGAGCTACCCGGAATGTTCATCCCGGAGTATACAGACAGCCGCGGAGTAGAAGTTGACGCCACGATCCTCGGAAACGCGTATGCTGATATCGTCGATCAGGGGTTCGATCGTCGAGCGATGCCGACCGCGCTTACCGACGATGGGGATGTGTATTTCATGGTTTTCATCGAACCCGAGTGGGCCAACGCGTATCTCGAGGGAGACTGGTCGCAAGAAGCGTACGACACGGAGATCGAAGACTCCGCACACTGATCTCGGATACGAGCTTCCGATACCACCACCGTGGTAATGGCGGCCACCCGAATCACTACTGAGCGACTCGATTCTCCCCTCGTTGATCGACCCCGGCTGATCACGCCATCGTGAGCGCGTCGATCCAGTCATCCGACTGAATCCAGGCGTCTTCCTCCTGTTCGTCGTAAACGATCAGCTGGTCGGTTTCCGTCTGGACAGCCGAGTAGCGCTCGAGCGGGGCGGCATCGACGCCGATCGTTGGCTGCTGGTTGGGGTGTGTCGTGTCTGTGGACATG
The DNA here is from genome assembly GCF_042678045.1 of Haloarchaeobius amylolyticus. GTDB lineage: Archaea > Halobacteriota > Halobacteria > Halobacteriales > Natrialbaceae > Natrinema > Natrinema amylolyticus_A. The sequence goes on from NZ_JBHUDI010000008.1 coordinate 1,607, forward strand.
GGATCTCTCCTCGAATACTTACCTTACACTACTAGGTAACACTTGGTAACGTATAAGCACTCGCGAACCACATCGTTAGGAGGTTACGTTGAAGAAAGTCAGTGGTCCATAGCCGTCGACTCTTCGGCCAGCGCCGAGTCGGAAATCGAGTAGAGAGATTGTCCCGCATCGCGAAAATACATGCGTTCACGAAGGATGTCGGCATCCCGAAGCGCATCGAGTGCAGACCGAACGGTCCGTTTGTTCAGTCGAGTTTCGGTTGCGATTTGGCTCTGCGTCAGCTCACCATTGATATCGAGAACTTTCAACACGAGTTTGCCACTCGGAGGAAGGTCGTAGATTCGGTCTGGGACGCGAGTCATGATCCCATCGTTGCTCGTGTCGTCACATACGTTTTCAGCGTCGATGCAACGACTATGCACGACCGTGACGATCACACCTAAGCAAGCACATAGTTTATTTGAAAATAATAGAACTTGATTGTTGGTCGGTTACTAAAATCAACTGAACCACACGGAACAACGCGTGTGAAAGTCGTCACCGGCACATTCAGGTGGGTCGTCCCGTTCCGGAGTGGCGACCCGAGTGTCTCGTTGTGGACGTGGGCGGTTACTCGAGGAAGTTCGAGAGGTTGTCGACGAACGCCGTCGAGCGATCCTCCGGAACCCAGTGATTCGCGTCGAGTCGGGCAATACCTGCGGTGTTCTCGAGGTCGTCGTTCAGCCGTTCTGCGAACTGGATCGGCTGGAACTCGTCGTTCTCGCCCCAGATGAAGTACGTCTCCGCTGTGATCGCGCCGTAGTCGATTTCAGTCGTGTGACTCGTGTTCGTCGCGATCGCGTTCCGGCTGAGGGAAATCCGACCCTCATCACTCCTGAAGCGAGAGACCATCGCCTCCACGAACTCGTCATCCGGATCGATGAGCGTCGTTTGGAACGTTTGAGTGAGTTGTTCGTCGACGTCATCGACGGACATGTCGTTGATTGTCGCAGGAAGCCCGAGATCGACGATGAACTGTATCGGCCACGAGTCGTACGCAATCGCGTTCGAAAGCACGAGTTTTCCGACCGCGTCCGAGTTGTGTGCCGCGTAGCGAAGCGCGACGCCACCACCGATGTCGTGGGCGACGAGGTCGATCTGGTCGACCTCGAGTCGCGCTAGTAGCCCGTCGAGGACCTGCTCCTGGGCGCGGATGGACCGATCGAAGCCATCGTGCATCGCGGAGTTCCCGTATCCGACGAAGTCCGGAGCGATCACCCGTCGATCGTCTTCAAAGGCCGGTGCGACACCACGCCAGAGGTACGACCACGTCGGAATCCCATGGAGGAACACGAGCGGGGTTTCGGCTGCATCGGTATTGCCCTCGTCGTAATACGACACGGTCAGGTCGTGTCTGTCGACCGAAATCGTTGTCTCTTCTTGTGCGTCCGTCCATTCCTGATGGGTCGGTTCGTTCGTCATCGAATGAGCAATCACCGCCCCGCTATTTGTAACTTTGTGTGTTACAATAGGCTGCTATCGACGCACACCCACATCGATAGCGCCACCGCTCTTCTCACCACTCATGGAAAAGGACAGCAGCCGTCGAGACGCGATCGAGGGATGAACCCGTTTTGTCCGGCAGTATCAGTCGCCGAGATCGGCGCTTTCGACGCTTTCGATCGGTGTCGATGACTGCTCGAGAATCTGCTGGCTGAGATCGGCGATAGTGATCGTTTTGAGTTCGTCTTTCAGAGCGGCCTCCGCCGGTTGCAGCGTCTCGGTGAGGACTGTCTGGATGTTCTCGCCAACGGGGCACGCTTCGTTCGGGTCGTTCGGATGGAACGTAAAGACCGACTCCACCTCGAGCGCTTCGTAGACATCGTACAGCGTCACGTCGTCCGGACTCCGGGCCAGTGCGAACCCCCCGTTCGGTCCCCGCTTGGACGTAACGAGGTCTGCATCCCGAAGCGATCCGAGTAAACGACGGACGACGACGGGGTTAGTATCGAGACTCCAGGCGAGCTTCTCCGAGGAGAGGCGTTCATCACGAACGACAGCGAGCACCGTTAGCACGTGCGTCGCGACGACGAGCCGACTACTCCCGTTCATATTCGAAACTAGACGATCTGGTGTGTAACGTCTTCCGATCTCTCACCCCGGAAAACAGTATCCGATCGTACGAGTAGGCTGCGAAAGAATCGGTTCTTTGGAAGTGTCCCCCGAGTCGATAGATCCTCGAAACGAGATCACATACAACAGTCACGATCTCGTTGCGTCGATTCTGATGGCAAACTTGTGATCGAACGGAGGCGTATACGGAATCTCGAGCGTCTCGTAAACGGCGGCGGGGACGCTAATATCTCCAAGAATCAACTTGCCCGCTGTTTCGAGTAATCCAGTTTTCGGAAGGGCGAGTGTGAACGTCCGTATTGGATGGATTGTGTCACCGGACGCGCCACCCGTCGTCGCATCGATACCAGACGGAACGTCCAGAGACAGAATCTTGGCCTCCGTGTTTTCGGCCCACCACACGAGCTCCCGGGGCGGGCCACGCAACGGTTCCTGAAGGCCGTATCCGACGAGTGCATCAACTACAACCGCCGGTATCTCGACGGTCGATACGTCGGTTCGGATCGAAATTCCCATGCGATCGAGCAGTTCGTACTGGCTCGCGACGACACCTGTGAGTTCTGTCGGTTGTCGATCGAGGACAACGGTAACTGGAATCTCGCGGTTAGCGAGGTGGCGGGCGCACGCGAGTCCGCCGCCTCCGTTCCCACCTCCACCGGCGAGGACGACGACCGGTCCGTCTCGGGAGAGATCCAGTACCTCGCAGGCGAGTCCACGACCGGCCTGCTCCATCATCTGGAGCAGGGACAACCCGTACTCCTCGACGGCAACCCGATCGACGTCGCGCATTTCCTCGGCAGTGACTGCAGTCACATTGTGGCCGGTCGCTGTTCGAAACGCGTCGAGATCCATATGCACCATACAGTGACACGGGCAAACAGCCTTCGGACAGGACTCTCTCCTTCGATACGAATCGACGTTACTGCTTGGTAATGCCATTACCTCTAGCTTATAATTATGTGGGGCGGCCGCAAACGAAGTTACTGAAGGTAACCTACACTGACGACTAGGGCGAGTAGCGTATGAGTGTGTTTGTGTCGTATCACACTTACTCGGGGAACGTACCGTGAGCAGGTCGTATCGACCGATAAAGGATAGTACTGACTAGTAACCTAGTTACAACACGTAACTATATACCGCTCCAGCACGAGTGGACAGATATGAGCGAGTCAACAGAGCAACTGGAAGTGTGGTGTGCAGGCGAAGACTGGTGTCCCGTCACCTCCACGGCGACGTTGATCGGCAAGAAATGGCATACCGTTATCCTCCATCGGTTGCTTGCCAACGGACCGCTTGGATTCAACGCACTGAAAAAAGAAGTCGGCGGGATCTCGAGCAAAGTCCTCTCGGACTCGCTCGAGGATCTCGAAGCCAAACAGCTGGTCGAACGGTCGATCATCAGCGAAAAACCGGTCCGGGTCGAGTATTCGTTGACCGAACACGGGAAATCGCTGGAGCCAGTGATTCAGGAGATGGCCAAGTGGGGACAGGAACACCTGACGGCTGCAGTGGACAAGGAAAGCTCGATCGCTTGATACGGTCTGCTGTAAGTCATTGCCGGTGCAACCGTAGCACGGTCGCGGTTGCACCGGTAAATCGTTACAGTAGACCATATGAGCGCCTGATAGCGTCGCAATCGTTCCAGTCGAGGTCACGTCGTTCGAGCGCTTTCGTCTCGCGTGCTTACCATCATCTCCGATTTTCGGACGACCTCGAGGCACTCGCCTTGCTGATCTATAAATCGAGAGAGGTATTGTGACTGACTTGCACTCCTGCCGAACTCATAAGAGACAATATCTATAATGTACGGGGAGTGAACTCCCATGACAAGCGCTTCTCACGACTCATCACGACCCGAGGGAACGAGAGAGACGGTTCGTTCTGCGAACGGCGGTCGTTCCCAGCCGGCTTCCGGAATGCAACGATTTGACGTCTCGAGCCCACATAGCACGGAATCTAACGCGATCCTGAACGGCGTTCAGGAACCAGTCTACGGACCAGACTGGAGCCGTGGCGGGAGTTACGTGAGGGGCCGTACGCGAGGTCAATTAGACTCGAGGAGGAGCCATTATGTGCAAGAGCCAATCTAAGCGGAGGGAACGAACTACTATTTCTTTCTCTGTGAACTCCATCGAGAGTGAACGGATGAGAACGTCCGTACAGCCCAACGTACCGCCACAGCCGGTGTGTACCGCGCTGCGAGCGTTATGGCAGTAACGAGACGAGAGGTACTCGAGCACCTCGCGACAGCCAGCGATGGCGAGACGCGAGAAACGACGATCGAAGCACTTGCAGCGGCACTCGAGGCCGACGAACGCACGATTGAATCCCACCTCCACGGGTTGGCGGACTGCGAACTGGCTCGAATACGATCGGATGGGAGCGCTCGAGTGACGATCACTGGTGAAGAACTGCTCGAACTCGAACTCGACGAGCTAGTGATCGTTGATCCAGAGACAATGAATCCGAACGAATGAGGGGAGTTAGTATTTAGCAAGAGCCTGTCTAACTGTGTACTATATGGAGGCATTGGAAGCGAATGTCTAATGGCGAGACAACTGACCCCGAAGGACCCCAAGAGATCCAGTACGATCCATCATCCAGCCAGTACGACCTCTTCGAGTGTCCCGACTGTGATAACGTCGTTCTCGTCCTCGGTCGCGACGATCCGCCGATGTCGTGTCACGACAAACCGATGGAACGCGTGACTGACCTGGAAATGAGCGTCAAGCCACCGGACGTCAGGCAGGTACTACTCCAGGCCTTCGGGCTCCCCAAGGCCGGACTGGATATCTGTCTATGCGTCATTGGCGAGGGGCCACTGTCGGCGAACGAAGTGGCCGAGACGCTCGGATACGACCGAAGTACGGTCACCCGGTATCTGAACAAACTGGTCGAACTCGGACTCCTGCGTCGGTCAGAACTGAACCGGGAAGCGGGTGGCGTCGTCAACGTCTATCACTCGGTCGATCTCGAGCGGATGCGCCGCGAGACGCTGATCGGCTTCTACGTCTGGGCTGGCGAGGCTGCTGCCCTCATCGAAGATGCGAACCTGACCAAACAGGACTATCTCGAAGAAAATCCCGATCAAAAGCTCCCAGACGTGTTCTGGGAATCGTTTCCGGAACGTGACGGCTGACAGAGACAGCACACGACGAACCGAGGATTATCGGTTGCCCTCGAGTACCTTCGCTGCGGTCAACACGGGATCCCAGGTCGTGTTGAACGGCGGCGCGTACGCGAGGTCGTAGTTGGAGAGTTCGCCGACGGTGATTCCTTCGGTAACCGGCCCGACGAGCGCGTGGCTTCGGTGGACAGCACCTTCGCCGTACTCGGAAACGAGACTGCCTCCCAGCACGCGTCCGGATGGACGGTCGGCAGTGAGCGTCACTCGCACTGTTCCACCCTCGGGGTAGTAGCCAGCGCGAGATTTCGCGTCGATCGTCTCCGTAATCGGGTCGAAGCCAGCCTCGCGGGCCTCGTGATCGAGTAGTCCGGTTCGAGCTGCCTCAACGTCGAAGGCTTTGACCGCAGCCGTCCCCGCGATACGGCCTCCCTCGGTCGGATCGCCAGCGACCGTCTGGCCGATCGCTCGGCCGTGTCGGTTGGCAGTCAACGCAAGGGGAACGTACACCGGCTCACCTGTAACGACATGCTCGGCCTCCGCGCAGTCGCCCGCTGCGTAGACGTCCGGCAGGTTCGTCTCCCGATATCGGTCGGTCGCGATCGCGCCCGTCTTGCCGAGTTCAATTCCAGCAGCTTCGGCTAGCGTCGTCCGTGGACGAACACCGGTTCCAACGAGCACCATCTCGACGGGGACTCGCTCGTCGGTCGTCACGACCGCCTCGACCGCCTCGTTGCCGTCGAGTGCTTGGACTTCCGTGTCGAGGTAGACCGCGACGTCTTGCTCCTCGAGATGTGCAAGCACGGTCTCGCTCGTGGCTTCGCTAAACTGTTTCAGAACGCGATCGCCACGCTGGAAGAGGTGGACCTCGAAATCGTTCGCAGCTAACGCTTCGGCCATCTCGACGCCGATGTATCCTCCGCCGACGATTCCGACGGGGCCAGTGCACGTTTCGAGGAACTGGCAGGCGGGCCCGCTGTCGGGCTGTTGGAGGTCCTCCTCGCGACGCGCCCGAGCGACGTATTCACGGATTTCCGTCCCGTCAGACATCGATCCGAGCGTGTAGACGCCCGGACGATCGACCCCATCGATCAGCGGCGTGACTGCGGTCGCGCCGGTCGCCACGAGCAAGTGGTCGTACTCCTGGACGATCTCGTCGCCGTCGGCGCGGGCCGTCACGGTTCGAGTCGTCGGATCGATATTGATGACATCGTGGCCGGTTCTGAGGTCGATATCACGCTGCTCGCGGAACTGCTCGGGCGTGACCGAGACGAGGTCGTCGAGCGACTGTATCTCGCCTTTGATGTAGTACGGGAGGCCACACGCCCCGTACGAGACCCATTGCCCTCGTTCGAACACGACGACGTCGAGGTCCGGGTCGTCGCGCTTTGCTTTGCTTGCTGCCGACATCCCTGCGGCGTCACCGCCAACGACAACGAACGTGCTCACGGATCGAACTTTGCGGGAAAGCGTATAAACTCGGCTCGAGTGTGCGCTTTGGTTCCCAACCCACCTCCATGGTCGTGCAACCGAACTGAACCGGCGCACGGGGTTCTTTACCACAGCTACTGTTCAGTACTGTACCTATGGCTGATTTCGACGTCATCGTCGTCGGCGGAGGAACCGGGAATAACGTCGCTGCGGCCGCCGCCGACGCTGGGCTCGACACCGCACTGGTCGAACCGGGACCGTTGGGCGGAACGTGTTTGAATCGGGGCTGTAACCCCTCGAAGATGCTGATTCAGGCGGCAAACGCTGTAAATAGCGTCCGGGACGCCGAACGGTTCCACGTCGATGCCACCCTCAATGGAATCGATCACGCCGCTGTCGTCGACGAGATGGACGACCTGCTCGGCGGGATTGCCGAGGACATGAAAGATCGGTACCACGAAAAGAACCACCTCACGCTGTTTACGGAGTACACCGAGTTCGTCGATGAGCGAACGCTCGAGCTGGAGGGCGAGACCGTCACCGCCGAGAAGGTCGTCGTGGCTACGGGAAGCCGACCGATCGTCCCACCGATCGACGGCCTCGACGAGATCGACTACCTCACCAGTCAGGAGGCACTCTATCTCCACAAGCCGCCCGAGAGCCTCGTTATACTCGGTGGCGGGTACATCGCAGTGGAACTGGGATACGTGTTCCAGTCGCTGGGTACCGAAGTCACGATCGTGGAGATGATGGACTCGCTCGTGCCGCGGGAAGACGCCGATGTCGCCACAGCGTTCACCGAGCTCGCCGCCGAGCGCCACAACGTCCACACCGGCCACCGCGTGACCGCCGTCGAAGAGCACGGTGATGGCCACGCTGTCCACGCAGAGACGGAGGACGGTGGAAAACTGACGGTCGAGGGCAGCGAGGTGCTCGTTGCACTCGGCCGACAGCCGAACAGCGACGAGCTGGGGCTCGAGGCGGTGGGCATCGAGATCGACGACCGCGGATTTATCGAGACGAACGAGTATCTCGAGACGACCGCCGAGAACGTGTGGGCACAGGGCGATGTCGCCGGGAACGCATTGTTCAAACACTCCGGCGACTACGAGACCCGCTACACAGTCGCGAACGTCGTCCACGAAGAGCGAACGGCAATCGACCTCTCGGCGATGCCCCATACAATCTTCACCAACCCCCAGATCGCCGGCGTCGGGGCGACCGAGGCGGACCTTCAGGACGACGATACGGAGTACGTCGTGGGCCGGGCCGACTACAGCGACTCGGCGATGGGACGGGCGAAGAAACTCGAGCACGGATTCGTGAAGGTGCTTGCCGCCCCGGACGGCGAGATTCTGGGCGCCCATGCCATCGGCTACGAGGCATCGACGCTGCTCCACGAGGCAGTTCTCGCGATGCGACACGATCTGTCGGTCGACGACGTGGCCGGGACGATCCACGCACATCCGACGCTGAGCAAGATCCTCGAGGCCGCATTTCGAGAGGTGACACGGCAATGAGCGAGGAATCGCCGTCTACGGAATACGAGGTGATCGTCGTTGGTGGTGGTCCTGCAGGGATGACGGCGGCGCTGTACAGCACGCGACTGGGTCATCGGACGGCGGTCGTCAGTCGTGGCGGCGGTCGGGCGGCGATGATGCAGGAAGTCCATAACCTGCTGGGCGTTCGTGAGGAAACCAGCGGCACCGAATTCCTCGGTATCGGGCGGGAACAACTCGAAGCGTACGGCTGTGACTTCTACCAGGATATGGTCACCTCGTGTTCCCGCGAGGAGAGGGAGGGGGAGGGTGAGGGGAGACTGATCCGACTATCGGGAAACAATGACGACTACGAAGCAGAGGTCGTGATCCTCGCGACGGGATTCAACGACGTCCGCCCGGAACCGCCGCTGCCGCGAACCGGTCGCGGCCTCCACTACTGTCTACACTGTGATGCACACATGTTCGTCGACAAGCCGGTCTACGTGATGGGCCACTCGGAGAGTGCGGCCCACGTCGCAGGAATTATGCTGAATTTCACCGACGAGGTCGACTTGCTCACCCGCGGCGACGATCCCGAGTGGAGCGACGAGACGACCGCCATGCTCGAGCGCCACCCCATCGACATCGTCCACGAAGATATCACAGGCGTTCAGAACGGGAACGATGGCTGGTTGAAAGCGCTCGAATTCGAGGATGGGGTCGTCCGGGAGTACAAGGGCGGGTTCGCCATGTACGGCGCCGAGTACAACAACGGACTGGCCCGGGAACTCGGCTGTGAGATCAACGACGACGGGACCATCGAGGTCGGCGATCACGGCCAGACCTCCGTCGAGGGCATCTACGCCGTTGGCGACTGCACGCCGGGCCACAACCAGCTTCCAATCGGAATGGGCCAAGGCGCGAAAGCGGGGGTCGACGTGCACTTCCAGTTGCGGGACTTCCCGCGTGACTCTGACATCCTCGACGAACAGGGCCCGGTCCGCTCGGAAGAAGTCCCGGGGATACCGGACGAACTGCTCGAGCAGGCGGTCGACTTCCACACCTACGAGTGATATGGTCCCCCTTACTGGTTTCCGGCACACCCGCATGGAGGGGTGCGAGCCCTCCGGTGCTGACTTGCAGGAGTCCGTATGAGGGGGAGACGAGTCGGCTCCGCGGCTCGAGCACCGCTATGATCCGTCTTCTTTCTCAGCTCGACGCGTTCGCGACGTCAACCTTCCCGGCGACGTACACCAGACTGGCAAGCATCAGCACCACTCCGAGCGGCAACAGCCAGGCGAACATCGTCAACAGGAGGCCGCTCGCCTGTATCCCGAGTGCGATCAGGACGACGGGTCCACAGCAGACCGTTCCGGACAGCAGGGCCGGCACCGACGCAAGCAACCCCGAGCCAGCTCCGATCCCGCAGGCCGCCGGTTGTACGACCGCGAGGTAGGTCAGTCCGAGGTTGAGGCCGACGAGGCCAGCTATCGCGAGCCCGATCGCGATGTCGATCGGCGACACCAGAAATCTGATGACACCAGTGTCGAGCAGCGCAACGGCCTCGAACGACGCGGGGCCGATCCGTTGGAACATCCGGACCAGCGGGTCGTCGACGACGATCAGGTTCGGGGCCGCGCCGGGTCGCATCGCGAGGTCGCCGATAGCCCAGAGGAAGGCCGCGAGGTAGCCGATCCCGACGAGGATGGCGACCGCCAGTGAATCGCGGCGTCTGACGACGAGTGTCGTTGCGGCGATCGTCTCGGCGATCCGCCGCCTCGGCGCCGGGTCGAACTGAGTCCAGGTGCTCATCCATGAACCTCCGTCGAGGGGTAGAAGCCGTACCAGGCGAACCACATCGCGTCGAATCCGATCACGCGTTCGAGGGGGAGCGCATCCGGTTCGTACTCGTCGTCGTCGACGGTGAGTGCACTGCTCTCGAACTCGACCGACCGGTCGTCGGGGTTGCGGTAGACGTAGCCCGTATCGAGTTCCTCGTCGTAGGCGGTCGCATAGGGAACGTCGCCCACTGAGCCGACGACGGCCCCACGCTCCCGGAGCGTCGACTTGGGGACGGCCAGCGCTCCGTCACCGGTCCGGGCCCCGACGACGGTTTTCTTCGGGGGGAATCGCTCATCGCTCGCCAGCGGGTCGAACAGCAAGCTCTCGTCGTCGTAGTAGCCGGTCCGAGGATTGTACTGCCCGTAGGGATCGCCACCGTAATCCCGGACGTGGCCGGTATTCTCGGTCAACACGGCCGTCTCCGGATGTCGCTCGCGCCACCGTCCCCACGTCGTCCACGTCACCTGAAACTCCGACAGGTACGCCCCTTCGTGTGGGCCGCGGATCCCCCGTGCGAGCACCTGCGACCACCACGTATCGCTCCCGCGGTCGTACATGATGAGATTACTGTTGACGAGGCGCCCGGAGACGCCGAGCTCGCTTGCTCCGCGGTAGAACCCCTGTGCCGTTCCGGTCAGCGGACAGTACGTTACCGCGACAGACTCCTCACCCACGACATCGTTGACGATTTCGTGCCACACGAGAACGTACCGGGGGTACGCCTTCGCGTCGCCGTTCAGTTCGACGCCGAAAACTAGATCGTTGGCCGACAGTCTCGAGGGCGGATCGTCGGCTGCGGCGAACTCTGGCTCGTCGATCGAGGGGATGCCGTCCTTGCCCGGGCCGCCGGAGAGACTCGCCTCGTCGAGTTCGTCGGTCGCGTACTCCTCGGGGAGCGACCGGTCGACCGTGGGCGGAGCGCTTGTGATCGCTCCCCCATCATCGCCCGCGATGGGCACGAAGGAGCCGTCCAGACAGCCAGCGAGCGCAGCGAGGCCGACACCGCTGGCCGCGCCGAGGAAACGCCGCCGGGAGACGCCCGCATTCTCGTGTCCATCAGGCATATCCGTCGGTTGGTTCGCGACACGCATAACCGAGCGTCAGTCGTGTGTGACTGACACACAGCAGCGTTCTCGCCGAACGGGACGTTCCGGGCGACCGCCTCGGCGGTGAAGGACGATTTCGAGTGGCCACCGACGAACCAGGACCGCGCCACTACTACTGCGAACCGCACGCCGGCGTCACGTTCGGAACGCTCGAGGTGAAGTGATCGAGACCGGCCTCGTCACGAGCCCGGTCGCGAGTCGAGAAACTCGCGGGCTCGCTGGGTGCCCAGGGCCCGGAGTTCGTCGAGGAACGCGGGGTCGCGGTCGACCTTCGTCGCGCAGGGAAACCGCTTGCCCATCTGAATGCGGTGGATGTCCGTCTGCTGAAACTCGTCGGCGGGGAGTTTCCCGTCTGCAACCCACTCGTTGACGCGCTCGATGAATCCGAGCTCCTGATTGAGGGAGATGTTTCCCGACAGTTCGTTGCGCCGGTCGGCAATGACGTCCAGCGTGTCGGGTTCGCCCTCGAACTCTTGGGAGTTGATCTGTACGATCCACAACTCCTCTGGTTTACGTGCCGGTGGAAGCCGCATCAAGTCATTAACTGGTGGGTTCTGCGAGAACAGCCCGTCCCAGTGGAGGTGCCCGTGGATTTCGACGGCCTCGAACAGGTTCGGAACCGCTGCCGAGGCGAGCACGGCGTCGACGGTGACGTCCTCGTTGACGAACGTCTCGAAGACACCGGCATTGATGTCGACCGTTCCAATCACGAGCTCCGGTGCTTGCTTCTGACAGAGGTCCGGGATCGCGTCGAAGTCGATGTGTCGTTCGAGCACCTCTCTGATACGCTGTTTCCCGACTTCCGGTCCGAGTACCTGATACGGACTGATAGAGGGGAGGGGAAAACCGGCACTCTCCATGCGCGAGAGCGTGGTCACCAGGGAATTCGTCCAGCGGTCCTGTACCCCGTCAGCCGCCAGATCCGTCCACAGCCCGTCGAGGATCGCACGCGCCCGGTCGGCATCGCCAGTGACGAGCCCGTACCACGTCCCAAGGGCGTTGAACGCGCCACCGGACGTGCCGCTGATGCCGACGAGTTCGTACTCGTCGTCCCACTCCTCGAGCAGCGTCCGAAGGACACCCGCAGTGAACGCGGTGTGGCTGCCACCGCCCTGACAGGCGATGGCGACGCGCGTCGGGTCGCCCTCACTCATACGTCGTCGTGTAGCCGCCGTCCCAGAGCAGGTCGCCACCGTTGAGATGTTTGCTGTGCCGGGAGAACCCGAACACGAAGAGGTTCGCCACCTCGGCCGGCGTCATCAGCTCCTTCGTGCGGGCCTGTCCGAGCATCACGTCCTCGACGACTTCCCGCTCGGAGATGCCACGTTCCGTGGCCGTGTCCTCGATCTGGTTTACCATGAGCGGCGTGAGGACGTACCCGACGCTGACCGAGAATCCCCGAAGCGTTCCCTCACCCTCGGCGGCGATTGCTCGAGTAAGTCCCTTCAGCCCGTGTTTCGCAGTAATATAGGCGGGCTTGTCCTGGGTCGCGTAGTGCCCGTGGACTGAGGACATGTTGCCGATGGCACCGACGCCGTCGTCGGTGTCACGAACGTGAGCCATGGCGTGCTTTGCCGTCAAGAACGGCGCCCGCAACATGATGTCCAGCAGCAGGTCGTACTTTTCTATCGGAAACTTCGGGAGCGACGCGATGTGTTGCATCCCCGCAATGTTCGCGACGTATCGGAGCTCGCCTTCCTCGGCTGCGATGTCGATCATCGTTTCGACGTCGGCGTCGTCTGTGAGATCGGTCGGGACCGAATAGACCTCGCCCGATGCGTCGACATCGTCAGCGATGTCGATCGTCTCCTGGAGCCCTGCGTCGTCGATGTCGGCACCGATGACCGAGAGCCCGTTCGCTGCGAGGGCGACTGCAGTCGCCTGTCCGATGCCCGATGCGGCCCCCGTCACGACGGCCGTGGTTTCGGGACCGAAGTGTGGATCCTCGAGAACGAGCAGGTCGTCGGATGTAAGCGTCGGTTCGGCGAGATCGAACTCGTCGGGTGACATACGCGCTGGGCTACGTGGACAGGACGTATAGTGTTATAACGGGTATGCACCGAAGACACACGGTGATGGTCTGCAGCTCGCTCGAGCTGACACGGCTCAGGCGAGTAGCTCGCTCCCGAGCACGATCACGCCCACGATCGCAAACACAACCCCGAGTGCCGGTTCCATGATCTCGCTCGGGACGTACTTGCCGACGCGCGTCCCGACGGTGCCGCCGATCAGGACGCCAAGTATCGACCAGGCCACGACGTACCACACCGGCGTAGCAGCGAGCGCGTGGACGGCCGCCCCGGCGATCGCGGCGAGCGCAAGCACGAACACGCTCGTCGCGATCGCCACCCTGGGCGGGAGTCGACACCGCATGATCAACTGTGTGGTCGTGATCTCGGGAAGCCCGGCACTAATCAGGCCGGTGATGAGCCCACCGACGGTCGCAAGACCGAGGCCGGGCGGTCGCCAGCAGGTATCGTACCTGAACGTCTCGCCGTCAGTCGTCTCGATGACGGTTTCGCCACGAGCCGTATTCTTCCGTTTCAGGAATGCTCCTTCTCCCTCACCTGGGACACACTTCTCGGGCGGATCGTAGTAGACGAGAAAAACTCCCAGAATGAGCAACCCGACACCGAAGGCGATCGTGAGCAACGCTGTCGGCACCGAGTGGGCCACGAGCGCTCCGACGACGACGGCCGGTATCGCGCCGAGCAAGAGCCACTTCGCCGTCGCGTAGTCGACGGTTCGCTGGCGAACGTAGTTCAGCAGTCCGTTCCCCATCCCGAACACTTCCGTCAAGAGTCCAGCACCGATCGCTTGCGAGGGCGAGAGACCCACGACCAGCATGAAGAATGGACTAAAGAACAGTGCTCCGGAGACACCAGCGGAGAGTGCGACCAGCGAAAAGAGAATCGACGCCGGGAACACCCACCAATGAGCGAGGAACTGCTCGACTGGGAAATCGGCCGGGATGGGAACCGATTGCGCCAGGAGTACCGGTACGGTCGTCATGTGCTCCCGACAGACTCGCCGAAGCGTTCCACTATCGACTCCTCGTCCGGGATCCAACCGACGAACTCATCGCCCTCGAACGGCAGGTCGACGGCGGCGACGTAGTTACACAGGCCGACGTAGAAATCGACGAGGAGGCCGAGTGCGACGATCTCTGCCGGCGAATACTGTCGCGAGAGCGCCTCGTGGATCTGGTCGGTGACGGTTCCGGATTCGACGGCCCGGGTGTACTGGAGCAACACGAACTCGGCATCGTCAAACCCCGAGAGATCACCGCCGCCGATCGCTCGCATCTCCTCGACCGTGACGCCCTTGTCACGGGCGATGTCGACGTGTTGGTGCCACTCGTATCGAGCATCCCGGGCTCGAGCGACGGTGAGGATGACCAGCTCCTTGCGTCGATCTCCGAGCTGGTCGTACAGGGTGTTCAGATACTCCAGCGTGGCCTCGAGTACCTCGGGGTTGTGCGCCCACACGCGAAAGATGTGGCGGTCGCCGAGGTAGTCATCGGTGAACAGGTGGTGGTACTCCTCCGGAACGTCGTTCAGTTCGAGCAGGGGGAGTCGTGACATGTGTCTCACTCTCTTATGCGATGAGTCCGGCCCCGAGGAAGGCGCCCAGAACGATCCCGTAGACGACGTGGACCGTCCCGAAAGTCGTCAGCATGTCGCGGTCGGGCTCGATCCCGATGACCGCCCGCATCCAGAACGCCATCCCACCGATCATGAGGACGATTCCGTAACCGAGCCCGAGGCCCGCGCCAACGGCAATCGAGCTGAGCTCGAGACCAAGTAACGGGACGCCGACGGCAAAGACGACGCCTGCTCCGATGCCGTAAATCATGTGCAGCGCCATCCCAGGCATCGCGTGGTCTTCGGGAGCGCCACCAGCGAACTTCGAGACGAGCCGCGCCGTTGGTGGTGGCCCACCGTCCCCCATCGCCATCATCAATGCAGTCATACTGATCGTTGCAACGACGCCGCCGGCCAGACCGGCAAGTGCGCTTGTCATACTCTCTCAGATGCACGACAGCTATTAAGCCGCGGTGCGGTCGGTTAACTCAGTCGCACACCCGTCCACAACCCGTATACACGGCCGTTCCGTTACTCGTCGGCCCTCGAGCAACACGTCGATAATACGGTAGCCACTCAACGTCACTGCACATCCGAGCGCACGACTGCTGTGCGATCGGTTCAGCTGTTACTATAGCTCCGAGTGGGTTGGTAACGGAACTACACAGCCGCAGTTAGTTATTCTACGTGCGGGGTTGAGGAACTGAACATGGACGAAGTCGATTTTCTGGTGATCGGTTCAGGGTCCGGACTCGACGTCGCAAACGCGGCCGCGAATCGCGGCCAGTCTGTCGCGATCGTCGAAAAAGGACCGCTCGGGGGGACCTGTCTCAACCGCGGGTGCATTCCCTCGAAGATGTTGCTCTACCACGCGGACGTACTGGAGACAGTCGAACGAGCCGACGAGTTCCACATCGATGCGGCGGTACGCGATGTCGAGTTCTCGGAAATCGTCCGTGAAGTCACCGAGGACGTCGAGGCTGACGCCGAGTCGATTCGTCGTGGGTTACGCTCCTCCTCGAAGCACGAGCTGTACGAGGGCGAAGGGCGATTCGTCGACGACCGGACGGTCGAACTCGTCAGCGGTGCCGACGAAGGCGCTCGTATTCGGGCCGAGACCGTCCTGATCGCTGCCGGTACGCGGCCATCGATCCCGGATATCGACGGTATCGACCAGGTGGCGTACCTGACCAGTACCGAAGCACTCCAGTTGGAGACGCCACCGGACCATCTCGTCATCGTCGGCGGCGGGTACATCGCAGCCGAACTCGGCCATTTCTTCGGGACGTTCGGAAGCGACGTGACCATCATCGGCCGTCGGCCGAATCTGCTTCCGGAGGCCGACGAGGAAGTGGCCGAGGCGTTCACCGAGCGATACGCCGACCGGTTCTCGGTCCATACCGGCTATGCAGCCACCGCTGTCTCGGAGACTGCTGGAACCATAACCGTCGAAGCACACCCATACGAGTACGGCGCGGACGGCGGAATCCTCGAGGACGATACTGTGACCGTGACCGGCGACACGCTACTCGTCGCCGCCGGCCGCACCCCAAACACGGACACGCTCGATCTCGACGCGGCAGGCGTCGAAACGGACGAGCAGGGCTTCGTCGAGACCGACGAGTACCTGCGGACGACTGCTGAGGGCGTGTGGGCGCTCGGAGACATCGTCGGCGAGTACCTGCTGAAACACAGCGCGAACCACGAGGCACAGGCCGTCGCCCGGAACCTCTTTGGAGCCGATCTCCAGCCGATCGACTACACGGCGATGCCGTTTGCGGTGTTCGCTTCTCCAGAAGTGGCCGGTGTCGGCGCACACGAGGAAGAACTCCGGAACGCCGGTCGAGAGTACGCGACGCGAACGTACCAATATGACCAGACCGCTCGAGGCAGCGCGATGCACGCCGACGGCTTCGTGAAGGTTATTATCGATCTGGACGGCACGATCCTCGGCTGCCACATCATCGGGCCAGAGGCCGCCGACCTCATTCAGGAGGTCGTCGTGGCAATGAAAGCGGGGTCGGGGACGGTACAGGACATCCGCGAATCGGTCCATATCCATCCTGCCCTCTCCGAGGTCGTCCAGCGAGCGTTCGCTGGACAGTTCTCCCGTGGCGAAGACAGTGGCCACTCGCACTGATAACGACAGTCAACTGGTTTCCGAGGGGAGTCTTGATTCACTATAGTAACAATTGAACCGATTGACACACCGATCGTACAGCCCTCGTGCGATCGGATGTGCAGTGACGTTCAGTGGCTACTATAGTCCACTCGGGACTGTGAACTCGGAGCGTTGAATACGATATCTGTCAGAGACGGTCTGCTGGATACAGCCTCTGTATCCAGCAGACGGATAACGAGCGCTCTACAGGCGGTGCAAGGCGAGTGCCTCGGGGCTTGACCCCGAGGCGGTTCACGCAGATCCTCAGTGTGTCTCACGGTCGCTAAGCTCCTCGTAAAGCGCTTCTAGAAACGCTTGGGGTCGTTCGAGTTTCGGATCGTCACCGGCATCGTCGATTACGTAGAGTGGCCAGCCGTATCGAGTACTCGCGCTCTTGGCGATGTCGAGCCGTATGGCACGGTCGTCCCGGCCCCAGATCAAGCTCGTCGGAACCGTGATCCCCTCCAAGTCCTCTGCCGGGATCCTCGGTATCCCGACCTCCTTCATCAGGGTTTGCATAGCGGCTTTCACACTCGGCGTGCGTGCACGGTCGAGATTGTACGCCAGGAACGGCTCCCAGTTATCGCCCATCTGGTGAATCAAGCCATCCCGATCAACCAGACATTGATCGAGAAAACTGTCGTATGCGTGGTCCGTCGGCCGTACAAGGAAGCGGACTAACCCGAACGCAAATCGCGGGGATGGCAGAAACCGTCCAAGACCGAGTGAATCTACGAGTGTCAGCCGTGTGATCTGTACATTCTGGGTACCCGCGAAGCGGGCTGCGATGGCGCCACCGAGCAAATGTCCAACCAGCGTCGGTGGTGCTGAGCATGTCTGCTCTATCAGTTCACCGAGCCACCGCATCACAGCGGGGACGTTTAGCGCGTTGTCAATTACTTCCGACGCACCGTGACCGGGCAGATCGGGAACGATTACGCGATGGGTCGTCACCAAGTCCGGGATCACCCGCATCCACCACAACGCAGATTCGCCAGGGCCGTGTAACAGAACGATCGGGGAGCCATCACCCCCCTCAAGCACGGCGGTCGAAACGCCAGCTAGCGTCAGTTGTTGTTCCGTCACGGGGAGATCAGCGAGCAACCGCCCCCGGACTTCCTCAATTCGTTGTTTCTTTATTGTCATCGTCTTTATCTGTTGGATTAGCTCACTTTGTCCCGATAGCGATGTTAACCGTGTTGTTCACCACAGCAGGACCGCGTTCCCCGGACCGCTCGCGCAGCCTGTCATCTAGCGCCATCTGTGCCGCGGCCATCTGTTCGGCCGTCAGATCAGTGACCATCTCCGCCCCGATCGGATTGCTGGCGGTCACCCAGTCCCACATCTGCGTGCCGGACTCGAACTCCAACCGATGGTTCGCCGTCTCAACGCAGATATCCGCCAGCCCAGCGTCAGCCAGCTTCTCGCGCAGTGCCGCTGGGTCCGACACCTGAAAGGGTAACGGCGGTGGATCCATCGGAAGGCCGGTGAATCCAGGGACGACGGATTCGACCGCCTCGAGAAAGAGCCCGAGGAACTCGATCTCGGACGGCGGTCCCATTGTGACCAGCAACACGCGGCCACCGGGCCTGGTAACGCGCGCCAGTTCACTCAGTCCTTGCTGCAGGCCGGGGAACAGCATAACGCCGAACTGCGAGCCGGCGATGTCGAAGGTATCGTCCTCGAGCGCGAGGTCGTGGCCATCCATAATACGAACCTCCAAGGTGGTGAGCCCCTCCTCACGTGCCCGTGCCTCGAGTCGGTCGACCATGGCAGGGGAGATGTCCGTCCCCAGCACCTCTGCGCCCGCGCGCGCTGCGGGGAGGCTCAACGCACCACTGCCAGCCGCGACGTCCAGCATCCGCATCGCCGGGCTGATCCCTGCCCGCTGGAGGGCCACCTCCGCGATAGCTACGTTCGCCGGGGTAACGAACTCGTCGTACTCCGGTGCGATCTCGGTCCATGCGTTCTGGATCTCGGTTTGTTCGGCCATGAGACCTCAAATCCCGATACGCCCGCTACTCGTATGTAAACTCCTAGTGAAATATTTCACGCCGTGAAGAAGGTGTTGGTTCTCCAATAGAAGGGTGATCCAGTCTGATGCAATGGATTGTCGCTGGTGTCGGATTTGGTCCTGGCCCCCGGCGGTATTGCGACTGCTGGTAGTCGAACGTACGCTCACGATCCACGGACGGCCTTCACGAGCGAAGGTCCGACGAGACGAGCGTCTCGAACACCTGTGGCTCGACCGATTTCGCCTCATCACGGACGCGCTCGAAGGTTGAAATGGCCCATTCTCGGGCCGCCGGGGCGTCCGTATCGATGACGGCTGTCAGGGCCCCAGTCTCAGGATCGTGGCAGCAAATGCCAGCACGGTCGTCGACGATGCCGAGCCCGCATCGAGACCGATCGGGGAGTGCATCGTGGACGTACACGTGGCAGTTATCACGGGAGGCGGCCTCCATGACACGGTCCGGATTCCAGGCGAACGTCTTCTCGAGTGCTGTCGGCGAATAGACGTACTCGAGTTCCATCCCGTCGATAACGGCCTGGCAGACCGTCTCGTTGTTGATCGATTTGAACACGATGCTGTCGAACCCGCGCATTCGAGAGGTCCCCTCGATAAGGTGGGTGAGACGCTCGATCGGTTCGTATGGGTAGCCAGGTCCGGGATACGAGACCACCGCATCGGAGAAGAGGTCGACGGAGAATCCCTCCATCTCCCGGGGAAGCCACTGCCAGACGGCGCGTAGCTTGCGTTCGATCGCCATTGCGTCGCGGAGTTCGAGGAACCGCTCTGCGACGAACTCCCCTAGCGGCGTCAGTTCGTAGGTCGGTCCGCTCCGTTCGACCCACCGGCGGTCTTCGAAGTCGGTAAGAATTCGACTCATCGTCGGTGTCGAGGCACCCGTTGCAGCGCGTAGCTCCCGT
The DNA here is from genome assembly GCF_042678045.1 of Haloarchaeobius amylolyticus. Taxonomy (GTDB): domain Archaea; phylum Halobacteriota; class Halobacteria; order Halobacteriales; family Natrialbaceae; genus Natrinema; species Natrinema amylolyticus_A. The sequence goes on from NZ_JBHUDI010000008.1 coordinate 21,379, forward strand.
CGTTCACGGGCGCCACCGGTCAGTTCCTCTATGACACCAACGCGGTGGCTCGACCGGGCGAGAAAATCGATCTCTTCGAGGGGCGCGTTCATGGTATGTGTAGACGTACCACTATATTACGTATGTCGGTCACCCAATTCTCATCGGCTTATCAGGGTCCTTTTATTCGTCACGGCTCCGTCAACATCTATGGTATGTGATGAAATTATCAGCGATAAAGTAAATTCGGGTCTCCGAGAAACGGTTTGGCGTAGCGGTTCAACCGAATACAAATAAATAGCCGCCGGACGCGCATGTAGTCTGCACACCCGCAGCTGGGCTATATGCTGCCGGCTGCTATCAGAGACTGTAATGTCCAAAGCAGCAGTTATCATCCTCGCAGGTACTGACGGCCACGCTAACCTCGGCCGTCTCGTAAACGGCCTCGAAACGGCCAAAGAGTTCGCCGAGAACGACGACGATGAAGTGGAACTCATCTTCGACGGTGCCGGGACCCAGTGGATTCCCGAACTCGAAGACGAGAGTAATGATCATCACGACCTCTATCGGGCCGTTCGTGACGATGCGTCGGCCTGCGATTACTGTTCGGGAGCGTTTGGCGTCGACGATGCAGTGAACGACGCCGGTATCGTCCGTCTCGACGATCACGATGGACACCCCAGCGTCCGATCCCTCGTCGACGACGGCTACGAAGTCCTCACATTCTAACCACTCGGTCTCGACGTGCGCTCATCCGGCATCCGGGCTCTGCGTTCGCTGACGGTGCGTTGTGCGTCAGGACCGTCGACGCCGAAGCGCCTCGCACAACCCGGAGACGCGGTCCCGCTGGTAACCGTCTCCCCAGAGACCGAAAACGACAATCCATCTTATTGCTGTTGCTATCGTAGCTCGACAGGGAAATGTCACGAACCGAGTTCGGCTACCTGTCTCCGGAGACTCTCCCCCTGTTCACCGACCTGTACGAGTTGCGGATGATGCAGGCCTACTACAGGCAGGATCACAATCCAACCGCGACGTTCAGTCTCTTTACGCGTAGCCTGCCGTCGAACCGGGGATACATGCTCGCTGCCGGCCTCGAGCAGGCGATCCACTACATCGAAAACGTCTCGTTCGGCGACCGCGCCATCGAGTACCTGACCGAACTGGGGTTCGACGAGGAGTTCCTCGACTATCTCGAGAACTTCGAGTTCACTGGAGCGGTGCGGGCGCTCCCGGAGGGCACTCCCGTGTTCGAAAACGAGCCGCTGCTCGAGGTGACAGCGCCAATCGCGGAGGCCCAGCTGTTCGAGACGGCAGTCATCAATCAGATCGGGTTCCAGACGTTGATCGCGACGAAAGCGGCCCGAATGCGGGACGTAATCGACCGCGACGGGGACGATCAGCGACTCGTCGACTTCGGATCGCGGCGCTCGCACGGCACCGACGCGGGCATCAAGGCGGCACGTGCCGCATACGTCGGCGGGTTCAACGGTACCTCGAACGTCGCCGCAGGCGAGGCGTTCGACGTGCCGGTCTTCGGGACGATGGCCCACTCGTGGGTCCAGAGCTTCGAGCACGAACGCGACTCGTTCGAGACGTTCGTCGACGAGTACGGCGACGAGAGCGTGTTGTTGATCGATACGTACGACACGGTCGCGGGAGCCGAAACCGCACGCGACGTAGCCGACACAAAGGACGTCGAGCTCCGTGGCGTTCGACTCGACTCGGGTGATCTGGCAGCGCTCTCGACGGCGGTCGACGAAGTCGTTCCCGACGTCGACGAGTTCATTTCGTCGGGAATCGACGAGTACGCCATCACGGAGTTCTTCGAACGCGACGGCGTTGCTGCCGGGTTCGGGCCAGGGACTGCACTGGTGACGAGTACCGATTCGCCGAAAGTCGAGGGTGTCTACAAACTCGTGGCAGTCGAACGCGACAGCACGATGGAGCCGACGATGAAGCTCTCGAAGGGAAAAGTGACCTATCCAGGGGCCAAGAGCGTCTGTCGAACCGAGGTAGACGGCGAGTACGCCGGCGACGTCGTCGGGCTCCGCGAAGAAGGCACAGCCCTCCCGGGCGACGAACTACTCGAGACCGTCATCGAGGACGGGGAGCGTGTCGTCGACCTCCCGACTCTCGAGGAGATTCGCGACCGAGCGAGTGCCCTGCGCCGAAAGCTCCCCGTGGAACACCGGGCGATCGACGATCCCGACCCCTACGACGTCCGGATCAGCGACCGGCTCGAAGCCGAGACCGAAGAACTGCGACGGGAACTTGAGGCGCGAATGGACGTCTGACCTCGAGACACGCGGGAGCGATCGCCAGTCCTCGAATCGAGTTCCGACTCTGAACAAGCGACAATAGTATCAATAGATACAATCAGTTCGATCTACACAATAGAAGCAGTAGTTACAATAGTCGCAAGAGGTACAATAGGTCTCAGTCGTTGGCCGGCCCGTGGTGGTCGCCGAAGATCCGTTCGAGGTCCGCATCGTCGTAGTTGACCAGCAGTCGATCCTCGTCTTTGAACGTCCGGAGGACGATGTTCGTCGTCGAGTTGTCCACGCCCTCAGTCTGGATGATCTCTTCCATCAGTTTCTGAAGGTGTTCGTGATCACGGACGCGGGAGAACACGTAGAACGACATCTCGCCGAGCATGAAAAAGACCCGCTGAACGCCGGAGAGCCCGGCGATCTTCTCCGCGACTTCCTCGTATCCGGGGCCGTCGTAGTCGGCGTTGATCTCCGTGATCGCCGTCAGCTCGAGGCCGAGCTGCTGGGGGTCGAGCTGGGTGATTTCCCCCTGGATGATGTCCTTTTCACGGTAGTTCTCCATCCGATAGTAGATCGTGGAGGTGCTGACGTCGAGTTCCTCACTCAGTTCGTCGACGTCGATGTCGCCGTTCTCGTCCAATCGGCGGAGAATCTGGAAGTCGACCTCGTCGAGGGTTACCTGTGGCATCGATTGAGTGTTGGTCATTCGTTCGTTAATAGGTTTGTTTCGTTGCAATCGATCTGGGAAGGTACTAGATCGGTTTCGAGCAGTCGGAGGAACGGCTGCTATCGTACCGTGTCGCGTCGACATCAGTTTCCGGCCGATCCGTCCGCATGGGATTGCGTGCCCGTTCGGCCGCAACCACACCAGGGTCGAGCGTAACCGCGACCTGACCAGCACCGGCTCCCATCTCGACAACCGTCGTCCCGTCGGGTTCGATCATCGTGCTGTGCCCACAGAACGTGGTTCCGGCCTCCGTACCGGCGCGGTTACAGCCGATCACGTACGCACCCTGTTCGACTGCACGCGCGGGCAACAGCGTGTGCCAGTCGCGCTCCATCCGGACCGACCAGGCCGAGATGTTGATCACGATGTCACACTCGGCGCGCGCGAGGGCAGCACTCGCCGCCGGGAAGTTCAGATCGTAGCAGATCTGGATACCGACCCGGCCAAATGGGGCGTCAACGACAGCGTACGAATCGCCAGCCGAATACGCGGTCGCCTCGTCGCCCCAGAGGTGGCGCTTGTCGTAGCGCGCACGCACGTCACCGTCGGCATCGATCCAGACCGCACAGTTGTACACGTCGTCCCCGTCCCGAGCGGGCATTCCGAACAGCACTTCGGTCCCGGCGTCGGCGGCAGCCGCACCTAACACCTCCGTCGTCGGCCCGGGGACAGGCTCTGCCACCTCGAGGACCTCGTCGAAGACGTGGTAGCCGGTCGTCGCGAGTTCGGGAAAGACGACCAGGTCCGCATCAGCGGCGGCGATCGTTTCGGCCATCCGATCGAGCGTTCCGTCGGCGGCCGGTCCCAGGGTGCTCTCGAACTGAACGATGGAGATCGTACACCGCTTCATCGTCCTTCGAACTCCGGTTCTCGGTCGTCCTGGAAGGCGGCGACCGCTTCCGCGTGATCGCGGGTCTGCGAGCAGATCCGCTGTGCCCGCGTGGCGTCGGCGAGCGCGCGGTCGATACCCACGTCGAAGCTCCCGTTGACAAGGCGCTTGCTCTGGGCGAGCGCGATCGGCGGCTGATCGGCCAACTGCGCGGCGAACTCGGCTGCAGCAGTAAGCAGGTCGTCCGCGGCGACCTGTTCACGCGCGAGATCCCACTCGACGATTTCCTCGCCTTCGAGTTTCCGGCCGGTAAAGATGAGTTCCTTCGCGCGTGCCTCGCCGATCAGTCGCGGCAGGAGGAACGCGCCGCCGTCGCCGGGGACGAACCCGACGTCGATGAACGTCTCTCCGATAACGGCCTCGTCGCTGACGATCCGGAAGTCACAGGCCAGTGCCGTATCACAGCCAGCACCGAGCGCGTAGCCATTGACTGCCGCGATGACCGGCGTGTCGATCCCCCGGATAGTCCGGACGACGTTCTGGAACAGACCGAGCCCTGTCTCGTACTCGGCGAACTCCATCTCCGGAGTCAGCGGCATGTCCCTCAGGTCGACGCCGGCACAGAACGCGTCGCCGGCACCCGTCAGGACGATCGCACGGACCTCATCGCGCTCGTCGAGTCGCTCGAACACCTCGACCGCACCCCGAAGCAGCGGTTCGTTGTACGCGTTCATCGCGTCGGGGCGGTCGTAGGTAACGCGAGCGACATGGTCGTCCGGTCGTTCGACTCGCAGTGGCGCGTCGATCTCAATCATCGGTGGTCCCTCCTGATGCGACAAGCTCGCTGTCGACCGGCACGGCTGGATCGGTATCGAGCGTGATCGCGGCATCGACGACCTCGACGCCGTCTTCGGTCGCGAAGACGGGATTCAGGTCCAGTTCGGATACCGACGGATTGTCCTCGACAAATTCGGAGACCGCGACCAGTAGCTCCACGACGGCGTCGTGGTCGACCGGTGGGTTCCCGCGTGCGCCCTCGAGCAACTCCTGGGCGTCGATGTCCGACAGCAGCGATCGGGCGTCGGCTTCGGTAAGCGGCAGCGCCCGGAATGCGACATCTTCCAAGACCTCGACGAAGACACCGCCAAGGCCACACATGACCACGGGGCCGAACTGCTCGTCGTCGACGACACCCACGATGAGTTCGACGCCGGCGTCGGCCATCGGCGACACGAGCACGCCGTCGAGCTGGGCGTCGAGATCATAGTCGCGGGCCGCAGCGAGCAGGTCGTCGTAGGTGTCGCCGGCCTCGTCAGCGTCAACCCCCAGTGCGACGCCACTGGCATCGGACTTGTGGACGATATCGGGCGAGACGATCTTCATCGCGACCGGCCCGTCGAACGCGGCTGCGAGGTCACGCGCTTCGTCCGGGCTCGTCGCCAGTTCGAACGGCGTGATCGGGAGGTTGGCGTCCGAGAGGACGCGCTTGGACTCAAGTTCCGAGAGCTGCGTCCGCCCACGCGAGAGCAGGTCGGTAATCGTCTCAGTCGCATCAGTGTCGCCCGTCAGGAGGAAGTCGCTGCTCTCGTCTGCAGCCGCGACGCGCTCGCCGTACGTGGCCAGGGCCTCGAGGCTCGCAGTCGCGACGTCGAGCGATTCGACGACCGGAACCCCATTCTCACGCAGGACGGCGTGGGGTTCCGTATCGAAGCCTTCGTAGGCACTCTGGACGACCAGCGGCTTGCCGTGTTCGTCGGCGAGGTCAGCCAGATCGTGTGCGGCCTCGATCTCGACCTCGGTGTACTGGTCGGCGAAGCGGATGCCGTACCCGCCGAACAGCCCAGAGAGCACGAGCGCATCCACGTTCGGGTCGGCGATGATGGCCGCCGCACAGTCGACGAACACGGACTGGTCGTCGTCAGTGCCGCCCGCGACGTCGACCGGATTGACGACGCTGGCCGCGTCCGGAAGAACGGCCTTGAGTTTCGCTTGTGTCTCCTCAGTGAGTTGCGGGACGGAGAGTCCTCGCTCGGCGAGGGCGTCGGCCGCGAGCGTCGCGTGCCCACCCCCGTCCGCGAGGATCGCGACGTTGTCCCCGTCGGCGCTGGGCAGCGACGACAGCGCGCTCGCGACCGACAGGAGTTCGTCCGAGCGCTCGACGCTGACGACGCCCGCCTGCTCGAGGACGGCATCGGTCACTGCGGCGTCACCGGCCAGCGACCCGGTGTGGGACGACGCCGAGCGCTTGCCGACGTCCGAGCGGCCGCTTTTCAGGACGGCGATCGGCGTGTCGGTCGTCACCTCGCGCGCTTGCTCGAGGAACGCCCGGCCGTCGCTCATGCCCTCGACATAGCAGACGACCGCGTCCGTTTGGGGATCGGCGTCGAAAAACGACAGGTACTCGTGGAACTGCAGGTCGGCCTCGTTGCCGACGCCGACGTAGTGGCTGAAGCCGACGCCGTCTCGCGTGGCGGCCTCGGTGAACAGCGAGATGGCCATGTTCCCGCTCTGACAGAGCAACGCGAGGTTCCCCTCGGGGACCGTGTCCGCGCCGACGAGGTTTAGCCCCTGGTGGACGTTGATCATCCCGGAAGTGTTCGGACCGACGAGTCTGACGCCGTGTTCGTTCGCGAGGCGAACGATCTCGTCTTCGAGTGCCTGGCCGTCCTCGCCGGCTTCGCCGAAGCCAACGGCGACGACCACCGCACCCGCGAGGTCGGTGTCCGCACAGTCTTCGAGGATCTGGGGGACGATCGGTGCCGGGGTAACAATGAGCGCGAGGTCGACACGGCCGGGAATCGCGGAGACGGTCGGATAGACCTCGAGGCCGCGGATCTCCTCGGCCGAGGGATTGACCGGGTAGATCTCGCCCTCGTACCCACCCTTCTGGAGTGTTTTGATGGCCTGGTAGCCCCGTTTGGTCTCGTCGGTGGACGCGCCGACGATCGCGACCGAATCGGGGTCCATGATGCGGTCGATGTCGGCCGAACGATCCGTCACGGTTAGACCCCCTCGAACGACGGCTCGCGGTCCTCGGCGAACGCGTCGACCCCTTCTTGCCAGTCATCGGTCGCCATGCAGGCCAGCAGCGCTTCTGCCTCGGCCGTCAGCATGTCGTCCCGGGTCGCCTGGCCGACGCGTCCGAACTGTTCTTTGGCGAACTCCATCGGAATCGGAGCGTTGTCGGCAAGCTCCGCGGCCAGCTCGTCAACGGCGTCCTCGAGTTCTGCTTCGGGGTGGGCGCTCGTCACGACACCTTCGTCGGCTGCTTCCGCGCCAGTCAGTGACGCCGCCGAGAGGACGAGTTCCTTCGCACGGGCCTGCCCGACGCGCGCCGCCAGCGTGTACGTGACACCGCCGCCGATGTACGTGCCGATCGAGACCTCCGGGAACCGGATCTCCGCGTCCTCGCCCATGAGTACGAAATCCCCACTCAGCGCGAGTTCCGCGCCTGCGCCGATGGCGTACCCGTGGACCTTCGCGATGACCGGTTGCGGATGGGTCTGGACTGCTTTGGCCGCCTCCTGTGCCTGCCAGACGTACTCACGGCGTTCCTTCTGGGTGCGGTCAGTCTCGTCGTGGTTCTCCATGTCCGCACCCACACAGAAGGCCCGGCCTTCGCCCTCGAGAACGACGACGCGGGCATCTTCATCGGCTGCCCGCTCGAGACCATCGCGGAGCCCCTCGTACAACTCGGGGGTTACTGCATTGAGGCTATCCGGCCGATTCAGGCAGACGCGTGCGACGTCCCCAGTACGTTCATAACGAGTTGGTTCCTCCGTCACTGTGTCTGTGGTAGTCATGGGCAAGTCACTACGTAGACTCATATCAGATACCAACATAAATGTTTGCTTGCTCCTAATTGTAGAGCTTGTATTAGGAATAGTCACAAAGAAGATCCATATATCTGGGAAAGATTATTATAGTGTTGTGTAATAGAAGCTCATGGCAATGACACACAAGGGCACGCCAAATCGACGGGACGTACTGGCAACGGCAGGGATCGGAGCGCTGACTGGACTCGCGGGCTGTACATCGCTGCTCGGTTCCAGTTCGGGAGACCAACTCCGATTCCTCGGGTTCGGCGGTAATACACAGGAGGCACAGATGTCCGTGTTCGAGGGCTGGGATTCGGAGATGGGTGTCGAAGGAACGTCGGCCGGCGGGACGACCGAGATGATCTCGCTGATCAAGCAAAACCCCGGCTCGTTCGACGTCGTCGCGCTCAACGACACCGGGATGGCACGCGCCCAGCAGGAAGACATCCTCGAGCCGATCGATCTCTCGCAAGTCCCGAACTACGAGGAGAACATTAGAGAGTCGGCACGGACGCTGTCGTTCAACATGAACGGCGAGGACACGATGGGCCTCATCCGCGAGAACGGCGCGACGGGTTTTGCATACAATACGGACAAGGTCGACAGCGAACTCACATCGTGGGACGCACTTCTTGACCCTGCATACGACGGAAAGGTCTCGCTTATCGACCGGACGATCGACCGGCTTTCGAACGCGGCGGCCGCAGCGGGGCTCGACGTCAATGACGTCCCGGACGACGAAGAAAAAACAGACACGATGTTCGAACAGGCGCGTGAGGAGAACGGAAACGTCTTCGCCTACTGGGGTGATGGCGCGACGTCGATTCGCTACCTCCGACAGGAGAACGCCTGGATCTGTGAGGCGTGGGGCGGTCGGGTGCTCGCGCTCCAGAACGAGGGCTACGACAACATCGAGTACGTCATCCCCGAGGAGGGTGCGATGGGGTGGTCCGACAACCTCGCGATCGTCAAAGGGTCGGAAAACACGGAGGCAGCCCACGAGTTGCTCAATCACACCTACCAGCGGGAGAACCTCCTAACGCTCTCCGAGGAGATGAACTACACCGTTCAGGTCAAGAACCCGCCGAGCTCGATGCAAGAGCTCCCCGACTACGCGCCCGCGGAGGATCTGGCCTTCCGGGACTGGGATGCGGTGCTGCCGAAAGAGGACGAGTGGACGCAGCGACTCGACAGCATCAAACAGAACTAACTCCAATGCTCGAAGTAGAAAACTTCACGAAGTACTACGACGATCTCTGCGCTGTCGACGACCTCTCCTTTCGAATCGAGGAGGGTGAGTTCGTCACGTTGCTCGGCCCCTCCGGCTGTGGGAAGTCGACGACACTACACGCGATCGCCGGTCTCGTCGAACCGACCGATGGGCGCATCCGCCTTCGCGGGACGGACGTGACGGACCTCCCACCCGAGAAGCGCAACATCGGGATGGCGTTCCAGTCGACGGCGCTGTTTCCCCACATGACCGTCCGGGAGAACATCGCCTACGGGCTGAAAATGCACGGCTACTCGGCGGCCGATGTCGAAGAGCGAGTCGAGGAATCACTCGAGCTCGTCGATATGCCCGACCACGGCGATCACAAGCCAGGCGAACTCTCCGGCGGGCAACAACAGCGCGTCTCACTAGCTCGCTCGCTGGCCTACGAGCCCGATATCCTCCTGCTCGACGAACCCCTTACGGGTCTCGATCGGGTCCTCCGTGAAGAGATGCGCGGCTGGCTCAATCGCATCCAGCGCGAGGTCAACGTCACGACGCTGTACGTCACGCACGATCAGGAGGACGCGCTGTCGATGTCGGACAAGGTTGTCGTCCTCAACGATGGCCAGGCCCAGCAGATCGACAGCCCCGAGCGAATCTACGAGTCTCCGGCCACCCCGTTCGTCGCGGAGTTCGTCGGCAAATCCACGCAGTTCACCGGCACCGTCACCCACGAGGGTGGACAGGCTGTCGTCTATAACGACGCCAAGCGGATCACACTCCCCGACTCGAGCATCGACGACGACCAGTCCGTCTCACTGTACGTCCGTCCGGAAGACATCGAGGTGTGCCTCGAGCCGATGGGGGCCGACAACGAGTTCCGTGCGGCCGTGACCGATATCGCGAACCTCGGAAACCGTGCGGAGGTGTCGGCCGAACTCGAAGACGGATCGACGGCGCTCGCACACACCACACGTTTCCCGGACATCGACGTCGATGACGACGTCTACCTCAGGTTCCCGGCCGAGCGGGTGATCGTCCTATGAGCGTCCAACGAGGGGGACTTGGAAGAGTAACACATCTTATCGGCGAGGGACTCGAGGGACGGATCGCCAATCGCCACCTGGCACTGTTCGGGCTCGGATTCGTCGGCCTGTTCTTCGTCCTGCCGATCCTGCTGTTGATCCCAGAGAGTCTGAACCTCGGCTCGTCGACGCCGTTCGAATCCTATCGGCGTGTGACGAACGGCATTTACGTGGACGCGTTCGTCCGGTCGTTCCTCTACGGGTTCGTCACGACCGCTGTCACGCTCGCGTTGGCGTACATGCTGTCGTACTTCCTCGCGTTCAGCACCGAGCGCGCCCGCGCAGCGATGATTCTCATCATCGTTCCGCTGTGGATCGCGTACATCGTTCGGTACTTCGGCATCCTGTTGTTCCTGTCACCGGCCGGTCCGCTGGCCGACTTGACCGGGTTCGAAACGGATCTGCTGTTTACCACGCCGGCCGTCATCATCGGCCTCGCGAACGTCTACCTGCCGTTCGCCGTGTTGCCGATCTACAACTCGTTGAACGCCATCGACGAGGAACTGGTCAACGCCTCGCGCGTCCTCGGCGCCGGAAAGTGGCGAACCATCGCCAGAGTTATTTTCCCGCTGAGTCTGCCGGGACTGGTCGCCGCTGGGCTCATCGTGTTCATCCTCGCGGCCGGATCGTTCCTCGGTCCGGCTGTGCTGGGTGGGCCGAATCAGACCATGATCGCGAACGTCATCGCCCAGGCGTTCCTGGAGAACTTCAACATCCAGTTCGCCTCGGCACTGGCGATCGCGTACACGGTCTTGCTCGTCGGGCTCTTGATCATGTTCAACATGCTGTTCGACCTCCAGGAGGTGCTCGGGAATATATGAGCACGAGCACGTCGGAGCGCGTCCAAGGGCTCACGTTCCGCGCGCTCATCGCGGTCGTATTCGCCTTCCTCCTGTTGCCGGTCCTGATCGTGGTTCTGACATCGTTTACACCACAGAACTTTCCGACGATTCCACAGGAGGGCATCTCGTTCACGTGGTACACGGAACTGCTGGCCGACCAGCGACTGCTCAACGCGCTTACGGTGAGCCTGGTCGTCGCGACGGTGTCGGCGATCCTCTCGGCGATCATCGGGACGATCGCCGCCATTGGCTTCGTCCGCGGAGAGTTCCCCTACAAGGAACAGATCTCGACGATCATGCTCCTCCCGATGATCATCTCGCCCGTCATCACGGGGATCGCGCTCGTCCGCTACTTCAGTACCATCCAGCTGCCGTCGGGCTTTCCGGCGCTCATCCTTGGACACACGGTGCTCTCGCTTCCATACGTCTTCTTGCTGGTGCGTTCGGAACTGCTCACCTACGACCGGGACCTCGAGCGTGCCTCGCGCGTCCTCGGTGCCGACCCTGTGACGACGTTCCGGCACGTGACCGGTCCCATCATCTCGCCAGCGATCCTCGCTGGCGCGTTCATCGCGTTCGTCGTCTCGTTCGGCGAGTTCACCGCGACGCAGTTTCTCATCTCGCCGGGTACCAGCACCGTTCCGGTCGTCATCTACACGATGCTTCGGACCGGGCTGACCCCGACGATCAACGCACTCTCGGTCGTGCTCATCGTCGTCATGCTCGTCCTCGCGCTTGCCAGTCGAAAGATTTCCTCTGCCTGATATTTTCCACACGGATAAAGCCGGTGGGCTTTCGCCTCGCTACCACTGTGATTCGTATCCTCTTGCCAATAAGACAGCTGCGATCGGTGAGATAGCTATTCGACCACGAGAGCGGGACGTCTCACACGAAAGCATGAGTCGGACCAGATCCCAGAGAATATATCACGTGCGGTACGGGAAGCCTCGCCGTTATCGGACTTTGTCCGACTGTCTGAGGGATCTCCGAACCCTCTCTGTTTACCACGAGCAAGGCGAATGTCTCGGCCGAATCCCCGAAGCGATTCAGGTCATATCGGGTTTGACGAGGATTTTGACGTGGTCGCTCTCGGGATCGATGAGTCGGTCGAACCCATTGGCGACGATCTCATCGAGACCGATTCGATCGGTGATGAACGGTTCCGGGTCGAGGCGACCGTCAGCAAGCATCTCGATCACCATTCCGTACTCTTCGTCAGACCGCGGGCCGCCGAGATAGGCGAGTGTCCCAGTTACGGTCCGTTCGCCGAGGACGAGGGTATTCGGATGCGTGCTCACCTCCTCCTCCCAGATGCTCACAATGGTTGTACTGCCGCCCGGCGCCGTGCTCTCGACGGCCGCGTTGAACGAGGGTTCGACGCCTGCGACCTCGAACGTGACGTCGGCGCCGCCATCCGTCTGTGACTGGATGTACTCGACGGGGTCGGTCGTCGACGGGTCGATGAGTTCCGCAGCACCGCAGTCCGCTGCACGTTCGCGCCTGGCGTCGCGCGGTTCGGAGACGAAAATAGTTCCCGCGCCAGCCACGCGAGCACACTGGATTACCGCCAGGCCGATGGGTCCACTCCCGAACACTGCGACAGCGTCGCCGGCCTGGAGTCCGGATCGACGCACCGCGTGCAGTCCGACGCTCAGCGGTTCGACCAGTGCGCCGTGTTCCACTGGGACGTCTTCCCCGAGCGGGACGGCGTGCTCTGCATCAATGACTGCGCTCTCGGCGAACCCACCGCTCCCGCCGGAGAGTCCGATGAACCCGACCGAATCACAGATGTGGTAGTTCCCCTCCCGGCACTGTCGGCACTCCCCACAGTAGAGGATGGGGTTGACTGCGACGGCGTCACCGACAGCCAGGTCCGTCACGGACTCGCCGACCTCCGCGATGGTGCCACTGTACTCGTGACCCATCCTGATCGGTGCTGTCTCCCCAGATACGGGATGGGGGTCGTCTTCCGGGACGAAAATCGGGCCGGCGGTGTATTCGTGGAGATCAGACCCACAGATACCGCAGGAATCGATGTCGATTCGGACCTCGTCTGCTTCGACTCCTCCCTCTTCTACCTCCTCGACACGGATGTCCTTCTGGCCGTGGTATGTTGCTGCTTGCATAGCGATCTATAATAGTCGTCCATTATAATTAACCTCTATTCTCCCCGGTTGATAGTTCGTCCTCCCCATTGACCTCCCCCACGGCAAGAAGGTCGTGGAATTCCGAATCAAGCGAAGGTTTGAATCCGCGCGAAGGTAATCGGACCGAGAGGAGAGAACCGCTATCGATCGCCGAGGGAGTGCGGGTCGGTACGAAACTGGTGGCAGAAACGACTACACGTTCGACTTCCAATCGTCCCACGCGATTGATCCCTCGTCGACGATTCGCGACGAGTCAGGCAACGGAAGGTCTTGATTGTCGGATTCTTCGGCCGGACCGCCAGGTTCGCCGACGACGATCCGCCCGACCATTCCAACCATCTTGTGTGGAATACAGTAGTAGTCGTGGGTGCCTTCCGTCTCGAACGTAACGTTATGGAGCGTGTCGGTTTCTTCGACGACTGTCGTATCCCAGGCCGGTGCGTCCTCCGGAATACGGCGGTTCAGGGCGTTCTCATTGTCAGGATGGTAAGCGGTCGCCGAGTGGGCACCGCTTACCAGTTCGAACGAGACGGTCTCACCCGGTTCGACATGGAGCCCAACCGGGTCGTAGTACAGGTCCGTGTACATCCCCACGGTGTAGTCTCCGGGCTCGTCGGATCCTGTATCGCTCGAGGAGTTCGTCTCGTTAGAGTCGGGATCCTCGGTATCATTGGACGGAGCGCTCTCGCCAGTGTTCGTACAACCGGCGAGACCGATCGTCGTCGATGCAATAGCCAGCCGTTTGAGTGCAGTTCGTCTGGTCGGTTTCATGTTTTGGCGTGATATCGGTAGTCGACAGTGCGTTTTGCCTTACGACTCGACGGAGCGTTATCGCGAAGTGGTGAACGTGACATTGATACAGTCCAAGGTCGGCCGAGGGAGATTTTACAGACCGTATTACTCAGTAATTTTCGGCCTGCATCGTGAACCGGAATGCGAAGGGTTCGGTCGTCGCGTGAGTCCCCTCACCCGTGTCGCGCGAGGAATACATCCGGAGGTAGACGCGCTCTCCATCGAGTGACCGATCTTGCAGGTAGTTCTCAGGATCCAGGTACTGTTTGTCCTCGATCATCTCGCCTGTAACGCCCTCGAGCGTCTGGTCGTATTCAATGGTTTCCGGGTCGTACTGGAGCGCGTAGTTTTGCTGTCCTGGTCTGGAGATGACCAGTTGTTCGGGACCGTCTGCGCTCTCCACACGCAGCCGTTCGATGTCACCGCGGTCGAATCGTGACTCCGACGACACCGTACTCCAGCCCGACCCATCGTCGACGCTGACAGTCGCGGCGTCATATGCCGGTTCGACGGCGAAGTGGAACGTGTACTTCGGATACCCGTTGGTCGTCCGGAAGCCGGTCGTGGGGTGGCGCGAGGTGACATCGACAGTCCCGTCCTCGTGGAAGTTCCAGTCGATCAAGTAGCGATACGGTGCCCAGTTCTGTCCGAACCGCCACTCCCAGTGGTCGAGCGAGCCGGTGTGGTAAGAGCCGCGGATCCGGAAGCCGTCGCTCAGATCGTGTTTCTCGATGACGCCAGGGCCGGTGAAGCCGAGCGTGTCCCAGAAATGCCAGTTGCGGCGCCCAGAGGGAGCGCCCGGCCCTGCCATACCGAATGGCTCGTAGTCGCTCAGCATCCAGGGGACTTTGGACTCGTCGCCGAACACAGGCTTCCCGTTGTAACTTGCCTCGACGCGGTAAGCGTCGTGGAGGGTATTCTCCCAGGAAATCGTCCAGTTGTTCTGCTCGATGGTTTGAGATGGACGGCGAATCTCCCAGTCGGTATCGTCCATCTCACCCGGTACCTCGATCGCTCCTTCCTGATAGTCACCGGGATCGTTACCATCGACTTCGGAGACGATTCCCGAGAGTGGGTCAGGCGACTCCTGTGCCGGCTGATAGATGTCGAGAACCTCGTTTTCCGTTGCGACGTCGTTGAGCGTCGTCGTTGTCACGGCGGCGCCAATGGCTCGCCTGTCATCTCCCTTGTCGTTCCAGTTGAAGATGACTGGTGTTACCACGCCAATGGGATACTCTTCAGAGTAGGCCGTGATAATGGAGTAGTCCGCCGCAAGGACATACCAGTCTTTGTCCTCAAGTACACTCGAGATCGTATCGTTCTCGAGTGCTGCAGTTACTGTGTTGGTATTGAGTTCCTCGTTCGATCTCTCGATAACGTGTGCCTCTCGCGTCTGGATGTCGAGTTGCACCAGCTGATCGTTCTCGCGATCAACCAGCGCGCGGATCTGCTTGATGTCGCTGAACTCGAGTTCCTGTGTCTCATCCTCGTAGCTTCCCGAGACCGTCATCTCGTGGGGTGCCAGTATTTCGACGAAATCGTACTCGCTAAAGATGCGGTGGTAAGCCGTTGAGGAGACGGCATCGGACACCAGCTGTCCGGCTTCCTCGACCGCGAGTACTTTCTCGAGTGCAGCCAGCTTTCGTTCCTCAACGAGTGCATCGAAGTCGTCTGCCTCTCGAGGAGCCAGATACGTCAGATCGTCGGCCGACAGCAGGTCGGCGTCACTTGACTGGCCGCTACAGCCTGCTACTCCGATGGCCGCACCGACGCCGAGTGTCTGCAAGAACGCCCGACGTCGGGACGACACCGAAGAAAGTGATTCGTTATCATCTGACATTGAAATACGATAGCGATCCACACTATATGGCCATATATACATTTCGGTGGTTTAGACTGTCTTATTCAGATATGAATTAAACCGCGAGATATCTCGTTATCTGATAATAATAGCTGTGAATCTTTACCGCCGCAACCGCCGGCCGCCGTGCGGGTGCGCCGGGAAACAGTAACAACAAACCGTATGAAAGCGAGTAGCGTCCGTCCCGGTCGGTGATTCCCGCTTGACCGTTGCCACTCGAGCCTTCGAATCAAAGCGTCTTAGTTGTACCACTCGATGGTATCGTCTATGAATCCAGAGAACTGGCGAACGTACCTGGTAACGCAGGAATCGGTCTCCAGGGGGAAACGTACCGTCGAAGTGGTCTCGGCCGCGATCGACGGTGGCGTCGACGTCGTTCAGCTCCGGGAGAAAGATACTGACGCCCGCTGGCGCTACGAACTCGGTCGTGAGTTGCGTGAGCGCACTGCCGAGGCGGGCGTTGCCCTGCTCGTCAACGACAGGGTCGATATCGCACAGGCGATCGACGCCGACGGCGTCCACCTCGGCCAGTCCGATCTTCCCGTCGCAGTCGCCCGCGAACTGCTCGGACCCGAGGCCGTCATCGGCTGTTCGACTTCGACGGTCGAGGAGGCCATCGAGGCCGAAGCGGCTGGCGCGGACTATCTCGGCGTTGGTGCCATCTACGGTACTGACTCGAAAAAAGACGTTCCCGAGGAGAAAAACGGAACCGGCCTCGAGCTCGTCTCCGAGATCGCCGCAGCCGTCTCGATTCCCGTCATCGGGATCGGCGGCGTCACCGCTTCGAACGCGCCACCGGTCCTCGAAGCAGGCGCGACCGGCGTCGCCGTGATCAGCGAGATCAGCGCAGCAGATGATCCGGAAACCGCAGCGGGAGAGTTAGACGCCGCCGTCTCCGAGGGGGTGGGCAGCGATGACTGACGAGATCGAAGTCACCGGCGAGGCGCTGGCGGACTCGCTCACGGCGATCCGTGACCGCGAGCCCCTGGTCCAGCAGTTGACGAACGAGGTGACGAAAAACGATCTGGCGAACGTCACCCTCAGTTGGGGCGCGTTACCGGTGATGGCGGATGCGCCCGGCGAAGCACCCGAGATGGCCGAACTCGCGGGTGCGATACTGCTCAACACCGGCCGAATGACCGACTCGAACATCGAGGCGTTACACGCCGCGGGTCGAGCAGCCAACGAGTTGGCTGTCCCAGTCGTCCTCGACCCAGTCGGTGCAGGGACGACGCCGACCCGAGAGGAGGTCCACACGAGTTTACTCGAGGAGGTCGAGTTCGACGTTATCAAGGGTAACTACGGAGAAATAACACATCTGGCGGGGGCGAAGGCCGAAGTGAAAGGCGTCGAGTCCGTCGGCGAGTACGAGGAAATTACGGAGTCGGCGCAGGCGCTTGCGGCGACGACCGGCGCTGCGGTCGTCGCCTCGGGTGACGAAGACGTCGTCGCCGGACCCGACCGGATCTATCGCGTACGCGCCGGTGACGAGATGCTCTCGAGGGTCGTCGGGACGGGCTGTATGCTCGGGGCAACCCTCGCGGCTTTCTCCGGCAGTCTCGAGAACGGCCTTCTCGCTGCCTTACACGGGACCCTCGCCTACGGACTCGCTGGCGAGCGTGCGACAGATCTCGAGTACAACGGACCGGCCAGTTACCGGGTGAATTTCCTCGACAGTATCGCCGGCCTCACCCCGGAAGTCGCGGCGGAACTCGAGCCGACAGACCGGATCGAGCGCGTTCGGTGAGCAGTCGACCGTGTCCCCATACGGATCTAGGACACTGAATAAACTTCACGTCGGTGGCTGTTCGCTCGTCGTCGCCTCAAACACGACTCGAGCGTGCGAAAGCGATTGCCGGACCAGCCGGAACAAATCCTGACGACGAGGTACTCGAGCGATGACGACGGATGAACGGTCATACTCCGGATTTGAAGGTGAGATAGTATTACCACCCAGTTCAGTCGCCCTTATTGTCGATACCCTGTTAATATTGATCCTCCCCCCTCGAATTTGGTTTGTTAACTGTTAACCCAGTTCAGAACGTAGCGTTACTGACGACAACTGCCATGGCTGAAGAATGGATCGAGGAGGCGTTATCGGACCTCCCGCCGAGTGCGGACCTCGTCTACAAGGTCCTCGAGTACAACGGACGCCTGTCACAGAAGCGGCTTGTCGAGGAGACCAGACTCTCGTCGCGGACGCTGCACTATGCCATCAGACAACTGGAGGACGCCGGCCTCATCGAGTCCCACCCGGCCCATTACGATGCCAGACAGACCTGCTACACCCTCGTCAGGGACTCGGGGTGCTCGAGGTACTCACGTGACGCCCTCGTCAATCCGGACTGGGTTCGCGAGCAGCTCTCGTCGTTCCAGCAAGACGATCCGTCCGCACGACTCGTCTACGTTGGGGCGGACGACTCCAGCAGTGCGTTCATCCCAGGATCGATTGTCCTGGACCCGGAGTCGGACCTGCTCGATCCCAACCGCCAGCGGCTTCCCGACCGGAAGACGCTCGAAGAACTGCTCGGCAGTCGCGGTACGGCCGAGGACACCAGCCTCGTTCTCTACGACGATGGGGAGGGCTATCACGCCGCCTACGTGTACTGGCTCCTTGCCTACTACGGACATCGCGACCAGCGACTGCTCGACGGCGGCCTCGAGCACTGGATCACAAAAGGATGTCCCACGACCGACGTTGCAGGTTCGTTTCCCGCGGCTGAGTACACCGCCAGTGGACCGTTCGATCACGTGCGTGCGTACCGCGACGACGTCGTCCGCGCAATCGCCCAAGATACTGTGCTGCTCGATGTCCGAAAGTCGTCCGAATACCACGGTGAGTTCGACGACGGAAATGATCTGTCGGCGTCGACGCCCATCCAGGGACACGTCCCTGGGGCCACCAACATCCCGTTGGACCGACTGTTCGACGGCCCCCGGTTCGCTCCCAGAAGCGGTGTTGAGGACGTTTTGGCCGCCGCCGACGTCACTCGAGACCGAAAGATCATCGTGTACTGCGGCGTGGGAGCACGCTCGGCGCTCGCGTGGTTCGTTCTCTCGGAACTGCTGGGGTACCCCGAAGTGATGAACTACGACGGCTCCTGGACCGAGTGGGGAAGCCTCGTGGATGTCCCCGTGGAAACGGAGTGAGCGTTCTGTCCGGACTTTACTGTCGACGAAGGACGCGAGCGCTTCTGGCCTCCCTCAACTCATAGAATTGGGCGTCGGTTCGCCCCGACTATAGTAGCCACTGAAAGTCACTGCACATCTGATCGCACGGCTGAGTTGTAATCAGTGTGTAAATCGTTTCAGTGGCTACTATAGAGGCGGTGTCCGCGTTCGCCGATGACATTGCCACCACTCGAAACGAGCATCACTCCGGAACCATTCCAGATCGAAATCAGCAATTGTTGCGGCAATCGTGCCACGGATCGGGTCAGTTCCGGTAATTACTCCCATCGCCATCTTTGTGACATTGCTTCACTTGACCATAGAGAGGGAATGACACACATAGCAATTCTCGGCGCTGGAGCAGGCGGCGCGATGACTGCCAACATCCTGCGTCGGAAACTCGACCGAAACGAGGCGACGATCACCCTCGTCGACAAGAGTGTAGAACACTTCTATCAGCCGTCGTTCTACCTCGTCCCGTTCGGCTATCTGGAGCCGGACCAGTCTCGGGACGTCCGCGACCTCGTCCACAGCGACGTCGAGTTCGTCCACGACGCGGTAACGGGTGTCAACCCCGACGACCAAGTCGTGCACCTCGAAGAGGCTGACGAGGATCTGCCCTACGACTACCTGGTGGTGGCCACGGGCCACCGGCTCGCCCCGGAGACGACCCCAGGGATGGTCGAGGGCTGGGAGGAGACCGACACGGTGTACCCGTTCTACCACTACGAGGCGGCCCTCGAGATGCGTGAGGGACTCCAGAACTTCGACGGCGGCACCTTCGTCGTCACGATCCCGGATACACCGTTCAAGTGTCCGGGTGCGCCGCTGAAGATGGCGATGCTCGCCGAGGACTACGCCCGGCGACAGGGGTTCCGCGACGACGCCGAGTTCATCATGACCCGGAACGCAGACCACCACTTCGGCGTCCAGCCCTATCGGGACAAACTCTACGAGATCTGGAACGAACGCGACATTGAGTTCAAGGCTAACACGTCGGTCACCGAGATCGACCCGGACGCGCAGGTCATCCACACGGACAACGGCCAGATCGAGTACGACTTCTGCGCACCCGTCTCGCCGCAGTACGGTCAGCAAGCCATCACCGACAACTCGCCACTGACCGAGGGTGACGACGAACACGACGGCGAGTACGTCACGGTCGACAAGCACACCCTGCAACACGACGAGTACGATACCGTCTTCGCGCTGGGTGACTGCGAGAACGCACCGCACTCCAAGACTGCAGCAGCCGCCCGCAAGGAGTCCCACGTCGTAGCAGAGAACGTCGTCCGCGCGATGAACGGCCGAGAGCTCAAGCCGGGATACGACGGCTACGCCGCATGTCCCCTGCTGACCCAGAAAGGCAAGGCGATGATAGCAGAGTTCGACTACGAGGAAAGCATCTCCGCGCCCGTCGAGACCCGCTCCAACTGGATCATGGACGTCAACGTCCTGCCGTCGGTGTATTGGGATCTCTGGATGCGTGGCTACGACCCGCTCCCGGTGTAACCCATGAGCAAGACAGACACGAGTGGCGCGGCCGAAGCGGCTCTCAGCGACGAGGAGGTGGCGGAACTCGCCGCGACACTCAACGAGAACGCCGACGAACTGCGAGAATTGCTCGAGTTGCTGAGCGCGCTCCACGAGACGGCAGCGGACCTCGCTCCCGAGATGCGGACAGCTGTCCGGGAGAACCGCGAGCCGCTCCGTGAGTTGCGGATGGCCTTCGAGCGCGAGGAGACCGTCGTTCTCCTCCGGCAACTCGGCGAACACTCCGAGGACCTGACCGAACTGCTCGGCCTGCTGGATGCCACCGAAGGGCTGGCCTCGGATCTGGCACCGGAACTCCGTCTCGCCGTCCGCGAGAACCGTGACGTTCTCAGCCGACTCCGAATGGCCGTCGAGAGCGAAGACATGGTCGTCCTCATCGAGCGACTGGGCGAGAACGCGGACGTACTCGCCGAGACACTCGATTTGCTGGATGCGACGGAGGGACTGGTCGAAGACCTCATTCCGGAACTCCAGGACGCCAGCGGCGACATGCGGCCGATGATCCGACAATCCCGCCTCGTCGCGGCCGGATTAGTCGACGCGACTGCCGAGTACGACATCGATCCATACGAACTCGGACAGAACCTGGGACACATGATGTGGCTCACACAGCGGATCGGCGATCCCCAGGTCCTCAAGACGCTCGATGCTGGCCTGGGCGCATTCGCCGAGGAGGAGCCCAAAGAGATGGGGATCCTGGGATTGCTCGGCGCGCTCCGAAATCGGAACGTCCGGCGTGGCATCGGCCGTATCGTCGATTTCCTCCGACGGGTGGGGGCGCGATGACGACCCCCTCTCTCGCGGCGACATGTCGTCTCAGCCGAGAGTGCGCCTCACCCAGCCCGCAGCGGTTCTGGCAGCTATTGGCGGCTCATCTCGATGCGTACCACGGTAGCGATGGACACTGGCAATCCGTTACGGGAAACAGTACTCACATCGACCCATGACAGATACAATCACGGCAGACGAGCTCAAGGAAAAGATCGACCGAGACGAAGACTTCGTTCTCTTCGACAACCGGAGCCCCGAGGACTACGAGAACTGGCACATCGCGGCGGCCGAGAACATGGAGTACTCGGCCACGGACGAGGAACTCCGGGGCGATTTCGATGCGGTTCGAGGCGAACTCGACGAAGACACCGAGATCATCACCATCTGTGCCGTCGGCCGGGCCTCCAAGGCGTTCGGCGAGTGGCTCGAGGAACGGGACTACGAGAACGTATCCTCGGTCGAAGGCGGCATGGAGGCCTGGAGCCGAGTGTACGACGTCGTCCCCATTGCGACGCGGGACGACGACATAGAGATCCTCCAGCTCCAGCGCCGCGCGAAAGGGTGTCTCGGCTACATCGTCGGGTGCCGACGCACCGGCAAGGCGGCGATCATCGACTCGTCGCGGCACACCCAACAGTTCCTCGAGGCAGCCCGGGACCGCGGCTTCGACGTGACGGCGATCTTCGAGACGCACATCCACGCCGACCACCTGATGACCGGCGGGAAGCGTCTGCGCGACGAACTGGACGTGCCCTACTACCTCGGGAGCGAGATCGAGACGCGGGACCCGCAGTTCGAATACGATCCCGTCGCCCCCAACGACACCGTCGACATCGGCGAGGTCACACTGAAGGGCGTCCACACGCCCGGACACACCACTGGCTCGACGAGCTGGCTGGTCGAAGACGAAGCGCTCATGACCGGCGATACCCTGTTCGTCGAGTCCGTGGGCCGGACCGAACTCCAGTTCGAAGGTGGCGACGCCGAGGAGGCGTCGGCGGTACTCTACGAGACACTACAGAAGCTAATGGCCGAACCGGACACCGTGACAGTCCTTCCAGGGCATTTCAACGTCACTGACGACGGCGAGTACATCGGTGTCACGCCTGGGCTGCCGATGCAGTCGACTATCGGCCACATCCGAACGCACAACGAGATGATCCAGATGGACAAAGCGGAGTACGTCAAAGCCGCGTTCGAGACCATCCCGGAGAAGCCCCCGAACTACGAGGACGTCATCGCGACGAACGAGGGCAAACGCGACCTGGAAAGCGAGGAAGAGGCCGACGAACTCGAACTGGGACCGAACCGGTGTGCCGCCACCGAGGAGAGCGTCGTCGGCGACGACTGATACGGTCCGCGGCTGCGGTTCTGGTTTCCCGGTACAGCCGTGAGCAATCCTGCGAGTGCCCCGAACCTGACTGACTGGTGGCTGTATGACGAACTACGTGTTCCCGGATCGATCGAGATGAGTGATGCCATCCAGCCGTCGATCTCTCCGTCGAAGCGAGTCATTCGAGTCGCGTCACGAACGACAAACTCGAGTGTCGAAACTGGGTTCGCTGGGACATCGGTCGCGAACGAGCGGTCACGGCGCGTCGGTTCCAGTCAACTGTGTCTGAGCGACGATATGGCCGTTTTACCTCTCGAAAGACATCGGAACGTGAATAGTATTCGAAAGCTGGGGTTCAGCAAGATAGAACTGAATACTGAGCGTCATCAACAGCCGCGGTGTTGCTTCTCGCTCCACAAAATCCGAGTCGCGTTTATTGACACACCAGCCTTGCGGACGCGAAGGTGACTGTTGAACAAAACCACTATCGGCGTCCCTGCGAAAGATCTAGTGAATGGACCGACGAGCCGCTGTCCGACGCGTCGGTATCGTCGTGCTTGCTGTAAATCTCCTGCTGGCCGTCGCGAAGGGCGCAGTGTGGTGGACGACCGGAAGCTACGCCGTCGGCTCGGAGGCGGTCAACAGTATCGCCGACACGGTCTACAGCGTCGTCATGCTCGCCGGGCTGTACGCTACCACTCAACCGCCGGACTTCGAACACCCCCACGGCCACGAGCGCATCGAGCCGTTCGTCTCGCTGTTCGTCGCCGCCGGCGTGTTCACCGCGGGCGGGACCGTCCTCTACCAATCGGTCACGACGATCATTGCGGGTGACTACGCTGTGTTCGCTGGTCCGTGGGCAGTCGGCGTGCTCGTCACGAGCGCGGTGGTAAAATACGGGCTCTATCGGTACTGTCTCGAGGTCGCGAACGCGCACAACTCGCCGGCGACGACCGCGACAGCGCTCGACAACCGCAACGATATCCTCACCGCGACTGCGGCATTGGTGGGCGTACTGGGTGCCGATGCAGGGTACGAACTCCTCGACCCCCTTGCCGGCGCCGTGGTCGCGCTGGGGATCCTCTATACGGGCTACGATATCGTCAGTGAGAACGTCGATTACCTCGTCGGTGCGGCACCACCACCCGAACTCCGCGAGGAGATACGCGAGCGGGCACTCGCCCATCCAGAGGTCTACGGTGCCCACGACGTCGTCGCCCACTACGTCGGCCCGGAAGTCGACGTCAGCTTGCACATCGAGGTAGCGAGCGACCTGACGCTCCAGCAAGCCCACGACATCGAGTCGACGATCGCGGCGGACATCCGTGAACTTCCCGAGGTCGACGACGTGTTCGTCCACGTCGACCCGCGTGAACTCGGCGAGTGGAAGGAGAACGAGTAGTCGGCGGGATACTCAACTCGAGGTTTCCTGCGGTCCGGCGGTACTGTACCGGCGGACGGTCCATACAACAACTGCGAGGACACCTGCAACGGCTGCAGGCCAGCGATCGGTGCTGAGATACAGGTCCAGAGATGGTGGCCGATACGTACTCATCGGGAAGAACACGGCGTACGCTTCGCCGGTAATCGTGAACAGCGCGACATCGAAGGCGTGGTGGGACACTGCGCCGATGGTAGTCAGCGCAATCGCTTGTCGTCTGTATTCAGGAGCAACCAAAAGCGATCCCAGGACGACGACGAGCAGGCTCCCTCCGAGCGTATGCAACGGTGTCCACGAGACGGGACTGCCGGTCACCGTCTGGAGTATGCTATTCGGGCTCACGAGTGCGATTTTTCTCAAATCAGGCGACAGCGCACCAGCCATCACGAGCGTGACCTGTGGCGCGCGGATCCGCTCGTATCGAACCGAGAGTAGCGTCCCGATACTGTAGCCGACCAGCACGTGCGTGAGGAGATCGGGCATCACCGATCACGTTCCCCTCAGTGTCGATCAGTCGTCGAGCGGTCTCGGCGTGGCTCACGCGAGCCGTCGTCCGATGAGCCATCTCCTCGCGACGGATTGGCGTCGGAACCGCGTTCGCCACCGGTCGACGCCGTAGTTCGAGGAACGAGTGCAACTCGACTCCGATCAACGCGCCAGCCACGGACAAGCCGTGCGAGAACCCAGCACCCGGCGACGAATGAGATGACGACCATATAAAGCGATTCCCACAGGGCAGTGGAGATAGCTCGATCTGCCTCGAGCGTCGACGCATCCTCGAGGGTGCCGAAGACTGTCACATGATCACCCGTCTCGAGAGGGCCGGTCGAACGCTCGAGGCTGCCGGTGGTATGTACCACGGTGAACCTGCCATCCCCGTTCGGCTGCGTCGCGATTACGAGCGGGTCGGTCGCGACGACAGACCCGCCGAGAACGACACGGTCACCGATGTAAGCGCTCCGATCCGATGTCACGTCGGCTTCGTTCGGATACTCGCTTTCCAGCGGATCGACGGCGGCCGTGCCTGTCCAGAACAAGAGACCGAAGAGAGCGATGAGAAGGGAGATCCCGGCCAGAAGACGGTCAGGCTGGCCGAACGGTTCACGTGTGGACATTCACTCGCATGACTATGGCCCGAAACATAGCCGTTGTGCAG
This sequence comes from Haloarchaeobius amylolyticus, assembly GCF_042678045.1. Taxonomy (GTDB): domain Archaea; phylum Halobacteriota; class Halobacteria; order Halobacteriales; family Natrialbaceae; genus Natrinema; species Natrinema amylolyticus_A. The sequence continues at coordinate 46,371 of NZ_JBHUDI010000008.1, forward strand.
GAAAAGAGATCTGACGTGTCTCAGACGGGTGAATGGTGTTGCAGTGGAATGCAAATACAATCCTTATGCGACGCAAACGGCTCAACATTCGCTAGTGCCAGCACCAACTTCTCCCGAATGGAACGGGCACCGCTCCCGGACGACTGTCGAAACCGTTCCACTCGGAATCAACTCGAGCAACTGTGCTACCAGTCAGGATGTGGCTCCTGGTGACAGATGATCATGTCCGCCGTAGCCCTTTCACTAGCGACTGAACTGTTCCCACGAGGGATCAGTCAGTATCTCGTTGGTGGACTCTTTGTCGGCCTCGGAATCGCAGTGATCTATCTCGGGACGGGAATCATCGCGGGGAACAGCACGTTTTTGGAAACGACGCTATCGTACGTTTCTGATCTCCCACGATTCCAGCGTGAAAAGTATGTCAGTTCGCGCGACTGGCGGGTTGTCTTTGCAGTCAGCATCGTCATCGGTGCAGCCCTCTATGGACTCGTTCTCACCAGAGAGGTCTTCATCACTGAGGTCCAGTGGTGGCGGTTACTGGGCGGCGGTATCCTCGTCGGGATCGGAACGCGCATCGGCAAAGGCTGTACGTCGGGTCACGGTGTCTCCGGAATCGCATCGCTGTCTCGAACGTCACTCGTGAACACCGTCCTGTTCGTCGGCATCGCCATCTTCACTGCACTCGTGGTTGCCGCACTGGGGGTGTCTCCCTAATGAGCGACAGTACTCGCCATCCTCTCTTCACGGGACTGATCATCGTCGGCGGACTCCTCCACGGATTCGGATTGGCATACAGTGGGATGGCCCGTCCTGAGATCGTGTTGGATTTCCTCCAGCTCGAGGATCTCGGATTGCTCTTCGTGATGGGTGGTGCCGCGCTCGTCATGGGTTTTGCAATCCAGGTTGCAACGCACGTGCTTCAGACGGCCCCACTGACTGGGAGGGGCTACGCTCGCCGCGAGAAACGCTTCGACAAGAAGGTCATCATCGGCGGTATCATCTTCGGTGTTGGCTGGGGACTCTCAGGGATCTGCCCCGGGGCCGGCTACGCGAGTCTGGGGATTGGGAACTACAAAATCCTCTGGGCCATCGCGGGGATGTTTATCGGCGCGTACGCCCAGGGACTCTGGCGGGCCCACCGAAGCGACACAGTCCGTGAGACACCAGCTACTGGTGATTGACGACACAGGACCGCGTTTGCCCTGTCGCAGCGTACCGGACACGGCTTTGTTAGAACCCTTAGCAGTTGATAGTGAATGCATGCTCAATACAGAGATGCATCTTTCACTGAGGCCCCGTTTGTTTCACTCCTTCTTTATTAAACTAAATTCGAAGAGGGGCGTACGTAGTGATTATTGACTCTCCCAAATAGTACATTACTGATGGTCTCTGGAATCTCTGTTACCGAGTTCCGCGACGATCACCCGGCGTTTCAGAATACCGAATCCTGCAGCGATGAGTACGAAACCTGCGATTGCCGGCTGCGGGAGGGTCTCGCCGAACAGTATGTACCCCGCCACGATTGTAACGACCGGGAAGAGATAGTGGACCAAGTTGATTTCCACGGCAGATCGCCGGTTGAGCAGTGTGAAGTAGACGGTATATGCGAGCGCGGTCGAGACCACCGTCAGGTACCCGACCGCGAGCACTACTGTGGCGTTTATTGTTACGTCCGACAGCGACTCGCCGATAGCGGGGCTGAGCACGTGCATAAGTCCGGCACCGAGAAGCATCGACCACGCGGTCACCGCAGGGGTGGAGATTCTGTTCTCCGCCCGTCGGATCAGGACACTCCCGAGCGCGGTCCCGATTGCCGAAACGAATATCAATAGCTTCCCGAGGATGCCCTGGCTGAACAGCGGGGTGGCCCCGGGAATCAGGACAAGGAGCACGCCCGCGAACCCGATGCTGAGTCCCGCGAGACTCTCCCCCGTCACCCGGTCTTCGGGGACGAGAATCCACGACCACACAGCAGTGAAAAGCGGCATGAGGCTGGCCATCAATCCGGAAAGAGCGCTCGTAGTGAGCTCCTGACCGATGTACCAGATACCTTGACCGACCGGGACAAACAGGATTCCCCCTCCCACGATAGCGAGGATGTCACCACGGGTGGACGGTTGCCAACTCTCGGTCGCCATAAGCGCATATCCCAGCATAAACAATCCGACGAGGTCAAACCGGACGGCCGCGATCAGCAGCGGGGGCATATAGGACAGGGCTGCCTCCACGGCAGGAAACGCCGTTCCCCACATTAACGCCAGGCCGATAAATAACACGAAATCGCGGTACTGGGTCGAATCCACAATCGATCCGTGACTTCGTGTCGCCATTTAAAGAAAAGCCGTGCGCAGTATGACTGGTGTTTAAATACTCGCTGCTACAGTTGTTGTTCCGTGTCTAAAAAGTCGAGACGCGCCCTGTCTTCAGCAAGACCTGATCGAAATACCGAGGCACTGTTAAGTCCGACGTGCTGAATACAGAGGGTGAGTTCAGCGCGATAGATTCGTTTGGTTCACGTAGAACAGAGTGATGCAGATGCTCTTTAACTTGCGAACATACTGTTAATCAATCTGCCAGTACCGGCAGATATTCCCACCGCCGTGTAAGGTAGCAGTTTTCATCTGACAAGTTAGTTGATAGGTAGTCTTTGGTTGATGGGATGTGTTATTGACAGCAATCGAAGGGGACAGGTGTTTCCTTGGTGGGGTCCCCACACGATGTAATGACGGACCGAATCGAAACTGAACGGTTGCAGGCGTACAAGCGGCGGTTCGACGAACTAGACATGCGGATCGCCTCGGCGATGAAACAGTGGAGTATTCCGATACTTCGCGTCTCCCTTGCGGTCGTGTTCATATGGTTTGGTGCGTTGAAAGTGTTCGAGATCAGTCCGGCGGCAGACCTTGTTGCGGCGACTGTATACGTTATCTCTCCAGAGGTGTTTGTTCCTGTGCTTGGCGTTTGGGAAGTGCTCATCGGCATCTGTCTGTTGTATCGACCGCTGATCCGCGTCGGCATTTTCTTGTTGTTCCTTCAGCTTCCAGGCACCTTTCTCCCGCTCGTTCTCCTCCCAGAGGTTGTCTACACGACCGTTCCGTACGCCCTAACTGTCGAGGGACAGTACATCATCAAGAACCTCGTCATCATCGGCGCTGCACTCGCAATCGGCAGTACCGTTCGGAGCGAAGCGGAACAATAGCACGTTCCTACCCTGCTTCTGCATCTTGTCCGAGCCTTCTCCTGGTATGGTAGCTTGCCACAGTCCAAGGCGTTCCATCCCCTGTACTGAGCGATCGCCATCTTCGCAAAGCGAGCCGAATCTCGTGCGACGTTTGCGCTCTGTATTCAGCACGACTATTGAAACCTATCATCGGTTGAGGGTTTCAACAGGACCCCGGACACTGCTTTTCGGCGCCGCTTGCCACCGACCCTCTCGAATCGTATTTGATCCACTGTAGTCCGTCTGTCGTACGGGTGAAATTTCTTGCGAACTGCCGGGACCAACACTATACGTGCCGGTATCGAACGGTTGCTGGTATGGCCGACGATGCCAACGGCCCCGTCTATTACGTGATCAGTGACCTCCATATCGGCGGCGACGAGCAACTCGCGAAGGTGGACTTTCTCGACGAGTTGCTCGAGTTTCTCGAGCGCCTGGAGACGACCGATGAGGACGCAGAGTTACTGATCAACGGCGACGCGTTCGGACTGTGGGAGTTCACCGAGATCGACGGACTGGCGAAATTCGATGTCTTGACTGAAACGTACCCCGAGCTGTTCGAGCAGTTACGCGCGACCGGTGAATCAATCCCGATTACGCTGTTGCCGGGCAACCACGACAGCGAACTTGCCGCATATGACGAGTACGTCGAGCGGTTAGCCGAATACAACGTCGACCTCGTCCAGGCCGAGTCGATCACCCGACCAGTCGGCGATCGGACGATCTGGTTCGAACATGGACACCAGCAGGACCCGAACAACCGATTCGAGGACTTCGGCAACCCGTACGAGACACCGCTGGGGTACTTTTACAACACTCAGGTAACGAGCCGAGCAGGCCAGCTGTCAGAGAGAGGGCGGTACAACTGGCTGAAAGACGTGCAAGCAGTCACGCCGACCGAGCGTGTGCCACACTGGCTCCTCTCGAAGTACTTCTACCGCGAGATGAACCCCGTCTTGCGGTATGCTATACTCCCGTTTCTGTTGCTATTCAATATCAGCGTCGTTCTCGCAGTGCTGGCGGGGTTAGATGTGGCTGGCATCTGGACGATGCCAGTCGAGACGGTGGATGCGATCCTCGCTCAATTGGGCCTGGTTGGGGAGGCCGTTCACTTCGTCCTCGTCGTCAACGCAATGGTCGCCGGCGTGATCCTTCTCGTGGGTATCCCTGTGTATTTCATCCTTCGAGACGTCGGAGAGACCGTCGATCGATTCGGGATTTCCGAGACGGACCTTACCGTCGACCCCGACGAGCCGTACAAGAACGCTGCCCGCGAAGTGTTCGCTGACCGGCCGGAGACAGCAGTCTTCTGTTACGGGCACACCCACCGCCCGACGATGAACGAGGTTGACGGCAGGTTGCTCGTCAACACCGGAACGTGGCTCAAGCGCCTCCATCGCCGGGACGTCGTCGCTGGGGTACTCCCGCCGGTGTTCTACCCGTCGTATCAGCTGTGTGTCGTTCGCATCACAGCTGCGCCAGAGGGCGTGGTAGTCGAGTACGAGGAGATCGAGAAACAGAGCCCCAGCGCAGACGAAATTACCCGTACCGAGCGCCTTCTCACGCTGGGTCGCGAACCGAGAACGGAGTTGCCGGATCGATCGATTGTCACCGACGGGACACCGGAATCTGTTTTCAATGCGGGTGAATGAGTAGATGTTCTGTCCGGCAGTATCAGCAGGCCAGCTCTGACCGGGCTGGTTTAAATCGAAAACATATGTCAAGGTGTGTCGTGGTCCGTCATCTTTGTCCACCCACATTCGTGATAATCACTAACTTACCACACAGTATTGGAGACGTCGATGGCAAGTTCAGAAGACAATCCCTCAGAGCACAACGCGGAGACACTGTCGATCGACGCTGGAGGGACGTTGACCGACACGTTCCTCATGGACGCGAACGGAGAGTTTACCGTCGGCAAAGCGAAGACGACCCCCGACGATGAATCACGGGGGTTCATCAAATCGTCCAAAGACGCACTAGATTCTTGGGATCTGGACGTGGACGATGCGTTCCCGAATCTCGTTTCGACGGTTTACTCGGGGACGGCGATGCTCAATCGACTAGTCGAGCGCGAAAGTGAAGTCGACGTTGGCATCCTCACTACCGGAGGGATGGAAGACACGCTCCGGATGGGGCGTGGCCGGCAGTCGTATACCGGTTTTTCGTACTCGGATCGCCTGCATGTTAATACGCACAAACATCCCGAACCGCTGATTCCCCGGAACCGTATTCGGGGCGTTCGAGAACGTATCGACGTCAAAGGGAACGAACTGATCCCTCTTGAAGAGTACGAAGATGACATCAGGGAGGGTGTTAACGACCTTCTCGATCAAGGCGTCGACGAGATCGCGGTGATGTTCCTTCACTCCTACCAAGAAGACAAACACGAGCAACGGACGAAGGAGGTCGCCGAGGAGGTCATCGAAGAACGGGGCGCGGACACGACGGTTATGCTGTCCAGCGAATACTATCCCACCCTGAAGGAACTCCCCCGGCTGAACACACTCGTTGCGGAAGCGTTCGCCGCGGAGCCATCACGGGAACAGCTGACGAAGGTTCAACAGTCCGTTGACGACCACGGTGGCGAAGTCGGCGTCCGGGTCATGGCGAGTCATGGTGGGACGATCGACATCTACGCAAACGAGCTGGCGCGGACGCTGATCTCCGGTCCCATCGGTGGGATGATCGGAGCAAACTACTTCGGCAAAGAACTCGGCTACGAGAACCTCGTCTGTACCGACATCGGTGGGACGAGCTTCGACATGGGGATCATCATCGACAACGACTGGAAAATCGATTACAGTCCGGAGATGGCTCGGCTTCTCCTGTCGTTGCCGATGGTCAATATGGAGAGTGTCGGGTCGGGGACCGGTAGTTACGTCCGGGTGAATCCGACGTTCGACAAAATCGAACTCGGTCCGGAGAGCGCGGGTGACCAGGTCGGCGTCTGTGCAACCGAAACCGACGTCGAGACGGTAACAGTAACCGACTGCCACGTTGCGCTGGGCTGGATCGACCCCGAAAACTTCCTCGGTGGTGACATGCCCATCAGTCGTGAAGTCGCCGAAGAAGCGATCGAAGAACAGATCGCGGATAAGCTGGACATGGGCGTCTACGAGGCTGCGGAAGGGGTTATCAAAATTCTCGAGAACAAGCTGCAAAACGACCTCGAGGCCGTCGTGACCGGCGAGGGATACGCACCGTCGAACTTCAAGTGTCTCTCCTACGGTGGGGGCGGACCGGTTCACACGGCTGGATACACCAAAAGCCTCGGCTTCGACGAGGTCCTTATTCCGGAGTGGGCGGCTGGGTTCTCCGCGTTCGGCTGTGGTGCAGCCGACTACGAATACCGGTACGATCAGACGACCAGTATCGACATCGACGCCGATCTGTCGATAGAAGAAGCGGCCCAAACCGCCGGGGAAGAACTAACGCAGGTCTGGAAGAACCTCGAGGGCAAGGTGGAAGACGAGTTCGCCAAAAGCGACATCGGACTAGAGGAAGTCGAGTTCCAGTACAACATCCTCGGACAGTACCAGGGACAGCTCAACAGTATCGACATCCGGTCGCCCGTTGACCGAGTCGATACCCCGGAAAAACTGGAGGAGCTGATCGACACGTTCGAAGAAGGCTACCGGCGGCAGTACTCCGAAGAAGCGCGTTCCCCGGAGCTCGGACACACGATCACGCAGGCGTCTGTCCGTGGCGTCCGAGACGTGGTCAAGCCCGAAATACCGACAGAAGAAGTGCAGGGTGCCGAGCCCCCCGAGGACGCCCACAAGGGGTCTCGCGAGGCCTACTGGGACGGCGTGTGGATCAAGACGGACGTCTACGATCTCCACGCACTCAACCCCGGGAACGAGCTCAGCGGTCCCGCCGTTCTCGAGGGTGAGGCAACGACGTACATCGTTCCACCGCACTACGAGACGTGGCTCGACGAGCACCGCGTCCACCACCTCACACGGGAGGAATAGAGAGAGCGCCCTCTCGCCTTTCGTGTAGACATGCATCTACCACACTGTGGGTATCGCAGGCACTGTGATAACCCGGGAGTGGGGTGGGTGCACTGCACCAGCCTACATCTGGCTGTAGACAGATGAAGATGTCATACAGGCAAATATGAGTTCAGAACAACATCCGTCGGACGCATCAGGAGAGAAAGAGTACGAACAGAGCGGAGAGAGCTTTCCTCGAATGCAGGAGGAAAAACGGAAAGTCAAAACGAAGCTAGAAAACGGCGAAGGTATCGGCTGGGAAGGACAGAGCCTTCGCGAACAGTTCGAAGATCTCGAAGAAAAGACCGAGGAGACAGGCCACTACGCTGGATTCGAGAAACTCTCGTTAAAAGACGAGAACCCGATCGAATACGAGCAGATGTTCGCCCAGCTGCGTGGCGAACTGGTCAACGCGCGAGAAACCTCGAAGGAGGTCGCCGCAACCCCGATCGTCGAACAGGAAGGTGAGCTATGTTATGGCCTGTTCACACCGGAGGGTGACTCGATCGCCATCTCGACTGGGATCATCGTGCACATCCACACGATGAGCGAGGCGATCAAGTACATGATCAATCACGATTACGAGGAGAGTCCCGGGATCGAACCGGGGGACATCTTCGTCAACAACGACACACACGTGGGTAACGTCCACCCCTGTGACATCGCGACGCTCATCCCCATCTTCCACGAGGGCGAACTTATCGCTTGGGCTGGCGGTGTCAACCACGTCATCGACACGGGTGCGGTCGGCCCCGGTAGTATGAACGTCTCACAGGCCTCCCGCTTCGGTGACGGGGCCTACTACACCGCTCGAAAAATCGGAGAAGAACTCGAGATATACAACTCTTGGAAAAATGATTTCCCGGACAAGACCAGAACGCCGGACTTCCTGAAGCTCGACGAACGGACGCGGATGACCGGCTGTCTGATGATCCGCGATGCCGTAAACAATCTCATCGACGATTACGGTATCGAGAAATTCAAGCAGCTCTCTCGTGAGGCGATCGAGGACGGCCGCCGGGGCTTCCGAAGTCGTATCCAGAAGACGATGCTGCCCGGTACCTACCGCGGTGCATCCTTCGTCGACGCACTCTACGAGGGTCAGAAGAACCTTTCGCGAGCGTATGCGAGTGAGAACCACCTCATGCACGCTCCTTCGGAGCTGCACGTCCGCGAGGATGGCTCCTTCCAGGTGTCCTTCGAGGGGGCAAACAAGTGGGGATGGCATCCGTATAACTGTACGCCAGCCGCCATTCAGGGTGGTATCTGGGTGATGCTTACCCAAACGGTCATCCCGAACAAACTGGTCAACGACGGTGCCTACTACAGCTGTGACTTCCACTTACCGGAGGGTTCATGGGCGAACACACAGAACACGGAGACAGCACACGCATATGCGTGGCACTTCCTCGTCTCCGCGTGGGCCCCGCTCTGGCAGCACCTCTCACGAGGGTACTTCTCCCGCGGGTTCCGCGAGGAGATCAACTCCGGGAATGCCAACACCTCGAACTGGCTGCAGGGCGGCGGTATCGACCAGTTCGACAAGCTTCACGCGGTCAACTCCTTCGAAGCGGCGTGTGAAGGTACCGGTGCCCGCTACGTCGACGACGGCGAGCCCCACGCCGCGGCGATCTGGAATCCCGAAGGCGACATGGGTGACGCCGAAGTCTGGGAGATGACCGAACCACTGCCGTTCCTCGGACGGAACGTCAAGCCCAACACGGGTGGCGCAGGCCGACGGACGGGCGGCGCAGGCTTCGAGTCGATGCGAACGATCAAGGACGTGAGCCGATGGTTGCTCTACGAGATGGGCAACGGCTACATGTCGAGTGACAGTGGCCTCTTCGGCGGCTATCCCGCCGCCTCGGGCTACATCCTCAACGCCCAGGACACCGACCTCAAGGAGCGCTTCGAGAACGGTGAGGACTATCCCCAATCCGACCTTGACCCCGAAAGCGGCGACTTCGAATCCAAGATCGAAGGCGAGGTCACCCGTCGTCCCGAGGGTATCAGTACGCCCAAGGAGTTCGACGACTACGACATGTACCTGAATTACCTCCGTGGTGGTTCGGGCCTCGGCGACCCGCTGGAGCGGGAACCCGAGAAGGTCGTCGAGGACATTCACGACGGATACGTCCTGCCCCGTCACGCCAAGGACGCCTACGCCGTCGTCGTCAACAAAGTCGACGACGAGGCCAAACACAACTCCGCCGTGCAGGGAGAGTGGGAACTTGACGAGGAAGCGACCGAAGAACTCCGCGAAGAGCGGATGGAAGAACGCGAAGAGAAAGCCCAGCCGGTCTCCGAGTGGTACGAGGACGAACGCCTGCGCATTCGTGACGACGAGGATCTGATCGAGGACGTGAAAAAGACCTACGAGAGCAGCATGCGAATGAGCAAGCAGTTCACCGAGTTCTACTGCGACTTCTGGGAGCTGCCGGACGACTTCCGGTTCTCGCTGAGTGAGGACGCCGAAAAGTCACTCGAAAACCGGTTCAAGACCGGCATGAAAAAGAAGTGGAAGAACCCGACGAAGAGCCACGAAACCTGGCTCGGGGTCGGTCGAGACGACGAGCCCGAGGTGCCCTACACGTGGACCAGTGAGAGATCGATTCAGGATCTGTCGGGCCCCGATGCATCGTTCGAGACACCGTCGAAGGAACCAGCAACGGACGACGACTAATACAGAGGTGAATACAAATGCCAGAATCATACCCACGCGAACACATTGAGGACCTGGTCGACGACAACCTAGAGTGGAGCGAGTTGCACAACATGATGAGCGACTTCAAGGACGCAGACCGGTTCCAGCAGGTCCGTGACGTCCTTCAGGAACGGGTCGATTGGGACGACCCGATCGTCATCCCGTATGCGGACCACCTGTACGTCGTCGCGAAGTCGGAGGACCGATGGGTCATCAAGTGCGACTGTGGCCACGAGTTCTGTGAACACGACGAGAACTGGAAGCATGACGCACTGATCAACGTCCGGGATACGGAAGAGGAGTACCTCGAGATCTATCCGGAAGACATGCATCCCCATCCGGATTACATGGAGCTTCGGGAGTACTTCTGCCCGGGCTGTCAGACGCTGCTCGAAGTGACCAACGTCATGCCGGGATACCCCATCATCCACGAGTTCGAACCGGACATCGAGACCTTCTACGAGGACTGGATCGGCGAGCCGATTCCGACACCGGAGACGCAGTCGGCGTAAGTTCTCGAGAGACCGCTTTCCCGTCTTTATGCGATCAAACTAACCATGTCAGAACAGAGTATACCGACGCTGAAACATCTCTACGAGTCAGTTCTCAGCCGCTATGAGACTGCGCCAGCCATCACCTTCGAAAACGAGACGCTGACCTACGGCGACCTCGACGACGATTCCTCGCGTCTCGCCAGTGCACTCGTCGATCTCGGCCTCCAGACGGAGGAACGTGTGGGGATTTTGATGTCGAACCGCCTCGAGTACGCCGTCGTCGACATCGCGCTCGCCCGTGCAGGTCTCGCGAGGGTCCCGCTGAACGACATGCTGTCGGCAGCGGACGTCGAGTACATGCTGAACAACAGCAAAGCCAGTACGCTCGTCGTGGGTCCGGGGCTTATCGAGACTGCCCGGACAGTCGCTCCAAACGTGTCGACACTAGATCGAGTCATCACGATCGATGCGTCACCCAGTGCTGAACTGGAGGGCAATTACGACGTCGAATCGTTCGAACGTTTGCTTAAAACGGGTGATTCGGACCCCCCGGATGTCTCCGTCTCGAGTTCTACGCTCGCTGGTATCTTTCATACGGGCGGGACGACCGGCGATCCGAAGGGCGTGAAACACACCCAAGAGAACCTCGCACTGAACGCGCTCGCACACGCAATCGAACTCGACATCAAACCACGGGACCGGCTCCTGTTGATGACACCACTGCCCCACTCGGCCGGCCTTATCATGGCTGGCGGGTTGACTCAAGGGAGTACCCACGTAATCACACAGGGGTTCGACGCCGAGCATGCGCTCACCCTCATCGAACAGGAGGAGATCTCCTGGACGTTCATGGTCCCGACGATGGTATATCGCGTCCTCGACCTGCTCGACGAACAGGAGTACGACACCTCGTCGCTCGAGACGCTCGTCTACGGTGCAGCACCGATGAAGCCGGATCGACTTCGCGAGGGACTCGACAAACTCGGGAACGTCTTCCTGCAGTTGTACGGCCAGTACGAGACGCCGGACCTCATCACCGTCTTGCCGAAGGGCGCACACGACCCCGACGACGAGCAACGACTCTCCTCGTGTGGCCTCCCGACCACGATGTGTGAGGTGATGATCGTCGACGACGACGGCGAGCAGGTCCCGCCCGGCCAGCCGGGCGAAATTCTCGCCCGCGGCGCCTACTCCATGGAAGGGTACTACAAGATGCCCGAAAAGACCGCAGAAACGATGGACAACGGGTGGGTCCACACCGGTGACATCGGCAAAACGGACGAGGACGGCTTCGTCTACATCGTCGACCGAGATTCGGACGTCATCGTCAGCGGCGGTATGAACGTCTACTCTGTCACCGTCGAAGAGGTCATCCAGCAACACGACCAGGTCGCAAACGTCGCCGTCATCGGCGTTCCGGACGACGAGTGGGGTGAAGCGGTCAAGGCCGTCGTCGTCCCGAAAGACGACACGATCGACCGGAACGAACTGAAGACGTTCTGTGTGGATCGACTCGCCAACTACGAGGTGCCGAAATCGTTCGATGCCGTCGCGGAACTCCCGACGACACCCTACGGGAAGATCGACAAAAAACAACTCCGTGAACCCTACTGGAAAGACGAGTCACGTCAGATCAGCTAACCCATGGTCTCCAAGATCGATCACCTCGGTATCCTCGTCGACGACATCGACCGGAACCGGACGCTGTTCGAACGCCTCGGCCTCGAGGTCGGAGCGGTCGAACGAGTCCCGGCGTTCGGCGTCGAGATCGCCTTCATCAAGGTCGGCGAGAGTCTGGTCGAACTCGTCGAACCAGTCGATCCGGATTCCGGTCTCGCTGCCGATCTCGAGACAGCAACACGGTCGGCGGTGTTGCACCATGTTGCGTTCCGCGTCGACGACCTCGAAGAGCAACTCGCGGCGTTGCACACGGCTGGCGTGCCACTCGCAGACGAGGTGCCACGTCAGGGCGCGGGAGACGCGTCCGTCGCCTTTCTCGAGCGACGAGCAGCCAACGGCGTCCGTATCGAACTCGTCGAGCGACCCACTGGCAGTCCCCTCAGGTAACAGATTTGAAAACAGCATGGGTTTTTATGATCGGATAGAGTATGTCAGCTACACCCGTGATAATTATCGACAAATTAGGTTATATTAGCTCGACTACTAATGGCGTCGTGACGGAGCTGATCTGACGACAATCAATGTCTACACAGTTCCGTGAATTCCCAACAGTGGGGGCCGATGGGGGGAAAACAGCGTTCACAGCAGTAGGTTGTAAGGGGGTGTGCTGAACGATGCTTAGAATCGAATTTCAGATCGGGTTAGCGGGGATTTCGGCCCGCCTATTTAACATCGAAGAACAGGTCACGAGTATCGAAATTGACAACGCGCTACCAGCTTTCGGTGATAAGGTCTTTCTCTTTTTATCAGTTCGGTTCGACTCCGAGATCTCAGCGGAACAGCTATCAGACCAATTACCATCGATGCAGATCGTCGACGTAGCGCAGGCAGAGCTGAATCGGCACATCTACTATCTCGGTGTGATGGTAGACCGTTCTGAAGCATCCGTTCTATCGCTGTTGACTCAAAATCAGGCGATTCCACACCGGATCGTCGGAAAGAACGCTCACCTCGAGGTGATGGCGTCCGTCCGTGACTGGAACCATCTCAAGGAAGTCGCTGACGCGATCGAAACGGAACACGGATCGCTCGAGTTGCTCGGCACGACGCAGACTGAAAGTATCGGATTTCCACTCGGGAGCAACAAAATCAAACAGAGCATGTCCGGGAAGTTGTCCAAAGAGCAGTTGGAGGTGCTCGAGACGGCCTACCAGATGGGCTATTTCAAGGTTCCACAGGAAGTGACAGCGGAGGAGATCGCAAGCGAATTGGATATTAGCAGGTCGACGCTTTCCGCACGCCTTCGCCGCGTCGAGCACAACTTCTGTGCACTACTTTTTGGCCCACAAGAATGACGACGATCATCATTATCAAATCGGTCGAACACGACGCGTGCGTGAGGGAAATCCTCGGGTCCGTCGTTGACAAGAGTGAACGGGTTCATTTTCTCCGACTGCCGACTGTCCGGTGTCTCGGTCCGCTCATTCAGGAAGTAAACCCCATGATCAACTACGGGGTAGACTACACGATCACCCCGCTCCCGAAGGGATACGACGTCTCCACGCTCGTAGAGTTTGCGACTAAATTCGATGCAGATCGCATCTGCATCGGTATCTCCGACCGGACGCTGACCGGCAAAGCACGGATCGATGATCTGACCCAGTCGATTCTGCTTCACGACGACATCTCGGGCGACTTCGTGGTCGGCGAACACGCGATCATTCTGGAGGAACTCGAATATGGTACGTAATCGCGCGCGACAGTCGCGAACTCGAGTCGCCCGTCGACTAGACTGTCCGGCAACAGTCAGCAACCGCTTGATCGCATCCCGAGATCCATTGCAGCAGTTACCAACCGCTCGAGTGCGACCGTCCTGTGAGCCGAGTTGTCCGACAGTCTCCCAGCCCGTCAAAACCGAGTCCCACAAAACAAACCATGAGTCCATCTGATCGAACCGACGACCGACGTGTAGAAGCACGACGAGAAAAAGAAGCAGTTCGAGAGAAGCGAAAGCGAAGGGAAGGGATCGGCTGGAACGGTCGGACGCTCCGCGAGCAGTTGGCCGAACTCGAGGACAAGACGGAAGCGACGGGTCACTACTGTGGCCTCTCCGAACTGACGTTGAAAAACGGGGATCCGATCCGATACGAGCAGTTGTACGCGCGCCTCCGTGGCGACCTCGTGACGGCACGCGAGACGTCGAAGGAAGTGTCCGCAACGCCGATCGTCGAGCAGGAGGGTGAGCTGTGCTACGGCCTCTTTACGCCGGAGGGCGACTCGATCGCCGTCTCGACGGGGATCATCGTGCACGTCCATACGATGAGCGAAGCGATCAAGTTCATGATCAACCACGATTACGAGGAGAGTCCCGGTATCGAGCCCGGCGACATCTTCGTCAACAACGATCCTCACGTCGGCGACGTGCACCCGTGTGACCTCATGACGATCATGCCGATCTTCCACGAGGGAGAACTCATTGCCTGGGTCGGTGGCGTGAATCATGTCATCGATACCGGGGCAATCGGCCCGGGAAGCATGAACGTCTCGCAGGCGTCTCGCTTCGGCGACGGGGCGTATTATACGGCTCGCAAGATCGGCGAGAACTTCGAGCTCTACAACTCCTGGAAGAAGGAATACCCCGCCAAGACGCGGACGCCGGATTTCCTGAAACTCGACGAGCGGACGCGGATGACTGGCTGTCTGATGGTCCGACAGTCGGTCAAAGCGATGATCGACGAACACGGCGTCGAGACGTTCAAACAACTCGCTCGAGAGGCCGTCGAGGACGGTCGCCGTGGCTTCCGAAGCCGTATCAAGCGAACGATGCTTCCCGGCACGTACCGCGGTGCCTCGTTCGTCGACGCGCTCTACGAAGGCCAGGAAAACGTCACCCGCGAGTACGCCCAGGAGAACCACATCATGCACGCTCCGTCGGAACTCCACATTCGAGAAGACGGGACGTTTCAGGTCTCCTTCGAAGGTGCCAACAAGTGGGGCTGGCACCCCTTCAACTGTACGCCGGCCGCGATCCAGGGTGGCATTTGGGTGATGCTCACGCAGACGGTCATCCCGAACGAGTTGGTCAACGACGGTGCCTACTACGCCTGTGATTTCCACCTGCCGGTCGGTTCATGGGCCAACACCCAGAACACGGAGACTGCCCACGCCTACGCCTGGCACTTCCTGGTGTCGGCGTGGGCACCGCTCTGGCAACATCTCTCGCGGGGATACTTCGCCCGCGGCTTCTGGGAGGAAATCAACGCCGGGAACGCAAACACGTCGAACTGGCTCCAGGGCGGCGGTATCGACCAGTTCGACAAACTCCATGCCGTCAACTCCTTCGAATCGGCTTGTGAAGGTACCGGTGCCCGCTACGTCGAGGACGGCGAGCCACACGCGTCGGCTGTCTGGAATCCCGAAGGCGACATGGGCGACGCTGAAGCGTGGGAAATGGTCGAACCGCTGCCGTTCCTTGGACGGGCGGTCAAACCGAATACCGGCGGTGTGGGGCGCCGGGCAGGCGGGGCCGGCTTCGAATCCATGCGCACGGTCAAGGACGTCAGCAGGTGGCTCCTCTACGAAATGGGCAACGGCTACATGACCAGCGACGGCGGTCTCTTCGGTGGCTACCCCGCCGCGTCAGGGTACATCCTCAACGCCCAGAACACCGATCTCGAGGAGCGCTTCGAGAATCAGGACGACTACCCACAGCACGACCTCGATCCCGAGAGTGGCGACTTCGAGTCGAAGATCGACGGCGAGATCACCCGCCGACCGGAGGGGATCAGCACGCCCAAGGAGTTCGACGACTACGACATGTACCTGAACTACCTCCGCGGTGGCTCGGGACTGGGCGATCCACTGGAACGCAACCCTGACGATGTCCTCGAAGACATCCACGATGGCTACGTCCTTCCTCGACACGCGGAAGACGCCTATGGCGTCGTCGTCGAGAAAGTCGACGACGAAGCCCGACATAACTCTGCTGTCCAGGGCGAGTGGGAACTCGACGCGGAAGCGACCGAAGCGCGTCGCCAGGAGATGCGCACAGAGCGAACTGAAAAGGCCCAGCCAGTCTCCGAATGGTATGACGAAGAACGGGAGCGCATTCGAAACGAGGACGACCTCATCGACGACGTGAAAAAGACCTACGAGAGTAGTATGCGAATGAGCGAACAGTTCGCCACGTTCTTCCGCGATTTCTGGAACCTCTCGGATGAATTTCAGTTCGACCTCAGCGAGAAAGCGCAGAAATCGCTCGACAACCGGTTCGACTCCGGCCTCCGGCCGATGTGGGACAGCTATACGCGGGGCCACAAAACGTGGCTTGAGGTCGACGACGAACCGTACGTCCCGTATACGTGGACCGACCGCTCCATTCGGGATCTCTCCGGCCCGGAATCGACGTTTGCCGACCGGAAACAAGTGAGCGACGATGATTGAGATGACCTGCGGTCACGAGTGCTCGGCACGACCACGAACGGCTCGACGTGGCCGCCGGGCGTGACTGGCAGGAGCACGTCAGTTGGCCGATCAAATAGGTTCGATGCTCACGTCCGTCGGCGTCGGATTCCCGATATTGTCGCCAACGGGACAGCGTTCTTCGACCGTCTCGCTCAACGCATCCAGGGCATCCTGGCCGGCATCGGACTCGACGGAGATCGTCACGTCGAGTTCCTGGTAGCCCGCTCGGACGTCCTCGGCCGCACCGAGGAATTTGCGCGGATCGAGAGTGCCCTGAATCTCGAGTTCGACGTTCTCGAGGTCGATTCCACGCTCTTCGGCGACGGTATGGACGACAACGTTGAGGCAGCCAGCCCACGCGCCGATAAGGTACTCGACGGGGTTGGGACCGGCGTTCGTACCACCGAGTGCCGAAGGCTCGTCAACGACGAACTCGAAGTCCCGCGCCTTAACGACCGTTTTCGTCTCGCTCTCGCTTGCTGCCGAAACTGCGAATCGTTCAGTGTGGGTTGACTCACTCACGAGTCAGTTGATGGGGCAACATCCAATCAAGCGCCCGGTTGAGGGCAGATACACCGTCCTCTGTGACGTTCGTGTGCCGCTTCGTTCCAGCAGAGAGGTTCCGAAGTCCCCAGCCGCCGCGGATCGTGATCGTGGTGCGGTATTGTCTATGGCGGCAAGTCTTTCGACAAGAGTGACCTCCTCCTCACCGTAAACGGCGAGGCTTCCCACGGCACCGCACCGCTGGGTTGGGATATTTGCTGGTTTACGACTCGTCGGTATGACGGGCCGATGGCGGGGCCACACCGCCGTTACTCCTATCCCCGGCACGGGGACTCGGAGTTATCCTGTTGACCGAGACACCACAGCGGTTCGAGAGGGTGGCTCGAACGTTCTGGGTCTCGGAGTCCCGATATTGTCCGATTAGGTGGGCGGACGTGCCGCCTCGGTGTATGTCATACTGTGCCTCGACTGCACTTAAATACCCGTATTGCTACCGAACGGGGACTGTGTAAGCGTTGTCGGATTCACGCCCGGCGTAAACAGTAGACGCCGAACCTAATTTACGACACTGCTGGTAGGTTGTCTATGGTGAAGACAACCGAAGCAAAACAGGTCTGTCAAGCTGCATCAGCCCTTCTTTATCCAAAACTTGACTTTGAGATCAAACCCTGTGGGATGTACACGAGAGAGGACTTTCTCGAAGTCCTCTCTCGTATCGCTTTCGAGCAGGAATTCGCCAACACAGGCGGAAAAACACACCAGTTGAGCCAAGATGAGCCGGTTGATGTCACATCCACAGCTCGGAACCCACTTGCAAAATCGCTCCTCTACCACTTGCGGAATCTGGACGCGGACGCCATCGACGATCAGTTCGATGGTGTCCGCGACAATCTCTTCGAAGTTCTTCGGAAACGTCGGCTGTTACCAAGCTGTGTCGACGTTGCGATCGACCTTCACGAATGGCGATTCTATGGCTCAGCCGAGACAGACCACGTTCTCATCACCTATCCCGACCAGGGAACGACTCGGACGTATTGTTTTGCGACACTGTGTATCGTGGCACCTGGAACACGGTTTACGCTTGCAGTGCTCCCGCTCGAAGAGAACGGCTTCCGCGCCAAGCGCGAAGCCGTTCGAACCCTGTTAGAGACTGCCCAGAAGTATGTCTCGCTTAGACACGTCTATCTTGACCGTGGCTTCTATCAGGTTCACGTCGTCGCGGAACTGGAACAACTCGGTGTCGATTACATCGTTCGTGCGCGTCCAAGCAAAGGCATGAAAGACCGTCTCAGCGCCGACGCTGAGACGGTCGTCGATGACTATCTCATGCAACGAAAGCGAACACCGACTGCGTCGGTGGCTGTAACAGTCTTTGCTGTCCCACACCGCTCGAAAGAGGATGAACACGTGTGGTTTGTCACAAACCGAGAGATAGCGCCTGATGCAGCACGAGCGTACGCGGCGGCGTTCCGCCGCCGCTGGGGGATCGAAACCTCATACCGGCAGATCGGTGACTTTCTTCCGAGAACGTCATCGCCGACGTTCTCGGTGCGGTTATTCTACTTTCTGTTTGCAGTCGCGCTGTACAACCTCTGGGTTCTAGCGAACGTCCTCGTCACCGATGGCACAATTCCTGGGAAGCCACCACTCTCGACGAAAATCTTCCGTGAATTTGTGCTTCCAACTGACTACGGGTAGAATTCCACTCCAGACGACCGAGCTACTCGGTTAGGAAGCAACCACTGAGTGATAACGCTTCGGAGCGCCGTCGAACGGCGCTCCTTCGCTCTCTCAATCGGTCCTCCACTCTCTGGACCGATTGCTACCGTCACAGATAGTAACGAAACAATTAATTTCAGCTTGTGTTCTACACCTTGGTTCGGCAACGACTGTAAACGCCGGGATTCTCTCCTTGAAGAAAGATAGCAGAATCAAAGTCGAGCAACGGGTCACTTGTGATGGTGGATCCAGTTAGTGAACTTGATAAACGAGGACTCACCACATCCACCACACGATTCCGGTGGCTCGAACGTGTGCTCACCACCGGACTGGTGGATCGGTGTGCCAGCATGGGTTATCTGACAGTTCTCACAGACGTATTGGACGGGTTTCTCTGGAGCGTGCGCCATGCCACTATTGGCGACGATATAACACATAGACCTGTCGGCGCCACGTACAACGGCAGATGAATACAGGGCCCCCGTTTCCGTTTGGAACGAGTGATACTGTCGGACAACACGGATCACACAGCGATCGAACGCGAAACGCTGTCGTGGGCGGTGACAGGCGTCGAGACACGATCGAGTGTTCATTGACTGTGTCCGACAATATGAACAGTGGGCTGGGATAGCGAGAGACCGGTTTCAGCCGCTCTCGAGCCAGCCAGCGTCGGCAGCGATGGCGTACACTTCGTAAGCGAACACGATCGCAACGCCGAGTAGTGCACCCCACAGCAACACGGCAAACAGCGTCGGACCGAGGACGGCCATCAGTCCCTCACCTCCCCGCCGTCGGTCGCCGTCTCGTCAAGTCGCCGGATTTCGGTCGTGAGTTCGCCGTGGTCGTACTCGCCGGCGAAGAGTCGAGCTGCAACCAGCGTCGTGGCGGTCGAGACGATGAAGGCGCCACCGAAGGCGGTCAGATAGAGCGGGTCCGCGGCCGGCAGGAGCTCACCCAGCACCGGAATCGACCGCAAGAGGCCACTGAAGTCGGGGAAGTACGCCAGCCCGACTGCGAGTCCCGCTACGCTACTGACGAGTGCGCCCGCGCCGGTGAGTCGTCTCGAGTAGAGCCCGTACAGAAGCGGGAACGCGACCGCTGCGCCGAGCAGATCGGCCAGGAAGAACAACCGGAGGACGCTCCGGGCTCGGAGGCTGACGTAGATCGCGCTGACGGCGACGATGATGGTGAGCAGTCGTGCGCCGAGTTTGAGCGACCGGTCGTCCGGATCGGACAGCAGCCGAGGCAGATCCGCAGTGACGATGCTCGAGAGCGCGTTGAACAGCGTGTCGACGGAGCTCATAACCAGCAAGAGTGCGAGGAGGACGACCGTGAGGACGATCCACTCGG
Source organism: Haloarchaeobius amylolyticus (assembly GCF_042678045.1). GTDB lineage: Archaea > Halobacteriota > Halobacteria > Halobacteriales > Natrialbaceae > Natrinema > Natrinema amylolyticus_A. The sequence goes on from NZ_JBHUDI010000008.1 coordinate 66,444, forward strand.
GGAAGGCGGTCTGCAAGAGGACGAAGAAGGCGATATCGGCATTGTATGCCGAACTCGTCACGTCGGTCACGATGTCGGCGCTGCCGGCCGCGACGAGGCCGAAGAGTCCTGCGAGGAAGACGATGAGACCGTTCGCGACGGTAGCGTTGCGAAAGCCGCGCTCGACCGTCTGTCCGTCCTCGGCGGCGTAGATCCGCTGCCACCACGTCTGGTTGATCAACTCGGCCCCGAGAATAGCGAAGGCGAGTGCGAGCCCGAACTGCAGCCCCGGGACGAAGCCAGGGTCGAGCAGTGATGGGTTCGTGGACGCGATGCCGCTGTGGATCTCCCCGGCACCGCCGAGCGAGACGATCGCACCTGCGAAGGCAACGACTAGCAGTGGCAGAACGAGCAACGCCTGGATCGAGTCGGTGAAGATCGACGCCCGGAGCCCACCATAGCTCGTATACAACAGGACGAACCCGCCGACGAGGACGGCGGTCTGCCACTGAGGGACGCCGGCCACGAGCGAGAGCGCACCGGCGATTCCGGTCAGTTCGGCGGCCAGGAAGACGAACATGTACAGCCCGCTCACGAGCAAGATGAACGCGTACATCGCCGTGCCGTAGCGAGCGTGAGCGTACTCCGTCAGCGAGTGGCCGTTCGGAATTACCTCGCGAATGCGTGGCCCGACTCTCGAGTAGGCGAGCATCGGGAGCGCCTCGCCGATCGCGTAGCCGACGACGGCAGCGATCCCGAAACTCGCGCCAGCCTCCGGCGCTGCCAGCAGAATCCAGACGCCCATCACGGAGGCGACGAGCGTTGCCGTCGTCCGGCCGGTTCCGGTCGAGTTCCGAGCCGTAATCAGATCTTCGACAGTTCCGACTGTTCGTCGTGAGTACCAGAGACCGACGGCGGTGAACCCGACGAGCACTGCGACGGTCAGGCCGAGCGCCATGGCCGTACTCACCACTGTCCATCACCGTCCGGGGCGGCATCGGCCGTCTTATCCGGCGTGTCGAACGCGGTATCGAAGAAGGCGACTTCCAGTTCGACCGTTCGGTCGAAGAGTCGCGCCAGTCGCTGCTGTCGCCGGTTCGATGCGGCCGCGCCCTCTCGATCCAGTTCCGTCCGGAGCCAGGCGACGAACTCGTCGAACGCAGGGTTGTCATGAATGGTAACCCACTCGGTGAGGTAGTCCCGCGCTGGGAGTTCCGTTCCCATGCCTGCCCACGAGCGATAGATCCACTCTGCCGGGACGAGAACCGCAAGCGTTTCTGCATAGCCGCCCTCTCGCGCGGCTCGCTCGAGGAGGTCCTGTAACGCTCGCGTCACCGGCGTCAGCGTGGGATCGGTTCGCTCGGCTGCCGAGACCTCCAGTGCGTCGAAAGATCGCTCGAAGTAATCGTCCTCATCGTCGGTGAGCGTCCCGAGGAAGTCGGCAAGCCGGGACTTGGCGGCCATCGAGGGTGCATCGCCGAGCGCGTGGCCGAACGTCCCGACCAGCGTCTCGAGGAAGGCGTAGTCCTGAACGAGATACCGGCAGAACACCGCGTCGTCTATCGTTCCGGCATGTAGTTCCTCGGTGAATCGGTGTTCGGTCGCTGCAGTCCAGTCAGGTTCGGACCGCGCTCGACACCACTCGGTAAACCGCGGTTCGTCGCCGTCCGCGTCATCGCTGGCTTCGGACGCGACGGTCGCAGCGTATTCGTCGAACGTGTCGGCGACGGAATCGTGGGTGCTCATATGGACCATTCCTCCTGTCGCCAGGCAGCGTCCCAGAACCGGTACTCGTAGCGCGCTGAGGTCCGGAACAGTTCGCAGTAACGGTCGCGTTCGTCGGCGGTCGACTCGGCCCACACCTCGTTCATCAGGTCCTTGCACCACTCGGTGAGTTCCGTGAACTCCTCGCCGGCGTACATGTCGATCCACTCAGCGTACCCCTCGTGGTCGGGCCGGCCCTGCTCGGCCAGCCGCCGTCCGGTGACGTTGAAGCCCCACATGCACGGCAGCAGTGCGGCGATCAGGTCACCGAAGGTCCCCGTTGCTGCGGTCCGAACGAGGAAATCGGTGTACCCCTGCGTCGTCGGCGAGGGATCGGTCGCTTCGAGTTCGGCCTCGCTGATCCCGAACTGCTCGGCGTAGGATCGATGCAGGTCCATTTCGGTATTGATCGTCGAATCCAGCAACTCGGCAAAGGTCCCCATCCGCTCGAGGTCCGGTGCCATCGCCGCGCCATGGGCGAACACGCGGGCGTACTCGATCAGGTAGACGTAGTCCTGGCGGACCCAGTAGCGGAAGGGCTCCTCATCGAGGGTTCCCGCACCGAGTTGGGTGACCATCGGGTGCTCGAGGATCGCCTCCCAGATCGGCTCGCCGATCGGAGACAGTTCGTCGGTGGCGCTCATACATGCTGATGGGCGCTTCGTCGTCTTATAACTTGATAATATAGGCCGGTTATTGCACGCCAGAACATCCGGACAATCGTCATCTCGGCGGTTTGCTGTCTGTGTCGGGACGTGAGCACGACATGCTATCCGATCACGAAAGTAGGCCGATACGGCCGAGGGTGAGAGCAGGCGGCGTCGACATCGCTGACGAAGACGCGGGTGTGGGATTCGGTCTATTTCCCCTGTTCCAACTATTACACACATTGTGAAATTTAGAGCTATTGTACCTATTGTTCAGAGTTAGAACCGCTCGTGCGTCAGCGATCCAGTCATAGTAGCCACTGGACGTCACTGCATACTCGATCGCGGTGTCGACTGGCACTTTATTAATAACTCGAGTTAGCTAGCACCCAATTATAAATAATATAGCCGCTATAGTTAATAATAGATGGATCGAGAGACGATTCCCGTCACCGTGCTGAGTGGCACTCTTGGCGCGGGCAAGACGACCGTGTTGAATAACCTACTGAACACGCGTGCGGAGCTTGACATCGCGGTGCTCGTCAACGATATGGGGGAGGTAAACGTCGATGCCGACCGCGTTGCCGAACACTCCGACATTTCGGAGGACGACGAGGAACTGGTGGAGTTGTCGAACGGCTGTATCTGCTGTGAACTCCGTGGTGACTTGCTCGACGCGCTCGCAAAGCTCGCACAGGCACGCGACTTCGACTACCTCGTCGTCGAATCCACCGGGGTCGCCGAACCGCTTCCGGTCGCCCAGACGCTCACGATGGGGTTCGACCAGTCGGATCTCGACCCGACCGAGTTCTACGAGGAGACCGGCATCGAAGTGATGGACTACTACGACCTCGACACGACGGTCACCGTCGTCGACGCTCACCAGTTCTGGACGACGTTCGACTCCACGGAGTCGCTCATGGACGGCGACACCGAGAAGGACCTCGGGAACCTGCTCGTCGAACAGATCGAGTTCTGTGACGTGCTCCTGTTGAACAAGTGTGACCTCGTCGACGAGGAGACGCTCGAGGAAATCGAGACGATGCTCGAGGTGCTCCAGCCGCGGGCGGAGATCGTTCGGACCGAACACGGGAACGTCGACCCGGAACTCGTCCTGGATACAGGTCGGTTCGACCTCGAGGAAGCGAGCCAGTCAGCTGGCTGGCTGCAGGAGCTGCGAGAACCCCACGAATCTGCCGAAGAAGAACACGGCGTCACCTCGTTCGTCTACTCGTCACGGCGTCCGTTCCATCCAGAACGGTTCGCTGACGTGCTCGATTCGTTCCCCACGAACGTCGTTCGGTCGAAGGGACACTTCTGGCTGGCGGGACGAGAGGAGATCGCACTGGGATTGAACGTTGCCGGACAGTCGATCCGAATCACGCCAGCTGGCAGGTGGATTGCGGCCCTTCCAGCCGAGGAGCGCGAGGCATACGTCGACGCGAATCCGGAGCTCGCGGAGGTCTGGGACGAGACGTGGGGCGACAGGGGGACCCAACTCGTTCTCATCGGCACCGAGATGGACCACGAGATGCTCCGTAGTGACCTCGACGACGCGACGCTGACCGACGAGGAGATGGACGCCGACTGGGAGTCCTTCGAGGACCGCTTCCCGACGTTCGGTGGCGACGAAGCGGCTGCGGAAGCGACCGAACAGGACGATCAGCCGAGCGAGGATCAAGCCGAAGAGATCGGCCTGTCGGGCTAACGATGCCGTCGCCACACTCGCTCTTTCGGACGGTCGTCGATGCAAACGTACCGCGTCAGACCCGAAAGACTGCCATCGATGAGCTTGCCACGGCGGAGGCAACGACGCAACTCCGGGTCATCGCAGTCACGAGCGGGCTCGCCGGCCCGTATCGCCGGCAGGCGCTGTCCGCACTCGGCCAGTGTGGGGCAACCGATATGCTCGAGCGACTCGCTGACGACTCGAGCCTTCACCGCTCTCTTCGGAAACAGGCCAAAGTGTTAGCGTAGTCATACTTACTGCGACTTTCTTTTGTCGTGTCGTAGCTGGTTAGTCTGCAGACAGCATTCGCTGCACCGCCACAGCCGAGAGAACACGTGAGGTAATACTGCCGGACAAAACGGTTCATACATCGATCGCACTCGAGACGCTGTCGCCGACGGCGACAGCCGCCGGGACGCGATCGAGCATTCACTGACTTTTGTCCGGTAGTATACGCATCACTGACACAGCGTCACCCGAGATGTGCAGGTTCAGATGCGGTTCGGCGCTGCCCCCGCGACTCTGAACAGCCGGTGAGGAGTCGCTCAGCAACTCGCCGCGCACCGATGACGTTCCGAGCCAGGGGTCCGACCGTCGTCTCCGCGAGCATTCCCGAGACAGACACCCTCGAGTCGGCACCGTCAGTTCGTCGCCAGGCGAGTGTCCGATCGTTGAGGACGGGAAAGCCGTTTGCACCGCGCTCGAGACCGAGCGTCTCGGCGACCTGGCTGACCAGCGGATGATCGGGTGCCGGCTCGAGGCCCGTCGCGAGCAGGACCTGGACGGTCGCTGTGGACCGCCCATCGGCAAACCGGACGAGCAAGCCATCACCGGTGGCGTGAGCACACGAAATCTCGCCGATTCGAACCGCGAGGTCGCCACGGTTGCAGGCATCGGTCAGTCGGTCCATGACGTAGGGAGGAATCGTCGCGTCGTTCCTGACGTTCCGAATTCGGTCGTGTCGCGCCTGAGAACCAGCCGGGAGCGTGTGGATATGGGTCTCGATATGACCCCAGTTAATCCACTGGGGGTCGGCCTCCGGGAGTGCTGTCTCCAGGTCGTGGCGAGAGAGCAGCGTGACGTGTGTCTGTTCCGCGAAGCGACACGCGAGCTGTGCAGCCGTAATGCCGCCACCGACGACGATCGTCCGGCCATCAAACGCTGTCGCCGCCGTCGGATCGAACCCTTCCTCCCAGACGTGGGTGAGGGCCGCGTCGTCTGGCATGGGAGTCGTCCACTCCGGGTACGTCGGTTGCGGGCCGAGACCGAGAGCAAGAACGACACGACGAGTGTCAAACGCCCTCTCGTCCGTCTCGACCCGCAGGGACTCCCCGTGGTCCGGCTCCGTAATCGCACTCACTGTTCCCTGAACGTGACAGTCCGCAAGGTCGCGACGGTCGATGACGTATCTGGCATGATCGAGAAAGAGCTCGAGGGTGGGCCGGTTCGGATAGTCCTCAGTTGCGACGAGTTCGTCCCCCCGACCGTGTCCCGTTGCGAACGTCTCGAGCGAGAACGGTTCGGTGTCGATGTGATGGACGAACGACGACCGGAGCGTCCGCATGCCACACTGTCGTGCTTTGGTGGCAAACGATGCGAGCAACGCATCGCGGGGATCGACGATCCGGAGTTCGTCGTGGGTGTAGCCGCCGCTATCGATGAGGTAGTTTGCGAGACAGGTGCCGTGAACGCCGCCGCCGACGATGACGTATTCGTACATTCGATTTCGTCCAATGATCGGTGGATCGTCTGTGTGCTACTGTTCCTCCTCGCCGCCGTCAGCCTCGAGGGCATCCCTGGAACGGTCGGCTCGACATCGATTCGACGCCCTCAGCGCACGAAACGGAGCGTCAGCAGGGAGCTTTCGAGCAATGAGGACGACTGCATACACCGCAATCGCCGTGACGACGATCGAGCCGCCAGCGGCGATACCGTAGACGTACGAGAGGGTGACGCCGGCAACTGCCGCGAACTCGGCAGCGAGTATTGCGAGGAGAATCGAGTGCGTGAAACTCCGGGCGACGAGCGCCGCGGCGGCAACCGGAACGACAAGCATCGCTGCCACGAGGATGACGCCCATTATCTGCATCGCACTGACCACGACCAGCGCCGTGAGAACGACCATGAGTCGTTTGTAGCGTCTGACACCGAGTCTCGCCGCACGGGCAGCCGTGGCGTCGAAGGTGACGTACAGCAGTGGCCGGTACGCCAGCGTGACAACCCCGCCGACGAGGAGACACATGAAGACGAGATACCCGACGTCTCCTTTCGACACGGTCGCTAGACTCCCGAACAGGTAGGCGTCGATCCCGACGGCGATACCGCCGTCGGTCGCCGTGATGAGAATGCTTCCGACTGCGAACCCGCCGGTCAATACGATCGCCAGCGACGTGTCGGTGTACGCACCGGCGTATTCGATCAGTAACTCGACGAGCAGTGCCGTGACGACCGCGACGACGAACGCGGTGAGCAGCGGCGACAGCGACAGCGCGAACGTCGCGTTGAGGAACAGGCCGACGGCGACGCCGGCGAAGGCGGTGTGTGCGAGCGTATCGCCGATCATCGAGATCTCTCGATGCACGAGGAAGGTGCCGACGAGCGGCCCGATCACGGCGACACAGACGGCGGCGAGGTACGCTCGCTGCATGTAGGGATAGCCGAGCATCGGGATGCCGAGGCTCTCAGCGAGGACGTCCATCACTGCGCCGTAGCCGTCCTCGAGGAACCACTCGAAGAGGCCACTCAGTTCCCCGAGGAGCCAGCCGAGCGTTGCCGTACTCTCGACCGTCATCTCAGGGATGGGAGATGGTTGTGGGGTCATGGTCAGTGGTCGTGGTGGACGACGTGCTGGTCAGTGCCGTACGCTGCCGCAAGGGCATCGGTCGCGACGAAGTCGTCCGGATCGCCGTCGAAATACAGCCGGCGATTGAGACATGCGATCTCGGTCGCGTACGTCGTAACGACACCGATGTCGTGTTCGATGAGGATGATCGTCAGCCCGGTCGCGTTGAGCGTATGAAGGAGATGATAGAACTCCTCCCGGGACTCCGCGTCCACGCCGACGGTCGGCTCGTCGAGGACCAAGAGATCTGCCTCCGAAGCCAGCGCACGGGCGATGAAAACCCGCTGGCGCTGGCCACCGGAGAGCCGGCCGACGCGCCGCGAGGCGAGATCCGTGATGCCGACCCGGTCCATCGCTTCGTCGATCGCGCGGCGGTCCGCCCCCGAAAACCGGCCGACGAGTCGATGGGGGTATCGCCCCATCGCGACCGCTTCGCGCACCGTCACCGGCATATCGCGTGCCGTCTCGGTGACGTTCTGTGCGACGTATCCGAGTCGCTCGCCGTCGGCGAACTCGTGTGCCGGGTCGCCGAAGAGCGTTACCGATCCTGTCTCCGGCCGTTTGAGGCCGAGCATCAGCTCGAGAAGTGTACTCTTGCCGCTCCCGTTCGGGCCGACCAGGCCGAGAAACGTTCCCGGTTCGACGTCGATCGAGACGTCCTCGAGGACCGGCCGCTCACCGTAGCGAAACGTCACCCCGTCGACGCTAATGATCGGATCTGCTGGGTGCCGTTCGGTCGCTGTGTCGGGTGTCATCGCATTTCCTCGAGATCGACGAACGACTCGCCGTGTGCCGTTATCCATGCTGTCGTCCGATACGGGACGGCCACATCAGGGGGAAAGATGGTACAGGCTGCCTGCGCTCCTGATCCGACGACGACCGCCAGCAGTCCCGAGCGCGACGGATCGATCGCGCCCGGTGCTGCCGAGCCGGTCCACTTCGGTTCGTGGTCGGTCGAGATTGGGTCACTCATCGCGCGTCGAGAGCCTCCGTCAGCGTTTCGAGATTGATGTTCTCCATGATTTCGACGTACCCCCAGCCGTCATCGGCCCACTCCTGGGTCTGGCCGGGGATCGGCGTCAGTGGGAGCACGTCGGTCGCATCCGTCTCTTCGACGAGTTGCTCCGCTGCCGTCTGTGATTCGAGCGGGTCCGCACAGACGTACTCGAGATCGTGGTCGGCGATGATCTCCTGGGCCCGCTCGATGTCCCGTGGTGTGGGCTGGTCGTCCGGGGAGAGACCGGTGAGCGTCTGCACGTCGAAGCCGTATCGCTGTCCGAGATACTGGAAGGCGTCGTGCCCGGCGACGAACACGACGTCTTTGGACACGTCCTGCAGTTCGGACTGGAACGTCTCGTCGAGTTCGTCCAGTCTGGCGCTGTACGCGTCGGCGTTTTCGGTGTACGCCGAGGCATTGTCACTATCGACGTCAGCGAAGCTGTCACGGACGGTCTCGACCGCCTGCTTGGCTCGCGTCGGGTCGAGCCAGAAGTGCGGATCGCGACCGCCAGCGTGGTCGTGATCGTGACCGTCATCGTCGTCTGCGTGTGCTTCCTCGTCATCACCGGCGTGGTCGTGGTCGTCCTCGGTTCCGTGCTCGTGGTCGTGCTCGCCGTCATCACGAGAGACACCCTCCGCTAGCACTGTGACAGACGACCCGGTGTCACCGGTAAGCTCGAGCGTGACAGTCCCGGTTTCGGTGTGAACCACGTCGTACGCCTCGATACCGTCGCAGTTCTCGACGCCGTGTGCTTCGTGAACTACGGAGCCAGAAACCGGGCGGACCGCGTCGTGGGTATCCGTAAAGAACGCATACTCACCGCCCCCATCGGCTTCGAAGGCAACGTAGCCGGTCGCTTCGGGAAGCTCGACGGCGTACGGCTGGTGAGTTTGTGAGAACGTCGCCGCGTCCGCTGCAGACGGCGCCGCGGTGAGTGGGTCCATGTCGTCGTCTTCCATGTGGCCACACGCGTGAGAGACTGCGTGACTGTCGAGGGGGTCGTCACTGTGTGCTTCGTCGTGGTCGTGGTCCGCTTCTTCCTCGTGGTCGTGACCGCCCTCGGCGAGGGTTATCCCCTCGCCAACGGCCACCGTTTGCACGTCGGCACCATCGTCTCGAAGGCTCTGGACGAGGTCGTCAGCCCAGGGCTGGAACCCCTCCGTCCCGTGGATGAACAGATCGGACTCGAGAACCGTCCCCTGAACCTTCGGGCCCGGTTCCCACCCGTGTCCGTGCTGTCCGATCGGGACGAGCGTCTCTGCGGTAGCAGTGTCGCCCGCGACCTCGTTCGCAAAATCACCGAACACGAAAAACGATGACTGGGCTACCGTCCCGTCACTACCGGAATTATCCGAGAGACATCCTGCGATCGTCCCAAACGTGGCTGCTCCAAGGCCCGTTGCAATAACTCGTCGGCGGGTATGTTGCGACATCTGTTGCTAAATCTTTGGCCATAGCTAATAATAGCTATGATAGTGTATAGTCGACTTAATAAAATTGGCCAGTATTAGTTGCCGAGTTATCAACAGAGGTGTAAGCCATTGTTACCTTCTTTCGTCGGAGAACTGGTGACCGCCTCGACAGCATCGGGTTCGGCCTCGCTGCGTTACTGACAAGCCTACCAGCACTCAAACCCGACTGCGATCCACTGGTCAAGAGACATCCCAACGATTGTGATGGTGAGACAGAACGGTCAGCAGACGCAGTCGACAGCTCGCCGCTCACGCTGTGGACTAACTCGGGGTGTGACAGTTGGAGACACGACGATAACGGTTGTTAATACCACAACGGGGGTGTCGTCATACTCAGGACTCTTGGTCCGGGCTGACGAAAAGAGAGACAATGCGAACGAGTTTCAATATTCCAGATGAGCTTCTCGAAGAGTTCGACCAGGTCTGGCAGGACGAAGGGATCGACAATCGGTCACGGGCAGTCCGGGAAGCGATGCAGGAGTACATCGAGTCGCATTCGCAGCTCGAAGAGTTGACCGGAAACGTGGTTGCACTCGTGGCCTTCGATTATCGGCATCACGAGGTCATAAAGGACCTCCACAGTGTTCAACACGAATATCAAGACGTGATTCTCAATACGAGCCATACCCATCAAGGTGAGTGGTGTCTCGAATCCCTATTCTGTCGAGGCACCGTGGAGCGGGTTCGAGAGCTGAGTTATCAGCTTCGGGACTTCGATGGAGTGCATCGGGTGAAACTCATGGTTCTCCGGGACAGCAATAGGTGAATTCCCACTCGAGACCAATCTGTCACCGGAACGGCCATCTACCGGCCGTATCGTATCACGCCGGATTCCGTTGTGTCGTGGTCACTTCAAATCGTGCGCCCCCATCCTCGCTTTCGGTCACATCGACCCTCCAGCCATGGGCTTCGGCGATGCCTTTGACGATTGCGAGGCCAAAACCCGTTCCGTCACTCGTCGTCGAGTAGCCGTGATCGAATATTGCCTCGCGTATCGCACGTGGGATCCCAGGTCCGTCATCGGCGACGTAAAACCCGTCACGGCCCTCGAGCCGGCCGATACGGATCGTCACGTCGTCGCCGCCGTGGACCAGCGCGTTCGAGAGGAGATTCTCGACCAACTGCCGCAGCCGAGCCTCGTCGCCATCGACGCGATAGTCCGCGAGCGCGATGTCGATGGTCGCGTGGTCACTCGGAATCGTCTCACAGACCGACTCGAGTAGCGTCCGCAAGACGATCGGCTGAGTCTCGTCGACCTGCTGGCCGTTGCGTGCGAGCATCAGCAGATCGTCGATGAGCGCGTTCATCCGTTTGTGAGCAGCCTCGACACGATCGAAATCGTCCGATGCACCGCTCTCACGGCCAAGTTCGAGCGCGGCCTGGGCGACTGTCAGTGGGTTCCGGAGGTCGTGACTGACGACGGAGGCGAACTCCTCGAGACGAGCGTTGGACCGCTGGAGTTCGCGTTCGCGTTCTTTGCGCTCTGTGATGTCCTGAAACGCGCCGCGGGCACCGATAAGAGTGCCATCGTCGTCTTCCCACGGCGTTCCCAGCGTTCGAACCCAGCGTTGCTCATCAGTGACCGTGACGATCCGTAGCTCCAGATCGTAGCCCTCTCCTGTCGTCTGCAATCGTTCGAACGCTTCGGTGATCGTCGCTCTGTCACGCGGGTGATAGAAGTCGATGCCGTCCTCGGTCGTCGGCTCGTACTCGGCTGGCAGTCCGTGAATGCGATAGACTTCGTCCGTCCATCGCATCGTCTCCGTCCGGAAATCGACTTCCCAGCCGCCGATATCCGCGACGGTCTGGATCTGTCTGAGAAACTCCCGCTTTTGCTCGAGTTCCTGGGCTCGCCGTTTGTGTTCGGTGATGTTTCGTCCTTCGGTGACGAGTAGGACGACCTCGTCCCGTTCGTCCGTGATCGGTCGAATCGAGAAGTCGATGATAACGGTTTCATCGGCACCCTGTACTTCGACGTCGTAGCGGACGAACTCGCCAGTTGCAGCCGACCTGACGGCGTCTTTCAGCTGCGTCTGCGTGCGCTCGTCTAACTGCCACCAGTACGTGTCCCATATCGGCTGGCCGATGACCGCCTCACGCTCGAGCCCGCCGAATTCGAGCGCGGATTCGTTGGCCTCGAGCAGTATCCCGTCGGTGTCCATCAACCCGATATACTGGTACGTCTGGTTGAATATGGCGTCGTACCGGCGTTCACGATCTCTCTGCGCGGAGATATTACGCGTCGCTCCGACGAGTTTCTCGACGGAGCCATCGATGATAACGGGGGCAATCCGCGTCTCCCAGTAGGGCCCTTCGTTGGGAACCGAGACGAGTTCTTCGTATTCGATCGGTTCACGCCGGGCGACACACTCGCGGTACTTCTCGAGAATCATCGCCCCCTCTTCGAGACCGAAGACGTCTCGTAACCCCCGTCCACTGAGTTCGTCGCTGGTAAGCCCCGTATGGCGTTCGTAGGCAGGATTGACGCGTTCGAGCCGGAACTCGTCTTCGCCCTCGTCGAGATCGATGAGAAAGAGCGCATCCTGTGTGTTCTCGAACAACGTTTCCGCGAGTTCGACTCGTTCCTCGTGTACCTTGCGCGCAGTGATTTCGCGGGCAAGTATCGTGAGACCGTCCCCAGCGGCGTACATAGTCACTTCGATCCACACGTCGACCGGCTCGCGGAGTCGCGTTTCGAACGAGTGTGTGTCCTGTGTTTCGATGGCGTCCCGGCAGTGTGACTCGAACGCGGCCCCGCGAAAAGCTTGAACGGCGTCCCACACGATTTCACCTTCGATGTCAGCGGCTGAGATGCCAGTCCACTCAGCTATCCGTTCGTTCCAGTACGTAACGCGTCCCTCGGTATCCACTGCACAGCACGCATCCGAGATCCGCTCGATCAGGTGCTCGTATTTCGCTCGGTCATCAATCATGTAAACTACCCCGACCTACTCGCTCCCTCCCACCTTGCGGCGGTCGGTCACTCCTTGAGGACGGGACTTTACCGCAACGACATTGTGCCCCGTGACCCCATGCGTGGACGCGGCCCGGCTTCCTTTTACCATCCACGGAGTGGGCAACGGGCCGGAGTCGTTGCTGCGGCCCGCACTTACCGAACCCGTTTCGTGGATTGTCCCGCCGATTTAATTCCCGGTGTTCTCTCGCTCTACCCCAAAATGGGGACGGAGAGGCCAGTGGCGTCACGTTCGCGGTCGTCGTTCCCGAGTATAGGGTACGGTACTCCCGCACCACAGGAGCCAGTTTACTGGTGGCTCCTATCGCCCCCGACGTGTGCAAGGGCGACAGTAACACGGGGAACGTTGCCGAGTGTATTAATCTTGTACGAACGCGCTTCCTCTCCTCCCTACTCGCGTCTCCGACGCTCGTTGAGGAAGGAGTCTCCGCGCTACAGCGTGCTGAATAGTGTCGTCCGACGGCGTTTTCGAGACATCGTGGTGGAACTGCGTTCCGGCCGGTTCCGGGCGATCGGTGGAAAACGGTCGCACCCCATGTGGCGGCGCCGGCGATCTGCTTGTCGTCTTTGATTCGTGCAACCGACTTGAAACGGACATCGTCGGTCACACAGCGATCAGAAACTGCACGTTCACGAGAGGGCGCGAACATACGCTTTCGGGACGCGTTTTCGGCGTGCATTCGTGACTGAAAGATCGTCTTGCTAGCGAGCCGGGATAGCCGATCCGCGACCGGCTGACGCGCCCGGTTCGAGTAGGCGACGGCGTTAGTCGTCAGCGACTGCCTTGCGGATCCGTGCTGCCAGCTCGTCATACCGTTCGGTATCCGGTCCTTTCTGAACATAGTCAGTAACGCCAGTCTCGATCGCCTGGCTCGCAACTGTTTCACTCCCTTTCGCTGTGAACACAATGAAGGGAACGGTCGCGTCCTCTTCACGGACGGCTTTTAAAAAGTCGAGTCCGCTAATCGCCGGCATCTGATAGTCACTCACGATACAATCGAACGGCGCTTCCTCGAGTCGGGTCACCGCTTCGAGGGGACTCGTCGCAGTGGTGACGGTCATATCGTCGTTCTCGCGTTCGATGTAGGCACCGATCGCTTCGGGGAGTCCCGGTTCGTCGTCGACGAGCAATACGTGAATCTCCGTACGCCCGTCGAGTTGCTGTGTTTCGCGCACGCTCTCGAGTTGGAGCTGGTGGCGAACTGCGAGGTCGAGCCACTCGCCGATCTGGCCGTGAACGTCCGTAGACTCGGCTATCTGCTGTTCCGGATCGTACGTTATGAGCCCGGCGTTGACGAGTGTGGGAAACTGACTGTGATGTAACGACGCGCGCAACTGTTCGCGATTGGGCACCTGAGACTCGTCTCCGCTGATCTCTGTGATTACGTCAGTGAGTTCGTCGACTGTCGCCGCTCTGTGCTGGCGAAGGTGAAATAGCACGGTTCGCCGATTCGCGTTGGCGAGGACGTGAAACAACTCATCGCTCGAGAGATCGGCGTGATCACGTCTACGCGGAGTACTATTGGTTCCCATATCTGGTAGAGATGACCACACAATCATAAGCATTATTTACAATTCTAAGATATTACAAAAATGGCCGATAGTCCGGCTATGTGGACGCCCTCTGAAGATAGCAGGTTCCCGTATCGGGGAGTACGAACGCCGGTATCGGTTTCGTTATACGGCTGGCGGGAAAACGGAAACGGCTAGCTGGCTCTACGTGGTCGGCTTGATATTCTGGTTCAGGCTGAAGAGGTTCGTCGGGTCATACTCATTTTTCAACGCGCTCAAGCGTTCGTACGTCGCCCCGAACGTGGTTTCCATGGTTTCATCGTTGTCCTCCAAGAAGCCCGGGAAGTTCAGGTAGACTGAACCGTCGGAGAACTGCCGCATGTCGTCCAGACAGTCCCGGACCCACTCCACGTTGGCACTGTCCATCTGGGGGTCCTCCCAGTTCGCCTCGACACCGAGGAGGTACGGTGCGTGCCGGCCGGCGAACGCACTCTCTTCGACGCCGATGTCGGTAATTGCGCCGCCTATCTGCCAGATATCGACCGTCGAGAGCGGTGATGGAGCCGCGTCGGCCCAGTACGTGATCCGATCGATTGCCGACTCGGTGATTCCATCCAGATACAGTGATTTCCAGTAGTAACGCATTCCGTCAGGGTAGTCTTCGTCGAGGATCCGCTGGAAGTCGGCATAGGGCATCACCCCGCTGAAGTCCGCGAGCGGATCGGCGAGTCCTCGTAACGGCGCCAGCTCCCCTGTGCCGACCTCGACGCCCCCGGAGTGACACCCCATGATGGCGAACTTCGGCTCGTAGAGAACGTCGGCGCCGAACAGTTCTTCATCGGGAAGTTCACCAGCGAAGACGAGAGTGCTAACCTCGCGGGAAGCGGAATCGACGTACTCACGGTAAGCCGACAGGACGTCCGCCAAGTCGTCGCCGTGGTAGAACACCAGACAGGTTGCAACGTCCGGCCCGACCGGGTGGAGATCGAACTCGAAGCCGGTCACCACACCGAAGTTGCCGCCGCCACCGCGAAGTCCCCAGAAGAGCTCCTCGTTTTCCTCCTCGCTGGCGGTCAGAAACTCGCCGTCAGCTGTGACGAGATCTACGGAAACGAGGTTGTCACTTGTCAAGCCGTATTTACACCGAAGATGCCCGATACCGCCGCCGAGCGTGAGTCCGGCGACGCCCGTGTCCGAGACGACACCGCCGGGCGTCGCCAGGCCGAACGACTGGGTTTCGTGATCGACGTCGGCCCACGTGGCACCACCCTGGACCCACGCCCGCTGTGCGTCAGGATCGACCCACACGCCCCGCATCTCCGAGAGGTCGATCACGAGGCCATCGTCACAGACGGCAGTCCCGGCGACGTTGTGGCCACCGCCCCGAACAGCCACGGGAAGGTCGGTCTCGCGGGCGAATTCGACAGCCTGGATGACGTCCGCCGCGCCTCGACACCGCGCAATCAGCTCTGGATACTTGTCGATCATCCCGTTCCAGACTGCGCGGGCGTCGTCGTAGTCGGCGTCGTCGGGCCGAATGAGGTCGCCGTGCAGCGTTGCTTCGAACTGTTCGATCTGTTTGTCTTCGATCGTCGGTTGTGCCATATCTGCTCTGTCGGTTGCGTGGCTGTTAGCCTCATTCACGGAGAGACGTTCGACGGAATACGCACTGTTTCAGGATGTGAGAGGACTCTCATCTCGCGCACAAGATGGGTGTCTATTGAATTCCCAGTACTCAGCATAGGGATGTAGGTGGCGACGGTGATTTTGACCCCCTCTCTCCTTCGCTTCGTAGCAAGACCGCGTGGAGAAATAGGAGTTGTATCCAGCAGAACAAAATCGGCACGAGAGTGTAATTGCTTCGTGCCGGTTGGTTTAGTCGTCCGCGGCGGCCTCCTCTTGTTCGCTGACGTACTCAACGATCTCGTCTGTCTCGGCGACGAACTCGTCATGGTCGTACTCGTTCCCGTGCAAGATTGTTGAGAAATACTGCGTATTGCTGGCAACGGTGATCGTTTCTTCGATTTCTTCCTCCGTCACGTCGGTCAACCGTGCTTCCTCTTTGTGGAAGTAGGTGCAGTAGGGACACTTCGTCACGGCCGCTGCACTAAGCCCGACGAGCGCTTTCTCCCGTGCGGACAGTTCGGTCTCCCCGAGGACGAGGTCTCGAAAGAGGCCCCAGCTGTGGTCGCTTGCTGGCTCTGCAAGAGGCTCCATGAAGCCTGGTACCTGTCCGAGCGCTTCTTCCATCTCCTGTATTGTTCGTTCTGATGCCATTTTGGAACACCCCCGCGAAGTAATTATATGACTGAGAGGAATCAAATAGCTACCTCATGAAATTCTCGCACTGTCTGCCGTCAACGCAGCCGCTGAAGATCAGTCCGTATATCCAAGCGGAAACTCCCGATCACATCGGTTGAATGCAGCCCTTTATTGCTATTATTTCCTAATTGAAGGGTTCTAACTAACGGGTTTCGACATCAGCAGGACAGACTTTTCACCCGTGGCACTCTCTGCCAAACTAGTGGGTCCTATGGAGTTCCACGAACGATCACTCGATGACGGACATCCGCCACCTGGGTCACCGATCCTAGAGGCCATCCTGGAAAATGCGCGGAACCAACAGTATCTCGGCGAACGACTTGATGCAGCAGGCGAGCGTGTTGACACTGACCTGCTGGGGGACATCGTGCGACATGGACCCGTCTTGGAAGCGCTCCGCACGGAGTCGCTCGATCGTCGCGAGATCGAAGAGCACTTAGACGTCTCGCGGGCGACGAGTCACCGCTTCACGCAGTGGCTCGATGAACAGGGCTTCGTCGAAAAAATCGACGGCCGGTTCCAGTTGACCGGGGCCGGTGAGGCCGTTGCCGACGAGGTCCTCCGGTTCGAGGCGAACGTGCGTACTGTCCGCCGATTGTCACCGCTGTTGGACGTCATCTGTAAGGACCACCAGGAGTTCGTTCTCGAACCGTTTGTGGACGCGACGGTCACGCTCGCTGAACCGGACGATCCCTACCAGCCGGTCGAACGGTTTCTCTCGTTACTCAGCGACTCCGAGACCTTCCGGGGGTTCAACACGACGCACATGGCACCGCTCGTGCTGGGTGAGTTCCACCACCAGATCTTCGAAGAGACCGACACCGAAATCGTCTATCTGCCCACTATCGTCGAAAAACTGTTCGAGACGTACCCGGAGCGCGCCCGAGAGGCGATCGATCGCGGGCACCTGACCCTCCGGACACGTGATGAGCTCCCGTATGGTCTGGCTATTTTCGATGACCGCGTCGGAATCGGCGGCTACGACGAGTCCACTGGACTCATGCAGGTGTTCGTCGATACGGATGCACCGATCGCGTGTGAGTGGGCCGACCGAATCTACGCGTCGGTTAGAGCAGATTCTGCACCACTCGACAAGCAAACAGAGCTAATCGGGTGATATCAGTACCTTCGTATTTTCCGGAAGTTTGCACCCGTCGGGGTATATGGGGTGACCCTGCCGTTCGGCGTCACCATCCCGGACTTCAGGGTACCGCTCGAAAATCGCGCTGCGGTTTTTGAACGTAGGCAAAATGCAGGCGACGGAGGCACACCCGGAGATGTGCGCTTGAATCGCGGGCCGCTGAACGTAAGCGGGGAATACGTGCCTTCTGCCTCTGCATAGAACAGGGTGTGTGAACAGTTTCAGTTGTTACTATCGGTTCGATCGGAGGACCGACCCGCCGCAGTCGGGCGATTACATCTCCGAAAAGATGGGCGCTGTCTGAACCGAACCGGTCCGCACTGCCACGACTCTCATACGGTCTGCTGCCACGAGTTGCCGGCGCGTCCGCAGGACGGCGTGCGGCCGCACCGGTACTGACCGACAGGAGTCCATATCAGGCGGACTCGTTTTGATCGAGTAACTGCCCCCGGTACAGCTCGGCGATGTCTCGGTCGAACTCATCGATGGAGACGACGTCACTGTCGTCGAGATCGTCGTACTGCTCGACGTACGTCGTCGCGTCCGTCTCGTCGCCGAACGGCAACGGGTTTAGCCGCATCGGATCCTCGACCCGGTCGGAATCGGTCTCGAGCACGAACCTCGCCTGGAACGCGTCGATCAGTTCACGGGTCTCGAAATCGTTCACCCACGCCCCCGTGATCGACGCATCGGTCGCGGCGAACTGCTCGGGGACGACGTAATACGTGGCCAGACAGCCGGGCGTGCAGAAGTACGCGCGCTCGCTGTCCTCGTGGACGAGTTGTGCGTTCCAGTCGGGGTACTCCGCAGGAACCATGTTACAGACCGCACAGTTCGCATCCGATGGCACGTCGGTCGGCTCGACCGCATCGTCCGCGTCCGATCCCCCGTCGTGCAGTGCAGCGGCGACGTCCTCGGTCCGGACGAGCTGGCCCCTGATCTCGCCTGCAGGGTGCGTTTCGGTGTGAACGTTCACGTACGTGTTTTCGTTCCTGATCTCGTCGACGAGAGCCTCGAGGCTCTCTCCCTCGAGGTCGCCGGTGAGATGCTCTTCGGTGATCGTTCCGGTCGCGAGGATGCCGTCGAACCGTCCGTCCTGCAGTTCGGGCTCGTCGGCGTCGGGACCGGGATAGAGCCACACCACGACGGGGCCCTCCTCGCCGGACGAGCCGAGGTGGATGTGTGCCTGGTTAGTGTCTTCGATGGCAGTAACCAATAACGCGTACTCGAGTTCACTCCCATCTTCGCTTAGACTGACCACTGCACCGCCAGTCGCTGTTGTCTCGACCGGCTCGAGCTGTTGATCGCCGGTCAATGCACCCACGAAAAGCCCGCTCGAGTCTTCTGAGTCGTCTTCGGCGGGAGAAGACGATTGTGCGGCCCCGGTCGCCCCGAGTCCGGTTCCAAGCGCCGTCGCTGTGCCGAGAGCCATGAGTGTGCGCCTGTGGATGCCGAGAGCGTTTCGCGCCGTTGATCGTGAGTCATCGTCGGTCATACCACCTTCCACACGAGTATCGACGGTAAAGTCAGCACTTGCAATGCCATCGCGAGTTAATCCGCGCACGTGTATCGTGTGGCGGTTGCTGATAAATAATTGAATAGCAACCGACCTGAAGTCATCACGATGGCCGATCCGGTCGGCGACCGGATCGAGTCGGCACTCGACTCGATGGTTCCCATCGTTGAGTGGGTATCCAGCAGAGAAACATACTCAGTTACATGACCTTACAGCGGTGTATCTCTTGGATAACAAATATCGAATCAACTGAACACCTGTGACATGGATGACCTCACGGGGTTTCAACGCGACCTGCTGTATGTGATCGCCGGGTTCGATCGCCCATCCGGACAGGACGTCAAGGAAGAGATCGAGGGCTACTACAGCAGCGAGATCAACCACGGTCGATTGTATCCGAATCTCGACACCATCGTCAACAAAGGCCTCGTCGAAAAAGGGGAACTCGACAGACGAACGAACTATTATACGATTACAGCGGACGGCGAGCAAGCGATTGTGGAACGACAGGAGTGGAAATCACAGTACATCGACTATAGTAGCTACTGAACGTCGTTGCATGGCTAAAACCCGCTCGGATGGGCCTGGGGTGATAGCCGCCGAGCGGAGCCAGGGCAGGAACAGAGACGAATAGTTGATTGGATCTGCCTATGTCGCGCATGTGGGGTACGCGACAGCGGATATGTTCGGCGTTGGTATTATCAACTTCATTCCGATTCTCACTCACTCGGAACCGTCCCGGAGACACACCTGCCTCGAAGACGGAACTGATCTGTTCGCGGACCCTGGGATGACAGTCTCGGTGTGCCGGCCTCTGCACGCTGTACGACGATCGTTTCGGAGAGTTCACTGTTCGGCGTCGTCCCGCTAGAACGGGTCGACTCGAGTCAGGAACGATACTAACAACTGAAACGATTTACACACTGATCGCACAGCGGTCGTGCGATCAGGTGTGCACTGACTGTCAGTGGCACGAACGTCTCACAGAGATTCGGTACAACGAGTTGTGACGGCGGCCCGGGTTTGCTCGTTCACCGAGATCCGTTCAGGATCACTCACTGCGAAGTTGCGATAGATTCAACAAATCCCTTGCCATACGATAGCATGGCTGCCAGGGCAGCCAACGAGGACAGTCGTTTGCCGCAACTCGAGGGTGAGGCTGGTGTCCCTCCCAACACTACTCGCCCTCTCCTGTGACTCTCGTTACTCGCCGTAGCGTCAGGTAGCAGACTCGGGACGAGCGGTCATCACCTCGAGCCAGTGACGAACGTGTCGTCTAACACAGCTATTTGATCGTTGGCTGTCAATCGATGACCGATGCAGCCAGGGATCGGCATGGAGTGTCAGTCTTCGGACGGCGAGAGCAGTGACGACGATAGCTGCGACAACTGTGGGGCCACACTAGAATGGACGCTCGACCCTGATGGTGTCCAACGCTTGGAATGCCCAGCCTGCGGTTCCCGATCAACCTGAGGCGAACCACGCGCGTACTGCCGGTTGTCCGTCGGTTCCGAGGCAACTGCGCGCGACTCGCTGTCACGAGGTCATACTCGGAGGCGAAACCGAGCGACCGGTGAGAGATGGGCGAGCGTTCGGTGTCCGATCGCTCCACGATAGACCCCGAGTTGGTAGCCGAGGTGATCGGTGAGGTAGTACTGTCCGTACCGGAGCGGCGAGACCGCCGGCCGGTGGACGGCGTACTCGACGGCAGCAGGGAGGGCGACAACGACCGACAGCGCGAGGGCGACCGCCGTCCCGACCGACGTAGGGACGAGTACAACGGCGAGGAGTGCGACCGGAATCGCGTAGTAGCGCGTCACCTCCCTCGAGAGCGCGTACACCGTCGACAGCGTACTTCGGAGCAGGCTCCGGACGACGGCACCCGTCTCGACAGCGGTCCGCAGTCGACGAGCAGTCCGGACGACCGCGAGCGTCGAGTAGCCGACGACGGCAGCGCCGATCACGCCGCCAGCGAGGAGGGTCGTCCCGCCGATAGCCGCTGCGACGGCCGAGAGGGCGACGAGGACGAGCCAGATCGGGAGCCCGACGGCGTCGCCGTGGCCGTACGTGCGAGCGAGCAGCGCTTCCGAGGAGCCGTAGTCCGCCCGTCGGGACGCGAACGATCGGATGCTGGTCCGATATGCGTGTTCGACGACGCCCATCGGCGTGTAGACGACGTCGTAGCCGTCCTCGAGGGCGCGCCAGCAGACATCGACGTCCTCGGCGACGTTTCGGTCCGGGAACGGAACCGATTCGAAAACCTCGCGCCTGCCGACGAGGTTTGCCGTCGGAAGATACGGCGTCTGGCCGTCCCGCCTGATGCGCGCCGCGTACGCGCCCATGTCGAGCGAGGAGTTGACGCCCTCGTAGACGTCCGCTGGCGTCTCCCCCGCAGGTCGGATTCGGCCGCCGACGAGGTCGTGGGCGGCAAGAACGGGAACGAGTTCGGCGAGCCACGTCTCCCTCGGCCGGCAGTCGGCGTCGGTGAAGGCGATCACGTCGTAGCTCGTCGCCTCGACGCCGTGGTTGCGAGACGCGCCGATCCCGAGCGGGTCGGTCGCCGAGCCGACCGAGACGTACTCGAGTCGGCCCGCATCCGCGAGCGAGTGTGAACGCGCCAGTGCTGCTGTGCCGTCGGTTGAGCCGTCGTCGACCACGACCACCTCGTACTCATCGTACGCGAGTGTCGCTAGCGCGTCGAGACACACCTGCAGGTTCGCGCGGTCGTTCCTGACAGTGACGACGACCGAGACCGGGGGACGATGCGCTGCGTCGCGTGCGGGCGCCCACTCGAGAAAGCCCCGCTGGTGAAGCCCGTCGAGGATGCGAGCGACCGCCGATCGGTCGTAGCCGGTCGCCGCTGCGATCGCTGTGGGGGAGGTAAATGCCGTCGTCTCGAGTTCGGAAACGACGTCGACGGCGCTCTCGTTCAGCGTCGTCACGGCGAGTGGCCGCCTCGAGACGAACACGCCGGAGCGAAGCGAGACACCGTCCCACAGCCGATACCGACCGAGCGCGTCGCGTGAGGCGTCCCCCATCCGTTAGTCGTCCGAAAGGATCGCCCGGAGCTGGGGGTCCTCGCCGCTGGGATCGGAACTTCCCATCGCGACCGCAGGACACCCCTCGTGGCCGTCGATCTGGCTCCGGAGCGACGCGATGTTGCTCCAGGCGGCTGCGAATCCATCTTCGGTGACGTTGCCCGCGGCGAGGTCATCCCACTGGGTGAACGCACACGGGTAGACATCGCCGACGGGATCGACGAGACACGTGAGCGAGCCGGCACCGCACTGTTTGAGCGTCTCGTTTCGAACCTCGCCGAGCGCGTTGAGATAGAAAAACGAGTCGCCAGTCCTGACGTCGGGCCTGTCCTCGAGCCAGCCGTGGAGAAACCGGATCTGGTCGGGCTCGAGTCGGAACCGGTCCCAGGCGTCTTCACCGCGGCCGCTCGGACGGAACCGGTTGAGTCGAAGGCCGGCACCGTGTGCGTCGGCCAGCTCGTAGATCTCGGGCAGGTCGGCGACGTTCTGTGACGTGACGACCGTGTTCACCGTCGTTCCGATGTCGCGGTCCGCGAGTCGCTCGAGCGCGTCGACGACGGTGTCGTAAACGCCCTCGCCACGGATCGCGTCGTTCTCCGCGCGGAGCCCGTCGAGGCTCACCTGCAGGAACAGCGGATCCATCGCCTCGAGTGTGTCGAGGGTCTCCGCGTCGAGTTGCGTGCCGTTCGTGCTCACACACGTCGAGATATCCCGGTCGGTGAGTTCCGCGAGCAACTCGAGCATGTCGGGGCGGACGAACGGTTCGCCGCCGCCGATGTTGACCTGAAAGACGTCCAGTTCGTCGAGTTCGTCGATGAACGCCTTCGCTTCCCCGGTCGTCAGTTCGTTCGGTCGCTGGTGGCCGGGGCCGCTGCCCGAAAGACAGTGGTCACAGTGGAGGTTACAGCCGAGACTTACTTCCCACGTGATCGTCACCGGTGCCGAAAGCGGTTCAGTGTGCATCGAGGACACCCCGCTCGAGCAGCGAGTCGACGATCGACTCGGAGAAGGCCGACTCGACCGCCGCTCGCGGTCTGCCGTCGCCGACGAACTCGAGGACGTCGATGACGTCCTCGCGGACGACGTACAACGAGGCGTCCTCGTAACCGTAGTTCTCGTGGTCGTAGACGAGTCCACCGTCCGCTTCACGACGGAATTTGATGTGATCGGGACAGGCGACAGTGTGCGTCATGGCTCAGTAGACGCCGCAGATCCCGTCGATTCGAAGCTCCTCTTCGAACAGGTCCGCTTCGATCTCCGGCTGCTCGTCGGAGTCGGTTTCGGCTTCGTCGTGAGACTGGGCCGTTTCCGCGTGCACCCCCTCCGGGTCGTCGTTTGCTACTCGTGACATGTGTTACCAACCATACAGTAGAGACTCATATACGTTGCGGCGAGGACAGGAGGTCGTGCTCGCTGCGGAACGTCAATGAACGGGGCGTTCGTGAGAGGAGCCATGGACAGCGTACTGCTC
Source organism: Haloarchaeobius amylolyticus (assembly GCF_042678045.1). Taxonomy (GTDB): domain Archaea; phylum Halobacteriota; class Halobacteria; order Halobacteriales; family Natrialbaceae; genus Natrinema; species Natrinema amylolyticus_A. Next base: position 89,851 of record NZ_JBHUDI010000008.1, read on the forward strand.
GCCGAATTGACGTGGACCGAGGTCGAAGCCGCGTTCGAGCACGAGCCCGCCACAGTCCTCGTTCCGCTGGGCGCGACCGAACAGCACGGACCGCACCTGCCACTCGGTACCGATACAACAATCGCGACCGCGCTCGCGCGTCGTGTCGCCCAGCGACTCGAGAACGCACTGGTCGCTCCACCGATTCCGGTCGGGCCGTCCACGGAGCACGACTCGTTCCCGGGGACGCTCTCGATCCCGTCGCGGCTGCTCGAGGACCTCCTCGCGGAGCACGTCGACTCGCTCGCCTCGCACGCCGTCGATCGGATCGTGCTTCTGCCGGCCCACGGCGGCTCGTTCGCCGCCGTCAACGCGGTCGTGCCGACGCTCGCCGCCGAGACCGACGCTGATCTCGTTGGCGTTTCTAACCTCGAGCAGTACATGGAGCTGCTCGCCGAGGGGCTCGCGGAGAGCGGGATCGACGTCGACGAGCCGGTCGTTCACGCCGGTGCGACGGAGACATCGATGCTACTCGCGCTCGATCGCGAGGCAGTCCGCGAAGACGAGCTGGTCGTCGGCTACGAGGACGCCGTTTCACCGGCCCGCCTGTTCAACCGGGGGATCGACGTCTACTCGAGTGAGGGCGTTCTCGGCGACTCGCGAAAGGCCACAGCCGACGCCGGTGACGAGATCGTCGACCGCGTCGTCGACGCCTACGTTGGACTCATTCGAGAGGAGTTTCGGGCGCTCGAAGACGAATGAGCGGCGAAGCGTCGTGACCTCGATGAGGTCCACGAGACAGTCTCACAACAGGTCGGCCTCACGGAGCGCATCGACGGCTCGCTGTGCCGCTTCGTCCGGTGGGACGTCGATCACGTCGCCACTGCCGCGCTCCTCGCTGCCGCGGCCGAGCATGCGGTAGATCCGCTCTTCGACGCCGCCCTCGCGGGGTGGCTGTCCGTGGCCCCACCGCTCGTTGGCTCGCACGTGCTCGACAGTCGCGTTCCCGACGCTCATCGAGAACCGGGTTTCGTCGGGGACGACGTCTTCGAGGGCGATCGTGCGGATCGCCGCCCGGCGACCGGCCATCGCAGTCTGCAGTGACGACCGACGTGGATTGGCGAAGCCGCTGTCGATCCCGAACACCGCCGGCGGCGAGACTGCGAGCAGTTCCTGGCGTCCCGTCGCGAGCTTTCGCTGCACAGCGAGTTCGTCCGCCTCGAGCTCAGCGTCGGCCACCTCATCGGCGTCGAACGCCGTGACGTGACTCGCGGTCGGCCACCCGAGGGTCTCGCCCGCGAGCCCCGCGACTTCGGGGCCCATGAGTGGGGCGGACTCGCCGACGAAGAGCGCGTCGGCCGACTCGCGGGCAGCCACACGCGCGAGCACGGTCGCGTACTTCTCGGCGGCGAGTTCCTCGATCGGATCGAACGAGACGAGCAGGCCCTCGTCGACGCCGGCCTCGAGTGCGGACCGAACACAGTCACGGGCCGCATCGCCACCGATGCCGACGGCGACGGTCGTCTCCGCCTGCTGCAGTGCCGCCTCGAGCGCGACCCGGTCCTCGAGTCCGAGGTGCCACCGGTAGGGTTCGGCGACACCGTCGTCGTCGACGACGCGGTGGGGTGCCGGCCGTACGCCGATGATCGCTTTCATCGCGCCGTGATCCCTCCGCCGACCGGGATCGTTGCACCCGCGATAACGGCCACGTCGCCGCCGGTTACGATCACCGTCTGCGAATCCAGTCGCATCGGATCACCCGAAGTCGAACTCGACGCCCTTGCCGCCCTCGGTCTTCGACCAGGAGACGGCGCCTTTCTCGGGGTCGTTTCCACAGAAGACCATACACGCACCACATTCGATGCAGGGTTCGTAGGCGAAGTAGATGCCACCCTTCTGGTCTTCCTGATAGTCGAAACACTGTGCCGGACAGAGGTGCAGGCAGGGTTTGTCCTCGCAGGTCACACAGCGGTCGTTATCGACCGTGATGTGTGCCTCCTCGCTGACATCCCAGTTGACCGTCTCGAGGTCGTCCTGAACGCTCATGCTGGCACCTCGTCGTCACCGTTAGTTCGTGTTGTGTGTGAACGCATTGCAGTAGTTGCCATCGTGTGTCGATATCGCTCTTTGGGTCGATCCGCGAGCGAGTCGTCCGTGTGAGTCGTGGTCGAATCGATCGTCATAGTGATCTGAACGCACGGTAGCCGTCTTTGAGCAGGTCGATGACGCCCGCGTCACTCCGGCGGAACGCCCGGTAGGCCTGTTTCCAGGTCAATCCCGCCGCGTCGGCACTCGAGGAGTACATCCCCTGCAGCACGGCCGCCGCCACGCCCGGATAGGCACCGTACATCCGCTCGTTCTCGAGGAACTCCGGCAGGTGGCGGTGCTGTTTCATGTCCTTGAGGACGTAGGATCGTTCGAGGCGGTCGTCGTAGCCCGCGCCAAAGGCGTCCCAGTTCCCACTCGCGTGGCACTCGAGTGCGCTATCGGCCGCGGCGAGGCCGCTCGTCACGCCGTAGTCGAGCCCGCGGAAGGTGTAACCCTTGTTGAGGACGAGCCCAGCGGCGTCGCCGACGAGCGCGATCCGGCGATCGTACCGCTCGGGCAGCGAATCGTAGGAGTGCTCGGGGACGAGGATGCCCTGGTACTCCTCGACGACGTCGCCGGCGACGTACGGCCGCACCGCGTCGAGTTCCATGAACTCCTCGAGCAGCCCGTACAGCGGCGTGCCGGTCTCGCCGTAGCCCTCGTCGCCGAGCCAGCGCAGTGTCTCCAGGCCGCCGACCGCGCCGACCGAGATGTAGTCCTCGAACGTGTAGATGAAGTAGCCGATCGTCGGTGCGCCTTCGGGGTAGCCGGTGTAGATGTACGCGGCCCCCTCGTCGCCCTCGAGTGCGAACCGCTCGTTGATGCGGTCGCGCCCGAGTTTGATCACTTTCTTCACCGACAGCGCCCGGTCCTCGTTGCGCATGGTCCGCTGGATCCCGGTCGCGCGCCCGACGGTCGTGTTGACCCCGTCCGCGCCGATCACGGCCCGGCACGTGAGGTCGCCGTCCTCGCGGTCGGTGTGGACGACGACCTGGTCGCGCTGCTGTGTGACGTCGGTGACCGTGGTTTCGGGCAGGAACAGTGCTCCCTGTTCTTCGGCCTTCTCGACGAACCACCGGTCGAACTTGCCGAGCATCAAGGTGTAGTTCGGCTCTTCGCGCAGTTCGTGGTCGCGGTAGCCGACCGAAACCTCGGCGTCGCCGTGGAGCAACTTGATGTTGTGCTCGACGACGTGGCGCTCGAGGGGTGCCTCCTCGGGGAACTCGGGAACGAGTTTCGCAAGGACGTCACCGTAGAGCACGCCGCCGGTAATGTTCTTCATACCGGGCTGTTTTGCCCGCTCGAGGATCGCGACGTCGAGGCCCTCAGACGCCAGTCTGTAGGCCGCTGCGGTGCCGGCACGGCCCGAGCCGACGACAGCGACGTCGACGTCGGTCATTGAGGCACCTCCTCGGACGCCTCGAGCTCGTCGTCAGCGGTCGCCTCCCTGATCGCCGCAGCCAGCGCCGGGCCGTACTCGTAGACGTCGCCGACGATTCCGAGGTCGGCGGCGTTGAAGATCTGTGCACTCGGGTCGGTATTGATCGCCAGCAGGAACTCGGCGTTCACCGCCCGCATGTGGTAGGGATCGCCGGAGATAGCACACGGGACGTACAGTTCCGTGTCGATCTCCTTGCCGGTGACGCCGATCTGGCGGTCGTAGGGGACCCACTCCTCGTCGGCCGGCGGCCGTGACGCACCGATGGCGGCCCCGAGCGCGTCGGCTACCTCCTCGATCACTTCGAAGCCGTCGGGGTCGCCGAGCCCGTAGCCGCCGGCGACGATGCGCCGCGCTTTCGCGAGATCCGACTCGGGCACCTCGCGTTCGCCGAGCGATCGGAGTCGATCGTCGTCTCCGACCGTCACCTCGTAGGTTCGTTCGCGTATCGACTCGCTCGGCGCTGATTCGGGCGTGCCGAGTGCATCGACGTTCAGGGTGACGACGGGGGGGCCGCGTTCGAAAGAGAGTTCCGCGTACGCGCGCTCGCTGTATGCCGGCCGGCCGGCGCGTACCTCGCCCGCTCGAACTCGGAGCAGGCAGTCAGTCACACAGCCACCCCGGAGCCTGCGAGCCGTCGCCGCGGCCAGATCGGCGGTATCGGGACTCTCCGGCAAGGCAACGACGAGCGGCTCGACGTCCCTCGCAAGTGTCGCGAGCGCAGCAGCGCGTGACGACACTGCCGCAGCCCCTCTCGCGAACGTCCCGTCCTCGCGAACGACGTGGACGATCGCGTCCGGCCGCCCTGCGGTCAGCGCCTCGGGATCGATGATCCCATCGAGCGCAACCGCGAGAACGTCTGGGCGGCGCTCACCGTCGGCCTCGAGCGCCTCCGCGAGCCGGTGTGCTTCCGCGAGTAGCGCTCCGTCGTCGGTGTCGGGGACCGTCACTATCGGCCCAGTCATGTCGAGAGCTCCCGGGCGAGCATCTCGCCGTCGTAGATCGCGGTGTCGATCAGTCGCGGTGCGACGCAGTCGCCGATCCGGTGGACAGAGTCGTCATCGAACCGGTCACGCAAGGCCGCCGCGAGGCCGTTTCGGGACTCACGGCGTTCGGCGACGACGAGCGCATCCGCCGCTCGCGGTTCGACGTCCTGTGAGTAGACGTTCAGGAGCTGTGCCGTGTCGCCGTCGAAGCCGACGATCGTCGTGTGAGTCAACAGCTCGACGTCGTGTTCGTACAGCGACTCGAGGAAGGGCGGGACGTTCGTCCCCTCCATCCGGTCGCCGGGATGGTAGGCGGTCGTCACGAAGGTCACGTCGTGACCCTCGACGGCCAGTTGCTCGGCGACGCCGACGCCGGCGGCGTGGTTGTTGTTGTCGAGGACGATCACGCGTTCGCCCACGTCGTCGCCGCGCAAGACGTCCCACGACCGGTAGACGTTTTCGCCCTCGAGCGGCGGCGGGCGCTCGCGTGCGCCGGTGGCGACAACGATCTCGTCCCAGGCCTCGCGATCGACGTCCGCGGGCGTGACCTCGACACCGGTCTCGACGGTCACGTCCCGGTTGTTCAACTGGTTGCGAAGGTTACGGACGGCGTCGCCGAACTCCTGGCGGGAGTCGACCTCGGTGGCGATGTTCGACTGGCCACCGAGGACGGCCTCGCGCTCTCGGATCGTCACCCGATGACCGAAGTCGGCCGCGGTGACGGCAAAAGAGAGGCCGGCGGGGCCGCCGCCCACGACGAGGATGCGCTTGGCCGTCGGTGCGTCCTCGAGGTCTTCGACGTGAGGGATCTTCGTCTCCCGGCCCGATCGGGGCGTCTGGATGCAGCCGACGTGTCCTTTGGTGTGGATCCCGCCGAGACAGTTCTGATTGCAGGCGATACAGTGAGTGACCTCGTCGTCGTCGCCCGCGCGAACCTTCCGGACGGTATCGGCGTCGCAGATGAGCTGGCGACACATCCCGATGAAGTCCGCCTGCCCCTCCTCTAAGAGGTCGTTGGCCTTCGTCATGTCGTTGATCCGCCCGGCGGCGATGACCGGCACGTCGAGCTCCGCTCGAGCGGCCCCGTAGTACTCCGAGGTGTAGCCGAGCGGTGCGTGCATCGGCGCGTCCGTGATGTACAGCTTCGAGATGGTCGCGATGTCCGAATCGAGAAAGTCGAGGCTGGGGTGGAGGTGACGAAGGACGTCGACGGCGTAGTCGTAGTCGTAACCGCCGTCTTCCATCTCGTCTAGCGTAAACCGAATGCCGATGGGGAACTCCTCGCCGACCCGATTGCGGATCGCTTCGACGACCTCGTTGACGAGCCGGACGCGGTTCTCGGTCGACCCGCCGTACCGGTCGTCGCGGTGGTTGTACTTCGGCGAGATGAACTGCCGCAAGATGCCGTCGTGGCCGGCTTTCAACTCGATGCCGTCGAGGCCGCCGCGCTTGACGTGTTCGGCCGTCTTCGCGAAGCCGAGTTTGATCTCCTCGATGTCCTCGATTTCCATTCGCTTTGGCATCTCGTAGCCGAAGTCGGTCGGGACCGCCGAGGGAGCCCACGTCTCGTGCATCGCGAACTCGCCTGAATCCTCGCCGCCGGTGTGTTGTAACTGTGCGAACACCTTCGTCCCGTACTCGTGACAGGCGTCGGCGATGGTCCGCAGCCGGGGAACGACCTCGGGGTCGTATCCCGACGCGTACATCGGGTTCGACGCGCTCGGGTGGACGAGCATGCTCGAGGGACCCACGATGAGACCGACGCCACCCCGTGCGCGGGCTCTGTAGTAGGCCGCGTCACGTTCCGTCGGCAACCCGTTCTCGGCGAACCCCGTCTCGTGGGCGAGAAACACCGTCCGGTTCGGGATCGTGACGGACCCGATCGATTTCGGTGTGAAAAGCATCTCTGTCATGGCAATTTATGTCGTATGTTCTCTAGAACCATGGTAGGAATCAACAGGTAAAGGTGTACCGACGACCGGAACGTTCTTGTTTTGTGAGGGTGTGTATGACACACATACTCACTCGAGCTGTGATACCGTGGTAGCTCCGTATCCCTTCAGCGCGATCGTCGATCAACGAGCGATGAAGCGGGCGCTCATGATAGCAGCCGTCAATCACGACGTCAGGGGCGTTCTACTCCGTGGAGAACGTGGGACGGCGAAGTCAACGGCCGTTCGCGCGCTGACGGAGATTCTGCCGACACAGGAGGTCGTCGAAGACTGTCGGTTTCGGTGTGAGCCGTCGGACGAGGGCCGACTGTGCGAGGAGTGTCAGCGTCGGGCCGACGACCGAGACACGCTCCCGACGGCCCGCCATCGAATGGGTGTCGTCGATCTACCCCTGAACGCCTCAGAAGACCGCGTCGTCGGGAGTATCGACCTCGAGCGAGCGGTTTCCGAGGGGGCGAACTACTTCGAACCGGGAATCCTGGCAGCAGCCAACCGAAACGTCCTCTACGTCGACGAGGTGAACCTGCTCGACGATCACATCGTCGACGTCCTGTTGGACGCCGCGGCGATGGGAGAGAACATCGTCGAGCGCGAGGGCGTCTCCGTTCGCCATCCGGCGAATTTCATCCTCGTCGGGACGATGAATCCCGAAGAAGGCGAGCTTCGCCCGCAGCTGCTCGATCGGTTCGACCTCGTCGTCGATGTCGAGGCGAGCGACGACGTCGACGAGCGCGTTCGGATCGCCGAACGCCGTGAGGCGTTCGACGACGACCCGGAGGGCTTTCGCCGCGCCTACGCCGACGAGCAAGACGCGCTCCGCGCGCAACTCCGTGCCGCCCGCGATCGACTCCCCGACGTGTCGATCGACGAGTCGATCCTCGAGGACGTCTCCTACCAGGCCGTCCGCCAGCGCGCCCACGGGATGCGAGCGGACGTCGCGGTCCACCGGATCGCCCGCGCCATCGCCGCACTCGAGGAAGCCGACGACGTCACTAAGGCCCACGCCCGCGAAGCCCAGTACTTTGCGTTCCCACACCGCGTCGAGGGCGTCCCGGAGATGAACTTTGGCAAGGGCGTCCTCGGAAGCGAGGCCGAGGGCGACGTCGAAGGTGACGACGACGAGCAGGAGACGGAGGGTGATCAGGATATCGACGGCGCTGCCGGCGGCATGCCGATCGCCGAGGGAGAGGAGTCCTATCCGGTCGACCGAACCGCCATCCAGCCGCCGAAAGACCGCACCATGCGCGACCGGCTGGCACGACGGACACCGTCGACGGTCGACGTCAAATCCGGTCGGTACGTCGATGCACGAACCGCAGAGACGGTCGACGACGTCGCGATCGATTCGACGGTCCGGGCGGCGGCCCCCCACCAGTCGACACGTGTACCGGACGACGATCGCGCGATCGTCGTCGAACCACGGGATCTGCGTCAGAAGATCCGCCAGCGGACGGCTCGAGCGCTCGTGGTCTTCGTCGTCGACGCGAGCGGCAGCGTCATGAGCGGCCAACAGATGATGGAGACCAAACGCGGGATCCTCTCGTTGATCGAAGACGCATATCGGGCACGTGATCGCGTCGCCGTCGTCGTCTTCCGGGGCGAGGGGGCCTTTACCCTCGTGGAGCCGACGCGGAACCTGCAGGCCGCCCGCCGGTCGGTCTCGAACCTGACTGTCGGTGGGAACACACCGCTGGCACACGGCCTCGTCGAGGCCTACCGTCTCGTCACCCGCGAGAAACGCCGTGACGAGGACCTCTACCCGCTCGTAGTCCTGTTCTCGGACGGGCAAACGAATGTCGAGTATCGCGAGGACGGCGACCCGAAAGACGACGCCTTCGAGGCCGCCGCGCTGTTCGCCGATGACGATATTCCGTCCGTGTTCGTCGATACCGGCTACGAGATCGACACGACACCCGACGAGATCTGGACACACCGCAAGGCAGAACGGATCAAGCGCAAACGCCTCGAGCGAAACCTCACGTACGCCGAGACGATGGGTGCCGACTACCTGCCGCTGGTCGACCTACCCCGGGAGACACAGCTCCCGATCGAGCCCACGGAGGAAGCCGTATGACGAATAACGAACCAGCTACGCCGACGGTATCGACCGGAGGAAGCGACGAGCCCGCCGCGGGAGAGCGCTCCCGTACGTTCCCGTTTACCGCGATCGTCGACCAATCCGAGATGAAACGCGCGCTCGTTCTCAACGCGATCAATCCGGACATCGGCGGCGTACTCATCCGTGGCGAGCGCGGGACCGCCAAGTCGACGGCCGTCCGGGCGCTCGCCGACGTCCTCCCGGACGTGACCGTCGTCGCCGACTGTCCCTATCGCTGTCCGCCGACGGATCCCGACCGGATGTGTGACTCCTGTCGGGAACGCTACGAAAGCGACGAGGAACTCCCCGTCGAAGAGCAGCCGATGCGCGTAGTCGATCTCCCATTGAACGCCTCGGAGGACCGCGTCGTCGGGAGTATCGATCTCGAGCGTGCAGTCAGGGAGGGCGAGCGGGAGTTCGAGCCCGGCATTCTGGCGGCGGCCAATCGAAACATCCTCTACGTGGACGAGGTGAACCTGCTCGACGACCACATCGTCGACGTCCTGTTGGACGCCGCGGCGATGGGCGTCAACGTCGTCGAACGCGAAGGCGTCTCCGTCCGCCACCCCGCGGAGTTCATCCTCGTCGGGACGATGAACCCGGAGGAAGGCGACCTCCGCCCGCAACTACTCGACCGGTTCGGGCTCGTCGTCGACGTCGAGGGAGTCAGCGAGGTCGACGACCGCGTCGAGATCAGCACGCGCCGGGCCGCCTTCGACGACGATCCCGACGCGTTCGCCGCCACCTACGCCGACGAGCAACAACACCTCCGAGAGCGGATCGTCGAGGCGCGGGCTCGACTCGAGGCCGTCACGCTCCCCGACGACATCGCCCGGCTCATCGCCGGAATGAACATCGAACTCGAGGTAGACGGCCACCGCGGCGACATTACGCTCCGGCGGGCTGCACGGACGCTGGCGGCGTTCGAAGGAGCGGATGCCGTGACAGCACGCACCGTCCGCCGCGTCGCCCGGCTGGCCCTGAACCACCGGCTCAAGCGGCTCCCGTTCGAGGAAGAAGAAGCGGACGTAATGAGTGCGTTCCACGACGTCCGGGATCGGCTGGATCTCGAGGATTGAGACGGATCGCTGTCAGTGCCAGAGCAACCGCAGTATCACAGTTTTTTTACTGATTTGATATCCACCCCACGCTGAAGCGCGAAGATTCCGTCGAAGGAGAGCACGTCTGTCGTGTGTCCCCGAAGGAACACCAACCGAGACCATCGGGGCCTCCGGCTGTGTGGATAGGTACTCATTCGTCGGCGTCATCCTCCCAGAAACGACGAGGCTTTCGCCTTGTCTTTCCATCAGACGACGCGATGTCGTTGGTAGAAGCGTCGTGTCCGGTCCTCTGCCAGGAGCGGCCGATGCACCTGAAGCGATGCCACACCCGGATAACTATTAGCCTCGATGATCTTGAACTCGCCCTTGCTGGTGACGACGAGGTCCCAGCCGACATATGGCAGGTGTGAGAACGTACCGGCAATCTCGAGCAGTCGCTCGCGAATTGCATCCCAGCCAGGGATCGCCGTGCCTTCAATACGAGCACCGGTTTCAGGGTGGTTGTCATGCCAGTCGACGGTGCCATCGTGCGGATATTCAGCGCCGGCACTGAGTCGTCCTGTTTCCCGATCGACCTCTGCACTTAACCCACCGTTCGAAAAGTTATCGACGGGGACAGAGTCGCTGCTCCCGATCCGGTGGATCGCGATGGGAATAAACGCGTCCTGTGTCCGCTCATCAAACATCGTGAGGACCCGCACCGTGTTTGTCGTCTCAGGAAACAGTTCATCCGCGTAGTCAGCTTGGTCGACAAACTCACAGACGAGGTAGTCGTCGAGGGATCCGACTATATCTGCGAGTTCGGCGTCGGTTTTCGCAGTTCCGTCGTACAGGTACGAACCGTCTCGCCGTTCGAGAAAGTGGACGTTGTTTCCGCCACCGCCGCTGAACCACTTCAGCACAAGTCGATCCCCGTCCGAGAGAGCAGTGTCAAACCACTCGAGCGGATCCATGGTTGGGTGTGCGGTGTCGGGAGCGGTCCGATACTCGAGTTCGCTCCCACCGTCGCTCACAACTGTCCTGTTGTCGTCCGGGTCGAAGAGATGGAAGCGTCCGTTCTTGAGGAGCCCATACACCGACGGTCGGTGCGAGGGAAACTCGCCAAGGACCCGATGAAACGCGAGCTTGTTATCGATGAGGGCGTTCCAGTGGCCGTTGATCCGGCTCGATCGAACGAACCGCTGATAGTCACTGAGATAGGCGCTGGGATCGTAGGTCTCGAAATCGTAAATGACACCTGATTTGCTCAAAAATCCATGCCTGTAGTGCCGAAGTCGGTCACGAGGTGAGACATCGAAGGTGGGACCGGATCGCCGCTCTTCTCGGATGAGTTTTCGAACCTGATTTACGGTCTGGTATGCCTCTCGGATCATCGATAGCCGCTATACACCTGCAGTACATACTTATATTCAGAGTAGTCTCTGCTAAAACACTCAAATCAGGAATCAGGATCCGTATGATCAGACGCAGCGGATTTAGTGAAGACATATCTTCTTATGATTCAGAACAAAGCACTCATACGGTCTGCTGTACCGAGTCCCCGGCGGGACCGCAGGACGTGTCGCAGTTGCACCGACACTGACTAACAGGAATCCGTATCAAGGAGCGCTGGAAGGAAACCGCTCCCCGTACCTACAGGCGGAGCAGGCCGCGTGCCTCGAGACGGTTCACTGCTATCTGTGGTTATCATCAATCAGGTTGGATATTGATGAGTATGGCGGAATCAGATATCACGATCACAACGACGGACAGCCTCGAGGGACGAGAAGTTAGGAGTATCTCGGTGTGGTCTCGGGCGAAGACATAATCGGCGCGAACGTCATGAGCGACATCGCCGCCGGGATCCGAGACGTTGTCGGGGGACGGAGCGGATCGTACGAAAAGAAGATCGAGAACGGGCGGACGGAAGCGATCAACGATATCCAGGCGGACGCACGAGAACGGGGTGCTGACGCTGTAATTGGTGCGACGTTCGATTACGAGGAGATGGGAGAGGGCATGCTCTGGGGCAACCTCTCAGGAACTGCAGTCAAAACACAGAGCAGAACGTCGGGTTGATCGCGGAAGCTGTCTGTGACAGCGACCGTGTTCGGCGTTACCGTACGAACTCGATCACGTCGGTTCTGCGACCGTATCGTGCATCTCGATCGGCAAAGGAGTAAGTGTTCGGGGCGACGGTCGCCCCGCATCGCACACCGACACCGTGTCACACAGGTGTCTGACTGACATTTTTAGACGACAGTCTGGTTGCAACGGTTATGGCGACGTCAGACCCAACCCCTGCCCGAACGGACACCGGTCCACAGTCCGCCAGCGACGCCCTCCTATCGACACGACCCGCAACGACCGTAGTTCGCCTCGTTGCGTACCTGAAACGATGGCCGGCGTATCTCTTGGCGGTGTGCTGGCCAGGTGCCGGCCACCTCTACCGGCGCCACTGGGCACGCGGCTGCAGTTGGGCAGCACTGTACGGAACCACACTCCTATTTCTTAGTTCCGGCACAATCCTCGCCGCGGGTTCGGTCACCGACCCACTCCTCGTTACTGCACTCCGCCTCGAGACAGTCGCATTCGGCGATGTGGCCATGCCGCTCACCGTGCTCGTCTGCAGTGTGTTTGACCTCTCCACGCGTGACATGCTCGACAAATTGAACTAGCGGACTGTGAGCCGATACGTATCGTGGATTTCAGAGCGACTTTCCACCACACAGACACCCTCGACTACGGAGTATCCGGCCCGTTGCTGGGTACGCGCAAGTCGGACCAAATGCCATCCACGTTGACTGTGGCCTCTCACTCGATCTTGTACTCAGAAATCGTGTCGGCATTGCACCGAGGACAGCGGGTGGCCGACGCTGAGACCTCGGTCCCACACCGGCGACACTCACGGACGGTGGTCGGCTCCGTCGTCCCGAAGAACAATGACCTGACCAGTTCTTTTATTGTTCTCACTCTATGAGAGTAACGTCAGACACACATAAATATCCATATCACTTTATCAATATCAGATGGATAAGTGTATAGCGGTTGTCAGGGAGCATGTTTGAGACTCGTGCGGGTGCCGTATCCCCGCCGTACTCGCTCTCTCCGATCGCTCCGTGAGGGCGGGGGCTTGGCACCCTCAACGCCACCGCTAACGATCAACACAGAGGAAGCAGGTAACGATACCTAGGCGATCAGACGTCCGGGATCGGTGGCGCCTTGAGTATGATACGATCAGTCGTAGACCTTTAGAGCTGGAAGCCCACGGGACAGACGATGGCTACCGAGGCTACGTTCGCGGTTCCGTCAGACCAATTCCCCTTGGGGACAGTGTTCAACCAACTGCCGAACGTAACGGTCGAGTTGGAGCGACTGATCCCCGCTCGGGACGTGGTGATCCCCTACTTCTGGGTACGGGGAACCGAAGTCACCGACATCGAGAGCACATTCACCGAGCACCCGGGCGTGAAGGAGATTCTGTTCGTTGACTCCGTTGAGGACGAGTACCTGTTACGCGTCGAGTGGGCGCTGGACCACGACGACGTGCTGACCATATTGACGGAGACAGAAGTGCCGCTCATTAGGGCTATTGGCACGAATCAGCAGTGGACGTTCGAAATCCGCGGCGACGATCGAACCGACGTCGCAAACTTTCAACGACGGTGTCGAGAACTGGACATCCCAATCACATTGACTGAGTTGAATGCGCTCACACCGGTTGAAACGGAGACTGAAGCTGCTCTCACCGACACCCAGCAAGAGGCACTGATCCTCGCCTACGAGCGCGGCTACTTCGAGTCCCCACGACAGGTCACGTTGGAAGAACTCGGCGAGGAACTCGGCATCTCACAGCAGGCCGTCGGTTCCCGGCTCCGGGGAGGGATCAACCACGTCCTCGGGAGTACGCTCTCGGCTGTCGCAGACCGATCCTGATCGATTGTAAAAAGCAGTTTGTGTATGAAAAAGCGAACGTGATTGCCGTCGAGCGCTTGCACTATATTTAATGACTGGGTCATCTGCCGCCTTCGACTCGGTGCTCGACCTGTGTCAACACCAGCATCGTCGGGTCGTACTTGGAATACTCGCAGAGGAACAGCGGTCGTTGACGGTTGATGACCTCACACAGGCTATCCTCAAGTACAATCATCAAACCCCAATTACAGAGGCGCCTGAAGACGTGATAGCAGAGACTCGTCTCTCACTCCATCATATTCACCTCCCAAAGTTGGCCGCAGAAGGGTTCGCCACCTATTATTCAGACCGGCATCTAGTGGAACCAACTGAACAGTTCGAGCAGGTACAACCGACCGTGTCCACGATCATTGGTGCAGACCCCACACTTGAAACGCCGATCGAACTCTAGTGTCGATCAACCGTCCACCCTTCTCGGCTTTATCTTCATTTTGTGCTAGATCATTTCATTGAGGGAATAAGGACGACGAACAGTACGCAGGTGAAGTGACAGTAGTTTCTCGAAAATAGCTATCTAAAGAAGAGGAATTCAACAGAGCCTGATTTATGTAAAGAGCCGATCTTCTCACCAGGAGATGGCACGCAGAGACGATGTAGCCAGAGTTCTCTCGAAGTGCAAATCCTGTGCAGCCGTATACACAGCCTACTACTGGCCAAATGGAGATATCAAAGCGGTCGGTCGAGAAAATTGCCGTTGCCGCTCTATTGAGTATATCACTCTCGAAGAGTCAGATGACTCTGATTCGATATCCTCCAGTAGCTGATCATCGATTTTCCCGTACTGATCGGAGGATTACCGCGGAGAGATACGTGAACTGTCCTCTGATACCCTCGCTTCGGTTTTGTTAAACCTCGCCATCAGAGGAGTTATCGGGTGCTAAGTACACGCGATTTCTTACTGGTTCCACAGCTATTAGTCAGTTCACCAGAATGTACAAGAGAAATCTGATTGCTACTCGTCTTGAAGCGAAGCAGCAATCGATTTGAGTTCCTCCTTGCGGAAAGGATTCCCTGCCTTGTCTGGGTCGTCTTCCTCTAACACACCGATTTTCCAGAGGATTCCCGCCCGCATCTGTGGCTTGGACGGAAGACGATTCGTGTCTATCTCGTAGTCCACAGCATCACAAATTGCAGCGAGAGCCTCTTTGGTGAAAGCAGTGGATTCCTGCCGTTCGTATCGACCCACGGCCAGCCGAATCTCGTTTCGCAGATCGTCAACAGTTCGTGTCATACTGATAAAAAGGGTGGACTCGACCTGTATATTTCGGCTATGCGTCGAACGCCTGGCTCTCCAGCACGACGGAAAATCTCCTCGAGAGGAGATGTCACCTGATGTGTATTCGTTGCCACCAGCTGCGAGCCACCCATCACTTCAGATTGAACGTATGCTCTCGAGTCGCATCACAACTGGGGCAGACGTGACGATACACGAGTTGCTGGCCGTCCGTTCGGCTCTCCCAGTTACCCTCCTCGTCCACGTACCCACAGTCTGGACATTTCTTCTCCGTCGTTTCGTAGCGCCGCCGAAGGCGCTCGAGCACTGTTGTCATATAGCATGCTACCACCGCTGGAAGTAAAAATGAGGTGGTCCCTCATGACCATCTCTTCTGCTATCGTCTGAGAATTTTTCGTAGCACCGTTCTGGGGCGTGTTTTAATATCACTACAATAGATAAGTGACGCATGTCTGATCGCAGACGATCCGGCCTGCATAAGACACCCACTATGTGTCCACTCCGTGGCCGCCGGACGAAATGGCCACACGCTACCCCCCACTAATGTACTACTTTGGCGTGTATCATTGGCGGCGTCGACTGCGCCGGCTAATGATCGGCTTCACGATCGGGTTTGGAGCGATATTGATTGGTCGGCAGACGACCTCAAGGTGGCTGCACCACGTCGCCGTCGCGGCAGGGCTCACGACAGCCGCTATTACCACGTACCAAAGTCGGACTCTCTTCTCGCCACCGCCCTGGGTCATTCGCGAGAAGAAGTACGCGGCACTGGCGACACGACTCCCGCTCGCGGACGCGACCACAGTGCTCGATGTCGGTTGCGGAACAGGGCGGTCACTGGTCGGCATCGCACCGTTCGTCCCGGAAACCTGTTCGGTTATCGGCCTCGACGTGTTCGATGACCGCGTCATTCTCGGGAACAGTCCAGCCCTCGCCATCCGCAACGGCCGCGCCGCCGGTCTCGATGTAACTGCCGTCGCCGGTGACGCGACACGACTGCCCATTGCGAGCGATACCCAGGACGTGGTAACCGCCTGCCGGGTGCTCCACGACCTGCCCGCCACAGACCAGCCGAAAGCGCTCGAGGAACTGCACCGCGTCTGTGCACCCGACGGGACACTCGGAGTCCTCGAGCTCCCACTGACACCGGCGGCGACCAGTGCCGATCCGGAATCATACTGGCGACAACAGCTCACCGATGCCGGCTTCGCAGTTAAGGTGTGTCACCAGGTCGATAGCCCTCATCGAACGGACCCGTACCACGTGTTCATCGCAACACCATCAGCGAAAGCAGAGTGCGGGGCTTAATCTCAACGTCAGTTCAAGGAGAGTCCTTGAGTTAAAGTGACTCCCGAGTAAGCGCGAACAATACACACCTACGCATGCAACTCTGAACGCGGTCTTCGATCCATTCAAGCACAGCGAAGAGGACATTTAGCTGATGCTCAGACTTGAATGGAGAAGACACCACCACTGAGGATGCGTCTGGCGGGGGATGGAAATGTTCTCGAGGCACCTCTGGCTTTGGATGGCGATCCCAGCGACACTGCAGGCCTAGATTATTCGGCGTGACAATCCTTGATTTCGGACGGTTGAGTTGTTTTAGTAGTCAGTTCGGGATAGGCAGTACTCGGGGCTCGTGCGGTTCGCTTGACCGGAGACGATCAACCATGAGTCTCGAGCCAGAACGCAGGCGGGCTCTTCAACGGCGTCATCGGTGGGCGCTCCGGCTCGAAATGCGTGACCAGACGCGTCTTCGTCTCACCATCCGTCCGATGAGTGAGTTCGAACACGTACCCGTCGGCCAGGACGTCTCGCACCTCGTCCGCTGACTCGACTCTACTGTCTGGAACCAGATCGTTTGATGACGGCACCGGGACTTCGATTTCGCCGTCTCGGACGAGTTCAACCAAGTCCAATGCGTGGTAATGATCCCACCCGTCAACGTGACTCAAGTCGAGATCACCGACGACGACATATTCAGTTTCGTCGGGCAACAGCTCAGCGAGTATTCGAAGCCTCTCTTTACGGTCCGGCCACCACTCGTAGTTCCCGAATTCGTCCCGATTACCTAACGCGTCGATATCCCCGTCACGCTGCCGAACGGACTCGACCGGTCGTCCAAGCGCATCCCCACACGCCAACCCCAGCAGAACACCGCGGGCACGAACCGAATCCATACCCTATCCAACAAATACGTTCAAGAAAAATGTATGGTCGCGGTCACTCCTTGGACTTCGTTCCCGTTCGGAGATTCTCCAGAACGGCATTTATGTCCGTGAATGCAGCTATTCGTCCCGGAGCATCTCTACGTCAAATTCCGTTTCCCACCGCGGGCGTTCTGGCCCCGGCATCTCATCAGCAAGATCTCGCAGCTCGGCCATCGTCGTCCAGGGGTAGCACTGGTTCATCGCCTCAAACCGTTTGAAGAAGCTCAGATGGACCCAGCTGTATTCGGCGGGCGGCTCATCGATGTCATTTTGACGTTCTTTGATGAGGTCAGTGAGTTCTCGCTCGGTGATCTCGATGCCTTCCTCTTGCGCTGCTGTCAGCAGTGATGCGATTTCTTCTTTCTTCGTCTCGGCGACTCGCTGCTCACTCTCAATATGATCGAAGTCAGCGTAGTACACCGCCAGAGCAGCCTGAATGACGTCTTCTCGTGTCTCTAGGCTATCGCGGGTAAGGCCAGTATAGTCGCGCGGGAACACGAATGCCTTATTCACGAAGAGTGCTCTGACAACCCCGAGTTCCGGGCTCTCACCACCGCTTTCCTTCTCATAGACGCCAGCGATGTAATCTGCTGCCTCACCGAGGAGGTTGATCTTGACGTCGAATTCGGGGACAACCGCAGTATCCAAGTCGATCGTATCCCCGAGAACGATTGATTCAGCGTTCGTTGGCATGTTGAGGCAGTTCGCGAACTCTCGAAGGCGTCGTCCGTACGCGTCGCGGTAGCTGCCAAGTACCAGGTAGCTACTATCGGCTTGCTCGAACCGGGGGAGTTCTTCGTTCATATATCGGACGACTTCGTGGTAGTCACCCTGTGGTGGAGAGCTAATTCCTTCGAAAATACGGCTGACAGCCCGGTAGATGGCGTGTGAATTTCGTGGAACCCGTGGCCCGCTCATGTTTCTGACTACAGAAGTGTTTGGCTTAAATGTTCATATACGGGTTGGGATAATAGCTATTATTCCAACCTGCCTATCCCGAACAGTTACATGAGTGGGGACGGAACAGACACGTATGAGCAATAGTGCAGGGAGCCCACGAAATCCGGTCGACAGCGAAGCAGACCCATTCGGGGGTGACGACATTCTGCCGATCGAGAAACAGCGGCGGGCACACCGATTCCTCACGCAAGAAACCCGCTACCACATCATTCAAGCCGTGCTTGGACATCCAAGGTACCTGGCGACACTCGACGAACTCGAATACCTAGTGCCCAAGAATCGCTCCACCATCCGGGAGCACCTTGACCGGCTTGCAGAGAGGCAGGTGATGGCGAAGTACAAATACCGTGGCGATGAGGCCGAACAGAATGATCCACGGGAATTCTGGGGATTCACCAGCTACGGGATCACCCTCTTAGATGAGTACAGTTACCTCCGGTATGTCCCGGTTCTGCGCGCCTTACAGGAAAATCTCTATCTCACCAAGAAAATCAAACGGCATCAGGATGCGCCGCGACCAGACCTGCCAGAAGACGTTAGTGAAGCCCTCAAAATTCCAGAAATAGACGACGAAACAGAGGAGATTATCGATGACGCGCTCGCTGCCCGAGAACACGGTGGCGGCCGACTCTTTGATGCTCCCCCTATTGAGCCAGATGAAGACGTTGAGACCGAAGACGGTGCAGACCGCCCTCTCGACGAACTCTTCTAGCCCTCTGTCGGAGAAAAATGTATGGGAAGTAACTCATCAGGCATCGTTCCCGTTCGGAGATTCTCCCGATACTCGCTCCACGCCTGATACATCTCCACTCGCTCATCTTCCGTCATTGTCTCGTGTTCCGTGTCGTCGTAGAACGGGAGTTCGTCTTTCTCCGGCATGTCCATCAGACGGCCAGGCGGGTAGAGCTCCTCATAATCTGTAGTAGGGAATCAAAATTCGATGTATTGTTCCTCCCATCCACGCCGTTCCTGGATCTGCTCACGCCCGGCGTCCGTAATCGCGTAATAGTTTGTCCGGCGGTCTAACTGCCCTTTTTCGACCAGTTCCTTGTTAACAAGCGTATCCAGATTCGGATACAGCCGGCCATGATTGATCTCGGAGCTGTAGTACTGCTCGACTTCCTCCTTTACATCTTGGCCGGATGGCTGGTCGGCTCCTGCGATCACGTACAAGAGATCGCGTTGAAAGCCAGTCAAATCGTGCATACACTGTTCACGATAAACAGCGTATTTGTTACCCTGCTTGTATATGCAACTCATCAATCTTATAGCCAGCTAAACACATCCTAAACGTAGCTCTCATCCCTGTCTCAATTCCCGGTTTCCACAAATTCACACATTCATGTCTTTTTCCAGATAGGAAGGCCTATACTGAGGTGTTCGAATTACGGAGTATGACACGCACCAACGGCAAAACCGCATCCAGCGAGTCAAACACGGAGCAACTGCCGAACCGAATTACTGTTGTCGGACGCGGCGTCCCGTCGAACTTCGAGTTCTCCGTTGCCGGTGACATCGAAATGATGAGCGAAGATCCTGTAGAAGAGGCGACCGTCGTTACGAAGAACGCTGTCGAGGGTTCGATCGAGGTCGGTGTTCAACGCTTCCGATTCTCCGGCGAGTTAGCAAACATCCACGTTGCCGATTGGAACGGCATGGAAGGTGGAGAATCCCCGAGCACACCAACCATTCACGTCGATTACGGCGTCTCTGACCGGTAGCACCCCGTCTATTGGCCAGTGTTAGGTCGCCTCCGATTGCTGTTATGCTGTTCAAGTACTCACAGAGCAGGTATCAGAACAATTCTACGGCTCCCTTAGAGTGGTTGTGAAGCAACACTTGACGACGTTACCGGTAGGCTTCGACCGAGTCGTCAAACGCGTCGCCGAGTGTCTGTACGAGGTCGGAATTGTCAACGACGAACTCAACGAACGCGTCGTTTAGCGCTGCGGTATACGCTTCGAAGAACCCGTCGTGCTCGTCAACTCGGATCGGGTACGTTCCTCTAATCATGGTTCGTTTCTCTCCTGTCGTCGCGGCGTTCGTTGATTCAAGGCAGTCTTCGATGCTGCGTACCCGCTTGTCGAATTCTTCGTTGTAAATGTCTCTGAACGCCGT
Organism: Haloarchaeobius amylolyticus; assembly: GCF_042678045.1. Taxonomy (GTDB): domain Archaea; phylum Halobacteriota; class Halobacteria; order Halobacteriales; family Natrialbaceae; genus Natrinema; species Natrinema amylolyticus_A. The sequence continues at coordinate 109,929 of NZ_JBHUDI010000008.1, forward strand.
AGGGTTCGAACCCATACACCGGAAGTTGAACCGCAGTTCCCGGTCCTGGACTGCCGTGTCTCTGTTGCTGTTGTCCCCCATTCGATGGTAGAACCCGATTCTGAGGTCGTTCCTGTTACTTGCTCGTTGTACCAGTACTTCGTCTTCCTGTTCTCGCCGCCGCCATCCATACTTGAAGACGTGCTGCCAGTCACCACCGTTGTCGTAGAAAATCCAGCGCTCGTCCTCGTTCGCACCTCGATCCACGATACGTCAGTGTAGTCCTCGTTGTTCAGTGACCCGGGCCTGACACGGTCATGTTCGGGCAGTGGGCCAAGTGGTCCCCGGTCGCTCTCTCAGGGTGAATCAACTGTTGGACTCTCGTCGGTTACTACTGGGGACAGTGGTCGCAAAATGTATCCTGATATATAGGTTTTACAGTTGTCCGTCTATTTCGCTGGCAGTATCGTAACCCTCATACGCTAACTGACTAATCAACCACTACCCAATGCGTCTCTTTTTTCCATTACCTGACATCAAACGCAGACAGTCCGCACCGCGTGCTTACGCTTCGGAATCCGTCCGATTGTCATCGCAACGGGTTACAACACTAAACCGATCAAGAGGTGGCTAACTGACAGATTATGACATCTGGTAAACCAATTTCGAACGTCGTACTCATCACGGTTGACTCGCTTCGGGCGGACGCAATCAATCCGTACGACGATGGCCGACACACGCCGGTGCTGGAATCGCTTGCGGATCGTGGGACCGTATTCGATCGTGCCTTTGCGACCGGGAACTGGACCCCGTTTTCGTTCCCGTCGATGTTAGCGTCACGACCCGTATTCGCCGACGGCGGTAGAATCGGTATCGAGGACTCGCCGACGCTTGCTCGGGCGCTCTCGGAGGCCGGCATTTCTACTGGCGGGTTCAACGCCGCGAACGGATTTCTGACCTCACACTGGGGTTACGACGACGGGTTCAACGAATTCGAATCGTTCGTCACGGATGTCGGCTCGAACGTCTACAGCCGGTACCTGGCGACACATCCGACGGTCGAGGCATGGCTACAGTTAGCGACATCACCGCTTCGGCGTGCCAAGTCGTGGCTCCAGCGAGAGACCGACGACCGGCCGTTTTTGGACACATCGCGGATGTTCGACGTTGAGCACGCCGCACGATCATTTATGCAGGAGACGGAGTCGCCGTTTTTCCTCTGGGTCCACTACATGGATGTCCACACACCATACGTTCCCGCACCTCGCTATATCCGTGAGGTGTCGTCAAACCTCGTCGGCACACACCGGATGTTGCTCGCCCACACGCGGACTGGTCTCGGCTGGGACGTCAGCGAGCGAACGCTCGAGGACCTTCGGACGCTCTATCAGGCGGCCGTTCGGCAAGTCGACGCAAGCATCGGGCGACTCCTCGAGACGCTTTCGGAGACCGGCCTCGACGACGACACAGCCGTTATCGTCGCGGGCGACCACGGCGAGGAGTTTCAGGAACATGGCCATCTCGCGCATTACCCGAAGCTGTATGATGAACTGATTCGGGTACCATTGCTCGTCGACATCCCCGGAACGGAGAGCCGACGGGTTGAACAACAGGTTGGCCTCGACGCGCTTCCGCCGACGGTCACGGACTTACTCGATGTCCAGCCACCGGACGCGTGGACGGGAACGTCACTGCTACCGAGCGTTTGCAGCGATAAGCCGCCGGCTGACGAGCCCGTCGTCTCGGTCACCGTTCGGGACGAGGACGTGACGTCACAACCGATCCCGCGGTCGCTCGAAGACGGTGACCTCCTCGTCAGTGCCCGAACCCGGGACTGGACCTACATCGAGAACGTAGCGACTGACGACTGCGAACTCTACCACCGGCAGAACGATCCACTCCAACAAACGAATCTCGCGACCGACCCGAGGCCCGACCAACAGGACGTGATCGAAGAACTCGTACCAATCGTTACCGAGCACGCCAATATGCTCCAGAAAGCGGATACGACGGCAGATGAAGACGATGATAACGGACCCGACGACAATCTTGAAGCCCGACTGCAGGCACTTGGCTACAGATGATCCAGCGGTTCCTCCGCAATCTCATTAGCAGTCCGATCGCACCGCAGCTGCGACGGTTCGTTGCTGTCGGAATCATCGCCGCTGGGGTACAGATGATGTTGCTCTGGGTGTTCGTCGACAAAATCGGTCTGTATTACCTGATTGGTGGACTGATCGCTATCGAGATCACCATCGTTCTCTCGTACGTCCTCAACAACCTCTGGACCTTCCGAGCGAGCCGGAACACCGGCACCAGAGAATATTTCGTTGGCCTCCTCAAGACGAACGTCGTCCGCGGGACAGCGATCCCGATCCAGCTCGCGATTCTCTTGCTGCTCGTCGAGTTGGGTAGCATCCCATATCTTCTGGGCAATGCAGTGGCAATCGCACTCAGCGGGATCTATCGGTACGTACTCGACGCACGGTGGACGTGGGGGTGAGCCGGCTCGAACGGACGCCGGCCATCGACGGGTCCCGTGGGCTATTGGCCTCAACTGAGTGCAAGGAATACGCATAGCGTCGCGAACTTGAGTCAGAACGATCAGCAGCGGCCGATTCTGAATGTGTTGAAATCGAAGGGGGTTGATAACGATGTCGACGAATATACTCATTGTCACGTTCATACCCGCGCGACATGGGCAGATCCAATCATTTATTCATCTCTGTCTCTCCCCTCTTGGCGGCCATCACCCAGCCCGCCCAAGTGATTTGAGATCCTTCCGGGGACCGTCCTACTGAGAGGTGTCTATCCAATCCCGAGGGTGTCGACGGCCTCGAGTGGAATGCCGCCGTCATGCTCGAGGAGACCAGCAGCTATGTAACACGCTATACATCAGCTCCTTGCCTCGAATGCGACCGAACAGGCTGTCGACGACTGCACGTCCATCTATGATCTCGAGGACGAGCCCGCAACCCGATTGACCGATCGGTACTCTCAGCGGTCAGTGACTGAAACCGTGAACTCCGCAATCAAGCGCTCGCTCGGCTACGCCATGCGAGCGCGTACCTGGTATCGAGAGTTCCGTGAAATCACCCTGATGTGTGTTGTCTATAACATCGAACGGACCATCAAACAGTGAAATCCACCGCCGTATGGCGATTCAACACAGCCCAGTAGTCACACCCGCTCGCTGTTGAGGTGTATGCGCTCGCGGATCCTGGACGACCTCATTGACCGACTGCCTCGAGGCCAACCGGAGCGTCGTCTAACGGAATGGCTCTTGATCTTACAGACCTCTATCAGCCTGTTGATCGGCAACTGTGCCGGGTCGATCGCCTCAATTACCGATCACTCGACGCTATCGTCGAGGACTACCACCTTGCCTTCGGTCAGTTCGTCGCCGGTTTCCTCGAGAACGTCTTCAGTCTGGCGGTCGATCTCGTAGTCGGCGAGACCGGGATCGATGTTGGTCAATCGCTGGTCGGTCCGGGTCCACTCGAATGTGGTCCCACTGCTCGACTCCGAGATTCCAAAGGCGAAGTTCCCGATCTAAGCGACCTCGAGGAGGTCAGTCTACTGAATTACACGGCGAATCCCGAGTTGACCGTCTGGATCAACCGCTACCTGACTGCGGAAGGTCCAAGCAGAGAGTTCATCATTTTTCCTCCCATGACCTCGAAGGGCGTTCTACTATAAGGTCTCACACGACACCATTGGGAGCGTCCTACGGCAGGCGATAGTCGCTTTATATTCACCCCTCCTTTCATAAATTCATATGTTGAGATAGATGGTGATATTATTGAGACCTCTGCGAAACGACTCTTGCCTTGGGTCTGATTTCGTGACGGACTCCCAATTGTGAAGAACGTATCAACCAAATCGCCCTGTACAGGGGATTTACTTATCAGTGCAGGCGGTTCACTCACCGCGAGCGACCGAGCGTCAGCAAGGGAGTCTGGACTGAATCGTTTAGTACAGAAGGAACACAGGTCAAATAGGTGTAAATTGAACGAATAGACACAATAGTTTGGAGAGTATTATTATAACTTATCCGTCTACTACGGTAGTTCTTTTACTACGAAACGCTTATTATCTACCGATGGTAGAAACCCTACTCGCAATCGGGGTCATTGCGTCTATTTTTGTCGGGTTCAATATTGGTGGCTCATCTACCGGAATCGTGTGGGGGCCACCCGTCGGTGCTGGTATCGTCAAAAAGACGACGGCAGCAGCGCTCATGACGTTTTTCGTCTTTCTCGGCGGGTGGACTGTCGGACGGAACGTGATGGACACGCTGAGCGAAGGGATCATCACGATTGATCTCACGCTTACGGCCGGCGTCGCCGTCCTCTTCTTCATTGGACTGGGCATCCTCATCGCCAATATCTTCGGTGTCCCCGTTCCAACGTCGATGACGACCGTTGGTGCGATAGCCGGCCTCGGACTCGCAACAGGAACACTCAATTATGTAACAATTGCTGGGATCATCTCGTGGTGGGTCGTCACGCCAATTATTGGGTTCTGGATTGGCGGCGTTATTGGACGATACATCTATCCAGAAGTCAACCGACGGGTACAGATTGACAAATCAGATGGCCCATTACTGACCCTCAACCGAGACGGAACGATTCCGAAGCCTACGTTCGGGCCAAATACGACATGGACAGAACTCGGTACCACGGTAGTTGTGTTCGTTATCGGCTGTTACATGGCGTTCAGCGCCGGGGCAAGTAATGTCCCGAATGCTGCCGCGCCACTGGCCGGCGGCGTGGGGGGACTCCCTGACGATACGGCAATCATCATCGCTACGCTTGCGATTGGACTCGGTGGATTCACCATTGCCCGCCGGACGATGGAATCTGTGGGGGGCGAACTGAGTGACATCCCACTGCTCGCAGCCCTCTTCGTCATGGTCACTGCATCAACGATTACAACGTTTCTCTCGTGGATCGGGATACCGATTAGCCTCGTGATGGCGACAGTGATGACAATCGTCGGGATCGGGTGGGGTCGTGCAACACGTCCGATTACCGTCCGCGAGGCGATTAGCCGCGACACGGAAGACAGTAAGATCGTCCCCGGTGCAATCACCGCCGAAGAGATGGAAGGCAAACCAGCCGCGCCGATCGGTGAAGAGGAACCAGAAGAGGTACTCAACGCGGGTGATCTTTTCAATCCCCGGGCGATAATGAAGTACATCTCGATGTGGATTATCGGCCCGTCCGTGTCTACGCTCCTAGCCTATGGGTTCTTCATCCTCCTCCCGGGAGTTGCCTGATGTTGGGACTTAGGTAGCTGGATATCCTTTCTTGAGATATGCTGTCACGAATTCTCGTTCCGATGGATGACTCCGAGCATGCTAGCCACGCGCTTGAGTACGCCCTTGAGAATCATCCTGAAGCTGATGTCACCGTCTTACACGCCGTCGGCGTCCCGTCAAGCTTTGAGAAGTTCGAGGAGTATCGAGCTACGGCATGTTGCGCTAACTGAAATGCTTCCTCGACAAACCGGAGCAACCGAGACTTTGGGAGGGTCTGCATCTACTCAAACTACCGACTGAACCTGTAACTCACTAAGGATTTCAACAGAGCCACTCTCTCTGGAATCGTTCAATAAACTTTCTTGAATATTTGCTGGTCAAAGTTACTACAAGTAATATTGTCGTGATCCAAGTATGAGAAACTAAAGAGCAATTTCAACAATCATCACTTATCGAATGTGAAAAATTTATCTCTGGTGGTTCCCCATGTATTTTAAGATAAACTGTTATAGAACCATCAGAATATTCTGGAAGATGCCATTCATTCCACTCACCTCCACTATTGGGTTTACATTTAACCGTAAGGTTACCTGTATTTGATGGAATCTCTGATCCGTGTATAATAACTCCATCTAGATATTCTTCCAATGTGTTTATCTCGTATCTCTCATCATGGATTATATTATCCCCGTTGGTTATTTTTGGCCTTGTTGAAACCCTCACGCGGTGATAGGTTTCAGTAGCCGTGCTGAATAGAACGCGCAAATCTCGCAGAAAATATTAGCAGCACTGCCGTTGCGTGGCCGAATACTGAAACGCCTCTTGTACTCTTGAAAGGTTCTATCAGTCCCACTGGAGAAGGTGTATCTGAATGAGCGAACGAAATCTCATCGAGGAAATTGAAGCGCGACTTGAGTATATTCCCCGCTGGAAGGTCATTTTGGGTGTACTACTTTTACTCCCACCAGTGACCATTCTCGGAATGGGATTCCTTATTTACGAGCTGCATCAGGCAGGCAAGAGGCTCCGAGAAGATGAAACTGGAACTCCATCAGTAGGAGAAACCGAATCAGACGTCTGAACCCGATAGATAGTCCTCTGAGAAGCCGGGATGATAGATTCACCCTCTATATTCAGCACCCCGTTCCTTTCGAATTACGTACATTCGCCCTCCTCGGATGCAATAGCGAGCCCTCGTTCGAGGTTGTGAACGACGCACTTGATGACGAGTTCCCGGAACTGCTTCCACCAGAGGCGTGACCGCACGAATGCGCCGAATTTCTGTTTGATCGCCGCGTTGACTGTCTCGTTCATATTCCGCTGATGGTAGAGATCGCTGTCCAGCCGTGTATTCCACGCTTTGTGGAGTGGGGCAAACTCCCGGTGCTTGATGAGTGGTCGAATATCGTGGTCACGGGCAAGCCGCCGGAGTTTCTGGTCGCCATATCCCTTGTCAGCAGTCAAGACTGCGATGGACTCTGCGTTCCGTTTCACTACCTGTGGCCCAATTTGTGTATCGTGCTTTCGCGTTGTCGTCACGTGAATATCGAGAACGGCGTTGGTCGCTGTATCGACCAATAGCGTTGTCTTCAACTGCTGGATGGTGAGGTTCGTTCGCTTCGCGTAGTGTGTTGAGGCATGCGCTCGCTCAAACCCGGACGCATCGATGCCGGTGACACCGTTCAGCGGCAAGTCCGCGAGCGAGACGTTCAGTAACACTCGCCAGACGGCCATCTCTAAGCGGTCGAAGGCTTTGCAGAGTGTCGAGGGTGCAGGGATCGAATCGAGATCGAGGGCGTCACGAATGCGGGGCATCTCGATGAGTTCATCGACGAGGTCGCGGTACGTGGTTGTCTTTTTCACCTTGAGACAGAGCAGGACAACGTGTTGCCGGAGCGTGAACCGCTTCCGCGAATAGCGAGTCGAAAACCGTTTGACAGCACGGAGAGCCAACACCAGAGCCCGTTCAACGAATCGAAGGAGCCGTGACTTCGGGAGAGCATCCATCTCCTCGCCAGCTACTCACCTGTCGTGTTTGCCAGCAAGGGTTTCAACAAGGCCGATCGCACAGCTCTCGTGCGACCAGTGTGTAAATCGTTTCAGTTGTTACTGTAGCTGCGGTATCACTGTTTGTCCACAGATACTTGCTATCGCTCTCCGTCCAGACAGCATGGACACCGCCGTCGTCTGGTTTCGAGACGATCTCCGAGTCACGGACAATCCGACGCTCGCCGATGCGGTCACCACGGCAGACGAAATCGTGCCGGTCTACGTCGTCGATCCGCACGAGCGCAGCGAGACACGCTACGGGACCGAAAAGCTCGGCACTCACCGCGCCAGATTCCGCCGCGAGTCACTGCTCGAGTTACGGGCGGCGCTCCGAGAGCGAGGGGGCGAGCTGTTCGTCAGGCAGGGCCGTCCGGAGACAGTCGTTCCCGACATCGCGGGTCGCGTCGACGCCGATGCCGTGTACGCACAAACGAAACCGGCGACGGAGGAACTTGAGGTCGAGAACAGTGTTCGAGCGGCACTTCCCGACGAGATCGCCTTCGAGCACCGGTGGACGCATACGCTGTATCACGTCTCTGATCTCCCGACGTCATACGAGCGGATGGGGGATACGTTCACGCCGTGGCGCAAAGAGATTGAACGCGAGTGTTCGATTCGAGAGCCCGTCGAACCACCGAAATCGATTTCCACGCCAGCCTTGCCCGCCGGCGGTGTACCGACGCTGTCGGACCTCGGACTCGAGACGCCGCCCGAGGACGAACGTACAGTGTTGGCCTTCGAGGGAGGCGAATCAGCCGGCAAGCGCCGCCTCGAGGCGTATTTCTGGGAAGGAGATCACCTCAGAGAGTACAAAGAGACCCGAAACGGGATGCTTGGGGCGGCGTATTCCTCGAAGTTCTCGCCGTGGCTGGCGGCAGGGTGTCTCTCGCCACGGTGGATCTATGACGAGGTCCGTCGCTACGAGGCCGAACGAGTCTCGAACGAGGACACCTACTGGCTCGTCTTCGAGTTACTGTGGCGTGACTTCTTCCAGTTCCAGTTTTGTAAATACGGCGCACAGTTTTTCCATCCCAACGGAATCCGGGACATCGAAAAAGCGTGGGAGCACGACCGGGAGACGTTCGAGCGGTGGGCGAACGGCGAGACGGGGATTCCGTTCGTCGATGCGAACATGCGTGAGCTAAACCGGACGGGATACATGTCCAATCGTGGCCGCCAGAACGTCGCCTCGTTTCTTGCCGACGCACTTGGTATCGACTGGCGCTGGGGAGCAGCATACTTCGAGGAACGACTCGTTGACTACGATGTCGCTTCAAACTGGGGGAACTGGGCCTACCAGGCCGGCGTGGGAAACGACTCCCGTGACAATTACTTTGATGTCCTCTCACAGGCCGAATACTACGACGCCGACGGCGAGTACGTGACGACTTGGCGTCCCGAACTCGAGGGACTTCCCTCGGCGTTCGTCCACCGGCCCTGGCGACTGAGCGACGAGCAACAGGCCACCTACGGCATCGAACTCGGCGTCGACTACCCGCGGCCGATGATCGACATCGAGGCACGCTACGACGAACTGGATAGCTGACATCGCTGCTCGGAGGATAGGGTCTCGAGACACTCGGCGGGAGCTACCACCGCCACCGTGTACGCATTTGTGTCAGCACACAGTATGCTCCGGCATGTTCAGACGCGCTCGAGAGGTCGGCCCGCCGATCCTGGTCCCGTTGGCCTGGACGTTCGTGACGGCCGCCCACCTTGAGGTCGTAACCGAGCACACGCTGTTCATCGCTCACGTCGTGATGGCCGTCCTTCTGGTCGGCTTCGCGGCGACCGGCTACGCCGACATGCGCGAGGGCGTCCTACGCACGTGGTGGCTGCTCATCGCCGTCGGCTCGGTCGTCACGCTCTGTGGGGTCGTCGGCCTCTGGCTCGAGCCGACGAATCCGGCGCTTACGGCCGTAGCTCTCTTCGGCTGGATGCTTCTACCGGCAGTCGGCTTCGTCGATACCGGGCGTCGGGTCACCAAAGGGGGCTGGATCTACGCGGTCGGGACCGCGGGCTGTCTGCTCGGCGCGGCCCTCTACGCCGTCAGCCCGACCTGGGGCACCCGGACGGCCGCGGTCGGTGGGCTCGTGCTCGTCGGGCTTGGCCAGACGGCAGGAATTTTCGATGCGGCGATCCGCTACTGAGACTACACGTCGTCGACGTTGGCCCGCAGATCGACGACGTGCTCGCGGATCGCCTCGAGGTCGCCGGCCTCGCGTTTGGTATCGACGTGTGAGTACATCAGTCCCATCCGGTGATTGTCGCGGAGTTTCGCTTCGTTTCGGGCCAAAAAGTCCCAGTAGAGGGCGTTGAACGGACACGCACCTTCGCCGGTCGTCTTGTCGCTGTCGTAGCGGCAGTCGGCGCAGTAGTCGGACATCCGATCGACGTAATTCGCCGACGAGACGTACGGCTTCGTCGCGAAGACACCATAGGCGTACTGGCCCATCTCGACGACGTTCGGGGTCGTCACCCAGTGATAGGCGTCGACGTAGGTCGCGTGAAACCACTCGTTGAGTTCCCGAGGCTCGACGCCCCACAGCGTCGCGAAGTTCGCCAGGACCATCAGCCGCTGAATGTGGTGGGCGTATCCCCGATCGTAGACGTCGCCGATCGTCTCGGCGAGACAGTTCATCCCCGTCTCGCCCGTCCAGTAAAAGTCCGGCAGCGAAGCCGTCGCCTCGAGCTGGTTGGCACTCGCCAGTTCCGGCATCGTCTGTCGATACACGTGACGGACGAACTCGCGCCAGCCCAGAAGCTGCCTGATACAGCCCTCCGCGGACGGAAGCGAGACCGCATCCCGGTCGTGGTAGGCCGTTTCGACCGCCTCAATCACTTCGAGTGGGTGTAACAGGCCGATGTTGATAACCGCGCTCAAAAGCGAGTGGGCCATTGCCCAGTCGTCGGTTCGCATCGCATCTTGGTAGGGACCGAACGCGGGAAGCCGATACTCGAGGAAGTGCTCGAGGTGGTCGCGGGCTCCATCGCGAGTTACCGGCCAACGAACCCCCTCGGTACTGCCCCAGGTGTCGAACGTCGACTCGACCCAGGCAGCGGTCTCCTCGACTACTACGTCGGGCTCCGGGGAGGGGGCGGGTGGTGCCTTCCACTCTTCGGGCGGGAATTCACGATTTTGGTCGTCGAAGTTCCACTCGCCGCCGACCGGCTCCTTGCCGTCCATCAGCACGCCGGACTCCCGGCGCATCCATCGGTAGAATTGTTCGTGCGTGAACGTCTCTGCGCCATCGGCCCACTCGTCGAACGCCCCGCGGGTGCTGACGAACAGTTCGTTCTCGCAGACCCGAAGGTCGCCACCGGCGTCGGCGACGAGGTCACGAAATCGCCGCTCGGAGCCGTAGCTCGGCGACCGCATTGTCACGAGCGTGGCGTCGGGATGCTCCGCGAAGAACGTCTCGAGTGCGTCGCCGAACGTCTCCGCCTTGAGATAGATCACGTTGTAGCCGGCGTCGGACAAGCGATCCCTGAACCGGCGCATTGCGGCGAACACGAGCGTGAGCTTGTGGTGGTGGTACGGCAGCCGGCGGGCGAAGCCGTGTGCCTCGATCAGCAACACTCGGTTGCCATCGGGCGCTCGAGCAAGCGGCCCACAGCGTTCAGTGAGGTGTGTCCCGAGGACCCAAGGGACATCGTCGTCACCCAGGGTATATTCACGGACCGTCCCGACTGTCGGCTGGTGCATACCGGTCACACGAATCGGTCGGGGATAATTCCCATCCCTACAACAATTCCAGAACGGCGCTCAGGCTCTCGGCCTCGACGGTAGGCTCTATCTCAAGGTGACGAGTGGCGTTGTGATCTCGACGGAGAAAGACAGTATCAAAGCCTGCCCGCTGGCCGGCGACAATGTCGCTCTCACTGTCGCCGACGTACAGCGGGTTCGAACAGTCCAGATCGGCCGCAGCAGCCTCGAGATATGTCGATTCAGGCTTCTTTTCTCGAAGGCTCTCGCGGGTCGGCTCTCTGGCACGGACCGTCTCGACGTACCCGTAAAGGCCGTGCTCTCGAAGAACGAACTCGACGATCCGGGTTTGGTTGTTGCTCACGATCCCAGTCGGGACCTCGACACGCTCGAGACTCGTTACGTCCTCGTACGGTACTTTTCGCCCGGCTCTTGTTTCCCTCCGCAGCGTTTGCTCGATTCGCTGCTCCCGACACTGCCAGAGCCGGTCGGGATCCACCCCGTATCGATCCGCAACAGCACACAGGTCGTCCTCCCAGACTCGGATCGTGATCGCGTCGACATCGTCGGGACTCGGGTTCGAGATTCCGGCATCGACGAACGCATCGGTCGCGGCGGCTCGTAACACTTGGTGCGAACAGAGCGTAACGATCACGCCGTCGTGATCGAGGAGCAGTCCATCGTACCGCGTCTCGGTCATTGTCTCGATATTGGATCCAGCAGTACTGTGGCTGTCGGTTCCGGAGATCCGTAGATTTTCGCACGTGAATCCACCGTTCGAGAGCGCAGATGCTCCGGTGTATCTTGAGAGACCGGAATGCTTCGAGTAAGTCGCTCGAACGATCAGTTAGCACAACAGTTGATTCGACCCACAGTCACGGCAGGCCGAAAGAAAGCGGAATTATGTGTAGTTGGATAGCGATTTGCCGTCAGACCGATTTCGTAGCAGTCTCATGAATGGTCTCTCAATGGTGAACCAAGTGTGTCGCTGGGGATTGGCGGATCGCCGGAATCGATAGATTCCGCGATCCGCACCGAGGACAGTACGCATCTCCGCCAGCAACTCGTAATTCAAAAGCTCGAGAACCGTCTTCTCCGTCGCCAACTCGCTGCACAGCAACAGCAGATAGAGGAACTTGAGACTCGCCTCAAGCGGTACGAAAACCCAAACCTGACTGCCCTCTTTCGACACGACCTGAGCGGTCAGCTCAACTACACAGACCGGAACCACATCGAGAAATGGTTCCAGACTGTGTCGATGCGAATCGACCGCTTTCACTCGTTTTGTCGGGGCAGTCCAGCCAGTGCACGTCGCTGGCTCAGACGGTTTAGACACCACTATAACCACGATCGACCAAATCAAGCACTCGATGGCCGAACGCCAGCTCAGGAGGTGCTGAACTAGACTGTGCCGAAGAAGGTATCTTGGTCCTGAGGCGCGATGCCATGATCAGCTAGTGTCATTTCAACATTTGATCTAGCTTCACTCTCTTCTGTCATTGGTCCTGTATCTGAATCAAATACAGTCGGGACAACCTCGTTTAGTGCACTCTCTGGAAAGTCTGCTATAACCCCTGCATCTTCGACAAATTGAGAAGGTGCTTCTTCGCTTCCAAACAACTGAAGTTCGGGTGACATTTTCTGCTGATTATTCTCATAGGAGGCATTTAATGGTTCTAGTCCCTAATCTTACAAATGGCTGTGTAGAGAAGAGGGATATAGACGGGGAATAAGCACTATTCTTGGAGTGATGCCTGGGGTTGGACGCCGTCAGAATCTAATTCCCGAATATGCACACGAACATCTGCGTTGATTTTGGACGATATATCTGAGTATCGATGACGATCTCTTTTGAAGAGACTAAGGTGGCTGTCGTGAAGGTCGTGCAGTTCGTGGATTACCAGACGGACAACAAGGTGTATAGGTCGACGATTTCAGTAGCGAACGTGTGCAGTTGATTGCGTATGCGAATGGATCGATGCCGGGAGAGATCTTCGATGCGGAACTCGCTATAGCGATGCCTTCGTCGTGGGAAGGAGAAGTCTTGAGAGTGATAGCGAGTTTTGAGGACTGAAACTAACACCATTAGTAAGTTTTATCGGAAATTTTTATATAGCATATTCAATAAGTGTTCTGTGTGTTCAAATCCCATGGTGAATGAACCATGCAAAATGCAGACACTATGAGTGGCTTGGTTCAACTGATCGACGCAGTATCAGTCCTCCCGCAACCCGAGCCACATCCGCCTACTAGGTCCCAAGACGGACTGGTCGAGCAGACGCCCTTCGACGAGACTCGTTCTCGGAGCCCTCGAGGTGAGGTGAGTGATCGAACTGAAGCAGCCCCCGTTAGTGTGGCTCTCGAGGCGCTGTTCGAAACATTCCATGCAGACCGTTACACCAATGAGTACCAATTCACCGCGTAAGTCGCCAGATGCGTCGACTGAATGCCCTGATTTGCTGGCTGGGTTCCGACAAGCGTGTAGGCGAGTCGCGCCGGCAGCGACCTCACTTGCTGTGTGGCTGACCTTCATTGCCCTTGCTTCCGGATCGGTAGCTGCCCAGTCGAGTGTGGGTGACGTCTACTGTGGAACCGGTGTCGAGACCGGCATTGGCATCGTTTTTGGAGCTGTTGCTGGTCTCGGTCTTCCAGCAACGGGATTCTACGTCGGTCGAGCTGGCCTCTCGTACATGCGTGCCGGTGGGAATCCCGAAAAGAAGAATCAGGCCAAAGAGAGACTCGTGATGTCGGGCATCGGGTTCGGGATTATCGTCCTCGCGCTGATCTCACCTGAGCTGATTGACAAGGTTGGAAGTCAGATGGGATTCGGCTTCTCAGACTGTGTCAAACCGTTCTGAGCCACCAGAGCTTGCGGTTGCCTGAAGCCCAATGACCACGCCACGTGTGATCGACGTTGCCCTCATGCTTCTTGTCGCAAGCGGAGGCGCTGTGTTCTTGGCTGTCGGTGTCGCTGTTGCCGAGCCGAATTCGAGTCCAGCGATTCCTGCGGATGGGCCAGATTACGGCGTGAACGAGACACGGTTCCCGCTGTTGTGGTCGGATGACCTCGATCAGCAAAACCGCTCGAGCGAGGAATTCGAGGACACAATTTCCTCTGGGCCGGAGTTTTCGACCCGGCTTGCAGGGTCGACAGACGTCCCGTTCGAGAAGCCAATCGAAGACGTCGAGAGGTGGAACAGCGGTGATCTCCAGGACTTTGATCCTGGCGGCGAGAAAACCTCTGTCCATCCCGAACGGGCACACCTCGAGGATGGGCTCTACATCCGGGATGCGTACACGAGCATCGCTGCAGTCCAGCCGTCGACGGTGCTGCACTCGGGGAATACCTCGACGCGGTACGTCACGCCAGACGGCGAGGTCCTTGCGATAGCCGATTACCGGGTCCGTGTCCCAGACGATGACACGAGCGGCTCTGTCCGCCATCACTGGTCGATTGCTGACACTGCCGTTGACACGGTTGTCCTACAGACAGAGAATTGGATACTCGATGCTGATCACGGCCATCGCTCCACTCTCGAGTATCGGGGACTGTCGGGAGCGCAGAATCTGACTGTCGAGGCCACAATCACTGCTCGCCTTCGCCATGAAACCCGGACGTGTACTGATTACAATAGCACGAGCGGGTCCTGTGAGGGCTCATGGGAAACAGAGGTCGACTATCCAACCGAACAGGTAACAGCGACTGATTCACGCCACGCGGTTGTGGCGCAAATCGATGATAACGGTGCGAAGCGCGTTACATTCGAGAACGGTGCAACTCACACTGGTGTCGTCATTCACCCAGGAACCCAGTGGTCTGCAATCGATATTGGCAGTGACGCGCGTCTCCGTGGAAATTGGCGGTTCTATTCGGCGGGAGTCGATGGCTGGCGGACGATGGTCTCTCGGACGGACACAGAGACGACTCGGACGAATTCGTCTGTTCGTCCGGTACAACTCCACGCCATCCCCACGCAGAAACGGCCGGATATGCCGAGCAAGGCAACGGACGATGCCGAGCCACCGTTAGTGATCGAAGAGGCGTGGGGAAGCAAACACGCTGGCCCGTCCCTCTCGAGCGAGATTGCTATTCCGACGGTTGACAACTATACGAATGCGACATCGATCGCCGTCCGCTCAGAGACGCTTCCAGCAGCCACCTTCGACGAGGTGACCGTTCACGGGATCGTTCGTGGCCAGTCAGAGACGATTTCGGTCACCGACAACGGAACCGTTCGTGACACAACTCTCGAGTTGGCCGTTCTCGAGGCAAACTCGTCGGGAACGCTTGTCCAGGCATCCGTCACGGAGACAACGACCGGTGATCCGGTCACGACTGGGCGAGTCGCCATCGGCAATCAATCGGCTGCGCTGAACGCGAGCGGAATGGCTGTCCTTGAACTCGAGAAGCAGCCGTCATCGCTCATCGATGGCCAGTACGTTCCCGCAGACTGGTGGCGTGCCGATCAGTTGTACTCAGCAGCCGAGGATCGGGCGATGGTTCCCCCGAACTACCCCGAGTTTCAGAAGCTTGTCCAGTTGTTCCTCGTGACGCTGCTCTGGTTCCTCCCGGTTGCTCTGGCTGTCTACGGTTTTGACTACCTGACTGGCGGTGCGGTCCTTGGACTACGAGACCATCCATGACAGAAAATACCAATCCAGACAACAGCGGTATCGCTCGCCGAGCAGTCCTTGCCAGCTTGGGTCTAAGTACAGCTGCCCTTGCTGGCTGTACGTCGGGGTCGTCCACAGACCCATCGAACACCAGTAACAGTACGGATGGCAACGGAATTAGCGCGGAAGGGAGTGACGTCTTCACCTCTGTCGAGATGGGTGACGCAAACCTCGAGATCGAAGTTGCCGATGATGTGTCGGTGGAGTTCATCAACCTCATCGATCCGAACGGTGAGTTGTTCGACCAACAGCGTCTCGCAAGCGGTGAGACCACGACATCGTTCGAAGTTCTCGGTCGCGATCAGGACAGTATCCCAACTGGGGACTACGAACTGATTGCTCTCGATGGAGGCGAGCAGGTCGATACGACGACAATCACGCTTGAGGCGGAGTGTACGATTACGGATGTGCTGTGGGCAGTAGAGAACCCCGACATGGAGTGGGACAAGAATTCGCCTGTCTGGGATGAGTACGCAGCGGTCGTTATTGAGAATACAGGCACGATTCCGTCGTTACTCACCGAACTTCAGTGGAAGGGTTCACCAGTTGCCCGACTACTGTCGAAGGAATTGCAGTCGTACTACCACGAGACACACTTGCCGCCGGGAAAGACTACAGTCTACTCTAAGGGATCTGTCTATGCGACAGATGGTGCAGTACACTCGCTAGACTGTGATGAACTCGGTACGGAACCAATGACTGTCACAGCTCATGTCCAAGTCGGATCAAACCCCTCGTACACCCAGCAAATCAAGTACGGAGATAGTCAGTCATGTGAGCTTACTATCGTTGATGGCAGCTCTGATGAATCCATATCTAGCGGGGGTGAGAATTAGATGGCATGGTTGCAAGAGGAGGTTGAGAACGCAATTAAGAACGTCATTGAGGATTTCACTGATGCTCTTCTCAGCCTTGTCAATGATATCTATGAAGCGATTCTAGAACCTATTGTCGGTGTTCCTGCTCCAGAATCGGACTCTGAATATATGGTCATCGGATCCCCAGACAACGCGCCATGGGAGAGTTTGTATCAGGACGTATACCTTACATATATTCTCCCACTTTCCATCATGATGATAGTTATCGCCTTTGCTTTCGTTGGTCTCCGGTCGGGCTCCATGAGCGAGTACCGGCGAAAACAGCTGCTACGACGGCTTGGGCTTGTATTTATGGGTACCTTCGTCTGGTTCCCACTGGTATCGATCCCGCTGCAGTTCTTCGACGCAGTAGGTATGACGATCGCTCCAACTGATGAAATGTCTGCGGGGCTCGGTGGCCTTATTCGGTCCTCTCTTGGTGGAACATTTGCTATTCTAGCAATGGTCGTCGTATCGAACTTCTTTTTGATCGTTGCAGGGTTCGTCGTCGCTTTCCGGTGGATCGCTCTCTATGTGCTAACACCGATTATGCCGCTATTGGGTGTCCTCTGGTCGATGGAGGTGTGGCCATTTAGTCCAGCGGCAAACATGGCGCGTCGTGCTTCAGGCATCTATCCTGGATTAGTGCTTGCTGGGATTCCACCAGCGATCCTCTTCCGGATTGGATGGGAGGTTGGTGGTCTCGAGACTTCTGTGAAAGGGCTCTTCTCCTTGTTTATCGGGTTGACGCTGATCCCTGCAGCGATTATCGCGATGGTCATGACCGTCTATTGGAGTAGCCCAGCGATGCGGACGATCGCCCAGAAAGGGGCTACTGCAACGAATCCTGCAGCGGCCAAAGCTGGCGCTGCAAAGGCAAAACGGACCTCTGGAAAAGCTGTCCGTGGAGCCCGAAACGTCCACCGTGGATACGCAGATAACCAGGTCGGCCCCGTAACGAGGAGCGGCCAGACGACACTCGGGACCGGCGACTCGAAAGCGTACAAGCTTGGCTCCTCGGCTCGCTCAACGAAGGATCACGCCGGCCGCTACAACAACTTGCGGAAGTCGAAGACAGGACGGATGCGCGATAAGGCCGCTGATGACGCTCGCAAAGCGACACGGAAAGCGTCGACTCGAGCGAAGCGTGGGCTCAAAAACACGAAAGAGAAGGTCTCGAGGTGGTGAGTTTGATGAGTACGAACACTGAGGATCACGAGTATAATGCGCGAAAGATCCACCAGTCATTAGGTGGCACAACAGCCTTTTTCCAGGGCTATACGATCGGCGAACTCATGCTGTTTCTCGCAGTCGCGTTCGTCACGGTCGTTGTAGCGACGTTCGTCCCATCAGCACTGACAATCCCGGTGCTGGGATTCGGACTTATGCTTACGACGCTGCTGTTCTTGCTCCACAAGGTCAAGCCCGGATATTTGTGGCTCACCGAGTGGCTCGCTGCTCGTCTTAGCTGGGCGATCAAGAACAAGGAGTACACGCACGGCGGCGAAGACAATAGCGAAGTACGGTATCTGACTCGCCTACAGCGAGTGTACCCGCATGCCATCGAACGAACGGATGGCGCACTCGTTGGGGCGATGAAAGTCGAGCCCGCGAACATGGCTCTTGAGGACGACGACGCGTGGGCGAAGGCTGTTCAGTCACTCTCGGAGTTCGCCAACTCGACTGTCAACTTTCCAGTGAAGATCTACGTCACTAGCCGCGAGGTCGATGACGACGAGATCGTCCGTGTACATCAGAACCGACTCGCTGACGCTGATGTTCGCTCACGCCCCGTGTTGAAACGGCTTCTCGAGAAATACGTTGCGGCGAATACGACTGACAACGGTGAAATCGACTCTGAGACGACCACGATCCGCGAGTACTACCTCATCACCGCGGTGAACGACGATGATATCGAGTACTTCGATAAAACGGACGACAGTGTCCTCGCCTATCTTGCTGACCTTCCTGCTATTGGACGGCTCTTCGGTCGGTTCCAAACTGACGACCTGACCGACGCTGAGCGAGAGCAATTCAAGGAAGAGCATCTCGAGTCACGACTCACACAACTCCGTCGTGGTGGGTCGTCGCTCTATCGGTGTTCGATCAGCCCCGTCGATGCCTACGATCTCGCTCGGATCACGAAGGAGTACTGGACGTGCCATCCCGAAGAGTACGCCGATATCACGAATGCACTCGGGACGTTCCCAGTCGTTTCCCACGGGATAAGCGACGGTGTCCCAGCAACGCCCGATCCTGACGACGTCCTCGATGCAATGGCTGAGCACGACAGTCCGTCAGATACGGCTTCGAGCGATCGTGGTGAAGACACTATCGACGACTCGTCCGCCGGAACTGGCGATCAGCTGCCAGACACGTCGACGATGCACCAGTCGGTGATTGCGCCGTCGACGGTCGACTGGGAAACGACCTACGCTGTGATCAACGACGAGACGTACGTTCGCACGTTCTGGATCGAACAATTCCCCGAGGAACCGCCAGATGGCCTTCTCGAGCGACTGCTACTCGACACGGAGTTGCAGACCGACATCAGCATCCATCTCGATCCGTTCGACAGCCAGTCGGCTCAGGACATGATGGCAGACTGGATCTCAGATTTGAAGATCAACCAGCACGACTCGAATAGCCTCAAATCCGAGGATCTCCAGGAAGACATCGATCAGGCGAAGTATATGCGGTCGCTCGTCCGTGCGAACAAAGCGTCGTTCTATCGCGGTGGTGTGTTCATTCGCCTCGCCGCTAATAGTCAACAGGAACTCGATAATCAGACGACGCGCCTGCGGTCGATCATCAAGGATGCGCCAGCGAACTGTACGCTCAAGGTCGCAAGTCGCTGGCAGGAACGCGGACTCGCAACAGTGTCGCCGCTTGGCGCGAACGAACTTGGCCGTGACCGTATGTCGACGCTGACGAACCAAGCCGTCGGCGCGATGTTTCCGTTCTCGTCGAACTACCTGATGATGGACGAGGGTATCGAGTACGGCTATCACGGCCACAACGGTTCCCCAATCCGAATCAATCCATGGGCGCTCGAGACAGGTCACAGTGAACTCGTCGTCGGGATGCCGGGCGCTGGGAAGACGTTCGGCGACATCATGCGCCATCTTCGGATGATGAAACGCCGCACCGACACGATGCTCGTTCTCGTCGATCCAGTTGGTGGCTTCCGCGGGATCGCAGACGCGCTGAACGCAAAGACGATCACCGTCGGTGGCGACACGAGACTCAACCCACTTGAGATCCGCGAGACGCCACAGCACGTCCTCAACTCCAGTGATGGGATTTCACCCCTCTCGGCGAAGAAAGACGAAGTCTACGCTGTCCTCGAGAACTTCCTCGACGCTCGCGATATCGAACTTGGAACCGAGACGGGCGTTCTCTCGTATGTCATCGACGAAGCCTACCGGCAAGCAGGGATCGTTGAAGACGACGTCTCGACGCATACGTCGGCAAACTCACCGACGATGCAGGACGTTCACCGAATTCTCTGTGATATCGCCGAGAACCCAGATGAGCACAATATCGCGGAGTCCGAGTCCGCTCGCGAGCGTGCTGCACAGTATGCGGACGAACTCGCGATTGCGTTCCAGCCGTTCCGCGAGGGTGGCTCCTACGAGAATCTCTCACATCACTCCGAGATCGATATCCTCGAGGGCGACAGCAAAGTCGTCTATATCGACCTCGGTCAGATCGAGGGCAGCGCATCGGGGATCGATCGCCAGACGTTCCTGATGCAACTGTTGCTGTCGACGATCTACCAGCAGGCGAAAAACACTCAGCGAAACGTTGAACTCGCGATCGACGAAGCCCACTACCTCTTCGAGGATCAAGCGAATCTTGACTTCCTCGAGACAGCGTTCCGGCACCAACGCCATGCGGGGCTTCGGATGGTGTTACTCTCTCAGACGGCCCAGGAGTTCTATGAAACTGAGCAGGCGGAGAAGATCATCGGCATGTGCCCGATCAAAGTCCTCCACAAGCTCCCCGAACTGGATGATCGGACAGCGGACAAGATCGGCCTCACGGAAGAGCAGCGCCGGTACGTCAGAGGTGCCGACGCCGGCAACGAAGACCTTGGCTACAGTCAGGCACTCGTTCGCGTCGAAGAACACGGAACGTACCCGCTGCATATCGTTGCTGACGACTTCGAGAAACGAGTCATCGACTACGAGCCCGAGGACCAGGCCTTCATTGAGCAGGCGATTCGTGACGAGCCAGCAGAGTTGCTCGCTTTCGAAGAGTTCGTCGAGAACGAAGCTCAGCGCAACGCGCTTGCAACGCGTCTCGATCTCAGCGCAGATGCGGCCAGTCGGCTTCTCGAGGCAGATCTCACGAAAGAGGAGGTTCTCGATGCGGTCGTCGAGCATTCCCTCGAGACAGACAGTGAAACATCAGCTGTCCGGCCTGACGGTGGGGAATCAGCTACTGCACAGGATACGACTGAAACGGAGTCTGACACGCAAGACCATGACTAGGTTCAACCAGATCAAGACAATCCTGGGTTCGTCGCCACAGTACGAGGCGACGCAACTCGACTTCGGAGAGCA
The DNA here is from genome assembly GCF_042678045.1 of Haloarchaeobius amylolyticus. Classification (GTDB taxonomy): domain Archaea; phylum Halobacteriota; class Halobacteria; order Halobacteriales; family Natrialbaceae; genus Natrinema; species Natrinema amylolyticus_A. The sequence goes on from NZ_JBHUDI010000008.1 coordinate 131,025, forward strand.
CGATTCGTTCGTCCAACAGCAAGCGGATACGCCAGGCACGCTGCTGCGGATCCGCCCCTACAAGGAGAACAATGGTATCGCGGACGGGGCCGGGGTCCTCCAGTCAGTCCACGATGTGACGACGAACTTCCGTGGGAAGAATACGAGTGACCACCACTCGTTTGAGGTCTGGTTTGACGAAGGGAAGATCAAGTTCTACATGCACGCTGCTACCGAGGCGGCTGCCGACAAGTTCCGTCGTCGTGTCGGAAACAACTACGCCAATAGCGAGGTCATCCCAGTCGAAGAGGGCTATGCGTTCCCCGTCATCGACGCTGACGAGTACGTTGCCGGCGCGTGGCTCGAGATGGAGAAGATCCCCTACTATCCGATCCGCCATCACAATAGCGAGGGCTTCGAGACTGATCCCTACGGCGAAATCACGAGCGAAATGCTCTCGCTTGATGAAAGCACGGTTATCACGCAGGTCGTCTTCCGACCTGCGAAACAGTCGTGGACCGACGGCGACCGGTTCAAGCACAATAGCGTCGACGAACTCGCGCACGCGCTTCGGCAAGGGACATCCGTCGGCTGGCTTAATCCCCGAACGCGACCGCCAAGCGAGAAGGACAAACAGGCTGCGAAAACCATCGAACAGCAACGTGGCCAGCAGGCGTTCCACGTGAACATTCGCGTGCTTGCTGCCTCGAGCGAGCAAGACGAGGCTGAGGCCCGTGCTCGTGGCGTCGCGGGGATGTTCAGGAAGTACTACAACGCGATCACTGAGCAGGGCCTTAACGATAATCCTGTTTGGCATCGTCGAGAGAGCAAACGCGAAACGCGGCTTCGGCAGTTCGTCCAGCGGATGTGTGACCGTGAGTGGATCGACCGGCACATGATTATGACCGTCGACGAACTCGCTGGCGTCGCACACATCCCCAATTCGGAGATTGAGACGCCAAAGATCGACTGGCGGTATACACAGCGTGGCGATCGGCTGCCAGCAGATGGGAGCCGATACGCAGCTGACGAATCACCTGACGACTCACCGGCAGATGGACAGATCGCTGGCGTTCCGAACGAGACAGCAGTCAGTTTTGAACAACCAACTCGAGAACAGGAGGGATTCGATGGTGCTTGATCGCTTCTTTGGATCCGGTGACGAGGCTTCCAGTGACGACCACCATGATGAGCACGCCGCTGGAGGCGATGAACAGCCGGAAGAAAACACGGCCGCTGAATCGTCAGCTCATCAACCCAGTCCCGATGAGGATGAACAATACGATATCGTCGAACAGAACACGACTCGTATTGGCGGAAAGAAGGTTATCACAGAAACAGCCGACGAGGGGACAGTTGCAGGCCCGTTCGTTCGAGAAATGTTCGAAGCCGGGATATACAATGCACCAGCGCCACTCTGGATCGGCTACTCAGAGGACCCACAGACCGGCTTTCGTGAGGCGCCGCTCCGATTTGAGTCGCTCTTTCGGCACACATGGATCGCCGGAACGACCGGCTACGGAAAGACGACCGAACTCCTGAATATGATGGTTCAGTGGGCCTACTCCGGGTACGGCTTCACGTATTTCGATCCAAAGGGTCGTGACTCCCGAGAGCTCCTCCGGATGCTCCCCAAACATCGTCTCAAGGACGTGGTTTGGATCGAACCCGGTTCGACTACTCACGAGAAGACGATCGGGATGAACTTCCTTGAGGTGCCCGAGTGTGAGACGCGCGAGGAACTCGAGAACGAGATCGAAAACCGGGTCGAGAACCTGAAAGCGGTCTTCGACACCTCTGACTACTGGGGCATCAACATGGAGGCGATCACCGAGTCGATGGCTCGAGCGATGATGAAATCGGAGAAGCCGTTCTCAATCATCGATATGTACTTCACGTTGCTCAACGCCGAGCGGCGCGAAGACTTCGCCCTCGATGTCGAGGATCCCTACATCAGGGAGTTCTGCCTCGAGATCGCGAATATGGAAGAGGAGACGATTCGGCCATTGCTGAAACGGATCAAATCGTGGGTCGAGAATTCGGTGATTCGTCGGATCATTGCCCACCGTGAGAGTACGATCGATTTCCGAGACATCATCGACAACGACCGAATCGTCATCGTCCGAACGCCCGTCGAGAATACGGACATCAAGAAGATGGTCACGCTCGGCGTGATGCGGAATCTCTGGAGTTCGATTCAGCGGCGATCATATGAGTTGGATACGACGCCGGATCCCTACTTCGTCCTCTGTGACGAGTTCGATGATATCGCCAGTGACAATCTCGACATCGAGTCAATGCTGGCTCGAGCCCGGTCGATGCGGCTCTCCGTGACTCTTGCCTCGCAGTATCCCTCGCAATTTGACGAGGACACGCTGAAAGCGATGCAGAACAACTGTGACAACCTCCTCACGTTCTCGGTTAACGACAGTGATGACGCCGAACTATTGATGAAACGATTCCGCGACTACACCGCAGAAGACCTCATCACGACCGACCAGTTCAAAGTGTGGACGCGGATCCCTCTTTCTGGGGGACGATACTCCGAACCCGTCTTGATTCGGACGTTTCCGCCATACCCGCCTCTCCGTGGGACAGACGACGTCGATGACATCATCGAACAAAGTCTCGAGCGGTATGGGACTGACCCGCTAACGGACGCAGAGATCCTTCAGAACCTCATCTACAGCGATTCCAATGAGGCTGCCAATCCGACGAAGATACTGGACGAGACCATGGCAGAAGCTCTCCGCACAGTCCAAATTCGAGAGGGTGTACGAGAGGCAAATGGCTGGGTCGAGGTCACGGCTGTTGACGAGGAACTCGTGGCTCGCCTCGAGAAAACCGAGCCCGAGATTGACTATGCATACGAAGACCTGCCGGACGTGCGCGATGCCTCGCAGTTGATCGAGGTCGACCTGCAGAACGATGAGATCGTCGCTCGGCTCACTGACGAGGGTGAAGAGTTGGTCCGGCCTAAGACGGGCACTGTCGGCTCAGCTGGTGGAACCAGCCACGATGCAGTGCTTCTGGATACTGAGGTAGCGCTCACTGAACGCGGGTTCAGTGTCGAGATCCTCGAGCAGGATGGGAGTGAGCAACCTGACGCAGTTGCCACGCACCCAGATCACGATGTGGTGTTTAACATCGAGGCAGAGACAACAACGCCAGACCGCCCAGCGAAGGTTCTGCAGAATCTCAAACGCGCTCACGAGGAAGACCGCATTCCGATCTTCGTTGTTCGACCTGGAGAATCTGAGACACAGGTGGCATCACGAGTCGAGAATATCCTTTCAAAGCCACTGCACGAACGATCGGATGGCACTGAGCAGTTCTACAACTGTGATGAGATTGTGACCTTCGGTGGTGGCGCGACAGCTCATGGTGGCGTCACTGCGGTTCGTCCACAGACGACGGATGCAAATCGGACTGT
>NZ_JBHUDI010000009.1:0-72267 GCF_042678045.1 Haloarchaeobius amylolyticus
ACGGAAGATAAGCTCGCCTACGTATCGGCAACTACTGGAGTGGGCGACCCTCTGGGAACGTCGATTCGCCGCTTCTATTCATATTGTCATCCAGGTAGTAACCACGGCTGGGAGTTCTCTATCTTCTATAACACTTCATAGATAGTTGAAAATGTTAAAAATAAACCCGGTCAGACGATTTCGTTACTACCCCAAATATTTCATAGACAGCAACCAGATAGCAATCCTTAATCATGGTCGGCAGAGACAGATAGATAGCGGGATGGGATAGCCAGGAGATTCCGGCGGGCTCATAACCCGCAGATCAGTAGTTCAAATCTACTTCCCGCTATTCCTAATTTCTTCTATACTCCTGTCGAAATAAATGGCGGTCGACCGAGTGAGAATACTGAATTCGATTAGTATTGATCTTACACTTTGTCGATTTTACACTGGACACATAAGTCGTCAGCAAAACACGAAACGCTATCGTAGGGACAGTCGTACTCGTCTACGTCGACAGACTGACGGAGTTTTTCCTGTCGCCAGACAGTTTCCCAGTCATCAATGTCCATATCAGCAGACGCGAAGACGACATCATCTCGATCTACGATCTTTGCGACTGTAACCGAATATTGATTCTCTTTGTCGATCGCTTCTTCGTACTTGTCGGTTCCAACCCATCTGTATCAGTCCGATCAGAGGAATCACGTGCCTCTGCTCGCGTGACTGTATCGCCGACGAGAGCCGTCGCAGAAACTCGCATCCCGGACTTGCGTTCCGGCAGTGATGGAAGCGTTTCGGCTGACGACGCGTCGGACGGATGTTCATCACGCCACTCGACCGGTCGTGGTGGTGACCGAACCGTGTACGCTACGTCACCAACTTGGTCAGTTGCAGATCCGGTCTCCAATGCGTGTGCGAGTGTCCCCTCGTCATTCAGGAGGAGCGGCTGCAACCAATCTCGCCATCGATTTGTTCCGTCGAACGCAGCGGACTCTGCGAGAGATACCGTCTCGTCCTCCGTATCTAGCTCGATCTCGTGCGTCCCATAGAGCAGGAGATGATCGCGTGTTCTGGTGCAAGCGACATAGAAAAGCCGTTTGGCTTTGCTCGTTCTTGCGGCCGGGTGGTTCGATCAGCATACTCGTGGGCGGCAGTCTTCTCGACAGAAAGGCATCGTCAGGATCAGGCCAACCGACTGCGGGAATCGGTGGGGCGTCGTCGGTGCTACCGATGAGTTGGACATATTTTGAGGGGTGTAATCGCTCGGCAACAGCGGGGTGATACTCTGATCGAACGTAGCGCCGTTGCTTTCGTTCGATGGTCGAATGGGTGAGTGAGTGTCACGAGAGTTCGCGTATAGCCAAACTGGTCACCGTCAAAAAATCAATGGCCGATTGTTGTGCATTATCTGATCGGCTTACCTGACATCTATCAGAGATACGGACTGAATCGAAAGGTGAAACGAAGCTCTTCGAAGTCGGTAACTGACGAATTGAAAAGAAAGCCAAAGGTAACAAAATTCTGCCGTCACCTACTGGAATCTATTGTCTGGATGCGACGAGTGTGATGCTTTTCACGCCGTACTTCTGACACGCGTTGGCTGCCCGTTCAGAGATAAACTCGTATTCCGTGTTTTCCTGAATCTCCATGAGGTCGAAGCCAGCGTTTTCGATCAGCGACGTGTAGCTGTTGATCTGTTCGGCACCACCGATACAGGCAGCCCACAGATCCGCGTCGGACTTGATGCTCTCGGGCATCTGTTGTTCGCTGATGATGTCGGACAGAGCCAACCGTCCGCCCGGTTTGAGCACCCGGCTCGCCTCCTTGAAGACCTGCCCCTTCTCGGCGGAGAGATTGATTACGCCGTTCGAAATGACCGCATCAAACGAGGCGTCCTTGAACGGGAGGTCCTCGATATACCCTTCGCGGAAGCTGACGTTGTAGAAGCCGTTGTCCGCTGCGAGGTCGTTGGCCTTTTCGACCTGCTCTGTAGTCATGTCGATGCCCGTCACTGCACCCATCTCGGTTACGTGCAGGCCGGCGACGAAGGCGTCCATCCCCGAGCCACTGCCGAGGTCGAGCACGTTCTCTCCTGATTCAAGCTCTGCCAAGTCGAAGTAGTAGCCGACACCCGCGAACGAGTCGATCGCCGCGTCCGGAACGTGGTCGAGATCGTCGGGGTCGTACCCGAGACGGACGGCGAGATCGCGGCCCGTCTCGAAGTGGAATTCGGCGTCGGCGGACTCCGCGACATCTTGGTACATCGACTTGACCTCGCGTTCGAGTTTGTCCGTGTCGAGTGATCCACTCATCGGTGGTCACCGGTTAGTCGTCTCCAGCCACCTCGGCGGGAGTGGCAACGGTCATTTCGACGTCCTGAGCAAGCGAAACGAGCGTGTAGACGGGTGCCCGCCGCGCCCATTCGTCGATCAGGTCCTGATCTAGATCCTCGCCGTCTATTTCGACCTCGGCGGTGAGGTTCTCGAAAACCGAGTCAGCCTCTTTGAGTTCCGTGAGACTAAAGAGGACCGCCGGGTCGAAATCGGTCCGGACACGCGTCTGGAGGTGGTCGATGTCCACGCCATTGGCGGCGGCGTTGATGCTGATGCCGACGTTGATACAGGCGGCCAGCGCCGACAGCGCAGCTTCGATCGGTTCGAGCCGGTCGGTCCCGCCGACCCACCCGACAGCGTCCAATACTTCCTTCCAGGCGCCGTAGGGGATCGTGTACTCGCGCGTGTCACGGGCGATTGTTTCGCCGCCGAGCTCGTAGCTATCGATCTTCGCCAGACTGTGCGCGGCCGTTCCCTCGTAGGTTGCGACTGCCCCGAGACCGAACTGGACCGCTTCGGGATGGTTGGCTGCGTGTTCGGCGAACCCGTCGAGTGTTTCGAGGTCGATACCGTGCGCGATTTGCTGATCGTCACTCATCTTTGTCTCGCCTCCCGCCAGAGACACTACGAAGCCGAGGATGGTGTAGCTATTTTGTGGCATTTCGGCAGCTCCTGCCAGTGTTTCACGTACTGCAACCGACTCAGCAACTGCGATCTGGAGAGGGAATGACCGAACCGCTTCCCGTTTGTACGCACATCAAAGTCACACCGGATTTCGTTACTGTGATCGTCACTCGACGATTTGCTGCGGTTCGACTCGCCGAGCATCGGAGACGTAGCGTTCGTAGACCGACTGCGCCCACTCACGAACTTCTGATACGTCGGTATCGAGCAATACCTGAACCATCCCACTACCCTGCTCGTAACAACTGATGGTGACGCATTCATCGAGAAGACCGGTTCCGTATGGCGGGAGTTCGTCATGCTCGAGAACCGTGAAATTGTCCTGTTGCAACATCGCTGAACTGCGCTCCGGGTACGTCGAGAAAAAGTAGGTATGGCAGTTTGGCCGGTCGATCAACGTTATATCGACGCCGTCATCGATCAGGTGACAGAGGACGTCAAAACAGGGCTCCATCAGGGCAACCTCGGGTCGAAGAAACCGTACCGTGGTCGTCTTCTGGAGAAGCGACTCGAATCGGTTCACTGGACGGTACGGGGAATCGGGTTCAGCGACAGTTACGGTCAGCTCTGACCACGTTTCGACCGGGAATTCGCTGACTTCGTCAGGGAGCCAGTGCCAAACATCACGCAACTTGCGTTCGGTTTCGACCCGGTCGATCAGGGTTTCCATCTCGGATGCGATTGCCTCTCCCAGCCGGGTTGCCACGTACTGGTATCCCTCTTTGCGGATCCAGATTCGGTCTTCGAATTCGTCCAACGTCCGTCGCATCGTGGACGAGGAAACGCCTGTCAACTCGAGGAGTTCAGAGCGACTCCGTGGGCGCTCAGTTAGTGCAACGAGTGTCGGGACGCGATGTTCTGACCGCGCAAGGTACGCGATGTCATCGATCGGCGAGTCAGCAATCCGGTGCCCCATGTTATCAAAACTCATGGTTGGGAGTACGCAAGGAGCTAACAAAACTATTTGGACCACAGGACTCAGTTCATCGATAAGAGTCCGGCGCTGATCGCAAAGAACCGTCAGTCTTCGGACGGAACCTGTGTCGGTGTATCGGGTGCAGGTGCCGGCGGTTCGTGAGTCCCGAACTCGGGATGGGTCTCTTCCATCCACAGATACACGACTGCGCCGGAGGCGAACATCAGGATGGCGGTCATGTAGAAGGCGGCTTCAAGGTTCACGGTCTCCATCGAGAGGCCGATCAAGATCGCGCCGACGCCGTACCCGGCGTCGCGCCACATCCGATAGACGCCCATGCCGGCCGACCGCCAGGTTGGGTGAGCCGCGTCGCTGGGAACGGTCATCAAATTGGGATAGAGCAACGCCATGCCGAGTCCGGAGCCGCCCGCCATAATCGCCCAGGGAAGGTAGCTATCGACGAACACCATCCCGAGGACGCCCGCACCGGCGAGGAACATCCCCGCAACGACCGGCGGACGGCGACCGATGCGGTCGGCGAGACCGCCGGTGCCGATCTGGAGGAAGTACATCGCGCTGTGGACGCCGACGACGACCCCGACGGCTTCGATCGCGAGGCCCTGACTCGTGAGATAGAGCGGGACGGCGATCCAGAACAGCGTATCGACGAAGTTCTCGATGTGACCGGCTTGGGCCGCCGCGAACAGCGTCTTGTCGCCGTAGGTCGCGCGCTTCAGGACTTCGTTGAACGAGAGGTTCGCATCGTGGTGGTCCTCGTCGCCCTCGAGGTGTGCGAGTTGGACCGTCTCCTTGATCAGGAAGATCGAGATGAGGAACGCCAGCACCACCACGATGGCGAGGAAGTAGAACGGCTCGGGCCGGAGGTTCCACCGCCCGGCGATGACGCCGGTGATCCACGCCCCGGCGGCGACGCCGGTGTAGCCGAAGGCCTCGTCGATGCCGACGGCGAGCCCGCGCTGGTCGGGACTCGCGAGGTCGATCTTGGCGTTGATCGCCATGCTCCAGGTCAGCGCCTGGTTGATCCCAAGCAGGATGTTCCCGACGGTGATCCAGCTCCAGCTCGGCGCATAGATGAGGATCACGGGGATCGGCAACGCAGTGAGCCAGCCGAGCACGAGCACTGGCTTACGCCCGTATTCCTCGCCCCACTTGCCGGCGTAGAGGTTGAGCAGTGCCTTGACGAAGCCGAAGGAGACGACGAACGAGCCGATGACGAAGAACGACTCGACGCCGAGCACGTCCTCGCCCAGCACGGGGACGACCGTGCGCTCAGAGCCGATGGTCAACCCGGTTGCGAACACCAGCAGGACGTGGAGCGAGAACTGTCCGAGGTGTTCGCGAATGCCCTGTTTCACGTTAGTTTGCCTGCTCATTGATTATTCGGCCGCACAGCGGTTGGGACCCAGTTCGAGCTCGGACAGCTCGTCGTCGGGGACGTCCTCCTGCCCGACGTTTGTACGCTTGACGCGCTCGAAGTTCGGCGGATGGTCCGGGATGTCCGAAGCGAGCGTCTCGATGAAGTCCTCGCGGTCACGGTTGAGATCCGCGTTTTGCGCTTTGACGTCCTCGAGTGTCGCCGTCACCGGTGGCTCGGGTGAGCCGGGGTCGTGTGCCGGGAGGACGAGCGCATCGTCTGGCCGGTCCAGCAAGCGCTGGAGGCTCTCGTAGAGCGTCGCCGCATTCCCTTCGACGTCGGAGTCCTCGATCCCGGCTTCGACGCCGAGTTCGACGCGCCCGACGCTCTCGTGGAAGAGCGTATCGCCCGTGAGCAGGGCCTCGCCCTCGAGATCGAACGAGACGCTGCCCTCACTGTGTCCCGGCGTGTGGATTACATCGACGTCAACGGTCCCGACCTCGATCGTTGCTCCGTCTTCGATCGGCGTCGAGTCGAGAGCGAGTGCGTCCTTCGGGTGGAGATAGTACGGCACGTCGTGACGCTCGGCGAGGTCCGCACCGCCGGAGACGTGGTCGGCGTGGGCGTGCGTGTCGAAGACACCGGCGAGGTCGGCGTCGTACTCGTCGATAATGGCCTCGTATTCCTCGTGGTAGTGGGAGGGATCGAACACGGCGGCCTCGCCGCCCGAAATCAGGACGTGAGAGAGACACCCCTTCCCAGGACGGGCGACCTGAACGAGCGTCCCGTCGAGGTCGGTCTGGACGGGCGCGCTTCGGTGGACGCGGCTCCACCCGTTCATCCCGTCGACGAGCGTCGTGGCGTCGTAACCCTGCTCGCGCAGGACGTCCGTCGCCGTCCGTGCGACGACCCCTGCGGCACAGACGGTGACGATCTCGCGGTCGTCGGGGAGCTCGTCGAGCCGTTTCGTCGCCGTCTCCGGGTCGTCTTGCAGTTCGTCGTAGACATCGACGTTGACGCTGTCCGGAATGTGCCACTCGTCGTAGTCGTCCTGGTGGCGAACGTCGAGGACGAGCACGTCGTCATCGTCGTCCTGTAACCGCGCGCTGAGTTCGTCGGGGGGTACGTCTGTCATCAGTGAGTACTCATACGGAACGTTTCTTGATATGGGTGGTGCCGGTCATGACCGGTACAGTTACTGGGCTGGCGTTCCAACAGGATCTATGAGCCTGTACGAGGCCTCGTTCCGGGTCAAACACGAGTGTCCCTATCGGGAAATTTCGGAACGCTACCCGGATCTGACGATCCGCGAGTGGTATCTGAGCGACTGTCAGGTCCTCGAGATCACGTCTTCGGGGACGCCGACGGATGACCTCCTCGAGGAGATCGACAATCTGGGAACGATCCTGCACCGATCGGTCGACGACTCCGGGTTACACGTTGTCACGCAGTCCTGTCTCTGTTCACTCGAGGAATCCATCATCGACCGGTTCGAGGAGCACAACTGCCTGTATCAGCCGCCGACGGTTCACCGGCAGGGTTGGGAGCACTACACGGTGATCGCGTTCGACGAGGCCGACGTGCGAGAGCTGATCCGGAACCTGGAAGCCGATCGGGACATCGACGTCCTGTCCAAGACGGCCATCGCGGAACAGGCGATCCCCCACAGCATGCTGGCTCCGGTCGATCAGCTCTTCGAGGACCTCACCGAGCGACAGCTGGCGGCGCTCAGGCTGGCACTCGAGAGCGGGTACTACGAGCAACCGCGACAGACGTCGCTCCGTGAGTTGGCCGAGCGAACGGCCGTCGCCCGGTCGACGTACGAAGAGCACCTCCGGAAGGCGGAGAACAAGCTGCTGACGAACGCCGGCGAGTTCCTGCGGTTGGTGACCGCGACGGCGACGGGCGATCCGCTACGAGTCGAGCAGTCGGGACCGCCTGAACAGCGCGCCGACTGATCGCAGTCGATCTCGAGCCGTCCGGCGTCAGACTGGCCGCCCGGGGCTGGGACACAGTGGCAGTAGCCCCGCTCAGCCGATTGTCAACACTTCGTCGGCCGCTTCGACGATCTGCAGACAATCACTCATCGTCGAACGGGGTCTGAGGTCGTCGGGTTCGATGTCGCGGGAGTCGAGGCAGGTCCCACAGGCGTAGAGTTCCCCGCCGTTTTGCGTGTACTTGCGCATCACGCCGTGTGGGTTGAACTTCTCGTGCTCGAGGTCGGGAGCGTCGACGCCGTCGCCGAGCAGGAACACCTCGACGGTGTGGTCTGCATCAAGCGCGGTGTTCGCCAGTCGAAAGCCGTTCCAGACGCGCTCGGGGTCGTTCGTTTCGAGGATGATACCGAGGTGCATACCGGAGGTTCATCGGGAGTGCACTTGAGGACTGGCGTCGCTTCCACTGGCGTGGAACGTTACGTTGCGATTATAGCTGGTGGATAAGGCGTCGACCCGCCTGTCCCGCGCGCCGACTGACGGCCAGCGCTCGAGGCGAACCCGACTCGAGGACGATCAGCCACAATGTGAGCACGTCTTACGCCGATAGCCGGACTTACATCGACCGGACGCCGGTCTCACGGTCGGACGCGGCACCGACCGCCGGCAGGGTAAACGAAAACGTCGCGCCCTCGCCGGGTTCGGAGTCGACCCAGATCTCGCCCCCGTGGCGTTCGATGATCCGCTCACAGAGTGCGAGCCCGATGCCGGTGCCGTTGTGGGTCTCGCGGCTGTGGAGACGCTGGAAGACCTCGAAGATACGGTCCTGTTCGTCGGGGTCGATGCCGATCCCGCTGTCGGCGACGGAGATCGTCCACGTCGTCCCATCGCGTTCGGCCGACACGTGCACGCGAGGATCCCCCTCGCCGCTGTACTCGATCGCGTTCGACAGCAGGTTCTGGAACACCTGGCGCAACTGCCCGTCGTCGCCCTCGACGCGAGGCAGGTCCTCGGTCGTGATCTCGGCTCCGTGCTCGTCGATTTTCATCCGAAGGTTCTTGCGCGCGTCCTCGAGGACGGCCTCGAGATCGACCGGTTCGAACGGATCGCCCCGCGTCTCGACGCGGGAGTACTGGAGCAGGCCGTCGATCATATCGCGCATGCGCTCGGCCCCGTCGACGGCGAACGCGAGGAACTCCCGTCCGTCCGCGTCGAGTTCGTCGCCGTATCGGCGCTCGATCAGCTGCAGGTAGCTCGAGACCATCCGCAGCGGTTCCTGCAGGTCGTGGGAGGCCGCGTAGGCGAACTGCTCTAAACGCTTGTTGGACTCCTCGAGATCCGCGACGAGGTCTTCGAGGTCGGTCCGGTACTGCTGGCGCTCGATCGTCTCGGCGAGGACGTTCGCGACGCTCTGGACGAAGCTGACGTCTTCGTCGGTGAACCCTTTCGGTTCGGTGTCGTGCGTTGCGAGAATCCCCCACGGGTCGTCGATCGGACCGATGATGGTGCTGATACCGCTGCGGACGTCGTGATTCGTCAGCAATTCGGGGCCGCTGAACCGATCGTCCGTTTCGAGGTCCTCGACGACGATCGGTTGATCCTGCTCGAGGGTGTAGGCAGCCTGGGAGTTGGCTTCGACGGCCGCCACCGTCGCCGTCCCGACGAGTCCATCGTCCCAGCCGACGCCCTGACGAAGCAGGAGCTCGTCGCCTGCGTCGTCGAGGTCGAGCACTTTGGCGTAGTCGGTGTCGAGGACGGACGCCACCTGGCGGCTCGCGTCGTGCATGAGTTCGTCCAGATCGTCGGTCTCGAGGGCGAGCTGGCCGAGGTCGGCGACGACCTGTTGCTGGCTGGCCCGGCGTTCGAGTTCGCGTTCGCGTGCCATGCGCTCGGAGACGTCGCGTCCGATGCCCGCAAGCATCGGCTCGCCGTCGGGGGTCTCGACTCTCGAGGCGGCGAACTCGTAGGGGATCCGTTCGCCTTCGCTGGTGTGTAGCGTCGCCTCGAGCTGGACGCTCCCCGTTTCGAATCCCTCGGCGATCGCGGTCGTGATGCGGTCGTGATCGCCGTCGTCAATGAGATCCACAGCAGTCATCGACGCGATCTCCGAATCCGGGCACCCCGTAATCTTACAGAGGCTCTCGTTCCACCGGTGTAACGTGCCGTCAGGGTCCAGCACGTAGAAGATGTCGTCGACGGCGTTGAGTACGCGGTCGGTGTAGGCCTGATGATGTTCGAGGCGCTGGTTCGACTCTGCGAGTTTCGTGTTTGCCTCCTCGAGTCGGGTGACTGTCTCCTCGAGTTCAGTCTGCGTGGCTTTCAGCTCTCGGTTGCGTTCCTCGAGTTCGCGTGTTCGAGTTTTGGCCTCCGCATCGTAGATCCCCACGGCGAAGCCAGCGACGCTGGCGAGTGCCGTCAGGATGAGGACCGTCGACAGCTCGTCGACGACCTCGCCGGGCTGGAGGCTGTAGACGACGAGGACGACGAGCATCACCGCAAAACCGCTGAGACACCAGCCTGCGATCGTCGTGTAAAACACGGGGTCGATGTCGAACGTGGGAAACCGGTAGCCCCCATAGAGGAGGACGGCCCCGGGACCGGCGATGAGCAGCGAGGTGATGAGCACGTTGCCAAGCGGCGTCCCCACTGTAAACTCGGTGAACGCCAGCCCCGTTGCGAGCCCGACATAGAGTATGCCAAGGACGACGACGAGACGCCGTCCACCGACGACCGAGAGCGTGCGGTTCCAGGAAACCACTGTTACCATTCGGGCGACCGTGACTATTAGAATTGTGCTGGGTGGTGTGACAGTACGAGCCACGCGACTGGCGACACAGGCGGGACCGGCGACCCGATGTCGCTGGCCACTCGACAGCGACGAGTTTGTAGTCGCCGTCGGTGTCGACCCCCTCGGCAGTAAGGTTCCTTGCCGGCTGCCGGAGGGTTCGGTGCGCGTTCGGCGTAATAGATCGCACCGTCGATCACACGCGGCGTACTCGACTACTCGAGTTCGTTGATGATGACGACGGCCTCGCCGTCGATGACCGTCTCGTCGCGCTCGTCGACGACCGTCGTGTGCAGCCGGTATCGGTCGTCACCGAGGTCTTCGATAATCTCGCACTCTGCCGTGACCGTCTCACCGATCTCGACCGGTCCCGTAAACTCGAGATCCTGCGAGAGGTAGACCGTCACGCCGGGAAAGCGGGCCAACGCGGCGCTAATCGTCCCGGCGACAAGCGTGCCGTGGGCGATTCGCCCGCCGAACTGCGTCTCCTCGGCGAACTCGGACTCGAGATGGAGCCGGTTGGCGTCGCCCGAGACCTGTGCGAACGCGGTGACGTCCGTGTCCGCGATCGGTTTGCGAAAGCGGACGTAGTCGCCGACACCGAGTGCGTCGTAATCGTCGGTCGAACGTTCCATGACCCAGTTCTCGTCGCCGAACGCGAGTTCGGCGACCGGCCTCGACGTCGTCGTGTCGCCGTTTGGCTGGGACGACGACTCGGAAGAGCGAGTCAATCCCATCGCGGCGAGGAGGGCGTTGTTCGCTTCGACGTAGCTGTTGAAGACGTGTTTCGAAACACTGCTCCAGTGGTCAGTCGGTGGTACGGCGTCGACACTGCTGGCGTCCGGACGTTGGCTACTCATAGGTTTGCGGTGTGGTGAATTCCCATTCGATGGAAGCTACCGGCGCTGAATACAGCTAGACTCGCCGCCGACTTTGTGGTGGTGCCAAAGCACATTGGAACGACCGCGATTCGTGCGGGCTCCGACACGCTCTTGGACGGCCAACCGCCCGGTACAGTTCGTGGTGCCGGGTCCGACTCGGTGGAGCGATCCGGACTCGATTCGAGACGATATCACTGTCCGACGATCGATGCTGACTAGGCCGCGGAGTGGGTATCGAGGAAGTCGGCCGCGGTCGCGTTGAACGCACGCGGACGGTCCTGATTGACCAGATGGCCCGAGTCGGCCAGTTCCACGCGCGCGCCGGTGGCGACCGCCGCGGCGATCTGTGCGCCCTGTCGCTTGACCAGCGGGACCTCCTGTTCGCCGTGGACGACGAGCGTCGGCGTCTCGACGCCAGTTAGCTCGGGCGGGTCGTACCGGTAGAGCGCGTCGAAGATCTTGCGATACTCCGCCGATGGGATGTCACTGGCACTGTCGATCGCCTCGGCTCTGACCGCGGAATCAACAGACAGCCACCGCTGGCCAGTCGTCGCCTGAATCGACTGGAGCATCGACTGGAACGTCCCTGCCGAGCCCGTCATCGACAGCGAGGCGGACACCGCCGGCAGCGGCGACCAGAACGGCTTCAGCCCCGTCGGCAGCTCCACCGGCGGCATCGACCGCACCGCTCCGCCCAGAATCGCGCCCGCCGCACGATCCGGGTGGCGATCCAGATACTCCTGGACGACCATCGACCCCAGCGAGATCCCACAGCAGATCGGCCGCTCGATCTCGAGGTGTGAAAACAACGCCTCGAGGTCGTCAGTGAAGAGTTCGATCGAGTACTGATCGACGTCGGTCGCGCCGGTGTTACCGTGGCCGCGGACGTCGAGCGTGACGACCTGATACTCGTCGTCGAAGTGGTCGACCTGTGGCTCCCAGGCCGATCCGTCCATCCAGCCACCGTGGACGAACACCAGCGGCTGGCCGTCGCCGCTCGTCTCGTAGTAGATCGTTCCGTCGTCGACCTCGAGTGTTGCCATACACTGGCTGGGGCTCGCTCACTCTTAGAATACCGGGTTGCATTCGTACTGGCTGAGAAGCGACTGCGCTCCTGCGTACCGACTTGCACGACCGGAGACGGTCACTTCTCGGTTCGAATCCAGCGGTCCCAGACCGAGTCGAACTCCGACTCGTCTTCGGTGATGCGGTCCCACTGTGCGAGGCCGCGTTCCTCGCGCGAGCCCGGAACCGTGTTGTCAAGGACGAGCGCCGCGAGCCCGCCGACGGCCATGCCGGTCGAGCCGATGATGTAGACTGTGTCGACGACGGCCTGTGCCGCGACTTCGATCGCGGTCGCGGCGGCCGTGTTCGCCAGGCCGATCGCGCCGATCATGGCCTCGAGGCCGACGGCTTCGCGGAACGCGATCGTGCTCTCGAAGTTGCCCATGTACGCCGGGATCGCCAGCCCGACGAAGAGGGCAAAGCCGATGATGAAGGTGTTGCGCGAGGAGTCGAGATCGACGTGACGCAGGTTCGAGATCCCGACGGCAACGATCTGCCCGAACATGGCGATAAAGAGGCCGCCGACGATCGGATCGGGGATCGTCGCGATCAACTGTCCGAAGTAGCCGACGAAGCCGACGAACAGCATGACGACGGCGCCGATCTGGACGACGTACCGGGAGGCGACGCCGGTCAGGCCGATCGCGCCGATGTTCTCGGAGTACGACGTCGAGCCGCCAGTCCCCATGATCCCCGAAAAAATGTTCATCAGTCCTTCCATGCCGATGCCGTGGTTGATCCGCTTCTCGCTGGGCGCGCCCGACCCCGAGATGTTCGCCACCGCGTAGTAGTCGCCGATGCTTTCGACGATCGAGGCCAGCACGCCGGCGAACATTCCGATGACGAACGCGGTCGTAATCTCTGGGACTCCCCACTGGAAGGGATAGATCGGCAGTAGCGGCCGGGTGTTCGCGACCGCTCCGAGATCGACGTAGCCCGGATGATCGCTTCCGAGGACGGGATCGATCGACAGTGGACCGATCGTCAGGTCGGCGATCGACACCGGACCTAACGTTACGTCAAGCGAGAGAGCCGCGGCGGCGGCCCAGGCGATGACTAACGCGAGAATCACCGGATAGAGACGGAACGCCCTGTGTTTGACGTCGAGATACTGCGAGAACAGCAGGATGAGCCCGAGGGTCAGTCCGAGCAGCCACCAGCTCTGGTTCGCCGCCGTAATCTGGGGTGCGCTGAACAGCGAGAGACCGATCAGTGCGATCGTCGGCGCAATGACCACCGGCGAGAGGAACCGGCGGAGTTTCCCGACCAGCCCGAAGTATCCCATCGCGACCTCGACCAGTGCAGCGACGATGATCGCCCCCTGTAACTGCAACAGTGCGGCCTCCCAGCCTGGCTGGCCCGAAACGCCGCCAGCGGTGACGACGCCGACGATGGCCAGCGCCGGCGCGAGCATCGAGAACGGCGCGCCCTGCACGATCGGATACCGGTTGCCGAACGTCGTCTGGGCGAGCGTCGCGATCCCCGAGACGACGAAGAACGTCCCGATGAATCGGGCGGTCACGCCAGGCGGCATTCCCATCGCGTCAGCCAGGATCAGCGGGACCGCAATATTCGCACCGACCATCGTCAGATAGTGCTGGACCCCGAGCACCATCGATTCACCCAGCGGCGGCTGTTCGTCGATTCCGTATTCGATCGCGTCACCGACGGATTCGTCGGTGACTGACTCATCCCCCGTCATCGATTTCCGTCGGATAACGGCCGAGGGTGTTCAAAGGGGTGTTGATCCGGCCTCGCTCATTGCGATCCGTGATACCGTCTCACTACCGTTGACTCTCCTCGGCCGCCCGCTCGGCGGCGGCCCGAACCCGTTCGACCGATAGCGTCGAGAGATCGACCAGTTCGCCGTCGGTCTCGCTTGCGACAAGCTCTGAGAGCCCGGCACGGGAGTCGTCGCCGGCGTCGACGACGACCACCCGCGTGTCGTCAGCCGCGAGCGCGCGTGCCGCGGTTCGCGTTGCCTCTGTCGGACTCCCGTCGGCGACGTTCGCCCGGCCGTCAGTGACGAGGACGACGACCGCGGCGTCGGTGTCGGCGCGCTCGAGGACCTGCCGCGAGGTTTCCAGTCCCGCAGGAAGGGGCGTCCGATCGCCCGATGGCAGGTCCTTGAGATGGCGGGCGGCCAGCGAGACGCTGTCGGTTGGCGGGAGCAAGACGTCGGCGTCCTCGCCGGCGAAGGCGACGAACGAGACCTGATCGCGGTGTTCGTAGCTGTCGCGCAGTAACTCGAGGACGACGCCCTTGGCGGTCCGCATCGCCGGTCGCATCGAGGCGCTGGCGTCGACGGCGAAGACGATCGTCACCGACGTCTCGCCGGCCCGGACCGACTGCCGGAGGTCCTGTTTCGAGACGCGGGACTCGCCGCGGGCCGCTGCCGACCGGACCGACGCCGCGGCGTCGATCGATCCCTCGCCCGAGGCGGGCTCGGTACGGACGCGCGCACCACGATTGGCAGTGCTCGGCGCCGTACTCGCCCGCGATCCCGTCGCGGTCGCACCCTCGCGCTCGTCGACGGTCGGCGTCTCGAGATCCGGCGCCGCCGCCTCGCCGATCTCGGCGCGTTGCTGGCCGGGGATGAGTGGCTGGGCGGTTTCGTCCTCTTCGTCGGACTCCGACTCGGAATCACGCTCGCTCGAGTCGTCCGACCGCCCGTCGTCGGTCTCAGCCGGCGACTGGTTCGCAGAGGCCGGTTGCTCTCCGCGCTCCGGTCGCTGCTCAGGACCGTCGTCACGCTCGTCGCCATCGTCGCCGTTGCTGTCAGCACCGTCGCTGTCGTCATCCGATCCCTCGCGACCGCCGTCCTCGTCTCCATCCCCCGGTTCGGGTTCCGGATCGGCCTCGTCGCCGTCGTCAGCGTCACCCTCGTCGCCGTCGTCTTCTCCGTCGGTGTCGTCGGGTGAGTCCTCGTCGAACCGATCCTCGAGCAGATCGTCCAGATCCGGCTCGTCTTCGAAGGGGGTGCTCCGGAGCCGGTGGGGGAGCGTGTACGTCGCGGCCTCGTGGATGTCCGACTCGATGACCGTCTCGCGGCCCTCGAGTGCGGCCAGCGTCATGGCAGTCCGGGCCGTCGCCACGTCACCGCGGTGGCCGTCGACGCCGGCTGCGAGACAGAGTTCGGCGATTTCGGCTTTGAACTCGGCGGGGAGATCAACGTGCGAGAGACGCTCGCGGGCCGCAGCGAGGTCCTCGCGAAGGGCTTCGACCTCGTCGGCATACGCAGTCGTGGGGTCCGGGTCATTCCCGCCCTCGAGTGCGCGATCGATAATCTCGACGCGGTCGTCGATCTCGCGACAGCCCTCGACGGTAGCCTGCAAGGCGAACCGATCGCGCAGTTGGGGCCGAAGGTCGCCCTCCTCGGGGTTCATCGTACCGATGAGGGTAAAGTCCGCGGGATGGGAGACGCTGATCCCGTCGCGTTCGACAGTGTTGACGCCGCTGGCGGCCGCATCGAGAATGACGTCGACGAGGTGGTCGTCCAGCAGGTTGACCTCGTCGACGTAGAGGATCCCGCGATTTGCACGGGCCAGCAGGCCGGGATCGAAGTCGGCCTCGCCGGCCAGCGCGTCTTCGACCGAGAGGGTGCCGACGACCCGGTCCCGTGTCGCACCAAGCGGGAGTGTGACGAGCGGCACGGGTCGCGTTTCGACCGGCAACTCCTCGGAGTCGCGCTCGCGGCAGTCGTCACACTGCTGGCTCGAGTCGTCGGGCGAACAGCCGTACGGACAGTCGGCGACGGCCCGCTGTTCGGGCAGGAGGTCGACGAGCGCCCGCACTGCGGTGGATTTCGCGGTCCCTTTTTCCCCGGTTATCAGGGCACCGTCGAGGCCGTCGTTGGCCGCGACGGCGAGCAACACGCGTTTCAGCTCGTCCTGTCCGACGATCGCCGGAAAGGGGAGTGACGATAGCTTTTTGCCCCCGGCGTTTGCAACCATACTTGCGCTAATACAACAGAGGTTTAAAAGTACGATGACACGGATCGGGATCTATACTGCGACGGAAAACGAACTCGGCTCGATCGGACAGGCCGCCGAGCGCCTCGAGGGGATCGAGCTAGTCGTCCGCTCGGAGAGCGACCTCGACGAGGAAGCCGACGTCGAGGAGTTCGTCGAGGAATTGCGCGACGCCGCGGCAGCGATCTTCTGGCTGCACGGGGCCGAGGACAGTATGCCGGGCTACGACTACGCGACTGGCGCACTCGAGGACGCGGGCGTTCCGCTGATCGTCAAGGCGACCGGTGACGCCTATGCCGTCGAGGACACGACGGTGTCGGCCGACCACCGCGAGCTGGCCTACGACTATCTCGAGAAAGGCGGTACGATCAACGTCGCGAACCTGTGTCGGTTCCTCGCCGCCGAGTACGAGGGCCGGGATATCGACTACGACGAGCCCGCCGAACTCCCGACGGAGGGCGTCTACCACCCCGATCATCCGGGGATCGAGTACGAAGACCTGCTCGCGACCCACGACCCGGACAAACCGACGGTCGCGGTCTGGTTCTACGAGTCCCACTGGACCCACGAGAACACCCGCTACGTCGACGCGCAGGTACGGGCGCTCGAGGAACAGGGTGCCAACGCCCTGCCGATCTTCTGTAACCCGGCGACCGATACGGACGAACAGGAAGACGCCGAGTGGGTAACTGACACCTGGCTGCTAGACGATGCGGGTCAGCCGGTCGTCGACGCCGTGCTCTCCTCCTTTATGTTCTCGCTGTCGATGGACGAGCGCGGCCGCAGTGCCGATGACGAAGGCAGTTCTGCGGAGGACGTCTTCCTCGACCGACTCGGTGTCCCAGTTCTGCAGACGGTCACCACGATGCGCTCCCGGTCGCGCTACGAATCCAGCGACACAGGCGTGATGGGATTCGAACTCGCCCTCTCGGTGGCGCTGCCGGAGTTCGACGGCAACGTGATTACGCACCCGATCTCCGGCAAGGAGCGCACCGACGACGAGGCCGGCATCGGCTCCGCGCCGAAACACCACTTCCCGATCGAGGATCGAATCGACCACGCCACGCGGCTGGCCGTCAACTGGGCCGAACTGCGACACACGCCAAACGAAGACAAGCAAGTCGCTGTCGTCCTCCACAACTACCCGCCGAGCGACGACGGGATCGGGACCGCGTTCGGCCTCGACTCGCCGGAGTCGACCGTGAACCTGCTCGAGGAACTCGACGCTCGCGGCTACGATTTAGGCGACGATATGCCCGAGGACGGCCAGACGCTCGTCGAGAAACTGACCGCCCAGCTCACGCTCGAGGATCGCTGGGTCGCGCCGGAAGACGTCCGGGACCTCTCGGTCGACGTGGTTTCGCCGGACACCTACGCGGACTGGTTCAGCAACGCTGACGAGCGCTTCCAGGAGAATATCATCGAGGAGTGGGGCGAGGTCCCCGACCGACCGTTCGCGATTCCGGGCGTCGAGTTCGGTAACGTCCTCGTCACCGTTCAGCCGCCACGCGGGTTCGGAATGGACCCCTCGAAGGTCTACCACGACTCGGACCTGCAGCCGCCACACGACTATTACGCGTTCTACGGCTGGCTCCGAAACACGTTCGAGGCAGATGGCGTCGTCCATCTGGGCACCCACGGCAGCCTCGAGTGGCTCCCCGGCAAGACGGTCGGCCTGAACGGTGCAAGCGCACCGGATCAGCTGATCGACGACATCCCGAACGTCTACCCGTACATCGTCAATAATCCCGGTGAGGGGACGCAGGCCAAGCGTCGCTCCTACGCCGCCATCGTTGACTACCTCACGCCGGTCATGCGAAATGCTGGGACGTACGACGAACTCTCGGAACTCGAGGAACTGGCCAACCAGTACCGCGAGGCAGGGATGGAAGACGCCCGCGCCGACGACGGTGAGCACCTCGAGACGCTGATCCGGGAGAAAGTCGAGGACCTCGATCTGGCAGTCGAACTCGGTATTGCGGGCACGATCGACGAGAAAGCCGACGTCCGCGGACCCGACGAAGCCGGCTCGACGCTCGCAGAAGGCGAGGTCGAGGGTGACGATCTCGCGATCGACGACCTCGTCGAACGCGTCCACGAGTACCTCACTGACGTCAAGACGACCCAGATCCGGCTGGGGCTGCACACGATGTCCGAGCCACCGGAAGGCGAGCGCCTAGTGGAATACCTCGTCGCGCTCACGCGCCTCGAGAACCCCGGCTCGCCGAGCCTGCGCGAGAGCGTGGCCGGTGCGCTCGGTGTCGACTACGAGAAAATGCTCGACTCGCCCGGCGAGTACGACGAGGCCCTCGGCATGACCTACGCCGAAGCTGCCGACATCGTCTACGAGACGAGCGTCGACCTGCTCGAGACGCTGGCCGACCACGACTTCGACGTCCCCGTGTCCGAACTCGAGGGCGGTCCGGACGACGAGGTCAACATCAACCTCCTGATCGTCGATCTCGAGACGATCGGCGACGCGAAGGCCAAACCGGGTGCCCACGACGACTTGCGCGAGGTGCTGGCGTACGTCTGCGAGGAGGCCCAGCCGCGCGTGCAGGGGGCCGAAGACGAGATTCCCCGCACGGCGGACGCCCTCTCCGGCGAGTACGTGCCGCCGGGTGGCTCGGGCGCACCCACCCGCGGTGGCGTCGACCTGCTGCCCACGGCGCGGAACTTCTACACGCTCGACCCGCGGAAGGTGCCCGCAAAAGCCGCCTGGCAGGTCGGAAGCGAGGTCGCGGAGGGTGTCCTCGAGCGCCACCACGCCGAGAACGACGAGTACCCCGAGGAGATCGGTGTCGTCGCGTGGGGCACCCCGACCGTGCGCACGCGCGGCGAGACGATCGCCCAGGTGCTCGCGATGATGGGCGTCGAGCCCCAGTGGACCGATGCCGGCCGGATCGACGACGTCGAGCCGATCCCGCTCGAGGAGCTCGACCGGCCGCGGATCGACGTGACGACGCGCGTTTCCGGGCTGTTCCGTGACGCCTTCCCCGCGGCGGCAGGCGTCATCCACGACGCCGTCGATGCGGTCGTCGACCTCGACGAACCCCACGAAATGAACTACGTAAAGAAACACGTCGAGGAAGAGCAAGCCGAACTCGAAGACGAGGACGGCCTCGACGAGAAGGAGGCCCGAAAAGCGGCGAAACACCGCGTCTTCACGACCAAACCCGGCGGCTACGGTGCCGGAACGAACAAGGCCGTCGACGAGGGCAACTGGGACGACCGCAGCGACCTCGCGAGCGTCTACGTCCAGTGGGGCGGCTACGCCATGGGCTCGCGCGGCCGCGTCTCCGACGCCCACGACGCCTTCGAGCGCCGACTCTCGAGCGTCGACGCGACGGTCAAACTCGAGGACACGATGGAACAGGACGAGTTCGACTCCTCGGACTGGTACGCCTTCCACGGCGGCTTCATCTCTGCCGTCACCGAAGTTTCGGGCGAAGAACCAGCCTCCTACGTCGGGGACTCCTCTGACCCGGACAACGTCGACGTCTACACGAACGAGGAGAAGGTCCGCAAGGCCATGCGCTCGCGCGTGCTCAACCCCGACTGGCTCGAGTCGATGGAAGAGCACGGCTACAAGGGCGCGGGCGATCTCTCGACGACCGTCGACGTGACGCTCGGCTGGGACGCGACCACTGGCGTCGTCTCGGATACGCTGTGGGAGGAAGTCGCCGAGAAGTTCGCCTTCGACGAGGAGCGCCAGGAGTGGATGCGCGACGTGAATCCCTGGGCGCTCGAGTCGATCACGGACACCTTGCTCGAGGCCGTCGAGCGCGACCTCTGGGACGCCGACGACGAGACGATCGATCGACTGCGCGATCTCAATCTCGAGGTCGAAGGCGATCTCGAGGCGCGGACGACCAACGAGGCCGTCGGCGCGGAGGTGACGAACGATGATTAACGAAGATGTTCGGCCGAGAGCCGATATGCGAGCCACGGAGAGTGATACCCAATGAGCGACAGTCAGGAGTTCGAGAAGGAGTACGCGGATCTGGGCGCAACGACGCAGAACGCGATGGACATCGCGGAGACGAGCATGGACATCGTCCGGCAGTTCGTGCCCGACGAGACGCTGGCCGACCGCGTGCGACAGAAGTCGGTCCACTCGATGGGCGACATCGAGTTCCAGCATCTGATCGAGTTCACTGGCAGCGACGACCTCGGCGACGACGAAGACGCCCCGGTCCGTGCCGGTGCACGAGCCGTCCTCGAGGAGGCGACCATCGTCACGGACATCACGATGTCGAAAGCCGGTATCACCGGACGCGGTCACAACTGCGAGAAGCGCAAGGCGATCGGTAACGGGGCCGAACTGGCGAAGGAGACGGGAATGACCCGGACCGCCGCGTCGGTGCTCGAACTCGACAAGCAGGGGGTCTACGATGGCGCGATCGCGACGATCGGCAACGCGCCGACGGCCGCGTTCGCGCTGGCCGACTGCATCGAAAACGGTACCCGACCGGCCGCCATCGTTGCGACGCCGGTCGGCTTCGTGAAGGCTGAAGAGAGCCGCCAGCGCATCCGCGAGGTCAGCGAGGAATACGACGTGCCGGCGATTACGAACGTCGGCCGCCGCGGCGGCAGCGGACTCGCCGCTGCGCTGACGAACGAACTGATCCACGTCGCCAAAGACGTGCGAACGGACGACCTCGAGCTGGAGCACACGGCCGCCGAGCGACGATCGCTGGAGGACGAATGAGCGGCGAGTACGACCTCGATTCCGGGCCGGATCCAGCGACGTTCGCAGCCGCGACGGCAGAGCCGGACATCGACGAGGAGACCGACGACCCGGTCTACGCCGTCGGCGTCGGCCCAGGCAACCAGGAGTATCTCACCCCACGAGGCGAGCGTGCGATCCGCGATGCCGACGTCGTCGTCGGTTTCACGACGGTCGTGGAGTTCGTCGCGGATCTGACCGACGCCGACCTGCTGACCTGTGGCTATAAAGACGAAGCCGAAGCGCTCGAGGCGTTCGGCGAGCGCGTCGCCGCTGGCGAGTCGGGCACCGCGGTTGCGATGGGTGATCCCAATCACTCGGGGTATCAGTTCGTCGGCAAGGTCCAGGATGCAGTCGAGTCCGAGGACCCCGAGATTCCGGTTCGCGTAATCCCGGGCATTTCGGCGATCCAGATGGCAGCCAGCCGCGCCCGAACGCCGATGGAAGACACGGAGTTCGTTACGCTGCACAAAAGCGGCGACCTCGAGTCCGACATGGAGCGGCTCGTCGCTGCCGTCACGGACGACGAGCGGCATCTGCTCACGTTGCCCCGGCCCTACGACCGGATGCCCGGGGACCTCGCCGCCACCTTACTCGAGGCGGGTGCCGACCCGGACCTCGAGGCGCTGGTGCTCGAGAAGCTGACCCACGACGAGGAGACGGTTCACCGGTTTACGCTCGGCGAGCTGTCGGAACACGCCGGCGGGAGCGGCAAAGACGACACGCCGTTTTCCGATCTGGTCGTGCTCGCGGTTCGACAGCCAGTGTAGTCGCCGCCGTCGTGGATGGGTCACGTCACCGACTCGCTCCACGGCGTGTCGACGATTGAGCCGGACGAACGGCCGACAGAGATCGCAAAGCGAGATCCCTCGGCGGATCCGCCACTTACGAGACCGGTGTACCGGAGGTGTTTTATGCCGGCCCAAGAGAGTAGCGAGTAGACGGCACGGTCAGACAGTTACCTTTCAGCGCCCGTGGATTCCACGTGCGTTCACCTGCTGTCCTACCCCGTCTTTCCAACACCCACGAGCGGTTGCTATTGCGGTCGCCACGAGATACCGAGCCACCAGTCGGAGACACGTCTCTATTGTACAGCCACGGCGTCGTCCTCGAGCAGCGTCTCGAGGTCCTCCAGAGCTCGGAGGCTGATCGGCGTGTATCCCGTCTGATGGAGCGGCAGTTCGAACGCGACCCGACAGCGCCCATCGCCGAGATCGTCGACACGGTGGCCAGCGGCCGGAATCCCAGTAACGCGCCAGGTCCACCGCCGCTCCGTACACGACGCGATCTCGAAGGGGATCCAGACGCCGGGCAGTCTGACCCGGCCGGTCGTTCCGGTCCGGATCCGGCGATCCGTCGACTCGACGCCGTGGATAATCGGCGACCAGTCGGGCCACTGCGTGGTGTCGACGAGCGCATCCCACGCATCGGCCGCGGGGACGGACATGACGTGTGAGACCTCGAGCCGACGGCCGTCCGGCGTTTGCGTGGTCCGAACGCGAGTCATACCCCACACTACGCGGGCCTGACGTATGTGGGTTGCTGCGAGCGCGCAGGCCGGTCGACGGCTGCCTCGAGCCGGAGCGATCGTCGCCACGACGATCCGTTCGGTGTCGATCTACCGGCCGGTAACGTTCATGATCGATGATGTGTCGCGATGGCAGATGCTAAACGCTTAGTTTCTCTAGAGGCGCGTAACTGACAATGAGCGATCCCGGCCCCCCCAATCAGACGCAACCCGACCGTGATCCCCCCGAACAGGAACAGGTCCGTGAGGCAGTCGAGCGGTCACGGAGCGGCGCACCGGCGGTCGGTGCGGTCGTCCGCGATCGTTTCTCGTCCGACGAGATCTTTCAGCGGATCGTTGCCGCGGCCGACGAGGAGATCACCTCTGGGAGCCGTGAACTGTTCTTCAGCGGCCTCGCCGCCGGCTTCGCGATCACGATCACGTTTCTGCTTTATGCATCGCTAACGGCGTCGACCGACGGCCATCCGATCCTGAGTAAACTGCTGTACCCGCTTGGCTTTATCTACATCATCATCGGCGGCTACCAACTCTACACCGAGAACACGCTCCCGCCGGTCGCGCTGACCTTGGAACGGCTCGCGAGCATTCCCGCATTGCTGCGCCACTGGTCGATCGTTCTCGTGGGCAACTTCACGGGCGGTGCCCTCGGCGCGGTCGCGCTGTCGTGGGGCGGCGTCTTCGACGAGCCAGCGGCCACTGCGGCGATGGAACTGGCCGAGAAGGGCGTCGCGACGCCGTGGTGGTCGCTGTTCACCAAGGCGGCGTTCGCCGGCCTGATCGTCGCCGGCGTCGTCTGGATCGTCTACGCCTCACAGGACACCATCTCGCGGCTCGTCGTCGTCTACATGGCCTTCCTCGCGATCCCGCTCGGCAACCTGTTTCACGTCGTCGTCTCTTTTACTGAGATGATCTACATGGTGCTGGCCGGTGAACTCGCCCTCCTGACCGGCGTAACCGAGTTCGTCCTGCCGGTCTTGCTCGGCAACACCATCGGCGGTATCGTGTTGGTCACCGTCGTCAACTACTTCCAGACCAGCGAGCGCCGGCTCGAGTCCGCCCGATTCGAGGGTGCCGATCGCCAGCTCTCGATCCGGGAGTGGCTGTTCGGGAACTACGTGGGCCGGTCGTACGTTCCGTTGATCGACACCGCCGAAACCCACGGGACCGGCAACGGTGACTATCGCGTGCTCGTCCCGATCGCGAATCCGCGAACCGAGTCGACGATCGTCGACCTCGCCTGTACCCTGGCCAGTAGCCACGAGAACGCGACGGTTCACGCCGTCCATATCGTCCAGATGCCGGGTCGCTCCTCGATGCGCTATGGGGCCGGACAGACCGACCGGATCGTCTCCGAGTCCGAACAGCGGATGGAAACCGTCCGACAGCGAGCGCGATCCTACGACGTCGACTACGAGACGTCGACCGTCGTCTCCCACCGCTCGTTCGAGGACGTCTTCCAGACTGCGGAACGCGAGCGCGCCGACCTCGTGGTCCTCGGCTGGGGTGACGACCGACCGTGGGGCGAGGGGCGTGCCGAAGGCCGGATGGACGAACTGACCAGTAACCTCCCCTGTGACTTCCTCATCCTCAAGGATCGGGACCTGGACACCTCGCGTATCCTCCTCCCGACCGCTGGCGGTCCGGATTCGGATCTGAGTGCCGAGGTCGCACGGACGCTTCGCGACCACGCCGACGCGGAGATCACGCTCCAGCACGTCGTCGCCAGCCCGGACGACCGCGAGCGCGGTGAACAGTTCCTCACCGAGTGGGCCGCCGAACGCGATCTCGAGGACGCCGACCTCGTCGTCGACGATTCCGGCGACGTCGAACGGGCGATCTGTCGACAGGCCGAGGACCACTCGTTGATCCTCATCGGCGCGACCGAAGAGGGTGTGATCTCGCGGCTGATGAGCGACTCGCTGCATATGGACGTCATCAACGAGGTCGACAGCTCGGTGTTGCTCGCCGAGCGACCGAGCGATCGCACCGTGCTCCAGCGACTGTTCGGCCACTGGTAGGCTTGAATACGCGTCTCGGCACTGGTTTCGCGTCCAAAAAAACGGACACGGCAGCCGGGCGTTGGTGACCGATCTCCCGATGCCGTCCGATCAGTTGCGGCTGAACACGTTCTTGATGCGCGAGACGATACCGCTGTCGTCGTTACGTTTCGTCTCTCGCTCGTCGTGTTCGTCCGCCATAGGCACGCGAGCGTACGGTTCCGTTCTACTAAAAAGTGACGGGGGTGCGACAGCTGCCCTCGCTTGCCATACCACGTACTGTTTTTTCGTCCGTCCGCGTATGGCTCGATATGGAGTATACGACCCTCGGCTCGACCGGTATGGAAGTCAGCCGCATCTGCCTGGGCTGTATGAGCTTCGGCTCGAGCGACTGGCGCGAGTGGGTCCTGGACGACGAGGAGAGCAAAGAAATCATCGACCGGGCGATCGACCTGGGGATCAACTTCTTCGATACCGCGAACATGTACTCGAAGGGAGAATCCGAGCGGATTCTGGGCGAGGCTCTCGAGGGCTACCGCGAGGAGTCGGTCGTCGCCACGAAGGGCTACTTCCAGATGCGCGAGGACGACCCGAACTCGGGTGGGCTCTCCCGGAAGGCGATCGAACAGGAACTCGCGGCGAGCCGCGAGCGACTGGGGATGGACACGATCGACCTCTACCAGATCCACCGCTGGGACGACGAGACTCCGATCGAGACGACGCTGGGCGCGCTCGACGACGCCGTCCGCCGGGGCCACATTCGTTACATCGGTGCCTCCTCGATGTGGGCCCACCAGTTCGCCGACGCGTTGCACACGAGCGACCGGCTGGGCCTCGAGCGCTTCGTCACGATGCAGAACCACTACAATCTGGTCTATCGCGAGGAAGAACGCGAGATGCTGCCGCTCTGTGAAAAAGAGAACGTGGGCGTCATCCCGTGGTCGCCGCTGGCCCGTGGCTATCTCACGCGGCCCCACGAGGAGATCGACGCGACGACCCGCGGCGAGACCGAAGACCACCTCTACGACCATCCCTATCGCGACGGCGGCGGCCCGGCAATCAACGAGCGCGTCGCTGAACTGGCCGCCGAGAAGGGCGTGACGATGGCCCAGATCGCTCTCGCGTGGCTGCTCCACAAAGACTGGGTCGACGCCCCCATCGTCGGGACGACCAGCGTCGAACATCTAGAGCAAGCCGTCGAAGCGCTGGAGATCTCCCTGTCGCCGTCGGATATGGCGTACCTCGAGGAGCCCTACGAGCCGGTGCCGGTGTCGGGCCACGACTAAGCCACACCGCAGACTGTCGTGGCTAACGCGCTATCCCCGCCCGCCGGCCAGTCGCTCGGATTCCGGACCCCGTCGCAGCGTCAGCATTGAAATCGTGCCGATCAGGGGGCCGACGGCGAGCGGGAGAAACGCCCACTGCCAGCCGACGGCGCGCTGGACGATCGGAACGAGCTGGATCGAGCCGATCGTGATGAGGAAGCCGACGGCCGTCTGGAGCGTCAGCGCGGAGCCGACGTAGCTGTCGTCGGCGAGTTCGGAGACGGCTGCAGAGAACTGTGCGGAGTCCGCGACGATGAAAAAGCCCCAGACGAGCACGAAGGGGGCGAGGACGGCCAGCGACGAGCCGTAGACCACGCCCGCGAGCAGGCACGCGGCACCAGAGACGATCATCGATGCACTCGTAACGACCGATCGGCCGACGCGGTCCGCGGCCGAACCGGCGAGCCACGCGCCGACCCCGCCGATCGCGATCGTCCCGAACCCGAGCAGTGCTGCCAGTCGCTCGGGGTTTGCCGTACCGCTGGCCTCGAGGCTGGCGAGGAGGTAGACCGGAATCCACGTCCAGACCGCGTAGAGCTCCCACATGTGGCCGAAGTAGCCGGTGTTCGCGAGGACGACCCCGCGGTCGGTGACGATGCGGCGGACCGCGCTCGGGTCGAAGGGGGCGGTTTCGGGCTGGTGTGGCCCGTCCTCGTACGCCAGCGCGAGGAGCCCTCCGATCGCTGCGATGGCAGCTGTCCCGTACAGAACGAGGCGTGGCTGCCCGATGCCGCCGAGGGCCCGGAGGAGGTGTGGCGACGCCGAGCCGACGGTGAGCGCGCCGACGAGGACGCCGATCGCGAGGCCGCGTCCCCTGACGAACCACGAGGCCATCATCTTCATCCCCGTCGGATAGACGCCGGCGAGAGCAACGCCGGTGAGAAATCGCAGGGCGATCGCTGGGAGGCCGCTGTCGACGAACCCGGCGATCAGCGCTGTCGCCGCCGCACCGACGAACGCACATCCGGCGAAGAGGTACCGCGGTCGAACGACGTCGGCGATCGTCAGCGAGGCCGAAAGCAACGCCCCGACGACGAACCCGAGCTGGACGGCGTTCGTCAACCACGCCGTCTCCGCCGCCGAGAGGTTCCACGCGTCGGCCAGTTCCGGCCCGACGGCGGTCCCGCTGAACCACAGCGTCATCGCGAACAGTTCGGCGACACCGATGAGGATCAGTGCACGCCACTTGGTACCTGCACCCACAATCATCCGTCCGATATACTATATGGGAACGATATAAAAGGCGTGGCCGACCGCTCGCTATCCAGGGCGGAGCCGAACGAGCCCGCAGCTGGCGGTCGTCCCTTTCGCGAGTGCGAGTCGGCCGAGACTGTTCGGAGACTTCCCTCGAGAATCGTCTCGGGCGGCTGTCCGTTCGTCACGTCGGTTAGCCAGGCCCCGTGCCATCCGTCAGACGCACTTTTGTCCGACAGTATCAGAGCACGAGACCGAGCATTGCAAGGACGCCACCGTGCCAGACGACGACCGCAGTCGTGTACGTCGGGTCGGCCCTTGGCACCGGCGGCCGCCGGACGATGGCGTCCCACAGAAACAGCGTTGCCACCAGCGCGCCGCCCAAGAGGCCGAGATAGAAGTCGAGCGCGGGATGGAAGCCCACAACGACACCGGCCAGCAGGGCTGCCAGCATCGAACCGAGGAGTCGATCGTAGTACTCCATGCTTTTAGTCTAGATCCTCGAGGTGGAAAACTCCTCGAGTAATTCCTCCCACGTGGGAGCTGTCTCGCAAAACTGGTGGTGGCGGGGTCCGATCAGGACAGCCGCGCGGCGATGTCGGCCTCGGTGATGATGCCGACGGTTTCGCCGGCTTCGGTGATCATCACGGCCTTGTAGTGCTCGAGCAGGTTGCTGATCTCGTCCAGCGTGGCGTCTTTCGAGACGGTCGGGAAACTCTCGCTCATATGGTCTTCGACGGGTTCGTCGCGATCCGCCGAGTCGAGGTGGACGAGATCGGTCTGGCTGATCGAGCCGACCGGAATCCCGTCCTGGATAACCGCAAGCTGGGAGTAGGCTTCTTCTTCCATCTTCCGGGCGGCCTCGCTGACGGGGTCGTCGGGGGAGACGCTGACGACGGCCTCGTTCATCAGGTCTTCGGCGCGGATAACGTCGCTTTCGGCCTTTTCCAGGGCGTTGACGATTCGACGGAGCGTCGAGAGGCGCGGATCGACGTCGCCGCCTTCGATTCGAGCAATCAGCGGCTGGGAGACGTCGGCCGTCTCGGCGAGTTCGCTCTGGGTGAGTCCGAGTTCGGTACGGCGTTGCCGGAGGTCGGCAGGCGTCGGGAGTTCCATATCGCACAATAACTGCGGGTTATAGAAAGAACTTTGGGTGGGATTCCCTCCCCAGAGGGACAGCGTGGCTACTCGACACCGTGCGTTACTCGAGCGATCGCGCCCCCGACGCTGCCACAGACGAGACCTCCCAGTGCTCCGACCAGGAGGACGAGCCCGGCCCACAGAAGGAACGCGACGGCCGTCAGTGGAAACGCCACGGTGAAAAGCAGTGCTCCGATGCCACCCGCCGAGTACGCTCCGAGCCCCACGGCTACGGCAAACAGACAAACGACGACGATCGAACCGACGACGCCGAGTGTGATTCCGTATACTGCACCGCGAAAAACGCTTCCCGACCGGTAGCCGACGTAGCCGAGGACGACGATCGCTACCAGCGCGAGCGCGTCGGCCACGTCGCTGGCGGCGACGGCGATCAGCCCCACGACACACAGCGTTCCGACCGCGACCTTCGCTCTGGGTCCCATCGACCGGCGGATCAGTCCCACGCCGTCGGCCGACGCCACCCCTGCTTGGAACGTATACCCGGCCACCACACAGAGGACCATCAGGGCGACGGCTGTCTCGAGGTCGGTGGAAACGAGGGCGATAGCGCCCAGAATCACCAGCACGCTCCCGCCCAGTCTGGCCCACGACCGGAGCGACGTTCTCTCAACCATGAATTATATCTTAACTCACATTTCACTGTGATAAGTCACGTTCGGTGACCGGAGACCGCCCCCGGCCACGAGGTCTCACATACGGCCGGTCGTCGGAGCCAGCGTTCGAGACGAACCGATAGAATAGCCAACGCTCACTAGTACTTGCAGCACTGGTCGAACGGCTCAAGCACCGAATCGGTGGGTCTGGTCCTAGTCCTCGTCGGGGACTTCGACGACCTCGACGACCGACAGTGGGACGTCTCGCAGTGCGCCACCGACCTCGCTTTTCGCGATGCGCGAGGCGTGTTCTTCGCTGTCAGCGTTGAAGACCTCCATCTCGAGTCCGAGGCCGACGAGTGCGGTGTCGGCTGCAATAAAGGCGGAGTCGAACGGTTCGCCACAGGCTGGACAGCCCGTCGCACCGACCTCGACCTCGACGTAGTCCATGTCTTCGCTGTTGAGTCGCTTCCCGGCTTCGCTGACGGCGACGCCGATCGCGTCGTCGATCTCCTCGACGTCACGAACGAGCCATGCCGCTTCCATCGCGACGAGATAATTGCCCATACAGCGTAGTCGGTCCGGGGGGTTTCCTGTCTTGCGGTTCGTCGGCGCTGTCGCCTGCTCGACGCGCGCGCCGCCGATTCGGACGCGCACGTCAATCGGATGATTCCCATAAGTTACGAGAAATCCCCGGATCAATTGCCACCGACATACCCGTACATCGACGCGAGTGTGACTGGAGTTGTACCTACCGCAACCGCAGTTGAATCGCAAGCAGGCGTCGACCCAATACCTAGTTAACAATCATTATAAATTTCATTTTTCAACAATACTTATATATGGCCTCCGTCTGAGCCACGACTGAACGCTGATGATATCCCGCGTGTACCACGCGACGCTGTTCGCACTGTACCAACTCTGTATCGTGATCGGCATCGTCGCGATGCCGCTTGCGATCGCTGCCCGACAGGCCGGGTTCACCCTGCCGATCCACCGCGTCCTCGCCACCGTCGAAGACGCGTACGAAGCCACGCAGCGCTGATCGACGTTGACTGATTTTCGGACTCGCTGACCGACGAGCCACAGGACCCACAGACACACCGAATCGGCACTCGAGCGCCCCTTCCGCTGGACGGACGAAAGCGGAAACGACGGTGGTGACCGCCGGTGTTTTATACCGTCCCGGCGTACGCCTCCGGTAATGCGTACGCCCACACACGACTCCGATTTCTCCCGGACGGTCGACCAGTTGGCCGACGATCCGAACCCCTACGAGCCGGAGCTCGGATCCCTGCCACAGAACGACCTGACGCAGGCCGATCTGGACAACGTCAACAAGACCGGCACGACGACGATCGGCATCTCGACCGCCGACGGCGTCGTCATCGCGACGGACATGCGCGCCAGCCTCGGCGGCCGCTTCGTCTCGAACAAGAACGTCCAGAAGGTCGAGCAGATCCACCCGACCGGCGCACTCACCCTCGTCGGCAGCGTCGGCGGCGCACAGTCGTTCATCTCGAGTCTCCGCGCCGAGGTCAACCTCTACGAGGCCCGACGCGGCGAGGGGATGAGCATCGACGCGCTCGCAACCCTCGCGGGCAACTTCGCCCGCGGCGGCCCGTTCTTCGCCATTCACCCGATTCTGGGCGGCGTCGACGACGAAGGCAGCCACGTCTACAGTATCGACCCTGCCGGCGGCGTCATGGAAGACGACTACACCGTCACCGGCAGCGGGATGCAACTGGCCTACGGCCACTTAGAGCAGGCCTACGAGGAGGACATGTCCAACGAGGAAGCCAAGACGGTCGCTGCCCGCGGCATCAAATCCGCCGTCGAGCGCGACACCGGCTCCGGCAACGGTGTCTTCCTCTGTGAGATCACCGACGAGGGTGTCGACATCCACGGCCACCACGACTTCGACGAAGTCCTCTAAACCGGTCGAAACGGGCGAATTTTCCGATTTTCTCCAACGATCAGCGCCCGCTCTTTTCGATCAGTTCTCGTCGGTACCGTGTCGGATCGCGTCCGATAGCGCTCCCCGGAAACTCAATTTGCGAACCACCTCCTCGAGAAAGAGCCGGTTAGTCGAGTCGCGTCGCACTCTCGACCTGGGCGTCGCTGACGCGAGCGTCGGCGAGCGTCACCGATCGACCGGATTCGCTCGAGCGGTAGATCGCGTCGATAACGCGCTGGACCGTGAGTGCTTCGTCGATGGTGTTCGTCTCCGGTGGCACGCCGGTCGCGACGGCCTCGAGGAACGCCGCGTCCTGGTCGGCGTAGCCGGTCAGCGTCTCGTCGGCGCTCATGTTGACGTCGGCGTAGTGGTCGCGGCCGGCCGTGCCGGCCTCGAGAATCCGTAGATTCGTGTCACCGATGTCGAACTGGGCGCCCGCCTTCGTCCCACGAACGCGGAAGTCCATGCTCTCCTCGCGGTTGGTCGCCCACGCGGCCTCGAGCGAGATCGTCTGCCCGCCGGCACAGCGGATGAAGGCACTGACGGAGTCGTCGACCTCGTAGCGTTCGGCTTCGGCGTCCCAGTTGTCGCCAAATCCGTCGGGATCGGCGACATCTTCGCGCGTGCCGAACGTGGTCCGCGTGACGCCGCTGACTTCTACGATTTCGGGGAAGTCCAGCGCGTAGAGCGCGAGATCGAGGGCGTGAACGCCGATGTCGACCAAGGCACCACCGCCGGAGAGTTCAGGGTCGGTGAACCACGAGCCGGGACCGGGGACGCCACGCCGACGAACGTAGTTGGCTTCGACGTGGGTGAGTTCGCCAAACCGGTCGCGGTCCCGTTGGTCCTCGAACATGGCCATCGACGCGGCGTGGCGGTTGTGGAACCCAACCATACAGATACCCGAAGATCGAGCCGCCGCTTCGGCGATCCGTTCGGCGCTCTCCAAGGAGTGAGCGAGAGGTTTCTCCACGAGGACGTTCAGCCCCGCCTCGAGGGATGCGACCGCGATGGGTTCGTGAAAGCGGTTGGGCGTCGTCACGATGACGGCGTCGACCGCCTCATCTGTGACGAGTTCCTCGTGCGTTTCGTAGGTCCGTGCGTCGAACTCGGCGGCAAACCGCTCGCGTTGCTCCGGGACGAGATCGACGCCGGCGACGACCGCTGCGCCAAGGTCGCGAACGCTTTGCGCGTGGAGCGTCCCCATCCCGCCGAGGCCAACGATGCCGACACCGATGTCGGCACCGATCATCGCCACCCCTCCGCGTTCGCCACAGCGAAGCAGAACGTGCAGTGAGAAACCATCGATTTCGCTGTCATTTGAGCTCGATCCCGTTCCATAGAGAGAGGCAGTTGGCGATCGAAATAAGAGTTATGACCGATTAATCTATACAACCATTTTGTATTTCACCCATTACTATACTATTACGGCAGCTGATTTCAGATTTATTGAACGAATATCCGTTCTAGTCTGGCGATTCGATCGGCCGAGAGAACGTGTTGGGACAATGCAGTTCCCAGTGGCTCACGGTAGCTCGGCCATTCGACGACAGTATAAGACATCGGGGGTTGACAGGGTGGCCATGGTCGCAGTCACGATCTGGAACGAGTTCCGCCACGAACGCGAGGACGACGCCGTCGCGGCCGTCTATCCCGACGGAATCCACGCGACTCTCGCCGATGCACTTGCCACTGACCACGAGGTTCGGACCGCGACGCTCGACGAGCCGGAGCACGGGCTCACCGACGAGGTCCTCGCATCGACTGACGTTCTGGTGTGGTGGGGCCACGACGCCCACGAGGCCGTCGACGACGCGGTCGTCGACCGCGTCCAAGAGCGTGTGCTCGAGGGCATGGGCTTCGTTCCGCTTCACTCGAGTCACTACTCGAAGCCCTTCAAGCGACTCATGGGGACGACCTGTAGTCTGCAGTACCGCGAAGACGGCGGCACCGAGCGCCTCTGGGTGGTCGATCCCGGCCATCCGATCGCCGACGGACTCGACGAAGCGATCGAACTCCCGACGACGGAGATGTACGGCGAACCGTTCGACGTTCCCGAACCCGACCGATTGGTATTCGTCAGCTGGTTCGAGGGCGGCGAGGTGTTCCGGAGCGGCTGCTGTTACCGGCGCGGAAAGGGACGGATCTTCTACTTCCGGCCCGGCCACGAGACGTACCCGATCTACGAACACGAGGCCGTCCAGCGAGTGCTTCGCAACGCGGTCGCGTGGGCCGCCCCGACCGACGGCTCACCACGGACGTTCGGCGAACGGACGGGATGATCGTGCACTCAGCCGCTTCGAAGGGCCGTCGCCAGTTCGACGATCACCTCGAGATCGACGCCGGTTGCCGACTCGAGCCGTTCGCGCACGTTGTCAGCGAAGTCGTCCGGGAGCTGCTCACCAGGTGGGCGGTCGACATGAACGGTCACGACCGGCTGCCTGCTGGTGTACACGTCGACGAGTTCGTAGTCGATGGCGGTCTCTCGAAACTGCAGTTCGGAGTCGGCCGCTAGCTGCTCCTCGTTCATCGTCTCGAGTTCGGTCGTGACGTCGTGTTCGACTGCGGCAGTGCGGTACGTCCCATAGGTGACGCCGGCGAGCACGACCGAGAGGACGGCGATCGCGGCGAGGAGAACCAGAACGCGCGATTGGAGCCGAGCGGTGACGCGGTCGACGGTCTCCGGTTGGATCGGTCGGTAGCCCGACGCCCACAACAGGAGCAACGCGGTGAGATTAATCGAGAGCATGTTGACGAGGACGAGCGTCCCGGCGGTGAGGACGACCTCTGGATGTCCCCAGGCAATCCCGAGCCCAACGGTGGCAGCGGGCGGGACGAGCGCGACGGCGATCGCGACGCCGACGAGGACCGACCCGACGTTACGAGTGAGGCTGATGACGGCAGCGACGCCGGACCCCAGGGCGAGAAACAGCGCGAGGAAATCGGGGGTGATCCGCTCGCGGATCTGCGGAACCGTCGTGATGTCGAATCCAGGCGGGAGCAACACCGTCCCCCTGAGTCCCCAGCCGATGACTGCCGCCGTCACGACCGCGACCGCAAGCCCGACGATCTGAAGGGAGACACCGCGCGTCGCAAGCGCGTCGTCGTCGACGACGACCCCGACGCTGGCTGCCAGCGCCGGCCCCATCAGCGGTGCAACGACCATCGCACCGATGATCGTCGCCGCCGAATCGAGCAACAGGCCGGCTGTCGCGATCGCTGTACTCACGACGAGCAGGCCGAAATAGGTCGATGCAGCCGGTGCGAGATCGGCCGCTCGCGACTGGAGTTCTTCTCGAGAGATCCGGGTTCTGGAAAACCGACCGGTCAGATCGTCGGTTCGGTTCGAGATGATCGTCTCCGCTGCCGTGACCACCGTATACGAGCGCTCGTCGAGACCGGCGGTCCGAAGGTCAGCCAACAGCGGCTCGACGGCCGCCGGCGGGACGGGAATCGAAACGAGTGCCTCGAACTCGCCGCGGTCCGTATCCTGAGAGACGGTGTAGTCGACACCGGCTTCGTCTGCCGTCTCGAGGACGAGATCCAGCTGATCCTGTGGGACGAACACCTGCACGAGACGCATACGGACAGTACACCGGTGAGCGGGATAGGCTGTTGCCACCTGAGACCGACCGTCACGTGCGCCTATCAGTTCGGTCGCGTTTCCCGAACTCCCGGTTCAGAACTCCTGGCGGCCTTCGTCCGTAATGACACTTTCGAGCAACGCGACCGGTGTCGCGTCGTAGGTGGGGTTTTCCACGTCGAATCCCTCGGCGGGTTCGGCCATGACTTCGCTGGCCGACCGGAACTCGTTTTCGAAGACGAACCCCTCGCCGACGAGCTTCGAGGCCGAGCCGAGGACGGTCACCGGCACGTCCAGTCGGTCGGCCGTCGATGCGATCGGGAACGTGCCGACGCGATTGTAGAGGGTGTCGTCGACGATACAGTCCATGCCGACGACGACCCGGTCACACTCCTCGAGGTAGATCCCGTGGGCGCTGTCGGTGATCAGCGTCGCCTCGACCCCCTCGAGATCGGCAAGCGCCCGCGCGGTCTTGCGGCCGATGTATCGCGGCCGGGCTTCGGTGACGTAGACGTCGAACGTCTTGCCGGCCTCGACCGCCTGCTCGAGTGCTTCGAGGACCGTCGAGGAGTAGTCGTGGGTCAACAGCGTCGCGCCGTCCTCGAGGACGTCGACGGCGTTTTCGGCTGCCAATCGCTTACCGGATTCGATCCGTGCGACGACTTCCTCGATCGTCTCACTCGTGCGCCGTTTTGCTGCTTCGACGCTGTCGGGATCGGCGTCGGTTACGTCCCCGACGACCTCCCGGATGGCGTTTTGCAGGGAGGCATGCGAGGGGTTCGCCCGCCGCAGGACGGTGCCGTTTCGCTCGAGCGCCCGCGTGTACTCCTCGACGGTGGCGAACTCTCGGTCGGTCAACTCCTCGAGGGCCTGCGCTGCGCGGACCGCAACCACCGAGGAACTGTGCGTCTGCATCTCCTGGATTTCCTCGGCCGTCTCGTCGATCATACTGTGATGGTTTTCCGTCAACGGCAAAGGTGTTCCGGGTGGTGTCATCTGCTGCCGTCACGCGGTATTCGACACGAGGCGTTATTGCCCTCGGTCGAATCCGAATATCTGCCGCAACTCGGTCTCGATTCGGTCGACGAACGCCTCGAGGACGGACTCGAACTGCTCATGGTCGGCCACCGCGCCGACCCGCTTGCGTGGATTTTCGGGCAGTTCGACGCGGAACTCGCCGTCTCCCTCGTAGAATGGCTCACTTTCGCTCAAGATCTGTCGATCGATCGCGCGAAGCACCGTCGAATCGTACTGGCCGTGGAGGTGTTGGTACGCTTTCGAGTAGGCCTCCTCGAGTTCCTCGAAGTAGTAGACGTATTTCTCCTCGAATCTCTCGGGGTCGAAATCGGTCATGGCCGTTCCTGGATCCGTGACCGGGTAAACGGTTCGGAACGCGCCACGCTGTCTCAGCCGGTCATCCGACCACCGGCGCCCGCAGGCTTACGGTCTCGAAGTCCCTAGTATCGTCGATGACCGTCACCGTCCGGTATACCTGTCCACACTGTGGTGCCGTTGTGAGTGTCGAACGCCAGCCGGATCTCGCCGATCGATCCGTGACGACGATTCCCCAGCCGGGATGGGAGTACGCCGGCCCGGACGAGGACGTCGAGGACGCGGATGGAATCGAGTTTCTCTGTGGTGAGGACGGCCCCGTCACCGATCTCGAGGGCGAACCCGTCGAGGGCTGTGGCCGGCCGTTCTATCTGAACTTCGTTCGCTACGAGCAGGGTGTCGAACTCGAGCCGGATCCGCCGACCTACGGCGGGCCGCGGTTCGATTTCAAGGGGTAGGGCCCGTCCGACGGCTCGGTATCGCAAAGCGAATCGCCTGTGACCTGACAGCAGCGCGGGAGGACTCAAGTAGAGGGCGAACAGTCATTACGATGCCACGTTCAGTGTGGCGTATGAGTGAATCTTACTCGTTGACGGTTCTGTTCTTCATTGATGAACTGCAGGACGATGTGAGGTTCGTTCAGCGGACTGTCGAACTGCTCCGTGAGAACGGTATCGAGACGGTCTCTGAGGCGCAGGACGAAACAGCGACCCGATACGAGATCGATGGTGAGGAGCAGACCGGCTCGCTTGCCGACGCTGCCACCGACATTGCAAACGGGAAAGACGGAAGGATCCCGTGCCGAATCGACGACTATCGTGTCGAGGTCCGATTCGATCTCGATGCGATGAGTGGAGATGAGACAGACGTGGCGCTGACATTCCGTGGACCGGATGAATCCGCCTTCGATGAAGACGATGTCTCGCGAGCGGTAGTACGCGACCGCGCAGACCGTCTCGCCGACGCGATCGCGGCGCTCGCGATCGAGACTGATCCGTGGCTCGTGGTGGGGTGGATTCCCTATCCGTATGCTGATTCCCATCCGTTTCCGGAAGGACGACCGCCGAAGAGCGGCCTCGAGCGACTGGGCTGGGTCACAGTGTTCGGCGACCCGTTCCACGGCCGGTTCGGCGGTCGCGAACGGCTGCTCGAGGCCCCTGCGTGGAACGTCCGCGACCTCGCAAACGGTGCTGTTCTCGTCCGTCAGCAGGAGACGCCGGGAACTGGCCGCAGTGACGCGACGCCTAGGCCGGAACCGTCTACGTACGACTATCTCTTCGAAGGCGAGTCGCTTGCGGACCTGCAAGCCGAGATCGACCGGCAAAAGAGCACCTACATCGATCCGTTCCGCGACCTCGACAATGGAGAGTTGGCCAGCGACATCGTCATGTGTGAGGCTCACGCTCCCTTCGAATTCGAGGAAATGGAGTATACGTCGTTTCCCGACGATCTCGACAGGAGCGACCGGTGTCACGTGCTGTGTGTTCGCCGCGACGGCGACAAGCTCTGGGAGGCGAACAACGACGAGTTCATCCGTCGGCTCGTCGACGCGGACGGCCACCCAATCGGCGAGTTACCTGAGGCCGTGCCGCCTGATCAGGAGATGATATCGCTTCTGGTGACGACGGAATACGACGGTGATTCATCGCTAGATCTGTATCGGATGGAGAGTCCCGACGATCCGAGTGTCACCGCTGGCCTCCTCGGCCTGCAGCGCGTTGACGAGGGAGAGAGCATATGGCAGGACAGGGACGACCCGGTCATGCGCCAGTGAGCGACACAGCGCCAGGCGGTTTCGTCTCCCGGCGTAGACGAAGCTTCAATCTCGAGCGACGTTCCGTCTGCACCTCAATCGAACACAACCCTTTTCGACGCCGGGCAGTACCTACGGACATGGACGAAGCCGCCGTACGCGACCATCTCCGGACGGTCGACGATCCCGAACTCGGCGACGATATCGTATCACTCGGACTCGTCAACGACATCAGCGTCGACGGCGACGAGGTCGACATCGATCTCGCGCTGGGTGCGCCCTACTCTCCGGCCGAAAGCAACATCGCCGCCGCGGTTCGCGAGGCCCTGACTGCCGAGGGGATCGATCCGAACCTGACCGCGAGTATTCCCGATCGCGACAATCTCTCGAGCGAGGAACAGGTACTGCCCAACGTCAAGAACGTCATCGCCGTCGCCTCCGGGAAAGGCGGTGTCGGCAAATCGACCGTCGCAGTCAACCTCGCCGCCGGTCTCTCGCAACTCGGGGCCCGCGTCGGCCTCTTCGACGCCGACGTCTACGGGCCGAACGTTCCGCGGATGGTCGACGCCGACGAGCCGCCGATGGCCACCGAAGACGAGACGCTGGTCCCGCCCGAAAAGTACGGCGTGAAGCTGATGAGCATGGCATTTCTCACCGGCGAGGACGACCCCGTCATCTGGCGCGGCCCGATGGTCCACAAGGTCATCACTCAGCTTACCGAGGACGTCGAGTGGGGCCATCTCGACTACCTCGTCGTCGACCTCCCGCCGGGCACCGGCGACACCCAGTTGACGATGCTCCAGACCATGCCTGTCACCGGCGCGGTCATCGTCACGACGCCACAGGAGGTCGCCTTAGACGACGCCCGCAAGGGCCTCGAGATGTTCGCCAAACACGACACCGTCGTGCTTGGGATCGCCGAGAACATGTCGACGTTCGCCTGTCCTGACTGCGGCGGCGAACACGACATCTTCGGCTCCGGCGGCGGCGAGGAGTTCGCCGACGAACACGACCTGCCCTTCCTCGGGTCGATCCCGCTCGACCCGGCCGTCCGCGAGGGCGGTGACGGCGGGAAGCCGACGGTGCTGAAAGACGAAGACGAAACCAGCGACGCGTTCCGGACGCTCACCGAGAACGTCGCCAACAATACGGGGATCGTCCACCGGCAGGGGATCTCCCAGTATCGACGCAGCGAGGCTGCCTCACCCGACCGATAACTACCACGACAGGAGCGAAGTCGACTTGACCGCAAGCCCTCCGGGCGCGTCGCTTTTGCGTCTGCCAGACGAGACACGACTGTGGACGCGAATCAACAGTCTCGAGCGAACCCCTTCGGAATGGATGAGGAGTGCCGTAACTGTCCGGCACTCTGTGAGACGCGCAGCCAGGTCGTCCACGGCTACGGCGACGTGGACGCGGACTTTCTGTTCGTCGGCGAGCGACCGACGGCCCGGGCCGACGACACCGGCGTTCCGTTCGCCGGCGAGGGCGGCAGCGACGGCGACGGTGGCCTCCGGCGGGTTCTCGAGCGACTCGGCCTCTGTGACGTGACCGCTCCGGCCGACGAGCCCATCTTCGAGAACGTCTACCTGACACATCTCACCCGCTGTCGTGACCCCGATCGACGGCCGACCGACGAGGAGATCACCACCTGCGAGCCCTACCTCAACGCCGAAATTCGAATGATCAACCCCGAGATCCTCGTTCCCGTCGGCGAGCGTGCGCTCGCGGAACTCGGAACGGAGTATACGACGACTCCGGCTGAGGACCTCACGCTGCCCGACGATCATGCCACCAGAATCCGCGGGCGTGGATTCGAACTCGTCCCGATGATCGACCCCCGAGATGGGTCCGACGAACAGACGCAGGCGTGGCTCGAGGCCTTCGCAGAACTGATGGCGACGGATTATCGCCAGACGAAAGGGCGGCAGGAACGGTAGGTCAGCAGCCGATTGTCTGTTACCAGTAAGGATTTGCCCGCCAGCGTCTCGACCCTATACCGAGCGCGATCAGCACCCCAACGACGACGACCGCGACGACGAGGATCCCGATCGTCGCTGTGACGTACTCGCCAGATGAAGCAATGAGTGTGCCGTCTACGAATCCGAAGACACCGAGAGCTGCCAGCGCCACGATGACGAGCGTCCCGAGCAGTCCGGCGATGGATCGTTCGTCCATACCGGTCGAAGACGGTACGCCACTATAACTTGTCACGTTTCGAACCGGGGGCGGACGCTCGATCCCCGGAAGCGCCGCGTTCAAGGATCGTGCGCTCGGAGTAAGGGTATGATCGTCGTCGTTCCAGTCGCGCCCCCGCGGGAAGAACTCGTGCTCTCGTCGCTCGTCGAGCAGTCGCCGCTGTCGGCTGCCGAGGCGGTCTCGCTCTACGAGACCGCCGTCGCCGATGTCCTGTGGGCCGTCGCCTCGAGCGGCGGCGACCTGCTGGTCAACTACCGCGACGCCGAG
This sequence comes from Haloarchaeobius amylolyticus, assembly GCF_042678045.1. Classification (GTDB taxonomy): domain Archaea; phylum Halobacteriota; class Halobacteria; order Halobacteriales; family Natrialbaceae; genus Natrinema; species Natrinema amylolyticus_A. The sequence goes on from NZ_JBHUDI010000009.1 coordinate 39,548, forward strand.
ACGCTGCCCGACGGGTACGCTGACGGCGATCCCGAAGCCGAAGTCCGCGCGCTCGTCCTCGACGCGCTCGGAGAGGACGCCGAGGTCAGGTTCGAGCGACAGGTCGGTTCGAACCGCGCCGCCCGCGTCGGCAACACCGTCACACACCTGCTCGAGCGTGAGGGGGCAGACAGCGTGGGTGTGCTCGAGCCCACAGCGCCGCTGGTTGCCCGCACGGAGATCGACGGCGCGGCGATGTCGCTCCGGCGCCACGACGTCGTGTTGGGGCCGGCCGAGCGGGGACGGACCTACTTCGCTGGCTTTTCGGAACCGATCGATTTCACCGACGCGTACACCACGCCGGAACTGTCAACGCTGGCCCAGCAGGCGGCCGACGACGGCCTCGGCGTCGGGTTCGCGCCGATGCTTCCGACCGTGGCCACCCCGACCGGGTTGCAGGCAACCGTCGCCGGACTCGAGGCCCGGCAGACTGCCGACCGGCCAGGTGCGGAGGCGACGGCGGCGCTCGTCGACGAACTGGGAATTGGCGTTGGTGCGGACGGCGAACTCGAGCGCGAATAGACCGACAACTCTTTTTGAACGTGTGCAGAATCTGGAGGTGAGGTGGGGTGGCAGAGCGGCCCATCGACCATGAGTTGAGCCGATTCTCCACCAAAGTCCGAATGAATCCGTGATTTTGCGATCAAATGCCTTCTTCCGATAGAGTAGTGTTCTGGTAGACCTAATATCACCGGTTCAATAATCGGGGGCCATGTGTTCCAGAATTTATTCGCGGATTGGATCGACCCCTTGGACCGTTCTCTCTAAAGGTGACTCTGATTAGTTTGGAATAAGCGGTCGATCTTCTCATCGATCTCTTCTAATCTATGCTCTATCCGATAATCCATAGAGTCAGCTTCATTCAGACACCGATTCCAATCCCACAGACGATCCGTCATTTCATATAAACTCTCTACGTATATCTGATGCTCTCGAATTTGTGAGTCTTCAACATCTGGATACCCAAATGTTCCTTCTATCCATGTCGTCAGAGTGGGAGAGAATATATTACTATCACTTATCAGATCTGAAAGAGGATGTTTTTCGTGGAGTCCTTGAACTGGATTACTAGTGACACCCCCTAATGACAAATTGCAGTTAAGAACCTCACCCTTCTCAAAAGACAGACACGCATTATAAGGATCGATATGATCCAGAGTTACATTAGTTCCTTTTGGTATGTGTAAGGACCACCTCTCTTCTCTTAGAATTTGGATCGGATCTAAATCCAGCTCAGATATTAATAGATTTGCACTCTGGTTCTGGCTCTTCTGTTCATATTTTAGTTCTTTTAGAGTTATATAACCAAACTCATCATACATATCATCTATTTCTTCTGATCCAAAATCATTTCCGAAACAATGTATCCAGAAATCAGCAGGAAGAGAATCAAGAACCGCAAATGGAAAGAGTTCTGCTATCAGTTTTTGCACTCGATCTTCTACACTTTCTGCACCAACATCATTGATTATCAAATCCCACTCCTCGTTCGATATTCTAGAAAGAAATCTATCAAACGATTTGAATCCATCAGGATAAGGTTCGGCATATTTCGGGGCATGTTGATCTAAATCGAGAGGTAGGAATGTAGCAGAGCCGTTTTCGATTCTTTGGCCAGTATAACCGCGAAATAGAGAATATAATTCAGAATCAGTAACCAATCTGCTATCCTCTCCAGTTCGAATCCGGTACTCTCTTTTCTGAACCTCTCCTTCAGAATTATCAACGATTGAATGTGGAATTTGTTCCTTCGGCTCTACCTCCACGACAAATACCTGTGATTGTCCCTCCAACTCATCATTAAAGTAATAACATTCAAAATTAATTGGTGGGCTACACTTATCTGATGAGATACTAGATATAGTGTTACGTGATTTGTATTCAATCAAATTGTTATTTTCTAGCTCATTAGACTCATCATCAATGCCGAAAATTAGATGGCCTCCCCTCCGGTTTGCTAGTGCGACGAGTTCTTTAGCGATTTTATATCTGTTTTCACCGTTCGGTTCCCGAAGTATTTGGGAACTTTTGAATTCAACTTTCTTTCCCTCGCCTGTTTCAATGAGGGATCTAAACTCTTCAACGTCCATGTCTCTCGTTTCCTAATTGAAGCGGTATTGATTAAAACAAGCCGGTTTTTTGACTGGTTATCCCATTCGATCTAATGCTTCCCGACGCTCTTCGAGAGGAACCTGATCGTACTTCATAGTAGTTTCAACGCGTTTGTGACGCAGTTGTGATTGTGCTGCTGCCAAGCCTTCTTCACGCGCCATATACGTACCTGTAGAATGGCGGATCGCATACCAGGAGATATCACGTTCGATCCCGGCGATTTCACAGATATTATCGAGAAGATAGCGGAGAGACGATGATCCATAGGGATTACTATGCCGTGTCAACCAGAGCTGATTTGTGTCATTGTATTTCTCGTAAAGTTCTCGCTCTTCCAGCCAACGAACTAGATAGTCCATAGTCTCACGTCGAAGACTTATTGCCCAATTGTCCTCATTCTTCGAAGAATCTTCTTCTGGAATCCGAAGTGCAGTATTCTCTATATCAACCCAATCGGTTTTCGCCTGCCCAACCTCAATGGGTCGAAGTCCGGCATCGAGTGAGGTATGAATTATACTGGGATACTTGAAACCGTTTGCCCGGTCCCAATCTTCCTTTGAGACTTCCTTGGCCGGCTTTCCGAATCGTCGCGCCAGATACTGCTTCCACTCAGAACGTTTTTCCGGAGATAGTGCCGCATAAGCAGGGACAGTTCCATACTCGAGTGAAGCCTCGCGCAGTGCTGTACGTTCTTCCAGAGTGACAAACTCCTTGGGCTGAGAGGGACTCGATGTATCCTCGATTTCAATATTTGGGTCCCATTCACCGATGTCTGAGCGCCATCGGAAGTATGCCTTCATAGCGAGTTTAATATTGTGGAGATGTGAGTCAGAGTATTCGTAATCCTCTAGCATCTTCTCTCGGAGGAAGTTCTCAGCGTCTTCGTGACTGAGATCAGTGGTATACCCTCCTTGATTCTCCCATGCCCAACGATAGAACGCATCGAGGATGGTGGCATAGTTCTTCGCTGTGGCTATCGCATATCCCTCTAATTTCTTGGGGTCCTTGCCCATACGGATGAGCCACTTGATGAGATTTTCCCGGTGATTCCGGTACGCGATCAACTGCCGCTTGTTGAGGTATCGCCCTGCCGGCGTCGAGATAAGAACGATACTTTCAAACTTGTCGGTGTCTTCGGTCATTGTAGGCCTCGCACGTTGCAAGTTCGGCGGTTGACGGCCGGTTCAATCGAGCCTTGATGGTTGCGATGATTCATCGTTGGGTTCGGTTAGGAAGGCCGTGAAATCGCAAGACGTGACGGGGTTCAGAAAGTGTCAAATCGGTGGGGTGGCAGAGCGGCCTAACGCGCCTGCCTTGAGAGCAGGTGGCTGTCAAGCCTCATGGGTTCAAATCCCATCCCCACCGCTTTTAGGGCGGTTCTGTGAGCGGTAGCGAGCAGAACGCCGCGAGACTGCTGTCTCGCGGAAAACAGTACGTGAGGAGCAACGCGTCACGTTGGGATTTGAATCAGGGAGTGGAACGACCGTGGTTCAAATCCTACTCTTACGTCGTTTCTTCCTCATGTTCGATCGAGTTGCTCGTGAACGCTCGAGCAAGCTGTAACGATGAACGAACCGCAACACCTCGCGACCGACCACACAACCCGTCGGAAAGCCGAAACCGACATTACACCGTCGCACACACCACAGCGTAGTGACCCGCGTCTGTTTGCTCGGCGAGGCCGAGCATAACCTCCAGTACGAACTGCTCTCCCGGGAAACGGCTCGAGAGGCCCTTGCGACCTACGACTTGACACGCCCGTTCGAGAACGCCATCGCCCTGCGGACGGTCAGCGTCGGCGCTGCCGTCTCGCTGCTGAACGACCTCGACTGGTATCTCACGCGGTTCGTCGACGAGGCGCTCGTCCAAGAACCCAGCGTCAGCGACATAGAGTGGCTCTCACGGTCGCTGGCGACTCAGCTTCGAAACGGTGACGTCGAGCCCGCCGAGACGGCCGAGTTTTGCAAGATCTACGGCCTCGAGCGGACCGACGCGGCCGACGGTGATGCGGACGACGGAGACGCAAGTGACGATGCGCCGGCACCCGCTGGCGGGCCGACCTATCGGCTCGTCGAACCGCTGTACGTGCGCCGGACTGACGGCGAGTTGCCGGCGTACGATCTCAGGGATGTCGACGACACCGTCGTCGTCCGGGTGACCGAAGCCGAGTTTTCGTAACGGATCGGAGGTGCCGTGGCTCGCTCAAGTGCGACGGCAGCAACTGGGACGGGACGCCCATCCGAAAGGCTACGAGTCGGACGACCGGCTCTCGTTGCTGCTTCCTCATTCCGACTCGACGGTCGTGCTCGCGGACGCGGAGCCACTGTCACTGCCCATCGTGGCGCCGTACGTTGACCCATCGTGACCGACGAGCGTGGCCGAAACCGTCGTCAGCGGCACCGACTCGAAGGTCACGCGAACGAGTTGGCCGACGGTCGTAATCGACTGCGCGCAGGCCTGGTCTTCGGCGGTCTCATTGACAGTTGCCTCGAGGACGAGTTCCTCGTCTTCGTCGTCGCTGCCGCTCGTCTCGTTTTCGCCGGCAGAACTGTCGTCGCCGCCCTCGCCCGTGTCGATGGCGATCGACTCGAGGATCACCTCGTAACACGGGGTGGGTGCCTCGTCCGAGAGCGACACCAGGATCGACGTCTCGAAGTCGGTTTGGTCGATGAACGCGGCGACCGCGTCGGCGTTGCGCAGCGATCCTCGGTCGTCAAGCCAGTCGGTCGCCCTGTCGGCATCCCGCAGGACCGTTATGTCGGGCTCACTCGAGTCGGGAGAGTGATATGGCAGCGTCCGACCATCGGCCAGCCCGTCCGGCAGGTCTTCGATCGCGTCGCCAAGGGCGTCAGGGTCGGCTTCGGAGTCGTCCGTCGGTGAGCCGTTGTCGTCGGTGTTATCACCATCGTCATCAGCTGGCTGTGATGTGCCGTCGGCGAGACAGCCGGCCGAGAGGCCGATTGCTGCCGTCGTAGCACACAACATAGCCCGTCTGGAGAGACGTGTCATCGTGCCTGAAGCGACGAGGGGAAACCCAAAGGCGGTTCGGCTAGGTAAAAGAACTCTTTTCGCCTGTTCGATGGTGTCATACGGACCCCTGTCAGTGGGTGCCGGCGTACCCGCGTGACGGATTGTTGTGCGGCGGTACCCAGTGACAGCAGGCCGTCTCAGTCGAAGAGCCCGGTCGAGAGATACCGTTCACCGCTGTCCCAGAAGACGGTGACGACCAGCGGGCAGTCCTCGGCCGACTGTCCGCCGTCGGTCTCCGAGGTGGCCGCCCCGCTGGCGTCGTCGAAGGCCGTCGGTACTTGCGGACACTCGACGTCTGGGTCGGCGATCTCGCTGGCGATCCGCTGGGAGACCAGACTCGTCGCGCCGCTAGATTGGCCCACGAGGACGCCCTCCTCGCGAGCGAGGCGGCGACACTCGTCTTCGGCGTTCTCGAGTCGCACCGTCTCGACGCGGTCGATCAGGTCACGATCGAGGTTGTCGCTGACGAAGCCGGGCCCCATGCCCTGAAAATCGTCGTCACCGGACTCCCCGGTCGAGAGGACGGCGTTGCGCTCGGGTTCGACGGCGATGATCTCCATGTCGGGGAACTCCTCGCGGAGTCGCCGGCCGGTGCCCGAGAGCGTGCCGCCGGTGCCGACGCCGGCGACGAAGGCGTCGATCTTGCGGTCGCCGACCTGTTCGATGATCTCCTCGCCGGTCGTCTTATAGTGGGCTTCGGGGTTCGCCGGGTTCTCGAACTGGCCGAGTTGGATCGCGCCTTCTTCCTCGAGTTCGTCGGCGCGTTCGCGAGCGTCGGACATGTCGCCGTCGACGAGCTCGAGGTCGGCTCCGTAGGCGGCCATGATCTGACGGCGCTCTTTGGACTTGTTGGCGGGCATGACGATCGTCAGGTCGTAGTCGCGGGCGGCGGCCACGAGTGCGAGACCGATGCCCGTGTTGCCGCTGGTTGGCTCGACGAGCCAGTCGCCGGGTTCGATCAGGCCGTCGCGTTCGGCCGCGCGGATCATCTCGCGAGCCGGCCGGTCCTTGGCCGAGCCGCCGGGGTTGAACGATTCGATCTTCGCGGCGACTGTAACGCCATGCGGTGAATCGACCTGAACGAGCGGCGAGCCGATGGTGTCCAGGATGCTCCCTTTCATTGGCGTGCCGTAGGCAGTCGAGACGTAAACCCGTGCTGGACGCAGGCAGGACGTGCCGGTGAGTGTGAGTTCACCGCTCCGCTTGCTGTGACATTCCCCACATACGTGGCCAGCACCTATTTGTAAGTGAATTTCCGTTATATTTCCATGGGGGAGACGCCTCAGTTTGGCTCCGTTGGATACAGTAGTAACGTCGATGCGGGGGACCTGGTCGACAGGATCGGGCTCACCGACGACGAGATCGAGTGGCGAAAGCAGTACATCGATTTCACCGAGGACGACATCGAGCGCCTTCGCCGATACGAGGAAACGTTCAATCTCCGCGGCGACGACGTCGCGGAGATGTTTTACGAGAAAATCGAAGCTAACCCCCAGGTTCGCGAGATCATCGACCGGTCGCCACGGAGCGTCGAACAGCTCAAGTGGTCCCAGAAGATGTATCTGGTGACCCTCGCGACCGGTGACTACGATCGAGGCTACTTCGAAAATCGTGCGCGAATCGGCAAACTCCACGACATGCTCGAGATGCCGATGAAACATTATATTGGGCAGTATGGTGTTTACTATAACCTTCTGCTCCCGATCATCTCGGAACGGATTCAGTCGGACATCTCCGGGGCGATCAGAGCGGCGATCGACCGACAGGCACAGCGACAGGACGACGGCGACGAGAACACGGGCCGACTGTCGTCGCTGCTGGGCCGTGGAGGTGACGACGGTGACGACGACGAGGCGTTCGAAACGACGATCGAAGAACTCGAGGCCGAACTCTCCGAGCGTATCGATGAGCGTATCGACGAGTTACATTCGATTCTGAAGATCATCAACCTCGACATGCAGGTCGCGATCGACACCTACATCGATTCCTACTCGAACGTCGAGGACCTCCTGGAGCGCCAGCAGGACGTGACGAACAAGGTGTCACACTCGATGCAGGACATCTCGACGGCCGGCGAGGCGATCGCCCAGAACATCGACGACATCAACCGCTCCGTCGAAACCCAATCCGAACAGACGAAACTGGCCTCCTCAGAAATGCAGGAGATCAGCGTCGCCGTCGAGCAACTCGCGGCGACCACGGAGTCGGTCGTCGAAGACGACGGTCTCATGGACCACGTCGAAACTGGCGAAGACCACTGTACCCAGTTGCTCGAGTCGATGGCCGAGATTCGCGAGGGCGAACAGCGGGCCCACGACGATCTCGCGGCGCTCGACGAGACGATCGACGAACTCGGCGACATCCACGACACGATCAGCGACGCTGCAGAGAAGACCAAAACGCTCGCAGTCAACGCGAACGTCGAGGCCAGTCGCTCCCGACCCGACGACAGCTTCACCGTCGTCGCCGATGAATTCCAGGAACTCTCCGAAACGATACAACAGCAGACGAAGGCAGCCAACGACCGCGTCGACACCCTCCGTGAGCGTTCCGACGAGGCGCGCACCTCACTCGAGGATAACCAGCAGCGCATCGAACGCGATCTCGAGCGCGGGTCGGACCTGACCGCGGCGATCGACGAGATCCGCGAGAGCGTCGACGCGTTCACCGACGACGTTCGTGAACTCTCGTCGCTCGTCGAGGATCAGGCGTCGAGCACACAGGAGATGGCAACGCGACTCGATGCGATCGACAACGAGGTCCAGTCGATCAGCGAGGACCTGGAGCGCGTCACGGCCGCGATCGAAGAGCAGTTCTCGAAAGTCGAGACGGTCGAATCCGTCGTGACGGAGTTGTCCGAAACTGGCGACCAACGCCGGAAGCGATACGGCGTCCGCTAGTCGTCGCTCACGAGCGAGTCAGTTAAGCGGTTCCCGACGCAAGCAGCGGCCATGAGTCTCGAGACCATGCGGCCGAACCCCACGTGGGACGCGGCCAGCTACGAGGATGCGGTCGACACGCTCGAAGCACATAACGACGAACTCGTCTACAAGATCTGGGGCGGCGACTGGTGTAAGGACTGTCGCGCCTTGCTGCCCGATTTCGGGGCTGCACTCGAGGCCGCAGACGTTCCCGACGATCGAATCGAGGAGTTCGCCCTCGATCAGGACAAGCAGGGCCCCGGCGTCGAGGAATACGACATCGAACTCATTCCGACGATCGTCGTCGAGGATGACGACGGGGAGGAACTCACCCGGTTCGTCGAAGAAGAGGCCGTCCCGCCGGCAGTCTGGCTCGCCGACGAACTCGAGGCTACGCTCGAGACCGAGACGGCCTGATACGCTCTGCTATCGCTGGCTACCGGCGTACCCGCAGGACGGGTCGCGGGTGCGCCGGCTCCCACTGAGAGGAGTCCGTATGAGACGGCCGGTTGATACCGACCGCAGTCGCTTTCTCAAAACGGCGCGTCGTCACCCTGGCTAGTGCTGCCCTCGGGAGTACCGTCGCCGTCGAGCCACGCGAGCGCCTCGTCGGCGTCGTGGGTCGGCGGCGAGCACGTCCGATTCCGACAGACGTACAGCGTCGGCTCGCCGTCGCGGGCCTCGCGGCCGGCCCAGATCGGCGGTGCCGCAGCGAGTCCCAGCTGATCGAGCCACGCCTCGAGCCCGTCCTCGGTTGGCGGCCGCAGCGCGAACAGCCGATCGGGGAAGTATCGCGACGTGAATCGGTCGCGCCACGTGGGTGGCAGGTCGTCCGCGGCGACCGTCACCTCGAGCGCGCCCGACTCGAGCCGGTCGGCAGCGAGACACAGCGTCGCGTGTTCGAGCGCGTTCGCTTCGAGGGTGTTTGCGTGGGTCTCGAGGACGGTCGCGGCGATCTCCCCGAAGTCCTCCTCCGCGAACTCCTCGAGCGCGAGGAGGGTCTCGACCGCGACGCCGGCCGCTGACGGCGTCGACTGGTCGCTCAGTTCCTGGGGACGCGTGACCAGCGACTCGCCGCTCGCGGGCGTAAAGTAGAGCGTGCCCTGATCCGCGTCCCAGAACTCGGCCTCGATGGTCCGTGCGAGCTCGAGTGCAAAGGCGAGGTGGTCGACCTCGCCAGTGGCCTGATAGCAGTCGAGTGCGCCACGTGCGAGGAAGGCGTAGTCCTCGAGGTAGCCGTCGACGGCCACGTCTCTATCTTTGTACCGCCGGGAGAGTCGCTGTTCGTCTGCGTCCCAGAGCCGGTCACGGACGAACTCGAGGGCGTCGACGGCGGTCTCGGCGTAGTCGTCCTCGCCCAGCACGAGTGCTGCCTCGGCGTAGGTCGAGATCATCAACCCGTTCCAGCCCGCGAGCACCTTCTCGTCGCGAGCGGGCCGTGGACGCTCCTCGCGGGCCTCGAACAACTGCTGGCGGACCGACTCGAGTCGCTTCAGGACCTCGCTTTCCTCGAGGTCGAAACCGACGGCGAGTTCCGACACCGGCGTCACGCGATTTGGCTGATTCCGTCCCTCGAAGTTACCCGATTCGGTGATGTCGTAGCGTTTGCAAAAGAGGGCGGCGTCGGGTTCGTGCTCGATGGCGTCGTGGACCTCGTCTGGCGTCCAGACGTAGAAGGCACCCTCCTCGCGCTCGCCGGTTTCTGGCGATTCGCTCTGGGCGTCGAGTGTACTGAAGAAGCCACCCTCGTCGTGGGTCAGTTCCCGGTCGACGAATTCGAGCGTGTTCGCGACCACCTCGGCGTAGCGATTCTCGCCCGTGAGCTGGTACCCGGCGAGGAACGCCCGCGGGATCTCGGCGTTGTCGTACAGCATCTTCTCGAAGTGGGGGACCGTCCAGTCCCGGTCGACACAGTAGCGATGGAAGCCGCCGCCGACGTGGTCGTAGAGCCCGCCGGCGGCCATCGCGTCGAGGGTCTCTTCGAGCACCTCACGGTATTCTTTCTCGCCAGTTCGATCGTACGCCCGCGCGAGTACGCGCAAACGAGACGGCTGGGGGAATTTCGGGCCGCTCGAGCCAAAGCCACCGCACCGGCGATCGGCGCTGCGCACGATCGCGTCGGCGGCCGTCTCGAGGACCTCGCTCGAGGGTGGCCCTCCCGACGCGTCGGGATCGGCGTCTGCGGCGGGCGTCTCCTCGAGCCGATCTTTCGCCGCGTCGGTCCACTTCTCGGCGCGCGTCTCCATCTCCGGGCGGTCCTCGGCGCTCGCCCAGGAGTCGCTGATCCGCTCACAGAGGTCGAGGAAGCCGGGCTGGCCGCGCTTGCCTTCCCGTGGGAAGTAGGTGCCGACGAAAAACGGCTTGCCCTCGGGGGTGAGCCACGCCGACAGCGGCCAGCCGCCCTGCCCGGAGACGAGCTGGCAGACGGTCATGTAGATGCTGTCGATGTCGGGGCGCTCCTCGCGGTCGACCTTGATCGGGACGAAGTTCTCGTTGAGTACCTCGGCGACCGCCTCGTCGGCGAAGCTCTCTTCTTCCATGACGTGACACCAGTGACACGCCGAATAGCCGATCGAGAGGAAGATCGGCACGTCGTGTTCTCGTGCCGTCTCGAGGGCCTGTTCGTCCCACGGCTGCCAGTTGACGGGGTTGTCCGCGTGCTGGCGCAGATACGGACTCTCCTCCTCGTCGAGCCGGTTGCGCTCGGTCGGGGTTGTCATAGGGATGCATACGGCCAGGAGTTGTAAAAGCCCGACGTACGACCGGCTCTCGAGGCGTCGCCGGCGGCAAAAAATCGAGTTGCTATGAGACGTGGGTTCGTGTCCGTTACTGCAGCTCTTCGTTGAGCAGGCGACGGAGCACGAGGTGGAGAACGCCGCCGTTCTCGACGTACTCGACCGCCATCGGCGTGTCGACCTGTGCGGTGACCTCGAACTCGGTGACGTTTCCGTCGTCGTCCTCAGCGGTCACGGTCAGCTCGGCGTTGGGCTCGAGGCCGTCCTCGAGACCTTCGATCTGGAAGTACTCGTCGCCCTCGAGGCCGAGTTCCTCCCAGCCCTCGCCGTCTTTGAACTGCAGGGGCAGGACGCCCATGCCGATGAGATTGTCACGGTAGATGCGCTCGTAGCTCTTGCCGATGGTCGCGCGGATCCCGAGCAGGTCGGTCCCCTTCGCGGCCCAGTCGCGGCTCGAGCCGGTCCCGAGCTCCTCGCCGGCCATGACGATCAGCGGCGTGTCCTCCTCGCGGTAGCGCTCGGAGGCTTCGAAGACGGTGGTCTCCTCGCCGGTCGGGTGGTGGATGGTGTAGCCACCTTCCTTGCCGTCGAGCAGTTCGTTTTTGATGCGGACGTTCGCGAAGGTGCCACGCATCATGACTTCGTGGTTGCCACGACGGGAACCGTAGGTGTTGAACTCGTAGGGTTCGACGCCGCGCTCTTTGAGCCACTGGCCGGCGGGCAGGTCCTCGCCGAACGGCCCGGCGGGGCTGATGTGGTCGGTCGTGACGGTGTCACCGAGCGTCAGCAGCGCACGGGCGTCCTCGACGTTGTCGACGCCGGGCTCCTCGAGCGGGAAGTCCTGGAAGAACGGCGGCTCGCGGATGTACGTCGACTCTGGGTCCCAGTCGTAGACCTCGCCGGTTGGCGCGTCGAGGGCCTCCCAGCGTTCGTCGCCCTCGTAGATGCTCGAGTACTTCTCCTCGAACATCTCGGGGGAGACGCTCTCGTGGATCGTCTGGCGGACTTCCTCGGTGTCCGGCCAGATGTCCTCGAGGAAAACGGGCTCGCCCTCGTCGTTGGTGCCGATCGGCTCCTCCTCGAGGTCGATGTCCATCCGACCTGCGAGGCCGTAGGCGACGACCAGCGGCGGGCTGGCGAGGTAGTTGGCCTTGATCTTCGGGTGGATACGAGCCTCGAAGTTACGGTTGCCAGAGAGGACGCTCGTCGTCCAGAGGTCGTGCTCGTCGATGGCTTCCTCGACCGGCTCCGGCAGCGGACCGGCGTTGCCGATACACGTCGTACAGCCGTAGCCGACGACGTGGTAGCCGAGTTCCTCGAGATCGTCGAGCAGGTCCGCACGCTTCAGGTACTCCGTGACGACACGGCTCCCGGGCGCGAGGCTGGTCTTGACGTACTCGGGCACCTCGAGGCCCTGCTCTGCAGCGTTGCGTGCGAGCAGGCCGGCCGCGACCATCACGGACGGGTTCGAGGTGTTCGTACAGGACGTGATCGCGCTGACGAGGATGTCGCCGTGGCCGATCTCGACTTCGGTGCCGTCCTCGAGTTCGACGGGGACCTTCTCGTCGAGGCCGGGCGTCTGTTCGGCGACGAGGCCGCCGTCGCTCTCGGCGGCACCCGAGGGAATGACGCCCTCTTCCTCGAGCAGCGTCGGGAAGTGCTCGTCGAGATTGCCCATCGGGATGCGGGCGTGGGGCTTCTTGTGGCCCGCGAGGCTGGGTTCGACCTCGCCGAGATCGAAGTCGACGACCTCGGTGAACTCGGGGTCCTGCTCGCCGAAGAGGCCCTGTGCCTCGAGGTACTCTTTGACGAGTTCGATGTGGTCGGGGTCGCGACCCGTCAGCTCGAGGTACTCGAGGGTCTTCTCGTCGACGGGGAACATGCTGATGGTCGAGCCCTGCTCGGGGGCCATGTTCGAGATGGTCGCGCGGTCGGCGACCGAGAGCTCGGAGACGCCGGGACCGAAGAACTCGACGAACTTGTCGACGACGCCGACCTGGCGGAGTTTCTCGGTGATGTGAAGCACGAGGTCGGTCGCGGTCGCACCGTCGGGGAGTTCGCCCGAGAGGCGGACACCGACGACTTCCGGCAGGCTCATGTTGATCGGCTGGCCGAGCAGCGCGGCCTCGGCCTCGATACCACCGACACCCCAGCCGACGGCACCGATGCCGCCGATCATCGGGGTGTGGCTGTCAGTGCCGACGAGCGTGTCGGGGACGAGCCACTGCTCGCCGTCGACTTCGCGCTCGTGGACGACGCGACCGAGGTGTTCCAGGTTGACCTGGTGGACGATCCCCGTTCCCGGCGGGACGACGTTGAACTCGTCGAACGCCTGCTGGGCCCACTTGATCGCGCGGTAGCGCTCCTCGTTGCGCTCGTACTCGATCTCGACGTTCTTCTCGTAGGCGTCCTCGCTGCCGAAGTGGTCGACCTGCACGCTGTGGTCGATCACGAGGTCACAGGGGACTTCGGGCTCGACGACCGTCGGGTCGACGCCCTTGCGGTCGGCAGCCGAACGCAGTGCCGCAAGGTCGACGACTGCCGGCACGCCCGTCAGATCCTGCAGGACGACACGCGAGACCGTAAACGGAACCTCGGCGTCCGGCACGTCGGGTTCCCACGAGGCCGCCGCGCGGACGGCGTCGGCGTCGATCGTCTCGCCGTCGGCGTTGCGTAGCACCGACTCGAGCAGGATGCGGATGCTCACGGGCATCTTATCGAGGTCACAGAGGCCCTGTTCCTCGAGCACCGTGAGGTCTGCCATCTTGTACGTTTCTCCGTCGTGTTCGAATTCCCGGATGGCGTCCGAGAACTGGTCGATTGCCATACGCCGTCTTCGAACCGGGGGGTTTTCAATCCCCCGAGAATTGTCTGAAGAACCATTATATACCCTCCACGTCTCAGCATGTGATCTAGTGGCACGAACCGGGAGAGAGAGTCGACCTGCGAGAGATCGACACGCCAGTCTCTCCGCACGTTGACAACTTTCTAATCAGACGGACGACTATTAAGCCGGGTCAGCGTTAACTGATAGCTCTCACTGGTCGATCGACTCTCGAGCGTCGGCGTGGTCGGTCACCCGGTAAAAAACTGATCGGCGTGTTGCGTCAGGTACCAGATTGGCGGCAGCGTTAGTTGCCGCCACCACCGCCGCCACCGCCGCCGGCTCCGTCTTCACTCTCGTTGCCGCCAGCACCACCGTTGCCGTCTTCCATGGCACCGTCGCCGTCTTCCATGTCTCCGTCTTCGCCGTCACCGTTACCGTTCTCGGTGTCACCGCCGTTGCCGGTCGCACCGGGGGTAACCTCGATCAGGTCCAGCTGGGAGTCGCGGAACTCTCCGTCGTCGCCCATCGTCTCGCTGTCACCGGCACTGAGGCTGACCTCTTCCGTGAACAGGAAGCCCCACGTCGGAGCGTCCACGCCCAGATCGTAACTGATGATGTAGGCGTCCCAGTCGTCCGGATCGTCGAACACGTCGTCTTCCGACCCGGACTCCGCGAGTAGATCCTCTTTCGTTTGCGTGTTCAGCGCCGAGATGACCGTGAAGTCCTGACCGGGCTTGTAGTCGTCTCCGTACACGAGCACCGAGCCGTCCGCTTGGGCGGTGGCAGTTCCGGTCGCGCCTGCGCCGAGGGCGAGCGCCGTCGTGGCGACCGCACCTTTCTTCATAAACGAGCGTCTCGAGTCGTCGAATAGTCCGCTATTGTCCTCTGTCATGTCTCTCACCTAAGTCCCCTGTTCGGGGTGAACAGTTCTTGACCCAATTTTCGCATAAGTCGGTCCCATTGTTTCAGCGTCTAAGACGAACTGAAGCCACAGAAACGGACGCTTGAGCGCCCCTATATCCGTATTTCGTCACTTTGAGGGACGTCGGAGTGGAGGTGTCAACAATGGTTGTTTATCGACCGAAACGGACTTCAGACCTTGTGCTTCGGTTTGGTACCTCATCTGGTAGGTTGGTGTCGATAGAGTTCTGACTCGATTACACTACGTATCCCGCGAAAAGACGGTATTTCGGAGGCTGAAGACGGTATCTCACCGGATGGTGGGACGATAACGACGGAGTTCTGAACCCCTCATATAGCAAAACAAATGCTTTCCTCGGACTCTCACTCGGAAAATCAACACGGAAAACCGATCATACCCGATGACTGACTGCTGTTTTGGACGGCGGCCCAAGAAGATATTCTCGAGGGATCGCGACCGACGACCTGTCGTCGTCACGGGTCCATCTGACGGACTCACAAGCGTCACCGGATCGGTCGAATCGATATCAACTGTCGTTCGGATCGACATGAAGGGAGGCGCACTGTCGTCCCAGGCGAACGCAGGTCTCGAGGGAGCAAAAAGAACGGTGTCAGTCGGTGGTCACAGTTCGACCTCGACCAGGCCGAGTCGGGACCGGCGGAACGCGCCGTCTTCACCTAGCGTCTCGCTATCGCCGGCGCTGAGGTCGGCATCCTCCGTAAACAGGATGCCCCACGACGGGGCCTCCACACCCAGATCGAAATCGACGATGAACGCGTCCCAGTCGTCCGGGTCGTCGAACACGTCGTCCGCCCCGGAGTCCTCGATCAGGTCTTCCAGTGTTCTCGTTTCCAGCTCAGCCACGACATCGAAGTCGACGTCGGGCCGGTAGTCGGCTTCGAGCACGATCACGTCCTCGTCGTTCTGGGCGGCGGCGGTCCCTGCCGTCGCGACTGCGCCGAGGGCGACCCCCGTCGTTGCGAGCGCCCCTTTCTTGACGACCGGGTGTCTCGGGTCCGATCGGTCTTTGGTTTCCTTTGACATATTTCTCACTTGCCCCCCCGCTCGGGGTAGACGATTCTTGACTCCATTTCGCATAAGTGAGTCTCATTGTTTCAGCGGCTAAGAGGATCTGTACTCGAAGAATAGCCCTATTAGGACGCAGATGATACGGATTCAGCGGTCGACACTCCGCTGATCGATGACCGACGCTGACGATCGCGTATCGATCGGAATACCGCTCAAATAGTGCGTTGTGCCCGTTACACGAGTTCGGTAGCGGAGACCGATAGTAATCTGCCACGTTTACGACGCCACTGGAGCGGACGTAATTCCGGGGAGTGCCGGCCCACAGGGCGTTTTACTCCGACAACGGTTCCGTTCGAACAGTTGCGACCGTCGACGCGTCATACGGACTCCTCTCAGTGAGTGCCGACGCACTTGCGACCCGCCCTGGGGGTGCGCCGGGACATCGGTATAGCGGACCGTATCAGGCGTTCAAGACAGCGCACGGAATGGAAAGAAAAACTCTGGTGGGGATTCAGTTCGTGATCACAGCCCGACCTCGACCATGTTCAATCGGGCGTCACGGAATGCCCCGTCGTCGCCCATCGTCTCGCTGTCGCCGGGGCTGAGGTCAATGTCCTCCGTAAACAGGATGCCCCATATCGGAGCGTCCTCACCCAGATCGAAATTGATGATGTAGGCGTCCCAGTCATCCGGGTCGTCGAACACGTCGTCCGCCGAACCGGAGTCGTCGATCAGGTCCTCTTTCTTTGCTGTTTCCAGCGACGAGATGACCTCGAAGTCGACATCAGGCCGGTAGTCGTCTTCGAACACGACTACCTGATCTTCATCGTCGTCATCATCGTCGTCCTGCGCGGTGGCGGTTCCCGCCGTCGCGCCTGCGCCGAGGGCGAGCGCCGTCGTGGTGAGTGCCCCTTTCGTAACCGAGCGTCTCGAGTCGTCCGCCATCATTGTATCCTTATCTGTCATGTCTCTCACCGGATCCCCTGTCCGGGGTGGTCGGCCCTTGACCCAATCTTCACATAAGCCAGCCCCATTGTTTCACCGTCTAAGACGACCTGTACTCGAAGAACAGTCCTCTCGAGGCCCGAATCGGGCGGATTCGGCGGTCGACTATCCGGTGCGTGATGTCCCGCATCGACGAACGGGTCTCGCTCTGAACGGGGCCTGGACAGTGTTTTGTCGTGTTAATCGGGTTGGTTGCGCGCAGAGCGTTCAATCTGACACGGTCACGACGATCATCGCTGAATGGATACGGTTCAGGTGCAGTGACGGCTCACGGCGGAGTTTTGCTTCGGCAAAGACACGATTCAATAATCGAAACGCGCACACGCGGACGGCAATCGGGCAACTGATACGACGAACGGATCACGGTTCGTAATCGTCTGCAATCCTGACGGAAGCCCCGAACTGGGGCAGTTGTGACCGCCGACCGTCACGTCACTCGCGGCGGGTATACTCGACGAACGCGAACCCGTCGTGTTCGTCGCGCGAGACCTCCCGAAACGACTTCCGGTCCCACTCCGGGAAGTACGTGTCGCCGTCCGGTTCGTCGTGAACCTCAGTGATGATCAGCCGATCGACCGCCGGCAGGAACTGCTCGTAGATCGTCGCGCCGCCGGCGACGAACACGCGATCGACCCCGTCGTGGCGCTCGCGGGCCGCGATTTCGGCTTTTGCGAGCGCGTCTTCGAGATCGTGTGCGACGACGGTGTTGTCGGGCGTCTCGAGGTCCCGGCTCGTCAGGACGATCGTCGTCCGGCCGGGTAGCGGCTCGCCCAGCGTCTCGAGGATCCCCTCGTAGGTCACACGACCCATGATAACCGGATGGTCCATCGTCGTCTCTTTGAAGTGTTTTAGGTCGGCAGGGATGTGCCAGGGCATGTCGCCGTCGTTGCCGATGACGCCGTTGTCGGCGACCGCGACGATCGCGACGAGTTCGCGGTCGGTCTCAAGTGCCGACGTGGATGCGTCTCCGTCGCTCATTCGGCCACCGAAAATTCGATCCCGTCGTGTGACTCGTAGTTTCGAAGCTCGACGTCCTCGTAGGCGAGGTCGTCGATCGAGACGTCCGCGACCTCGAGCGTCGGCCGCTCGAGTGGCTCCCGCGAGAGTTGCTCGAGCAGCCCAGGGACGTGATCGAGGCGTTCGTCACCGTCGGCTTCGGGTGGGGCTTCGGACTCGAGCCACTCGCGGACCTCGTGATACTCCTCGCGGTCGTCGACTGCCGCCAGCTTCGATTGGAGCGTCTCGAGGTTGTCGGCGTACCACTCCCCGCGCGCGCCGCGCCCGCAGTAGACGTGGGCGTCGACAACGGTGTGAGCAAAAGTTCCGGGTTCGAAGCCGGTCTGCTGTGCAATCACTTTGGTCAGCAGCGAGTAGGCCGCGATATTGAAGGGGATGCCGAGCGCGGTATCGCCCGACCGCTGGGTGAGATGGCAGTTTAGCTGGTCCCCCTGGACGTTGAAGACAAAGGAGTAGTGACAGGGTGGGAGCGTCGAGACGGCCGCGTTCGCGGGATGCCACGCGTTGACCACGAGCCGCCGGGAGTTCGGCGACTCGGCGAGCGTATCGATCACGTACTGGAGTTGATCGAACGTCCGTCGGCCGTCGGCTTCCTCGGTGACCCACCGGTGGGCCGCGTCGGGCCAGGTCTCGCCCTCGAGTTGGGCGTCGTCCTCGGGGACCGGATATCGTCGCCAGAAGCGGCCGTACGCGGTGTCGAGTCGGCCCTCGTCATCGGCCCAGGCGTCCCAGATCTTGGTCTCCTCGCGGAGATCTCGAATGTGTTCCTCGCCGGAGAGATACCAGCAGACCTCGTGGAGCATCGAGTTCCAGCGGTAGCCGTCCATCTCCTTGGTCGTCAGCAGGGGATACCCCTCCCCTAGGTCGACCTCGTAGTGCTCGCTGAACGACGAAATCGTGTCGACGCCGGTCCGATTGGGCTTGTAGGTGCCCTCGGAGAGGACCGTATCAACTAGCTCGAGGTACTGTTGCATTGTCGCGCTATTGGAAGTCCCCGATTAAAACGCGTTTCATCTCTGCTTTCAGAGTGTCAGCGTCACTGATTGATCCCCTCACGACTTCCATCCGACCTCGGCCCGTCACAGACGGCTGCCGGCTCTTGTCCCTCGAGCGGTGTCGGCTCGCCCTCGAGACGGTACGTGAACGAATACGCGGCACTGCCGCCGGAGGCGTGGACGACCGCGATCGTGCCGGTTCGCTTGTCGCCGGCACAGTCGTCGCTGCCCGCGCCCTCGGGAAACGCAAACGGCGCGTACGTCGTCTCGAACGACTTGGTTTCTGCCGGCGGGACGACGAGATCCGTTCTCGAGGGAGAGAGCGGCCGGTTGTCACCGATCCCGACGACACCAGGGGCAAAATCAAACGCAGACCGATCGAACGAGTCGCGTTGTGGATCGATGGTCGGGTTCGGAACGTCGCCGTAGATGCCGACGAACCGGACGAGCAACGGTGCAGTGGCCTGGTTCTCGATGTCGAACCGTGCACGGCCGTCTCGAAGCGGTTCGACGGAACTCGTGGCCGCGTGGACTGGCCCCCAGACTCGTTTGTCGACTACCCCCTCCGATGTTCCGGCCTCGACGCGAAGCGAGTCTGAAACATACGTTTCTAGTCGATCCGGGAACACCACGGGGAACCTGACGGGATTGCTCGGCTGTTCGATCGTCTCGTACATCTCGTCGGTAGACGGGTCGAAGAGCGAGACCTGCTGTACGTCGATGTCGTCGCGGAACTGGACGACGAGGTCCGTCTCGTCATACCAGTCGTTCTCGAAGACTTCGGACGCGTCCGGACCAGTACGAGCGATCGGGAGCGAGTCGACACAGCCGGCAGACGCGAGAACACCACCGGTCGCGAGCGTCTGGAGGAACGGGCGGCGGTTCATACACCTACGTTCAACTATCCTACCAAATGTTTTGTCGTTCGTTCGACACGCCCGGCAGTTTCCACTGCCGAGACAGGAACGCGACGGGTGGTAGCCGGCTCACTGAGCCCAGTATAGGGCACGATCGTGCATACCTCCGGCTCGCACAAAGAGCAACGCTTACAGGTTCGTGCGTTCCGCTATCGACCATGCGAGAGAACGTCCTGTTGATCGGGGGTGGCGGTCGCGAGCACGCCATCGCCCGCGCGCTCGAGGATAGCGAGGCCGACCTCTATGCCTGTGCCGGCAACAAAAACCCCGGCATCGCCCGCATCGCAACCGGGTTCGAAACGCTCGAGACGACCGATCCCGACGCCGTCGTCGACTACGCCGAGTCGATCGACGCGACGTTGGCCGTTATCGGTCCCGAAGCGCCCCTCGAGGCCGGCGTTACGGACGCACTCGAGGACGCGGGCATCTACGCGTTCGGGCCGAAGGAAGCCGACGCCCGCATCGAGACGGACAAGGCCTTCCAGCGCCGGTTCATGGCCGACAACGACATCCCGGGCTGTCCGGACTTCGAGACGTTCGACGACATGGACGCTGCCTGCGAGTTCATCGACGAGTACGACGGCGATCTGGCGATCAAACCCGCCGGCCTCACTGGCGGCAAGGGCGTCAAGGTCATCGGCGATCAGGTCACGCCCGAGGAGGGCAAGGAATACATCCGCGAGTCCGACTACGACCGGATCGTCCTCGAGGAACGGCTGATCGGCGAGGAAGTGACGATCCAGGCCTTCGTCGCTAACGGCGCGTTCGAAACCGCACCCGCAGTGCAGGATCACAAACGCGCCTACGAGGGCGACGAAGGGCCCAACACGGGCGGCATGGGGAGCTACTCCGCTGCGACAAACGAGCTCCCGTTCATGACCGACGAGGACTACGAGGAGGCCGTCTCGATCATCGAGGCTACCGTCGATGCCCTCGAGGATTACCGCGGCATCCTCTACGGTCAGTTTATGCTGACCGAGACCGGTCCCCGTGTCATCGAGTTCAACGCCCGCTTCGGCGACCCCGAGGCGATGAACACGCTGCCCGTCCTCGAGACGGACTTCCTCGACGTGCTCACTGCGGCACGGGACGGCGAGGCCCCGCCCGAACTCGAGTTTGCCGATCAGGCAACGGTCTGTAAGTACGCCGTGCCGGAGGGCTACCCGACGGACCCCGAGGCGGGTGCGAAGGTGCAGGTCGACGAGGAGAGCGCAGGCGATGCTCTGCTGTACTACGCCAGCGTCGACGAGCGCGACGACGGCATCTACACGACGACCTCCCGGTCGTTCGCCGTCGTCGGCGTCGCCGACTCGATCAGCGAGGCCGAGGAGATCGCCGAAGACGCGCTCGCGGTCGCCGGCGACGAGGGACTACACATGCGCCACGACATCGGGAAAGCCGACCTCGTCCAGCGCCGGATCGACCACATGAACGAACTCCGCGGCGAGTAACGGCCGCAGACTGCGTTCTTCCGGTCGCTGTTCCTAGTCCGTGAGACCCAGCGTCCGTTTTCACCAATTCTGCGAGACATACAACCAGTATGTCTTCCGAGTCAGGATCGACGGTCCGGGCACGAGTACAGCGAGTGCTCGAGCGCTCGCAGCCGTGGGCCTTCCCGACGCTCTATCTGGGCTGGGCGTACCTGTTCTGGCTTCCGATCGTCGCCTGAACGGTTCCGAACGTCGGGTTGTTCCTCGTCGGTGGGTTCAGTCCACTGCTCGCGGGGCTGTGGTTACTGTGGGTTGAGGACGGCCGTGCGGGCCTCGCCGATCTCCGGCGACGGCTGACCGATCGCAACCGCATCGAGCCCCGCTGGTGGCTGGTCATCGTCCTCTTCTATCCGGCGTTCAATCTGCTCGCCGCCGGCGTCGCGCTCGCGACCGGATACACGTCGGCACCGCTCGAGGTCATCACGGCCGACCGCCTGCTCGATCCGACGGCACTGCTCCTGTTGGTCGCCGTCGCGCTCGTGTTCCCGACGATCGAAGAGATCGGCCTCCGTGGCTACTGGTTCGATCAGTTGCAGGCGCGCTGGAGCGCGCTGGTGGCGAGTCTGATCCTCGGCGTCGTGTGGGCGTCGTGGCACGTGCCACTCGTCTATATGGCCGGCTACTACGAGGGAACGACGTTCGATCCGGCGCTGTGGTGGTGGCTCCCGAGCATCGTGCTCACCGCCGTCATCGCCACGTGGGTCCTACAACAACACACAGCGAAGCGTCCTCGCCGTGATCGGACTGCACTTCGTGGGCAACCTGACTGGCGAGACGATCGGGTTCAGCCCCGAGTTGTACCCGGCCGTCCACCTCGGGACTGCTCTCGTGGCGATCGTGCTGGTCGTCGGCTGGGGCCCGGAGTCGCTTCGTGGCCGGGGACGACCGTGTCCTGTCCCTGTGTCGGACCCGCCGTAAGCCGGACTCGCCGTCGTGACGATCACTGGCGGCCGTTGCTGGCTCGCCTGATTTGAGTGAGTGGAACACGTTGACACCGGTGGCGAACGGATCCTCGTACATCACTCGACTGGTGTTTCGCGCCCTCGGAACGGCTTGGTTTCTGACCATACATCCGATGAAGATCACGAAGAGTGTCAACCCAGTGGAACGAAGTGCCTGAGGGGCGCAGCGTATGACAGAGCCCCAGGTTAGCGTTCTCTCCCTATAGATATGACCTCGGCAGAGATTATCGAGCCGCTCGGTCACCACGAGCTACTGCTCGTCATCGTCCAGTTTACGGCGTTGCTTTTCGTCGCACGGACGCTCGGCGAGGCGTTCAGATCGATTGGACAACCGGCGGTCGTCGGCGAACTCCTCGCGGGGGTCATGCTCGGGCCGTCAGTGCTCGGACTGGTCGCCCCCAGTGTTTACGAGTGGCTGTTTCTGGTATCCGAAGCGCAGTTCCATCTGCTCGAGGTAATCTCGTGGCTCGGGCTGATCATGCTGTTGATCGTCACCGGCCTCGAGACGGATATCGACCTCATTATCAACAAAGGACGGACGGCGGTCGTTCTCTCGCTCGGTGGGATCGTCGTCCCGTTCGCAACGGGGTTTGCACTGGGCTGGGTGCTCCCGGCGGCGTTCATCGCGGCCCCTGGACAGCGACTCGTCTTCAGTCTGTTTCTCGCCACCGCGATGAGTATCTCCGCGATTCCCGTCATCGCCAAGGTCCTCATCGAACTCGATGTCGTTCGCCGCGACATCGGACAGTTGATCCTCGCAGCGGGCATGGTCGACGATACGATCGGCTGGATCCTGCTGGCCACGGTCGCCGGATTGGCCCGCACTGGCGTGTTCAACGTCGGTTCGGCCGTCGCGACGATCCTCTCGGTGGTCGCCTTCCTCGGTGTCGCGTTCACGATTGGCCGGCGGTTCACGGTCGACCTCGTTCGCTGGGTCGACAACGCCTTCGGAAGCGACGCAGCATTGCTGTCGACGCTGATGCTGCTGGCGCTCGCGGCGGGGGCGATCACACAGTACATGGGTCTCGAGGCGATCCTCGGCGCGTTCGTCGTCGGCGTCCTGGTCGGGCAGGTGAAACGGTTCGATTACGAGCTCCGGCACATGTTCGAGGTCGTCACGCTGTCGATCTTCGCGCCGGTTTTCTTCGCGATCGCGGGACTTCGGATGGATATTGTTGCGTTGGCCGACCCGACGGTCTTCGGTGTCGGCGTCGTCGTCTTCGGCGTCGCTTGTTTCGGGAAGTTCGCCGGGATCATGGGCGTGACGCCGTTCGCCGGCCTCTCGCGATGGGAGGGAATCACGATCGGCGGCGGGATGAACGCACGCGGAGCAATGGAGATCATCGTCGCGACCATCGGGCTCGGTGCCGGCATCTTGACGATCGAAATGTACAGCATCATCGTCGCCATCGCCATCGTCACCTCGCTGATGGCACCCGCGATCATGCGGTGGTCGATCCCGAAGATCGAGGTGAGCGCCGACGAGCGCGACCGAATCGAACGGGAAGCGTACCGCCAGGAGAGTTTCGTCGAGAATCTCACGCGAGTCCTGCTGCCGACTCGCGGCGGGGCCGATACCCGGTATGCGGCGCGACTGCTCGGGCCGCTGCTTCGAGACCGGGAGATCGAACTCGACGTGCTCTGCGTGAGCGAGGCGACCGAGGGCAGTGGTGGACGGATCAGTGAGGTTGCAACCCGCATCAGGCGTGGGCTGGCCGCGTGGCTACGACCTACCGTTCGAGAATCGAACACCGCAGTCGCCCCGGACTCCGCCGAGCGGATCTTCGACGCCGTCGAGCGTCAGCTTGGTGAGGACGTCCGGGAACCGAGACGGATCGCGCGCGAACGGGCGGAGAGCGTTGCCGAGACGATCCTCGAGGAAAGCTCGCTCGGGTACGACCTGCTCGTCCTCGGTGAAACGGGCGCCGGGCGGACGCCCGACGAGCCGTTGTTCAGCGAGACGGTCAACCGAGTCGTTCAGGAAGCGCCGTGTCCGGCGATGATCGTCAGCACGCAGTCGGCGGCGGTGCCACCCGCCGACTCACTCGAGCGGATACTGCTGCCGACCGTCGGGACAGTCTCGAGTCGATACGCTGCCGAACTCGCGTTCGCGATCGCCGCCAGTGAGAACGCACTCGTCGACATCCTCCACGTCGTCGAGCGACCACGATTCGACGAGCGATTCGCCGGTGAACCCGATCTCTCGAGGCAAGCGGGCATCGGCGAGCAGATCGTCGAACGAGAGGCGGCACTCGGCAGGCGGCTCGGTGCCTCGGTCCTGACGACGGTGACGAGCGCATCTTCGCCGGAAGCAGAGATCGTCGATCGGGCAGCCCGGACCGACGCCGACGTGATCGTCATGGGATCGGACGTGCGGTTGCTCTCACAACGGGCGTTCCTCGGTCACCGGGTCGAACATGTCGTCCGGGACGCGTCGTGTCCGGTCGCGGTACTCAGCGCGTAACGGTGGTAGCTCCGGCGGCCACCGATCGTGGTCGGTCGTCACGTCGGTTGCGTCGCGGTGGCGTCGATCGACTCCAGCAACAGCCCTGCACCGAGTTCGATCTCCCGTTCGGTCACGTCCAGTGGCGGCAACAGTCGCAGCGTCTTGTACCCACAGCCGAGCGTCAACAGTCCCCGGGAGAACGCCGCCTCGAGGACCGTGTCCCGGCGCGCTTTGGTTTCGAACTCGACGCCGATCATCAGGCCGCGACCGCGAACGTCGATCACGCCCGGGGCGTCGCCGTCGGTGACGGCGTTCTCGAGGATCGCCTGAAGCTGGCTGCCCCGCTCGCGGGTGTTCGCGAGCAGGCCCTCATCGTGGATGATGTCGATCGTGAGCACACCCTGCATGGCGGCGATGACGTCGCCAGCACCCCACGTCGAGGAGAGGCGACTTTGCTCGGCGGGAAACACGTCGGACCGCGAGATCGTCGCGCCGACCCGGAGCCCCTTTCCGCTCGTGATGACGTCCGGCGTGAGCTCGAGGTGGTCGACGGCCCACAGTTCGCCGGTCCGGCCCAGGCCCGACTGGATCTCGTCGGCGATGACCCGGAGGTCGTAGCGCTCGCGGAGGGCCTCGAGGTCGCGGGCGAACTGGGGATGAGCGACGCGATACCCGCCTTCGCCCTGGATTGGCTCGAGAATCAGGTAGGCGATTTCGTCGGGGTTGACCACGCCGCGGTCGGGATGGAGCATATCGGCAACGACGTTGCCGCCGGGGCCGTCGGTCCGCCAGCGGGTCTCGTACGCCTCGTCGGTCGCGGGGTAGGGGAGGCTGACGACGCCCGGAATTTCCGGGAAGCCGGTTCGGTGGACGGCTTTCGAGCGGTTGAGCGAGAGTGCACCCAGCGTTCGACCGTGGAACGCGCCGTCGAAGGTGAACGCCCGGTGGCCGCCGGCAGCGTAGCAGATCTTGATGGCGTTCTCGACGGCTTCCGCCCCGGAGTTCGAGAGGAAGACCCGATCCATGTCGTACTGATCCGTCATTGCGACCAGCCGGTCCATCAGCTGGGTGGGGCCGGGAACGTCGGGGTCGTCCGGCGGGCCGCTCCCACTCACGTAGAAGTCCTGCCCGGCAATTTTCAGCGGATCGACGAGGTCGAAATCGTGGAGTCGCTCGCGGATCTCGGGGTTGTTGTAGCCGAGCGGGGCGGCGGCGACGTGGCTCGTGAAATCCAGCAGGACGTTGCCATCGACGTCGGTACAGAACGGGCCAATCGCCTCGCCACCGACGTCCCAGACGAACTCGTAGACGTACGTACTCGGGGCGGCGAATCGGTGATGGTAGTCGACCCATTCGCGTGCCCGTTCACCGGGGAGATCGTCGACCTCCGGTTCGGCCGTTGCGCGGTCCATATGCTACCTCTAGGCATGGACGGGTAAAGTTACGCAGTCCTAAACGACGACGAGCACTGACGCGAGTGCACCCCCGGTCAGCAAGATCGCACTGTAGGCCGCGACCCGGTTCCGGAAGCCGGTGTTCGTCGATGTCGATGCTAACAGGGCCTTGACCACGATGCTCGAGACCGTCGCGAGCAGGATCGCAACCGTAGCCTCCGGCCCGCCCAGTTGGTCGCCACGGTAGAGGACGACCGCCGACGTGGTCGCCCCGGCACTCGAGACGAAGCCGCTGGCGACGGCCGTCGCGTAGAAGCCGAGCGTGCCGAACCACGTCTCGGCCAGCGAGCCAAAGACGAGCACGCCGAGGAAGACGACGCCGAACCCGAGCGCGTTTTTCAGCGAGAACGGACTCTCGAGTTCCATCGGCCCGGATTCGCTCCAGTCGGCAGTGAACGCGGCGACGACGAACGCGAGGACGATGACGGCTCCCAGCGGCACGATCGCCTCGACGAGGATGTCGGCGTCGCTGCCGGCCGTAAAGCCGACTGCGATCGCGAGATTGCGTGCGGCCATCGCGGCGTTCGCGAGCAAGATCGCGGCGACGGCGTAGGAGGCCGCCTCGGGCCGCTGGTTGACGTGATCGAGCATCGTCCCGACGACGGCCGTCGAGGACGCCAGCCCGCCGAAAAAGCCCGTGACCGCGATCCCGCGACCGCCGTAGGTCGTGACGATCGCGTAGTTGGCGATCCCGATCCCCGCCACGGCGACGACCATCAGCCAGATGACCTGCGGCTCGAGTGGCAGCGTCAGCCCGGCGAACTCGACGGTCGTTTCCGCCGGGAGGATCGGATAGATGACGAACGCGAGGATGGCGAACTCGATGGTCGAGCGCACCTCCTCGTGGGAGAGCCCCCACGCGAACTCGTGGAGTTCGCGCTTCAAGACGAGCAACAGCGACGAGAGCACGGCGACGGTCACGCCCTCGAGGATGAAGCCGACGGCGACCAGCGCGCCGACGCCGTAGGCGACGAGCATCGAGACCGACGTCGTCAGTGAGAGTCCCGCTTCGTCGTCGCTCATGAGCCCCTGAACCGCGAGCAACACCCCCTGGACGATGACGAGCACGCCACCGAGTATCAGCAGGCCCTCGCCGATGGGTGCCTCGGTCTCGATGGCGAGGACGGTAAAAACGGCAGCGAGCAGGCTGATCAGCGAGAACGTCCGAATGCCGGCGGACTTCTGGGACCACTCGCGTTCGAGTCCGAGAAACATCCCCAGTGCGCCGGCCAGTGCGATCCGCACGACCGTCTCCTCGAGCGGCGCATCGACGACCTGCAGCGCGACCTCGTTCACCCCCGACCGTTCACCGTGATCGTATATAAGCAACCCGCCGACGGTGACGCGATCCGATCGCCGACATCCACGCTAGATGGCACCGTCAACAGTGATACGGTCTGCTGTTACGGGTTACCGGCGCGACCGCCGGACTGCTCCCGGTCGCGTCGGCACCCACTGACAGCAGTCTGTATGACGCGATCCGTCGAGATCTCATTGGACAGTGATCGACGATCCTGATACGGAATGTCCCAGGCGGCGGTCACGGACCCGGCAACGCGTGGACCCGTGTCAGAGGTCGACGTACTGCGATTCCCACTCGCGGCGGGCCTCGAGTTCGCGGCGGCCACGGCGAGTGAGCGTATAGAAGTTCGTTCGGCGGTCACGTCGGCCCTTCTCGACGAGACCCTTGTCGACGAGCGTATCGAGGTTCGGATAGAGCCGCCCGTGATGGATCTCTTTCTCGTAGTACTGTTCGAGTTCGTCTTTGATAGCCAGTCCGTGGGGCTCCTCCTCACCAGCGATGACATAGAGCAAGTCACGCTGGAATCCTGTCAGGTCGTACATTGGGAAAGTACCAATCGCACTTACTGTCGAATTTTAATAAGGCTATCGGGTTGTTTCGATTGAAAGAGGGGTATTACCAGCGAGACGTGTCGTTTCGAGTCCGAGAGACCCATAATGTCCATGACGAATCGATCGGTGAATCTCACATAATGTGTGGTTCATGTTTACAGTCCAGATATTTTATTTCGACACAATTATATTGAATTGTCCGCCACTGTTGACCTTGGTTTGCTCGAGTAGAAACCAGTCTCACCACTGGACAGTAGAACGCTCGAAACAGGAAAGCAGATCGCGTGACGGGAAAAGTGTCACGCGATCGCTTGCCGCCCTGAATTGGTCCCCGCTGACGCTTCGGCCCTCCAAGCGAAGCGTCACGTAGAAAACTACGTTGTGTGTACTTAAATGTAACGACAGCAGGAGACCGCAGGGATGGCCGATAATCGGGGCTCTCCTAGATATGTTCCTCCTCGAGTACCCACCCGAGCGCTCGCTTGTAATAAGTAAACATCTCTTCGACGCCGTCGTGGCGCATCTCGTCGCTCTCGAGGTGTTCTTTGAGGAACTCGTACTGCTCGCGGATTTCGTCTTCGTCTCGCATACTCGCCACTACCGGCCGAGAGCGGAAAAAACGCCGCGACGCGGCAGTGCTCGGTCTCACGTTTCGCCGTTCCGAGGACCGGCGAACTCGACCCCCGTTACACCCGAAAGCATACGTATTTCTGTCATGAAACAGTGTGCGGTAGTAGCACATATTGCTGTAGGGCGAGACCACCAGCCAATAACACACTGACAACGAGTCGGCAGTCGCGACCGACCATCGAATAGATTGTTACTGACCGTCACTGCACACTCGATCGCACGATAGCCCTAGATCGGCTGTATAACCCGTTTCAGTCGCTACTATACTGGCTACCGATTCGAGGTGTTTCGCTGCGGTCTGTCGTTGCAGCCGTTAATAGTCTGTTGGGTGACAGTCACCCAATCGGCGTGCGTTCGGTGCTGGCCATTAGTTGTAACCGACGATCGCGTCTCACGGCTCGTTGCTGACGGTGACGACGTTCTCGAGCCGGGTCCGGTGGGACTTTTTGTGTTCCGTCCGTAGTGAACGCCATGAAAATCAGGGGTGAGCGCGAATGTACGGCGTGTGGGACCCGCTGGTCGTACTACGAGACCGGAAGTGTGGGCTGTCCGGCCTGTGGCAGCCTCCGGAGCGTCGGCGTCGACGAGCGGACCGAACACACCGACATGCAGGTCGTGTTCGACCTGACGCCCGTTCGAAACGCGATCGACGAGGCCGACACCGACGACCTCGCTGAGCGGGCTCGCGACCGGTGTCGCGAGTACGTTCGCCGTCGCGGGTTCGTCAACGCCGGCACCCTCCGCGAACTCGACGACACCTATCTGGCCGCGATCGAACTGCTCCACGTCGCCGACATCGTCGCCCGCGAGATCCACCTCGAGGAACGCGAAGAACTCTACTTCCTCGCCTTGCTCCGGGACGCCGACCAGGGGGAGCGTCCGCCTGTCGAGGACGTTCCGCGATCGCTTCGCACCGCTCGCGGACTCGCCTACGCAAACGCCGTCCGCGAGTACCGCCGCGACGTCCGCACGTGGGCCGAGGACCGAGAACTGACGACGAGCGAACGGGGGGCGCTCGAGACCCTCGGCGAACACGTCACGCGGGTTCGGATGCTCGACGGCGATGTCGAGCCACGGACCGCCGAACGGCTGATCGAGGCGACCCGCGATCTCGCAAACGGCCTGCGCGGCGACGAGGTGGCGTTCTCGCAGGCCCAGGAGCGACTGGCGAACCTCGAGTTCGAGTGAAAACTAAGGCAGCTCGACAGCGACGTCTTCCTGCAGGCTCGCGGCTCTGACAGTGTTGTACAGCAGCATCGCGCGCGTCATCGGGCCGACGCCGCCGGGAACCGGCGTGATCGCGCTCGCTTTCTCCTTGGCGCTCTCGAACTCGACGTCGCCGACGAGTTCGTAGCCCTTCTCGGTGTCCGCGTCGACGCGGTTGACGCCCACGTCGATCACGACCGTTCCCTCCGAAATCATCGAGCCGTCGACGAGTTCCGGGACGCCGGCGGCGGCGACGACGATGTCTGCACGCCGCGTCTTTTCTGCAAGGTCTTCGGTTCGGGAGTGACAGACCGTCACGGTCGCGTTGCCGTCATCGGCTTTCTGGATCAGCAGGTTCGCAAGCGGTTTGCCGACGATATCCGACCGACCGACGATCGTTACGTCCTTGCCCTCGGTGTCGACGCCGGCCGACTCGAGTAGCTTCTGGACACCGTGGGGTGTACAGGGTCGGAACCGAGCGTCGCCGGCGACGAGTCGGCCGACGTTCTCGGGGTGGAAGCCGTCGACGTCCTTCGCGGGATCGACCCGACGGATCACGTCGCGGTAGTCGACGTGGTCCGGAACGGGTGCCTGAACGATGTAGCCGTGGACGTCGTCGTTGTCGTTGAGTTCGGCGATGGTATCGAACAGTTCCTCGGCCGGGGCGTCGCCGGCGACGTCGACGTGGTGGCTTTCGATGCCGACCTCCTCGCAGTCGCGCTGTTTCATGTTCACGTAGGTCTGACTCGCGGGATCGTCACCCATGAGGACCGTCGCCAGGCCCGGCCGTGCACCCGCGTCGGCGAGCGTCTCGATCGCCTCGGTCAGATCGTCTCGAATGTTACTCGCAACCGCGTTGCCGTCGATGATCTCGGTCATTACTCGAGTGGGCGACCGCGAGACTCATTAATCTCCGGATTCGTGCCTATAATCTCTTTCAAGACGGCTCGAATGTACACGTTCATGAATAGGATATCGCGAGACCTCCCGATTGGAGGCCAGCCAGATCGCGTCGAGAGAGTACCTGTCGCTCGCGAGTACTGACAGCGAGACGGCAGCCGCGAAAACGAATGCGTCATGATACTGCCGGACAGAACGACGTAAAGCCGGTCGCATGCGACCGACTTCGTCGTGACTGCTGTCCAGTCGTATCAGTTATTCGTACAGCGGGTTCTCGTCACACAGCGTCGCGACTTCGTCGCGGACCTCCTCGAGGACGCTGTCGTCCTCGGGGCTGTCGACGACGCGAGCGATCAGGTCGGCGACCGTCCGGCAGTCGTCCTCGTCGAAGCCACGCGTGGTCAGCGCCGGCGTGCCGGCGCGGATGCCGCTGGGGTTGAACGCCGAGCGCGTCTCGCCGGGTACCGTGTTCCCGTTGAGGACGATGCCGGCTTCCTCGAGCGCTTCTTCGGCGTCGCCGCCGCTCGTATCGGGGTGGCTCTCGCGGAGGTCGACGAGCACGAGGTGGTTGTCGGTGCCCTCCGAGACCAGCGAGAAGCCGTGTTCGGAGAGGCGCTCGCCGAGGGCCTTCGCGTTCGCGACCGTCTGCTCAGCGTATTCTTCGAATTCCGGCTCGAGGGCTTCCTTGAAGCCGACGGCCTTGCCGGCGACGTTGTGCATGAGCGGGCCGCCCTGCCCGCCGGGGAAGACGGCAGCGTCGATATCGTCGGCGTACTCCTCGTCGCACATGACGATGCCGCCCCGTCCCGAGCGAATCGTCTTGTGCGTGCTACCAGTGACGAAGTCGGCGATGCCGACCGGCGAGGGGTGGACGCCGGCGGCGACGAGACCCGTGATGTGAGCGATATCCGCGAGGTGGAGCGCGTCGACCGCGTCGGCGGCCTCCTGAATCCGTTCCCACTCGACCTCACGCGGGTACGCGGAGTATCCCGAGACGATGATGTCGGGATCGAACTCGGCCGCGTGCTCGGCGAGTCCGTCGTAGTCGAGATAGCCCGTCTCGGGGTCAACCTCGTACTGCTCGACCTCGTACAGTTGGCCCGTGAAGTTGGCTGGGTGGCCATGGCTGAGGTGGCCGCCGTGGGTCAGGTCCAGCGAGAGGATCTTGTCGCCGGGCTCGAGCATCGCGAAGTAGACGGCCTGGTTGGCCTGCGTGCCCGAGTGGGGTTGGACGTTGACGTGTTCTGCACCGAACAGCTCCGTCGCGCGGTCGATCGCGAGCTGTTCGACCTCGTCGGCGTACTCACAGCCGCCGTAGTAGCGCTCGCCGGGGTACCCCTCGGCGTATTTGTTCGTCAGGGCGCTTCCCTGCGCGTCGAGGACGGCCTCGCTGACGTGGTTCTCGCTGGCGATCATCTGCAACGTCTCTCGCTGGCGCTGTACCTCGCCCTCGAGGGCGTCGGCGACGGCGGGATCGACGTCCCGTACCTTGTCGTGGTCCATATCCGAATTGCGGTCTGGCGGCTGTATAAGTGTACCCTTCCGGGGCAAGTTGCGCCACTACCGGGTCGGTGACATCACGACGAGGCCTGTCCGTCGGCTCCGGTTGTCGGCGACAGCCATCGCCACTCGAGTGGGGCGCACGGATCGTCGTCGGCCCCGCTGAGACGCAGACGGCGACGGGCGTTCGAGTCTGGTCGACGTGTGGACCGGTCCCGCTGACGGACTTATATACTCATAACAACCCGATACAACTAACTTATCCGAGTGACATTCAGCTAACCAAATGATTGGGTGGGAGGTAGACGGCGACGTCCTCCACGTCACCGACGCTGATAACGCCGAGTTGACGGTCGAGGGGGCTGATAGCGTCGTCGATAGCGCTAGGGCCGACATCCCGCGTCCCGTTGACGGGACAGTCGCCGTGAGGACTACTGAGCTCCGTTTCCCGCACGCGGTCGTGTATGCGTTCTCACTACGTTCCGATGACCACCGCGAACTCGATCCCGGCGGCGAACCCCTGTCACTGCCGCCCGGCGAGTACGTCGTCGACGTCGATACCGAGATCAAGTCCTACCTCCGGTTTTCCGGCGCGGCGACGATCAAACGGACGGCTGATTACGAGGAAGTCGTCGTTTCCTTTCCGACGCGAACGCGCGTCGTCCTCGGTCTTCGGTGTCGACACGAGTTCCCCGCCGGAACGATTACCGTCCCCGACCGCCCGTCGGC
>NZ_JBHUDI010000009.1:72282-75335 GCF_042678045.1 Haloarchaeobius amylolyticus
ACGCCATCACACACATGGCCGCCTCACACAAGACGGCCGGCCCCGATCGCTCGTATCCCACGCTCCGAGGCCATCCCGCCCTGCTCGAACACGGCGACTCCCTCGAGATCGACGACTGCATCCGATCTGCGACCCCTGACCACGGAATCGAACTCGTCGTCCCGCCCGACTACGAGTCGCTGTTGGTCACCGCGCCGCTTGCCTACTACCTGCAGGCGACGGTCCGGACGATCGACGACTGCCGTCGCACCGCTGCCAGTTCGGACCCGGGCCGTCCGCGGCTCCGACTCGTCGACCGCGGGACCGACGTGATACTCTCGCCGATGCCCGAGTTAGAGCGCGACGTGGGACGACTGCTCCGAAAGACGTTCTTCCTCGACTGCCTCGTCCGTAACGCCGGCCCTTACGGGACGACCCTCGCCGAATGCAGCCTGCTCGAGCATCTCGAACTCGACGCCGACACGCTGTACGACGCCTCACCGCAAGATCGGCTCGCGGCCTATCTCGACGTGTCCTTCGCGGCCATCAAACACCGGCTCCCCGAGTGGCATCTCTCGACGTACGTCACACCCGAGTACGACAGCGTCGAAACGCTGCCGTTCCTGCTCGACCGACTGAGCATGATCTACACCCCCCGCAGCTCCGAACTCGAGGGACGGGAACTGGTCGAACGCTCGCTCGAGGATTTCTATCGTGGCGATTTCGGGGGCGACTGGACCGACCAGTTGGACGCGCCAGCCACGGTCAGGGCCGCTACCGGGCAGGTCGCCTCGGTCGACATCGTCAAACCCGACCTCCGGAGCGGCCGCGCCCACGGCTGGCTGGCCGACGGCGTCCCGATCGACGTCTTCAAGGCCGCGCCCGAGGCCTACGACAACCGTCTCGACTACCTCGAGCGAGCGAGCGACGGAATCTCGATCTGTGTCGTCCTCAACGATCCGGAGATGGCCGGTGAACACGACCGCGTCGCCGAGATCTACCGTCAGCGCTCCGAGGAACTGACGATCGACCTCGCCGTCGAGGAATCGCTCGAGACGGCCGCCCTCGCCCGCGTCTTCGAGGACGATCACGACTTCGTCCACTACATCGGGCACTGCGAAACCGGCGGACTGTGCTGTCCGGACGGCACGCTCGCAGCCTCGAGTCTCGACCGCTGTGCCGTCCAGACCTTTTTCCTCAACGCCTGTGGCTCGTTCTACGAGGGGCGGCAGCTAATCGAGAAGGGCAGCGTCGCTGGTGCAGTAACGTTTACGAAGGTGTTGAACGACCACGCGATCAAGGTCGGCTCGACGTTCGCCAAACTGCTGGTCCACGGCTTCAGCATCGAACGGGCGATGGATCTCGCTCGCCGGCGTATCATGATGGGCAAAGACTACGCCGTCGTCGGCGATGGAACGCATTCACTCACGCAGGGCGATCAACCGCCGACCACCGCGACGCTCGAGCAGCACGAAGTCGACGACTCTGAGAAGCGGTATCTCCTGTGTCTCGACTGTTACTCGACGCGAGCGGCTGGTGCGTACTACTTCCCTCACACCGAGACCAACGAGTACGCCTATCTCTGCGGGAACGACTCGACGTTTACGCTGACACGATCGGAACTGGTGACGATGCTCAAAGAGACGGACGCAGCTGTGATCTACGACGGAGACGTGTATTGGTCGGACGCACTCTGGCCTCGGTTCGATCGGTAATCTATGGACCGCCGTACGTGCTGACCCGTTCTGTTCGCACAGTGTTGCGTGACGATCGAGTGTGGTCCGGCTCGAGCCGTCCCCCAACGGTGACCGCTCGAACGACCCACCACAGTCGGTGCTGTCGAACACACATACGATAGCAGAGTAACACGTTTGTTGCTTATAGTTATTGGTATTGGTAGCGAAAACCGGTCCTCGGCCGATCTATTACCAATACCCGTTTCCAATTGTATCTCTATCAACTCACATGTGTGTAAGAGATAGCGGCATTTCGTCGGCGAACCAACGGGTTTGCGGACAAAAATTACCGGTTCAAACGAGATACGAGAAGTTCTGCTGTGCGAACGGCCGCCAAAATTAAGTACTGATACCTCAATTACTTCTGTATAGGCATGACCTCGAATTTACTCAATCATCAGATTGACGATATTCTCGAATCCGTCCTCGAGGATGCAAGCGGTGATATCTTCATGGTAAATCCGTCTCACGACGCCATCGAAGAGTTCGTCTCCGTCGCCACCGGGTTCGACGGTGACCTGCCGTCGGTGCACATGCTCGCCGACGAGCGAACACTGAAGGATATCATGGACGATTTCATCGTCGCCTCGAACGCAGCAGACCTCATCAGCGAGGGCGCACTCGCCCTGCGAACGCTCGAAGAAGCCCCCGAAAACTCGCTTTTGATCACCGAGGACCGCGTCGTCGCCGTCGTCCACGCCGGCGACCGCGTCGGCGGCCTCGTCACCGACGACCAGGATTTCGTCGCGGATACCTACGCGACCTACGAGGACCGCTGGGCCGACGCGTCCGAATTTAACCTTCGGACGCCGCCGATCACCGACGTCCGTGAAACGCTCGCCGACGAGATCAGTCCCGAAGCCGAAGGCGACTTCACTGCGATTCTCGACTCGCTCGAGACCGCCCGCGGCGACGGTGATGGCTTAGACGAGGTCACTATCTCCCTGCTCGTCGCTGCCAAAAACGAGGCGCTGCTCTACGACATCAGCAAGTGGGGCGAGGACGTCGGCATCGCCTCCAAGGCGACCTTCTCCCGGACGAAAACCAAACTCGAAGACATGGGCCTGATCGACACCGAGAAGGTCCCGATCGACGTCGGCCGCCCGCGGCTCCGGCTCAAGATCGGCGACGACCGCCTCAAAGAAGCTGATAACGGCCAGCTCGCGACGGTGGCCCAATCGATTCTCAACTAACGAACTTTTGCGCTGCGTGCGGTCGCGATGCGACCGCACTCGGCAAAATCTCGAGAGAGCGAAGCTCTCTCGGACCTCGCGGGATCGAAGATCTCGCTCAGCCTCGATGAAAAGCACTCCTCCCTCCCCTGACTCGCGGCTGCGC
>NZ_JBHUDI010000009.1:75391-89349 GCF_042678045.1 Haloarchaeobius amylolyticus
ATAAAAGCACTCCTCCTTCCGTTCCGACCCGCTACGCGGGTCTCCACATCAGTCGTCGGCCCGCTCGCTCACCCTTCGGGTTCGCTCGCGGTGAGGTCGGGTAACGGCCTGCCCTCCCCCGGGTCGCGCGTCCTCGCATTCACTCGGACACGCTCCCGGCCACGACGTTCTGTATTCGGCTGCTCGTTTGCGCTACTGCATGGCGCAAACCCCAAGTCGACCCCGTGAGACGGTTCGAGTATGTACGAGGCCGTCCACGCCTACCCCGACGGACAGAGCACGGTCGCCAGGCTCGCGAAAACGGCGGCCGACTACGGCTTCGAGGGCGTGGTCGTGCGCAATCATTCCGACGCTCGAGCCGAGTACGATCCCGAGCGAATCCGCGACGAGTACGGGATCGACGTCGTCGAGGGTGTCGAGATTCGGGCCGACGATCGACAGCAGGCCAGCGGTGCCGTCGGCAACTATCGGACGTCCGAGACGATCGTCGCGGTCCAC
This sequence comes from Haloarchaeobius amylolyticus, assembly GCF_042678045.1. Taxonomy (GTDB): domain Archaea; phylum Halobacteriota; class Halobacteria; order Halobacteriales; family Natrialbaceae; genus Natrinema; species Natrinema amylolyticus_A. Next base: position 75,890 of record NZ_JBHUDI010000009.1, read on the forward strand.
GGTGGGACGAACGCCATGAACCGGTTTGCGGTCGAACAGGCGAAAGTCGACGTGCTCGCCCACCCGATGGCCGGCGACGGCGACATCAATCACGTCCTCGTGAAAGCCGCCGTCGAGAACGGCGTCCGCCTCGAGTTCGACCTCTCGGGTGTCCTTCGGGAAAGCGGTGGGCGTCGGGTCCGAACCCTCCAGTCGTTGCGGAAGCTCCGAGAGATCGTCGAGCACTACGACGCGCCCTACGTCGTCAGCGCCGAGCCGACCTCGCATCTCGAGGTGCGAGCCCCCCGAGAACTCACGGCCCTCGGCGAGGAGATCGGCGTTACGCGAGCGTTCATCGAAGACGGGCTGGCGGAGTGGGGACGGCTGGCCGAGCGAAACCGCCACGTCCACTCCGAGTCGTTCATTGAGCCGGGCGTCGAACGGGGTAGATATGAAGAAGAGTCTTGAGGAACACGCCGCTCGGTTCGACGAGAAAGCCGGCGCGTACGACGACTCGAAATCCGAGGAGTACCACGCCTGTGCGAACCTCGTCGTCGAACACGCCGCAGCCGAGCCCGACGACACCGTCCTCGATCTCGGCACCGGGACCGGTGCGATCGCGCTCGCACTCGCCCCCGATGCCGCGCGCGTCGTCGGCCGCGATATCAGCGAGGGGATGCTCGAGCAAGCCCGGCAGAAGGCCGACGAGGCGAGCCTCGAGAACGTCGAGTTCGGCCACGGCACGTTCCGAGAACCGGACTACGAGGGGCCGGTCGACATAGTCACCACGAACTTCGCGTTCCACCACCTCTCGGACGACGAAAAACGCGAGGCGATCGACGTCATCGCCGCCCTCGAGCCCCGGAAATTCGTCCTCGGCGACGTGATGTTCTTCGGCGATCCCGACCCCGACGACCCCTTCTATACACCCGCCGTCGACGATCCGGCGACCGTCGGCACCCTCGCTGACGCTCTTACCGACGCGGGCTTCTCGCTGACGGCGGTCGAACGCGTCCACGACCAGGTGGGCGTGCTGGTCGCCGAACGGAATCCGACTGGCAGCGACGTGGCAGCCGACGAATGAAACACCTCCCGAAACACCTCCGGCCGCGCTGGCGCTATCTCGCCATCGAACTCGAGACCTGGCCGGACGAGCGGATCGGCAGGCGATCGTTCCAGCGCGAACTCTGGTATGCAGGCCAGAATCTGCTGGGCGATCCGGGTAGCGCCGACGCCGATCTCACAGTCATGCGGTTTTCCTTCGACGACGGAACGGGCGAAGCGATCGTCAGAGTCCGCCGCGGCGAGACAGAGCCTGCCCGCGCGGCACTCGCGTGTATCGACGAGATCGATAGTGCTCCCGTCGGCGTTCGCGTCCGGGGTATCAGTGGCACGATCCGTGCCGCTGAAGAAAACTATTTACGGCGACGCGGGCAAGATTCCGAAGAGAGAAACGTCGTGTTCGGGAACGAGGAGCGAGTCGCCGTCCTGCGGGACAGCGTTGGTGACGTTCGACTCGATGAGGCGTTCGCGGGCGCGACAGACCTCGATTACGATTTAGCGTGATACTATGCAGGGACAAGCCCAACAGCAGGCGTACGACCGTGGCATCACGATCTTCTCGCCCGACGGCCGACTCTACCAGGTCGAGTACGCTCGCGAGGCGGTCAAGCGAGGAACAGCCAGTATCGGCGTTCGAACGAACGACGGCGTCGTGCTGGCCGTCGACAAACGAGTCCCCTCCCCGCTGCTCGAGGACTCGAGCGTCGAGAAGATTCACAAGGCAGACGACCACGTCGGCATCGCCAGCGCGGGCCACGTCGCCGACGCCCGTCAGCTGATCGACTTCGCCCGCCGCCAGGCGCAGGTCAACCAGCTGCGCTACGGCGAACCGATCGGCGTCGAGACGCTAACCAAGGAGGTCACTGATCACATCCAGCAGTACACGCAGGTCGGCGGTGCCCGACCGTTCGGCGTCGCGCTGATCGTCGGCGGCATCGACAACGGCGAACCGCGGCTGTTCGAGACCGACCCCTCGGGGACCCCCTACGAATGGAAGGCGCTGGCCGTCGGTGCCGACCGCGGCGAACTCCAGAACTACCTCGAGGAGAACTACGACGACGAGGCCGACCTCGATGGTGGCATCCAACTCGCACTCGACGCGCTCGCGTCGGTCAACGATGGCTCCCTGCTTCCCAACGAAGTGGGGCTGGCGACCGTCGACGTCGAAACCGAGACCTTCGAACAGTTCGACAAAGATCGGATCGAGGGCTACCTCGAGGAGAACGACCTCCTCGACACCGGCGAGGACGCGACCGACGAGTAACCCCGCCTGATCCGTTTTCACGTTCGCTCACTGCTTCTCGAGTCGTCCGTCTCTCGTTTTCGCCGCGCCGCCGTCGTCTCGGCCGTGCGTCCGCATCGACAGCGGTCAGTCGTCGGGAAACACTCTTTAAATTGGCGCAGGAATCATGAGGTATGATTTCGCTCGACGAGGCGGTGACGGCGCGACTCGAGTCACACGGGGCGCGCTTCGAAGTGCTCGTAGACCCGGATGCAGCGCTGGCGATCAAACGCGACGAGTTCGAGGGCGACTTAGAGGACGTCATCGCGGCCGAGGACGTCTTCGAAAACGCCTCTCGTGGGGATCGACCGGCCGAGAGCGATCTCGAGAAGGTCTTCGATACGACGGATCCACTCGAGATCATCCCCGAGGTGATCAAGCAGGGAGAGATCCAGATTACGGCAGATCAGCGCCGCGAAATGCAAGAGCAAAAGCGCAAGCAGTTGATCGACACGATCACGCGCAACGCGGTCAACCCGCAGATGGACAACGCGCCTCACCCACCCGAACGGATCGAGAACGCCCTCGAGGAGGCTGGCTTCACCGTCGATCCGATGGAGCCGGTTCAGGCGCAGGTCGACGACGCCCTCGACGCGCTCCGTCCGGTCATTCCGATCCGGTTCGAAGAGGTCACTGTTGCGGTGCAGGTACCGGCCGACTACGCCGGCAGCGCACAGGCCCAGATCCGGCAGTTCGGCGAGTTAGAGCGCGAGGAGTGGCAAAACGACGGCTCGTGGATCGGCGTGCTGACGTTCCCGGCGGGACTGCAAAACGAGTTCTACAACGAGGTCAACGAATACACCAGCGGCGAAGCCGAAACGGAGATCATCAAGGACAAAGACGATCTGAAGACGCGATAGCGGGCTGGCCTGCAATCGCTACCCTCGTTTGAAGCCGATCAGGAAGCCACTGGTAAAGCCCGCGCCGATCGACAGCGTCGAGACGAGCGACTGAATCCACGGGGTATTCGCTGCGTGCTGAGCGTGGTCCTGCGTTCGGAGAAGCCCAGCCGAGAGACGGCTCCAGTCCACCGTGATGATGCCCTGGGACTCGAGATAGCGAAAGACCATCAGCTGGACGCCGACCATGACCGCGAGCAGCTTCGCGATCTTTTTGGCAGCAAAGCCGATGAGACCGCCGATAACGGCACCGCCCCCGAACTCGAGGCCGAGTGCGGTCGGATCGAGGTCGATCATCATCCGAACCCATTCGAGTCGGCTCCTATGACTGTTGTGATCGGGTACTGTTCGCCGGCAGTGGTCGACCGGACCCGAAACGCGGCACCCGCGAGACTGCGGCGGCTTCCACGTGTGAGCGTCGATCCACGGAACAAATCGGACGACGGGATCGGGCACTGGATTCAAGACGACTCGTCGCGTACGGGTGGGTATGAGCCACGTCCGTCCAACGGAGGTGTTCGACCGGCATCGTTAGCGTACCCGGGTCACTGCAGCAGTGTCCGTCTCGTCGACTCACCCGGCGCGTGCGGCCGATGCCGCGTCGGCTCGACGAGCCGCGGTACCCGAGCGACGATGCCCGATCACGCCCGGAGGACGCAGCTCTCTCTGCATGAACACTATCATCGTCAAACGCGTCGATTCAGGCACGCCCGACACGAGCGAGATCCGCGATCTGGCCCGGGCGGCGGGGTACACCGTCGTCGGCGAGATTACACAGTCCAGACGAGCCGATCCGGCCCTCCAGATCGGCGAGGGGAAAGCCGAGGAACTGGCCGCGTTAGTCGAGGACACCGACGCCACGACCGTCATCTTCGACAACCGGCTCGGCCCTTATCAGACGTACAACCTCGGCCAACTCCTGCCCGAAGGCGTCGAGGTCATCGATCGGTTCACCCTCATCCTCGAGATCTTCGGCCAGCGCGCACAGACGCGTAAGGCCCAGCTCCAGGTCGAACTCGCCGAGCTTCGGTACGAACTCCCGCGTGCGGAGGCCAAGACGAGCCTCGCAAAGCGCGAGGAACACCCCGGGTTCATGGGGCTGGGTGAGTACGACGAGAGCCGCGAGCAGGACATCAAAGCCCAGATCAGCCGGATCAAAGACGAACTCGAGCGGATCGAGCAGACCGAACAGCACCGCCGGGAGCGCCGGCGCGACTCGGGGTTCGATCTGGTCGCGCTGGCCGGCTACACCAACGCGGGCAAGTCGACCCTGTTGCGGCGACTCGCGAGTGATCTCGACGTGTCCGAAAACGAGGATCTCCATCCCGATCTGGACGCGACGGCCGAGTCGAAGGACAAGCTCTTCACGACCCTCGGCACGACGACCCGGCGTGCGGATATCGACCGCCGGGACGTGCTGGTGACCGACACCGTCGGGTTCATCAGCGACCTCCCCCACTGGCTGGTCGAGTCGTTCAAGTCGACGCTCGACTCTGTCTATCGGGCGGATCTGGTCTTGCTCGTCGTCGACGTCAGCGAGCCAATCGACGAGATCCACGAGAAGCTCGTGACCTCTCACGATACCCTCTACGAGCGCAACGAGGCTCCGATCGTGACCGTCCTGAACAAGATCGATCAGGTCAGCGACGAGGAACTGGCCGACAAACGCGAGGCGCTCTCGTCGCTCGCGCCGAATCCAGTCGCGGTCAGCGCCAAAGAGGGACAGCACGTCGACCGGCTGCTCGAGCGGATCGACGAGGAACTTCCCGACTGGGAGGAAGAACGCCTGTTGTTGCCGATGACCGACGACACGATGAGCGTCGTCTCGTGGCTCCACGACAACGCCCATGTCGACGACGTCACCTATGGGGACGAGGACGTCGTCGTCTCCTTCGAGGCGCGCCCCGCTGTGGTCTCACAGGCACGCTCGCGCGCGAGTGAACTGCGGACGGCCGCAGCCGAGTCGGCGTGACCGCTGCTTCCCCTGTCGACCGAGGCGATCGCTTCTCGAGCACCTCCGTCTCGAGCGGCCGGTGCTCTCTTACCGGTTCATAACACCCCGTTCAGGCACTCACTAACTGTTGCCCACGAGTACGGATTCCGGTACGCAACCCCCGTTCGACCGTTGGCGGTCAAGCAGCGAACACTGTCACGACCCCCACATATAAATCACTGACTAGAGTCACCTGAAATATGGAACGTGTTGCGATCATTGGCGCCTCGATGACCCAGTTCGGGCAACGCGAGGGCGAGTGGATCACGGACCTCCTCGCGGAGGCAGGAATCGAGTGTCTCGAGGACGCAGGTGTCGACGCCGACGACGTCGAACACCTGTACGTCTCGAATATGGCAAGCGGCGAGTTCGAGGGACAGACGGGCGTCCCGAACGCGCTGGCACACGATCTGGACGCGATCCCGGCGTACACACAACGGGTCGACCAGACGAGTTCCAGCGGCGGTGCGGGAATCTTCGCCGCCTGGCAGTCAGTCGCCAGCGGTGCCAGCGACATGACGCTGCTCGTCGGCGGCGAGAAGATGACCCACAAGACCACCGGCGAGGCCACCGACGTCATCGCGTCGTTGACCCATCCCGCCGAGTACAAAACCGGCGTCACACTGCCGTCGTTTGCCGGTTTGACGGCGCGACACTATCTCGAGCGGTTCGACGCACCCCGGGAGAGTCTCGGGAAAGTCGCCGTCAAGAACCACAAGAACGGCGTCGACAATCCGCACGCCCAGTTCCAGAAAGAAGTCGATCTCGAGACGATCCTCGAGTCGCCGATCATCGCCGATCCGTTGCGGCTGTACGACTTCTGTCCGATCACGGACGGCTCGGCGGCGCTGATGCTCTGTCCCGAGTCGGTTGCTCAGGAGTATACCGACGACTACGTCGTCATCTCGGGGATCGACGGCGCGACGGACACCCACGTCGTCCACGAGCGCGAGGATCCGACCGTAATGGGCGGCGTCGTCGAGAGCGGGAAGGGGGCCTACGAGATGAGCGGACACGGGCCCGACGACATCGACGTCGCCGAACTCCACGACATGTTCACGATTCTCGAGTTCCTCCAGATGGAGGGACTTGGCTTCGCCGAGCAGGGTGAGGCCTGGAAACTCGTCGAGGAGGGATACACCGAACGCGACGGCGAGTTGCCGATCAACACCTCGGGTGGCCTCAAATCGAAGGGCCATCCACTGGGGGCCAGCGGCGTCGCACAGGGTGTCGAGATCTACGAACAACTCATGGGCGAGGCCGGCCCGCGACAGGTCGACGCCGATGTCGGGCTGTGCTGTAACGTGGGCGGCTTTGGCAACTGTGTGATTACTACGATTATGGAGGCAGCACAATGACACTGGAAGCGACACGCTACGAGGACGGTTCGATCAGCTACCCCGGCCACCCGCGCGGTCCCGGTGGGGCGAATCCGGCGGAGACGATCGATCTCAGCGAGTACACCGCAGAAATCGTGACGTGGACGACCAGCACTGCAACGCCGCCAGGCGTCCGCGAGCCCAACCACCTCGCGATCGTCGAGTTCGACGTTGACGGTGAGTCGGTCCGTGCGATCGGCCAGCTCACCACTGGCGACGTCGAAACCGGCGACGAGGTTCAGCCGGTCCACGTCGACGAACTCCGCGAACCGGGTGCGGGCATTCGCGAACCCGAGAGCCAGGACTGGGACGGCTACCGGTTCGAACCGGTTTAAGGGCGCTCGTCTCCGTCACCGCTGTTTTCTGAGCCGTCAGTCTCGTCACTAGTGTCCGGCTCGTCTCCCGTACTGTCAGTTCCGTTCGTCTCCGCGTCCTCGGCATCCTCGGCGTCCGCGCCGTACTGATCCCGTAGCGTCTCGAGTTCGGCGTCGACGTCGACGGCCGAGTCCGAGTCGTCGCGGTTCTCGTCGGACGATTCTTCAGCGTCCCCTGGTGGCCCATCCTCGATGTCGATCGTGATCCCGGTCGCCGCCGATGGCTCAGACGCGCTCGACTGGGGGCCACGGTCGGTCGCTTCACGGAGACGCGCGTCGACGTCGTCGCGGAGCTCGCGTGCCTCCGTGAGAAGCTCGCGCGCTCCCTCGTCCGCTGGCAGGCTCCCCTCCGAGACGGCCCGGTTGAGTTCGGCCAACACCGTATCGAGCTGGGAGAGCGTCGTCTCTCGGAGTGCGCTCGCGCGATCGCTCGTCGCCTCGGCGGCTGCCGTCGTCCGATCGCGGGCCACCTCCTCGGTCCGGACGATCCGCAGGCCGCGCTGGAACGCCTCGAGCGTCCGGACGCTGGCCTCGAGGACGGCCAGCGCGGCGGGAAGCGCTACCTCGTCGGTGAGCCGTAGTACCTCGCGTGGCGTCGGCGGTCGCAGCGGCAGCTGCCGGCGTCGCCGTGGCTCGTCGAGTTCCGTGCGGAGCGCCTCGATCGTTCGCGTCAGTTCGCGAACGGCGTCGACGAGTTCGTCGTCGCGGTCGGTCATACGTGCGCTACGGCCGCCCGGCTCAAAAAGTGGGCGCTCAGACTATCAGACAACCTGATAGACAGACCGATGATCCTCGAGCGATCTGGTGTCGACGACGGTTGTCTGACAGGAACGGTACACTGGCGCCAGCGGCACGTTTGCGACCGATCCAAGCGTTTTTACCCCCACCGAACCCCTGAACTGGTGTGCGAATCGAGAACAGCTTCATTCCCGTGCGTGGCGTCGGGGAAACCACGGAACGACGCCTGTGGGAAAACGGCGTGACTCACTGGGACGAGTTCGACGGTAGCGTCGTCGGCTCGACGCTCGCGGATCGGATCGAGACGTTCATCGATGAGGGCCGGACCCACCTGCAGCGGGGCGACGTCTCCGTCTTCGCGGAGGCCTTGCCCGCCGCGAGCCGGTGGCGGTGCTACGAGAACGTCAGCGACGAGACCTGCTTTCTGGACATCGAAACGACCGGACTCAGCGCCGAGACGAACGACGTGACGACCGTCAGCCTCCACCAGGGAGGCAAGACGAAGACGTTCGTCAACGGGCGCGACCTGACGAGCGATCGCCTCGCACGCGAACTCGAGGAGGCGGCCCTGCTCGTCACCTTCAACGGCCAGCGGTTCGACGTGCCCTTCCTCGAGACGTGTTTCGACGTCGAGATCGACGTCCCCCACGTCGATCTCATGTATCCCTGTCAGAAGATCGGGCTCGATGGCGGACTGAAAACGATCGAGCAAGAGGTAGGTATCGATCGGGACATGCCCGACATCAGTGGCCGTGACGCGGTGCGCCTCTGGCGGGAGTACGAACGCGGCGACGACGGTGCCCTCGAGACCCTTGTCGAGTACAACCGCGCGGACACGGCCAATCTCGAGCCACTGATGGAACTCGTCGCTGATCGGCTTCACGAGCGCGTCTTCGAGGCTGCACTGGCCGACGAGTGAACGACTGCACCGAGAAAGAGAAACTGTGCCTGCCGGCCTTTCTTCTCTGTGATGGGTACCTCGGCGAGACGCTCGTCGACGTCCCGCTCCGCGATATCGATATCTGAGAGTGTACCTCAGAAAAAGCCGTGGTCACCCGCGGTCGGAAACCTCGACCTCACCGTCGCTCGTGACGACGACTTGGTAGCCACAGTAGGTGAATTCGACGCGGCCGGTCGGTCGCTGGCGCCCGTTCTCGCGTGTTGCAAAGAGTGCATCGAGCGCTTCAGGATTGATCACGTCGTAGAGGGCGTCGTATTCGGGTGGTTCGAGCTCGAGCGGGTCGATGCCTTCTCGCTCGGCGACGGCCGCGATTACGTCGAAACTCACTGACTGCCGGACTGCCGGTTCCGAGCGATCGACTGAGAGTAGCATTGGGCGGACTCTTACATCGATTCGGTATAAATCCTCTGGCCTCAACCAGATCCTGGACACCATTTCTGGAGAATAATCTCCATATATGTACAATAGAGCCATTATTGGGCAATAAGTATTTACTCATTTTATTGTATTCACGGGAACTAAAACTGTTTAAAAGCAGACAGTCTCCGTGCAATCACTGGTTGTAGCGACGAGAAAGCGGGATTTCATCTAGAAACGAGACGTTTCATCGAACTGTAGTAGGGTGACAGCGAGGCGAAGTCCCACTGTTTCAGGTGTGAGACGATCACTCGGCTCGCGCCTCGAGCCAGCGAACGGCCGGCGTCGCGGTGATCCCGTGGACGACGATCGAGACGACACACGCCGAGGCGTACAACACGGGCGAACTGAGCGCCGCCGAGTACGGCGAACTGGTCGTGAGCACGATCGAGTCACAGCGGTACGAACCGGATGTCGATGTCTCGCCGGAGACGTAATGCGAATTCTCCTTGCCGTCGGCCGCTGCTCCGGTGGGGGTTTGGACCCGTTCGGTCCGTCGGTTACGTCTCTGTGACATCCTCGAGCCGCCTTCGAGCCGAACACGTTCGGAACGGAGGGTTTCCCGTCTCGTCCCGTAGAACGCTCACTCATGGGATCAGATCGAACAATGACCGCCACCGACCAGCGACCGGCCACGGAGACGACAAGCGGGGAACCCGAGACGACGACCGTCACCGTCCGCTGTACCGGCCACGTCCGCGATGCCGTCGGCACCCACGAACTCGAGTTCACCTTCGAGGGCGACCGGCTTCGGGACTTCCTCGAGGCTTTCTTCGAGGAGCACGACCTCGAGGACATGCTCATCGCCGAAACCGAGGCCGAGGCCACACATAGCGGCTGGGCACCGGTGCCCGACGACTTGCCCGGTACGTGGCGCAAGAATCCGGAAGGTGATCAGACCCGGCCGTACGCGCGGGTCTGCATCAACGGCCGATTCAACGAGCATCTCGGGGGATTCGAGGCGGAACTGACCGACGACGATCGCGTCGCGCTCATCTATCCCTTCATGTTCTGCTGTTGAGCGCGACGTCACCGAGTGTCCGAACACGTTCGACTCAGAGATTACGGCCGTCGCCACCCGAGTGACGACTATGACCGAAGACGTCGCCGACGTCGAACCAGTCACGCGACGCGACCACGACGTCTCGTGGTCCGCGAACCTCGAGAAACCCGAACACGCCGCGGATCGGCGGCTGGTCGTCGAGCAGGCGAAAGACGCGATCGACGCGATGGCGGCCGGCACCCACGTCAACCTCGTCACCCACGGCGAACACGGTCTCCCCGAGACGTACCTCTGGAACGAACTCGAGGCCGCGTTCGACGAGCTGCGATTCGAATACGTCGATCAGTGTGGCTGTGGCGGCCACGTGACGCGCGTGTATCTCGACGGGTAGGCCGCTCGTGGCTCCGGGACCCGCTCTCGAGTCCTTGCAGTCGTCAGGCCGTGAGCTATGTCGCTGCGCTCGCTAGAACCGACGATGAGTACTCGAGCGAACGCGATCGACGACCCGGTCACCTGTCGGGTCTGTGAAACGAAAAACGACCACTGGTTCACGTACTGTCGACAGTGTCTCACGGAGCTTCCCATGCGACCCGATTCCAGTCGATAGTACCGGCCCCGGCGGCTCGAGACGGAATCGGTCACCGCGTGCTGGTTTCCCTCCGGAGGTATCAGTCCGCGGCGCTGCCGGCGACTGGCCCGCCACTCTCGCCGCGAACTTCGTCCGTGGTGAGGTAACACTGCGGGTCGGGCTCGAAGAGGTCGCCGGTCGCTGCGAGCGCGCGCAGCCGCGACCCGCCGCGACAGATCGACTGGTACTGACACTCCGCACACTTCCCTTTGAGATGCGCCTCGCGGTTGCGAAGCGCCTCGAGCAGCGGGTTCGACTCGTCCTCCCAGATCTCGCCGAACGGCCGGTCTCGGACGTTGCCGAGGCTGTACCCCTGCCAGAACTGCGTGAGGTGGACGTTACCCTGATAGTCGACGTCGGCGATCCGCTCGCCCGTCGGATCGCCGCCGTTTCGCTCGAGGTAGTCGTAGACTGCCTGCGCTTTCGCCTCGCCGAACTCCTCGCGGGCGTACTCGACGAGGAAGGCCGCGTCAGCGTAGTTGCCCACCAGTAGCGTCTCGATTTCCTCGCCGCGGTCGTGATACTCGAGCGTGAGATCCGCCACGCGCCGGACCGCCTCACGTTTCTCTTCGGGGGTGAGGTCGGCGTCGACGATCTCGGCCCCGCGGCCGCCGTAATCGAGGTGGTAAAAACAGAACCGATCGAGGCCTTTCTCGGCGAGCAAGTCAACGACCCCCTCGAGGTCGGGCGCGTTGGCTTCGGTGATCGTGTATCGCAGCCCAGTCTTGAGGCCGACATCGAGACAGTGCTCGATGCCGCGGACGGCGGCGTCGAACGCGCCCTCCTCGCCGCGGAACCGATCGTTCCGTTTGGGGAGGCCGTCGACCGAGATGCCGGCGTACTGGAGCCCGGCATCGCGCAACGCTGCAGCCTTCTCGCGGGTGATGAGGGTACCGTTCGAGGACAGCACCGGCCGCAGTCCCAGGTCGGCCGCGTGGGCGACGAGTTCGACCAGATCGTCGCGGACGAGCGGCTCGCCGCCGGAGAAGAGTACGACCGGCGCGCCGTAGTCGGCGAGTTGCTCGAGGAACGCCTTCCCTTCGGCGGTCGTGAACTCGCCGGTGGCGGGCTCGAGTTCCGCACCGGCATAGCAGTGCGAACAGTAGAGGTTACACCGACGAGTCGTATTCCAGACGACGACGGGTCGTCGCTGTTTCTCGTCGGTGATCTGTGGCTTCTTGGAGTCCTCGGCTGCGTCGTAGCGGAGGCCGTCACCCTCCGCGTCGAGATCACACAGGAGTTTGCTGATCGAAATCACGCGTCCCGCACCTCCGGGTTCCCGTCGGTCGCTTCGTCGATGCGCGGTTTCTCGTCCGCGTCGTTCGCGACGCCGGCCTCGTCCGTTCGGTCGTCGACCGCGTTCGTGAGCCCTCGCGTCGAGTACCGTTCGACTGCCTCGGCCGGGCAGAGCCAGAGGTCGGCGGCATCCCAGCCGAACAGGCGGGACGCGTGTTCGTGGGCTTCCGTCGCGCTCGCAGCGGCGACGCTGCCGACGTGGTGCATCGAGTCGTCCGCGTCCTCACGAACGAAGATTTCCCACTGCGGAGTCGGGTTCCCCCGTTCGTCGCTCGCGACGGGCGATCGGCGTGCGTTCTCGACCATATCGACATCTACGAGACGATACCGAAGGCCGTTCCGTCACCTCCCAGCGCGTGGGAACACCGCGGCGATCGGTCGAACATCTTCCCGTCTTCTCGAGAAGCGGGAACGACGGCCGCGTTTTCGGTCGTTCGATGCGCAGTCTCCCGTATGCGCCCCGGGACTCTCGATACGTCCGAGCGACCGTTCGTTCTCATCTGGGAACTCACTCAGGCCTGTGGCCTCGCCTGCGATCACTGCCGAGCCGACGCCAGGCCCCAACGGCACCCTGACGAACTCTCGACGGCGGAGGGGAAGGCGTTGCTCGAGGACGCAGCCGAGTTCGGTGACGGCCAGTTGGTCGTCCTCTCGGGTGGGGACCCGCTCGTCCGCGACGACGTCGCGGAACTGATCGGCCACGGCGACGATCTCGGACTCCGGATGACGATCACGCCCAGCGGGACGGGCTCGCTGACCGCCGATCGCATCGAGGCGATGGCCGACGCTGGCCTCAAGCGCATGGCTGTCAGCCTCGACGGTGCCTCGCCGGCGACCCACGACGCCTTCCGCGGCGAGAACGGCAGCTTCGAGGAGACGATCCGGGCCGTCGAGGACGCTCGGGCGGCTGGCCTGCCGGTTCAGGTCAACACCACGGTCTGCCGGCAGACCGTCGACGAACTCCCCGCTATCCGGGAGCTACTGACCGAGATCGGCGCCGTCATGTGGAGCGTGTTCTTCCTCGTGCCCGTCGGTCGCGGCCGGATCCTCGAGCCGGTCTCGCCCGAGCGAGCCGACGCGGTGATGGACTGGCTGGCCGAGGTCAGCGAGACGGAACCCTTCGGCGTGAAGACGACCGAGGCCCCACAGTACCGGCGTGTCGCGATGCAGCGCCAGGACGCCCCGGCCGACGGCGACACCGACGGATCCACACCCGATCCCGGCATCCAGCGCCGGACGGGCATCGTCGCGGGCGACGGCTTCGCGTTCGTCAGTCACACGGGCGAGGTGTTTCCCTCGGGGTTCCTCCCCGAATCCGCAGGCAACGTCCGCGAGCGGCCAGTGACAGAGATCTACCGCGAATCGCCGCTGTTCCAGTCGCTGCGCGACCGTGACCAGCTTGCGGGCAAGTGCGGGGCCTGTCCGTACCGCCACGTCTGTGGCGGCAGC
>NZ_JBHUDI010000009.1:89374-125881 GCF_042678045.1 Haloarchaeobius amylolyticus
GGCGTTCGCCCACACCGGCGATCCGCTCGCGAGCGACCCACTGTGTCCGTTCGTCCCCGAGGGGTACGACGGCCCCTTACCCTGGGACGACGCGGACAGCGCGACTCATGGTGTCTCGAGCGGCGACTGAGACGGACTGCTGTCCCGGTGCCGGACACCCGCGACCGCCCTGCGAGTGCGCCGGCGTTGACTGACAGCGGTCTGTATGCAGAAACGGCTCGAGCCGATGCCGCTGCTGGTCGGCAGTCGACGGCGAAAAAACGATTCGCGACTGTCTTCGTTACTCGAGGACGACCAGCGTATCGCCCATATCGACGCTATCGCCTTCCTCGACGGCGATCTGGGAGACTTCGCCGCCCTGCGAGGCGACGATGTCGTTTTCCATCTTCATGGCCTCGAGGACGACGAGCACGTCGCCGGCGGCGACCTCGTCGCCTTCCTCGACTTCGATGTCGAGGATCGTGCCCTGCATCTCGGCGTCGACGATCTCGCCGTCGCCCTGGATCTCGGTCTCACTGCCGCTGGAACCGCCGGCTGGCTCCGGCCGGCTGGCCTGTGCGCCGCCGGCGTCGACGTCGCCGGCCGGGATTGCGGGTGCGCCGTGTTCCTCGAGTTCGACCTCGAAGCGCTTGCCGTTGACTTCGACGGTGAACTCGCGTTCGACGGCCTCCTCGTCGTCCTCGCTGGCACCGTCGCCGGTGTCGCCGCCCCACTGCTCCTGGGCCTCCTCGATGCGCGTCTCGTCGAGTTCTTCGTCGAGGTACTTCGTGGTGTGCGTGCTCGCGACGAACTCCTCGTCGGTGAGCATCAGCCGGTGGAACGGGATGATCGTCGGGATGCCCTCGATGTCGTACTCGCGGAGGGCACGCAGCGAGCGTTCGATACACTCGTCGCGGTCCTCGCCCCAGACGACCAGTTTGGCGATCATCGAGTCGTAGTCGGTGACGAGCTCGTCGCCCTGTCGGAGCGCGTCGTCCATCCGGACGCCGATCCCGCCTGGCGGGTCGTAGGTCTCGAGGGTGCCACCGGTCGCGGGCGCGAAGTCGTTAGCTGCGTTCTCGGCGTTGATCCGGAACTCGATCGCGTGGCCGTCGATCTCGACGTCGTCCTGTGCGAAGTCGAGCTCCTCGCCGGCGGCGATCTGGATCTGGCGCTTGACGATGTCGATGCCGGTGATCTCCTCGGTGACCGTGTGCTCGACCTGGATCCGCGTGTTGACCTCGAGGAAATAGAAGTTCGTGTCGGGACCGAGCGGGCCGTCGCGGTCGGCGTCCTCTTCGACGAGGAACTCGACGGTGCCGGCGTTGGTGTAGTCAGCCGCCGAGACACCGCGACGGGCCGCTTCGCCGATCTTCTCGCGGAGCTCGTCGGAGAGGGCCGCCGAGGGGCCTTCTTCGATGACCTTCTGGTGGCGGCGCTGGAGCGAGCAGTCACGCTCGCCGAGGTGGCGCACGTTGCCGTGCTGGTCGGCGACGATCTGGACCTCGATGTGACGCGGGTTCTCGAGGTAGCGCTCTAAGTAGACCGAGGCGTTATCGAAGTAGGCCTCACCCTCGCGCTGGGCGCTCTCGAATTGGTCTTCGACTTCGCTCTCGTCCCAGACGACCTTCATCCCGCGGCCGCCGCCGCCGCCTTCGGCCTTGATGGCGATCGGGTAGCCGTGTTCTTCGCCGAACTCCTTGATCTGCTCGGGGTCGGTGACGGGCTCGGTCGTCCCGGGGACGATCGGCACGTCCGCATCCTGCATGATCGTGCGGGCTTTGGTCTTCTCGCCGAGCGATTCCATCGCGTCACCGGATGGACCGATCCAGGTGATGCCGTCGGTCTCTTCGACCTTGCGGGCGAACTCGGCGTTTTCGGCGAGGAAGCCGTAGCCGGGATGGATGGCATCGGCGTCGGCCTTGCGTGCGGCCTCGATCACGGCCTCGTGATCGAGATACGAGTCAGCCGCTCGCGCCGGGCCGACGTTGTACGCCTCGTCCGCGTAGCGGACGTGCCCCGAGTCCTTGTCGGCCTCGGAGTAGACGGCGACGGTCCCGATATTCAACTCTTCACACGCCCGCATGACGCGGACGGCGATCTCCCCGCGGTTGGCCACGAGAACCTTCCTGAACATTCCTGTCGAAACCGTCGTGAGGCCCCTACCTTACTTTTTCGCAACTGATTCGTCATCGCTGCAACTCTTGTTATCTCATGAACAATTATGAGGCACTGATTGTGGTGTGTGACACGGTAGTTATGGACAAACGTTATCCGAACTGAGACCCTGAATCATACGATGGACGAGCTGGTATCCACTCCACTCCAGACACAGTCGGTGCTCGAGGATCCGATACTGCTCGTCGGGTCGATCGGGCTCTTGCTCGTCGTGATCACGGTCTGGCAGATGGTCGAGATCGTCGACGCCTACGACAGAGCGGCCCTGACCGTCTTCGGCGAGTATCGCGAACTCTTGGAACCGGGGCTGAACATCGTCCCGCCGTTCGTCTCGCGGCTCTACACGTTCGACATGCGAACCCAGACGATCGACGTGCCGAGCCAGGAAGCGATCACCCGGGACAACTCCCCGGTGACCGCCGACGCCGTCGTCTACATCCGCGTAATGAACGCAAAGCGCGCGTTCCTCGAGGTCGACGACTACGAGCGGGCAGTCTCGAACCTCGCCCAGACGACGCTGCGTGCGGTGATCGGTGACATGGAACTCGACGATACGCTCAGCCGGCGCGAGCTGATCAACGAGCGGATCCGCACCGAACTCGACGAACCGACCGACGAGTGGGGCATCCGCGTCGAATCGGTCGAGGTCCGTGAGGTCACCCCCTCCCAGGGCGTCAAGGGTGCAATGGAAGAACAGACCTCTGCCGAGCGCCGCCGCCGGGCGATGATCCTCGAGGCCCAGGGTGAACGCCGCAGTGCCGTCGAGAAGGCAGAGGGTGACAAACAGTCGAACATCATCCGCGCCCAGGGTGAGAAACAGAGCCAGATCCTGGAAGCACAGGGTGACGCGATCTCGACCGTCCTCCGGGCACGCTCGGCCGAATCGATGGGCGAACGCGCCGTCATCGACAAGGGGATGGAGACGCTGTCCGAGATCGGGCAGGGCGAGTCGACGACGTTCGTCCTGCCACAGGAACTGTCCTCGCTGGTCGGCCGCTACGGTAAACACCTCTCGGGCAGCGACGTCAGAGAAGACGGCGCGGAACTCGAGAGTCTCGAGTTCGACGAGGAAACCCGCGAACTGATCGGCCTGGATGACATCGCCGACATCATCGGTGAGATCGACGAACAGGCCGAAATGGATGTCGAAGCGATGGAAGAACAGGCACGAGCGATCAAAGAGGGCGGGGACGTAGGGACGGAGATCGACGTCTCCGAGCCCTCATCGGCTGCCGACTCGGAGTCGACCCCGGAATCGAAGTAGGACGGCTGCTTCTCTCGAGGGTCGACCGGCTGTTGGAACTCGACCCTGCTCTGCTCACGTGTCGGCTGCAAAAAACGAGCGAGCGCAGGCTAGAAGCGTTCGGTCCGCCCCGCTGCCGACCACGCGTTCGTCGGCGCGTCACGCGGGACGCGAACGGTCCGGTGTTGCTGTGCGCGCACCCGGCCGGCAAACGCCCAGCGCTTGTCGTCCCACGTCTCCTCGCCGCTTGCCGCCGCTGCGGCGACCGCGAGTGCGTGATCGTGGAGATGGGCTCCGATGGCGGCCGCGATCGCCGCAGCCTCCTCGTCGTCGGCGTCGTCGGGCAACTCGAGGGAGACGTCGCCGGGCAGAGCCGCCTCGAGACCGGACGCATCGCCGTCGGCCGCGGCCGTCTCGTCCGCCGGTGTCGACGCGGATGCGCCATCGGCGGTTGACTGTTGCTGTGTGGTCATACTACAGCGGGATGTTGCCGTGTTTCTTGTCCGGGTTGGATTCGCGCTTGGACTCGAGCATTTTCAGGTCGTCGATCAGCCGTGGGCGGGTCTCGGTTGGGACGATGACGTCGTCGAGGAAGCCTTTGTCCGTTGCGGTGTACGGGTTGGCGAACTCCTCGCGGTACTCCTCGATGAGTTCGTCGCGGAGTTCGTCGGGGTTGTCGGCTTCGGCGAGTTCCTCGCGGTAGAGGATGTTGACTGCACCCTGTGGACCCATGACGGCGATTTCGGCGGTCGGCCAGGCGTAGTTGACGTCCGCACCGAGGTTTTTCGAGGCCATGACACAGTAGGCACCACCGTAGGCTTTCCGCGTGATGACGGTCAGCAGCGGGACGGTCGCCTCGGAGAAGGCGTACAGCAGCTTCGCGCCGTGGCGGATGATCCCGCGGTGTTCCTGGTCGGTGCCGGGCATGTAGCCGGGCACGTCGACGAAGGTGACGATAGGGATGTTAAACGAGTCACAGAAGCGGACGAACCGCGAGCCCTTCATCGAGGCGTCGACGGTGAGCGTGCCGGCGTTGACCCGTGGCTGGTTCGCGACGATCCCGACGGAGCGACCGTCGAGTCGGGCGAAGCCGACGACGATGTTCTGAGCGAAGTTGTCCGCGACCTCGAAGAACGAGCCCTCGTCGACCACCGAGTCGATGACGTCGTTCATGTCGTAGGGCTTTTGCGGACTTGGCGGGACGATGTCTTTGAGCTGCTCGTCGCGTCGGTCGGGGTCGTCCCACGGCTCGACGCGCGGCGGGTCCTCGACGTTGTTCTGTGGGAGATACGACAGCAGGCGCTTGATGTCGTCGAGCGCCTGTTCCTCGCTCTCGCAGGCGAACTGGGCGACGCCGGTCTTGTCGGCGTGGGTCATTGCGCCGCCGAGTTCCTCGTGGGTGACGTCCTCACCGGTGACGGTCTTGGTGACGCCGGGCCCGGTGATGTACATGTGGCTCGTGTCCTTCACCATGAAGATGAAGTCGGTGATCGACGGCGAGTAGACCGCTCCACCGGCACACGGCCCCATGATCCCCGAAATCTGGGGGATGACACCGCTTGCTTCCTGGTTGCGCCGGAAGATCTCGGTGAAGCCGGCGAGACTCTTGACACCCTCCTGAATGCGCGCGCCAGCGGAGTCGTTGAGCCCGATGACGGGCGCGCCGACTTCCATCGCCATGTCCATGACCTTACAGATCTTCTCGGCGAAGACCTCACCGAGCGAGCCGCCGAAGACGGTGAAGTCGTGGGCGAAGACGAACACGGTTCGCCCGTTGACCTCGCCGTAGCCCGTGACGACACCGTCGCCGGGAACTTTTTTCTCTTCCATCCCGAACTGGCTCGTCTGGTGGGTCCGGAGCTGGTCGAACTCCGTGAACGTGCCCTCGTCGAGGAAGTAGTCGATCCGCTCGCGAGCGGTCATCTTCCCCTTGTCGTGTTGCTTTTCGATCCGTTCTTCCCCGCCACCCTTGCGGGCCTCTTCGCGGAGTTCCTCGAGTTCGTCGATGCGATCCTCCATCGTCATGCTGGGAACACCCCTGTGCGATTCATACGCCGTTGTGCGAGGACCAACTGGAAAAGGATTCCGTAACTCCTTCACGATTAATGACCAGCGGCCGATACATAACCGAACGGTCACGGAAAGCTATATGGGCGTATCATTTATAACAGCGAGTATGGCACAACGCGAATCATGGGCCACACGTACAGGGTTTATTCTGGCTGCGGTGGGGAGCGCAGTCGGGTTAGGAAACATCTGGCGGTTCCCCTATCAGGTGGGTGAATACGGCGGCGCAGCGTTTCTCGTCGTCTACCTCCTACTGATCGCGTTCGTCGGCTTCCCGGTCATGCTGGTTGAGTTCTCGATTGGGCGATACACCGAGCGAAACCCCGTCGGGGCGCTCAAACAGATCGGGAAGGGGATCTCGTCGAAGATCGGCTGGGTGTTTGTCGTCGCCGGATTCGTCATTCTCTCGTACTATAGCGTCGTCGCTGGGTGGATTCTCCAATACATCGTCATCGGATTGCAAGGTAACTACGCCGCCAGTGGTGCCGCCACGCAGTTCGGGGCAACCACTGGTGGGCTGCCGTCGGTGCTCACACACGCGATCTTCATGGCTGCTGTCATCGGGATCGTCGCGCTCGGTATCCAGGACGGTATCGAACTCTCGGTTAAGCTGATGGTGCCTGCGATCATCGCGCTGCTGGTCGGACTGGCGGTCTACGCCGGGACGCTCTCCGGTGCCGGAGATGCGTACGCGTACTACCTCTCGCCCGATCTGGGTGCGATCGCATCGAACTGGACCGAAATTCTCCCCGCGGCGGCCGCACAGGCGTTCTTTACGCTATCGCTCGGGATGGGCGTGATGATCACCTATGCGTCCTATCTCGGGGAGGATCGAAACCTGGCCAAGGACGGTGCCATCATCGTCGGTCTCGACACGCTAATCGCGTTTATCGCCGGGCTGGTGGCGTTCCCGGTCCTCTTCACCGCCAACCTAACTGAGACCACTGACGGCCCGGGGTTCATTTTTGTTAGCCTCTCGGAGGCGTTCAGTAGCATCCCATTCGGCGGAATTCTCGGTGCCGTCTTCTTTGCCACCGTCGCGATCGCCGCGCTCTCGAGTGCGATCAGCATCATGGAAGTCGTCGTCTCGTACCTGATCGACGAACACGGAATCGCCCGTGTTCCCGCGGTGACGGCGCTCGGTATCGCGATTTTCCTCGTCGGTGTTCCCGTCGCCTACGACCAGTCGGGGAGTTTGGTCTGGCTCACGGTGTACGACGGACTTGCCAATCAGATCCTGCTCATCCTCGGCGGCCTCCTGTTGGCAATCTTTGTCGGCTGGGTCCAGACCGACCTCGGACTCGAGGAACTTAGCAAAGGATTCCGAAACCTCGGCTCGTGGGGGATGGTCTGGATCTGGACGCTCCGAATACCAGTTATCGTCCTGTTGCTCGTCGTTCTCTGGTACAATGCGAGCAATGTCTACGAGAGCCTCGTCGGCATCTTCGGCTAACCGGCTCAAACTGAATTGCCTCGTTTTGCCTCGACAGAACTGACAGAGGTCGACTCGAGCGCGCCGTCGCATCGCTTGTCGAACAGTGTTGCTGTCACCTCTTCGGCAGTCGTCAGTGATTGGGCTATACGGACTCCTGTCAGTCAGTGTCGGTACACCCGCGACCTTTACTGCGGCTGCACCGCTAACTCGTGACAGCAGACCGTATCAGGCCTCGCCGTACACCGGCACTGCCGCCCCGCTCGTCACCGCCGCGCCGTCGCTACAGAGGAAGGCCATCACGTCGGCGATCTCGAGCGGCTCGACCCACGAGTCGTGATCCGCATCGGGCATCATCTCGCGGTTCATCGGCGTATCGATTACGCTCGGCATCACGCAGTTCGCGCGCACGGTTCCGCGGTTTTCCTCGGCGATGGTCTCCGTCAACAGCCGAATCCCGGCTTTCGTGATCCGGTAGGGACCGTCGCCCTCGCCGCCCTCGAGTGAGGACCGCGCGCTGATACTGACGATCGACCCCTCTGTCTCCTGGAGATGTGGCAGGACATGTTTCGAGGCGAGAAACGCCGTCTTCAGGTTGATGTTCATGAGAAGGTCGAACTCCGCGAGGTCGGTGTCCTCGATGTGATCGCCGCCGCGCCACGTGCCGGCGATGTTCAGCAGGTGATCGATCCGGCCGTGATCGTCGACGATGGCATCGACGAGACCCGCCACGTCGTCTTCGTCGGTCAGGTCTGTCTCGTAGAACACGATGTCTGATTCGTCGGCTGGATCGCGCTCGAGCAGACTCTCCTCGTCGTCGGGCGCGACCACGTCGACGGCACAGACCGTTGCACCTGCCTCACGAAAGCGGTCGACGGCAGCGCTACCGAGCGCGCCGCTGGCACCGGTGATTACCGCCACAGTGTCGCTAAGGTCGACGTCGAACGAAGTCGTCGATGACATACGCCCACATACATCAGTCGACAGCATCAAAGGAAGGGCTCAAACGGGCTGCTGTCACCTGTCCCGGCACACCCCAGGGCGGGTCGCGGGTGTGCTGGCACTGACTGACGGTTGCGGGTCGTCAGTCGCCGACGGTCGTCACTGTAACGGTACGCGTGCGCGGACCATCACACTCGAGCAGCAACACCGACTGCCACGTCCCCAGGGCCAACTGCCCGTTCTCGACCGGAATCGTGACGTCCGGCCCGACCAGCGCAGCCCGGAGATGCGAGTCCGCGTTGCCGTCGAGGTCGTCGTGGGCGTGTCCCTCGTCGGGGACGAGATCGCTCAGGAACGATTCGATGTCGCCCCGGAGTCGCGGCTCGTCTTCCTGCACGATGAGGCCAGCCGTCGTGTGCGTGACGAACGCCGTACAGAGTCCCGACTCGAGGTCGTCGGGGACGGCAGCTGTGACCTGCTCGGTCACGTCGACGGTCGTCAGTCGCGCGTCGGTTTCGACGGAAAACGTCATGTGCGGGGCTTCGACCGCGAGGACCGATTACGTTCCGGTCATGTGCGAGGCCGCAGCGGAATTACGAAAGCTGGCGCAGGGCCCACGTCGCTCGATCGCGGACGGTCGGAGTCGGGTCAGCCCGCGCGAGATCTTGGAGTCGCGGCCTGGCCGCGTCGACACCGCCGTGACCGAGCGCGACGCAGGCATGCGCGCGGACGTGTGAATCGTCGTCCGCGAGCAACTCGAACACCTGCCAGTGCACCGGTTCGATGGCCGTTTCGACGCCGGCAGCGACACGGCCGATCGTGGCCGCCGCCAGGGCTCGAGTGTCGGAATCGGGATACGAAAGCGCCGCCTCGAACTCGGCGGCGACCGCCGAGACCGCGGCGGGATCCCGATGGGCCACGTCGCCGAGACAGCCGATCGCGTGATACCGCAACGGCGGGTCGTCGTGGGCCACGAGCGCGGCCGCATCACCGACGAACTCGAGCGACGGCAGCGTCGCCTCGGAGCGCGCCAGCCGACCGAGCGCGCGGAGCGTCGGTCCGCCGTTCTCGGTCGGGTTCGCCGCCAGCGCGTCGGCGAGAATCGGTGCTGCCGGCTCGACCGCTGTCGGCGCGTGATCCGAGACGTGTGCGATCGCCTCGAGCCCACAGCGATCGTAGCCACGGCGACGCTCGAGCACGTCGACNNNTCCCGTCGACGTGCTCGGCCACGACGTCCGGTCGCGCGGCCGCGACGGCGGCGAGAGTTCGAAGCAGCGCTTGCGTCATCGGCTGGTTGGCGTGCTTCTGGGCGACGGTGACGATCGTGCCAGTCGACGGCGCGACGTCGGTCGGTGCTTCGGTCGCCAACTCGCCGAGACAGGCGGCGACCTCGTCGTGAAAGTCGAGTTCCGGCTGCTCGAGCAGCGCCCGGAGTTTCGGCACCGTTGGAACGTATGCCGCTGCCTGTCCCTGGTCCTCGATCGCGGTTCGAATCCGGCGCACGGCAGCCCGCTGGTCGGCCGATACGTGATCGTCGAGCTGTGCAAGGACCGACGGGAGATCAGCCCTGGCGGCCCCCCGACCACCTGGCTCGGCGGTCTCGCCCCCTTCCCGGTTCATCGTGTCCTCTGCATGGGGGATAACCGGTAAAAACATTCTGGCTGACCGACGCCTCGAGACACCGCGACATGGACGGCCGGCGAGCGACGCTAGGCGAGCCACTCGTCGGGCTTGGTATCGTAATCGATGTCGTCGGCCGCGAGGTGTTCGACTTCCTCCCAGGGCACGTCTTCGGTCGTCACCGTCTGGCCGTCGTAGCGGATCAGCTTGCCCTGCTCTTCGGGTTCGGGCTCGCGATTGCGCCGCTTGGCAACCTCGATGTCGTGGTCGTCGACCTCCTTGACGATCGTCAGCAGGTTGACCGGCCGGCCCCACAGTTCGAAGATCCGCTTGAGCGTCTCCTTGGCCTGGGCGAGATCGAGCATGACGCCGTTGTACTGGTGGCCGAGCAGGAGTTCGTTGGCGTTGTTGTAGTTGCCGTCGTAGACCGCGATGGTCGGCTTCCCGAAGTTAGTGAACTGCAACAGCAGCTTCTTCTTGACGTCCGCGGCCGCGTCGCTCGTGACGTGGAACTGGCCGGTCGCCTGCGAGTGCTCGTAGGTGAAGTAGTTGTTCTCGGTGATGAACTCCTGGGTGAGGAACTCGTCCAAGAACGTCACGTCGTTGTGACTCTCCCGGACGTCGAACAGTCGATCCCAACCGGTGGTGAAGTCGACGTCCGCGAGCGCTTCCTCGACCGACCCATAGCGGGCGTCGTCGAACAGATAGCGGCCGATCCGCTCGAGTTCGTTCTGATTCACACGCGCGAGGAAGCCGCGGTTCTGGCGCTTGACCAGCGAGTAGTGTCGCCGGGCCAGCCCCTCGTAGGTCAGCACCTTCCAGGGGTATTTCGAGACGTCGATCTCGCCCGCGCGGGCGCGCTCGAGCGCCTCGTGGTCGACCCACTCGTCAGGCATCTCCGCCAGCGCGTCGAGCGTCTCGGGGGAGATCGTCGCGAGCGCTGCCGGCGGCTCGAGCGTTGCGAGGACGTCGTCGAAGTCGACGACGTCGGTGAGGTTGCGCCAGGAGATGCCCTCGACGCGCAGCAGTCGTTCGAGAACCTCCCGGCGGTTCGTGGTGTTCTCGACGTACTCCCAGAGTTCCATCCCGAGGCTGTAGGGGTTGAGTCCGCCCGATGCGAGTACCTTGGCCATGTGGTCGGCGTAATTGAGGAACTCGTCGTCGCCGGCGAAGGTTTCGTCGGTCATCATCGTCGACTCCCAGTAGGCGGCCCAGCCCTCGTTCATCACCTTGGTCATCTTCTGGGCGGCGAAGTAGTAGGCTTCGGCGCGCATCATATCGAGGATGTCCCGTTGCCACTCCTCCATCTCGACCGCCCGGCCGGCCTCGTCGTCGTACTGCTTGCCGTGTTCGCGGACGAACGCAAGCACGTCCTTCTGGGGCTGTTCGGGGAAGTTCGCGGTGATCTCCTCGTCCTCGAGTTTCTCGATCCACTCCTCGTTGAACACCTCGCCTTTGATCTCGTCGGAGAGCTCGAGTTCGTCTAGCTTCTCGGCCAGATCCTCGTCGAGTTCTGCGCCAGCCGGCCCGTCGACGTCGAGTCGGCGAGTAAAGATCTGGTGCTGGTCGATGTTGTCCTCGAGGCTGAGACAGTGGTCGATCCACTTCTCGACCTCGGCACGGTCGATCTCGGGATCGGACATATACTCGTCGATCGCCCGCGCGTGGCGCTCGAGCATGGCAGCGGCGTTGACCTGTCCTTCGTCGGACTGGCCGCGCGTGAACATGCCGAACCAGTCGTTGTTCGCGAAGAAATCGGAGTGGGCCTCGACGTGCGTGATCACCGCCTTCTGGTCGGCGAGCGTGTTCGATTCCTGCAGGAACGCGTGGGCAGGGTTGTCGTTGTTGACGATCTCGAATGCCTTCCCGCCGCCGTACTGGCCCTGCTTTTGCTGTTTGTCGTACTGCATGCCCCACCGCCAGTGGGGGTACCGCGACTGGAACCCACCGTAGGCGATGAGTTCGTTCATCTCGTCGTAGTCGATGATCCAGTATTTCACCGGGTACGGCTCGAGGCCGAGTTTCTGCGCGAGGTTCCGGGCCTCCTCGACCGGTTCCTCGAGATCGCTGGCGATCGCCTGTTTGCGGAAGCGGTCCGCGTTGGAGTTTCGTTTACTCATCGGTCTCACTCTCCGTCGAGAGGATCTCGTAGATCGCGTCGGTGACGTCATCTTTGCCGTTGACGTAGGCCACCGCGACATCGTCGGCGTCGGTGCCGAAGTGGCGCTCGAGTTCCTCGGCGTGGGTGGCGTTGATCGCATTGCCGCTTGGCTGGGTCTCCACGTAGGCGTGGAGGTTGGCCGGAATCTCTTCCATCAGCGGGATCACACGCTCGCCCGTGTCGTTCGAGGAGTTCTCGGAGTCACCCGCGGCGAAGACGTACCGGTTCCAGTCGCTCCAGGGATACTCCTCGAGCAGTTCGGCGGCGAGTTCGTAGGCGCTCGAGATTTTGGTGCCGCCGCCGCTGCGGATACCGAAGAACTCGTCACGTTCGACCTCCCAGGCGTCGGCGTCGTGGGCGATGTAGACGAACTCGGCGTTGTCGTACTTGCCCTGGAGGTACCAGTCCAGTGGTGTGAACGTCCGCTCGACGAGTTCGCGTTTCTTCTCGCGCATCGAGCCCGAGACGTCCCGGATGTTGACGACGACGACGTTCTTCTCTTTCTCCTCGATGATCTCGGGGTGGCGATAGCGTTCGTCCTCGCGCCGGAAGGGGACGTGGTCGATCCCCTCGCGGCGGATCTTCTGCTGGACGTCCTCGCGCTCGACGTTTGTCTCGACTTCCTCGATCGAGGCCCACTTTCCGCGTTCCTCGTCGGGAATGTCCTTGTAGGCCTCTTCGATCCAGGCCATCGACACCGGGAGGTTCTCGTTGCGGGCCCACTCGAAGACCTCACGCGGGGAGATGTCCTCGACCTTGCAGAGTTCACGGAGGAACTCCTCGTCGAAGTCCATCGCGAGCTTGCGCTTGAGCCCCTCCTTGAACATCCGCTCGAAGTCGAGCGTGCTGTTGGGACCGGTCCGGGTGAGATCCGTAAACGGCCCCTCTTTTTCCTCGACGACCGTCTTGCCCTTCGGATCGAGGTCGAGCCCGAGTTCCTCGTCGAGTTCCTCGGCGAACTCCTCGGGGTCCATCTCGTAGTACTCGTGCTCGCCGCCTTCCTCGCCGGGTTCGCCGTCCTCGCCGTCGTCGTCGCCCGGCTGGGGCTGTGGCTGCCCGACCGGCTGGCCGGTGTCGGGCGTGCCGTCTTCGCCCTGTCCAACGCCGCCTTTGTCGCGCTGATCGTACTCGAACTCCGGCAGCGAGACGATCTTCACCGGAATGTTGATCTCGCCCGGACCGCTCCGGCCGAGCTCGCCGTACTGGATGAAGTCGGACAGATCTTCGCGGCGCTCTTCGCCGACTTCACGGAATCGCTCGAGGTCGTCTCTCAGTCCCATCGGTAGCTCACCTGTCCCATGACGTGTCTGCTCGTCAGTTCGGCCGACGCCTCCGAGTAGCCGAAGAGGTCGACCATCGTGTCGATCGTGTCCGATTTGACCGTCGCCGTCTCGGTGCCGCTCGGCGGGTCGTCCCACTGTCGCGGGTCGAAGTCCTCGAAGGTGCGCTCGACGTCGTCCCAGTCGTGGCTCTCGAGGACGGTTTTGATCACCGGAATCGCCGTCAGATCGACGTCTTCGACGGAGAAGTCGGCGTCGCGGTGCTCCCAGGCGTGGCGGTTCAGCGACGTGATGACCTTCTCGCGTCGGAAGTTCCGAACGCTCTCGCGAGGGAGGTTCCCCTCGTATTCGGCCTCGGAGAACCGTCCGAGGTGTTCGACCTCGAACAGCTTCATCTTCAGCGGATCGGGCTCGACGCGCTCGCCGCGGTCGTTGTACAGCGGCTCGTCGGTCTCCCAGGCGTAGACGTGTTCGACGTACTCGGCGACGGTCTCTTCGTCGACGCGTTTATCGTGCATGATGGCCTCGATGACGTCGGACTCCTGCTGGTCGTAGACGTAGTTTTTCACGGGGACGACGCGGTTTTCGAACTCCGAGCGCTCGCCCGACGAGAACACCGGTGCGTCGGCCAGCCCCTCGACCATGGCGTTTAACACGTCGCGGGGCATGACCACGTCTTCGACCGGCAGCTCGGGGTGATGGCGGTCGCGGTCGGTCTGGAGCAATTCAGCGAGCGTGTCCCGAGTGTACGTCACGGGAACCCCGTGGTCGCCGTCTGCCCCGTCGTCGTCGAAGTCGAACTCGTCCTTTTCGCGGCGGCTGTCGCCCTCCTGCAGGTAGCCCTGATCGTAGATCAGCGCCTTGTCGACGAGATCCAGTCCGTTCGGGAGGTCTTCCTCGTCCAGTCGCGTGACGACCGCGTACAGCGCGGCCGCCTCGATCGCATGCGGTGCGAACTCCTGGACACGCGCCTCGCCGTCGCTACCTTTGACCGTTACCCGCACCGGCGCACGGATCCGATCGGCGAGTTCGTCGTAGCTCTCGGCCTCCCAGACCGACGTCTCACCAGTCAGTTCGCGGCGAATTAGCTCCGTCTCGAGCGAGAGGTTCGTCAGATACCCGAAGCGGTGTTTGTCCAGCCGCCGTTTGAGCGCTTTCAGCGGGTCCATCCCGTTGCGGTCGGCGTGCTGGTTGAGCTGGGCCTCCAGATCGGGATTCGAGATTATCAGGAGCTGGCTGTCGACGTCCATCCCGATCCCTTTGTCCAGTTTCACCGACTGCTCGTCGGGGACGTTCAGCAGCTTCTGGAGCAGGTCGGCGTGTTGGGCCGCGTCCTCGACGATCGTCAGCACGCCGTTGCCCTGCGAGAGGACGCCGTCGTAACTGAACGCCTGCGGGTTCTTGCGCCCGCGCGAGTCGAGTTCCTGGAGCATCCCGTGCATCCACGAGCCGACGAGCCGTTCTTTCGGCGGGCCGTCGTCCTCGCTGTGGAGGACGCCGACGCCCTGGCCGACGTCGACGACGTAGTTTTTCACCCGGAGATGGTCCTCGTCGGCGATCGCCGAGAACAGCTCGTCCTCGCCTTCCCGGCGGTACCGTTCCTCGAGGTAGTCGTAGGCCTCCCGGGAGAACGGATCGAGCTGTGCGTCGACCTGGACCGGGACGTGATCGTCGAGTTCGTCGTTGAGTTGGGCGAGCACGTCCGCGCGGACATCTTCGGGGAAGACAGACAGTGGGTGGGCCTGCACGGGGCTTTCGTACCAGTTCTGTTCGTCGGCTGCAGTGGCGTCGCCGCCGTAGCTCAGGCCACGTTCGCCGGCGTCGGCGGTCGTGACGTTCCACTCGACGGTGTACCGGCGGCCGTCGGGCGTCTTCGAGTACTCGCGCAGTCCGTTGACCAGACAGCGCTTGAGTTCGGACTTGCCGGTCGCGGTCGGTCCCTCGAACCAGATGATCTTCTCGTCTTTCGCCCGGCCGGCGGCGATCGACCGTAGATCGTCGACGAACCCGTTCAACACCTCGGTGTTGCCGAGGATGGCGTGCTCGCCGTCGTTGTGCGGATCGTCGAAGAAGCGATACCGCTCTTTCTCCTCGCCTTCCTCGACCACGGTCCGGGTATCGGCGGCCTCGATCGCCTCGAGCAAATACTTCGAGGCGTGGGAGGCGATCGACGGGTTCTCGAAGATCCGGTCGACGTACGCCGCGAGGCTCATCGGCTCCTCGTAGGTCTCCTCTAGGGCGCGGTCGGCGTCACGGACGTAGTCGGTTCCTCGTGGCATGTTAGTCTTCCATCTCGGCTTTGGCGACCTCCGCGCCGGCGAACTCGAGTACTTCCTTGGCTCCCTCCTCGGAGTAGCCCTGTTCGATCAGTGCGTCGATCCACGACGAGCGTTCGTCGTCGTCGAACTCGTTGGCGCTGACCAGCGCGGAGAAGTTGATGTTGTGCTTCTTGTCCTCCCAGAGCTTGCGCTCGAGTGCGCGGCGCAGGCGTTCGTTGTCTTGTGGGTTGAACGCCTCGCCCTCGCGGGCGCGTCGGGAGACCCAGTTCGAGACCTCCTGGCGGAAGTCTTCCTTGCGATCCTCGGGGATGTCGAGTTTCTCCTCGACCGACCGGAGGAACGTCTCGTCGGGCTCCTGTTCGCGGCCCGTGAGTTCGTCCTCGATCGTGTCGTCGTCGATGTAGGCCATCACGTGGTCCATGTACTTCTCGCCCTGGCGCTGGATCTCGTCGATGTCGTAGGCCAGCGCGTGGCGGACGTCCTCGATGGCGCGCTCTTTGTACTCCTCGCGGACCGTCTCGAGGTAGCGGTAGTACTGCTCGAAGTTGTCCTCGGGGATCGAGCCGTGGTGCTCTAAGTTCTCCTCGAAGAAGTTGAATACCGTCAACGGCGAGAGGAAGCCACGCTGGCGGTGTTTCGAATCCATGATCGCCTCGGCGATCTCGTCGCCGATGAAGCGCGGCGAGACGCCGACCATCCCCTCGCCGATCTCGGCTTTGCTCTCTGCCTCCTCGCGGAGCTTCTTGACGTCGATGTCGTCGCCTTCGTCGATCTCGCCGTTGTAGGCTTTGGCCTTCGAGAGCAGGTCGACAGTCTCGGTGTCGGGCTCTTCGATCCGCGTAAGCACACCGAACAGCCCCGCCATCTCGAGCGTGTGAGGTTCGACGTTGATGTCGGGGACGTCGGCGTTGTTCAACATCTTGTTGTAGATGCTGGCCTCGTCCTCGTAGGAGAGGACGTAGGGGAAGTCGATCCGCTTGGTACGGTCGTTGAACGCCTCCATCTTCTCGTCGCCCTTCTTGTCCTTGTACTCGGGCATGTTCGTCCGCCCGACGATCACCTGGTCGATGTCGATCCGCGGGTTGTTCTTGGGTTTGATCGTCTGTTCCTGGGTCGCGTGCAGGAAGTCATAGAGGAATTCCCGCTGCAGTTTGAGCAGTTCCTCGCCGGAGAAGATCCCGCGGTTCGCGTTACAGAACGCCCCCGAGTAGTCGAACGCGCGCGGGTCGGATTCGCCGTAGATGGCGATCTTCGAGTAGTTGACGTCGCCAGTGAGTTCGGTCTCGTCCTGGTTTTTCTTGTCCTTGGGTTCGAAGGTCTCCAGTCCCTGACGTTTGTTCTCGTCGGCGACGAAGCGGACGATCTCGATGTGGTTCTCTAAGACCTGCTGGAGGTCGTCGTCGTAGTAGGCCAGCAGCTTGTCCATGTAGAACTCGCTTTCCGGATCCAGTGCCTGCTCGTTCTGGATGGTGTAGGGCGCGTCGAGGTTCTCGTTTAAATCGTCGATGACCCGCTGGCGCTGCTCAAGCGGGAGCAAGACGAGCGGGTCCTGATTCATCGGCGAGCGGACGACGTCGTCGGCCGGATCCTGGTCCTGGATGACGTCACAGAGGTTGGTCCACCGGAAGGTGTACATCCGGCCCTCGTCCCGGAGCGTGTAGTCCTCGAAGTACCGCCGTACCTGCTTGTCGAAATGGGACTTCCCGGAGCCGACGGGGCCAAGCAAGAGCTTGATCCGCCGCTCGGGGCCCAGCCGTCTGGCTCCCGATTTGACCTTGTTGACGAACTCGTGGATCGACTGGTGGATCACCTTCCCGTAGAAGGTGTTCTCGCCGTCGCCCAGCGGATCTTCGCTCGCGAGCTGGTACTCGACCATCCCTTCGGTTTCGTCGTAGGTGGTCCCGTAGTAGTCGAACATGTCCGCGACGCGCTGGTGGGCGTTGCGGGCGATCTTCGGGTCCTCGTAGACGGCTTCGAGGTACCAGTCGAAGGACTTGGTTTCCCGCAGGTCTGCGGGCATCGATTCCTTGTAATCCGTACTGAGCTGCTCGAGTGTCTCGATGTCACCGGTCATGGTATCGTTGGTTGCGGGTTCCCCCGGTTGCGGTCGTCCGGGATCGCACCGGACGTAGATGTGGACGTCGTTCGACCTGCCCGAGTCGGCTCGCGGCCGAACCGCTCAACGCCATCGCGTCGCGTCACCCGGCGTGACGGAGTCGACTCGTCTCGTGTCGGTGAAAGTAATGCTGGCTCCTCGAGTGTCATCCCGGGGAGCGTACCCTTTTCGTGGGCGGCTGTCGGTCGTGTCATGTGTCACCTATTGCCACTTTCCGTCGCGTGACACCCTTTCGGGCATCGAGCAACGGCGCGCCGGGGACGGGCGCGGAGTGGATCGGTCCGCCGAACGGATACCGATAGTATTTAATGAGTGAGTAATCCAGCTACTTAGCCTTAGCCCCAAAAGGTATTTACCAGAACTTAATTCCAGGAAAATACTGCCAGAATCCTATGTTGATAGTAGGTATCACACCACACATTCGGCGATCTATTACATAAGTTGTGGGCCTGCAATGGCCGATGTTGTCTCGCGCGCGCCACGCCGTGGGCCCGCGACACACGTTCGGCTCGGGAGGCGTCGGGGCGAGTGAGTTCCCGGTCCGACTGCTCCACAGCGGCGACGACAGTTGCGATCGGGTGGCCACGGTCTCCTGTCCGGCAGTATATACGGCCGGCCTGCCTACCGACTGGCATGCCGGATTCGGACGGAAACGGTGGCATCGATCGCTCGAGCGTGCCGGACGGCTGGGAAGTCTGGAGTGAGGGGACCGATGGCCGACTCGTCCTCGCGTATCGACCTGACGTGTTCAACGCCGCGGACTTTCCCGCACCGTGTCTCCCGACGCTGTATCTCACCCACGGCAAGCGAACCCGTCGTCCAGGCGTCAATCCCGCCGATACCGCCGATTCCGAGGACTGGTTCGTCACGCTCTATCTCGAGCCGGACGTCTCACTGGACGAGACGCTGCGCGTCCCGACCCGCGAGGCGGCCATCGAACGGACCGTCGAACTCGCGCGGCAGTTCGACGCCGGCGAGATCGACTACCGGGAGCTGTATCAGGTGTCGCGAGAGGCGTATTTCGAGCGCCTCGACGAGTTGACCGGCGAGAATTGCGACGACTGATCCATCCGCAACTCGCGTCCCGATTTATTCCGTCGGGACGTGACCCTTAACCGCCAGTGGCAACTATCGATTCCCATGTCGACCGTTACGCTCATCGGCTCCCGGCTGGCCGAACCGGGAACCGAGTTCGTCTACGAGGGCGAAGCCGACGCCTGCGCCGGCTGTCCCTACCGCAGTCAGTGTCTCAATCTCGAGCCGGGCACCAAATACCGCGTCACCGGGATCCGCGAGAACGCCCAGACTCTCGAGTGTGCGATGCACGACGGCGGGGTTCGTGCCGTCGAAGTCGAACCCGCGCCCACGCGCGCGAACATCACCGGAAAAGGTGCCTTCGCCGGCAGCAAGACACGCCTTCCCGGCCCCTGTCCGTACGTCGCGTGTCCGAGCCACGAGTACTGTGTGCCCGACGGCGTCGACTTCGACGAGGAGTACCGCATTCGAGAGATCATCGGCGACCCGCCACACGAGGTCTGCCATCTCGACCGGTCGCTCGAGTTAGTCGAACTCGAGACCGACGGCTGAGGTCGTCCGGTGGTCGCCAGTGCCGGAGTCAGTACGACTGCGAGCCCTGCGGGGAAGCCGAGATAGTATCGTCCGACGTTACTCGAGCTCGCTCTCGTCGAGCCAGGACCCGGCCCAGCACTCGATTTCGCCGAAGACCGGCTCGAGCGATTCGCCCTTGTCGGTGAGACTGTAGTACGTCGCGATCGGGGCGTCTTCTTCGAGGCGACGTTCGACAAATCCCATCTCGCCGAGGTCGTCGAGGACGCGCGAGAGAGTCCGTGCGTTCGCGCCGGTCGACCGTTTCAGTTCGTTGAACCGCTGCTCGCCATCCAGCAGTTCGTGCAAGACGGCAAGCCGCCATTTGGAGCCGATCTGCTCGAGGGAGGCGATGACAGGGCAGGCGTCGGCGGTTTGCTCGTGGGGCTGCGTCTCTGGGGATGACATCAATAAGACCTGTATTCGCTTATCGCGCCATCGGCATTAGTGGTTCGGATCCGAACCAGCTAACATACAGGAACCGTTCGCATGCCGACCGATCAGACGGCGTGCGAGCAAATCAGTGACTCGAGGGACCCGACGTGGTCCCAAACGATTAGACGACACCTGTCGTAGCGCCGATATGGACATCTGTGAGGCCCTTCGAGCCGACTCCGGCGTCGTCGCTGTCGTCGGTGCCGGCGGCAAAAAGACGACGCTGTATACGCTGGCTGCCCGGGCCGGCGATTCGACCCATCAGGCAGTCGTGACGGCGACGGTTCGGATCCCGATTTTCGACCGCCACGTCGAAGAAGTCGTCGTGACTGACGACCCGGTTGCAGCCCTCGAGCGAGCGGATGCATGGCCGGTCGGCGTCGTCCCGGAACGGGAAGGCGAGGACCGGTACGTCGGCTACGACCCCGAGGCGATCGACGACCTCGCCGCGGCCGATGTCGCCGACGTCGTGCTGGTCAAAGCCGACGGTGCGCGAACACGCGAGTTCAAGGCCCCGGGCGATCACGAACCGCAACTCCCGGAGCGCACCGAGACGGTAGTTCCGATCGCGAGCGTCCAGGTCGTCGGGAAACCGCTCACTGCCGAGCACGTTCACCGCCCGGAGCGTGTGGTGGCGATCACCGATCGCGACCATGGCGAGACGATCCGAACCGAGGACGTGGCCGCGGTGCTCGCGAGCGAGCGCGGCGGGCTGAAAGGGGTTCCGGACGGGGCAGTGGTCGTTCCGCTACTCAACAAGGTCGACGGCGCGACTCACCGGCGGAACGCCGAGGAGATCGCGACGACGGTACTCGAGCAGGCCCCCTCCGTGAACCGCGTGGTGCTGGCGCGAATGATCGACGACGATCCGGTAATTCAGGTGCTCGAGCGGTGAACACTCAGACGGTCTGCTGTAACTGTGTACCGGTGGGACCGCAGGACGGTCGCGGTTGTACCGGCACTGATTGACAGGAATCCGCATCAGACGGACAGTCTTAGTCTTCGAGTCGCCGGGCGGCCGCCTCGAGTTCGTCGTGGGTGTTGACGTTTTCGAAGGTCTCGAGCGTTGCTCGCTCGCGGATCTCGTCCTCATCGACGACGATGTAGTCGAGGTCGAACAGCGGTTCGATGATCTTTCGCTCGTCGCGCTCGAGCGCACGTTCGCAGGCAGCGGCCATGGGCGCGGCCCGATAGACGGCCTGGGTGGTCTGGAACCACTGGTCGTCGAGTCGCGGGACTGCGGCGTCGTGACCGGCCGCGCGGTCGAAGAGGTAGTCGACGAAGTCGGGATCGACGAAGGGCATATCGCAGGCGACGACGACGGCGTACTCCCCCGTGGCCTCGCGTAACCCAGTCATGATCCCCGCCATCGGGCCGCGGTCGGGGACTGGATCGATCGCGAACGAGACATCGGGGCCGCCTTCGAGTGCCGCGTCGATCGGCGACACCTGCTCGTCCCGGCAGTTGACGACGATCTCGTCGACGATCGGCTCGAGTCGGTCGACGACGCGCCGGATCATCGGCGTGCCGGCGAGGTCGGCGACAGCTTTGTCCTGGTCGCCGAAGCGCGTCGAGTGACCGCCCGCGAGGACGAGGCCCGTGCGCTCGGTTCGGGTCTCGGGGTGCATGGCCGAGCGTTCGTCGAGAGCGTGGAAAAACCTCCCGCACGCGACTGGCTCACGTTCGTCACGCCGACAGCCGCCAGAGCGCCCGGTACAGCGTCCACAGGTCACAGTCGAAGCGGTCGGCCAGCGAGCGACAGCGCTCGAGGGCGGTCTCGTACTGCGACACCGACGGCGGGTCCGGATACGGCTGGGAGAGTTCACCCGCCTCCCGAAGCGCCGCCCACACGCCGGGGCCGACCACGACGTACGCGTCGGGATCGATGAACATACAAAATGCCGAGGCGACGGGGACATCGACGGCCTCGAGGGCGGTCAGCGCGTCGATCATCGTGGCAGCATCGGCCGCGTCGACGGCGGCCGCGATCGCGTCACGGACGGCCTCGAAGTCGTTGTGCCAGAAGCGCTCTTCTGCGTCCCGCCGCTTGGTGTCTGGATACGCGCCGAGAAAGCGCCGATAATACCATCTGATGACCCAGACCGCGTCTCGGCGGCCGTACTCACCGGACTCGAACGCGGCCGGGAGCGTCTCGAGTTGCTCCGCCTCGACGGGATACAGCGGCTCTTGCTCTCGATAGTCGCGTGCTTCGGATTCAACGAGCGAACGCGTGAGCTCCATCGTGCGGTAGTTTCACACAGGTGGCCGTCAGCGTTTCCCTCCCGAGCCGTGACGCCAGACGATGGAGCAGCCGTCACTCGTACCAGCTATGTGGTAGAAAACCTCATGCACATACAGATAGTTGGTTCCGCGTAACGGGTGCGACACCTGGAGATATCACAATGTCTAGTGACCAACAAGAGCCAGTCAAGACGATCTGTCCGTACTGTGGCGTCGGCTGTGGAATCAAAGTACAGCCGGGTGACGAGCCCGGTGACGTTCAGTTCATGCCGTGGGGTGATGCCCCGGTCAACGAGGGCCGGATCTGCATCAAAGGCGGGGCGGCGACCGAGGTGGTCGACCACGAGGATCGGCTCACCGACCCGCTGATCAGAGACGACGACGGCGACCTCCGCGAGGCTTCCTGGGACGAAGCGTACGAATACATCGTCGACGAACTCGAGCGAATCCGCGACGAGCACGGCCCGGACGCGATGGGCTTTTTCGGCTCCTCGAAGACGATGAACGAGGAGAACTACCTGTTGCAGAAACTCGCCCGCCGATACGGCACCAACAACGTCGACAACTGCACGCGGATGTGTCACGCCTCGACGGTCTGGGCGCTGCGGACCAGCCTGGGCGCGGGGGCGATGACCAACAGCATGCGCGACCTCCGCGAGGAGGCCGACGTGTTCTGGATTCAGGGGGCGAATCCGGGCGAGCAACATCCGATCGCGAACAGCCAGTACTTCCGACAGGCAGTGCTGGATGGGGCGACCGTCATTCAGGTCGACCCACACGCGAACAAGACGACGCGATCGTTCCAGATCGACGACACCGACCGCCACCAGCATCTCCAGTTGAATCCAGGGACCGACATTCCGCTGTTGAACATCGTCCTGAAGACGATCCTCGAGCACCACGCGGAACATCCCGACGACGGCTGGATCGACGAGGAGTTCGTCGAGGAACGCACCGAGGGGTTTGACCACCTCAAAGAGACGCTCGAAGACTTCGACAAGGAGGCAGCCGCCGAGGAGTGCGGCGTTCCGCTCGAGGACATCGAACTGGCCGCCGAAAAATACGCCACGGCCGACAACGCGGCCATCTTCACCGGGATGGGGATGAGCCAGCACGCCTGCGGCGTCGACAACGTGCAAAACGAGATCAACCTCGCGCTGATCACGGGCAACCTCGGCCGTCCCGGTACGGGCGTCAACCCGCTGCGCGGCCAGAACAACGTCCAGGGGACCTGTGACGTCGGCGCGATGCCGAACGTCCTGCCGGGCTACCAGCTGGTCGACGACGACGAGGCCCGCGAATCGGTCGAGGACGTCTGGGGCTTCGAAATCCCCGACGAGCCCGGACTCACGAACGTCGAGATCTCCTACGAGGCGGGTGACTCGATCAAGGGGCTGTACGTCATGGGCGAAAACCCCGTGATGAGCGAACCTGACGCCAACAGCGTCGCCGAACGGCTCGCAGATCTCGAGTTTATGGTCGTCCAGGACATCTTCCCGACCGAGACCGCGGAGTACGCCGACGTGATCCTCCCGGCGACGACCTGGGCCGAACGCGGCGGCACCGTCACGAACACTGATCGGCGCGTCCAGCGGATGCGCGGCGTCGGGAAGGTCCACGAGAACACCAACCACGACCGCGAGATCCTGACCGAAGTCGGGACGCGCCTGTTCGAGGAAGGGTTCGACTTCGAGAATCCCGAGGAGATCTTCGAGGAACTCCGGCAGGTCTGTCCGAGCTACCACGGGATGACCTACGATCTGCTGGGCGAGGAGGGACTGCACTGGCCCTGCTACGAACCCGGCGACGAAGGCGATCCGTTCCTCTACGAGGACGAATTCGAGACCGAGAGCGGCCGCGGCCACATCGAGGGTGTCGAACACACCCCGCCGGCGGAGACGCCCGACGACGAGTACCCGCTGATCCTCACGACCGCGCGACTCGAGGAACACTACAACACCGGGACGATGAGCACGCGCTCGCCGACGCTCAACCGCCAGACGCCGGAAAACTTCGTCGACGTCCACCCTGCCGACGCCGAGCGCTACGGGATCGAGGACGGCGAGTACGTAAAGCTGCACTCGCGACGCGGCGAGATCACGCTCGAGGCCCACGTCACCGAGGACACGAAGGAGGGCGTCGTCTGGACGACGCCACACTTCGCCGCCGCTTCGGCGAACAAGCTGACGAATCACGTGCTCGACGAGCGGGCGAAGATCCCCGAATACAAGGCTGCCGCCGCGGAGATCGAAGTCGACGTCGAACCGCTCGGCGAGACCGCCGATCCTGCGGCCGACGACTGATCCTCGCCAGCGGAGCGGCGCTTACGGATCGGCTCCCGAGCCGTCCGTCGTCGTCCCGGCCACCTCGAGCCACGGCTCGGCCGTCGTCTCCGTGACGACGAGTTCGGCCAGCGGCCGATCGCACCCGTCGCACCGCGATCGGATCCCGATACGAGGCCGCCGACAGCAGTGCTCGAGTCGCTCGGCCGTCGTGGTCACCGCGTCGCCACAGACCGGACACTGCGAGCGCAACAGTCGCAACCCCGTCAGAAGGTCACGGCGCTCGTCAACCGCGAGGTCGTCCCAGCCGTCGATCCGGGATCGGAGCGCGGCCGCTGCGGGGACGTCCGCCGCGAGCGCCGCGATCGATTCCCACCGTACTCGCTGCTGCCCGTCGAGAACGAACGACACGTCATCGAGGCGGTCGACCTCGTCTGCACCGAACAGCAAGCCGATCGTGGCCGCGCTCGGCTCGAGTGCGTCGTCGCTCGCGAGTCGTTCGTTCCACCGGCGTCGAAAGTCGGGCGTCAGTTCGACCGCGTCCCCGCTCGCGGTCGCGACGCCGGCAGCGGCCAGAACGGTCGTGAGGTCGTCGGGCGACACCGTCTCGACCGTCGGGCCGGACGACGGCGACTTGCCCACGAGCGCGAGGGCGCGCTCGGGGAGGTATCGTCGAGTGAGCGTCGGCGTTCCCGGAATCAAGTAGCCACGAAGGCGAACGAGGGCCAGCGCGACGGCGAGGACGAGAACCCCGACGGGAACAGAGACGACGACCGCGGTCGCGACCGCGAGGACGACCGCGATCGCGACGTTCACCACCGTACACGGGAGACATCGGTTGTCACCGATGTACGCAGGTTGCTCGAGTCGTGCGAGCACACTCGAACCGTCGATCACCGTCGACCACTACTAGCGACGACGCGCCGGACGGTGAAAAATCGATACCGTGGATACGACAATAAGCGGCGTCGCCAGCCAGTGACGGTCCCTGTCGAGATCGGTGGTCGTTGACCGAGCAGTAAGGGCCTCGTACGCGCGGTATAACTGCTCCATTCACGCCGGCAGAGGGCCACGACAGTTGTTGTCGGCGTTAGACGAAACGGTACGAACTGGTTGCTTACGTTGGCTGTTACTCGTCCCGAAAGAGAGACTCGTTTAGCTATCCCCTATCGCTCCCGAATTCTTTGATAAGCATTATCAAAATACGTAATGCCAGTCTTAGTGTCGTGGTATCATGCCACACATATCCACTGCGGTAGACATGACGGTCGCGGACCAACGCGATCTGGCGACGGCCCTCGGAGTCGACACCCGAGGGGAAGGGGCGATGACGTGGGACCGACTCGCAGGACAGATCGAACCGCAGTCCGACTCGGCGTTCGCCTCGCGGGGCGAAGCGATCCGGGCCGATCTCGCCGGGAACCTCGATTACGAGTTGCTCGAGCGGGAGCGCGCGAACGTCGCGGACGAGCTTCGGCGCCTACCCGCCGTTCGCGACGCTGGCGTTCCGGACGGGCCGAGCGGACTGTATACGGAGGTCGCCACACCAGGCTGGCGACTGTATAACCACTTGCTCAAGGTCGGGTTCTTCGAGAGCCTCGACGAGAACCTGCCGCGCTTTACGGCAGAGCACATCGAGGCGACGACACGCGAACTGGTGCTGGCGGACCCGCTCTCGTCGGCGCTCGACGAGGTCGGGTTCGACGAGGAAGAGAAGACGGCGCTGTTGATCGACGTGGCGAACAACGACGAACGACTCGCCCGCTGGGTCCCGTCGAACCAGATCCCGGCGGGCGTCGAGTTCGAGACCGATACTGTCCCGCCGCTTCATCAGCGCGCGATGGGTGGGGCATTGCTGTGGATCGACGGGCTCGACAGACACCTCTGGCAAAACGAGGTACTGGTCACCGACGAGATCCTCGACGACGCGGTCAGATACGTAAAGGCGATGCTGGGCGGGCTGTTCGTCTCGGCGACTGCCGCTTGCGATCTCGCCGGGGACGGACAGCTCACGGACGAACAGTTGACCGCCGCGCTCACGGCGGGGTCGGCCGTCCAGATCGTCAGCCAGGAGGAGCTGTTACACACCGTCTTCTACGTCACGGACGACATGCGCGCGCCGAGCGAACTGAGGTGATTACGCGTGGCACTACGCAACGACAAGGCCGTTGAGGCTGCACGGAACATCGAACTACAGGAGATCGAAGACGGCTATACGCTGGTCGGAGGCCCTGACGACTCGGTCACCGAACAACACGACACGGACCGCATTCCGGAGGTCGATGTCGACCAAGAGATGCTGAGCAACACGGGGGACGATCCCGAGTCGTGGCTCATGTACGGCGGCAACTACGAACAACACCGGGTCACGACCGCCGACGTCATCACGCCCGACAACGTCTCCGACCTCGAGCTCGAGTACGAGCTGTCGGTCGGGACGGGCTCGAGCATGGAGGGGACGCCCATCGTGATTCCGGGCGACCCGCCAGTCATGTACCAGACGAACGGGCCCAACCACATGAAAGCGATCGACCCCCGCGAGGGGGAGGTCCTCTGGAGTTACACCTACGCGCCGCCGGTCGGCGTCGAACTCTGTTGTGACGACAACAACCGCGGGGCAGCCGTCTACGGCGACAAGGTGTATATGACGACGCTCGATTCGGGCGTCGTCGCGCTGGACCGGTACACCGGCGAGGAGGTCTGGTATACGAGCACGGCCGACCACGAGGAGGGCTACTCCGCGACGTGGGCCCCCGTGATCCACGACGGGACGCTCTACACGGGCAGTGCCGGCGGCGAGTACGGCGTGCTCGGATTCGAGGCTGCACTCGACGCCGAAAGCGGCGAGATACAGTGGCAGACCGACACGCTCCCGGAGGACGAGTGGGTCGGGCAGAGTCGGGAACACGGCTGTGGGACGACCTGGATGACGCCGACGATCGACGAGGAGAAGGGCGTCCTCTACACGGCGGTCGCGAACCCCGGCCCGGACTTCGACGGGACGGTGCGACCGGGCCCGAACTTCCCGACCTGCGGGACGATCTCGCTCGACTTGGAGAGCGGCGAGTTCCAGTGGGGGTTCCAGAGCAGTCCCCACGACGTCTGGGACTACGACGCGGTCGCACCGCGGGTGCTCCTTCGCGGCGTGGAGACCGACGACGGGGAGATGGACATGGTCGTCGGCTCGGACAAGACCGGCTGGGTGTACATGATGGACGCCGAGTCCGGCCAACTCCACGAGCGCAGCGAGGAGATCTGCCAGCACATCAATATGTGGGAGATGATCCCCCACATCAGCGAGGAGGAGCGGATCCCGTTCGTCCCCGGCGCGCCGGGCGGCAACGACTGGCAGCCGCCGTCGTACAACCCCGAGACGGGGTACGTGTACGTCATCCACCAGAACTACCCACAGGACCTCTACTGGCGCTACGAGGAGTACGACCAGGGGAACCCCTACTGGGGCGGCAACCTCGACGATCCGGCCAGCGAATTCCCCGACGAGTGGAACGGGGCGATCACCGCCTTCGCGGCGGTCGATCCGGCCACGGGCGAGCGCGTCTGGCGCGACTGGATCGAGAGCGAGGACGAACGCTACATGTGGGGCGGGTCACTGTCGACCGCGACGGGACTCGTCTTCAACGGCACCCAGAAGGGGAACTTCCTCGCCTACGACGGCGAGAGCGGCGAGCGTCTCTGGCGACACGAGTTCGACGTGCCGATCAGCGCCTCGCCGATGAGCTGGTACGACCCCGGCGAAGAGAAACAGTACGTCGCCGTCCAGGTCGGTGGCAGCGGCTGGCTCCGACAGGGACCGCGCGGGAACACGCTCGCCGTGTTCTCGATGGACGCCTGACACACAACCGACACCGAACGAGACACGATACACCTATGACGAACGAACAACGCTCACGCGAGGCGGTCTCACGCCGCGGCGTATTGAAGGGAACGGCGACGATCGCCGGGACGGCGGCGACCGCCGGTCACGCGGCCGCGTATCGCGACCTCGATGTCGCGTTACCCGCCACCCAGAACGACGGCGAGGGCCGCACCTTCCAGCTGCTCGGCATCGTCGGCGGCTGGATGGGGATCGCACCGGACGAGGTCGACGCCGTCTCGAACCCGACGCTGCGATTGATCGAAGGCGAACAGCACGAGGTCATCTGGACGAACGGTGACGGCGCGACCCACAACTTCAACATCACCAGCGGGGACGCCGTCAACGGGGAGGGCGAAATCCTCGAGTCGACGGAGACGCTGACCGAACAGGGCGCGACGACGTCCCTCGAGTTCACTCCCCAGGAGGAGATGTCGGAGTACTTCTGTCAGCCGCATCCGGCCCAGATGCGCGGCCCAGTCGAACTGATCAGTCCGGACGAGGTCCACGAACTGGTGGTCAACGTCGAGCGAGAAAACGGCGATCCCCTCGGTGCCGAAGTCTATCTCGGCGATAGACACTCGTTCTCGAACGTCGCCGCCCGGCCGAGCCCGCCGGAGGAGGAGGAAGACGAGCGAGCGGTCGCCCGGTTCGATCTTCTCGAGGACGGCGAGTACGACCTCGAGATCCGGACCTACGGCCACGAACGGATCACGGACACGGTCACGATCGACGGCAGCGACGAGGAGGTCACCGTTACGCTGCCGGCCACCGAACTCGGCGAGCCGGCCGAGACGTACTCGCTTACCCTCGAGGAGGGCCAGTGGGTCGGGCGGAGTCCCGACGCGATCGCCGACGAGACGAACCCGACGCTCGAGTTCGAGGCGGGCGAGACCTACGCGGTCGAGTGGGAGAACGCGATCGGACAACACCAGCCGGAGGCAGAGAATCGGAACTACGAACCCCTGCCCGGTCACAACTTCGTGATCGCCAGCGGCGGCCAGACGAACGAGTGGAACACGCACGTCCGCTCGGACTTCACTGCTGAGGAAGGCGAGACTCAGACCGTCGAGTTCGTCGCCAGAGAAGAGATGGGCGTCTACCTCGACCAGTCGCAACTCGACGCGGTCGGCGAGGTCGACGTCGAATAACGCCGGAACTCGATTTTTTGTGCGCCGTTACTCGCCCGCGAGGGGCTCCCCACGGCGATCGATGCGCGTCGCGGGGAGGCCAGCCCGGTCGGCGTGTTCGCGGATCGCGTCCTCGCTTTCGGCCCGATAGTGACAGAACGTGCCCGTAACCCGTCCGTCCTCGTCGGTCATGACTTCGGATTCGACCCACCGGATCTCGGTGCCTTCCTCCCGCAGTTCCTGGAGGGCGTCGCCGGACTGCTCACCGGCTGCCTCGAGTTCGTCCTCGGAAATCGGTTCGTCCAGTGATCGCAGTATCAGGAAGTCCGTCAGCTCGTGATCGGACATTGGTACCACAGGACACGATAATGCTAGCCACTCTAATAACTGTCGGCCGATCGGCTCGAACAGACAGGCGGGTACGGCGTTAGTCGTCCGTCGGCCCGCGGCGTTCGCGCTCGAGCGTCGTCACGGCGACCCCCAGTATCACGACAGCACCGCCGGCGACCGTGACCGCGTCGGGCACTTCCGCGAGCAGGACGAGCGCGAGCAGGGTCGCGCCCACCGGTTCGCCGAGCCAGGCGACGCTGACGACGACTGACTCCAGGTGCTCGAGAGCCCAGGTGCTCACGGTGTGTCCGAAGATGCCGGGACCGACGGCCAGACCGAGAAAGAGCAGCCACTCGCGAGCGGGATAGCCGACGTATGCGTGGCCCTGGACGGAGACGAGGAAGAACAGCGCGACCACGCAGGCGCCATAGACGACGGTTACGTACGGAAAGAGCGGGACACGCTGGCGGATCGAGCGGCCCGCGAGCACGTAGCCGGCGACGGTCACCGCGCCCAGCAGCGCCAGCGCGTTGCCGTACAGCGTCGCGTCCGCGAGGGCCGCCCTGCTCGCCCCGCCCAGTGACATCGCAGCGGTTCCGCCAATCGCCACGGCGATACCCACGACCGTACCGCGCGTGAGTCGTTCGTCCAGCAGGAGGGTCGCGCCGAGGGCCACGAAGATCGGCTGACTCTGGACGAGCGTGACGCTCGCGGCGACGGTGGTGTGTGCGAGGCTCTCGAACCAGGCCGCGAAATGGACCGCCAGCGCGAGCCCGGCGACGATGGCGCCGGCGAGATCGCGACGCGAGAGCCGCGCGAAGGCGGCTCGGTGGCGTGTGACGGCCAGCGGCGCGACCAGCGCCGTGGTAAACAGCACGCGGTAGAAGGCCGCGACCGAACTCGGGGCCGCGCTCCAGCGCACCAGAATCGCGCTGGTGCTCGTCGCGATCACCGCGACGGCGAGGGCAGCGG
This sequence comes from Haloarchaeobius amylolyticus, assembly GCF_042678045.1. Lineage (GTDB taxonomy): Archaea > Halobacteriota > Halobacteria > Halobacteriales > Natrialbaceae > Natrinema > Natrinema amylolyticus_A. The sequence goes on from NZ_JBHUDI010000009.1 coordinate 119,541, forward strand.
CCGGCGTCACGCGGCGGTCGACGGTCACACCGATCGCACTCGCTCGAGCACCCAAACGGTACCGAAATCACTCGCAGCGACGACGAGACGACGACGAGACGACGCGTTACTCGTCGGGGAGGCGCGACTCGCGGTAGATCTTCGCGATCTCCATGTCGACCTCTTCGAGTCCGACGATGATGTCCTCCTCGGGAGATAGCTCCTCGGCTTCCCAGTTCTCGAGGAACATGACAGCGTCGCTACGGTGGGCGTAGGGGCGTGGGTCGATACCCATTGGATCGTCAGCGGCCTCTTTGTCAGTGATGAGGACGAAGTTAGCTGTCGTCGCGTCGATGAGCTCGTCGGTCGCGTAGTCGGTCGTCCACGCGCCTTGGATCGGTGAATCGGGCCTTGACGACACTTTGTATGCGAACAGACACCCTGGGAGATCAAAGACGGCCGCCTGCCCGTTTTCGTGGACGAGTTGGCTGTTGCCGAAGTACTTGGTCACCGGCATGCCACAGACGTCACAGCGTTGCGAGTCGGTGAACTCAACTGGCCCTTCCTCGACGCCCTCGATCGAGGGTTCGTACACCTGTGCCTGTTCGTCGTCACCGTCGGACCCATCACCTTCGCCGCCGAGACAGCCGGCGATAGCTGCTGTCGCGCCGACTCCCAGCGCCCCCAGCAGCCGCCGCCGCTCGAGCCCGTCGCGTTCGGACATATCCCACTGTAGCGGCCCGGCAAGCAAAACCGACGTGGTTCAGGTGTCGAATCAAGCCGTGATGTTGACGGTCCGAGACGCAGTATCAGTAGATAGTAGCGCGATTTCTGTATTCAGAAATTATACCTGAACTGACTCGAACAGTTCGCTAAGTACGCGTGCGAACTGAGCGGTACCCTCTATGGAGGACAGATGTCTGACTGTGCGTGGCAGTATTGAAGTGACCAATTTTCGACCTATTCTCTAGTAGTGTCGATCGAGCGGTAGACCTTGGATCGTAATTTAGATGCTTGCTCTTCTCCAATCGTCTCGCTCGCTTCAAGTACGTCTACAATTTCAACGATTGTATCGCAGAGTTGTTCCGGATTGTCGATGCGAGTTTGAGGCTCGTCTTCCATACGCTATCGTCTACATCAAGTGTATTCAACAAAGGGGACAGCCGTCCAGTATCTCTTGTCAAAAACGAGGGGTCCGACACAACAACTGAACAATTCTCGGATACAATGTTCGCAATCAGACTGCTGACCTCGTTCACTGATACAATGGAGACTGTGTCACCTGTCCTTGTAACGAGTTTCACGTCCAGCCCTGAATAACGAAATCGTCCCGCCAGCTACCGTTGTTACTCGAGTCGTGCTTTTGCCAGCCGGTGGCGGGCCCGGAACATGGCTTCGAACCCCGGCTTCGAGAACGGTTCGGCGGCGTCGCCGAGCGGCCCGAACGGCAGTTCGTAGTCGACCCGATCCAGGACGACGGTCCGATCGCCGTCAGCGAAGAAGGTGTGCGTGTGCTCCCACCGGTCGAACGGGCCGTGGACCATCTCGTCGCGGAAGTACGCTGACCCGTCCTCGCGCTCGCGGTCGGTGATCACCGAGGTCCAGTGCTGGCGTGGCCCCACACCGAACGGTCGGATCGACAGCGCGACCTCCGAGCCGGGCTCGAGCATGTCCGGATCCGGCCGGCCGTCCGGCCCGATTACGCGTTCGACGCGCAGGTGCAGCCAGTCGGGCGTCACTGCCTCGAGCCCGGACACGCGGGAGTGAAACGCCCACACGTCGTCGAACGGCGATTCGACCGTCGCTTCACGTTCGTACGTCGGCATACTCGTGTCTACGGGGGCCAGCCTCAAAACGGAGAACCCAAACCGGCGACGGAGAGCGCCGCGTGGCGACTCCTGTCGGACGACAGGCTTATTTCAGCCGTTCCTGGAGAAACGACGGGTGCGCTGCAGTGACACCGTCGATTTCGAGCAGTTCCTCGGAGATGATCTCGCCGAGCGCGTCGCCGTCCTCGGCGCGCACCTCGGCCATCAGCATGTGGTCACCGCTGGAACTGTAGAGGGCCTCGACCTCGTCGAGGTTCTTGATCGCCTGTGTGGCCTCGACGTAGCGTTCGCTCGCGACGTCGAGCCCGACCAGCGCAATCGTCTGGCTCGAGAGCTTCTTCGGGTCCACGTCGGCCGAATAGCCGACGATGACGCCCTCCTCCTCGAGCTGGTTGATGTACTTGCGTACCGTTGGTTTCGAGACGTTCGCCCGCTCGGCGATCTCGGCGTAGGACGCCTGTGCGTCCTCCTCGAGAACCTCGAGAATGCGGTCTTCCGTCGCCTGCGTACTCATAGCAGTATGTTTTGCTTCGGCGGAAAAATATCTTTTGTATACGAAAACGACGGATATCCAATCAGAAGTGTGCCGGACTCCGGATCGGCAATCGCGGCGCATGCTGGGGATTTCGGCCACTGAACCCGTCGAAAAATCTCGCGAGGACGTGCCTCGAGGCGGAACCGACGCCACAGATCGAAATCGATGTGGAGCGGTCGTAGACGACGGCCGACTGTCAGCTATGGGACAGTGTCGACAGTCGGATTACGTGTGTCGCTCGAGCAGGTCGTAGCTGCGCTCCCACTCGGCGTCGTCGTCGAAGTACCGCTCGGCCAGTGGCTGGTCGGGCATCTCGCCGACGGCGTGTTTCTCCTGCTGGTAGGACGGTCGATCGTCCTCGACGTAGTAGCGGCCGGTGAGGACGGTCCCCTCGTTGAGGACGTCCTCGGTCTCACGCATCATCCGGGCGGCTTCTTCCCGGTCGGAGACGTCGAAGTCGTAGTCGTCGGACTCCTGGACGTCGACGTAGGGGACGTACTGGCGGGCGTCCTTGTTCCAGGTCGGACACTGGGTGAGGAAGTCGATGTGGGCGAAGCCGTCGTGCTCGATGGCCTCCTTGATGATCTCCTTGGCCTGGTTGGGGTTGACGGCGGCGGTGCGGGCGACGTAGCTCGCACCGGCGTTCAGCGACATCGACAGCGGCCGCAGCGGCGTCTTCGCGCTGCCCGATGGCTGGGTCTTGGACTTGTGACCCTTGGGACTCGTCGGCGAGGTCTGACCCTTCGTCAGGCCGAAGATCTCGTTGTTGAAGACGATGTACGTGATGTCGTGGTTCTCGCGGGCCGAGTGGATGAAGTGGTTGCCACCGATCCCGTAGCCGTCGCCGTCACCGCCCGCGGCGATGACCTCGAGTTCGGGGTTGGCGAGCTTGGCGGCACGAGCCACGGGCAGCGAGCGGCCGTGGATCGTGTGGAAGCCGTAGGTGTCCAGGTAGCTGTTCAGCTTGCCGGAACAGCCGATCCCGGTGACGGTCAGTACCTCTTCGGGCGTCTTGCCGACCTCGGGGAGCGCCTGTTTCAGCGCCTTCAGGACGCCAAAGTCGCCACAGCCCGGACACCAGGTCGGCTGCGGTTCGACGCCGGGCGTGAACTCGTCCCGGTCGATCTCTCGGTCCTCTCCGATCGCGTTGAATGCACTCATGTGTCAGTCACCTGCAGCTGGTTCGATTCGTACCTGTGCGGTCGGTTCGCTGTCCTCCTCGACGAAGTTGACCTCGTAGCCCTCGACGATTTCGGCGGGCTCGAAGGGGTTGCCGTTGTACTTCAGCAGGCTGGTCAGCTTCTCGCCGAATCGACCGAGTTCCTTCTGGATAAGCCCGCGGAACTGCGCGGTCGCGTTCATCTCGACGACCATCGCTTCGTCGACGCTCTCCAAGAACTCGGTCACTTCGGCTTCCGCAAACGGCATCATGTCGGAGACGCTGATGCCTTTCACCGAGTGGCCGGCGTCGTTGAGCCGTTCGACGGCCTCCTCGACGGCACCCTGGCTCGAGCCCCACGTGATGATGCCGTAGTCTGCGGACTCGTCGCCGAAGTAAGTCTGCGTGGACGACTCCCGGCTGTCGAGGTCCTCGCGGATCGACTCGAGTTTCTCGAGTCGACGGTCCATCTGGGCGACGCGGTTGTCGGGGTCCTCGTTGATGTGGCCGACGGGGCTGTGCTCGTTCCCGGTCGCGAGGAAGCGGCCACCCTTCTGGCCGGGGATCGAGCGCGGTGCGACGCCGTTTTTGGCATCCTCGTAGTTGAACCGCTTGAACTTCCCGGAGTTGTCGTGGGCGGCCTCCCGGAGTTCCTCCTCGGTCAGCGTCGAACCCAGATCGGGCTGGGGTTCCCGATCGAAGAACTCGACGTCGACGTTGGTGTTCTCGCCGGAGAGCTTCTGGTCGTAGACGATGATCGTCGGAATCTGGTAGTCCCAGGCGATCTCGAAGGCCAGTCGAGTCTGCTCGTAGGCTTCCTCGATGTTCCCGGGCGCGAAGACGACGCGCTGGGAGTCACCCTGGCTCGTATAGAGGATGTGCTCCAAGTCAGCCTGCTCTGGCTTGGTCGGCATCCCGGTCGAGGGACCGGCACGCATGGCCTCGATGAGGACCAGCGGCGTCTCGGTCATCTCGGCGAGACCCAGCGGCTCGCTCATCAGGGCGAAGCCACCACCGGAGGAGCCGGACATGGCCTTGACGCCGGCGTGGCTCGCGCCGACGGCCAGCGCGGCAGCAGCGATCTCGTCTTCGACCTGCTCGGAGACGCCACCCATGTCGGGGAAGTTCTGGCTGAGAATGGTAAAGACGTCCGTCCACGGCGTCATCGGGTAGCCGGCGATGAATCGGCAGCCGGCGTCGATCGCGCCGTAGGCGATCGCGTTCGATCCCGACAGCAGCGCTTGCTCGGTCTCGTGGGAGCCCTCGGGGGCGCGCAGGTCGTGCTCGAAGTCGTACTCCTCGTTGACGGTGTCGTAGGCCTCGTGGAGGATCTCGAGGTTCGCCTCGAGAATGTCCCCGCCCATCGCGTCGGACATCAGGTCCTCGATGTGCTCTAAGTCCATCTCGAGCAGCGCAGCCGTCACGCCGACACCGGCGGTGTTGCGCATGACCTCGCGGCCGTGTTCCCGGGCGAGGGCCCGAAGGTCCATCGGGAAGACGTGCCAGTCGTTTTCCTCGGCACGGGCCTCGAGATCGAGCGCCTCGACGTCCTCCTCGTTGATGAGGCCTTCGTCGTAGACGATGATCCCACCTTCGCGGAGGTCATCGAGGTTCTCCGAGAGCGGCTTGATCTCTTCGTTGCCGTAGAAGGCGTCTTCCTGTGGGTTGCGGGCGAACGAGTCGCCCAGCGCGAGCAGGAAGTTGTAGCCGTCGCCGCGTGACTGTACCTCGTGGTCTGCGGCCCGAATCTCGACGTACGTGTGGCCGCCGCGGATCCGCGACGGATAGTGCCGGTGAGTGAATACGTCGAGCCCCGAGCGCATCAGCGCCTTGGCGAAGTTCTGACTCGTCGAGTCGATCCCGTCGCCGGAACCGCCTGCGATTCGCCAGATAAGTTCGTCGCTACTCATAGTGGATCAGTGGCCCATGGGCCAACCGTATCCGAATTTCGGACTACCTCGCCTAAAGCCTTTGCTATAGATTACCAAGGATCTTTCGTGAAGAATGGACATCCATTAAAGAATATGTGTGAAAGATCATTATTATCGGATCGGAACGGGTTCCGTCGTTACTGAACGATCCGATTTGTGACCGATCGAGCAGCGCCGGCCACCGGGCTCGATCCGGAATCGATCGGCGGTTTCGACGGGCGATACCTTTTACACCGCTATCATGCTACCTCTCCCCATGGGTTACATCGTTCGGATGCCGAAACTCGGTCTCGAGATGGAACGCGGAACGCTCCTCGAGTGGGCCGTCGACGAGGGCGAGTCGGTCGCTGAAGGAGAACTGGTCGCCGAAGTAGAGTCCGAAAAGAGCATCGGGGAAGTCGAGGCCCGCGAAGACGGCGTGTTGCGCCGGACCTATCTCGAGGTCGACGAGACAGTGCCGCCGGGAACCCCCATCGGGATCGTCGCACCGGCGGAGGACGACATCGACGACCTCGAGGCCGAAGCGACGGCCGACCTCGAGGCCAACGTCGAGGTCGACGAGGCCGAACCCGAGCCGGAACCGGACGAGACCACAGCGGAACCGGCCGCGAGCGAGGGCGGCGCCGGCACCGGCAGCGTGACAGCCGACGAGGTTCAGGCGTCGCCCCGCGCTCGAGACCGGGCGGACGAGCTGGGTGTCGAGCTGTCGGCCGTCGAGGGAACCGGCTATCAGGGGTCGATCACCGAGGACGACGTCGAACGGGCGGCCAGCGAGGGCGCGGGCGCGGGCGGCGGCGAGCCGGACGCCTCGCCGCGAGCGCGCAGCCGTGCCGACGAACTGGGCGTCGACCTCGCGAGCGTCGAGGGGACCGGCTATCAGGGCGCGATCACCGAAGACGACGTCGAGG
>NZ_JBHUDI010000009.1:125888-160414 GCF_042678045.1 Haloarchaeobius amylolyticus
CCTCGAGGCGGCCGCCGCTGCCGAGACCGGCGGGACGAGCCGAACGCTCGCAGAGGAACGCCCGTTCGGCGGAATGCGCAAGACGATCGCCTCGCGGCTGAGCGAGAGCGATCGCGAAGCCGTCCACGTGACCGTCCATCGCGAGGCCGACGCCGAGGCGCTGCTTTCGGCTGCCGACGCTGCCGACGACACCCTCGAGGCCGACGTGTCGGTCCAGGACGTCCTCCTCCGGGCCATCTCGGCGACGCTTTCGGACCACCCCGCGTTCAACGCGACGTTCGAGGACGACGTCCACGAACTCTGGGAGGAGCACAACCTCGGGATCGCCGTCGATATCGAACAGGGGCTGATCGCGCCAGTACTCCCGGACGTCGGGAGCAAATCACTGGCGGAACTGGCCGACGAGCGACGGGATCTCGTCGGCCGCGCGACCAGCGGCGACTACACCATGGACGACCTGCAGGGCGGGACGTTCACCGTGACGAATCTCGGCGTCCTCGGCGTCGAGGCGTTCGATCCGATCATCAACCCGCCACAGGTCGCCATCCTCGGCGTCGACGCCATCGCCGAACAGCCGACCCGCGGCGACGACGACGGCATCGAGTGGCGACGCCACCTCCCGTTCGATCTCTCGTTCGACCATCGGGTCGTCGACGGCGCGGACGCGGCTCGCTTCCTCGAGACGCTCGTCGATCACGTCGAAAATCCGTGGCCGCTTCTTCCCGAGGACGTCGCCGACGCGGCCGACCGAGCGGCTGAGACGGAGATGCCCGGCCGATCGGTTACCGCCACGAATCCCGAAGGAATGCGCGGTCGCATCGAGGCCGGCTCCTTCGAGTGGACGTACGACGAACCCGAATCCAGCGGCGGCACCGAGACCGGCCCGACCCCGGTCGACGTCGCCCTTGGCGGCCTCGCCTCGTGTCTCTCGCTGAGTACCAGATTCCAGGCGAGCAAACGCGACATGTCGGTCGACGAGATCCAGGTCGACGTGGACGCCACGCCCGACGAAGGGACAGTCGAGGAGATCACAGCGACGATTCGGCTCGCAACCGACGAAGACGACGAGAGCGTCGACCGGCTCGTCGATCTGGGTGAACGGGGCTGTCACGTCTCGCAGATGCTTCGGGAGGACCTGGAACTGGACCTCTCCTGGGACCGGCTCTAAAATTGGGACGGACCGGCTGGCGATCCGTTACTCAGGATACGTCCGGTCCGGCTCCGGCATCGCGTCGACGTTCGCCGCGGTCTCGAAGATCGCGCCGTTGAGTTCGTCGGCCGTGTCGAAGTACCAGTACTCGGTGCCGCCGTAGTTGCCGCTCTGGATGACCGGCAGGCCGGCGTCTTCGAACTCCTCGACGACCGCGTGCGGATCGTCGAACGCGAAACAGGCGACGTGGTGGAGCCCTTCGCCGTGGTCCTCGAGATGTTCCGTGTAGATACTCTCTCCCTCGAGCGGTTCGATCAGCTCGATCATCGTCTCACCGAGCTGCGTGAGCGCGAGTACCATCGAGTACTCGTGTGACTCGCCGCGGTAGGTCCGGTCGGTGAGCGTCGGCGGCTCGAACCGGTAGATCTCCCACGGGCCGACCCCGAGGATCGAGCCGAACCGGTCCATCCCGTCGTCGATGTCCTCGACGACGAACGCGACCTGCGATAGTTCTGGAATCTCGACTCCTACTTGTGGAATGTTGTCGCTTGCCATTGTGGCGATAGTCCGTACCACAACGGTCGACGTAACCCTTTGCCCGCCGCCCCGACACCGGCTATTCCGTCCGCGGCTCGTCGATGGGGGCGACCTCGAACGCGCCGGCTCGTGCGCCCGCCTCGAGCGTCGCGTCGACGTCGACGAGTCGCGGCCCGTCCGGGACCGGCGTCAGTTCGACCGTCGCGTCCGTGAGCTCGAGTTCGCGCTCGCCGTCGGCACCGACGACGCCGTCGGGCACGTCGAACGTGGCGGACTCGTTCGGCTCGAGTCGCTCGCACGACGCAACGCCGACCGTCGCGGTGACGCCCGGCGCGACGATCGCGCGGACGGCTCGCGGTGCGTCCGTGGGGTCGGCGAGTCGGATGGCGACACCGCCGGGGTCGGCCGGCGACAGCGGCTCGAGACTGCCCGCGACCGCTGGCAGTCCGATGTCGCCGGGATGGGCCTGCGAGACGACGCCGCCGCGGAGGTCGGCCGGATCGAGCAGCGCGCGGGTCCCGATAAACGACTGCGAGGAGACTTCGGCGGCCGCGAGCCCGGTCAGCCGCCGCTCGCCGGCTGGCGTCTCGGCGCGTGCCTCGACCGTCCCGTGTCGCGTCGCCACCGCGTCGGCTGCAACCGTCCCGGTCGCGACGAGCGCGGCCGCTGCGCCCGCGACGGTGCCATCGACGGCCGAGGGAACGACGTTGTTCGTCCCTGTCGAAACGGCAACGAGCGGGACGTCGCCGAGTTCGAGCGCGGCGTCACGGGTCGTGCCGTCGCCGCCGAGGACGACCACAACGTCGGCCGCCTCGCGAAACGTCGCCGCCGCCCGACGGGTGTCGGCCGGGCTCTCCTCGATCGGCATCTCGAGCGTCGTTGCATCTATCTCCGCGGGTGCTTCCGCGACCGCGTGGTCAGCGATTCCCGTCCGGTCGGGCATGACGAGCACTTCGAGGGGCTCGCCCGCGACGGTCAGGCCATCGCACACGCACTCGGCGACCCGGCGCTTCGCGTAGTTGTCGACGACGCTCGCGCCGCCGGTGAGCCGGCGGATATCGCGGCCCGCAGCGGGGTTGACGATCAGTCCGATAGTCGCCACGTGGAGCCCCCGCTACGCGATCCGCTCGATTGCGGCTCTGACGTCTTCGTCACCGGGCAGGACCTCCTGTTCGAGCGGTGGGCTGAACGGCATGTGCGTATCCGGCGTGCCGACCCGCTGGATCGGTGCATCGAGGCTGAAGAACGCCTCTTCCTGGACGCGCGTGGCGATCTCCGCGTGGGTGCCGTACGAGAGTGGGCTCTCGTCGGCGACGACCAGCCGGCCGGTCTTCTCGACGCTCTCGACGATCGTGTCGGTATCGAGTGGGTACAGCGAGCGCGGATCGATGACTTCGACGCTCACGTCGCCCTCGAGCGAGTCGGCCACGCCGAGGGACTCGCTGACGAGTCGCTGGGTGGCGACGACGGTGACGTCCTCGCCCTCGCGTTCGACGGCTGCCTCGCCGATAGGGACCGTATAGTCCTCGTCGGTCGGCACCTCGCCCGACTGCTCGTAGATCATCTTGTTCTCGAAGACGAACACGGGGTCGTTCGACCGGATGGCGGCCTTCGTCAGTCCCTTCGCGCTCGCGGCAGTGCCCGGTGCGACCGCTTTCAGCCCCGGGAAGTGTGCGATCCATGTGTGGACCGTCCCCGAGTGCTGGCTGGCGGCACCCATGCCACCGCCCTCGGTGGTCCGGACGGTGACCGGCAGTTCGGCTTTCCCGCCGAACATGTAGTGCATCTTCGCCATCTGGTTCATGATCTGCTCCATCGAGACGCCCATGAAATCCGAGAACATGAGTTCGACGACCGGCCGTGTGCCGGTCGCCGCTGCGCCGGTCGCCGCGCCCATGAAGCCGGCCTCGCTGATCGGCGTATCACGGACCCGCTCCTCGCCGAACTCCTCGTAGAGACCGCCCGTTACCTCGAGGACGCCGCCGAAGAGGCCGACGTCCTCGCCCATCAGGTAGACGTCCTCGTCGCGCTCGAGTTCTTCGCGGAGGCCCTGTCGGATCGCCTCCCGTACGGTCATCGTCTCGGTTTCGAGTTCCAGTTCTGCCTGTGCAGTCATCGGTTGTCACCTCCGTTCGCGCCGCCGTCGGTACGCGCGACGTTCGCGAATCGCTCGAGTTCCGGCGGCTGGTCGACGAACATGTCTTCGTAGGCCGCGCTCGGTTCCGGTGTGTCCGTCTCCTGTGCGTATTCGACGGCGTCGTCGATCGTCGCCTCGATCTCGGCTCGAAGGTCGTCGAACTCCTCTTGGGTCAGTTCGCCGCGCTCGATCAGTCGGTCTTTGAACGATTCGATCGGGTCCTGGTCCCGCCAGCGCTCGACCTCGTCGTCGTCGCGGTAGGGCTCCTCGTCGCCCTCGTAGTGACCGCGGTAGCGGTACGTCTGTGCCTCGACCATCGTCGGCCCGTCGCCGGCGCGGGCTCGTTCCCGGGCCTGGGCGACCGCCTCCGCGACGGCGGTGATATCCATGCCGTCGACGGTCACGCCGGGGATGTCGTAGGCCTGGGCCGTGTCGCTCAGATTCTCGAGGTTGTGTTGCTTCTCGACTGGGGTCCCCTCCCCGTAGTGGTTGTTCTCGACGACGAAGATCGCCGGCAGGTCCCAGGTCGAAGCGAGGTTGATCGCCTCGTGGACCTGCCCCTGGGCGACCGCGCCGTCGCCGAGGAAGCCGACCGCGACCTGATCGCGGTCCTGATAGTCGATCGACAGGGCCGCGCCGGTGGCAAGCGGCGGCCCCGCACCGACGATACCGTTCGCACCGAGCATCCCGGCGTCGACGTCCGCGATGTGCATCGAGCCACCCTTGCCGTTACAGTAGCCCTCAGCCTTGCCGTAGAGTTCGGCCATCATGTACTTCGGGTCGAGCCCCTTCGCGATACAGTGGCCATGGCCACGGTGTGTGCTCGCGATATAGTCATCGGGGTCAAGCGACGCACAGGTGCCGACGCCGACCGCCTCCTCTCCGATATAGAGGTGGACGAACCCCGGTATCTCCCCGTCTGCGAACCGATCTCCTGCCTCTTCGTCGAACGCCCGGATAGTTACCATCCGGCGTAGTGCTTCCCGTCGGCCGTCTGCAGTTTCAAGGTCAAAATTTGCCATGTGGCTGTACTGGTGTACGTCACCATGCCACATATATCTAGCATTTATAATTGTGTAGTATCACCCAGGAAACTGTATACGAAGCGTCACTTTCACGGTTCGATACTCATCTCATTCGAGCGTCGCGAGTGCGTCGGAACTGAGCCCACCAGTCCGTCCCAGCGGATGGGTCGCCGTCGACGCGCAATCGTACCCGTCCGCTCTTCGTCACCGCTCGAGCCCGTCGGGAGAGACCGGCTCGAGGCCGGTCTCGGCGACGAACTCGGCGAGGAAGTCGACACGGTTGGGAATCTCGGTCGGCTGATGGGAGTCAGTGCCGACGGTCACGGCCACGTCGTACTCACGAAGGAGCGACAGCAACCGATCGGACGGGTGGACGATGCCGGCGTCGGACAGTGCCCGCCCAGCGTTGATCTCAGGGATCGTCCGCGACTCGGCGAACGCCTGCGCTACGCGCCGGTAGTGGTCGTCGGTCGCCCGACCCCGAAGCGGGGGCGTCCGCTCGAGCAAGTCGACGTGGGCGGCGATTTCGAAGAGTTCTGACTCGACGAGCGCGACGAGTTGGTCGAAATAGTCGTCGACGACTGCGTCGCGTTCGGCCTCGCTCATCGCGGAGAAGTTAGACGAGACCTGGACGTTACGGCCGCCGATGTCGTGGACGCTGCCGATCGCATAGTCGAACCCTGCCTCCGCGAGGAACGTCTCGATCGCAGCCTCGTCGCGCAGATCGTAGTCCATCTCGACGGCGTCGTAGATCGCGAGATCGAACTCCTCGCGCAGGCGGTCGATCCCCCGTCGGCGGCGCTCGTAGGTGAGATCGAGATTGAAGCCGTAGACGCTGCGCATCGACGCGTGATGCTCGCGCGTGGCCACGTTGCAGTGGTCGGCGACGCCGACGCCCTCGAGGCCGGCCGACTCGGCCGCTCGGACCATCGACCGGAGAAACTCGCCGTCCGAGTAGTTCGAGTGGACGTGAAAATCCCGCATACATCGCCGACCATGGGCGACGTGTTAGTAGTTGTGCTCGCGGAACACGGTTCGAACCGGGGACTTCGTTCGCCGGTATCGTTCGGTGACGGATGACGGTGGGAGGGAGCGAGGGGCTGTCATATAACCGCCTCCTGCCGTTATTGGCCGTCAATTGGAAACGGAAAGCTGCTCACGACGGATGCGAACTGAACGGCGGTTGTTCCATCAGGGGACGGATGACGATCAGCGAGTCGTGCTAAATACACAATACACCATGAGGTATCGAACGGGGGCTGTCGGACCAGTTCGGTACTCGATTCCCTGCCTTCGGGCCGGATATTTACGGACAGACCGCCACAATTTGGTCAATGGCTACCGAGGCGACGTTTACGATTCCATCCGCGCAATTCCCGTTGGGAACTGTATTTGAACAGTTGCCGGACGTGACGATCGAACTGGAACGGATCATCCCGGCTCAGGACGTGGTTGTCCCGTACTTTTGGGTGCGTGGGACCGTGGTCGACGATATCGAGGGCGCGTTTACCGGCCATTCTGGAGTAAGAGACATTCGCCTCGTCGATTCAGTCGAAGACGAGTATCTGTTACGTGTCGAGTGGGCGCTGGAGTACTCCGGCGTGCTAAGCACGCTGGTCGAGACGGAGATTCCGCTCATCAAAGCGGTTGGCACGAATCAGCAGTGGACGTTCGATGTCCGCGGCGACGATCGAAGCGATATCGCAGCCTTCCAGCAACGCTGTCGAGAACTGGATATCCCGATCGTGCTAACCGAAGTCCACGCACTGACGCCGGTTGAGACGGGCGCTGAAAGAGCGGTAACCGAAACACAGCAAGAGGCGCTGGTCCTTGCCTATCAGCGCGGCTACTTCGAGTCACCACGCAAGGTGACGATGGAGGACATCGGCGACGAACTCGGCATCTCCCAGCAGGCTGTCGCGTCTCGTCTCCGGCGTGGAATCAAGCACATCCTCGGGAGTACGCTTCCCGATACGGAACAACCAGACCGATAGGTATTATAAAAGGGTTTTGTATAACACGAAGTCAGTCTGACGCTGTTGGCCATCCACACTAAATATACAATGCCCGATGGAGAGAGCAAACGAACGATCGCTAAATGTCTCGGCTGTCAGTCCGCGTATGCGGTCCAAAAATGGACTGACGGGACGATCCAACCGATTGGGAGGAGAACCGGCTGTCAATGTGACTCAACGGAGTTCCAAGTCGTCGGAGAGTCGACGACGCCCGCTCTCCGAGAGGAGAAGCCCGATTGACCAGTACTGCCCGTTCAGTACGCAGGCGGACTGCGCCGCTGGTTTTGGACACACCTGCGAACGACTGTGTGGAGTAATTCCTCCCATCAATACCGATCACGAGTTACGTCCGGAGAAGGACGACGGAAGTCGGATCGCTGACGACTCGAGCTACTCGTTGCGCGGGTTGCTCGGGTGGTAGTCCGTGTCGTACTCTCCGGGCTGGTCGTCGACGCGGTCGGGGTTGAGTCGGCCCGACAGGAGCATGAAGTCGACCAGCGTCAGCGCGAGCATCGCCTCGACGACGGGGACCCCACGGGGCGGCAGGACGGGGTCGTGACGGCCGATGACTTTCTCCTCTTTTATTTCGCCGGTCTCCCAGTCGGCAGTCTGCTGGGACTTGGGAATCGACGTCGGCGCGTGCAGCGTGACCTCACCGTAGATCGGCTCGCCACTCGAGATGCCGCCCTGAATGCCACCGTGGTCGTTCTCGACCGGAACGGGGTTCCCCTCGTCGTCGAACTCCCAGTCGTCGTTGCGCTCCTTGCCGGTCCACTCGGCGGCCTCCGTGCCGAGGCCGAACTCGAAGGCAGTCGCCGCTGGGACGGCCATCATGGCCTGGCCGAGTCGCGCGGAGAGGGAATCAAAACGCGGCGCACCGAGGCCGACAGGGACGCCCTGCGCCTCGAAGTAGATGCTGCCACCGATGGAGTCGCCTTCCTCCTGATACTCCGCGATCAGGTCCTGCATTTCGTCGGCGGTCTCGGGGTGGGCACACCGAACGTCGTTTTCTTCCGAGTGCTCGAGCATCTCCTCGAAGCTCACTTCTGGGGCCTCGATGTCACCGATCTGGTTGACGTGGGCCTTGAGTTCGATCCCCTCGCGCGCCAGAAGTTTCTTCGCGATCGCGCCCGCGGCGACCCAGTTGACCGTCTCACGTGCGGAGGAGCGGCCGCCACCGCCCCAGTTTCGCGTGCCGAACTTGGCCGAGTAGGTGAAATCGCCGTGGCTCGGTCGCGGCGCGGTGATGAAGGGCTCGTACTTGCCCGAGCGGGCGTCCTTGTTCTGGATGACGAGCCCGATCGGCGTGCCCGTCGTGTAGCCGTCCTGAATCCCGGATTTGATCGAGACGTCGTCTGGCTCGCCGCGGCTGGTCGTGATCATCGACTGGCCCGGCTTGCGCCGATCGAGGTCTTCCTGGATGTCTGCTTCGGAGAGCTCGAGGCCGGCGGGACAGCCCGAGATGGTACAGCCCATCGCTTCCCCGTGGCTCTCGCCGAACGTGGTCACCTGAAAAAGGCGACCGAAGCGGTTGCCGTTCATTACCACGTCCTCGGGGACGGGGACACTTAGCCCTGCAGGATTCTCGCACGACGGTCGAATCGCCGTCCGGGCGATCGGATCGTGTGCCGCTGCAAGCGGCGTGCTCATCTATTTGTGATTTGGAAACACACGACTAGATATGGGCGACGAACAGTTCGACCCGAATCTGCGTGCGCTCCACGCAGCGGCCGATGATTTCCCGTTCGACGACATCGTTCGTCTGCTTGGGGATCGCCACACCCGTTACGTGCTCGTCTCTCTCCACGACGATCCAACGCCGACGCTCGAGGAATTGGCCGACGTGGTCGCCGCCACAGACGCCAGTGAGACGGGAACGATCGCTGCGCCGTCCGACCGCGATCGAATTCGACTGTGGCTGTATCACGCCATCCTCCCCCGACTCGCGGACCTGGGATTCATCGCGTTCGATAGCGACGCGAAGGCCGTCACCGACACCGACATTCCGGCTGCTGTCAGCGACGCGCTGGGTGTGACCGACCCAGAACGATGAACTCGCTCGCCGATCTCATCGAGACGATCGAATGCCAGCGGAAGACGCTCGAGGTCCACACCGACGACGACACGATCTTCGAAGCGCTGCACCGACAGTTCGAGACGCGAAACGTCGACGTACGCCACCGGTCGCTCGGCTCGCTCGATGGGGCAGGGTTCGTGATCGTTCGGGGCGTCGACGGCGCGTTTCGCGGCGCGCTGGGGCACGATCAGTTTGCGGCGATCCTCTCGCCGCGGATCCACCCGCCGTGGGTGCTCGCCGAGACCGACGACGACCGATCGGACCTGTTTAGCTTCCTCGAGAACACGCTGTTTACCTCCTACAGCCGCCGGCAGATGCTGGCAACGACCCGCGAGATCGAAGAACGAGCGTGGCGCGTCGGGGCCGGTCGGTTGTACGCAGGGTTCGAACGCGCGCTGGCGTTCGCGGTACAGACAGACGTCTACGAGCGATTCGGAAGTCACACCTCGCTGACGGTCGCGGTGTTTATAGACGACGAGTGGACCGAGCCGGTCCCCGACGGTGTGACCGTCGTCTCGGAGCGCGACAGCGAACTCGGCGAGTACTGGTTCGTGGTCTTCGACGGTGGCGACAACGAACAGGAAGCCTGTGCGTTACTCGCAGAAGAGCGCCGTCCGGGGGAGTTCTACGGGTTCTGGACGTACGATCCGGCGATGGTCACGGAGCTGGTCACGTATCTCGAGACGACGTACGACACCTCGTAGACGTCACAGGGTAGTGAGTGCGCGAACGTCGGCAGGGCTCGGACACGACTCGATCCGTGTCGCGTTGGCGTCGTACTCGAGAACGCCGAACTGATCCAGCATCGGAAGGTGAACATGGTGGAGCGACACCGTGACACGCTCGACGTCCTCGTGGTCGAGGTCGGCTGCTCGTGTGACGATTGCCGATGCCAGCGCAGATAGTTCGACGGGTGCAGTCTGTTCTGCGAGGTGCTCGAGGGCGAGTCGGCGCTGCTGGGATGCGAGCAATCGGTAGCGCTCGCTCTCGGTACGCTCGTCTACGTCGGTAGACTTCCCGACACGGTCGCATCGTGACTGCGTCATCGCTCTCCACTCGTTGCGGGCTTTCTGTAAGCGTACGCTAGATATAATTAGGTATTCGCCGTCGTGGTCCGAACGTGTGTCGCCCGTCACGACGATGTCTGCTTCCGCACGCCGGAGTGACCTGCGGGCATGTGGGCTTCATTTCCCAATACGGGCTCCGTCGACGGAGGGGTTATAGTGCCGAGTCGACTTTAGGAGACCAATGACGGCTTCCGCGTTGACCGAGAGCCTCCGGGAAACGCTTGCCTGCTTCGATGCCGGGGTCCCGCAAACGACCCGTGAGGTGGCAGCCCAACTCGAGCTGGGCCGACGGAGCACCTACGACCGGCTCGAGCGGCTCGTCGAGCGAGAGCGGCTCGAGACCAAGAAAGTCGGCGCGAGCGCACGCGTCTGGTGGCGACCGCCGGGTGACGACACGGTTGTCGACAGTCAAGACAGACCGGCCGTCCCCGGCCCGCTCGTCGACGACGTGCTCGACGACGCCGAAATCGGGCTGTTCGTCTTGAACCCGGATCTCGAGGTGGCGTGGATCAACGAGACGGCCGCACGATACTTCGGACTCGAGCGCGAGCGCGTCCTCGGGCGGGACAAACGCGACCTCATCACGGACCGGATCGCGTCGGTCGTCGAGGATAGCACGTCGTTTGCCGATACCGTGTTGGCGACCTACGAGGACAATACGTATGCTGAACGATTCGAGTGTCGCGTCACGGCGAGTGGGAGCCGCGAGGCGCGGTGGCTCGAGCACCGGAGCAAACCGATCGAGTCCGGCGACTACGCCGGCGGACGGATCGAACTTTACGAGGACGTGACCGACCGGAAACGCTCGGAGCGCGCCCGGCAGGCCGAACGAACGCTCCTCGAGCGCGTCCTCGCGGTCAGTCCGACGGGAATCGGCATTTTCGACGCCGACGGCGAGGCGCGACGCGTCAACCAGCAGTTCATCGAGTACCTCGGGCTGGCCGAACCCGATCCGGACGCGTACGCCCTCGGCGATCAGCCCCTGCGCGACGAGGACGGGAACGTGATCCCCTCCCCCGAACGTCCGGCAGCGCGGGCACTCGCGACCGGCGAGTCGGTCGTCGACCAGCACTGTCTGGTCGAGGGACACGACGGGGAGACCCGGTGGCTCTCGATAAACGCCGAGCCGCTCGACGACAGCGGTGTCGTCGTCACGGTGACCGATATTACGCGACTCAAAGCGCAGACACGCCGCCTCGAACGCCAGCGCGAGGACCTCGAGAGAGAGCTCGACACAGTTTTCGAGCGGATCGACGACGCGTTCTACGCGTTCGACGACCAGCTGCGATTTACCTACGTCAACGACCGCGCCGAAACGCTGCTGGGCCGTCCGGCGTCCGAACTGCTCGGCAGGAACGTCTGGCAGGCGCTATCCGTCGACGCCGATGATCCGATCCGTGACCGGCTCGAAACGGCGCTGGAAACCCAGACCGCCACGAGCTTCGAACAGTATTCCGAGGTCCTCGACATCTGGGTGACAGTCAGGGTGTATCCCTCCGAGTCGGGCCTCTCGGTGTATTTCACCGACATCAGCGACCAGAAGCGACGCGAACGCGAACTCGAGAAATCGGAGCGGCGCTATCGCACCCTCGTCGAGAACTTCCCGAACGGCATGGTCGCGCTCTTCGACGAGGACCTCGAGTACACGCTCGTCGGTGGGCACCTCTTCGAGCGATGTGACGTCGACGCGGACGACCTCGTCGGAGAGCCGGTGGGGACGTTACTCCAGCCGTCGGCGGATCGTGACCGGATCGAGCCCGACTATCGACGTGCGCTCGACGGCGAAACGACGACGTTCGAGGTGACGCAGGATGGCCGCGAGCTGTGGATGCAAGTTGCGCCCGTGACCGACGACAGCGGTGACGTCTTTCGGGGCATGGTGATCGGACAGGACGTCACCGAGCGCAAGCGAAAAGAGCGTCAGCTCCGCGAACGCGAGGCCAGTCTCGAGCGAACGATGGAGCTGCTCGAACAATCACAGCAACTGGCGAACGTGGGTGCCTGGGAACTCGACGTGAGCACGACGCCCGCCGAACTCTGGTGGACCGACGAGGTCTACCGGATCCACGGCCTCTCGCCCGAGCAGGAGGTCGATCTCGAGGACGGGATCTCGTTCTATCATCCCGAGGATCGATCGCGGATCCGCGAGGCGATCGAGGACGGCGAACCGTACGATCTCAGACTCCGGATCGAACCCGAGGACGGTGAGCGGCGATGGGTACGGACCATTTGCGATCCCGTGCAAACCGACGGCGAGGTCGTCGCCCTCCGCGGCGCATTTCAGGATATTACCGAGCGCATAGAGTATGAACGAGACCTCGAGCGCCAGCGTGAGCAACTCGCCGTGCTCAACAATCTCAACGACGTCGTCCGCAGCATCACCGACGAGGTGATCGATCAGTCGACGCGCGCGGAAATCGAGCGAGTCGTCTGCGAGCGTCTCGCCGAGACGGACTCGTACCTGTTCGCCTGGATCGGCGACGTCGATGTCGCCACCCAGACAGTGAACCTGCGAGCAGAGGCCGGCGTCGAGGGGTACCTCGACGGGATCACGATCTCGACCGATCCCGACGACGAGCGCAGTCGAGGACCGACTGGCCAGGCGATTCTCGAGCGCGAGATCCAGACCGCCCAGGATATCGCGGCCGACAGCAGATACGATCTCTGGCGCGACCACGTCGAACAGTACGGCTTTCGCTCGTCGGCGGCGATCCCGATCGTCTCCGAGGGTACCGTCTACGGCGTATTGAACGTCTACGCCGACCGACCGAACGCGTTCGAGGGCGAGGAACGGGCGGTCATCAGTCAGTTGGGGGAGGTGGTGGGCCATGCGATCGCCGCCACCGAGCGCAAGCGGGCGTTGATGAGCGACGACGTGGTCGAACTCCAGTTTCGCATTCGCGATATCTTCACCGCGGTCGGAGCTGGCGTGACAACCGACGGCACGATCACGATCGACCACATGGTCCCCATCGAGAACGACGAGTATCTCGTCTACGGGACGCTCACCGAAGATGCCATCGCGGGCCTGGACGCGCTCGTCGACGCGGTCCCACACTGGGTGGACGTCACCTACCGGACCGCAAGCGGGCCGACGACCTTCGAACTCCGTCTGTCAGATCCGCCGGTACTGTCGACGGTCGCCTCACTGGGCGGAGCAATCGAGCGGGCAGTCATCGAAGACGGCGACTACCGGATGACGGTCCATCTCGTACCGGGAGCCGACGTTCGGCGGGCGATCGACGTCGTACAGACGACCTACCCGACCGCAGAACTGCTGAAACACCGCCAGACCACACGTGCTGACACCACCGGCGAACGCGTCCAGCACGTGCTGACGGACGAACTTACCGACCGACAGCGGGCAGCCCTCGAGGCCGCCTTCCACGCCGGTTTCTTCGAGTGGCCCCGCGATGCGTCCGGCGAAGATGTCGCCGAGTCGCTCGAGATCGCACCGGCGACGTTCCACCAACATCTCCGACGAGCACAGAAGAAGGTCTTCGAATCGTTGCTTTCGGGGCCGACGTCGACCTGACTGTGTCGCGTGTCGCGCCGCAGTGACGTGTTACTCCCGCCGCTCGAGGGCGACGCCCAACTCCTCGAGCATGTCGAAAAAGCCAGGGAACGAGACGTCGACGTGGTCGGCACCCTTGATGGTGGTCTCACCGTCGGCGACCAGCCCCGCGAGCGCGAGCGCCATGATGATCCGGTGATCGTCGCGGCCTGACACGGTCGCCCCCTCGAGTTCCGACGCGCTGCCGTGGATCGTCAGTGAGTCCCGTTCTTCGGTGGTCTCGACGCCCATTTTCCCGAGTTCTTCGGCCATCGCGCTCACGCGGTCGGTCTCCTTGTAGCGGACGTGCTCGGCGTTCGTAACGAGAGTGTCGCCATCGGCGACGGCCCCCAACGTCGCGATCGTCGGCAGCAGGTCGGGCGTATCCTCTACGTCGACCTCGATCCCCTCGAGTGACGCCCCGGAGACGTCGATCGTCCCCGTGTCCCGGTCCCAGTCGACATCGGCACCCATCCGCTCGACGATCTCGACGATCGCGCTGTCGCCCTGTGCGCTGGGGTGGGCGCCCTCGATGCGAACCGTCTCGTCCTCGGCGGCGGCGATCGCACCCGCCGCTAGCGGGTAGGAGATCGACGAGAAGTCGCCGGGGACCGCGTACTCGCCGCCCGCGGGTGCGTAGGACTGTCCGCCGTCGACCGCGAAGCCGTCGTCAGTTTTGCGGGCGTCGACGCCGAAGTCGGCGAGCACCTCGAGCGTGATGTCGACGTAGGGCGCGGACTTGAGGTCCGTCTCGAGGTCGATCGCGATCCCCTCGTCGGTGACCGCGCCGGCCATCAGCAGGGCAGTAATGTACTGCGAGGAGACGTCGCCCGGAATCGAGACCGTGCCGCCCGTGAGCGGGCCAGTGACGACCAGCGGGGCCTGGCCGTTCCTGCGGGTGCTTTCGGCCTCGGCTCCGAGATCCGCGAGTGCCTCGAGTAGCGGGCCCTGCGGCCGGGACCGCAGGGACTCGTCGCCAGTCAGGACGGTGGTGCCGTCGGCCAGCGCCGCCGCCGCGGTGACGAGCCGCATCGTCGTGCCGCTGTTCGCACAGTCGATGACGTCCGCCGGGACCGCGGGGCGGCCGTCGAAGCCGTCGATCTCGAGCGTGCCGTCGTCTCGTCGGTCGATGTCGCCGCCGAACAGTTCGACCGCGCGGGCGGTCGCTTGCGTGTCCGCACTCCAGAGGGCGTCGCGGACGGTCGCCTCGCCGGAGTAGCCCGCCGCGAGGATCGAACGATGGGTGTAGCTCTTCGATGGCGGTGCCCGTACCGTCCCGGCGACCCGCGAGGGCGTGAGAGTGACGTTCATGGTCGCCCTGTGGAGTGGCCCCGTCTTACCGATACCGATCCTGCGAGTCCGACCCGCTCGAGCGGATCGAAAGCGAAACCCCCTAACCCGCTCCGAGAGTGAACCCGAGCATGCACGACGACAGCGAGGTCGCCGTCCTTCGGCTCGGCCACCGCCCCGGCCGGGACGAGCGGATGACGACCCACGTCGGCCTGACCGCGCGGGCGCTGGGTGCCGACCGCGTCCTCTTTCCCGAGAACGCCGGCCAATCGCTCGAGACCGTCAGGGACATCACCGACCGTTTTGGCGGCCCCTTCGCGGCCGAACTGACCGACTCACCCCACGCCGTCATCCGCAACTGGGAAGGGAAGGTCGTCCACCTCACGATGTACGGCGAGCGCGTCCAGGACGTCGAAGCCGAGATCCGGACGGCCCACAGCGACGACGGCGAGCCGCTGTTGCTCGTCGTCGGCTCCGAGAAGGTCTCCTTCGACGTCTACGAGGAAGCCGACTGGAACGTCGGCGTCACCAACCAGCCCCACTCCGAAGTCGCGGGGCTGGCTGTCTTCCTCGATCGGCTGTTCGAGGGCCGGGAACTGGACCAGGAGTGGGACGACGCCGATCGGCGTGTAGTTCCGATGGAGACCGGCAAGCGGGTCGTGCCGGCCGACGACGCGGACGAACACCACGACTGATACGGTCTACTGTACGTCATTACCGGTGCAACCGCGACCGCCCTGCGGTCCCACCGGTACATCGTGACAGCAAACCGTATGAGCCGGTCGCCGCCCCCTGTCTACTCGCGACTCGGTACGACATGATGCGCGGGAGTTAACAAGACTTAATGGCTCCATGCCGTTACGTGTAGGTAATGGCTTTTGAGGACCTGCTCGAGGACCCAGTAATTCAGAAATATTTGCACGAGCTGGTCGGTCCCACGGGGATGCCCGTCGCGGCGGCACCTCCGGACGGCGAGGTAACCGACGAGGAACTCGCCGAGGAACTCGACCTCGAGTTGAACGACGTGCGGCGCGCGCTGTTCATTCTCTACGAGAACGATCTCGCCACCTATCGACGGCTGCGCGACGAGGACTCGGGGTGGCTGACCTACCTCTGGACCTTCGAGTACGACAACATTCCGGAAAATCTAGAAGAGGAGATGTACCGACTCCACGACGCGCTCGAAGAGCGCCGGGAGTACGAGCGCAACCACGAGTTCTACCTCTGTGAGATCTGTTCCATCCGCTTCGAGTTCGGCGAAGCGATGGACTTCGGCTTCGAGTGCCCCGAATGTGGTTCGCCGCTGGAATCGATGGAAAACGACCGCCTGGTCACTGCGATGGACGACCGCCTCGACGCGCTCGAGGACGAACTCAACATCGACGCGGACGCCTAATGGTCGTACTCGCAACCAAACTGTACGTCGAAGGTGACGCCCGCGAGCGCTCGCTCGATTCGTTGCGCTCGCTTGTCAACAACGAGATCGGCGAACTCGACGTCGAATTCGACATCGGCGTCCGCCACGACGACTTCCCGTCGGTGACAATCGAGGGTGACGACGCGACCGTCGCACGCAACGTCCTCCGCGAAGAGTTCGGCGAGATCGTCCCCGACCTCGAGGCCGGCGAGACCTACACCGGGACGCTCGAATCCTGGGACGACGACGGGTTCGTCCTCGATGCGGGACAGGGCGACGGCGTCCGGATTCCGACCGACGAACTCGGACTCGGTCCGGGGTCGGCGACGCAGATCCGCGACCGATACGGGCTGGTCCAGCACATGCCGCTGCAATTCGTCTACGGCGGCGAAAACGAACCGTCCCGGCTCGCCGAGGAAACGCAAGACCGCCTCTACGAGTGGACCCGTGGCGACGGCCGCCTCAACGTCAACAGCGCCACCCGCGCGGAAGTGCGGGCCACGCTCAACCGCGCCGGCCACGCACAGGACTACGTCACCGTCGAGCGACTCGGCTTGCTCGAGCAAAGCGTCGTCTGTACCGAAGACACCGACCCGCCGGGGCTGCTCGCCAGCGTCGGCGAGTACCTCCCGGCCGAACTGCGCTGTGTCGTTCCCTAGTATGAATCGCCGGCTCGTTTTCGCGACGGTCGCGGTCGCCCTACTGTTGATGGGGGCCGGCTGCTCGGCGTTCTCCGGCGGCATCTCCGACGAGCAACTCGACCGCGAGCAAAACTACAGCGACGTGCGTGACAGCGACGCCGACGTCACGATCGCACTCGAGGACGGCGACCTGCTCAGCGGCGGCGAGTACCGAGCCGTCTACGATCTCAGCGGCACCGAGGAACTCTCCCTGTCCCAGTCGACGATCTACAGCGAGGAACCCCTCGATATCCGCAGCGTTCGCTACTGGTATCCCAACGGGACCGAGGTCAACGGCTCGGACCTCGAGATCGAACAGGGAGGGTCGGAGACGACCGTCGTCGTGCCCGACGAGAACGGCACGCTCGCCTTCTCCGGCGATGTCGGCCGAAAGAGCTTCCAGTTGCCGGTCTACGTCGCAGGCTCGTACGAGGTGCGACTCCCCGAGAACCATCGGGCGTCGAACTTCCTGTTCGGCCAGATCTCGCCCAACGGCTACGAGCGTGAGATCGTCGACGACCAGGTCCGGCTCACCTGGGACGAGTTGGAGACGGATCGCACGATCTCGCTCCGGTACTACCTCTCCCGAGACATTCCGCTGTTCCTCGGCCTGCTCACCGCGGTCGGCCTGCTCGGGGCCATCGGTATCGGCTACTACTACCGGCAGGTCAAGAAACTACAGGAACAACGCGAGGAGTTCGGCCTCGATCTCGACGACGACTCGGATGACGGCCCGCCCGGACTCCTGTAGTCCGCTGTCGGTCACTCGGCCGTCTTACTCGTGAATCGTTCGCTCGTCGAGCCAGACGACTTCTCGTCCCTCGAGTTCGACTCTGCCCTTGACGTGAGTCGTGTTCACCTGCGGTGGCTCGAGCGCCCCGCGTCGGACGTCGCGTGGCATGCCAACCTCGTCGACCAGCCAGCCGTAATACCGGCCGTCGTCGTCGGTGGTATCGAAGACGAGCAGTTTTGGCGCGTCGACGCGAGCCGTCGTGCGAAACGACGACCCGAACACCCGGGGAAGATCGACCACCCTGACTCGCTCGCCGGCGACGGTGATCGCCCCTGCGTTCCACGGATCGGCGGCGTCGGCGAGCGCGGAGTCGTCCGCGATGCCGAGGACCGAGACGATCGACGCGGCCCTGACACAGTAGCGTTGGTCCTCGAGATCGAACGTGAGGACGGTCACCCGTTCGTCGTCGGTGGCCCCATCGTGGTTCGGTGCCGGTCCCATTTGATATGAAAGCGTTCTGCAGAGAAAATAAGCTCACCGAATCGGCCACCGGCATGTCGATACTTGGTGGGGACGGCGCGACCCCGACGAAATCTAATCTGCCTGAACACACACGTCAGAGTCAACGTTTTATTGGTGGGGTCTGATACACGAACAGGACGATGGCCCCGGATCTCTCAGAAAAGCTTCTCGGAATCGATATCGACGACGCCGATCGGACTCGCGAGTCGGACAGCGCGAACGGCGACGACGAAGAGTTCGTTCAGTTCGTCTTCGTCCGCGTCGGTGACCACCAGTTCGCCCTGCCGGTCGACGTGGTCAGAACGGTCACGGAACCGCCAACCGAGGTGACTCGCGTGCCGCGGACACCACCGGCGATCGAGGGTCTGATGGACCTCCGTGGGGAGATCACGGCGGTCATCGATCCACGGATTCACTTCCCGACGCCCGAAACCGACTCGAATCGTGAACGACTGGTCGTCTTCGACCGTCCGAGCGACCAGCAGTCGGCCGCGATCCGCGTCGACGACGTGCTCGGCGTCGAGGTCGTCCCCGAAAGCAACGTGATCGACGACGACGGCGTCGCCGACAGTCCCCTCTCCGGCGACGCCCTCGAGCACCCACTGGTCGTTGCCCTCGTCACGCAGGAACGGGAACGAGAACGGGAGCAGTCAGTTGAGACCACGACTGCGGGCGTGTCTGCAGGCGGCGACACCGATGACGGTGCTGGCGTCTTCGGGACCGGCACGGACGACGCGGCGACGCTGTCGTCGGCCGGCGATGCAAGCGGTGGCTTCGGCAGTTCGATCGGCGAGCCGTTCGAGATCGAATCGGCCGACGACGCACGCGACGACCCCGACACGGACGGGCGGAGTGACGAGCCACAGGAGACCGTCCTCGAGGCGACCGCACTCATCGACGTCGAGCGGTTGCTGTTGGCGTCGGGACAGCAGTGAGCGGGCGGCTCGTGGACAGTCACGATCGGTGGTGAAGTCGGGCCGCTAGACGCGTGCGAACTGCCGTGACCGGGTGAGTTCGTGCCCACGTTTCGGACAGGATTGCCGGGCCGTCTCCGAGGTTTATCACGACTGATAATGGGGAGACAGCATTTATGGTAGTTGTATTGCTACGAGAATTTGGTGTACTACTGAATGTCGACAGGGGTGCTCATCGTGGACGACTCTCATTTTATGCGAAACTTATTGCGCCAGATTCTGGAACAAGATTACCGCATCGTCGGAGAGGCGTCCAACGGCGCTGAAGCCGTCAAAATGTACAAAGAACACGACCCCGACATCGTCATGATGGACATCGTGATGCCCAAATGCAACGGCATCAAGGCGACCGCGGCGATCAAGAAGATCGACCCGGATGCCCGCGTCATCATGTGTACGAGCGTCGGACAGCGTGAGAAGATGAAACTCGCCGTGAAGGCTGGTGCGGACGGCTACGTGACGAAACCGTTCGAAGAACCCAGCGTCAGAAAGGCTCTCTCAGACGTCGTCGCTGCATGACGAGAGTACTCGTTGTCGACGACTCGAGGTTCATGCGGACAGTCATCGGCAACGCGCTCGGCGAGGCTGGCTACGAGACCGAAACGGCTGTGAACGGCTCAGAAGCCGTCGAACTCGCCGGAACGTTCGACCCGGACGTCGTCACGATGGACGTCGAGATGCCCGAGTTAGACGGCATCGACGCTGTCGAACGGATCATGACGACGAATCCGGTCCCGATCCTGATGCTCAGCGCTCACACCGAATGCGGGGCGGAGGCGACGCTCGACGCCTTAGAGCGCGGGGCCGTCGACTTTCTCCACAAGCCCGACGGCTCCGACTCGCGGACCATGATCGATCTGACGAAGGAGGTCGTTGACAAGGTTGACGATCTCGCCGAGGCGAACGTCTCGACGGTGGCGCTCGCCCGGGCCACCGCGACGGCCCACGCGACCCGCTCGAGACTCGCCGGCAATCCAGGGCAGGGCACTGCCACCGGAAACGCCGTCGCCGTCGGGAGTGTCGATGTCCAGGTGAACGCCGACCACGGGACGGCTGGACCGGCCGCACGTCCCAGGATCGAGACACCGTCCGAAGCCGACGCGGACGCGGCGTCGCTGCCCACCGATCGGACAGCCGCGCCGACGATCGTCCTCGGCGCGTCGACCGGCGGCCCGAAGATCGTCGAACGCCTGTTCGAGCGACTGCCGGTCGACCTCGAGGCGAAGGTCCTGGTCGTCCAGCACATGCCCCCTGGATTCACGGACCGGTTCGCCGATCGGCTCGACACACACAGCGCATACGACGTCTTCGAGGCGTCCGACGGTGAGTGGCTCGAGCCCGGCGAAGTCGCGGTCGCGCCGGGTGACTCCCACCTCGAGGTCGGCTCCGCGGTCGACGACTGTCTCCGTTTGCGCCTCAGCGACGGTGAGCGGGTCCACGGCGTGCGGCCGTCGATCGACGTGACGATGGAAAGCGCCGCCACGGCGGTCGAAGACGGGCTCTGTGGAGTCGTATTGACCGGCATGGGCTTCGATGGCGCGGCCGGTATCGAGGCGATCAAAGCCGCCGACGGCTACACGATCGCACAGGACGAGGCTACGAGCCCGGTCTTTGGCATCCCCTGTCAGGCAATCGAAACCGGCTGTGTCGACACGGTCGCACCCGCAGACGGGATCGTCGACGCCATCGTCGACGCGTTCACGACGGACGGTGAGAACGATGACTGATTATCTGACAGATTTCGTGCAGGAAAGCGAAGAACGGATCACGGAACTGAACAACGCCTTGCTCACCCTCGAGCGCGATCCCGACGACGAAGAGGCGATGGACAACATCTTCCGGATCGCCCACACGCTCAAGGGTAACTGCGGGGCGATGGGCCTGGAGTCGGCAAGCGACCTCGCCCACGCGATCGAGGACCTGCTCGACGCCGTCCGCGGTGACGACCTCGAGGTGTCCCCGGGGTTGATGGACGACATCTTCGACGCCGTCGACGAACTCGAGGCGATGGTCGACGAGGTCGCTGCGGACGGCGAAATCGAGACCGATCCATCGGCAACGATCGACGCGCTTCGGAGCCGCCTCGACGGTGCGGACGACGAGGCGGGGACGGGACTCGCCGTCCCCCCGGACGACGAGATCGACGCGGTGTGTTCGCGGTTCGATCCGCCGGCAGACGACAACCACGACGTCTACCTCGCCCGGCTCGCGATCGCCGAGCGCGAGGGGGTCAACAACGGAACGCTGGTCGTCAAGGCGTTGATCGACGCCTTCGATCTGATCGGCACCGATCCACCCCGGTCTCGGATCGACGCCGACGAGTACGGCGACCACTTCGATGCCGTCTTCGCCACCGCCGTCGGCGAAGCCGCGATCGCCTCTGGGCTCGAGCCGGTCGATGAGGTTGACGACTTCGAGATCGTCGACGTGACCGACCGGTTCGAGACCCCCGACGAGTCGGTTCAGACTGCAGCCGACACCGACCAGGGCGACGACATTTCGTCCGAAGAGGCCCAAGAGCTCGAAGTCGACGAACTCCTCGACGAGTTCGACGAGTTCGACAATCTGGACGAACAGGTCGAGAACATCGACGATGACGAACTCGAGGCCTTCGACGACATGGGCGAGGCCGGCTCGTTCGACGATCTGCTCGGGGAAGACGAGATCACCGAGATCGACGACGAGCCGAGCGACTCGCCCGCCGAACCCGCCACGGCGGCCGATACCGACGCGGCGACGAGCGCCGAGACCGCCGAGGCGACGGCTGCGGACGCGGCTGCCGTCGACGACCCCGACGACGAGGTCGACGATGCCAGTGCGGTCTTCGACGAACTCAAAGACGAGGTCGAGATGGTCGGCTTCGACGAACTGCAAGACGAGCTCGACGAACTCGAGTTCGACGAGTTCGACGACGAGGAAGAAGTCGGCATGGACGAACTCCTCGGCGAGGACGCCGCCGACGATTCGTTTCTCGACGAGGACACGTCTGAAAGCGAAGTCGACGACGTGCTGGTCGATGCGTCAGCCGACGACGCCGGCGACGCCGACGGCGAGTTCGATGATCTCGACGTCGATGCGATCATCGAGAGCGACGAGACGAGTGCGGACGATCTCGAGCCAGCCGACGAGCCGGTCGAAGACGCAGTCGCCGACGATGGCGCGACAGCGACGGCGGACGGCCTCGAGACGATGGCATCGACAACGGACTCGGACGAGGCGTTCGCCGACGACGTCGCTGCTGACACCGGGGCTGACGACGAGACGCCAGCGGAATCGGGCAGTGACGGAGAAGTGACTGCCGAATCCGTCGAGACGGCGGACACCGACGAGGGTGACGTTGCCACCGACGACACTGGCTTCGAACCCGCCGACGAGTTCGAGACCGCTGCCGAAACAGTCGATGACGGCGATGCCGTCGCTGACGAGTCGTTCGGTGCAGATACCACCGATACCGACGATACGTTCGGCGCATCGGCTGTCGACGACGCGTTCGATTCTTCGGATGCCGACGGCGGATTCGGAGGCGAGACGGCCGAGTCGGACCCGTTCGAGACGGCGACTGCCTCGTTCGACGACGATGGATTCGACGAGGGTGGGTTCGACGAGCCCACGACTGACTCGTTCGAGGGGGCCGACGACGACTTCGAGGACGTCCTCGACGACGAGGCGTTCGACGGCACAGAGGCGTTCGGCAGCGCCGATTCCGGATTCGAGACGGCGACAACCGACGACTCGAGTCCGTCGGCGACGGCGTCGTTCGGTGAGGAGCGGGCCGACTCGGATGCCAGTGGGGACACCGACGGCGTACAGATCGTCGACGAGCCTGACCTCGAGATTCCGGATATCGACATCCCCGACCGGGACGACGACCCGGACACAGACGACGAGGGAGACGAGATCCAGTCGGTTCGTGTCGACATCGAGCAGATCGATACGCTGCTGACGCTCGTCGAGGGGCTGGTGACGAGCCGCGTTCGCCTCCGTCACGCCGCAGAGTCCGACAGCGATGACGGTGCACTGAAGACGGAACTCGATGCGCTGTCCGATCTGACCGGCGACCTCCAGGAGACAGTGATGGACATTCGGCTGGTCCCCCTCGAGACGGTGACGAACCGCTTGCCACGGGTCGTCCGCGACATCGCACGGGACCAGGACAAGCAGGTCGCCTTCGAGATGACCGGCGAGGACGTCGAACTCGACCGGAGTATCCTCGATCGGATCGGCGACCCGCTGATCCACCTGGTTCGCAACGCCGTCGACCACGGGATTGAATCGCCCGACGCACGCGAGGCGGCCGGAAAGCCCCCTGAAGGCTCGGTCGAGGTCCACGCTACCCGCGAACGCGATCGCGTGACGATCACGGTCGAGGACGACGGGAGCGGCCTCGATCCCGACCGACTGCGGGCTGAAGCGGTCGACGCTGACGTCCTCACAGAAGACGAGGCGGCAGCGATGGCCGACGAGGAGGTCTACGACCTCATCTTCCATCCTGGCCTCTCGACAGCCGACGAAGTGACCGACGTCAGCGGCCGCGGCGTCGGCATGGACGTCGTCAAGCGGACGGTCGAGGACCTCGAGGGGACGGTCTCGATCGACAGCGAGGCGGGCGCGGGGACGACCGTCACGATGACCCTCCCCGTGACCGTCGCGATCGACGAAATCCTGTTCGTCGAGAGCGGCGGCGAGGAGTTCGGCGTCCCGACCAAAGCGGTCCGCGACGTCGAATCCGCCAGGGCGATCGAGACTGTCGACGGCGAGGCCATCCTCCCCGGAGAAGTCGGCGACTACCCGGTCGTTTCGCTGGCCGATGTCCTCGAGACGCCGGCTTCCGGTGCGGACGACGACGGGATGGTCGTCCGCATCCGCGACGAGGTCCGCGAGGTCGCCTTGCACTGCGACGAGATCCGTGGCCAACAGGAGGTCGTCGTCAAGCCGTTCGAAGGCTTCATGAGCGGCGTCCCGGGGATCAGCGGTGCGACGGTTCGGGGGCGGGGGGAGGTAGTCAACATCCTGGACGTGACGACACTATGAACGAACGCGAACATCCAACCCTACGGAGGAATCCATGACGATGATGGTCGACATTCGAAAGCTGAGCTTCATAAACGAGATGGCGAAAGTCGGAACGAACGGCGTCGCCGACAACATGAGTAAACTGACCGGCGAGGACGCCCAGATGGAGGTGACCAAGACGAACTTCATCGACGTCGACGACATCGAGTCCCAACTCGACGGTGGAAAACGACTCGGCGTCCGCGTCCGACTGCTCGACGAACCGCACGGACACATCCTCATCCTCTTCCCCGAGACGAGCGCGAAGAAGATCACGGCGATCATGCTGCGTGACGTCGTCGACGATATGAACGATGTCTCCGGCAAGATGGCCAGAAGCGCCGTCGAGGAGATGGGCAACATGATGGCCAGCGGCTTCATCGACGGCTGGGCCGACGTCCTCGGCCGTGCGATCGACATCGCCGCACCACAGCTCGTCTACGCGCCCGCCGGCGACATCGTCACCCGAACGGCCAGTCTCGGCGGCGACGATCTCGCGCTGTTTTTCGATTCGGACCTGGCGGTCCCGAGCTACCAGATCGAAGCCGAGATCTACGCCTTCCCCGACCTAGAAGAGTTCGTCGAAATGGTCAACGATATCGACGTCCAAACCGCATGAAACTCGACGTCAACGCACTCGGCACGTTCTACCGGATGGCTCGAGAGGGCGCCGGCCTCGCGGCGGGGCGGCTCACGCACATGCTCGGCGTCGAGACACAGCTGGGCGTGACGAAACTCAACTTCATGCGTGGCGAGGAGATCCGCCACGATTTCGAGGATTCGACCGAAAAGGTCGGCGTCCGGGTCAAACTGACCGGCGCGATCGAGGGGTACTCGATCGTCGTCTTCGAGCGCGAGAGCGCACTCCGGGTCGTCGAAACGCTGCTCTCGGAAGCGGGGCCGGACGCCGATGTCGACGCCGATGTCGGCGACATCGACGAGTTCGACGAGATGACCGAAAGCGCCGCGACCGAGGTCGGCCACATCATGAACAGCGGCTTCATCGACGGCTGGGCCGACGTGCTCGAGGCGGTCATCGACGTTTCGACGCCGGAGTTCGTCGAGGGCCAGACCGCCGAGCCGTTTTTCGGCGACATCGACGAGGCACCGTCCGACGACGACCTCGCCCTGCTCTTCCAGAGCCGGATCGAGACCGTCGGCACCGAGGTCGGATTCAACCACTACCTCCTGCCGAAACGCGAATCGATGTCGCGGCTCCTAGAGCGGCTTCGCACCAGCGACGGGATCGAGTACGACAAACTCGAGGGCTTCGACCGGATGGCCGAACGCGGCGCCGAAGAAGTCGCCAA
The DNA here is from genome assembly GCF_042678045.1 of Haloarchaeobius amylolyticus. GTDB lineage: Archaea > Halobacteriota > Halobacteria > Halobacteriales > Natrialbaceae > Natrinema > Natrinema amylolyticus_A. Next base: position 151,428 of record NZ_JBHUDI010000009.1, read on the forward strand.
GACCGCGACGACGCTGACCGGGATCGACACCAGCGTCGAGATCCGCCGGCTCAACTTCGTCTCACTCGAGGCGATCCCCGAGCAGGTAGCGAACGAGAAACTCGTCGGCGCTGCCTTCGAGTTCGACGGGATGCCGAGTGGCTATCTGCTCTTCTTGTTCGACGAGGAGTCGGCCCACGAGATCGTCGACGCGATGGTTCCCATGGAGGTCGACGAGGACGGCTTCGGCGAGATGGGGACCAGCGCGATCAAGGAACTGGGCAACATCATGGCCAGTGGCTTCCTCGACGGCTGGGCGAACGTCCTCGATACGACGATCGACCACTCGACGCCGGAGTTCATCCACGATATCGGCGCTGCGGCCGTCGACCCCGTGATCATCCAACTCGGCGAAAATCAGGACTTCGCGTTCGTCTTCGACACGATCGTCGTCGCCGACGGCCGCGAGTTCGACTGTCAGGTGTACGCGATCCCCGACGAGTCGGATTTAGAGCGGGCACTGAACAACCTCGAAGTCGATCGGATCGAGGAGACCCCGACGACGGCGGAGTTCCAGGAAGTCGATAACGCATGAAAACCTACGGAACCGAACCAGGGGCACCGACGCCGGTCCAAGTCGGCATCTCCGAACTGGTCGTCAGCGACGGTGACGACACGCTCAAGTCCTACGGCCTGGGCTCGTGTCTGGCGATCGCGCTCTACGATCCCGAGAGGGGAATCGGTGGCCTGGCCCACGCCATGTTACCCGACGGCGATGCCGCAGAAAACAGCGACCGCAAACCCGGCAAATACGCAGACACGGCGATCCGCGCACTGCTCCGCCGGATGGTCGAACAGGGTGCTCACTATACCGACGTCGAGGCGAAGATCGCCGGCGGCAGCGATATGTTCGAGTTCGAGAGCTTCGGCGAAGGGGTCGGCCAACGAAACGTCGCCGCCGCGAAAGCCGAACTCGAGAAACTCGGCGTCCCCCTCGAGGCCGAAGACATCGGCGGCGAGCACGGACGAACCGTCGAGTTCACGCCTGGAACGGGAACACTCATCGTCAAGACCTCTGACGGCGACAACGGAGTGACGGAGCTGTGATCGACGGGACAGGTGAGACTGATCTCGGTGCCGACAGCACCGATGACGACGATGGGTTCACTGACATCCTCACGTTCGTCGAGGACGAACTGACCTTCGCGACGAGCCACTACAACGACAGCTATCTCGACCGTCGAGTATCCTCACGGATGCGTCGCACCCAATGTGAGACCTACGAGGCGTACTTCGAGAACCTACAGAGCGATTCCGACGAACAGGAGGCGCTGCTCGAGGCACTGAGCATCAACGTCACGGGCTTCTTTCGCAACCCGGATGTCTGGGCGGGCATTCGAACGATCCTCCGGCGTCTCTCCGAGACGAACGGCACCGTCCGGGTCTGGAGTGCCGCCTGTGCCGACGGCCGGGAACCGTACTCGCTGTCGATGCTTGCCCACGACGACCCCCAGATCGACGAGTCGTCGATCGCCATTCTCGGAACCGATATCAGCGAACCGGCCCTCGAGACGGCCCGCACGGGCGTCTACGAGGAGTCCCGGACCGTCGATTTGGCCGACCAGCTCTCCTTTCTCGACGACTACCATCGCTACGTCGACGTCGACGACCGGACCTTCAGAATCAGCGATGCGATAAAACGGAACGTTCGCTTCCGGCGCCACGACCTGATCAACGACGATCCGAAATCGGGCTTCGACCTCGTCGTCTGTCGCAACCTGTTCATCTACATCGACAACGCGTACAAGGAGTCGATGCTCGAGACGATCGCGCGCTCGCTTCGACCCGACGGCTATCTCGTCATCGGCAAAGCCGAGACGATCCCGCCGACGCTCAAATCAGCGTTTACGGTCTGTGAGGCCCGCTTGCGCATTTACCAGCGGGACGGCAAGGCGACCAACGCCGGCTGGCCCGACCACCGCTCGAACTCCTGACGAACCCTGGCGTGGGGTGTTCGGAAACTGGAAGTCAACCGGGCGTTACATGTCTTCTCGCGGAATAGATCCGACGGATGCCTTCCCTCGACCTTCGCTCGTTCGTTGCCCGCGCTGCGACGCTGGTCGATTCCTCGCCGCCGACGTCTATACAGGAAACCCGCAACTGGCTCGTCGAGCCCTTCCTCGAGACGCTTGGCTGGACCGTTCGCGCCGACTCGTGTCTGACCGACCGGGTCGTCGACGACACGCACCTCGAGTACGTGCTGACCGTCGAGTCCGTTCCTGCCCTGTTCGTCGCCGTCGAATCCGCCGCCGAGTCGCTGGATGGTGCTCGAGCGAACGCGATCCAGGCGGCGATGGCGTGGTCCGGCGTCGACCGGGCGATCTACACGAACGGCCGCGAGTTCCTCCTGCTGGCCGGCACGAGTGAGATCGAATACTGCGCACTCGAACTCACCGAACTCGATGCCAACGAGTCGGCGATCGCTACCTACTCGCGGGCGTCACTCGGCCAGTACCTCGGCCGGCATACGCGAGCGCATATCGCCCGCCAACTCGCCGTCGAACGGCCATCCTTGATCGACGAGATCACTGATCAGCTCACGGACGCTATCGACCAGGGAGAGGTCTACACCGACGAGCTCGCGTCCGCGACCGGCCGGTTTCTCGAGCAACTGCTTGTCGCCTTCGCCGAGGGCGACTCGAACCGCCTCGGCGCCGACGCAGACACCGCCGCGGACGTCTCGGTCCAGTTCAGCGAATCGGCGATCACGGACGGCAGTCAGTCGTCACCACCCGGAGCGTCGTCGTCCGCTCGGGCCGACTCGAGCGGCCCCGAACGGGACGACGATGTCACCGCCACCGACGCCGAACCGGAAACCCGAACCGACGCGACCGCCGACGCCGAGCCCGCCGAATCGGACCGCCCGACCGGCAACAGCGACACCGACGCGACGACCGGATCCGACGGGACTGCGGCGAGCGGCGACGGCGAATACGTCGTCCGGTTTTTCAACGACCGCGGTTCGATCGGCGCGATCGGTCACTCGAGCGCGGCCGGCGCGCTCGTCGAGGCCGCCGAGTACCTGCTCGAGCGCGGACTCAGCGGCGTCGAGGTCCCCTGGTCGCCGGACGACACGGAAAGAACGGTGCTGAACGACGACCCCGTCCGCGCCGATGGATCGCCGATGGACGAACCGAAGTCGCTCTCGAGGGGGCTCTTTCTCGAGACGGCCGGCGACGACGATGACCGGGCTGCTCGAGTCGAGGCGTTGGTCGCTCGAGCCGGATTGCGAGCGATGCTCACGGGAGACTGGGACTGAAAACAGCGTGCGATCAGTACTCGATGTCGACTGTCACGACGGTCACGGCGACGCGATCAACACCCTCACACCTCCAATCGTCACCGTCATTACCGATATCGTCCCACGCTTCGTTGTATTCCGTTTCCGAACTGACGGTGACTGTCCCGTCGTTGATCGAGTGGATCTCTCGAGATCGTTCGTCTTCGGTTATTGTAACGCCGAGCGTGCCATCACTCTGGATCGAGCGATTCTGCCCTGGATTAACTTCGACAAGCGATATGAGTGCGGTATCCTCAGAGTCTGAACTCTCATTATTACATGTCAATGTCGGCTCCTTGAGAACGATACTGTTTCCGTCTCCGGACTTCCGTACCAGGCCACCGCCTTCGTATGCGATCACCCCCGATTCTGATTCGTACGCGAATGTTCCCAGGTTGACTTCGTGATCTGGATTACTTGTCCCACTAATGTTGATGGTGACGTTCGTCCCGCTACTCCCGCTCCTGATCGTCCCTCCTCGCAAGGAGAGTTCCCCGTATCGTTCCGTGACCCCATCGTATCGGAGCACGTCGTCGAAGTTCGCTGCAAGCGACGTCATCGCCCGTTCGGTGTTTTGTGATTGTTCGAACTCTTGATAGTCGTTCATCGCCTGTAATCCGACCGTCGACATCAGGACGACGGACCCAAGAATCATTGCGAAGACGAGCACGAACGCGAGCACGTCCGAGACACCACGCTCGTCGCCGTTTGGTGTCGATTTCATCCGCGTTCGAGAGGCCCTCATCGGTTCTCCCCTCTGATCTGAATTTCATCACCAGTATAGGAAATCTTGATCCGCCCGCCTGAAGCCGAACTCCCGTTCTTGATCGGCTCGTCCGCCTCGATCGGTATGTACGCTTCCGTGTCCGTTCCATCAGCGGTTAGATGGAGACAATCGTTCGAGCCATTCAGCAACGGTGCCTCTTTACACACTGATCTGTTTCGCATCGTCACCGTGTATCTCGAGTTCCCGGCCTGTCGGGGTTGGTCTGTGGTCACCGCTACGCTGTCATCCCGATCGTCGACCGCTTGATCGACGACGCCGATGTCGTGTGCGATCCGTTCGCCGACCGTCTCGAGCGAGGCTTCGGTGTTGCGGTCTTGTTCCGTCTCGAGCATCGTACTGGCGCTTACCAGAAGCATGGCGACCAGAATGGTCGTAATTCCGAGTGTCAGGACGTGTGTGACACTGATCGAAACGCCGCGCTCGTGGTGTTGCGATCCGATCATGGACAATCGTCCTCGGAGATCGGCCGGGTTTTCGTGTACGTCCCGTCGGCCGAATCGTACGCGATCGTGACAGTCGCGTTATTCGGATCTTCGGTTATGTCATCTATATTGGAAATTGAGATGGCAGCAGGTTCCGACTGGACCGTCGTATTTTGGTAGGAATCGTTGAATGCCTCGATGTTTTTTTCGATATTACCCTCGTCGTCCTCGCTCCGCTCAAGCATGCACCCGATCCCGTGTTCGATCTCCTGTTCGGTCACACCTGCATCATTCACACCCTGCCCGGACGAAACGGACGAGAGCGTCTCGGTGTACAGAACGCCGTTGAAGACGACGACGATCCCGAGAATGATAAACGCAAGCGAGAGCGCCCCGATGAGGATCACCTGGCCGCGCGTCCGGTCGTCGCTTACCATACGATCACCCTGATTTCGACCACGTTGTAAACCGGTCCACTCCCTGCATCTCGATACGGAATCGTTTCTTTATCATCATCACTTGAGTTAATAAGATCCTGTTCATAATCGTCGCCTGTCGTCTCTTGCTCGTCGTACAGCGTGACGGTGTAACTCGCCGTCACAGCACCAGACGGCGGACTTCCCTGATACACGAGCGTCTTGTGATCGCGTTCGGCGTCGCCGTCTTCGTAGTGTGCTTCGACGTTGTAATTCTGCCCGTTCTCGCCGAATCGCTCGTACAGGATATCACCGAGCGTGAATTCCGTCGTGAAATTCCCGTCTTCGTCCGCCTCGTACGTCGAGTTGTTTTCGCCTGGGGGTTGCGGCCCCGACGCGTCCTCGAATCCACCCTCTCCGTTCCAGTGTCGGGTCATATTCGAGAGATTCCCACTCTCGTTGTTCGCGGCAACGACCAACGCGTCCTGGACTTCCTGTTGGACCTGTGCCTGGACCGTCCGGTCGTTCAGCCCGCCCGTCGTCGGCGTGATCACCGCCGATTGAAGCGCGAACAGAACGGCCATCAGGACGACCATCGCACTGATGAGTCCCTCGAGCGTGTAGGCCTGCCCGCGGTCACCGTTCGACGAATTTCCCTCACGCATCGTATCACCAGACCCTCACGATGAGTCTGCAGGCAGGGTCACACCGCTCCTCGCGGTCGTCGATCGTGACGATCCGTGCTGAACTGGCTGCCGACTGATCCGCATACGTCTCGCCACCGGTCCAGTTGTCCGTTGATCCGACCGTCGACTCATTACTGATATTCATGACAGTCACGTTCACGTTATCGATCGGAGTGTCACCACTCGATCGAAGACCGAGTTCTGATGTGAGAGTTGTCCCGTTATACGGATCAAGTCCGTCCTCGTCGAGTTCGTTCGACGTCCCCGTCGACGTGTCGTTCACGATCCGATCTGCGATCCGATCCGCCTGAGCCGTCTCCGCACCGCTGACCGACGAGTCGAACGGCATCATGATCGTCGGCAGAAACGAGAAGACGAAGGCGATCGCTAGCAGGAAAATCCCGATTCCAACGGCGAAGTCCTGTGTGGTCTGCCCGCGGTCGGTCCACCGACTCGAGGCCGTCTCCGGCCGCTGGGCTTCCGTTCGACGCCAACTTCGATCGTCCGGTCGTTTCCGACTCATGTTAGGCCACCAGCGTCCAGCCGATGAGTGCGACCGCGGTCAGTCCGATGACGTACTTCAGGCCACTCAGCAGGTCGGCATCCCGCATGTAGCCACAGATAAAGCCCGACATAATCGCCTGGAGCGTTACCGCGTGGAAGAACAACACCGACAACATATCGACGTCGATGTTCTCGCTCAAGTTCGCGCCACTCATTGCGCCACCGCCACCACCGCCGGCCCCACCGGCACCGCCAGCACTGCTCGCCTCGGCCCCGCCACCGCCGGCGTTGAGTCCGGCCATCGTGTCGATGAACTGCGTTTTGAGGATCGCGATCACCGCCAGCACCGTCATGAACGTCATGATGATGATCACGACCTGCATGCGCGTGCGCGATTTGCGCTCGCGTTCGATGTCGTCGTGGTTCTCGCTTGCGCGTGCGGCCGTCCGGAGCACGTCCGAGATCTGATTTGAAGCCTCCTGGGCCTCAGTGATGAGTCGTGTCGTCCGCGCAAGGCGTGGGATGTGGTACTTGTTGTTGAACTCGATGAGTGCCTCCGTCAGGCTCATCCCGTAGTTGACCTTCGTATGCATCATCTCGAACTCACGGGCGAGTTTTCCGCTCGTGGTATCGGAGACTGCCTTGAGCGACTCGAGCAGCGTAAGCCCGGTGTCGTTCGAACTCGAGAGTTTCCGCAGGTCCTCCGAGAGTTTGTTGACGACCGCGTTCCGATGACGGACGTTCCACTCGCGGAAGATCGCAAGCGGTACTGTCGTGATATACAGCGGCAAGTAGAGATAGATGACTGTCCCCCAGATCGGCTTCTCTAAGAGCTGTCCCCACGACGTCGGTGCCGATCCGGTTACCATCGCCGTCACGACGATGAGCACCGAGATGGGGCCGGTCACGACGAGCGTGATCAGTGGATAGTCACGGAAAAAGAGGTGGGGTTTCCGCAGCACCTCGAGCGTCTCGTGGGTTCCCTCGCGGTTTTTGATCCGATCGAACACGCGGTGCTCGCCGGTGAACTGCTCGACGAGGCCGAGGCTCAACAGCCCGTCGTTTTGCCCGGTTTCGGTCCGCTGATCGGTCGATCCCATCGAGAGGTAGCCATCGCCGGGCTCGTCGTGTTTGACCGTCGAAACGAGGACGAGAAAGCCGACCCCGATCATCGGGATCAGCGCGTAGACGACCATATAGAGCATCTGGTCCGTCACGCTGGCGTTCGGGATCATCTTCATCACGACCATGATGATGATGAGCAACAGCGGGAACAGCGACAGCGTCATGTACATCTCGCCGAACAGCTCGAGCGTCTCGAGGGTGAGTTCCTGTTCCTGCTTTGCCGTGCGCATGTGCTTTTCTTTCTTGTCCTCAAGGAAGCTCTCCATGTCACCGCCGCTGTTGACGATCGAGAGCATGTCCGTCAGGAACTGCGAGAGGTCGTCGCTCGGCGTCTCGAGGGCCTGCTTGCGGATCGCCGTCCGGTAGTCGATGTCGAAGTACTCGGTCTCTTTGACGATACTCTGGAACTCCTTTGCGACCTCGCCGTAGGTGTCGTCGGCCTGAGCCATCGCCTCGATGATCTCGAGTTGGTTCAGGCCGCCGACCGACAGCGCATACATGAACGACACGGAGTCGGTCAGCAGCATGTTGATCTCGCGTTTGCGCGACGAGGCACGTGAGTAGGGGATCGCGACCATCGAGCCGAACCCGATCGCGAAGCCGATCGAACCGAAGAGCAGGCCGCTAAATAAGATGACAGCCGGCACGCGAAGCATCTCGATGATCGTGAGCACCAGGCCGTTGCCGACCGGCATCCCGATGAGTGGCTCGTTCGAGAGAAGGCCGATCGCGAAGAGACTGTAGCCAAGCAACAGTCCGATCAGCCAGAGGCTCAACCCGCTGATCGTGCCAATGCCGAGCGACCGCGAGAGGTAGAGTTCGACTGTATCGGTCATCCGCGCCTGGGCGAGTTTCGTCTCTACGTCGGCGACGAACTCACTGTCGTCTCCGAACAGCCGATCGTACAGCGGATAGAAGCGGTCACCCAGTGCGTCGGAACTGGCCGACATCCCGGAGTCGCCACTGCTGTCGGTTTTCAAACTCATACGTCTCCGTCCTCGTCAGTATCGTCGTCAGTCTCGGTTTCGGTTTCGGGCTCGAAGATCCCGGTATTGCTGTCGGCCAGTACGTCGTCGTCGGTGCTGTCGTCTTTGAAAATCGACCCGTCGTCGCTCGGCTCGTTGCTCTCGAGCAGCGACTCGTCGTCACCGTCGGGCGTCTCCGCCTCGTCGTCGCTGAAAACCGAGTCAGTCTTGTCGTCGAATATCGACGTGTCATCGTCGGTATCGTCGTCAAGGCCGTCGTCAGTGCCGGTGTCGGCATCAGCGGATTCTATCGCGTCGGCCGACCGGTCCGTCTCAGCCGTCCGTGTCTCACTCACTGCGTCCGTGGATTCGGTCGCATCCGCCGGGCCATCTGGTGGATCCGACGTATCGGCCTCGATGTCGATCGTCGGCGGCTCCGGTTCGGCCGCATCGCTCGAGGACGCCGATGGCGGGGTATCGGCGGACGACTCCGGATCGAAGATCGAATCGAGATCGTCCTCCGGGAACATCGAATCGAACCCGGAGGTTTCCGAGTGGCTGGCAGTCTCCTCGGTGGCAGTCGCTCGATCGGCGTCCGGATCGTCGAGTTCGTCGATCGTCTCACCCATGTCGTCGAACAGGCCGACCAGGTCCTCGTCGTCGGCATCGCCACCGTCGTCGGTATCGCTGCTGTCGGCGTCAGAACTGTCCGTCGACTCGCGTCGTGCGTCGTCCGTCCCGTCGTCCGATTCCGCGGGCTGAC
>NZ_JBHUDI010000009.1:160452-387315 GCF_042678045.1 Haloarchaeobius amylolyticus
GTCGGCGATTCAGTATCGGCGTCACGGGCACTGTCCGTCGGTTCAGCGTCAGTCTCCGGCGACGCGAGAGTCTCGTTGCTCGAGTCGGTGGCCGCGTCGGCCTCGTCGGCGGTGGGTGCCGGCTCGAGCGCGCTCGGGCTCTCGTCGACGCCGGCTGTTGCATCGGTACCAGTCGTATCGGCACGGGTGCCCTCCTCGGCCGTCGAGTCGGCAGTGGCCGCTGCATCGTCGGATTCGATGTCGAATCCGGTGTCTTCGCTGAGCCACGCCGGTTCGTCGCCGACGTCGTCGTCCCCGATGGCGAACGCCGTCGAGTCGTCGCCGAGTTCCCACTCGCCCTCGTCGACGTCGTCGTCGACGGCACCGGCGAAGTCGAACTCGTCGATGTCAGCGCGATCGACATCGATGGGGCTCGCTTCCTCGACGTCGCCGAGTGCGCTCGCGAGACCGCTTGGGACCTGTCCACGGTACTCCTCGAACAGCGACTCTTCGGCACGCTCTAGAATGTCCATCGAGAGGTTGTACGTCTCGTTTGTCGCGTCCGGTCGTGGCACGAGCTCTTCTTTTTCCTGATCGACGTCGATCAGGACGCTCTCCATCTCACGGAGGTCCTCGAGGCTGTCCTCGAGTTGGCCGTTCGCGATTAGCGTGAGGATGGTGTCGGGATCGTTGATAAAGGCCTGGACCGTCGCGGCGACCTGAGCGTACGTGTTCAGCCCGTTTTTGATGAGATAGGCGAGAATGACCTCGCGCTTGAATAGTTCCTCCTCGAGTTTTTCCTTGCTCCAGCCGCGGTCGAACTGGATCTCTTCTAGGGTGTTCGAGTCCCCCATCTTGAGGAACTCGTCGGTTTCGGCCTGCCACTGGTAGACGTCCTGGACGTTGATCTCGTCGTGTTCGGCCTCGTAGTGGTTGATCTCCGTCAGCGACTTGTTCCGGCGCACCTTCCGGCCCTGTACCCGCGTCTGGGTCTGGATCGAGACCAGATCCAGCGCGGTGAACATCGTCTTCGAGACGTTGATGGGGTCCGTCGTAAATCGCTTCAGGACCTCGTCGACGGAGTCGGCGTGGAACGTCGTGTAGGTGGTGTGGCCCGTCGACATGACCTGGAACAGCGTCCGGCCTTCTTCACCACGGATCTCACCCATCACGATGTAGTCGGGGCGCTGACGGAGCGCGGCTTCCAGCAGGTCGAACTCGTCGACGTCACCCTGCTCGTCGTCGGCAAAGGAGGGGCGGGTAACGCTGGCGATCCAGTTGCGCTGGGGGAGTTCGACTTCTCGGGTGTCCTCGATCGAGACGATCTTCGCACTCGAGGGAATAAACAGCGACACCGCGTTCAGCGAGGTGGTCTTCCCGGACGCGGTCCCGCCGGCGAAGATCAGGCTCTTGTGGTTCTCGATGGCGAGCCAGAGAAAGGCCATCTCGTCCAGACTGAACGTGTTCCAGTTGATGAGGTCGATCGGCGTGAAGGGGACGTCCTTGAACTGACGGATGGTGTAGTTGGTCCCATGGTCGGAGACCTCCTTGCCGAGGGTGAGCTGGGCACGCGAGCCGTCCGGTAGTGTTGCGTCGACCTGTGGGAGCCGCTTGCTGATCCCCTTGCCCGACCGCTGGGCGAGTTTGACGACGAAGTCGTCGAGTTCGTCCTCGCCGTGATAAATGTTCGAGATGATCTGTTCGTACTCGGAGTGATAGACGAAGACGGGCGAGTTGTAACCGTCACAGGAGATGTCCTCGACGTTGATGTCGTGTTTGATGCCGTCGATGCGCTCGTAGCCGATGAAGTCACGTTTGAGCAAGTAGAGCAGTTTCTCGACCTGATACTCGTTTAACGTGTCCGGGTCGTCTGCGAGGATCGCCGGTTCGGGGCGGACTTCGATCCCCTCGAGTTGACGCGGGCCATCGTCTTCGTCTATCTCGTCTTCGTCGTCGTCGAGAAGTTCCTGCAGCGTTTCGAGGAACCCTTTCGACGTATCGTCCGACGTCGCCTCGAAGAGATCGTAGCGCTCGAGGAGTCGTCGGGCTTCGTCCTCGATGACCGTCCGTCGGCCGTCCTCCGTAGCCTTCTCTTTGATGCCCTCTTCGGCGTACTTGATCGCCGTCCTGAGCTTGCCCGAGAGGAACTCCTGGAGTTCCGTCTCGATCTCGTTCTGGTACGGCTCGACCATGTAGTACTTCTTCTCGTTTTCCTTCTCCGAGTGGAAGATGACGACGAACGCGTAGGGTTTGTTCACCCAGTAGCGCTCGACCTCGCGGAAGTGGGTCTTCTTCTCCATCGGGACGGCTTTCTCGAGGTCGTAGCGGTTCGAGACGGTGGTGTTGCCCGCGGCCGTCGAGAAGAACTCGTCCTCGTCGATCTCCTCCTGAATGTTGACTGTCCGCTCGTCGACGATGTCGTCGAGTTCGAGGGCGGCGTCGTTGCCGGCAGCAAGTCGTTGTTCTAGCGTGTCGGGATCGAATCCGAGCGCCTCCTCCTTGTCGTGGCGAACGATGTTGCCATTGCTATCGCGTGGGCGGCTGCCGTCGTCTTCGTAATAGTACTCCCACTTGTAGTGTTCCCAGGTCCAGGTGTCTTTGACGACCGGCGTCGTCTCCGGGTCGACGTACTCGAGAAAGCTGTCCCAGAGCGTGTCCGCGTTGTCACCGGCGATCGGGAGGACGTGGTCTGCGAGATCGTCCGGATGATGGCCTAGATACGACTCCGGATCGAACGCGACCTGGTTCCAGTCGTCCCCGCTGGGTACCGTCGTTTCGACGCCGGTGTCGGTATCGAGTCCGAGCTGGTCGTCCGCATCGGTCGGTTCAGGGTCGTCCGGATACAGGACGGATACCTCGTCGCCATACCCGTGTTCGTCCATGAACTCCTCCCACGTGTACTCCCCGACGCGGACGGCCGAGTTCGCGCTCGGCTCTGATTCGTGGGATCCCTCCTCTTCCGACACAGAATCGGACCCCTCCCCCTCAGAAAAGTCCCCGGCATCCGACTGGTCGGCTTCGTCAATAGCCATTACATTCCTGCTGACGTTCACCCCTCAAAAAATTCATCCGCCCATTACCATTTCTGATAATTTTCTCCAACCGTTTTGCCCGATCACGGCCCGCTTACTGTTGATCAATTCAAATCATCAATCTAACATGTGGCCGCATCGTGGGCTGGTACCCCTCACTGGCGTGCAAAGCTTGACGTGGCCGACGAGGGTACCGTGGGGCGATGAACGACCTGTTCGACCTCGACGGTCGGGTTGCAGTGGTAACGGGTGGCGGACGCGGTATCGGGCGTGCGATCGCCATCGAGTTGGCGAACGCAGGGGCCGCTGTCGTCCCAAGCGCCCGGTCGACGGACGAGCTCGAAACCGTCGCCGAAGAAATCGTCGCTGCGGATGGCGACGCGGTCCCCGTTCCAGCGGACGTGACCGATACCGACGCCGTCGGCGACGTTATCGATCAGGCCGTCGCCGAATTCGGTGGGATCGACATCGTCGTCAACAACGCCGGTATCAATCCGGGCGGCGCGCTCGGCCGGCCGGAAGCCGTCGACGCCGAACAGTTCGATCGCGTGCTCGACGTCAACCTCACCGGCACGTACGATGTGACGGCCACAGCAGCCGACCACCTCCTCGAGAGCGACGGCGGCTCGGTTATCAACGTCGCGAGCGTCGGCGGGCTCGTCGGCCTGCCACGCCAGCACCCCTACGTCGCCTCGAAACACGGGCTCGTTGGGCTCACCAAGAGCATGGCACTGGACTGGAGCCCCGACGTCCGTGTCAACGCCGTCGCGCCGGGCTACGTTTCGACCGATCTGACTGCGGACCTCGAGGCAGACGAGGGGCTTCGCCAGTCGATTATCGATCGCACGCCGCTCGAGCGATTCGCTACCCCCGAAGAGATCGCCGGTCCCGTCGTCTTCCTCGCGAGCGACGCCGCAAGCTACGTGACCGGTTCCGTCCTCGCAGCCGACGGCGGCTGGACGGCACAGTAAGCAGTATCGACGCTCGCCCGACCGGCGACTACCCACGAACCGGCGTTCTGACGACCACTGGTACAGCTTGCATTAACCAATAGGAACGATCGTCTAGTTACAGAGCGAACGGGCCAGCGATGCGGCCCACAGCTCGAGGAGTGCAATCGGACAGCGAGTTCGGCGAGGCGAACTCGAGAGACCGCTTCGAAACTGGGGACGTGGCGGGATTCGAACCACGGGAGCAGCTTGCTGCTCCCTGCTTCGAATCTCCGTGGCCCGTTCGCTCGTCGCATCCGCTCCTCGCAGAACGGGCGTGGCGGGATTCGAACCCACGATCAGAAGGTTAGGAACCTCCTGCCCTCTCCGCTAGGCCACACGCCCCGACGTGAAAAGAACGTTAGTTGGTTTCCGTCTCGGCGTCTGTCTCGTCTTCGTTGGTAACCGGCTCCGTGTCGACGAACTCGTCGTCGTCGCTGACAGCACTGTCGTCGTAGTTCCCGGATTCGCGCATTTCCTCGAGTTCCGTTTCGACCTTTTCGCGCCCCTTCTGGAACTCACCCATAGCTTCGCCGGTCGACCGTGCCAGCTTCGGGATCTTGTTGGCCCCGAAAAGCAAGATCGCGAGGAGCAGGATGACGCCAAGCTCCATCGGCCCGAATCCGCCGGGGATGAACAGCGGTGTTAGTTCGGCTTGCATTTCTACACACAGCTTGTCCACTGGCAATTATAACCTTTTTGGACCACTTAGGTAAGCAAGCGGCCACGACAGTCCGTCTACGAACGAGATTCGTCGAGAAGTGAATCGACACAGATCATATATACGATGCTGTCGGACACCTGCTCGGGCGGGACTGATCGCGTCTCGAGGACGTACGATGGCTGCCCCGGTCGTCCAGTCGGAGACGACAGCTGTTGGAGCCCAGCTGACTGTTTGTCGTCGAAACCCTTCCGCGAACGAAACTGTCTTTCCCGCGTGGTTGCAACGGACTGACGATGGTAACGACCGGAGACGCCGCACCCGATTTCACCGCACCGCTCGCGAACGGCGACATCGAGGAATTCACCCTCTCGGAACGGCTGGAAGACGAAGCGCCGATCGTCCTGGCTTTCTTCCCTGGCGCGTTCACGAGCGTCTGTACCACCGAGATGTGTACGTTCCAGGACCGGCTGGCGACCTTCAACGATCTCGATGCCAGCGTCTACGGCGTCAGTCGAGACTCGCCGTTTACGCTCAACGAATTCCGCGCACAGAACGACCTCGAGTTCGGTCTGCTCAGCGACTACAATAAGGACGTCGTCGACGACTACGACATCGAGATGGACTTCGCCGATCTGGGCGTCTACGGCGTCGCCAAGCGCTCGGTGTTCGTCATCGACGGCGACGGCGAGGTCGCCTACTCGTGGGTCAGCGACGACCCCGGTGTCGAACCCGACTACGACGAGGTCGAGGCCGCAGTCGAGGACCTCTCCTAATACTGCCGGCCAGAACTATTTGAAGAGCGATCGCTCGGACGCGGCCGTCGCCGTCTGAGACGGCCGGGTTTCGCGATCGATGTCGCACTGACTTCTATTCAGCAGTATGATGAGTCGTCGCAGCACAGCCAACCGATAACCGTCGCAGAACTTTTTAAGTCCGCACCCGAGAGACCAGTATGAGCGATTCTGCCGCCGGCGAGGATTCCCGCCGCGTTTACTCTCCCGACGAAGATCACGCCTTCCCCGACGAGAAACTGAACCGGGTTCTCGAGTACATCGAGGACGACGAAGAGATCGCGGCGTATCTCGAGGCACAGAACGTCAACGCGGTCGATCGGATGCGATACAACGATCACGGGACGAAACACATCGAGATCGTCCGCAACCGGGCGCTGTGTCTGTACGACCTGCTCAAGGCCGGCAACGTCGATTTCAACGGCGCTCGCCAGCAGGGTCTGGCCGAAGAAGACGAAGCGGTCATCATCACGCTCGCGGCGACGCTCCACGACGTCGGCCACGTCGTTCACCGCGATAGCCACGCGTACTACTCGATCCCGCTGGCAGCGGACATCCTCGAGCGAGTCCTCCCCGAGTTCTACGACGTCGCCGAGACCGTCCGAATGAAAGGCGAGGTCCTCCACGCGATTCTCTGTCATCACACCGCCGAGACGCCGCTGACGACCGAAGCCGGCGTCATCCGCGTCGCAGACGCCCTCGATATGGAACGCGGCCGTTCTCGGATCCCTTACGAATCCGGCGGTCGAGGCATCAACACCCTCTCGAGTCAGGCGATCAGCCGCGTGTCGCTCCAGCAGGGCGATACCACGCCCGTCATGGTCGAGATCGAGATGACGAACGCTGCCGGCGTCTACCAGGTCGACAACCTGCTCAAAGCCAAGCTGAAAGACTCCGGTCTCGCAGACCAGATCCGGATCGTCGCCGTCAATACGAACGAGAACCACGAGCAGCTGGTCGAACGGATCGAGCTCTAGCCGACGAACGTTACGTTGCGGCGCCGTTGGGCACCATCCTCGAAAAAGTGCGTGTCGGGGGTGACGTGCGCTCTCAGTTGCACGGACGCTTGCGTCCGCGATACCGGTGTGTGCCTCCACCTGGTCGTCTATTGTGCACCATACTCAGATTTCGCTTCTGAGCGGTCAGCTCCGCCGATCTGGTGTTCAGGCGAGTTCGTACTGGCTGTCCCGCCGTTCGATGTAGCCACGATCGCGAAGCGTGCCGATAATTGAGAGCACCGTTCCTTTCGTGATCGCGAGTTCGGTACAGAGGTCGTCAGCGGTTGCACTGCCAACGGCAGCGAGATACAAATAAACCAGTTTTGCTCGAGCGGAATCGAGGTCGGTTGGGATCGATACGTCGAGGTTCACCGTTGCTGACTGTGTCATACGAATAGACCATTATTTCGACGATAATAAATGTAATCTACAACAATCGTCGAACCGCACTGGTACAATGGATGTTACAATTATCGATCTAGTGTACGATGATCGTTGAATAACTCTGAATCAGCGCCGCAGCCGCTCAAGTGGCGGTTTCGTGTCTCGGCGATCGTCGTGATCGGCGAGTTGTGCCGATGTGGCCTGTCACTCGTGAATGCAGATGATGTCGGTTCTGTGGCTGTGCTTGCAAGCTGTCTGCTTATCGACTGACTCTTGGTGACCACGTCGTCGAGACTGGTCGAGTGAACCGCTACACTGACTTACAGTCAGTCGTATTGGACACGCAATGGCGACGTATATTACGGTTCTGGCGCTCCTGACTGGGTTGGTCACCGGCGCCCTGTTTCGCTTTCTCAACATCCCGATCCCTGCGCCGCCGGAACTCCCCGGACTCATGGGTATCGTCGGGATCTACCTCGGATACAGAGTAGTCGAGTACCTCGGCGTGGGTGTCGATCTCCTCGAGACGCTCGGCCTGTAGCCCCAGGACCTCCCGCCTACGCTGACCGGACGCTCACCGAGAGTCGCATCGCCGCCCAGATCAACAGCAGAATCGACGCAGGTGCGAAGACGGTGGCGACGAACGGGAGTAGCGTCGGTGGGAGATAGCTATAGAGGAGCGCACCGATTCCGACGAGCAGCAAGACGAGAATGACGGGCGCCCGCTGGCCGGTTCGATCGTCGTTCATAGGGACGACATAGGCTGTTGGAGCTATAAACGATTCTACTCGAGGTCGATCACGCTGAAAAGTCGGAATCCGAATCGCGAGGTTAGTAGCTACGCTCTTTGGGCTCGTAGGTCTTGTTCTGGCCCTCGAGGATGACCGGGCGGTAGAAGATCGAGGGTTCGCCGTCGTCCCAGGAGACGAGCGTGTGCTTGAGCCACTCGTCGTCTTTGCGCTCCTGGTGTTCCTTGCGCCAGTGTGCGCCACGGAACTCGTCACGGACGAGTGCGCCGAGTGCGATCGTCTCGGCGACGTCGATCAGGTTGCGCGTTTCGATGGTCTGCTGGAGGTCGGTGTTGAACGTCCGCGACGGGTCGTCGACGTAGACGTCCTGATACTCCTCGCGGCACTCACGGATGATCTTCAGCGCCTTCTTGACGCCGTCTTCCGTCCGGAAGACGTTCACGTAGTCGGTCATCGCCTGCTGGAGCTTCGCGCGGATCTCGGAGTGCTGGACGCCGTCGTCTTTGTCGATCAGGTAGTCGACGCGTTCGCGGGCCGTCTCGACAGCCCGCTCGAGGACGCCTTCGGCGTCGGCCGTGACGCCGCCGTCGGCGGCGACACCGCCGCTCGTCTCGAGTCCCGCTGCGCCGGGGGCGACCGGGAACTCGGTGTCGGTTTCGTCCTCGACATCGTCGCCGTAGCCGGTCTTGATCTCGGCCTCGCCGAGGTCGCCGCCGGCAGCGTGGTAGCCGGCGCGTCGGCCGAAGACGATCAGTTCCGGCAGGGCGTTGCCGCCCAGTCGGTTGCCGCCGTGGACGGAGACACAGGCACACTCGCCGGCCGCGTAGAGGCCGTCGATACAGGTCTGGCCGTTCTCGTTGACCTCGATACCACCCATCGCGTAGTGCTGGCCGGGTTTGACCGGCATCGGCTCGACGAGGCCGTCGACGCCCTCGAAGTCCTCCGCGAGGTGCAGGATGTTCTCGAGGCGGTCCATGATGCGCTCTTCGCCGAGGTGGCGCATGTCGAGGTGGACGTACTCGTCGTCGACGCCACGGCCTTCGTTGACCTCCGTGAGCTCTGCTCGGGCGACGACGTCGCGGCTCGCGAGTTCGCCGGAGTTGTTCGCGTAGCCGTGCTCGAACATGAACCGCTCGCCCTCACTGTTGTAGAGGATGCCACCTTCGCCACGGACACCCTCGGAGATGAGGACACCCGTCGACGGCAGCGACGTCGGGTGGAACTGAATGAACTCCATGTCCTCGAGGGGTACGCCCGCCCGGTAGGCCATAGCCTGTCCGTCGCCGGTACAGGAGACGGCGTTGGTCGTGTGATCGAATGCCTGGCCGGGGCCACCGGTCGCGAGGACGACGCCGTCGTTGGCCTTGAAGCCTTCAATCTGGCCGGACTGGACGTCGTAGGCGACGACACCGTGACACTCGCGGTCGCTGGGGTCGTTTTCGTCGGTCGTCGCGAGGTCCATGACGTACCACTCGTCGTAGACCTGAATGCCGCGTTTGACGACCTGTTCGTACATCGTGTGCAGCAGGTGATGGCCGGTCTCTGCACCGGCGTAGGTCGTCCGTGGGTACGAGAGGCCACCGAACGGTCGCTGCGAGACGGTGCCGTCTTCCTCGCGGGAGAACGGCATCCCCCAGTGCTCGAGATTGATCGTCTCTTCGGGGGCGTCCTGGGCGAGGGTCTCGACCGCCGGCGCGTCGCCGAGGTAGTCCGACCCCTTCATCGTGTCGTAGGCGTGGAGTTCCCAGTCGTCGCCTTCCTGTAAGGCGGCGTTGATGCCACCTTCCGCAGCGCCAGTGTGGCTGCGGACGGGGTGGAGCTTCGTGACCATCGCCACGTCGGCTCCCGCTTCGTGCGCTGCGACCGCGGCTCGGAGGCCGGCACCGCCGGCGCCGACCACGATAACGTCGTGTTCGTACATGGTTACCAGAATTTCAGGTTTTTCTTGACTGCTTCCCGCTTGAGCTCCTGAATGTGCTCGGTGAGCGGAATGTCTTTCGGACACACTTCGGTACAGGAGAACTGGGTCTGGCACCGCCAGACGCCGTGTTCCTGTTCGAGGATGCGGAGTCGGTGCTCCTTGATCTCTTCTTCCTCGCGGTCGTCCATCGCGAACTTGTAGGCCTTGTTGATCGCTGCAGGGCCGAGATACTCGTTGTCGCCGGCTGCGATGTTACACGAGGACATACAGGACGCACACCAGATACAGCGCGTGGACATCTTGACCTTCTCGCGGTTTTCACGCGACTGGCGCTGTTCTTCGAGCTCGCTCGCGTCGGGCGTATCTTCGCTCTTGAAGTACGGCTCGACGGCGTGCATCTGGTCGTAGAAGTGGTCCATATCGACGACCAGGTCCTTGACGACCTCCTGATGTGGCAGCGGCTCGATGCGGATCGGCTGCTCTAAGTCGGAGATCTGGGTCTTACAGCCCAGTCGCTGCTTGCCGTTGACGAAGAAGGCGTCGGAGCCACAGACCGCCTGCCGACAGGAGTGTCGGAACGTAAGCGACGAATCGAACTCGTCGCGGGCGTACATGACCGAGTCGAGGACGGTCATCCCCTTCTCGAAGGGAACGTGGAAGTCGTCGAATCGGGGTTCCTGTTTCCCTTCGACTTCGGGGTCGTAGCGGAACACCTTGATGTGGACCGTCTCCCCCTCGAATTCGGCCTGGCTTTCGTCACGCTCGTCGACCATGCCGCCGCCTTTTTGTTTCTCGGCTGCCGGAGACTCTGCGCCTTTCATCTCCGGGTCTTCCGGTGCTTCTTGCGTGTCGGGTTCGGCTTGTTGTGTGCTCATCTTAGATCATCCCTCCCATGACGAGTGCGACGTAGGTCCCCTGTGCGACGAGTGCAACGCCGGCGAGGGTAAGCACTGCCAGCACGATCTTCTTTTGGGTTCCCTTGAGGCCCTGGTTGACCAAGGCGTTGTAGACGCCGTTGACGCCGTGGAACGCGGCGGTGACCAGGAACAGGACCATCGTCAGGAGATAGCCGACGTTCTCCATTCGGGCCTGCGTTCCCAAGAAGGTTACCTCGTACGCGTGGTTGACGAAGTGCAGAAGGAAGAAGTGGAAGGCGAGGACGACGACGAGAAACGCCGCCGTAAGTCGCTGGAAGAACCAGCCAGTACCGCCGGGCGTAAACGAGGAGTAGCGCTCGGCCATTAGATCCCCACCCCCGTCAGGAAGGTCGGGACGCTCGCGACGGTGATCGCCCCCGTCAGCACCAGCGAGGCGTAGAAACTCTTGTCCTGTGCCTCGAGTCCGATGCCGAGATCGACCATCAGCAGGCGGAGGCCGTTCAGGATGTGGAAGACGGCCACCGCGAGCAGGCCGATCTCGAGCAGGCGGATGAGGAACAGCCCCTCGAGTCCCTGCAGCGTCGTGGTGTAGATGTCCGTTTCGTCCATGATTGCCGCTTTGTTACCGGCTGCGCCGAGAGAAGTGCTCAGCACGGAAATGTGGGTAAACAGGTAGCCGATCAGGATCCACCCGGTGAACTTGTGGAAGATCCATGCCCACATCCCGGCCGAGAACTCCTTCCAGCGACCGAAGTCCTCGACGAGACCGCGATTGTAAGACTGACTCATGCGCTCATGTGGTCCGTTAGACCGCGAGGGTATAGAAGTTACTTTTATCTCGTCCGCCTCACCCTCAGCCCATCCGATATATGACGGGGTGAAAATACCTTTCGCCGAGCGTCGAACCCGTTCGATCGATGCGTTCGAGGCGCTGTCGCCGCTGTGTGTGATCGGCATCGACAGCCGCCAACTGCGGTCTCAGAGTTCCGATCGTGAGCTCTCGGTCGTTCGCTCGCGCTCGAGAGCGGTGAGGGTATCTGGCGAGAGCCCGACGAGGTGACAGAGCGGGTTCCCCGGGTAGACGACGGGGTTCTCGAGGACGCCGACGATGAGGCCGGTAAACGGCGCTTCGACGGTGACGATGTCGTCTTCCTCTTTGAACGGGTTGGTGATGGCACAGATCACCTCGCCTTCCTCGACGAGTGCGCCGCGGCCGCGTTTCATATCGACGATACCGCCGGCATCGGCACGGAGCCAGGTCTTCTCGTCGTCGGTGTCGATGATGGTCCGCCAGCCGGGCCAGTGGACCGACGACTCCCGGTGGAGGCCGAACTCGGCGAACACGCTCGCGACGCCGGTGAGTGCGCGGTCGATCAGCCGGCGCTGGAAGCGGTGGGCTTCGCCCATCTCGACGGTGATCGTGGGGATACCGGCTTCGCTGGCCTCACGGCGTAGCGTTCCGGAGGGGCCTTCGCCTGCGATAATGACGTTGGAACTGAACGCGTTGGCGAGTCTGGAAACGGCCGGTCGTTCCATATTGGCCCGAACGTGGAGCATGTTCGTCCGCCCGCGTGTCGACGTGTGGAAGTCGACGCCAATGTCACAGGGTTCGATGAAGTTCGTGAAGATCTGGTGGGCCATCCGTCTGGCACTGGTCGACCCCTCGCGCCCGGGGAACGACCGGTTCAGGTCCCGGTCGTAGATCGGCAGGTACCGCTCCTGTGCGATAAAGCCAGGGACGTTCATTACGGGCAGACAGATCAGCGTTCCGTGGAGGATCGAGTGATCCCAGTCGTGGGCGACCTCGCGGACGACCTCAATGCCGTTGAGTTCGTCGCCGTGGGCCGCCGCCGAGAGAAAGACCGTCGGCCCTGGGTGTTCGCCGTTGATCACCGTGACGGGAATCCGAACGGGGTCGCCGAGATACGTTTCGCTGATGCCATACCGGATGTTCGCCGATTCGCCGGGATCGACGCGCCCGCCGTTGTACGTAAACGGCTCGTTCGTCCCGTCGGTTTCGCGTCCGTCGTCGGGCGGTTCGGTCGCCGTGTCGTCGCTCATAGAAGGTTCTCCGGGGGCATCACCGTGAATCTTCCCCCTTGGCTATCGCTCGAGCGGACGTTCCAGACGCCCTGAACGACACTGTCGACGGCCTCTCGAGCCGTTCTGTGTCACTTTCCCGGCAAACGCCGCGTTCGTTCGAACAACGGATACCAGAATCTGGGGTTGTGGGCATACGTTTTGTATCAGGCCGTGCTATGGCCACCCATGGAAATTCGAGAGGCGACCGAATCGGATACCGAGGCGATTCGCACTATCGCACACGACTCGCTCAATTCCACGTACACGGCGTTTCTCGCCGAAGAGACGATCGACGAGGCGATCGAGCAGTGGTACGGTGACTCGTTTGTCGACGACCTCGCCGACGACCGCGTGGTCTTTCTGGTCGCCGAAGACGACGACGAGATCGTCGCCTTCTCCCAGAGCGAGCTGGTCGGCCAGCAGTCGAACATGGGCCATCTCCTCTGGTTGCACGTCCATCCCGACCACCGCGACGGCGGCACCGGCGTTCGGCTCCTCGTTCGAACCCGCGAAACGCTGCTCGAGGAGGGAGCAGACGGGATCCAGTGTTTCGTGCTCGAGGACAACGAGGTCGGCAACGAGTTCTATCGATCTCACGGCTTCGAGCAGGCCGGCCAGCGCGAGGTCGAGATCGGGTCGAAGACGTTCACGGAGAACGTCTACGTCGAGAGCGACCTCGAGAGCGGCGAGTGGGGCGCGATCGACGAGGTGACGACCGACGGCGAGACAGTCTACGTGAGCTACGGCGAAGCGGCCCGCGGCTCGAAGTCACCGTTTTACACGGCCTACCGGACCGAGAATCGTGAGGAGCGCTACGCCTGGTTCTGTGGGAACTGCGAGTCGATCGATAACGCGATGGACGCGATGGGACGGATCGAGTGTAACAACTGCGGGAACCGCCGGAAAGCGACCCGGTGGGACGCGTCGTACCTGTAGACTGGAGACGTAGCCGTCGTCTTTTGTCGCGGTTCATCACGTGCTGGGACTCGCGGTAACGGGGTGCTATTCGAGACGTACGATGAGATTTCGGCCGTTTGAACCTCGTTACTGACGACGTCACGTCCTCCAGCTGTGGACCACAGTCTGGCGGGAATTCAGTGGCGAAACCCGACTGTCATCGCGGCTGTGACGATCGCCGTTGTCTGTTGTCTCCGCATTACAATTGGCCGATCCGTCGATGGGTGGTGTACGTGGGTCGCCCTCGGCGACACCGTTGGACGACGATAGGTGTTTCACCAGGGTGAGTACGTCGAATGAACAGAGAAGATCACATCGTTCACGGCTTCAAGGCAACGCTCGTTGCGCGCGCGATCTACATGCTCTCGAGCGCGCTGTTGATGTTCGTCCTGGCGCGGTACCTGCTCGACCCGGACGGGTACGGCGCGCTGTACTGGGCGATCGGGGTGCTGACGATCATCCAGCTCTTTGCGGATCTCGGACTCTCGCGGTCGGTCGCCCGGTATCTCTCCGAGTATCGCGAGACGGATCCGGGACAGGTACCGCATCTCCTCAAGACGACGGTCGCCGCCAAGCTCGTCCTGATCACGTTCATCGCGTACGTCCTGTTGCTCTACCACGAGTGGATCGCGATCGCGCTCGGCGAACCGGAGGCGATCCCCTTCCTCGCGGCGGGCGTCCTCTATCTCATCGTTTTTTCGTTCAGTACCTTCTCGCAAGTGGCGTTTCAGGGTTTCAATCATCTCGGTTACAGTGCTATCGTCCAGGCGATCAGTGGCGTGGGACGGCTGCTCTTCGCCGTTGCGTTCGTCCTCGCCGGCTTCGGGGCGCTCGGCGCCTTTTTCGGCTACATCGTCGGCTACGCGTTCGCCGCTATCGTTGGCATGGGAATCCTCTACTACGGCTTCTACAGGCGCTACGATCCGGCCGATGAGTACGAAGAGGGGCTCTCGCGACGGCTGCTCGAGTACAGCGTGCCGCTGACGGCGACGCAAAGCGCGAACGTCATCGACAAGCAGATCGACATCGTGCTCGTCGGTCTCTTTCTCAATCCCGCTGCAGTCGCGTTCTACACCCTCTCGAAGCAGATTTCGGATTTCGTCCTCGCGCCCGCCGAGTCGCTCGGCTTTACCATCTCGCCGAACTTCGGCGAACAGAAGGCGGCCGGCGAACTCGAGAAGGCCAGACGGATCTACGAGACCTCGCTGACGAACGTGTTGTTGCTCTACATTCCGGCAGCGGTCGGCCTTGCGATCGTCGCGGGGCCGTTCTTGACGATGGTCTTTGGGACCGATTACGCGGCGGCGGTGCCGGTGTTGCAGGTGCTTGCAGGTTTCGTCGTGTTGCAGGCGGTTACGAACCTGACCAGCGACAGTCTGGACTATCTCGGGCGTGCTCGAGCGCGTGCCATCGCCAAAGGCGTAACGGCGATCGCCAACTTCGGGCTGAACATCGTGTTGATCCCCTGGATCGGCGTCGTCGGCGCGGCACTTGCGACGGTCGCGACCCACACGGTGTACGTGGCGGTGAACCTCTACGTCGTCCACACCGAACTCGGGCTGAACGTCATGCGGCTCGCCCGAACGACGGGCCTGGTCTGTGCGATCACGGGCGTGATGGGCGCGGCCGTCTTGCTCGTGACGCCGCTGGTCTCGAGTCTGTTCATGCTTGGTGGTGCGATCGCACTCGGAGCCGTCACCTGGGCGCTGCTCGCGGTGCTCAGCGGGCTGGTCGATCCGGGACAGGTGCGGTCGGTCATCAGTTAGTGCTGTGTGTGGCCGACCACCAACCTCTCGACTCGAACTGACTGAACTGCCAATACTTATCCGATGGGTGGGAGTCTAGCCTGTATGGCCGGTGCAGATCCCGTGACCGTCGGGGTATTGAGTCTTCATACGAGCAAGGAAACCAAAGCGATTCTCAACGCCGTCGAGGACCTCGGACACGACACCGAGTGGCTTCGCGCGGAGAACACGTCGATCAGCGTCACCGACGGTAGTCCCGTCCTCGAGCCCGACGTCGACGTGATCGCCAACCGCATGTTGCTGTCGAACACTGAACAGCCCGCCGAGGAACTGGGCCTTGCGAACACGTTTTCACAACTGGTGCCGACGTTGAACGAGCCGGATTCGGTGCTGACCGCGATCCACAAGCTCTCGACGGCGACCGCGCTGGCGTCGAACGACGTCCGGACCCCCGACGTCACGCTCGCGTTGAGCGCCGATCGACTGACCGCCGCACGGGGACGGTACGGCGAGGAGGCGGTCTACAAGACGGCGATCGGCACCCACGGCGGTGGGACGTGGAAGGTCGGCCCCGACGACCCGATCAACGCCAAGGTCGGCAACCGGTATGCCTTCCTGCAGGAACTCGTCGATCAGGAGGACGTCCGCCACCGCGACCTGCGCGTCTACGTCGTCGGCGGCGAGGTCGTCGCCGCGATGTACCGCTACGCGCCGGACAACGACTGGCGAACCAACGTCGCGCTCGGCGGCTCCGTCGAGGATGCAACCGACGATCTCCCCGAGGAAGCCCGCGAGATGGCCCAGCGCGCGGCCGACGTCGTCGACCTCGATTACGCCGGCGTCGACCTCGTCGAGGGCGACGAGGGTTGGTTCGTCCTCGAGGTGAACCCCACGGCCGGATTCAAGGGGCTCTACGAGGCGACACAGGTCAGCCCCGCACCCCATATCGCCAAACTGGCGATCGAACGTGCCGGGGGCGAGGTCGACAACGACCGCGTGCAAGAGCTCTCGAACGTGCTCGACGACTCCCGGCCGACGGCCCAGCCCACGGAAGCGATGACACAGGATACGGAGCCGGCAGTGATCGGATACACCGAGGAGGTCGTGCTCTCGGGAACCAGCGGCTCGAAATCGGTGCTGGCAAAATCTGACACCGGCGCGACGCGGACCAGCATCGACACGAGTCTCGCCGCCGATATCGGCGCTGGACCGATCAAGTCCATCACCCGCATCCGCTCCGGGAGCAGCAAGCAGGCCAAGAGCCGTCCCGTCGTCGACGTCGTCGTCGGCGTCGGCGGCAATCAACACACCGTCACGGCAAGCGTCGAGGATCGCAGCCACATGGACTACCCCGTCTTGCTAGGTCGGGATATCCTCGAGAACTACCAGGTCGACGTCAGCCGCCGGATCGACAGTGACGCGGCCGACACCCCCGAGGAAGAGGAGTAACCGACGAGTCCGCGACGGCGACGGAGGAATCAAACCTCGATTTCTCGAGAGTGGATTTGGGTGTAGCGTGTCCTGGTCGGGCCGAGACGAATTCGGACGTTCGCTCGAGTAGTTCACAATCCAACATGTTATTTCCCGTCTCTGCAACTATCCTTGGTTAATGAAACACAAAATCTACTTTTTCTCACACTTATCTTTCGTCAGTTCGTGTAATCACCGGCCCGAATCGTCGATGAGTGATAACAATCAGAGCACTGACGCAGCGTCATGGAAGCGCCCACCACGGAGGCCGAGAAGAGCCGAGGGCCGTCGCCAACAAAGCCGATGACCTCAGTCAGACGCCCAGAACACCCGCAGCGCCGGACGAGCGGGACGCTGCTGAGAGACGACCACTGCGCTCTCGAGAATCTGGGCCAGGTCCGTTGAAACCCGCAGGTAGCGACAGTCGAAGCAGATGTACTGCATACACAGTCCGGCCCGACCCTGATAAAAACTCATGAAAGCATAAGATCGATTTGGATACAACAAAGACTTCGTTACCGAAGTAGAAAATCTTAATATGCGAAAGTAGTAATCGTCTCACGATGGCTGGATCCGACCAAGAGTGGTGGCCGAATCAGTTGAGCCTGGAGATTCTCGATCAGAACGCTCAGGACGCCGATCCGTACGGCGAGGAGTTCGACTACGCCGAGGAGTTCGAGAAACTCGACTTCGAGGCCGTAAAGGAGGATATCGAGGAAGTTCTGACGACGTCACAGGAGTGGTGGCCGGCTGATTACGGACACTATGGGCCCCTGATCATTCGGATGGCGTGGCACAGCGCCGGGACGTACCGCACCACCGACGGCCGTGGCGGCGCGTCCGGCGGTCGCCAACGCCTCGCGCCGCTCAACAGTTGGCCCGACAACGCGAACCTCGACAAGGCGCGCCGACTACTCTGGCCGGTCAAGCAGAAGTATGGCCGCAAACTCTCGTGGGGCGATCTGATCGTCCTGGCCGGGAACGTCGCCCTCGAGTCGATGGGCTTCGAGACGTTCGGCTTCGCCGGCGGCCGCGAGGACGACTTCGCGCCCGACAAGGCCGTCGACTGGGGGCCCGAAGACGAGATGGAAGCGTCCGAGCGCTTCGATGAGGACGGGGAGCTCGAGGAGCTCCTCGGCGCGACCGTGATGGGGCTAATCTACGTGAACCCGGAGGGACCGGACGGTGAGCCGGACCCCGAAGCGTCGGCCGAGAACATTCGAGAGTCGTTCGGCCGGATGGCGATGAACGACGAGGAAACGGTCGCGCTCATCGCCGGCGGCCACACGTTCGGGAAGGTTCACGGCGCCGACGACCCCGACGACCACGTCGGCCCCGAGCCCGAAGCGGCCCCGATCGAGGAACAAGGTCTCGGCTGGAAGAGCGAGTACGGCTCCGGAAAAGGAGCCGACACGATCACCAGCGGGATCGAGGGCCCGTGGAACACCACCCCGACCCAGTGGGACATGGGATACATCAGCAATCTCCTCGAGTACCAGTGGTGGCCGGAAAAGGGTCCCGGCGGTGCGTGGCAGTGGACCACACAGAACGGCGAACTCGACGAGGCCGCACCGGGCGTCGAGGACCCGTCGGAGAAAGAAGACGTGATGATGCTCACGACGGACATCGCGCTGAAGCGGGATCCGGACTACCGGGAGATCCTCGAGCGCTTCCAGGAGAACCCACAGGAGTTCCAGGAGACCTTCGCGAAGGCGTGGTACAAGCTGATCCACCGTGACATGGGTCCGGAAGAGCGGTTCCTCGGGCCGGAGGTTCCCGACGAGACGATGATCTGGCAGGATCCGCTCCCCGATGCCGACTACGAGCTGATCGGCGAGGACGAGGTCGCCGACCTCAAAGCGGAAATCCTCGAGTCGGACCTGTCGGTTTCCCAGCTGGTCAAGACCGCCTGGGCGGCGGCATCGACCTACCGCGACAGCGACAAACGCGGCGGCGCGAACGGGGCCCGGATTCGCCTCGAACCCCAGCGGAGCTGGGACGTCAACGAGCCCGACGAGCTCGAGACGGTACTGGAGACCCTCGAAGGGATTCAAGCGGAGTTCAACGACTCACGAGCCGACGGCGTGCGGGTTTCGCTCGCCGACCTGATCGTGCTGGGCGGCAACGCAGCCGTCGAGCAGGCAGCAGCGGATGCCGGGTACGACGTGGAGGTCCCGTTCGAGCCGGGCCGAACCGATGCCTCGCAGGAACAGACCGACGTCGAGTCCTTCGAGGCGCTCAAGCCAAACGCCGACGGGTTCCGCAACTACCTCGGGGACGAGGCCGAGCGCAAAGCCGAGGAGTTGCTGGTCGACAAGGCTGATCTGCTGGACCTGACGGTCGATGAAATGACGGTTCTGGTCGGCGGGATGCGCACGCTGGGTGCGACCTACCAGGACTCGGACCTCGGCGTCTTCACCGACGAGCCGGAGGCACTGACCAACGACTTCTTCGAGACCGTACTCGGCATGGACTACGAGTGGGAACCGGTCTCGGACGACAAGGAAGTCTTCGAACTGCGCGACCGCGAGACGGGTGAGGTCGAATGGAAAGGCTCGCGCGTCGACCTCATCTTCGGGTCGAACTCCCGACTCCGCGCCATCGCGGAAGTCTATGGGTCCGAAGACGGCGAGGAGAAATTCGTGCAGGACTTCGTGGACACGTGGAGCAAGGTCATGAAGCTCGATCGCTTCGACCTCGAGTAACCGAGCCGCGACGACCGTTCGGCGGACGGCCGCCGTCACTGCGGCCGTTCCACGGCAGGTCCGTTATCGGACGCGCGTGCCGATCATTCGCTGTGGATGACGACTTCGTCGTCCGTTATCTCTTTTATTTGTGACGCGTCGACCGGATAGTCCTCGTCACCGTGACCGCCCCAGTCGAGGCGTGCTTTGAGTCGATCCGTGAGGCCCGGTTCCGGATCGATGTACGCCGTCTGCCCTTCGACCTCGGCGACCATGCCGATCTGTTGGCCCGAATCGTCGATCACGTCCTTGCCCTGCTCGTCGTGGGTGAGTTCGATCGTCGCCGGCTCGGTTGCCTCGTCCGTCGTTCCCGTGCCGGTTCCGGTCTCGGCGCTGGCCGTGGCCCCGGCGGGTTCGGTCTCCATTTCGCCGGTCGTTTCAGTTTCCATCCCGCCGGCTTCCATCGCACCGTATTCCTCGACGTCGATGATCTCGCCCTCGATTACGTCGCTGGCGACCACCTCGGACTCGAGCAGTTCGGTCTCCTCGAGGATGTATCGCATCTCCACTTGCTCGCTCACTTCCTCCTCGACCGTCCGGCGCTCGATGAGTTCGCTCCGGACGGTATCGCCCTCGGTCCGCTGGCTCTGGATCACTTCCCGTTCGATCACTTCGTCGGCCATCACGTCCGAGCGGACGACGTCGCTTTCGAGGATCGATCGCTGGACGCTATCGAGTTCGATGTCCGTCTCGACCGCCTCGATCTCGTCGCGCTCGAGTTCCTCGTCCTGCTCGATGTCGACGTCGACGACGCGGCTCTCGACGGTGTAGCGTTCGATCTCCTCGATGGTTTCGAGGTAGGCCTCGTCGACGATCAGCTCGATGACGTCGTCGCTCACGAACTCGGTGTCGACGATCTCGCGGCTCAGGAGTTCGGAGTCGACGACCTCTCGCTCGATCATATCCGTGTCGATCACTTCGCTCTCGATCGTGTCCCGTTCGACTATCTCCTGTTCGATCACCTGTGTCTCGACGATTTCGGTCGTCACCGTCTCGCCGCGTCGGAGCGAGTCCTCGAGTTCGTCGCGACCTAGATCGGCGCGGTCGAACGCCTGCTCGCGCTCGACGATCTCGAAAAAGCCCAACTCCTCGCCCGTCGGTTCTTCCTCGTGATAGACGAACACGAGGTCCTCGTCCTCGAACCGGTCGTTGAACTCGTCCCAGGTGTACTCTTCGTGTGTTTCGCCGATCTCGTCCCGGCGGGCGAACGAGTGGCCGTGGTCGTCGCTGTCCCGAACCCTGACGGGAACGGCGTCGTGGGCCTCGGCCCACTCCCTGATCCGCTCGGGATCGGTTGTCATTCGTCGTTGTTCGGCTGTGCCTGTCTCGGTCGAAGATGTATCGTCTACCATCTCCCTAAGCGCTAGAATCGATCTGTACTTCAGTCAACAGGGCCGTCCCGTCGGTGTACTGTCTCGTTTCTCGAGACCCCTCTCGTGGCCTGCATAGTCGGGTGTGTAATTACGCCTTAGCCGGTCGATCCGACAGTCCTGCATACTTTTTCCGACGGATAAGAGCGTATTACACGGCTCGGCCCAGCCAAGAAATATCTGCCAGATGTTAGATCTCGCTCCGTCCGAACAACGCGCTTTTGATCGCTCGACCCTCTCCATCGATGACGATGGCCGATCCCGACTCCACCGCTCGCAACGCACCCGAGTCCGTCCTCCGAGAGGACCCCGTGCTGGCCGGCGTAATCGAGCGCCGCGAGCCACATCCGCTCGAGCCAGTCGCAAACGAGTTCGAGCGCCTCTGCGTGTCGATCATCAACCAGCAGCTCTCGACGGCAAGCGCCGCGGCCGTCCGCGAGCGCGTCTTCGAGGTTCTCGACGGCGAAGTCACTCCCGACACGGTGCTCGCCGCGTCTCGAGACGCACTCCGCGAGGCCGGCCTCTCGCGGACGAAAGTCGACTACGTCGAAAACGCCGCTCGCGCGTTTCAGGAACGCGATCTCACCCGTGCTGGCCTGGCCGAGTACTCCAACGAGGCAGTGATCGCCGAACTCACCGAGATCACAGGGATCGGCGAGTGGACCGCCAACATGTACCTCATGTTCGTCCTCGAGCGACCGGACGTGTTGCCGCTTGGCGATCTCGCGGTTCGACGAGGGATCGAGGGGTTGTACAACGACGGTGCGGACCTGACGCGAGCCGAGATGCGCGAGATCGCCGAGCCGTGGCGGCCCTACCGGAGCACCGCGACGCGGTACATCTGGGCCGAATACGAGGCCTGATACGGTTTGCTGTGACGATTTACCGGTGCAACCGCAGGTCGGTCGCGGTTGCACCGGCAATGACTGACAGTAGACCGT
Source organism: Haloarchaeobius amylolyticus (assembly GCF_042678045.1). Taxonomy (GTDB): domain Archaea; phylum Halobacteriota; class Halobacteria; order Halobacteriales; family Natrialbaceae; genus Natrinema; species Natrinema amylolyticus_A. The sequence goes on from NZ_JBHUDI010000009.1 coordinate 182,147, forward strand.
ATGACGGCGGTCCGGACAGCCACACCCTCCGCTCGGACTGCTCGTCTCGAGTCGGTTACTCGAGGTGGTGATAGTCGAGTTCGTACCCTTCCTCGAGGGCGTCGCGGACCGGCTCGCTCGGTTCGGCGACCCCTCGGCGTTGGATCGAGAGCCCGCCCTCGTCGGCGGCGACGATGAGGTTCTGTCGCCAGTTCGGATTCGTCTCCGAGTAATCCGTCCGGTAGTGTGCGCCCCGGGACTCGGTTCGCTCGAGGGCCGTGCGGAGCAACACCTCGGCGACGATGAGGCTCATCGAGAGATCGACGGCGTACTCGAACGACCGGGCGGTGCGGTCGCCGTCGACCCGGAGGTCAGCCGTTCGGGCGCGCAGGTCCTCGAGTCGGTCCAGTCCCTCGCGCAGGCCCGCCTCGTCGCGGAGGATGCCGGCGTGATTCCACAGCAACTCACCGAGATCCTCGAGCAGCGTCTCGGGCGTGACGTCGCCGTCCGAGGCGGCCAGCTCCGCGAGCGCACCGAACTCGCGTTCGGCCAGGGCTCGCTGGCCGTCGGTGATCGAGGGGTCGTGGTCGCCCGCAGCGACCTGCTCGCTGACGTGCTCGCCGACGAGTTTGCCGATCGCGACGGTTTCGGCCAGCGAGTTGCCACCGAGGCGGTTTGCCCCGTGAACGCCCGCGACGGCCTCGCCGACGGCGTACAGTCCGTCGACGCCAGTCTCACCCGTTTGGAAGTCGATGTCGACGCCACCCATCGTGTAGTGGGCCGTCGGCCCGACTTCCATCGGCTCTTCCGTGATATCGACGCCGAGGTCCCCGAACCGTTCGACCATCGTCGGTAGTCGCTCGCGGATGTACTCGGGGTCGCGATGGGAAATGTCGAGATAGACACCGCCGTGTTCGGTCCCCCGCCCCTCGCGAACCTCCTGGGCGATCGCTCGTGCGACCACGTCTCTGGCGTCAAGTTCCATCTGGTCCGGCGAGTAGCGTTCCATGAAGCGCTCGCCCTCCGAATTGTAGAGTCGGCCACCCTCCCCGCGGACGGCCTCCGTCACGAGTCGACCGTCCCACTCGTCGCCGTAGCGTTCCCCGACCATTCCGGTGGGGTGGAACTGGACGAACTCGGTGTCGAGGAGTCGGGCGCCCGCCTCGAGCGCCAGCGCCTGGGCGTCGCCGTTGTTCTCGTCGTCCCGCGAGGAGTGGCGTCGATAGGCCGCCGAGAAGCCACCCGCCGCCAGCACGACGTGGTTCGTTCGGAACAGCAACCCATCGCCGGTCTCCATGTCGAACCCGACTGCGCCGTCGACGCGGGTGCCGTCCGAGAGCAGTCGCGTGATCATCACGTTCTCGCGGTAGGGAATCTCGAGGGCCTGTGCCCGGTCGATCAGCGTCTCGAGCATGACCTCGCCCGTTCGATCGCCGACGAAACAGGTCCGGCGGTACGACTGCGCGCCGAAGTAGCGCTGGTTGATCTTTCCGTCGTCGGTGCGGGCGAACGACATCCCCCACTCGTCGAGTTCCCGGATCTGGTCTGGCATGTGTTTGGCCGTCAACTCGACGGCCTCCGGATCGTTCAGGTGGTGGCCCTCGTTCAACGTGTCCGCTGCGTGGATCGGCCAGTCGTCCTCGGGATCGAGCGAGCCGAGCGCGGCGTTGATCCCGCCGGCCGCCCACGTCGTGTGAGCGTCGCCGTAGTCGCGCTTGCCGACGACGAGCGGCTCGAGACCCGATTCGGCCAGTTCGATGGCGACTCGAGCTCCGGCAGCACCCGCCCCGATGACGAGCACCGGCGTCGTGACGACGTCGTACGCGACCTCGTGGTCACGAGCGTCGTCTTCGTCCCCGCCCTGAGTCGGCAGCCGTCCGTCGACGCCACCGGCATCGTCGGCCGTCGGTACACCCTGGTCAGCAGGCGGTATTTCTGTCATCACGATAATGTATGGGCTGGTCGAATATAGCTCGCGCACCAAACTACGCAAACTGGCGAAAACAGGCAGAATGAGCCCACAGTCACGGATTCAGTACGCAATATGATCGAGGCGATCCGGGCGGGTGTGGCCGATCGGGTGGTGGCGTGGTTCGACGCGTCGCCGGGCGGTCGCGGCTTATACGGACTCCCGTTAGTCAGTTCCGGCGCGTCCACACGACGGATTGTGTGTGCGCCGGGATCCAGTGATAGTGGACCGTCTCACTCCTCGAGCTGGGGCCGGTCGACGTCTTCCGGCAGATCCGGTTCGACGTTCGCGAGCCGCATCGCGTTGCCGGTCACGCCGAGGCTCATTCCCATGTCGCCGATGACGACCGCGTGAATCACCGTCACGATGCCGAGGGGTGCGCCGGCTGCCAGCACCGCCTTCACAGCCAGGCTCGCCCAGATGTTCTGGCGGATGACGCCGTTTGCCGTATTCGAGAGTCGGTAGAGATACGGCAGTCGCGTCAGATCGTCGCCCATCAGCGCCACGTCGGCCGTCTCGAGGGCCGTGTCAGTCCCCGCCGCACCCATCGCGATACCGACGCTGGCGGTCGCGAGCGCGGGCGCGTCGTTGATCCCGTCGCCGATCATGGCGACGTGGCTGCCCGTCTCGTCGCTGTCGCCGTTGCCTTCCTCCTCGAGCCGCCTGATCCACTCGAGTTTCTCGTCGGGGAGCAACTCGGCGTGGTACTCGTCGATGCCGACCTCCTCGGCGATCGCGCGAGCGGTGCCTTCGTTGTCGCCGGTGAGCATCACGACGCGAACACCGTGTTCCTGCAGTCGCGAGACAGCCCACGCGGCTTCGGGCCGGACCCGGTCCGCGACGGCGACGACACCTATCGGGCCGTCCTCGGTGCCGACGACCATGACGGTCTTGCCCTCGGCCTCGAGTTCGGGAACGACGTCGCGCAACACGTCGAGACAGCCCTCGCGGTCGCAGTCAGGCCGCGAGTCGGCCGCGAGCGCCGTCCCGCCGTCGGTCGTGACGTGGGCGTGCTCTAAGTCAGCCAGCCCCTCGAACAGCCCGGGTTTGCCGACGTAGTGGGTCTCCCCGGCGATCTCGGCGCGGATTCCCTTCCCGGTCAGGGCCTCGAAGTTCGAGACGGCCGGCTCGTCGGGGTCGATCCCCTGCTCTTTGGCGTAGCCGACGATCGCCCGCGCCAGCGGGTGTTCGCTCCGGCGTTCGGCCGCGCTCGCCCGGCGGAGCACGTCGGCCTCGTCGGCCCCCTCGAGTGGGATCACATCGGTCACCGACAGGTCGCCGGTGGTGAGCGTGCCCGTCTTGTCGACTGCGAGGACCTCGCTCTCGGCGACCGCCTCGAGGTAGCGTCCACCCTTGATCAGGACGCCGTTGCGTGCGGCGCTGGTGATCCCCGAGACGACGCTGACCGGCGTCGAGATGACGAACGCACAGGGGCAGGCGATGACCAGCAGCGTCAGCCCGCGCAGGAACCAGGTGTTCCACGATGCGCCGACCACCAGCGGCGGGCCGGCGGCGACCGCGATTGCGAGCGCGACGACGATCGGCGTGTAAACGCTCGCGAAGCGGTCGACGAACTGCTCGCGTTTGGTTTGCTCGCGCTCGGCGTCCTCGACGAGTTGGACGATCCGGGCGATCGTCGAGTCCTCGGCCGTGTGCTCGACGTCGATCTCGAGGTACCCCGACTCCGCGATGGTGCCGGCGAAGACCTCGTCGCCGGCCGTCTTGTCCGCGGGGACGCTCTCACCCGTGATCGGGGATTCGTCGACCGCGCTCTCGCCCTCGCGGACGGTGCCGTCAGCGGGAATCTTCTCTCCCGGCCGCACGACGACGCGGTCGCCGACCGCGAGATCGTCGGCAGGGATCGTCTCCTCGGAGCCGTCCTCGCGTTTGACAGTCGCGGTGTCCGGCGAGAGGTCCATCAGTTCCCGCAGCGAGTCGCGTGCCCGGTCCATCGAGTACGTCTCGAGCAACTCGGCGATATTGAACAGGACGGCGAGCATGGCCCCCTCGAACGGATGGTGGGCTGCGACCGCGGCGATGATGCCGACGGACATCAGGAAGTCGATGTCGAGGCTCCGATTGCGCGCGGAGTAGTAGCCGTTCCGAAAGATCGGCATGCCGGCGACGGCCGCGATCACGATGAAGAGCAGTGTCGAGAGGGCGTAGCTCCGCCCGGCGACCGCAAAAAGAGTCGGGTTGAGCCCAGTGACGACGAACTCGAGGGCCATCCCGACGGCGACGCCGACGGCACCGACACCCGTGATAACAGCCCGTCGACTCTTCCAGACGGGTTCGGCGTCGGCCATCGGCTCGCCGTCGGTGTCGAGCGGCGTCGCGTCGTAGCCGGCGGACTCGATCGCGTCGGTGATCGACTCGGGATCGGTCCCTTCCTCGACTCCGACGGTCACGCGGCCCGACGTGGGCCGGGTCTCGATCTCGTCGACGCCGTCGGCCCCCTCGAGGGCGTTTTCGACTTTGGTCGCACAGGAGGCACAGTCCATGTCGGGAACCGACACGGTCAGCTCGTCACGAGAACCATCGCCGACGATCTCGTAGCCGGCCGCCCGAACCCGCTCGCGGATCTCCGCATCGCTCGTCCGCGTCGGGTCGTATTCGACGACGAGCCGGCCGCTGGTTACCCGCGCGTCCAGGTCGTCGATCCCCTCGAGGCGGTCGACGCTGTTGGTTACCTTGCCGGCACACGTCGAACAGTCCATCTCCGGGACGCGAAGCTCGAGGGTGCGCCTCGAGGCCGGCCCCTCGCCTGCATCCGGCGGCGAATCCTCAGTCATTACTCGACTGTACTTGCTCGTCCCACATACGGGTTATTCGGCGTGCGCCAAACGATGTCCGGATTTGCCTCTTAGCGACCGGCCACGATCGGCTCATCCCACTCGAGCGAGCCGGTATCGACGAACGTGGTCGCGAGGCTCGCCTCGGCCCGCCGGAGCCGGTAGGAGAGCGTCGAGCGTGGCACGTCCAGTTTCTCCGCGAGTTCCGAGAGGTCGGTCCGTCGCGGGGTCTCATAATAGCCGTATTCGACGGCGGCCTGCAGCGCCGCCCGCTGTTCGGCCGGCAGCGATTCGTCCGCGCCGTCTTCCTCGCGACCTGGATCGAGATCGGTCAGTCGGAGCATCTCCATGCCAGCACACTCGCCGACCTCGTCGCCGAGCGCGTCGAAGAAGTCGCCGACCGGCGCGTCGCGCCCGAGGACGATCCGCCAGCGGTAGCGCCGTCCCTCGCGGTAGGTTTCAAAGAGCAGCCCTTCGCCGAGATACTCGAGTGCGAGGTGGGGGACCGACGTACAAACGTCGGTGCGATCCCAGTAGGTGTAGACGACGAGCTCGTCGCTCGAGCGATCGAGCAACTGCGTCTCGCAGTCGGCCCCGCAGTCGTCCCGGACCAGACAGTCCGCACAGTAGGTCGGCTCGCGGTAGGCCGACTCCAGCGCCTCGATACCCGCCTGCGAGCCGGTCGCGTGATCGACCCGCCAGAGGCTCTCGGGCGTGACGTGACACGCCAGCGACCGCACCGTCGTCTCCGGGTTGGCCTCGAGGACGTCCGCGACCGGGTTCGTGCCGGGATCGTACTCGAGGGCGAAGACGAACTCTCTCATGACGAGGCTGTAGGGGCCGACACGACAAAGGATTGCTGGCGAGGGATAGCAGTGGCCGAGAGCGCGGCTCGAGCGACAGTGAGAGTCGCGCGATCCGGGGAAGGGCAGGTTATTCACCGATATCCACCGCGAGCGAACCCGGTAGGTGAGCGAGCGGGCCGACGACTGATGTGGAGTGACGTGAAGCGTCACGGAACGGAAGGAGGAGGCTTTTGATCAACATTTTGCCGAGCGACCGAGAAACGCGAGGGAGCGCAGCGCAAAAGGTTGGTTCTCAGTCCAACAGCTCTCGCGCGATGATGTTCTTCTGGATTTCGGTGGTCCCCTCGTAGATCTGGGTGATCTTCGAGTCCCGGTAGAACCGTTCGACGGGGAAGTCGTTGACGTAGCCGGCCCCACCGTGGACCTGGACGGCCTCGTCGGCGACGTCGACGGCGACGCGGGAGGCGTACTCCTTGGCCATCGAGGCGAGCTTGGTGATGTCGTTGCCCTGGTCGACGTTCCAGGCGGCCTTGTAGGTCAGGTTGCGCGCGGCCTCGGTCTGGGTGGCCATGTCAGCGAGTTTGTGCTGGATGGCCTGGAATTCCGAGATGGATTTGCCGAACTGCTCGCGCTCCTGGGCGTACTCGAGGGCGGCCTCGAGGGCACCCTTCGCGATGCCAAGTCCCTGTGCGGCGACGCCGGTGCGGGTCTCGTCGAAGAAGTACATCTGTTGCATGAAGGCGGCGTCGCGGGTGCCGATGAGGTTCTCCTCGGGGACGCGGACGTCGTCGAAGACGAGTTCGGCGGTATCGGAGGCGCGGATGCCCATCTTGCCGGTGATCTTGTCGGCGGAAAACCCGTCGCGGTCGGCCTCGACGACGAGCTGGCTGAACCCGTTGTAGCGACCCTCGGCGTCGGGATCGGTCTTGCAGAGGACGACGAAGAAGTCGCCGACGGAACCGTTGGTGATCCACATCTTGTTCCCGTTGATCACCCACTCGTCGCCGTCCTTCTCGGCGCGAGTCGAAACCGAAGACACGTCCGAGCCGGTGTCGGGTTCCGAAATCGCCGCGCCGGAGATCTTCTCGCCTTTCGCGACCGGCTCCAGGAACCGCTCTTTCTGGTCTTCGGTCCCGAACTCGCGGATGGCCTCGGTCCCGAAGGAACTGGCCGTAATCGAGAGCGCGATGCCCGGGTCGTGCGCGAACAGTTCCTCGATGATGAGCACCGATTCGAGCATCGAGTAGCCGGCACCGCCGTACTCTATGGGGATCGAGGCACCGACCAGCCCCATCTCGGCGGCTTTATCGACGATTTCGTGGGGGAACGCCTCCTCGGTGTCGTACTGCTCGGCGTTGGGGACGATCTCGTTCTCGGCGAACCGGCGGACTTCGTCGCGGATCTGCTGGTGTTCTTCGGTGAGCCCGAATTCCATGCGAATGTGTTCCAAACGAAGCGGTAAAGAGCTTTGTAACCCGTAGTAAACAAAAATATAGTTTATGCATCATGTGGGGGAAACGTTGAAACGCCTCCACATAGGACGTTTGGACATGGAACTCGAGGATATCAACACCATCGCAGTTCTGGGAGCAGGCAACATGGGCCACGGCATCGCGGAGGTCGCCGCCATCGCGGGCTACGATGTCTCTCTACGTGACATCAAAGACGAGTTCGTCCAGAACGGCTACGAGCAGATCGAGTGGTCGCTGGGCAAACTCGCCGAAAACGGCCAGCTCACCGAGGAAGAAGCCGACGCGGCCCTGGAGCGCGTGACGCCGCTGGTCGACATGGAGGAGGCCGTCGCCGACGCCGACGTCGTCATCGAGGCCGTCCCCGAACAGATGGAGATCAAAACGGACGTCTACACCGACCTCGAGGCGGTCGCCCCCGACCGGGCGATCTTCGCGACGAACACCTCGAGTCTCTCGATCACGGACCTCTCGGAAGTCACTGACCGCCCCGAGCGGTTCTGTGGGATGCACTTTTTCAATCCGCCGATCCGGATGGATCTCGTCGAGGTCATCTCCGGCGAGCACACCGCCGACGAGACGCTCGACGTCGTCGAGGATCTCGCCGAGGACCTCGGGAAGACCCCCGTACGCGTCCGGAAGGACGTTCCCGGGTTCATCGTCAACCGGATCCTCGTTCCCCTGATGAACGAGGCCGCGTGGCTGGTCGAGGACGACGTCGCCACGATCGAAGAAGTCGACGCGACGACGAAGTTCGACATCGGACTGCCGATGGGGAGTTTCGAACTCGCCGACTACGTCGGCATCGACGTCGGCTACCACGTCCTCGAGTACATGCATGAGGTCGCAGGCGAGCGCTACGAGCCGTGCCCGCTGCTGGAAGCGAAAGTCGACGACGAGGCGTTCGGGCAGAAGTCCGGGGTCGGCTTCTACGACTACGAGGATGGCGACGGCGCGGACGTTCCGATGGACGAGGACCTGTTCAACGAGACCGTCAAGGAGCGCCTGCTCGCCGTCGTCGCGAACGAAGTCGCCTATCTCGTCGGTGCGGACGTCGCGTCGCCCGCGGAGATCGACACCGCAGTCAAACTGGGTGGCCGCTGGCCGAAAGGGCCCGCGAAGTTCGCAGACGAGTACGGTGTCGAAACGCTCGCCGACGCGCTCGAGGACGCCTACGAGGAAACCGACCATCCACGGTACGAACCCGTCGACCATCTCGCCACCGTCGCCGAAGCGGGTGGCTTCTACGACGACGCGGATGCGGGGGAAACGGACGAAAAACCGGAGTTCGACACGATCGCGGTGACCTATCCCAGAGAACGGGTCGCACAGATCGAACTCGATCGGCCCCAGCAGATGAACTCCATCAGCATCGACCTCATCGAGGAACTCGACGCTGCACTCGACCTCGTCGAGGACGATGACGGCGTTCGCGCCCTCCTGTTGACGGGTGCCGGGTCGAAGGCGTTCTCCGCCGGCGCTGATTTCATGAGCATCGCCGGCAGCGGCACCGATCCCTACAACGCGATCGAACTCTCGAAGTACGGTCAGGAGACGTTCGGTCGCCTCGAGGAACTCGAGTTGCCGGTCGTCGCCGCGATCGACGGCTACTGTCTCGGCGGCGGGATGGAACTCGCGACGTGTGCTGATATCCGGCTTGCGACCTCGCGTTCGGAGTTCGGCCAGCCCGAATTCAACCTCGGGCTGCTTCCGGGGTGGGGTGGAACGCAGCGGCTCCAGCGCATCGTCGGCATGGGTCGTGCGAAGGAGATCATCTTCACCGCAGAGCGGTTCCCTGCCGAGGAGATGGCCGAGTTTGGCTTCGTCAACGAGGTCGTCGACCCCGACGAGTTCGAGACGGCCGCACGCGAGTACGCCGCCAAACTCGCCGGCGGCCCGCCGCTTGCGATGCGCTTTACGAAACGCGCGATGCACAAAGGCTGGGATAACCACGAGGCCGGACTCGAGGTCGAATCGATGGGGTTCGGCCACGTCGTCAACTCCGAGGACGTTCACGAAGGCATCAACGCCTTCTTCAGCGACGACGAGCCCGAATTCGAAGGGAAATAACGACGACTCCGGCGATTACCGCCGAGTTGCTGTGTCGCAATAATCGTGGCAGCCGATTCGGTCCCGCATGTGCTGCCGGGTTCGGTAGTCGATGGTATAACCATATTTAACAGTGGTCGCGAGATTTATCACCCAGAGGAACCATTGGTGATGCGTGGTTGTAACCGATGAAGAGAACGGAGGGGTTTCCCAATGAGTGACGGGACCGAGGTCCTCGTCGTCGACGACGAGGCTCGACTCGCGGACCTGTTTGCCGCCTGGCTCCAGGACGACTGGACGACCGAGACGGCTTACGATGGCGAGGAAGCACTCGAGAAAATGGCTGCCTCCGTCGAAGTCGTTCTGCTCGACCGGCGGATGCCCGGGCTCTCCGGTGACGACGTTCTCGAGCGAATCCGCGAGCAGGGATACGATTCGCGAGTCGTCATGGTAACGGCGGTCGATCCTGACTTCGACATCATCGAGATGGGGTTCGACGACTATCTCGTCAAGCCAGTCTCGAAGGACGAACTCGTCGCGATGGTCGCCGACGTCGTCGGCCGGTCGGATTACGAGGCGGATATCCAGGAGTACTACGCGCTCGTTTCGAAGAAGGCACTCCTCGAGTCGGAGAAGGCAGACCGCGAACTCGCGACCAACGAGGAGTATCTGGACCTCTGTGACCGGGTCGACGAACTCGAGGCGCGCGTCGACGGGACGGTCGCCGAGATGACCACCCACGACGAGTTCGTCGGCGCGTTTCAGGACCTGCAGTCCGACCAGTAGTCGTTGGAACTCGAACCGGCCCCACCGTCCTCGCTTTCGGCCGCGGTGACTGCCAATCCGTGTCGGGTAGTGACGTCGTCGACGATCTATAGTGGCCACCGAAAGTCAATGCACACCTGATCGCACGACGGCTGTGCGATCAGCGTGTGAATCGTTTCGGTTGTTACTATAGTGGCCGATCCCCGCCTCCCTGGAACCGACGAGCCTGACAATCAGGGCGCCTGCCGATAGATCAAGTTGCGCTGGATTTCGTTTGCACCCTCGTAGATGACCGGCACTCGCGCATCGCGGTAGACACGAGCGATCCGGCGCTCGTCCAGAATCGACCGTCCGCCGTGGAACTGCATAGCCTGCTCGGCAACGTCGACGGCCGTTTCGGTCGCTTTCGTCTTCGCCATCGCCGCCCAGTAGCCCGCGTCGTCCCTGTTCGCGACGTTCTCGCAGGCACGCCACGTGAGCGTTCGGGCGCTCTCGAACTCGAGGAGCATATCCGCAAGGCCGTGCTGGACGCTCTGGAAGTCACTGATCGTTCGGCCGAACTCCTCGCGGTCGTGTGTGAACTCCCAGGCCTCCTCGATGGCGGCCGCGGCGAGGCCGAGCCCGTGGCCGGCGACGGCGATGCGGCCGTGATTGAAGAAGTCTGCGAGCAGCATGAAGCCGGCACCCTCCGCGCCGATCAGGTTGTCCGCGGGAACCCGACAGTCGTCGAACTCGATGTGGGCCTGCTTCGAGGCGCGCATCGCCATCTTTTCGGGGATGTGCTCGGCGTCGTAGCCGTCCGTGTCGGTCGGGACGATAAACAGCGAGTGGTTCCCGTAGGGGTTGTCCTCATCGTCGCCGGTGCGGGCATACACGGTGATCCAGTCCGCCTCGACACCGTTGCCGACCCAGTACTTCTCGCCGTTGATGACGTACTCGTCACCATCTCGTTCGGCTCGTGTCTGCATCCCCGCGAGATCGCTGCCGGTTTCTGGCTCCGAGACCGCCAGTCCCGAGCGCTGTTCGCCGTCCGCGACCGGTCGAATGTACTCCTCACACTGCTCGTCGGTACCGTGTTCGTAGGTGATCTCACAGCCGAAACTGGCCAACTGCAGCGTCAGCGCGATTCCCGCGTCGGCCCGGTAGAACTCCTCCGTGAGCGCGAGCAACTGCGCCAGATCCAGTCCTCGTCCGCCCCACTTCTCGGGAATGTCTTGTGCCACGAGGCCAGCGTCTCGGCCCGCCTCGAGGATCTCTTCGGGGTACTCGCCGGCCTGAAAGTACTCCTGGGCGTTCGGTTCGATGTGCTCGCGTGCGAACTCGCGGGCCTCGGTTTTGATCTCGCGTGCATGGTCCGGAACGATGCGCTCGTCGAGTAGGTCCATGACGTATGGGATGTTCCCACAATGAAAATAGGCGAGGGTAAACAATGCAACCCGAGAACGCGGCCCGCATGGCACGGTTCCCGCCGTGCCGACGGGTCCGCTATCGGATCGTGCGGGCGAAATCGTCGACGGAGCCGGCTGCCGCTGCGTGGTCCTCGAGGCGGAAGATGTCCCAGACGAGATCGGCCAGCGGATGGATGTAGAGGACGGCGCCGGTCAGGATCGCGAGGGGGACGCTGGCGAGCGCAATCGCGGGGACCACGACGCCGCCGATTACGACGTGGCTCAACAGCCGGGAGAGGACGCCGACGTCACCGGGCTCGAAGATCCGCGACTGGTCGGCGACTATCGCGGTGGGGTTAGAGAGACAGAAGCGGACGGCGTCCCAGCTTCCGGTCCTGACTCGAGCGATGAGGAAGTGATCGAGATCGATGCCGACGCCGACGGCGGTGCCGTAGGCGACGATGGCCGCGGTAGGGACCGAGTAGCCAAAGAGGGAGACAGGCGGCAGCAGGACAGTCAGAACCACAGCAACGGCGGCCGACGCGGCTGCGTGATGTTTCGAGTAGATGGAGACGCACCTACGGACGATGACCACACGGGATCACTAAATCGTCCCGCCGATTACCGGCTCGACGATTCGGGACCGACTCGAGGCTATCCGGCAAAGCCCGACAGAAGCCACTCGTTGCCGTCACCGTCGTCGTCCGCGATACTCGGGGCGCTGACGAGCACGAACGCACTCTCGCTGTCGCCGTTGCGGATCTGGCGCGTCGATTCCGGCGGAATCCAGAGTGCGTCGCCGGCCTCCATCGTGACTGGTTCGTCGTCGATGACGACCGTCGCCTCCCCCTCGATGAGCACGTAGACCTCCTCGTGGTCGTTTTCCGTGTGATCGTGGGGTTTGCTCTTCCAGTCGGGATCACAACGCGCCACCGTCACGCCGACCTGCTCGGTTTCGAGTGGATCGCTCAAAAAGTGCATCGCGCTCGAGACCTGCTCGACGTCCTCGTAGTTGACCTTCCGGTATGACATACGCCCCCATTCGCGAGGGCGACAGTAAAACTATACTGTTGGACGACGGCCGATGAACGCTCGATCGCGTCTCGAGTGCGATCGACGTGTGAGCCGGAGGGGCCAACAGTATGCGTTCGGCTGCACGCCGTTATTCCTGCGCGAGCGGATCGAAGCTGTCGACCGGGATGACCGAGTAGTCGACCGTCAGTGCGTCCCTGGTCGCCCGGATCTTCCCGACGAACGCCGAAATGTCTTCGAGTTCGCCCTCGAGGACGAACAGTTCCATACAGTAGTGGTCGCCGACGTGGCTGTGGAAGTTCGAGGCGACGAGTTCCTCGTGTTCGTGGCGCAGATGCATCATTCGCTCTTCGACGCTTGTGGTCTCGTAGTCGAACAACACCGTGACGATGCCCATTAGCTCGCGGTCCTCGAGTCGAGTGTCCTCGAATTCGCCGAGCAGGTTCCGCGAGGCTTCCCTGACGACTTCGCTCCGGCCGGTATAGCCGTGCTCGTCGGCGAACTGATCGAGTCGCTCCAAGAGTTCATCCGGCATCGAGACGCTGACGACTGCCATGTAATAACTCGAGTGAGAGATCTATTAAGCCTTATCAAACAGGAACCGTTCGGATCGACTGGCACCTCGGCAATGAGCACAGGTCTATAAGACCATCGACATGGTATGGCAACACATGCCAGTTCCGGGATACGATCCAGACGACATCGACGACGCACTCGAGGCGCGCCTTGGAGACGAGCAACTCGAGGACCGGTTGAACGACTCGGAACTCGAGCGGTACCGGTCCGGCGATGAGACGCTGGTAGAACTCCTCGATGAAGGGACGATCGAGCGACTCCTCGATCGCAGGGACGCTGCCGATTGATACGGTCTGACGGGTGCTCCAGAACGGTTTGACAGCAGGCTATACGTGGTCGGCGGGCAGCAGGTCCTCGAACTCCTGGGCTGCGAGCCACTCACAGAGTGCGACGAGCTGGTCGCTCGCGGCCTCGAACAGTTGTGCGCCCTTCTCGGCCGTCGCGTCCGTCTGATCGCCGAACACGCCGTTGTCGCTGTTGTCGATCGCGTCGTAGAACGTCCGCGAGCCATGTTTGACCGTTCCGGCGTCCTCGACGCTCGCCACGCCAGTGTCTCGGGCCTCTGCCAGACGGTCGTCGTGAACCAGCTCCGGCTCGAGGTACTTGATCATCGCCGTCTCTTTCGGCCCGCCGTGAGGACCGTTCTGGGCGAAGAGCTCGTCGACCAATTCCGGTATCGACTCGTCCCACATCCACTCGATCGCGTAGGCGACTTCCTCCTGCCGGAGTCGCGCTCCGACCTCCCGGAGGTGCTGGACGTTGCCGCCGTGGGCGTTGACGTAGATCACGCGGTCGATTCCGTGGGCAGTGAGGTTTCGCGTCAGCGACTCCATGTACTGGCGAAACGCCGGTGGCTCGACCCACATCGTCCCGTGGAACTGCCGGTGGTGGCCGCTGACGCCGACGTTGATCGTTGGGGTACAGAGATAGCCCGTTCGATCGGCGGCCTCCCGGGCGAACGCCTCGGCGATCAGATGGTCGGTCGCCTCCGGCAGGTGCGGCCCGTGCTGTTCCGTCGATCCGAGTGGCACGAGCGCGAGCGATTCCGATTCGAAGTACGTCTCGAGATCCGGCCACGCTTCGTCGGCGAGGTACATACGTACCCTCTCGTGTGTCGATCACCAATAGCGTAGTGTGAAAGACCAGCACACGAACGCACGCCGCCCGGAAGCGAGAAAAAGCGCCGAGAGCCGCGTCGAAGCGATGTCTGGCCGGAACACGAGGATCCAACACGTGGAAACCCGTCGCTGACGAGGTGTCGTCGGTAATACCATATTACCGAAACCGGTGTCCTGGCGTGAACGAACGAGCGTGCTGCCGGGCTTGTTTCGTCGATGTCGCTGGTTCCTCGGCCGGAGAACGAGTTTATTTTGATTTTTGAGGCAGAGACGGGACGAACACCCAATCAGATTGCTGATTCATCATGGGATCAGAATCGAGGGCGAATCGACACGCCGCGATCCGTGTCCCGAGTCCGGAACGCCCGTGCGTGATCGCGGTCGCCCCGATGCGCTCGACACACGACCGGTCGTACTCTATGCGTGAAACTGGACACGTTCGGTCGCCCGATGAGAGAGCGACGTTTCAGTCACGACTGATTGGTCTCTCCCCGTGCTCTCGGCTCGGTCACAACACGTGTTTATCGCCTGCCTGCGTGCGAATCGATTCGTGATCGATCGCGCTCGTTTTCGGCGTTCCGATCGGAACCCGTATCGATACGTCACGGTACGGCGAGCGCGCAATTCGCCGTAACGCACACTTCAATCGTCGCGACCGCGTGAAACGTGACCTGTTAGTTTCACTACTGATTGATAGGCACTCAATTACAAAGGACGGACGGACCGACGAGAATCAGTACATGGTACTCCGATATCCCGCTCAAGCACAGGTTCCCGAGTGGCTACAAGACCCGGTCGCGGAGCTCGTCACGTTCCTTCCACGTCTCGTTGGCGCGCTGGTGATCCTCGCTATCGGCTGGATCATCGGCCGAGTGGCCGCAGGCGCCGTCCGCCGGCTCGCCGACGGCGTCGAACTCGATCGAATGGTCCTCGAGACGCCGCTCGGACGCATCCTCGGGGGCACTGAACAGGCCGTCTCGAGTGCGTTCGGGACGCTGGCGAAGTGGTTCGTCTACGCGCTCGCGATTCTCGCGGCTGCGAACGCACTCGCGATCGCGACGCTGTCGGAGTGGATCTCGACGGCGGTGTCGTACCTGCCGGCCTTCATCGCCGGGCTGGCGGTCATCGTCCTCGGGTTCGTCGTCGCGGACTTCATCGGCGACGCGATCGAACGGACCCGCGCGGCGACCCAGACGGCCTACACAACCTGGTTCGCCACCGGTGCGCGGATGTTCCTCTACTTCACGGCGATCGTCATCGGTCTCGACACGATGGGGATCGACGTCGGCATCCTCTACGTGTTTGCCCGGGCACTCGCGTGGGGACTCGGCGCGGCCATCGCCATCGGCGCTGGCGTCGCGTTCGGCTGGGGCGGCAAGGACTACGTCGCCGACAACATCGACCGCTGGATGAGCCGGACGAGCGAGGTCGCACCCGGCGAGAGCGAGTCCACCGGGAGCCAGTCTCGCGCCGGCGACCGCACCGGTAGCAGTCCAAGCACCGACCGTGAACCGGGGTCCGAGCCCGGTCCCGGACCGACCGACGACGATTAGTGCTACTGGACAGAAGTCGATACGAAGCCGGTCGCATGTATGCGGCCGTCACCTGTAGAGACGGCCGCGAATTCGCGACCGGGTTCACGTCGTTCTGTCCGGCAGTATAACCGCACGGCCCCGCCTGCGGTCGCTCTCGACACGACGCGGCACCTGACGAGGCCGGTCACGCACTCGACCGCGGCGGCGACGATCAGTCGGCTTCGATCTCGCTCGTGGCTCGAGCAGCCGGACCGTCGGCCTCGTCGTCCGGAAAGAGTGGCTTGACCGGCACGATCACGTGGGCTCGCACGAGGTCTCCGTCGTTCAGTCGCCACTTCCTGAGGTGCACAATCGAACGGGAGCCGCTGTAGCCGTCCTCGATCCGCTCGCAGACCGCATCGAACGCCGCCTCGTCGAACAGGTCGTCCGAGACGTGGTCCGTCACGACTGCGATGCTCCCGCGCCGAGCGTAGACGTCGAGACGCCCTTCGAAGATGTGCTCTACGTCCTCGATCCAACTGTGGATCTCGCCGACCGTCGGCCGATCCGGTGCCGTCGGAAAGGTGATCGACGCCTGATACTGGTCGGGGCGTTCCCGGACGTGTCGCTTCCAGAGTCGTCCTAGATGCTGTGTGACTCCGGTTCCGGGCACCCGCGACGCGATGTCGGTCGCTCGGCCAGCCGCGGTCGACACGCGCCGTCGAAGATGGGTGGTGGGATCGACTCGATCGCGTTCCCTCATTCGTTCTCACGTTCGAGTTGCGGGCATGGGTAATACGTCCTTTGTTGTCGAAAACGATACCTCAACAAGAAAGTCACGCGAGCGTGTGTATTGTTGCTTCGCGAGAGTTTTGTACAATCCGTTACTACCGCGGGACAGAATGCCTCGAACAGGGCCCACCCGCTCGATTGCCCGCCTCATCGGATCCGTCGCGATCGTCGCCGTCGGCGTCGCGGGTAATACCGGCTTTGACACCCCGACCCGTACGATTCCGGCCCTCGTTTTGATTGCGGTCGGCATTGCCGGAATCACGAGTACTGTACGGGAAGCCGAAACGGCACAGCTTCGACGCGTGGCGAAACGATGGTGGGTGCTTGCCTTCGCGACCTTCCTCCCCTACGGGCTGGCGACTGCCCCCGACAGCGAAGCGGCGGCCGCCGTCGGTGACGCGTTCGCTGGCCCGGTCGCGGGGCTCGTCCTCGAGTCGATCGCCGGTGCGACAGCCCTCTGTGCCGTGTCGATGTCGGTCCTGTATGCCTTCGCCTGGTACGGGATCCATCCGGGACGGCCAACGCCCGAAGAGCGCGTCCTCGCCGACGGCGGCGACGACTGATCCGTTCACAGGTTCTCGGTACGGCTCAGGGCGAGTTGCGTGCCCGCCGGCACTGACTGGAGTTCCGTACGAGCACGCATCGGCTGCAGTCAGCCAACAGCTATATATTCCGGCACCGACTCAACCCGGCAAAGCGGTGCACGACGTGATTCCGACACTACCCGATTCGGATCGACCCCTGCTCGCCGCCTCGCTCGCCTGTTTCGCCGTCGCCGGCGTCACGACCACCGCCGTCGACGGAGTCGAACTAACGACCGGAGCGACCGCGCTCGCAATTGTCGGCGTTTACGGCGTCGCTCGCTACGCCCAGTCCGTCACACGGCGGACGCTCGCACACACAGCACTGGGCCTGTGGCTTTCGTTCATCGGGATCGCCGGCACGCACGCCGTCGGCCTCGAGACAGTCGGCACCGTCGCGCCGGGACCCGCCGCGGTGACGGTCGTCGCGCTCACCGCAGTCACCTGGGCGACGCTGCTCGCGGCCGCCGGCACGACGATCTTTCTCGGCTGCCGGGAGTACGGCTCCCCGGCTCCGGCAGACGAACAGGTCCTCGAGGGCGAGGCCTCCGATTACTCGACGCGGTAACTCACCGCAATCCCTTCGCCGAGCGGGACGATCACCGTCTCGAAAGCCGGATCGGCACGGACCGTCTCGAGGTAGTCGATAATTCCCTGTGTGTGTTCGTTCGTCTCGTCCGCTGGCGTGCCCTCGGCCCACGCGAGCAGGTCGTCGAAGTCGACGACACTGGCCGTGATCGCGTTGTCGGCGATGACGACGCCGCCAACCGGGACCCTCGAGCGGACGGCCTCGAATGCATCGGCGTATCTGTGCTTCTCGTGGTCGATCAACACCACGTCGAACGGCCCGTCGTAGCGGTCGATCGCCGCCATCGCGTCGCCGTGTTCGTATCGTGCGATCGCGTCGTAGCCACCCGCGGCCATGTACTCGCGGGCGAGCTCGAGTTCGTCCGCGTCGACTTCGGTAAGGACGATCTCGCCGTCGCCGGGGAGGGCCTCGGCGAACCAGTAGGCGGAGTAGCCATATCCGGAGCCGAACTCGAAGATCCGCTCGGCACCGGTCAGTTGAGCGACGAGCCGGAGGAACGCGCCGACCTCCGGGCCGACGTGGGGAAAGCCCTCCGCAGCGGCGTACTCGTCCATCTCGATTAGCGTCTCGTCGGGGTCCGGACCGGCTGCACGGACGAAGCGGGCGATGTCGTCGGTGAGAACGTCGGTCATACGCGAGCATACCGGCCGCCAGCACAAATAGACTGCCGGACACTCCGGTCAGCCACTGTTCGCACGCGAGCCGCCGTCGCGATTCTCTCGCTGCACCGTCCCACTGCCCGTCCGCGTCGGCCTGCCAGTCAGGGGTTCGTGGGAGCGACAGTATCCTTTTTGCCGCTCGAAACCATCCCTTCGACCGACATGTCTGCCGACCACACCCTCGCCGAGGCAGTCGATAATCTGGTGTACGAACCCGTACAGGTCCACGACCACGGTATCGACCTGACGGTCGCCGCCGTCTACGAGGTCGCTGCCCCCGGTAGCATCGACTTCGGCGGCGACGAACTCGAAGACGCCGACCTCGAGCCGGTTCCGACCGAGCTCGCGGCCCCCGACGACGAGTACGGCTGGTGGCACCTCGAGGGTGGCCAGTACGTGATCCAGCACAACGAGTTTCTGACGGACCTCGAACAACCGGTCCAACTCCAGCCGCGCAACGAACTGCTGGCCCGTGGCGGCTCGCATCCCTCGATGCTGGTGCGAGATCACCTGCCGCTGATGCCGCTGTCGGTCGCCGACGGCGGCCTCGAGCTCAAGGAGAACGCGCGGGTGTCGACGCTGCTGTCGGATCAAGCTCCGTGAGGAGCCGATCGCGATTGCGCCAGAATCGAACGACAATCGTCCGATCCGTGTTGTGAAGCAGTATATTTACCATCAGGCTCCCTAGCCTGCGGTACTGATGTATCAGGAGATCCTCGTTCCGACGGACGGGAGCGACGGGACCCGGCAGTCGCTCACGCACGGACTCACGCTCGCGGAGCGATTCGATGCGACGATCCACGCACTGTCGGTCGTTCCGGAGGGGCCACTGGGAACGCTCCAGACCGACGAGGGACACCCCGCCGCGGAGCGAGCCGTCGAGCGCGTCGAAACCGAAGCGACGCGCGAGGGGGTCGACGCCGTGACGGCGGTCGAACAGGGCGTGCCACACGAGGAAATACTCGCGTACGCCGACGACCACGACATCGATATGATCGTCATGGGGACACAGGGTCGAACCGGCCTCGATCGGGTGCTCGTCGGCAGCGTCACCGAACGGATCGTCCGCATGGCCGACATCCCCGTCGTCACCGTCCGGCTGAACGACGAGATTCGAATCGAGGACGCCGACGAGGCCGCCCGGATCGCGCGTAAAGCTGCCGGAGCGGACGGCTATAACGACATCTCCGTCAGCGACGATCCATACCGAACCAGCGCCTCGTGGATCGTCCCCCTCGAGACCGATGCCGGGTCGCTCCACGTCCACGTCGACGCCGTGACGAGCGAAGCTCGTATCGCGAACGGTTCTGAGTAGGATACTCACGAGGAGAGCACGCTCCGATCGGGCTCAGTCCTGGACGAACTCGCCGTCGCAGCTGTACTCCTGGAGTTTGATACTGTTTACCGATTCGGTCTCGTTGTACGGCTCCGAGGGCTGTGCCATGTAGTAGAGGTCGAGCCGCTCGAGGTCGGTCTCGTGATCGCCGTTCCAGCGTTCACAGAGATGGTTCGCCAGATACGATCGATGGTTCTCGTTATCGCCACTCCAGACGTTCGAGAGATACTTCCGCCAGCGAGTGGTTGGATAGACATCCTCGTGGCTCGATGGCGGACCCCAGCTGACCTCGGACCGATGGAGGGCATCGACCTCGGAGCCGTTTTCGAGTTCGGCCGGCGCGAGGAACCAGCCGTCGGTCCCGAGCGGTTCGGGAGCGAACATCCGCCACGACTGGGTAGTTTCGGTCGCCTCGAGTGCGGCCTCGCCGGGTTCGGGAACGTCGGTGTAACCGACTGCCTGGGCGTTCGAGAGAACCACGAGCGTGAGAAAGAGCCAGGGAAGTATCGTCGAAAACAGCGTGCGCCCGCGGGCGACCCCAACGGTGAGGAGTCGCTGTGGTGCTGGTGCAGCGGTCGGGAGATCCTCGATTGTCGGTCCTTCGGGGAGGAGCGTCCGGAGTCGGGACATCGCACCGTGTAGCGGTCCCGTGAGGCCGATGCGAGTCGCCAGCGCGGTCACGCTATCCCAGACGACAGGTGGGTAGAACGGCACGAGCGCGGTGACGACGACCAGCGGAAAGATCCCGATCCGCATCGTCACGAGCATTCCGAGGTGCATCCCGGCGAACGCCGTCGCGAGCGCTGCTCGTGGACGGCCAGTAAGCACGATCAACAGCGGAGAACTGACCAGCAGTGCCGCCCACACGTACGTCATCACGCGCAGCAACTCGGGATACTCCGCGAGGACGTCGCCGAGCAGGAACGTGAACTGATAATCGAGACTGAAGACGTAGACGACTGCCTCGCCGTTGAACCACATGTCCCCACGACTCTTGTGGATCGCGTTCACGACGTACATGGCAACGATCTGTAGCAACAGCGCCATCGTCGCCACGTTCGAGACGGTCGCTCGAGGCTCGTCAGTGCGGCGAGCGTCGACGGCCCACCGCTCGCCCAGCGGCAAGAATATCGCCCAGAACAGCAGGACCCGAAGCAACGTGTCCCCGCCGTTGAGGACCATCGGGTTCCGGGCGTGCAGCGAGAGGAGCAACAGCCACGAGCAGACCGTCGCGAGCCGGGTTCGATACCCGACAGTCATCGCGGCAGCGAAGACGGCGGCGACGACGAATAACACCGCAATCGCCCACGCCTCACCCGAGAGTGTGTGCAGCGAGTAGACGGTCGAATAATCCGAGAACAACGCCGCCCGTGGGAGGACTCCCGAGTCGGTGTAGAACGCCTCGAGGTTCCGTGAGCGAAGTGCGAGATCAGTGAGCAACAGCAGGCCGAGCGCGATCCGGAACGCGGCCAGCGCTCGCGTATCGATCGCAAACCGGTTCGCGATGCCGGCCGAGAGCCGATCGACGGTCTCCGAAAGCCGGCGGCGGACGTCAGATGAGGTGGTTCGTTCTTGCATCGTCTGAACTAGATGTTCCGGTGTCCCGGGCAGATTGGCATAAGCTTGGTGTATCGTGAAAGACACATTTGACCTATTGAGCATTGATCGGAACCCTGAACTACAGACACGCCGTATGGGGAGTCGTTCGATGAGTCTCGAGATCCCGGCCGAGAATCCGATCGTCCTGTTCGACGGGGTCTGTAACCTCTGTAACGGCTTCGTGCAGTTCATTGTCCCTCGAGATCCGGACGGGAAGATCCGTTTCGCGTCCCTCCAGTCCGACGTCGGGCAGGAGCTCCTCGAGGCACACGACCTCCCGACGGACACCCTGGAGTCGATCGTGCTGATCGAGGGCGAGGACTGCTACGTCAAGTCGGGTGCCGTCGCACGGATCGCCGCGCACCTGGGTGGGGTGTACGCGCTGCTATCGGCGTTGCGTTACCTCCCGCGGCCGATTCGCGACCGCGCCTACGACTTCGTCGCCGCCCGTCGCTATCGGTGGTTCGGGCAAAAAGACCAGTGTATGATGCCGACGGGGGACGTTCGATCGCGGTTTCTCGAGTAGGTCTGGACCGGTATCTCCGTTCCGAGAGTGGTGTTCCGACGGTCGCGGGTTTCGTTACAAACCGTTCCCCACGTCGGCGTTTCGCTCACTCACGTCCGTTCGCGAGCAGAAAAGCCAGGGGTGGGATTTGAACCCACGAAGTCTCGATTACAAGTCGAGTGCATGAACCGCCCATGCTCCCCTGGCGCTGGCTGTTGATTAGCCGTCCTCCTTTGAATGTGTATCGTTTTCGTCCCGGTTTTCGAGCGGTCGCGCCATCGTCACCCGGAACTCGTCGTACCCCTCGCGCCGATAAAAGCGACGGGCCGCCTCGTTGTCGGCCATCACCTCGAGCAACACCTCGTCGGCACCGCGCTCGGCGGCTGCTTCCTCGGCCGCGTCGAGCAACGCGGCCCCGATACCGCGGTCACGAAACGCGGGTTCGACGTAGATGTTCGAGAGCAGGCCGCGGGTACTGTCGAGTTCGAGAGAGCCACGCTCGATCGTGACCGAGGCGAAGCCGACGATCTCGCCCGCGAGCCGGGCGACGAGGAGGCCGTCGTTGATCTGGTAAGCCGCGAGCGTCTCGCGCATGGTCTCGCGGTTCGGGTCGGCGCGGACGGCCGAGTCGTGACGGCGCTGATCGCGGGCGAGTCGGACCCACAGGTCAGTGACCGTCTCGAGATCGTCCCGCGTGGCGAGTTCAATCGTCGGCTGCGGGTTGTTCGGGGGCATCCTCGAGTGCGGTCACGGCGGGGAGCGGTTCGGCGGTGAGCATCCGCAAGGCAGCGCCGCCGCCGGTGCTGACGTGGGAGAAGCCCTCGACGCCGAGTTGGCGCAGGGCGGAGGCGGTGTCGCCGCCGCCGACGATACTCATGGGTCGATCCGTGGCGGCACCGAACAGCTGTCTGGTGCCCGTCTCGAAGCATTCGTCCTCGAAGACGCCGGCCGGGCCGTTGAGGATCACCGTCTCCGCGTCCGCGAGGATGCGCTCGTAGTACTCGAGGGTCAACGAGCCGATGTCCATGGCGGCCTCGCTGTCGCCCGGTGGCAGGGCGTTGACACCGAGTTCGTGGCGCTGGCCGTCGCGAGCGACGGCGACGTCCCGTGGGAGCGCGATCCGATCGCCGTAGGCATCGAGCAAGTCGGCGGCGCGATCGATCTCGTCCCAGTAACCCTGGTCGTAGATGAAATCGGAACTGGCGTCGCCCAGGTCGACGCCGTCGGCGATGAGGAAGACGTTGCCGACGACACCCGCCGTAAGGACGTGATCGGCCAACCCTTTCTCCAAGACCGACCAGGCGACGTCGATCGAGTCGGGAACTTTCGCACCGCCGAGGACGTAGACGCGAGGTTCGGGGGTCTCCTCGATCGAGCCGAGCACGTCGAGTTCGGACTCCATGACGCGGCCGGCATATCCCGGCAGAACGGTCGGTAGACCGACTAACGAAGGCTGTGAGCGGTGAGCCGCGGCGAAGGCGTCGTTGACGTAGGCGTCGAGGACTGGCTCGAGGCCCTGCACGAGGTGCGTTTTGGCGGCTCGCCCGGGGTCGAACTCCATGTACTCCTCGCTGTAGAAGCGAGTGTTCTCGAGGACGACACAGTCGCCGTCGTCGAGGTCCCTGACGGCCTCGCGAGCGGCGTCGGTAAACGTCGCATCCACGTAGTCGACGGGCTGGCCGAGCAACTCAGCGAGGCGATCGGCGTGGGGCTCGAGCGTGACGAACTCGTCGCCGCCGGGTCGACCCTGATGAGCGAGGACGGCGACCCGACCGCCACGCGCCACGAGTTCAGAGAGGGTATCGACGTGAGCGCGCAGTCGGGCGTCGTCTGCGAGCGTGCCATCGTCGTCGATCGGACTATTGACGTCGACGCGAACACCGACGGTAGTCCCTTCGACGTCCAGGTCGTCGAGGGTCGCGATCATTATCGACCCCTCCACCGCGGCCCCCGAAAGGTCTTTCTATCGGAGAGATAGGGGCGGTATATGCTGGCACCACACACGATACCATCGAAGTCGCTCCCGATTCACACCGATCGGCAATCCGCACAGACCAGTTGCCCGTTGGCGTCCCACAGCGACTCCGCGAGCGAGCCACAGGCCTCACAGACGCCCTGGGTCGTGTACTCGTCGCCACCGTTGGGGAGCAACTGCGTCTCGCCCTCCACGGTCGGACGAGTCGCCGTGGGTTCGGCGGACTGACGGTCGCGGTCGATGGGCGGCTCGCTCGAGCGCGGGGGCGTCATCGTCGCCTGGAACGAGCTCGCGGCGGCGATGACGTCGCGCTGGGTAACGACCCCGGCAACGCCGTCGTCGCCCTCGACGACGACGTTGCGGATGTTCTGGCGGGCCATCGTCGTCGCGACATCGGTGAGCGATCGGTCGAGTCCCACCGTAATGACCGGCGTCGTCATTGCCTCTTCGACGATCAGCTCGGCCGGGTCGTGCTCGTCCGCGACGAGTTCGAGGACGTCCCACTCGGTTACGATGCCGACTGGCTCCGGACCGCGAACGACCAGCGCACAACTCGTCTGCTCGTCGCGCATGAGCCCCACGACGTCGAGAACGGTATCGGACTCACTGACACCAACGTAGTCGGTCGTCATCACGTCTCTGACGGACAGTTCCGATTCCATATGCGAATGATTCGCACGAACGGGCTAAAAGCTACCTCCGGCACACTTAAGCAATACGGCACCGAAGTTCGGTAATTCCGGTTCTCAGGCCGTCTCCCACTCGAGTTCGACCCGGGTCCCGTCGGCCCGGCAGGTCTCGAGGGCGTGTTTCGCGGCGAAGCCAGCGTCGTGGGGGCTTTTCCCGCGGCCGACGCCGACCTGCATCTCGACGTCGACGGCTTCCTCGACGTGGGCGAGGGCTTCCTCGTAGTCGGCGGCCTCGAGGTCGGGACAGACGACGATGACGTTGTCGCCGCCGACGAAAAACGAGAGGCTATCGTGGGCGTACCGCATGTGACGCATGAGTTCGGCGTAGCCCTGCTCGATCTCGATGAAGGTGTCGAAGGCGTTGAGTTCGTCCGTGTAGTTGCCGGTGGCGTTGATCACGTCGAAGTGGGCGATCTGGACGTCGTCGTCGGCCCGGTAGGCGTCGTCGATGGTCCGACCCTCGAGACACTCCCGGCGGTGTTTGTCCTGTGCGCTGCCGGCCTCCTGGAGGCGTTCGGTCGCGTCGGCGAGCGCCTGCACGGGGTTCGTGCCGGTCGCGACGCCGAGGCTGAGCGTCACTGGATAGCGATTGCCGACCGACTCCTGGAGGAGCGCGTGATCCTCGAGCGAGCAGCCGTTCGTGACGGCGATCATGTTGTCGAAGCGAGTGAAGAAGGTGTAGCCGCCACGGTTACCGACGAACTGGGAGATGTCCGCGTACAGCCGGGACTGCATAGTCTGGAGGTCGGCCTCCCGGCGCGGTTCAGGGGTCACCGTCCACGGCCCGTAGTTGTCGATCTGGACGAGCGTTACCTGCGTGTTAGTCACTGTGGGCGATTCTTTCGAACGGCGTCGTATAAGTGATACGCAATCCAGTTCCGTGATGGGGTGGGGAAAACGGCGTTACGCGGGGACCTTTTCGGGGTCTTTGCCCTGCGGGTGGTACTTCCAGAAGTTCCCGGCGCGCATCGCGTCCCCAACGGCTTTGTGCATGTCGAGGATCGTCTCGAACTCGTCGATGTCCTCGTCGACGTAGTCGAAGATGTCGCTCATGGCGACGATCGTCTCGTGGTTGACCCGGATCGGGTAGTCGCCGTACTCGTCGACGAACTCGTTGCGATCGAGCGGGAAGTCCTCCTCCTCGTCGACTTTGTCCGCGATGATCCGCATGTCGAACTTGCGCATCCCCTCGCTGCCTTCCTCTCCGTCAGGGTCGACTGGCCAATCGTTGCTCATACTCCGACGTGTGCAGGGGACCCGCAAAAGGATTACTCCTTGTCGCTGTCGCGTCCTCGGTACTCGACACGTTCGAGAGCGGCCAGTTCGATCCGTGTACAGCCGTCGACACCGCCTGTCATGGCGACGAGCCGGCCGTGGGCTGTGGCGAGTCGCTTGCCGACCGGGAGTCCGCGCCGGCACTCGAGTCATCCACGCGGCCACGTTCACTTTCACTCCGAATTACGTAGATATAAGTCAAAACCAGTCAACGATTAGAACGGAATCCCGCCTCCACGAGTGGGGCAGCGAAATGCCCCGGGTGTCAGCGCACCCGAGGCTGGCTTCCACTCCCAGCAGAGGAGCTGCAAGCCATGATTGCGTTCATTCTGCCGGGATATAAACATCCCGCACGACAGCAGAACCGCCCGACAGCCGACGGAAGACCACCACAGCAGCGCACCGCTCGTGGTCGTGATGTATAGTGGCTCCGAGGCGAGCGACGCCGAGGATCGAACGTCGTCGCTGCCGGACTGTCCGCGCTGTGGCGAACCGGTCGCGTTCGTCACCGCCTCCGGCCCCACGACTGCGTCGGCCAATCCCTGCGGCTGTTCGGTGTCGCCCGGGTTCTGTCGGGACGACCATAGTAACAACTGATACGGACTGCTGTTCGTCAGTGCCGGCGCGACCGCGAGCCGTCCTGCGATCGCGCCGGGAACCAGTGACAGCAGGCCGTATGAAACGATCCACACCGATCGCATCGTCCGCGGTTCTCGTTCACGTCGTCGCTCCAACCCCCGCTCCCGTCGTGCGATCGGGGGTGTAGTAACGTTCAGTGGCTCCAGAAGCCCCCGAACAGTCGTCGCCGACACTGATGTGTCGGTCTCGCGTTACGAGGTGTTCGCGTACAGGTACACCGCACCGATGGCGACGATCGCCTCGGTGACTTTCGTAATGACGGCCATCGGATTGAGGCTTCCCTCCATGTAGAACGCCTCGATGCTGAACCCCTGGAAGACGAATAGGGCGACGATCGTAGCGATCGCATAGGCCGCCGCAACCAGATAGAGCGTCTGATTCCAGTAGGGAGTTAGGTAGAGGACGACTCCACCAAGGAAGCCGAGCCCGTTCAAGATGAACAGGATCCCCATCATCTGATTGAATCCCATGGCCCGGGGGGCGAGCACCAGGTGGAGCACCCCCGTTATGACGGCTGCGAGTATGACCAGATATCCGACCGGATTCGACGGCAGACTGATCAGCGAGTCGCTCTGTCCTGTCGTCGTCGATTGCGCAGACATATCCGGTATATTGGACGGGTGCTTGATTGGTGGCGCTATGATTCTAATATTGCGGGAACGATAGCTAGATTCTATATTGATTTCTAGTCTCTCGGCAGTATTAGTAGATAGTACTTGTATTTTTGTAGAGTACCAGCAGTATTTGTGCGGAGTGCGCACGCTCCATGGCTGTGTGACCGAGACTCGACCATCGAACTCGCTCTCAGCGAGCGGTTTCGACGAAACAGGAGAAACCGACGGCAAAACGATCGGGACGTCGTTCCACCGGCTCTCATACGGACTCCTGTCAATCAGTGCTGGCGCATCTGCGACTCGTCCTGCGGACCCGCCAGGACATCGGGACAGCAGACCGTATCAGTCACTGCCGACCCGCCCGGGAGTCGTCGTGTTGGTGTGCCGGGACCGGATCTCACCCGGGACTAGTCGTCGGCCGTTTCGGCGTCCGCTTTCTCACCCAGCACTTCCTCGCGGTGCTCGTCGAGCAGCGGCGCGCGACCGCGGGGTTTGGGGTTCGTCTCGGTCATCTTGATCGGATTGCCCGCGATCTCGACGTCCGTGTCGGCACCGGGCTGTTCGACCGGCACGAGCATGTCCCGCGTGTGGACGTGCGGGTCGTCGAAGATTTCCTCGGTAGTCTGAACCGGCGCGGCCGGCACACGGCCCTCGAGCTTGCTGACGAGTTCGTCGTTGGTCTGGGCGCGGGTCCACTCGGCGATTTCCTCGCGGAGCGCGTCACGGTGCTCGAGGCGCTCGGGCGTCGTGGGGTAGTCCTCGGCCAGGTCCTCGCGGTCCATCACGTCGCACAGTTCCGCCCAGTGGTTGTTGTTGAACGCGGCGATGACAGCGTAGCCGTCGTCGGTCTCGAAGGCGTTGTAGGGAAACAGCGTCGGGTGGGAGTTGCCCCGTCGGGTGGGGGCTTCGCCGGTGTACGACTGCTGGTAGATGGCCCGCTCGGTGAAGCTGATCATCGAGTCGTACATGCCGGTGTCGACGTACTGGCCTTCGCCGGTCTGTTCGCGGTGGTTGACCGCGGCCAGGATGCCGATACAGTTCAGCGTCGCAGTAAAGAGGTCGCCGACGCCGGGGCCGGTCTTGGTCGGCGGGCCGTCGGGCTGGCCGGTGGTCTCCATGACGCCGCCCAGTGCCTGTGCGATGAGGTCGAAAGAGGGCTGGCCCTGGCGGTCAGTTTCGCCCGTGCGCGGGTCGCCAAAGCCACGGATCGAGGAGTAGATAAGGTTCTCGTTGTACTCTGTGAGCGTCTCGTAGCCCAGGCCGTACTTCTCCATCGTGCCCGAGCGATAGTTCTCGACGACGATGTCGGCTTCCTCGACCAGCGAGAGGAAGTCCTCGCGGTCTTCCTCCTCGCGGAAGTTCAGCTCGATGCTCTTTTTGCCGCGATTGACGCTCTGGAAGTAGCCACCGTAGGCCTCCTCCTCGGGGTCGTCAACGAACGGCGGATTCGACCGGATCATGTCACCGCCGGGACGTTCGATCTTGACGACGTCCGCACCGAGGTCCGCGAGTAACATCGTGCAGTACGGCCCAGCCAGCACCTGGGTCAGATCTAGCACGCGAAGGTTGGAAAGTGCTCCCATGTCTGTATGCCCTCTTCTGAAACCATCCCCAAAACCCTTACCATCGATCATGAAGTTTGTCCTGCCATAACACGGGAAATGTGACCATTCGTCACTGAGACACTCATAGGATCTTTAAGGAATATTATCATGGAAGATCATTAAGTTTATACCCGCGTTCCTCATGGTTCTGCATACGATGTCCCAAACGGTCGTCCTCGGCGTGATTGGCTCCGATGCCCACGTCGTTGGCATCACAATCTTAGAGCAAGCCTTCAGTGCAGCCGGCTTCGATGTCGTGAACCTCGGCGTCCAGACCTCCCAGGAGGAGTTCGCCGAAGCCGCGGTAGCCCACGACGCACAGGCTGTACTGGTCTCCTCGCTCTACGGCCACGCCGAGCAGGACTGTCAGGGATTCCATAGCGTCCTCGAAGAGGCGGGTGTCGATGCCGTCAGCTACATCGGCGGCAACCTCGCTGTCGGACAGGACGACTTCGAGCAAACCCGGAAGACGTTCCGGGAGCTCGGCTTCGATCGCGTCTTCGACTCCGAAACCGATCCCGAAGAGGCGATCGCTGCGCTGCGCGAAGACCTCGAGATCACTCCGACCGAGTCGGAACGCGCAACTATTAGTTCTTAATGTCTAGATGATACGAGACGAACGCATACCAGCCGACGAGCTACAGCGTATCGACGAAGAGATCCGGTCGAACTGGCCGACGGGGGCAGACGTCGACTTCGAGGAAGCAATCGAGTACCACGAATCGCTCCCCGAGCACAAGCGATTCGCCGACGTCCTCGAGTCGGCTGACAAGCCGCTCTTGCAGCCGCGAGCCGGTGTGCCCCGGCTCGACGACCAGATCGAACTCCTGGAATATCTCCACAAGGAGGGGCAAGCGGATCTCTTGCCGACGACTATCGACTCGTACACGCGCGACAACGAGTACGAGAAGGCCCAGCAGGGGCTCGAGAAAGCCCGCGAGACGGGTGACGACACCCTGAACGGCTTCCCGGCCGTCAACCACGGCGTCGACGGCTGCCGGAAGCTGATCGATGCGATCGACGCGCCGATCGAGGTCCGCCACGGCACGCCGGACGCCCGACTGCTGGCGGCGATCACCTTCGCCGGCGGTTTCCAGAGCTTCGAGGGTGGCCCGATCTCCTACAACATTCCGTACACGAAACGCCACGGACTCGAGGAGACTATCGAGCGGTGGCAGTTCGTCGACCGCCTCGCAGGAGCGTACACCGAACGTGGCATTCGGATCAACCGCGAGCCGTTCGGCCCGCTGACCGGCACGCTGGTGCCGCCGTCGATCGCGATCGCGATCATGCTGGTCGAGGGCAAGCTCGCCGCGACCCAGGGCGTGCGCTCGCTGACGCTTGGCTACGGACAGGTCGGGAACGTCGTGCAAGACGTCGCCGCCCTGAACGCCCTCAAGAAACTGGGCAACGAGTACCTGCCCGACGAGGTCGTCGTCACGACCGTCTTCCACGAGTGGATGGGCGGGTTCCCGCCGGACGAGGCCCGCGCCAACGGCGTCATCAGCCTCGGCGGGATGACCGCTGCCATCGCCCAGCCCGACAAGGTCATCACCAAGTCGCCCCAGGAGTTCCAGGGGGTCCCGACCAAGGAGGCCAACGCCTCGGGCCTGCGAACCACGCGCCAGGTCATCGACATGGCCATCGAGCAGAAGATCGACATCGACGGCATCGAGGAGGAACAGGACCTCATCGAACGCGAGACCCGCTGTCTGATGGATACGATCTTCGAACACGGCGACGGCGACGTCGTCCAGGGCACGCTCAAGGCCTTCGACTCCGGCGCGCTCGACGTGCCGTTCGCACCCAGCGACAGCGCGAAAGGTGCCGTCCTGCCCGCGCGGGACGACGACGGTCGCGTCCGCATCTTCGAGTGGGCCGACCTCGCGATGGACGACGACATCAAGGAGATTCACAAGGCTCGACTCTCGCAACGCGCCACGACCGAGGGCCGCGACCAGTCGTTCCGGATGGTCGCGGACGACGTCGACGCGATCAGCGACGGAAAGCTCATCGGCCGCCCGCAGGGGGATGTCTAACAATGGAAATTACAGGAATATACGCCACGCCCGGCTACTCCGGGTTCTTCTTCGACGACCAGCGCGCGATCAAGCAGGGAGCAGAACACGACGGCTTCACCTACGAGGGTGAGCCGGTCACCGACGGCTTCGACGAGATTCGCCAGGCCGGCGAGTCGATCATCGTCGACGTCGAACTCGCAGACGGGACCGTCGCCCGCGGCGACTGTGCCGCGGTTCAGTACTCCGGTGCTGGCGGGCGCGACCCGCTGTTCAAAGCCGAGGAGTATGCCCCCGTCATCGAAGGCCCCGTCGCCGACGAACTCGAGGGCCGCGACGCGACCGACTTCCTCGACAACGCAGAACTGCTCGAGGAGATGGAGGTCGACGGCGACCGCCTGCACACGGCGATTCGCTACGGTGTCTCGCAGGCGCTACTCGGCGCAGCCGCCGAAGCCGAGAACACGACGAAGACGGATGTCATGGCCGACGCCTTGGGTACCGAGCCCGCGACGGAGCCGGTCCCCGTCTTCGGCCAGTCCGGTGACGACCGCTACACCAACACCGAGAAGATGTTCATCAAGGGTGTGCCGGTCCTGCCCCACGCGCTCATCAACAGCGTCGAGAAGATCGGCGAGAACGGCGAAACCTTACTCGAGTACGTCGAGTGGCTCGTCGAGCGCTCCCAGGAACTGGGTCCCGACGACTACGACCCGCGCTTCCACATCGACGTCTACGGAATGATCGGCGAGATCTTCGGCGCACCCTACGATCGCGACGAAGTGGTCGACTACTTCGCCGCACTCGAGGAAGCCGCTGCACCGTACCCGATTCAGATCGAGGGGCCGATGGACGTCGGCAACCGCGAAGGTCAGATCGGGGCGATGGTCGAGCTCCGCGAGGGACTCGACGACGCCGGCGTCGGTGTCGACATCGTCGCCGACGAGTGGTGTAACACCTTCGAGGACGTGCAGGCGTTCGTCGACGCCGAAGCGGCCGATGTCGTGCAGGTGAAGACACCCGACCTCGGTGGCATCCACCGCAGCGGACAGGCGGTCCGCTACTGCGAGGGCACCGACACGCGGGCCTACCTCGGTGGGACCTGCAACGAGACGGAAACCTCCGCACGTGCCTGCGCCCACGTCGCGCTCGCGACGAACGCCGCGCAGGTGCTCGCAAAGCCCGGTATGGGCTTCGACGAGGGGTACATGATCGTCGAAAACGAGATGCGACGAACGATCGCGCGACGAGCACGCAACCAGCCACAACAGACCGACGAGGTGACTGCAGATGACTGATTGGACCGATCCCGACACGTTCGCACAGGCACTCGAGCAAGTCGAGACCAAAGAGAAGGGGAACTGCTTCGAGGATTTCGAAGAAGGCGATATCATCGAGCACGACCCTGGCCTGACGCTCACCCAGTTCGGCAACGAGCAGTGGATGGGCCAGACGCTCAACCACGACCCCGCCTACTGGCGCACCGACGCCGCCGAGGCCCGGGGCTTCGAGGAGCCGCCGGTCCACCCCGACTACCTGACTGCCGCGACGCTCGGTATCACCGTCGAGGACCTCAGTGAGAAGGGTGGCTACTTCC
This sequence comes from Haloarchaeobius amylolyticus, assembly GCF_042678045.1. Lineage (GTDB taxonomy): Archaea > Halobacteriota > Halobacteria > Halobacteriales > Natrialbaceae > Natrinema > Natrinema amylolyticus_A. The sequence continues at coordinate 214,076 of NZ_JBHUDI010000009.1, forward strand.
TCGGTCGGACCGACGTCCGGTTCCCCGGCACACCGGTCTACACCGGCACTGAACTCCACGTCGAGAGCGAGGTCGTCAACCGGGCCACCTCGAGTTCTCGACCCGAGTACGGTATCGTCTCCTGGCGCACCCGCGGGAAAGATGCCGAGACCGGCGAGGTGCTGTGTTCCTACGAGCGCACGAACATGATCCCGCGGCGCGACCCCGTCGCGACCGACGGCAGCGGCACAGCGGCCGCCGAGGAAGACGACGAGCCCGAACTCCCCGAGGAGTTCATCACCCCCGAAGGCGGCTACTTCGAGGACTTCGTCGCGGCGCTCGAGGAAGCCGATGACGAAAACGCCGCCGTCGCCTACCGTCACGAACGCGGCCGCACGCAAGACGATGTCACGGTCGCCTCGCTGCCGCTGGCGACGCTCAATACGGCCAAACAACACCACAACGTCGACGTGATGTCCGATTCGCCATCCGGCGATATCGTCACCTACGGCGACGTGACCCGCTCGACGGCGCTTGGCCACGCTCGCTCCGACGAGCAGACCTGGCGCGAAGTCGGCTTCGACGACGAATCGTTCCACACGTTCGTCGCCGTTGGCGACACCGTCTACGCCTTCACGCGCGTCCTCGAGGCCGAGGACGACGCCTCGAGCGACGAGGCCGGCACCGTCACCTTCGAACACATCGCGTTCAACCAGGACGACGAACCTGTCTACTCGGGAACGCGAACAGCCGAGATTCGAAAGCGTTCTAACTAACACGATCGATCGTTACAAACGACCGCAGACGACTACCAATTCAAATCATGACTGACGACATCCGACTCTGCCGTACGTTCCAGACTGCACCGGCTGCTGTTCCGAAAGACGACTCCGCGAAGTATCTGCGCTCGGGCCTCGAGGCCGAGGGCTTCCAGGCCCCCGACTGGCTCGTCCCCGATATGGAAGACGGCACCGCGCCGAACATGAAAGACGAGGGCCTCGAAAACACGATCGATCTCGTTCCCGAGTACGACTTCCCTGGCGAGATCTGGCCCCGCGTCGAGTGGAGCTACGAGGACGAGTCGTTCCGCAACCGCGGTCGCGAACAGATCGACCAGCTCGTGGGCGAGATCGGCGACGAAATCGAAGGCGTCGTCGTCCCGAAGGTCGGTCGCGTCGAGGACGTCAAACGCGCCGCCGAAGCCGTCGCGGAAGCAGAAGCCGAACACGGCTACGCCGATGGCTCGATCAAACTCTCGATCATCATCGAGACCGGTCGCGCCCGCTCGGATCTCCGCGAAATCTCGAAATTTGGCGAAGAGTCCCGACTTACCGCGCTCGTCTTCGGTCCCGTCGACTATGCGGCCGAACTCGGTGCGCGTGACCTCGGCGACGGTCGCCCGCGCTGGGATGGCCTGCTCGAGGCCCTCTCGAACGAAGCCAGCGCCGCCGACCTGCTCTGTATCGGTGGCCCCTTCGACGACCTGTTCAAGGAGCGCGCCGGCCTGACCTACTACAACGCCGACGCCTACGCTGACCAGGTCGAACACGAAGCCCACCTCGGCCTCGACGGCTCCTGGTCGCTGTACCCCAAACAGACGATTCAGGCGAACACCATCCACATGCCCACGCCCGAGGAACTCGAGCGCGACGTGAGCAAGATCGAGCGCTTCAACGAGGCCAAAGCCGAAGGGACCGGCGCGGTCACCCTCGACGGGCAGATGGTCGACGAGGCGACGTTCAAGGTGTTCCGCAACACCGTCCAGCAGGTCCGTGCGATCGACGAGACCCGACCCGCCCAGACCGAGGAGTACTACGACGAGGACCTCCTCGAGCGCGCCCGCGACCTCGAACTGTCGTACACGTAACGCGCGCAATCGGCGGCTGATTGTGCACTGACTTTTTTACGGCGCGTAGCGCAACTCGAAGATGCATCGGCTCTCGTAGCTGCTGAACAGTACTGCACGCTCGGTCGCACGACGGAGCTGCACCGGTGGTCAGTGGTTTCCGTTACTACAGACCCGGACTCAGGGAGAAACCAGCGTCGCATCCGCGGCCGCGGCCTCGGCACGCTCGAGTAAGTCGTCGGGTTCGGCCGCGAGCAGCGGCTCGAGACGAGCGTTCGTCTCGACCTGGTTGGGGGTAACACGGTTGCAGCCGGCGTCGATCGTCGAATCGGTGAACGTCCCGATCTCGCGGGCTTTCGCGACGATGTCTGCTTTGTCCCACGTGAGCAGTGGGCGGTGGATCGGGAGCCGTGTGGCGCGGCTGGTAACCCCGAGGTTGCGGACGGTCTGGCTGGACTTCTGGCCGGCTGCCTCGCCAGTGACGATGGCGTTGGCGTTGACGCGGTCGGCGAGCGTCTCTGCGGCGCGGTAGAAGAAGCGGCGCAAGGAGAGCATCCGGCCCTGTTCCATCTCGCTGACCAGCAGGTCCACCGTCTCACCGCCCGGAATCCGGTAGACCTGCATGTCGAAGTTGGGCGCGTACTTCGAGAGGATCCGGACGGTCTCCATGGCGCGGGCCTCGTGATCGATGCCGCCGTAATCACCGAGATCGACGTAAGCCGGGACGACGGGGCTCCCGCGGCGCATCATCTCGTAGGCCGCGACCGGCGAATCGATGCCGCCGCTGACGAGCGCGATCACCGGTTCCTGCGAGCCAAGCGGCAGTCCGCCCGGTCCGGAGACCGTCTCGAGGTAAATAAAGGTCACATCCTCGCGGACCTCGACGCCGAAGGTGAGGTCGGGATCGTCGAGATCGACTTCGGGTTCGAACTCGTCGGCGACGGCCTCCCAGATGGCGGCCCCGCCCTCGCGGGCCAGATCCTCGCTATCGTAGGGGAGGGTCTTGTCCGCCCGACGGGCGTCGACGGCGAACGTCCCGCCGTCGTAGCACGCGCGGGCGGTCTCTTCGAGGGCCTCGATAATCTGTGCTTTTTCGGTGCTAACCGTCAGGGCGGGGCTCGCGGAGACGACGCCGAACACGTCCGTGACGGCGTCGGTCGCGTCCGCGACGGCGTCCTCGGTCGTGTGAACCAGCGGCCGGTTCCACCGGCGCTCGACCTCGCCGGGAATCGAGCGGTCAACGAGGAGGGCCTCGATGTTCTCGACGAGGAGTCCCTCCATGTACCGCTTGACGGTGTTGCTCTTGGTGTTAACGTCCCCATGACGGACGAGGACGGTGTCGGCTCCCGGGGGGTGCATGGACTGTGATAGATGATTGTGGCTATAAGGGGGTTACGAGGTGCGTATCAGTCTCGAGCGGACGAGAGCAGACCCGCTGCCTCAGACGATCGACTCCTCGACCGTCGGACTCAGACTGCCGGTGTAGGTGTATATTCCGACGACAAGCACCACGCCAGCCAGCAGCGGAATGATGGCGCTGAGCGCGTAGAGCACGTCGAAGCCGATCGCGCTAGCAAAAGGCAGCGAGATCAGCGGGCCGAGCGCACCGCCGACGTCGCCGAAGACGTTGTTGGTCCCCATCGCCCGCCCCATTCGATCTTCGGGCGTAAGGTCCGCCAACAGGGCAGTCAGGGGACCGCCGACGCCACCCTGTCCCGCGCCGATCAGCACACAGCCGCCGACGACGATGCCGAGCGACGGTGCAAGCGTCAGGACTGCGAACCCGACGCAGCTCGTCACGAGGAAGACCAGCAGGATCGGCACGCGAGCGCCGACGCTGTCGCTTATCTTCCCGCCGGAGATCGTGAAGACGGCTCCCGAAAGCGCCGAAACGGCCATCAGCAGGCCGGAAGTTCCCTGTTCGCCGTAATCGATGCCGAATCCGGCCACATCGAGCGCGAGCGTCATCGACTCGACCTCGAGGTACAACACGAGCGTCGAGAAGAGCACGCCGAAGTACGCGAAATAGAGTCCGAAGTTGACTATCCCGATGGTCAGTGCGGGCAGGGTCGTCTCGACGTCCCAGGGTTTGATCGAGGAGTCCGGGCTGTCGACGTGCGTTTCGGGGACGATGAAGTACGCAATGATGCTCGCGAGACCGGCGAAGGCGGCCGCGAGGACGAACGCCGTGGCGTTGCTGTAGACTTCGCTGACGATCCCGCCCAGCACCATGCCAGCGGGGAAGCCGAACGTGATTCCGGCGCGGACGATCCCCATGCTCGTCCCGCGCGAGCTGGCCTCGCTGACGTCGGCGGTGATCGTATACGCCGTCGCGAACACGAGCGCGCTGCCGATCCCCCACATGATCCGGGCGAGGACGAACCAGAACTCCGGCATCGCAGAGGTGATCGCGACCACGTAGCCCGCGGTCGCGGCTCCCTCGATGGCCAGCCCCGCGACGAACGGTTTTCGGGTGCCGATTCGATCGACGAGCACGCCGGCCGGCGCGTTCGCGAACAGCCGGGTCCAGCGGTTCGCCGAGAGAATAACGCCGACCATGAACGCCGAAATCCCCAGCACCTCGCCGAGGTTCGGCAGGATCGGAAAGACGACCCCGCCGCCGAAGCCGACGAAGAAGGTACTCGCGACGACGGCGTAGACGACGGAACGGTCGGTAGAGCGACGACTCGAGTCGGACACTGCTACTCACCGGTTTGCGTCGACATCAGATACGCTCTCGGTTCGTACCGCTGGACATGAGCACACTGTATAAGTATTCCGACACCAGGCCAGCCGTGCGGTTTCGGACCGACGTGGTGGGTCGGACGGCGCCGAAAACGCGCCCGAAACCGGCTCAGAACGTCGTGAGGTCGCCCTCGATCACACTGCGAGTGATCTCGGTGACGTCGGCGAGTTCCCGGTCGACGATCGCTTCGACATCGGCCTCGACGTCGGAGACCGCGACGCCGTCGTCGGTGACGAGGTGGACGTCGGCGACGTGGGGCTGGTCGATCGGGCGGCCGATCTGGGAGAGCAGTCGGACGCGCAGGTCGCGGATGTCGTCGACCTCGTCGACGACGCTCTCGGCGATCTCCGTCGAGAGGAGGTTATAGATCTTCCCGATATGGTTGACCGGGTTCTTCCCGCTGGTGGCTTCCATCGACATCGAGCGGTTGGGCGTGATGAGCCCGTTGGCGCGGTTGCCTCGGCCGACGGAGCCGTCGTCGCCCTGCTCGGCGGACGTGCCGGTGACCGTCAGGTAGATCGACCCTTCCTCGTAGTCGTCGGCCGTGTTGACGTGGACGTTGACCTCGCGGTCGGTGTGCTCGCGGGCGACGCCCGCGACGAACTCGCGGACGGACTCGACGGCCTCGACGTAGGCGTCCATGTCCGCGATGTACTCGTCGACCATCGCTGCGGCGACGGTAACGTCGATCGTGTCGCCCTCGCGCTTGCCCATGATCTTCACGTCCGGACCGAGTTCGGGGTTTGCGTCGGCGTACTCACCGTTCAGCCGGCGCTCGGCCTCGAGGACGATCTGCTCGGTTTCGGTCAGCGGCGCGTGGCCGACGCCGAAACTCGTGTCGTTTGCCATCGGGACGCTCACTTCGTCTTCCCCGAAGACCTCCTGCAGGTCGCCGCTGCCTTCGCCGAGTTTGACGTCGACGACGATGTCCTCGCCGACCGTCAGTTGCGGAATCTCGGACTCGAGGTACTCGCGAGCGGCCCGCAGTGCGATGGTCTCGGCGGGGATGGCCTGACCGTCGTAGTGTTTGGTCGCGCGGCCGACGATCAGGAGATAGATGGGGTCGACGACCTCGCCACCGCCGAAGGCGGGTGCGGCTTCGCCTGCGACGAGTTGTGTCTCGTCGGTGTTGAAGTGCAACACTTCGCCGACGCGGTCGATGTACTCGCGGGCGAGCGCCCCGGCGACGCTCTCGGCGATCCCGTCACAGATGGAGTCGGGATGACCGATCCCCTTTCGTTCGACGATTTCGACCTCCTGATCTTCGACCGCTTGCCGGTCGATAGATTCGATCCGAATGTTCCGCTCGCTCATTGTCGGCACTTGAGCGAGCGAGGTTCTATAACTTGCGGAAACAGATATGGGTCAGAAAATGCTTGGTGGTTATCCGACCGCCCGCGAACCGAGGGATGTCGGTCGATTAGGACTCGAGCAGCAGACCCAGATACGACGTCCGTAATTGGTCGTCGGGATCGAGTTCCAGCCGTTCGAGAACGTCGTAGGCACCCTCGCGAGCTGCCTCGAGATCCGATTCGCCCGCGACCTCGGTCTCGACCTCGACGTACTCGCCGACGCCGTCGACCGAATCGAGGGTGACGGTGTACCCATCGAGCGAGAAGCGCTCGCGGTCCTTGCGGACGGTTGCGGTGGGCTCGAAGTCGAGACTCGTCAGGATGGCGTCGATCGTCTCGTCGTCTTCGATCCCGGTTTCGAACTCCTCGCGGGTCTTCGTCTCCTCGTCGACGAGCGGCCCCTTGTAGGTAACGCGGGTCTCCTCGGTGCCGTCGTCGGATCGCTCCGAGCGAATCCGTAATGCCTCGTCGGTCTCGGCGAAATCGCGATGTGGCGCGTTGTAGTAGGTGTCCGCTTGCACGACCGAGCCCACCCGCGCCGCCTCGAGCGCCTCGAGGCGGTCACGGACGACCCCGAGCTCGGCAGGAACCTTCACTTCGACCTCGTACATGCCCGTGGGGACGGACGGGGCTCGTAAGTATCGGTCGCTCTCGCTCGAAAACGTCGTACTTAAATGTAGACGGGCGGACGTACAACGTATGACTGAGGATCAAGAGGCCGAGCTCGACGAGCAGGCCGATGACGTCGACGAAGAAGTAGCCGACGAAGCCGCCGACGAAGCCGAGGGGCTTCAGGAAGGCGACTTCGTCGAACTCGACTACACCGCCTACACCGTCGAGGACGAACAGCTGGTCGACACGACCGACCCCGAGGTCGCCGAGGAAGAGGGTGTCGACGACCAGGGTCAGGAGTTCAAGCCGCGAACGATCGTTCTGGGCGAGGGCCACATCTTCGAGGGCGTCGAGGACGCACTCATCGGCTCCGAACCCGGCGACGCCGGCTCCGTGACGATCCCCGCCGAGGACGCCTTCGGCGAGTACGACCCGGACAACGTCCAGACCGTCAGCGCAGAGAAGATCGACGAGGACGACCGCTACCCCGGTGCGAACGTGACGATCGAGGGCCAGCAGGGCTACATCAGCACGATCATCGGCGGCCGCGCCCGCGTCGACTTCAACCACCCGCTGGCTGGTGACGACGTCGAGTACGAGTACGAGATCCTCGACGTCGTCGACGACCGCGAACAGCAGGCCGCCGGTCTCTTCGAGATGTACCTCGGGATGGAGCCCGAACTCTGGATCGAGACGGACGAAGTCGAAGAGGAAGTCCCCGTCGAGCCCGACGAAGACGACGAGGACGACGAGCCCGAGTTCGAGACCGAAACCGTCGAGAAGGAGACGCTCTACCTCGAGGCCACGCCCCAGATGACGATGAACCAGCAGTGGATGATGGGCAAACAGCAGATCGGCCAGGACATCATCGAGAAGGTCGGTGTCGACCGCGTCATCGTCCAGGAAGTCATCGACGGCATGGGTGGCATGGGCATGGGCGGTATGATGGGCGGCATGGGCGGTATGGGCGGCGGCGACATCGAGGAGGCCCTCGAGGACGCCGACGTCGATGCCGACGAGATCGTCGAAGAGCTCGAAGGCGCCGAAGAATAACGCGACGCTGCCGTTTCTGGCCGTTTGTGTAACCGGTACTGACGAGCACGAACGTGCGCGGACCGGATTTTTCGCCCACAGGAGCGTACGTCGGCGTAGACGATGGTCGATTCGACGACCGATACCGCAGCGTCGCAGACGCAATCGAGACTGGCAGCGATCAAGCAGTGGGTTCTCCTCAATGGCAACCGGATTTCGATCGCGGTCGGCGTCGCGATTGCGTTCGGACTGGCGACACTGGCGCTTTCGATGATCAATGTCGCCCCGCTCGTCGATATGCAGCCGTTGTTTTACGCGCTTAGCAGACTGATATCGGGGAACCTGACGCTAATTACGGTCGTCGTCTCGATCAATCAACTGTTGCTCTCCCGGGAGTTGCAGTCCCCGGGCGAACTCGAGTCGGAGATCGAGGCGACCGTCGACTTTCGGCAGGAGGTCGAGGCGGTGACGAATCAGGTCGCGCCGGCGGAACCGTCGGGGTTTCTCCGGCTCGTCATCGAGAGCGCCCGACAGGACGCCCAGCGACTCGGCGGCATCGCCGCGGGCACGCTGCCGGCTGATGTTTACGATGAGATCGACGGCGTCATCACCGCGCTTACCGGCGAGTTCGACCTGATCGACCGACTCATCCAGGAATCCGATTCCGGGATCTTCAACACGCTCTCGACGATGCTCGAGACCAATTTCGCCCACGAAGTCCGTCGACTCGAGGAGGTCCGTCGGGCGTATGGCGCGTCCCTGCCCGAGGAAACCGATTCAGCGATCGACGACGTGCTCGACCGACTGCGCGAACTCGACATTGCCCGACAATATTTCAAATCGGTGTACTTGCAGGTCGAACTCTCCCGGCTCTCGCGCTACCTGTTTTACACGGGCTTGCCCGCCGTGGGCGTCGCGATCGCAACGCTATTCGTTCTCACCGTCGGGTCCGGACAGGGCCTCAGTCAGCCGGCCCGCGTGTTCGGCTTTTCGCTCGTCGTGACGATCGGCATGCTACCGCTCTCAGTTCTCTTTGCGTATATCCTGCGAATGGTGACGGTCACCGAACGGACCGCTGCGATCACGCCGTTTACGACGCCTGAACAGGAGGTCTGATCGGACGAGAGTCGGTGGCGCGATCACGCGATGTCGCGGCTCGTGTCGATCGCCACCTCTTCGGTCAACTCGAGTTTGATCGCGTCGGTCGGCTGGCGGCCGCCGCGGAACTTGGGGATCGTCAGGTGGTTCTCGAGTTCGGTGCCGGCGATCTCGGTCCGGAGATCGAAGACGGCATCGGCGGCGTGATACGTCCGTGTCCGATTCGCTGGCTCGTCGCCTTTCAGACAGTGGAGCATGGCGATACTACCGGTCTCGAGCATCGTGGACTTGAGCTCGTTGAGGAAGTCGACGTAGTCGTTCGTGTCGGTCCGTTCTAAGACGTCCATCGTATCGATGATGAGATTGGCACCGTCGGGGAGCGCGCCGACGAGCCGCGTCGCCTCCTCGAGAGGGGTGTCGCTCGTGACGTGTCTGACCGTGGGGCTGCCGACCGAGGACGGGGAGGTCTCGATCGCGTGGCGGACAGCGTCGTCGGAGCGTTCAGTCGAGAGATACAGCGTTCCTCGTGCGGCCGTGAGTTCGTAGAGGAGGAGTTCGGACTGGCTGGCAGGCTCGGCAGCAAACGCGACGAGACACCCCGGCGGCAGTCCACCGTCGAGTTTGCGATCGAGCACGCTGATTCCGGTATCCAGCCGACCGACCATACAATTGTAACCAATTGCTGTAGTGCCTGTATAACTCTTTGCGTTAGTATCATGGCCTGCGGTAGCAAGCTACACAAGACCGTCGCTCGTTCGTCATCGCTCGTGTGTGGTCTCGCTCGCCGCCTCGAATGGAGAGATTCAAGGGGCACGCCAAAGCCTACACGAACGAATGCGCCACGATCACCTCATCACGAGCAAACAATTCTCGCGGGCGGACATCGAGACCATCCTCGATTACGCGGCCGAAATCGACGACGACCCGTCGGCCGTCGCCGACCGTCACGCCGGGACGTTGCTCGGACTGCTCTTTTTCGAGCCGAGCACGCGGACGAAAATGAGCTTCGAGACCGCGATGAAACGCCTCGGCGGCGACGTCGTCGACATGGGCTCGATCGAGTCCTCGAGCGTCAAGAAGGGAGAGACGCTCGCAGACACCGTCCGCGTCATCGAGGGGTATGCCGACGCGCTGGTCTTGCGCCATCCCAAGGAGGGCGCGGCCACGATGGCCAGCGAGTTCGTCGACGTCCCGCTGGTCAACGCGGGAGACGGGGCGGGCCAGCACCCGACACAGACGATGCTCGATCTCTACACGATCCGGGAGAACGCCGGATTAGACGATCTGACGATCGGCATCATGGGTGACCTGAAGTACGGCCGAACCGTCCACTCACTGGCCTACGCACTGACGAACTTCGACGCCCACCAGCACTTCATCAGTCCGGAGAGCCTCCAGTTACCGCGAGAGGTCGTCTACGACCTCCACCAGCAGGATGCACCAGGGATCCGCGAACACGACTCCTTAGAAGAGATCCTGCCCTCGCTGGACGTCCTCTATGTCACGCGGATCCAGCGCGAGCGGTTCCCCGACGAGAACGAGTACCAGAAGGTCGCTGGCGAGTACCAGATCGACGCCGAGACGCTCGAGGCCGCGAGCGACGACCTGACGATCATGCACCCTCTGCCCCGCGTCGACGAGATCGCGCCCGAGATCGACGCGACCGAGCACGCGGCCTACTTCGAGCAGGCCCACAACGGCGTCCCGGTCCGGATGGCGTTGCTGGACCTCCTGTTGAGCGACGACAAAGCGATCGGGGGTGAGGCTGATGAGTAACGATCACGACCACCACGACGGAAACGACGAGCACGAACTGCGGGTCAGCAAGATCCGTGACGGGACCGTGATCGATCACGTCCGCGGCGGGCAGGCGCTGAACGTCCTCGCAATCCTGGGCATCGACGGCAGCGAGGGCGAAGAGGTCTCGGTCGGGATGAACGTCCCGTCCGACCGGCTCGCGCGCAAGGACATCGTCAAGGTCGAGGGACGCGAACTGAGCCAGGACGAGGTCGACGTCCTCTCGCTGATCGCGCCGGACGCGACGATCAACATCGTCCGGGACTTCGACGTCGTCGAGAAACACCGCGTCGAACGGCCCGGCGTCGTCGAGGGCGTCCTCTCCTGTCCCAACGCCGGCTGTATTACGACGAGCGGCGAGCCCGTCACCTCTCGGTTTACGGTCCTCGAGGACGGGGTGCGCTGTGCATACTGTGGGACGATCGTCCGCGAGGAGATCGCGTCGCTGATCGACACCTGAGACTGCCGGTCGGTCTGTTTTCTCGCCGAGATGACCATCCAGAATACCTAAGTATTTGCCAACCAACTTTTAACCGTACATGTCACGTACCGTCAAGATCGTACTCGCCCTGTTCGTTGTCGCCGTTCTCTACAAGGTCACGTTCGGCGGCTCCGACGACGTCGAAGTCGACTACGAACCGGCTGAATAGTATTCGAACGACCCGTCGACGCCGATCGCACTCGCGACACGATCGGCTGTCACGGACGGGTCTCCGACAGTAGCGCACTCCATTCCGAACCGCTTACGGTGACGGCGGCGTACCCTGAGCTATGTACGGCGTCGTCACCCGTAACGCCGAAGAAGTACGGTGGCCGGAGTTCGAGCGCGGCTTCTACGAAGTCAAAGACGTGACCGGCAGGTCGTCCGACCCGATCGCCGACGGGGTCAATATGGTCTCGTGTTTCGGCGATAACGCCGCTGCCGACGCCGACCCGTCACTGATGCCCGTCGACGACATGGGCCGGCCGGCCGACCGGCAACAGCCCTACTTCGACTGGGCCTACATCTGTCCGTCCCGTGAGGACTACCGGGAGGGCCTGTTCGAGGTCATCGACGACTGTGTCGCCGAAAACGAGGACGTTCGCCTCGACGACATCGGGTTTCCGCGCGCCGAATACTGTCGCTGTGGCGTCTGCGAACAGGCGTTCGCGGAAAGCGAGTTCGACGACCGCATGGAATGGCGGGCCGACGTCATCACCGAGTTCGTCGAGGAAGCCGTCGACCGAATTCCGGGGACCGTCTACATGACCCTCTACCCCGATCCCTACCCCGGCCACCTCTACGAACGTGCCGGCATCGATCTCGAGGCCATCGAAGAGTACGTCGACGAGTTCGTCGTCCCGTTGTACGATACGAACTACGGGACGACCTACTGGCTCGAGACGATCGCCAAGGGCTTCGAGAGCGCACTCGAGACGCCGTTTAACATCGAACTGTACGCGGTTAACGTCGACATCGACAACCTGATCCACGCGAGCGAGGTCGCCCAGGAGTACGCCAAGGGAGTCTTCTTCGGCTACGATGCAGGCAACGGCCGTGCGGCCCTGCGACGGATGCAGGCCGACGAGCGCGAGGGCGTCACTCACGGCGAACCGAGCTCCGAGTCGGACTCGTGAGTACGGTCGGTGTGGAAAGCGGCGGTAACCAGAGCCGGCTGGCGGTGACGGCTCGATGATCGGCCGAGCGACGTGACGCGAAAAGGAACCGCGACTCCGCGTGACTCCGGGGTGCGATCGGCGGGTTAATTCGACGTCGGTGGGCAGGACTACCGGGTCCGATTGTCGTCGTCGCCGAGAAGGTCGTCGTCGTCATCGTCCCGTATCATACCCTCATCGTCGCGGCCGCTGATATCGTCCTCGTTGCGGTCGATACCACGATCCGACGCTCCCGTTCCGGTGTCGGAACCCATCTCGGAGGTTCCACCAGTCGTGCCGGTCCCGGCGGGATTTCGCTCGAGGTGGATCTCGTCGTCGGTCACGCGACCGACTGCTTCCTCCTGAAGCGGGTAGGTATCCTCACCACTGTCGCCCCAGCCGAGTGTCGCCTTGATCGAGTCCGTGATTCCGGGATCCGGTTCGACGTGAGCGGTGCCGTGTTCGACGTCTTTGACCATACCAACCTCGTCACCGTCGGCGTTGACGACGCGCTTGCCGATGTCGTCGTCGGTAAACTGTGGGGACATTGCACTCGAAGAGTGGGGCGAGTCGCGCAAGGTCGTGGTGCTTGCTTGCGCTTGCGACCGGCTCGCATCGAGCCGACGTGACCCGTCGTCGATCACTCGAACGTCGGCTCTCGATCCTCGAGACGGGCAGCGACACCCTCTTCGTGGGCCCGTGAGGTGCGGGCCTGTGCCTGCAGCAGGTTCTCGTAATCCAGTCCGTCCGCCCACGACCGACCCAGGTTCTCGTGGATGGCCTGTTTCATCAGCCCGATCGTGGCCGTCGGGCCGTTCGCGAGCTGTGCGACGGTGTCTGTGACCCGATCGTCGAGATCGTCGGCGGGGACCGCCTCGTTGATCAGCTCGAGGTCGGCCGCGCGGGCGGCGTCGAAGAACTCGCCGGTAAACGCGAGCCGCTTGGCCGCGCGGAGTCCGACGATATGGGGAAGCATGACGGTGCCGCCGGTGTCGGGAAGCAGCCCGACCCTGACGAACGCACAGGAAAACCGCGCGTCAGCGGCGGCAAACGCGAGATCCGCGAGCGCGACGATCGACAGTCCTGCACCGATGGCGTCGCCGTTTACTTTCGCGACGATCGGGACGGGACACGCGAGCATCGCCTCGACGACGCGGCCGAACGTCTCGGTGACCTGCTCGTAGGCCGCCTGCGACGAGTCGGGGGTCTCGGCGAGCGCCTCGAGGTCGCCACCGGCACTGAAGGCGTCGCCCGCACCGGTGATGACGATCGCGTCGTACGCTTCGGGCGTGGCAGCTTCGATGGCATCGGCTAAATCGATGGCCGTCTCGGTCGTGAGCGCATTGCGTGCGTCCGGTCGGTCGAACGTCAATCGTAACACGCCATCATCGTCATGGGTTTTCATGCCACGACTGTTGTGCGCCCGGCTATTAAACGCGGGTCTCGACAGTTTCGTCCGGGAGATGGCACTCGGCAGGTCGAGCGGTCGCGAAAATCACCGAGATGGCCGTCAAGCGGGACTGTGGCTCCGGACGGTCAGCGGTCAGTTCGTCGGCATCGGCGGTGTGGCTGTCTCCTCTTCGGTGACGTTGAGTTCGGACGTCACGAGTGCGCGGTAGGCCCGACGCAGGCGCTCGGAGAGTGCCTGATGGGAGATGTCCAACTCCTCGGAGAGTTCCTGCATCGAAACCTCGCGCGGGATCTCGAAGTAGCCGTGATCGATCGCTGCAACCAGCGTCTCGTACTGGCGGGTCGTCAGCCCACACTGGGAGTTGGTCTCCGACGTTAGGTCGAACAGCCGGACGATCGTCGGGGTAACGTCGGCGTCGTCGAGGCGATCGTACAGCGAACTCACACACTCGCGGTCGACGACGCGGACGCTGAACAGCCACGTCCCGTTCGACGCCGACGCACTCAGTACTGTCCCACCCTCTTCGAGGACGAGCTCGAAGGGGTCGATGGTGTCCGGCTCGAACTCGATGTCGTACAGCCAGCGGTCCTCGTCGCTGCTGATCTGCGTATACGTTCCGATCGCGGTCGCCTCCTCGAGCGCGTCCTCGACGTCCGACTGGGACGGCCCGGAGAGCCAGAGTCCGTGGCCGCTCGAGGCGATTACCCGCTCCATCTCACACGTTAACGACGGAACGGCCTCGAACAGCTCGCCGGTTCCGGTGCCGTCGGCCTGAATCTCGATGTCTGCGATTGATGTCATAAGTCTCACCCATGGATACAGCGACGACGTCCATAACCTCACTTCCAAACCACTTAGAAGAGATTCGAGCGAATTACAACCCTGCTGATTGGTTGGCTGGCGGCCCCATTGCACACCGGGAGTCAGTACCGTCGAGGCGTCCCGACCAGCAACTGGACGGCGACGACGACGATCACCGCGATCGCGAGCAGGACGAGCGCGATCGGAACGATCGCGTCGATACCGCGGGCGATAAACGAGACACGGAGCTGGATCGGCATGGTTCGCGGGCTGTAAGCGACCATCATCGTCGCGCCGAACTCGCCGATCGCCCGGACGAACGTCAGCACGATCCCGGCGGCGATAGCGTTGCGCGCAAGCGGCAGCGAGACCAGCCGCACCGTCCGGAGTCGACCATACCCCATCGTCCGCGCAGCCTCCTCGAGGCGTGGGTCGACGCTGTCGAAACCCGCGCGGGCGGTGACGACGAGAAACGGCGCGGCGACGAACGTCTGGGCCAGGATCACACCGGCGCGACTCCCCGTCAGCGACACCCCGAGCGCCGCGGCGGCCGACCCGATCGGTGTATAGCGGCCGACGACGGTCAACAACATCACGCCGCCGACGATCGGTGGGACGACCAGCGGGAGCAAGACGGCGGCCTCGATCAGTCGCTTGCCGCGAAAGGAGGCTCGTGAAAGGACGTATGCCAGCGGGACGCCGAAGACGGTCGCGATGGCCGTCGCAACCGGTGCCGTCACCAGCGAGGTCACGATCGCGTCCTGCACCGCCGGCTCCGAGAGGGTGGCAGCGACGTCGACTCCACGTGTTCGGAGCAAAAAGGCCGCAAACGGTACGATGAAGTACGCGAGCAACACCGCCCCCAGCAACACCAGCATGGCCAGCCCGCCCGGAAGCCGCTCGAGGCCGCCGCCCCCACCGAGCCCGGACGCGGACGGACCGTCGCTCGCAGCCTCGGCGTTTGCGGTCCCATCGTGACTGCGATCGATGCGGCTCACGGCACGATCGCCTCCGGCGGCTCGCCGTGGAATCGGGGCAACGACTCGTCGACGCGGAAGCCGTGGTCGGCGAGCAGGTCGCCGTTCTCGAGGAGGAACGAGACGAACGCCCGGCCCGCGTCCGGCCTGTCAGCGCCGGCCCGGACGGTCGCGGTGTAGACGACCGGCGACCCCTCGACGGTGTGACCGTCGGCGGTCGTGTAGCTCGCCTGAGCGTATCGATCGGCGTATTCGGGGTTTCCGAAGTTGTATTCGTCAGCGAGTTCGCGAACGGCGACGTCGCGCTCGGCCGCCATGTTACTGTAGGCGACCGCACAGGCGCGGTTGCCGTTCTCGAGGCCGGCGAGTAGCTGCGGCTCGTCGGGCTCGCGGTAGACCCGGTCGGCCATCGCGTCGCGAAACCCCTCGAGGCCGTGTTCGCGTTCGACCAGTTCGAACAGCAACAGCGCGCGATAGCCCAGCGGATCGAGGTCGGGGTCGCTGATCGCGAGCTCGCCGTCGGCCGCGTCGGCAACGACTTCGTACCACGGCTCGCCGGCCGCGAGTCGCTGGCCGAGTTCCGTCTCCGGTGTGTAGGCAATCACGACCTCGTTAGCCGCGAACGCAGCGTCCCACTCGGTGTCGTCGGGATAGAGACGCTCCTGGAGAAGGGCGACGTCGGCACCGATCACCACGTCCGGCTGTTTCGTTCCGTCCTCGACGAACCGCAACACGGCGTTAGTGCCGTGGTACTCGCCTTCGTATCCGTGGTCCGTTGCGGACTCGAATGCTGGACCGATCCCTTCCTCGAGCGCAACGGCCAGGCTCCCCGCGGCCAGCACGCGAACGCGATCGGTACTGCCGAGACAGCCGGCCGTTCCGACGAGTCCGGCCGTCAGCCCCCCTGCCGCTGCGAGAAGGTCCCGACGACTGCGTGTGGCCGTCCCATCCGAGCGGTCGTCGCTGTGCATACGTCATGTTCATTTACGTCACAGGAAATAACTGGTGCTAGTTCCTTTAGCGACGTAATGTAACCAAAGCCAGTTAGCACTCGAGGGGCTCGAGCGAGCGAATCGTATCGACGAGGTCGTCGATCGCGTCGTCACCGCGGCCGACGACGGGGCCGCCGACCGCAGCCGGCTCTCGGTCACCCACGAGGATCGTCGGCAGCGGTGACTGCGAAAACCCCTCGACGAGGACGATGTCGTACCCGCGACGCGCGAGGCGCTCGAGCGTCCGCGAAAGGGCCTGAACTTCAGGGTCGTCGGACGCGAGGAGGGCGTCGCCGTCGGCGGCCGGTGGCGCGTCCTTTCCGTGTGTCGTCACCTCGAAGGTCATCGCCGGCGTGATGCCGACGACGGTCTCGGCACCCGCGGTTCGATGACGATGGGTGTCGGTACCTGGCGTGTCGACCTCGATATCGTGGTGAATCGACTTGATCGTCCCGACGCGGCCGCTGTCGGCCAGTCGGGGTACCAACTGCTCGACGAGCGTCGTCTTGCCGGCGTCGCTCGGACCGGCCAGACAGACGGCCCGCAGCCTCACGTTTCGTTCCATACGACGACATCGGCAGTCATCGTTTAAATCGCTGTGCAGCGTCGGCTGGCTCCCCATCGTCCGCCTGCCGGGGAGCCCACGACGTCAACGCCAGCGTCAGAACAGTTCGACGTGGATCCCATCGGCCTCGAGCTCGGCGGCGAACGCTTCGGCGTCGGTCTCGATCGGCTCGAACGTGTCGTAGTGCTCGGGCAAGACTAGCTCGGGCTCGATGCTCCGGGCGAGGTCGGCAGCCTCGGCGCGATTCATCGTGAAGTGGCCGCCGATCGGCGGGACGAGCACGTCAGCCGCAAGCGACTCGTGATGTGGAAGGTAATCCGTATCCGAGGGACACAGGATGGTCGTTCCCTCGAGCGTCAGTAGCAGGCCGATTACCTCGCCGTCGGCGTGATACGGCTCGCCGTCCTCGTCGACGTGGTCGCCGCCCGGAGCGTTGTAGGCGGGGACCGTCCGCACGTCGATTCCGTCGACGGTCGTCTCGCCCTCGTAGGGGAGGTCGATGACGTCGACCGCGAGCTCGCTTGTGTCGATCGCCTCGTAGGCCGCGACGGTGACGTCCGCCCCCGACACGGCTGCGATCGCTTCCGGATCGTAGTGGTCGAAATCGTCGTGCGTGACGAAGACCACGTCGCCATCACCCGGTTCACCGTCGACCACTTCGCTCCACGGGTCGATGTAGATGATCGTGCCATCCGCGGTCTCGAGACGCTTGCTCGCGTGGCCGAGTCGCTCGAACGTGAGTCCTTCGTAGTCAACTGCCATGGTGGCTCGAGCGTACGGTGAGGGTCGTCTTATAGGTCGGTCGTTCGGCGTTCAGCGCCGGTTCCACGTTCGCACAACTGTTTCGCTGGCCGGGTCCGTCGATGTCACCACTTAATTCGCTGGTGAACTACCCCACCCTACTCGCTCGCTTGCGCTCGCTCCTTGAGGGAGGGGGCTTACCGCCTCGATTCAGCTAATTCAAATCGCTCTGGCCGCTTTGCTCCTCACGAAATTGTTCGTCGCAAAAGCGGGCCGGGCGCGATTTGAACACGCGACCGTCTGATTAAGAGTCAGACGCTCTGCCGGACTGAGCTACCGGCCCTGTACCTCCGACTTTCCGTCGGTCGTTCAAATACGTTTCCCTTGGCAGGCGCTGTGATAGTGATCCACGCGCAACTGTGGCTCGAGCCACCGACTCAAAACGTCAGTTTATGCCACGCTTCGGGAACGTTAAGTGCGACCGGTCCGACGACTCGGGCAATGAGCACGGGGGTTACGATTTCGTCGATTTCTGACTACGCTATCTTGGGCTGTGGCAGCGTGGGGTACGCCGTCGCGGAGGAACTCGTCGAACAGGGTAAAGACGTCTTCATCGTCGACCGCGACGAGAGCCGGGTCGAATCGCTCCGTGACCAGGATCTGGATGCCCGTGCGGCCGACATCCGCGACGCCGAGGTCGCCGACCTGGTCGCCGACCGCGACGTCGTCCTGATCCTCGCGTCGGACGTCGAATCGAACAAACAGGCCCTCGAGCACATCCGCAACGCCGACGACGACCAGTTCGTCGTCGCCCGCGCGAGCGATCCCGTCTCCGGCGACGAACTCTCCGAACTCGGGGCCGACATCGTCATCAACCCGTCCTCGGTCATCGCCGAGTCCGCACTCCGGGCACTCGAGTCCGGCGAACTCGAGTACAACGCGGGGAACCTCGCCGCGTTAGTCGAGGAGACCTCGACGCGGCTGGCGATCATCACCCAGGACAGCCCGGATCCGGACTCGATCGCCAGCGCGGCGGCCTTGCAGGCGATCGCCGACCATCTGGGGATCGACTCCGACATCATCTACCTCGGCGACGTTGGCCACCAGGAAAACCGCGCGTTCGTCAATCTGCTGGGGATCGACCTCGTCCAGTGGGACGAGATCGAGGATCACTCGGTCTATGACACCGTCGCCTTAGTCGACCACGGGACCGCAGGCGAGATGGAACTTCCTGTCGACATCGTCATCGACCACCACGAGTCGGAGACCGAGGAGGGCGTCGAGCCCGAGTTCGTCGACATCCGGCCGAACATGTCCTCGACGTCGACGATCATGACGAAGTACATCCAGGAGTTCGATATGAACGTCTCCGAGGAGGTCGCGACGGCCCTGCTCTATGGCATCCGCGCGGAGACCCTGGATTTCAAACGCGACACTACCCCCGCCGATCTCACTGCCGCAGCCTACCTCTATCCGTTCGCGAACCACGACACCTTAGAGCAGGTCGAGTCGCCGTCGATGTCTCCCGAGACCCTGGACGTGCTCGCGGAAGCGATCACGAATCGAGATGTCCAGGGCAGCCATCTCATCTCCAACGCCGGCATCGTCCGCGATCGCGAAGCGCTGACCCAGGCCGCCAGCCACCTGCTGAACTTGGAGGGCGTGACCACCACGGCAGTCTTCGGCATCGCCGACGAAACGATCTTCCTCGCCGGCCGCTCGAAGGACATCCGCATCAACATCGGCAAGGTCCTGGACGACGCCTACGGCGAGATCGGCGAAACGGCCGGCCACTCCACCCAGGCCAGTGCCGAGATTCCACTGGGCATTTTCACCGGCATCGAAATCTCGGACGACACGCGGGATACGCTGCTCGAGTTGACCGAAGAGGCGGTCAAACGGACGTTGTTCGACGCGATGGGCGTCGAGGGAAGTAGCGAAGGCTCGAACGGCAACTAGTAGCGTTTCACACTGCACTGCTGGATCGAACCGATAGCCGCCCGCGAGTTCGATTCAGTAGCCGACGTGAGGACTATTAAACGACCAGCTCGTCCTCTTCCTCGTCGGGGTCGCGGACGCGCTCGACGACGTCGTTGATCAGGATGATGTCGCCGACCGACCGGACCCAGCGGTAGGGAACGATGATGCCCTGGCCGTTGCGGGCTTCTTCGGCGAACAGTTCGCTGTTCAGATTGGCGAGTGCGAGTCCGGAGACGACCTCGCCGTCGATATTCAGTCTGAGATCCTCGACTTCGCCCACGAAGACGCCGTTGTTCGAGTAGACCTCGCGACCGACGAGAGCGGTTATCTCTTGGGGTGTGTCGTCCATGTCTGGCTTCATGCATGGTGGACTCTTAACTTTTGGTCAGACAAGACAGTCCGCCTGTCGAACATCAGTCTACGGAGTCCCACCCGCGTCGCGAGTGCGGTCGGTACGAAAACGGTGTCCGTCGACAATACCGGGGAACCACCGAACCGCGATGCTCGACCTACCCCAGAATCGAGTCGACGGTGGCGTGATCCGACAGCAGTCGTTCCATCCGGTCGACCGTCTCTGCGTCGCGTGTCCGCCCGCTTCGAATCACGTCCTCTGCGCGCTCGACGGTCGCGAGCGTGTCCGTCTGCACGGAGAGGATCGGGACGCCTTTCTCGCTCGCCTGGCCGAGGATCGTTCCCGACGGGCGATGGCCGCCGGTCAGGATGAGACAGCGGACGCCGGGAGCCTCGAGCGCGGCGGTATGGATTTCGGCCCGGTCGCCGCCGGTGATGACGGCGGCGTCTTTCGTCCGTCGGAAGTGTCGCAGGGCACTGTCGGGCCCCATCGCACCGACGGAGAACCGCTCGACGTAATTGCCCTGTCCCTCGTCGACGAGCATCGTCGCGCCGAGTTCGTCGGCAAGTTCGGCGACGGTGACGCCCGACAACGCTCGCTCGCTCGGAAGGACGCCGTGGACCGGGATGCCACGTCCCTCGAGAAACGGCACCACGTCCGTCTCGAGTTGATCGTAGGCCGCGTCGGGAACGTCGTTGAAGACGACGCCGGCGAGTCGGTCGCCGAAGTCATCGGCGGCTGTGAGTACGTCGTCGATGTCCGCCGGGATCTCGTACGGCGCGACCAGCAGGACGCGGGCGTCGAACAGGTCGGCGATATCGGCGTCAGTGAGGTCGACGATTTGACCGATGTCGTACCGGCCGCCACCCTCGACGAACAGTCGGTCGTGATCGACCGCGAGGGTTTCGAACGCCTCCCGGACGCGTTCGCGGAGGTCGTCCGGGTCCTCGCGGCCGCGGATCACCTGCTCGATGAACGTCGGCGAGTAGACCACCGGCTCGAGGTCGTGGATCTCCGCCTCCAACTCGAGCAGTTCGCGGGCAAGCAGCGGGTCCTCGTCTAAGGTCTTGCCGACGTTGCTCTGGAGTCGGGTGCCTTTTGGTTTCATGTAGCCGACGCTGTCGCCTGCGTTCTGTGCGAGTCGGGCGAGTGCCAGCGTGATAGCCGTCTTGCCGGTGCTCTCTGCGAGCGAGCTAACGAGTATCGTGTCGGTCTCGTCGCCGGCGTCGGTCGGGTCGCTGTCGGCGGCAGTCGTACTGGGCTCGCTCTCGGCGGCCGTCGGGTCGGGTTCTGAATCGGTGTCGGTGTCGGTCATAGGTCCTCCGTGTCGAGTTCGTCAGTGTCGACGGTAAGTCGTAGATCGATCGCCTGTACGCCATCGGGCCCCGCCACGAGCGGGTTGATGTCGAGTTCGAGGATCGACGGGAAGTCCGTCACGAGCTGTGAGAGCCGCTGGATCGTCTCGACGACCCCATCGACGTCCGCGGGTTCGCGGCCGCGAGCGCCGCGCAACAGCGGCGCGGCCTGGATCTCGTCGACCATTCCACGGGCCTCACGCTCGCCGATCGGCGCGATGCGAACCGACGTGTCCTCGATGATCTCGACGAAGATCCCGCCGAGCCCAAACAGCAACAGCGGGCCGAACTGCGGGTCGCGGTTCATCCCGACGATCGTCTCCGTCGCGGCCTCGAGGTCGACTAGCTCCTGGATCTGGACGCCGACGATCGTCGCGTCTGGTTGGTAGTTGCGCGCCCGCGCAACGATGTCCTCGTAGGCGTCGTAGACGTCGTCGGTGGCGACGCCGACTTTGACGCCACCGATATCGGATTTATGTGAGATCTCGGGGCTGACGATCTTCATGACGACGTCGCCGTCGATCTCCGCAGCCACCTCGCGGGCGCGGGCGGGATCGTCGACGATCTCGCCGGCCGGCGTCGGAATGCCGTAAGCCTCGAGCAAGTCCATCGACTCGACGCCCAGCCGGTTGTTGTCGCGACGCTCGGCGCGCGCCAGTATTCGTCGGGCGCGCTCTCGATCGACGTCGAACGTCTCGGGTTCGTCGATCGTCCGCTCGCGAATCTCGCGAAAGCGCGCGAGCGCGTCGAGTCCGGACACCGCGCGCGCGGGATCGAAGTAGTTCGGAATGCCCGCCTCGCGCAACCGCTTCTCGGCATCGCGGGCCCGCTGCCCGCCCATCAGGCAGGTGACGACCGGCGTCTCGTGTGTCTCGCGTTTCTCGATCACCGTGTCGGCGAGGTCGTCGTACGACAGGACCGCCGTCGGGGCAGACACGACGACCGCACTGCCGACGTTCGGATCCGCGAGTGCGATCTCCAGGGCCTCACCGAACCGGTCGACGTCGGCGTCGCCGATCGCGTCGATCGGGTTGTAGACGTTGGCCTCGTCGGGCATGGCCTCGGTCAGCGCCGCGATCGTTTCGTCGGTGAAGTCGGCGATCTCGAGACAGGAGTCGCCGACGGCGTCGGTCGTCAACACGCCGGGCCCACCTGCGTTCGTCACGACGGCGACGCCGTCGGTGTCGGGTTCGGGCAGTCCCGAGAGCGCCCGCGCGTAATCGAACAACTCCTGGACCGAGCGGGCCCGCAGGACACCGGCCTGCTCGAGGCCAGCCTCGTAGGCCCGTTCGCTGCCGGCGATCGCACCGGTGTGCGAGGAGGCCGCCTTCGCGCCGGCGTCGGTCCGACCGGATTTGACGAGCACGATCGGGGTCTCGCGGGTCACCGTGCGGGTGTCCTCGATGAACGCCTGGCCGTCGTCGACGTCCTCGAGGTAGCCGATCACGACGTCGGTCTCCGGATCTGTCCCCCACTCGCGGACGAAATCCGTCTCGTCGAGAACGGCCTTGTTTCCGAGCGAGACGACGTCCTGGAAGCCGATTCCCTGTTCGGTGGCCCAGTCGAGGACGGCGGTGATGAACGCCCCCGACTGGCTCATAAAGGAGATCGAGCCCTCGAGCGGGCGCTCGGGGCCGAAAGAGGCGTTCATGCCGTTCGGCGTCGACATGATCCCGAGGCTGTTGGGGCCGACGATGTTGAGGTCGTGTTCGGCGGCGAGGTCGCGGAGTTGGCGTTCGCGCTCGGCCCCTTCGCTGCCCGTCTCGGAGAACCCAGCGGTGATGACGACGACGTTCTCGGTACCTGCCTCGGCGAGATTCCGGATCGATTCGAGCACGATGTCGGGCGGTACGGCGATCACTGCCAGTTCGACCGACGGGGCGCTCGCCACGTCATCGTAGCACTCGAGTCCGAGTACCGTCTCACGCGAGGGGTTGATCGGGACGACCTCGCCGTCGAATCCGTTCTGTAGGTTCTCGAGAATCGCCCGGCCGACGGCGCCCTCGCGGTCTGTCGCGCCGACCACGGCGACGGTGTCGGGATCGAAGAGTGCGGATAACCGTCCCATCGGTCGAGCGTTCGCCGAGTAGGGTGTTAAGCGTATGGCGTGTTCCCGCCGTTCGACATGGCGAGACGGGACGCCGCGGGGTCGCATCACCGTCGGGACGCGCCGATCGCCACGCCGAGACCGTAACAGAGGAACAGCCCGCCGTACAGCAGGAAGTGGACCGGACTATCCGTTTCGAAGACGGCTTCGACGAGCGCCATTCCGACGGCGTACGCGACCAGGCCACCGACGACGAACTCCTCGACCGAGTACTCGAGGACGGTCGCGACACCCGTCCCGGCGACCACAGCCAGAAAGGCGATGAACGCGAGCGTGACTCCCTCCCCGACGACGGCTGCGACCGGCAGCCAGTAGACGTGTCTGGGCGGCCAGAGCGCGTATCCGACGACGAACGCGAGGAGACTGGTTGCGAGGACTCGCAGCGGCGCTCGAGCCATACGAGAGTGTTCGATATCCAACACGTGATTGTCACGGTCGCAAGCCCGGCCGGAGACGGCGACCGCATGGTTCGCACCTCAGTGCATCGAGATCGCTGGAGACGACCGGCTCGAGGCGAAGACCGCGAGCAGGTAGCAGGCGATGGCGACGACAACGATCGAACCGCCGGTGGGAAGGCTCTGTGAGATCGAGAGGACGAAACCGCCGATGACGGCTACCTGCCCGAAGAGGATCGACAGGTAGAGCGTCTCCCGGAAGCTGTGAGCGAGCTGGGTGGCTGCGGCAACGGGGACGACCAGCATTGCGGCAACGAGGATTACGCCGAGGATCTGCATCGCGCCGACGACGACGACGGCCGTCATCACGATCAACAGGGTGTTGTACCACGTGACGTTGAGCCGCGCGACGCGGGCGGCCTGCTCGTCGAACGTGATGAACAGGAGCTGTTTGTAGGTCGCGACGGTGGTCGCCACGACGAGGACGGTGATGACGGCCATCAGCCGCGCGCCCGAGGGCGTGACGACGGAGATGCTGCCGAAGATGTAGTCCTCGACGTTGATACCGGTCATGCCACGGCCGTAGCTGATGATCAACGTGCCGACGGCGAAACTGCCGGTCAGCATGATCGCGATCGGCACGTCACCGTAGGTGTCCGTCCGCTCGGCCAGCCACTGGACGCCGAGCGCACCCAGAATCCCGACGATCAGTGCGACGACCATCAGCGAGCCGTTCCAGCCGGTCGTTGCACTCACCAGCAGACCGACCGCGACGCCGGCGAAGGCCGTGTGGGCCAGCGTCTCGCCGATCAGGGCCATCTCGCGGTGGACGAGGTAGGTGCCGACCAGCGGCGCGACGACGCCGATCAGGATTCCCGTCGCGATCGAGCGCCACATGAACGGATGATAGAAGACGCTCGTCCCGAGGTAGTGATCGGCCCACCAGCCCGCGATCCGGGCTTGATCGTAGAGGACGGCGATGCCGGGAACGTCACGCAACGCGTCGATAGCCAGCAGCCCGACCATCGCGACCGCGAGGGCGGCAGTCACGGCGATCCCGACGTGCTCGAACCGTCGGCGAAGGGAGCCGTTCCCGATCATCAGTGGTGGTGATGGACGACCTGTCCCGTCGCGCCGTAAGCCTCTGTCAGCGCGTCGCTTTCGACGAACGATTCGGTGTCTCCGTGGTGGTACAGCTCCGTGTTGATACAGGCGATCCGGGTCGCTCGGTCCGTGACGACGCCGATGTCGTGTTCGATCAGGATGATCGTGATCCCGTCGTCGTTGAGCGACTCGAGCAACTGGTAGAACGCGTCGCGGGATTCGGCGTCGACGCCGACGGTCGGCTCGTCGAGCGCCAGCAGGTCGGCCTCGGAGGCCAGTGCCCGTGCGATGTACGCCCGCTGGCGCTGACCGCCCGAGAGCTGATTGACCTGCCGGTCCGCGAGCTCGGTAATGTCGACGGTCTCGAGCGCGTCGTCGACGATCGCGCGATCGTCGTCGGTCAGCCGGCCGTGGCCGACGTGGGCGAACCGGCCCATCGTCACCGCTTCGCGGACGGTAACCGGCATCGAACCGCCGCCGCTGGTAGCCTGCTGGGAGACGTAACCGATTCGTTCGCCGTCATCGAACGTCGAGACGGGGTCGCCGAACAGCTCGATCGTGCCGCTGTCGGGGCGTAGCAGACCGAGCATGAGCTGCAAGAGGGTTGTCTTGCCCGACCCGTTGGGGCCGACCAGTCCCAGGAAATCTCCCTCTTCGACCTGCAGCGAGACGTCCTCGACGGCGGGTTGTTCGCCGTAGGCAAACGTTACGTTCTCGAGTTCGACGACGGTCACTGTGCGTCTAGTACCTCTCTGAACGCGGGGACGTTTATTTCTTCCATTTGTTCGAGGTACCCCCAGCCCTCGTCTTGCCACGTCGCGAGCGTTCCCGAGAGATGCGTAACCGGAATCGCGTCGGTGGCGGTGGTGCTCTCCTCGAGGATCGTCTCGACGAGCGGATACGCTCCGTCGGGGTCTTCGAATGGGTCATAGAGGATCGTCTCGATCCCTTCTTCGTCGATCAGCGAGATCGTCTCGGAGATGTCGTTAGCGCTCGGCTCTTCCTGTGGGGAGACGCCGACCGGCGTGTGAATCTCGAACCCGTAGCGGTCCTGTAGATAGGTAAACGAGTCGTGGCCCGCGAAGACGGCGACCCGACGATCCGCCGCATCGAGGACGGTTTCGAACTGCTGGTCGATGGACTCGAGGTCGTCGATGTACGTGCCGGCGTGTTCCTCGTAGGTCTCGGCGTTGTCCGGATCGGCGTCGGCCAGTCCCGACGCGATCGTGTCGACGATCTCCGTCGCGAGCACAGGATCGAGCCAGACGTGTGGATCGACCGACGACTCGTCGTGGCCGTGGTCGTCGTGGGTCTCGTCGTCCTCGTCGCTGTGGTCCTCGTCGCTGTGGTCCTCGTCGCCGTGCTCGGTCTCGTGGTCGCTGACGTCGACCTCGTGGTCCCAGCCCAGCAACTGGTCGTCCAGTCCCGCGAGCCCGTCGATCACGGCGACAGTGTCGTAGTCGGCCTCGAGCGTCGCCGCGACGTCCTGGGCCCACGAGAACGCCGGCGTATCGAAGTAGACAAAGACGCCAGCGTCGGCGATGTTCCGGGTGAGATCGCCGCTTGGCGACCAGCCGTGGCCGGCCTGTCCGGTCCCCACTGGATTCTCGAAGTCGATCGCGTCGCCGCTCACCTCCTCAGCCCAGTCCCACAGCGTAAAGAAAGCGGCATAGCCGGCATCGAGGTCCGTATCGGCCGCGCTGATGTCGTCGAGACAGCCGGCGACAGTGCTCGCAGTGAGTGTACCGGCGCCAGACTTCAGCAGCGTCCGTCGTGTCAGCTTCATACTCGAGACTAGTGCTAGCCGAGTATAAGTGCTATTATTCGGTAGACCTATTTTATTAACTCTCGGCTGTGACGGCGAACTCTGTTAACAATAACTGCTCATATACCGATCCGAGTTATTAGCGAACGAGACGTCGATCGTCTTCGGGACGCGATCAACCGTCGGCGGATTCGGCGCAACGTCCTAGGTCGACCAAAACCTTTTTAGATTTAGGCTCGCCTAACTCATCGTAATGGACGTGCCTGCTCGCAGGGAGGGGACAGAAGACACACTCGAGGAACCGGCGGTGTCCGTGACGAGTCACGAGACTCGTCCCGGGAAGGTCGTTTTCACTGAACAAAACAACAGTGACGGCTGGATCGCGACGGATCTGATCGTCGACCTCGAACCCTGATCTCGCCGTTGTTCGGGTAACTATAGTAGCCACTGAACGTCACTGCACACCTGATCGCACGAGGGCTGTGCGATCAGTGTGTGAATCGTTTCAGTTGTTACTATAGAGGCGCTAGTGGTTATGATAGTCGTTTGGTAAAAACCGTCTCCGTTACTCGGCGTCCCGTTCCGGCAGTCGTCGACGTGATGTCTGTCCGTGTTTTCGAGTCGCGCGTCGTGCTTAGTGCGTCGCCTCTTCGAGCACCAGCGTGTCGTCTTCCAGGTAGTGTTCGAAGTGGTGGCCGTCTTCTTCGAGCGTCACGAGGATCTCGCGCAGGATCTCGGCGGTCGCGTGGTCGCCCAGGTTCTCGGCGAGTTCGATGCTGTCGCGCATCGACTCGATGATGTCGCCGTACATCTCGAGGTCGTTTTCGAACATCGTGCGGACGTCGTAGACGTCCTCACCTTCGAACTCGACGGTCGCGCGCTCTT
This sequence comes from Haloarchaeobius amylolyticus, assembly GCF_042678045.1. Taxonomy (GTDB): domain Archaea; phylum Halobacteriota; class Halobacteria; order Halobacteriales; family Natrialbaceae; genus Natrinema; species Natrinema amylolyticus_A. The sequence continues at coordinate 241,603 of NZ_JBHUDI010000009.1, forward strand.
CCTGGTTCGCCGGACCCGACACGGGAACGCCGCCGAGTGCCTGGGCGCGCTCGGCGATCTCGTCTGCGCCTTCCTCGACGTGTTCGTACGCCTCTTCGAGGAACTCGTGGAGCGGAAGGAACTCCGCGCCTTCGACGACCCAGTGGTGTTTCTTCAGCTGGTGGTAGAGCACGTACGAGTTGGCCAATTCCGTGTTCAGCGCGTCGACGATCTGCTCGGCCTTCTCCTGCTCGAGGCGAAGCTTGTTCTCCTCGACGCTGTCTGCCGATTGACGGACGGTCTTTTGAGTACTCATCCTATCTCACGGTACGTGCGCCATCCACTTAAACACCCACCCTTAGGAAACATTTCTTTGGTATGCCTAAAGAATTGTTCTGCTATAACCTACTGTCGTCCCCCTTATACCGAGAAACGTGTTACCGAACGACACCGTCAATAATCTCTTTGTTTTTTCAGTATTGAGTAAATGTTTTTACCTACGAGGTTCAAGGGACGGGTATGGCAACGAGAATCGCACAGCGGAGAGAGCGGATCTACGTCGACGGCGAGTGGCTCGAGACCGAGGACGTACTCCCAGTCTCGGACCTCGCCGAGGGAGGGGCATTCGCACAGGTGGCCGCAGCGGGGCCGACGGAGGCACGGGCCGCACTCGCGGCCGCCCACGAGATCAAGCCGCGAATGCGGGAGACGACGGTCGTCGAGCGCGCGGAGTGGTGCGAGACGATCGCCGACGGGCTGCGCGAGCGCGAGGAGGAACTCGCGGAGGTCATCGTTCGCGAGGCCGGCAAACCGATCTCGTCGGCCCGCGGCGAGGTCGAGCAGGCGGCCGAACGGTTCGACCGGGCGGCCGAGGAAGCGCGCAATATCGTTAGCAAAGGCGAGTACCGCGAGGGGTCGACGGCGGGCCACGAGGGCTGGCAGGCCATCGTCAAGCACGAGCCGATCGGTGCCGTCCTCTGTATCACGCCGTACAACTACCCGCTCGCGACGACCGCATTACAGGTCGCACCCGCACTCGCGGCCGGTAACAGCGTCTTGCTCAAACCTGCGAGCAAGACGCCGATCTCGGCGGCGATCCTCGCCGACGTTATCGCCGGCGTCGACGGGATTCCGGACGGTGCGTTCAACTTCGTCCCGGGCGAAGCCGGCGAGATCGGCGACGTCCTCGCCGGCGACGACCGCGTCAACGCGATCGCCATGACCGGCTCCTCGGGCGCGGGCAAACACGTCGCCCGCGAGAGCGGCATGGTCAACCTGCATATGGAACTGGGCGGGAACGCGCCGGCAGTCGTCTTCGACGACGCCGATCTCACCGACGTCGCGGGCAACTGCGCCAAAGGCTCGTTCAAGTACGCCGGCCAGCGCTGCTCGGCCGTCTCCCGTGTGCTCGCCCACGAGTCGGTCCACGACGACCTCGTCGACCTGCTCGAGGGTCAGATGGACGCCTGGCAGGCGGGCGACCTCTTCGACGAGGATACTGCCGTCGGCCCGCTGATTAGCGAGGACCAGGCCGACTGGGTCGCGGAACTCGTCGACGACGCCGTCGAGAAGGGCGCGGAAATCGTCCGCGGCGGCGAGCGCCGTGCACCCGAGGGTGTCCCGGACGAACTGGCCAACCAGTTCTTCGAGCCGACGCTCCTCGCGAACGTCCCGCACGACGCCCGCATCGTCGACGAAGAGCAGTTCGGTCCGATCGCCGCCATCACGACGTTCGAGGACGAGGCGGAGGCCCTCGAGATCGCCAACGGCTCGGATCTCGCACTCGACGCCGCGGTCTTCACTAGCGATTACAAACGCGCGATGCGGATGGCCGAGCGCATCGACGCCGGCGCAGTCCGGATCAATGGCGCGCCAAGCCACGGCCTCGGCGACGTCCCCTTCGGCGGCAACAAGGACTCGGGCATCGGCCGCGAAGGACTCGATGCCTCGATCCACGCGATGATGCGCGAGAAGAGTATCGTGCTGTAGTCTCTCGACCGCTATCGATTTTTGGCCGCTCCGTCCCGCAAGCTCTCGCCGCCTCTCAGAACGAGACGGTTTCAGTTATGAGGACGCTCTCCTCGTCGCCGCGGACTGCGACGACAGTAATCGTCGCCGACGTTCCGGACTCGTACTCGATCGTCTCGGCCTGACCGACCTCGGTCAACTCGACGCGAACCCCGCTCTCGTCGCGCACCTCGACCCGATCGGCGGTGCCGCTCGAGTGATACATCACGACGACCGCGTTCGGCTTCCGGTCGGTATCGAGGCTCACCCCCGCGTACGGCTCCGTTGACTGGCTTCCGCGTTCGGCGAACAGGTCCCGATACTCGTACTCCTCGATCGGGACGGTTCTCGTCGCGACACCGACGTTGCCGTCCGTTTCGACCGTCAGGTTGGCAGACCGATCCGCCATCGCGTCCTCGAACTCGTCCGTCCCGTCGGCGTCGGCGTAGAGGGCGATTCCCGAATACGTCGCCCTCTCGGCATCGAGTTCCCACGAGAAGGCGGCTCCGACGCCATTGTCGCTTCCCTCGTATTCGCCCCACAGGAACGTGCTGTCGCGGACTCGGTCGACCAACTGCGCGAAGTTCCCGTGCGAATCGACCCGCCGATCGGTCCCCTCGACGCCCGCCGCGAGGATAGTCTCGAGATCCGCGCCATCGGACGGGCTTACGACGAGCGTTTCCTCGGAGATGGCCACCGAGACGCCGTCGCGTTCGAAGCGGTCGAAATTACCGGCCGCCGACTCGAATGTCGCGTCGACCGCGTCAGGATCGAACGAGCCGGAAACGACGACGTTGCCGGCGACGCCCTCGGACCCGAACCGGCAAATCGAGTCCACTGCCGGTTCGCCGTCCGCTACCTGCTCGACGACCTCGCTGCTGTCCCCATCGGGCATCGTCGGGATGGACTCGAGGACGGCCGGTTGCAGCGCATCCTCGTGCTGGCGAACCGTTGCGAGGTCTCGATAATGAAAGAGCAGTTCTACGCTTCCAGTAGTGGGGACCCACCGCTCGAGGGGCATGAGATCGCTCGTTCCGTCGTCCGTTTCGCCGGTCGTGTCGGCTCCGTTACCGTCGTCGGTGCTGAACCCGAGTCCGCCGAGACATCCCGCGCTGGATGCGAGACCCGCACTCGCTCCTGTGGCTGCGAGGAGTCTGCGCCGTGAAACCTCTTTCATAGTGATACGATACACTCGAAACTTTAGTATCATATATCTATCTAGTTTCGGCAATCGACACTCCAATCGGATTTCGGCCGCCGGTCATCGCCGAAGGATCTACCCCCCTCGACAGTGGAGCATCGACCATGACTCGCGACGTGCTCGTCGCCGGCGAAACGCTGATCGACTGGGTTCCCGACCAGCCCGGACCGCTCGAGGACGTCGCCGGTTTCGAGCGCCGCCCCGGCGGTGCGCCCGCGAACGTCGCCGTCGCGCTCGCTCGCCTCGACGAGCCGCCGCTGTTCTGGACTCGCGTCGGGGCGGACCCGTTCGGTCGCTATCTCGAGCGGACGCTCGCCGACCACGGTCTCCCCGATCGATTCGTCGACCGCGACGATGAGGCGAAGACGACCCTCGCGTTCGTCACCCACGACGAGGCCGGCGACCGTACGTTCACGTTCTACCGCGACGACACCGCCGACACGCGCCTCGAACCCGGACGGATCGACGACGAGACGCTGGCCGACTGCGAGTGGGTTCACGCTGGCGGCGTGACGCTCGCCGGTGGCTCCTCGCGTGCGGCAACACTCGATTTGCTCGAGCGGGCCGCTGCAGCGGGCTGTACGACGTCGTTCGATCCGAACTGGCGGCCCGAACTGTGGCCCGACGAGGAGACGTTCGCGAGCGTCGTCGCCGATGCACTCGTCCACGTCGACGTCTGTCTCGCGACGGTCGACGAACTCGAGGCGGTAGGGTTCGCCGGCGAGTCGCCGACCGACGTCGCTCGCGCGGCGCTCGACGACGGCGCGGGCCACACCGTTTTCGTGACCCGGGGGAGCGAGGGAGCAGTCGCTGTCGCGGGCGACGACGCACCGTGGCCCGCGGACGTGGTTTCCCACTCCGGGTTCGCGGTCGAGACGGTCGACACAACCGGGGCCGGTGACGCGTTCGTCGCCGGCGCGATTGCTGCGCTGCGCGGCAGCCGCGATCTTGCGGACGCGGTGGCGTTCGCGAACGCGGTCGCGGCGATGGCGACAACCGCACGGGGCGCGATGGTGGCACTCCCGACCCGCGACGCGGTGGGACAGTTGCTCGAGACGGAGTGAGCAGACCGTCTCGGGCTCGGAATCACTCCAAATGGGGCGCGTGGCTGCAAGCCGGGCCGCTATCCGGGCCTGTGACGGACCGTCGGTATGGGTAGCACCGTCCGCGACGCAGTTCCCTTCGCGAAGTCGGTCGTGACCGGTATCCAGGAGAAGAACGTGACGTTCATGGCGGCCAGCATCGCCTATCAGGCGTTCGTCTCGTTGATTCCGTTACTCGTGTTGCTGTTCTTTCTGGTGTCGTTCGTCGGCGACGAGGGACTCGCCACACAGGTCTCGGCGACGACCGAGGGGTTCCTGCCCGAGAGTGGACAGGTCATGCTCGAGAACGGGATCGAGGGTGATACTGGCAGCGTCGGCACTTCCCTCATCGGACTCGTCGCGCTCGTCTGGGGATCACTGAAGATCTTCCGGGGGCTGGACACTGCCTTCTCGGAGATCTACGCGTCGACTGCAGAGAACTCCCTGGTCGATCAGGTGCGCGACGGGATCGTCGTTTTCAGCGTGATCGGCGTCGCGCTGGTCGCTGCGGCGTTGACCACCGTCGTGTTCGCGTTCTTCCCGAGCATCCCCTTCATTGGGGTGTTGAACCCGCTGTTGCTCGTGGTCGGGCTGACGGTCGCGTTCCTCCCGATGTACTACTTCTTCCCCGACATCGACGTCTCCGTCCGGGAGGTGCTGCCAGGCGTCGTCGTCGCCGCCGTTGGCTGGGCGGCGCTGCAGTCGCTGTTTCAGGTCTACGTCGCGTTTTCGAGTAGCTCCGCCTCTGCGGGACCGATCGGCGCGATCCTCCTCCTGCTGACCTGGCTGTACTTCGGTGGCCTGATCCTGCTCGTCGGCGCCGTCGTCAACGCGACCCACTCGGGGCATCTCGAGCTCGACGCCGACGAGACGGCTGCCGACGACATGGAACGAAACTCGTTCGTCGCATCGGACCGCCGCGAACGCGAGCTCCTCGAGTCCCAACTGATCGACCTCCAGCGCGAACGTGATCAACTTCGAAACGATCGCGCGGCACAGCGCAGCCGTCGGTACCGGCTCGAGGACCGGGTCGATACGCTCGAAGCGCGACTCGACGGGCTCGAATCGGAAAACCGGGCTCTCGAGGACGAAAACGAGCGGCTCCGGCGCGAACTCGCGGTCCGACGGGGATCGTCGTGGCGACGGCGACTTCACGGCGTGCTGGCGCGAGTTCGGACGTTGAACGTGGGCGTCCTCGAGACGCATCGCGAATAGCTCGGTGTGCCGACTCGAGTCGTGATACCTTAGTACGTGCCCGTGCCACCGGAACGCAATGTCTTATCTAGTCCGTGATGTGCGGCGTCGGATCCGGACTGACCACGCGTCGATCGTCGATGGGATCGACGCCTGTGCCGACGCGGTCGCCGCTCCCTGGGATACCGCACGCACGACCGACAGCGAGACGGTCGCGGATGGGCTCCGCCGAACGCTCGCGGAGACCGGCATCCTCGAGGCCCTGCCGAGCGTGCTCGTCGACGCGGTCGAGGCGACTGGGTGCGAACTTCGGGCGACTCCCGTCCCCGCACCGCCGTACGTCGTCGTGACCAGCCGCGGCCCCATGCTCCGGGCGACGATCGATCCCGGTCGGCTCGTGATCCGATTCGACGCGTTCGAGGTGGTACGTGACTCGACTCCGGGTCACCCACCGTCGTACCGGCGGCTCGATGGAACCCGACTCGAGGTCTCGCTCGCGTAGGGCAGTCGCGCTCCCTGGCAGGACTGGCTCACCTCTACCGTAGCCACTGAACATCACTGCACACCTGATCACATGAGAGCTATGCGATCAGTGTGTCAATCGTTTCAGTTGGTACTCTATTGACGATCCGATCACCGACGACATGCCACAGCCGGTACAGACTGGTGATCGGCCGCCTGCTCGGTGGTTTCGACCGCCGATGGCTGTCACGCGGAGATAGTACCTTTTTTCGTACCGGAGCGATTTTATCGTCATATGAGTTCACACGAGAACAGGTCACAGGGGCCAATGGGCCGGCGCGGTCGGAACCTGATCGCCCACCTGTTCGACGTCGATATCGAACGCATCGAATCACTGAGCTGGTCGCTCGGCAACCGCATTACGACTGAGACGGATGCGGACCAGCGCTTTCGATTCGATCACCAGCGGTCCACCCGGACAGTGACTGCGTTCGAGGTAACCGACTATACGTGCGTGCTCCGGCTGCGAACGCCGGTCGGTCGCGAGAAGTTTTATGGGATCGCCAGCGCCGACGTTACTCCCGAGCCGGCCGCCGCCGACTGGGTTCGGACGGCGTGAGCCGCGTCGGATCGGGCCCCACGGAGTGACCCACGGGTAGCTTCATTGGGTTTCGTGCGGAACGACCGCACATGGAGTACGACGTCGTTCAGGGCGACATCGCCGACCAGTCAGCCGACGCGCTCGTCAACGCCGCCGGCACGAGCCTTCGGATGGGCTCCGGCGTCGCCGGCGCGCTCCGTCGCGGTGCCGGCGAAGAGATCAACGAGGAAGCGATGGCAAAGGGACCGATCGACCTCGGCGATGTCGCGGTCACCGATGCCTACGATCTCGACGCCGAATACGTCATCCACGCGGCCGCAATGCCCCACTACGGTGACGGCCAGGCGACCGCCGAGAGCATCCGGAACGCGACCCACAACAGCCTCGCGAAAGCCGACGAACTCGGCTGTCGCTCGCTCGTGATTCCTGCGCTCGGCTGTGGCGTCGCCGGCTTCGATCTCATGGAGGGGGCAGCGATCATCGGCGAGGTGATCGACAACTACGACCCGGACACACTCGAGGACGTTCGCCTGATCGCGTACAGCGATGCGGAGTACGATGCAATGCAGGCAGCGACCGGCACGACCGCGACCGCGACCGCGGACCCGGACTCGAGCGGCGCGGCCGACCCGGACCGGTAACGACGTGGTCCTGGAGCCGCTCGCACAGCCGCTCGAGACATGTAACCAGGTTTTGAGAAACGGTGGTAGTTTTTTCCATGGCGCGGGTGCAATCGTCATCCGAGTAATGTACGATACGATCTTGATTCCAACCGACGGGAGCGAACAGGCCGACCGCGGTATCGAATACGGGCTCGATCTCGCTGCCCAATACGACGCGACGGTGCTGTGTCTCTACGTCGTCGACGAGCGTCGATACGGTCGGCCGCCGGCGCTCGGAACCGTCGAAGTCGATCACGAGAAACACGAGGATGAAGCAATCGAACTGCTCAAAGAGATCGAAGACCGCGGCCGCGAGCGCGGTGTGGAGGTCGACCACGAGTGTCGACGCGGCAATCCCTGGGACGAGATCGTCACCTTCGCTGAACGCGAGGACGCCGATCTCATCGTGATGGGCCGGCGCGGGGTGACCGACGACCGACGAACCTCGCTCGGAAGCGTCACTGAACAGGTCATGCGCCAGACGGAGATTCCCGTTCAGGCAGTCTGATCGGGCCGCGAACGGACATCCCGCACTGGTCTCTCGCTCGAGGGCTGGCGGGGTGCCGTCGCCGGTCGTGGCCGGGTTTCGGCTCGAGTCGGTCGCGCGACGTCTATAGTAGCCACTGAAAGTCAGTGCACACCTGATCGCACGAGGGCTGTGCAATCAGTGTGTAAACAGTTTCAATTGGTACTATAGAGCGAGTGCTCCGATTTCAGGACAGCGAGAGGCCGCGAATCTCGACCGAGTCACCGTCCTCGACGTGGCCGATAACCTGCCCGTCGGTGTCGGCGACGAGGTCGTCGGCACGCTCCTCGGGGATCGCAACGACGAAGCCGGTCCCCATGTTGAACGTCCGGTGCATCTCGTCGTCCGTGACGTTCCCCTCTTCCTGGACGAACTCGAAGATCGGCTGGGCCGGGAACGGGTCCTCGATCACGTACTCGTTGTCGCCCATCCGAAGCAGATTGGTCCAGCCACCGCCCGTGATGTGCGCCGCCGCGCGAACGCCGTGGTCGCGCATCGGCTCGAGCAGATCCGTGTAAAGTCGCGTCGGTCGCAGCAGTTCCTCGCCGATCGACCGGTCGGTGTCGTGTGGGAACGGGTCAGTGTACTCGTGGTTGCGCGTGACGGCCTCGCGAGCGAGCGTGAGACCGTTCGAGTGAACGCCGTTCGAGGCGAAGCCGACGAGGACGTCGCCGACCTGAGCCTCACCTGCGAAGATCTCGTCTTTGCCGGCGAGACCGGCACAGGTCCCCGCGAGGTCGAAGCCGTTGATGACGTCGGGCATGACGGCCGTCTCGCCGCCGAGCAGGGTCATGCCGGACTCCTCCAGGCCGACGGCGAGCCCTTCGCCGATCTCGTTGGTGAGGTCGTCGTCGGGTTCGTCGATCGCGAGGTAGTCGACGAACGCCACGGGTTCGACGCCCGCGGCGACGAGGTCGTTGACGTTCATCGCGATGCAGTCGATGCCGATCGTCGAGAAGTCCTCGATGGCCTCTGCAACCATGAGCTTCGTGCCGACGCCGTCGGTCGCCAGCGCCAGATACCGGTCGCCGATGTCGATCAGGCCGGCGTACTCGGTGGTCAGATCGCTGCCGAAGGCCTCGAGCAAGGCCGCGGTTGCGTCTTCGCTTGCCTCGATGTCGACGCCGGTCTCGGCGTAGGTGAGTCGATCCGCGTCGTCCGTGTCGGTCATACTCGAAGGACCTCTCGGGGCGAGCAAAAGGTCACCGGTCCGGCGGAGCTATCGCGGTCGGCGAGGGCGGTCTCGGAGGGCTCATACTGCCGGACAAAACGGTTCATACATCGATCGCACTCGAGACGCTGTCGCCGACGGCGACAGCCGTCAGGACGCGATCGAGTATTCACGGACTTTTGTCCGGGAGTATCAGAAGAGCCTAACGAAGAAGAGCACGTAGCCCGCAAGCAACACACTCGGGACGAACACCAGCGCGAAGACGCCCTTGTGCCACTTGAGGACGGATTTCCCGTCCAGCGGACCGAAGGGGATCATGTTGAACGCGGCCAGCAGGAGGTTGATCCCGACCCCCATCTGTCCGATCGCGGTGAGCAGGGTCGGCAGGAAGCCGGGTGACGCGGCGAACATCAGCAACGGGACGAAGAGCGCGGCGAGCAGGAGGTTCGTCACCGGGCCGGCGACCGCGATCAGTCCGTTCTCCCGCGTCGTGATCTGGCCCCGGTGGTAGACGGCCCCGGGTGCAGCAAAGAGGAAGCCGACGACTGCACCGAGCAACGCCAGAAAGAGCATCTGGTAATCCGCGCGGAACTCGGCGATCTGGCCGTGTTCGATCGCGACGACCTTGTGTGCGAGTTCGTGCAGCAGGAAGCCGACGCCGACGGTCACGAAACTGATGCCGACCGAAATAGTGAAATCCTCAAGACTGGCGAGCCCGCGGTGAAACGGTGCGCGGATCAGCGCAAACGCCACGCTCAGCGCGATCCAGGCCACGGCGAGATCCCACAGTTCCTTGTCGCTGAAGGTCAGTTCGTGCTCTTGGGTTTGCGTCGTGCGATGGCTCATTAGAGGAGTCCCCGAAGCAACTCGAGACTGTTTCTCGCTCCCTGCAGGAGCTGTCCCATCAGCGCGTCGACGCCGCCGATTTCGGGTGCCAGCCACGGCAACACCACGAACGGGAACAGGAACGTCGCGATCATGCTCCCGATGTTCGTCAGCGCGACGATCATGATCAGCCGGAACAGCGGGACGTCGAACATCGCCGTGACGGCCTCGCCGATCGGCTGTTCGGTGTCGTCGACGATCTCGTTTAACGTCTGGATGTCCCGGACGTTGACCGGTCGGTGCCTGAGTTCGACGTAGCCGGCGAACCAGCCCGGCGCGAGCAGCGGGTTGATGCTCGTGAGCCAGGCGATCGCGCCGCCGACGCCCGCGCTGGTCCAGCGTGCGCCGGCCAGCCGCGCCAGCCCAAAGGCAAAGACCCCGTTGAACAGGAACCAGGCGGCGAACAGCTTCAGCAGGAACGTGTTCCTGACCCCTGCCATGATCAGCAGGAAGAAGAAGGCCAGAAAGCCCACCATGATCAGATAACCGCCGATCTTCAGCGGCGAGAACCGGCGGCTCGAGGCGGTGCCCGAGATCGACTCGAGCGACGGGAGCCCCTCGGGGTTTCGCAGGTGGCGTTCGATGCCGGCTTTGTGGCCGGCGCCGACGACGGCGAGGACGTCGTATCCCTGTTCACGGAGATCGTGGAGGTTGTGGGCGATGTAGGCGTCGCGTTCGTCGATCAGGGCGTTCGCGCCGCCCGGGCTGAACTGGCGGAACTCCTCCATCATCGCGTCGACGACATCGCCGTCGGTCATCTCCTCGATGGCGATTTCGTCGACGTCGTCGACGTCAGCGCCGAGCGCGTCGAAGACGAGCCCCAGGGCGAGCCCGATCGTCACGCCGACACCGAGTCCGGCAAGGGTTCCGGCCGTACCACGAACCGCATAGATTCCAGCGTTCTCGACGGTCGCAGCCGAGAACGGCCCGACGAACGTGTCGGTCGCGACCAGCGCGAGCCCGCCGGCGATGCCGAGGACGACTCCGAGGAGGATCCGTATCGAGAACCCCGAGAGATAGCCGCCGGTATACCGGCCTGCGGACTCGAGGGAGGGCAGCATGGCAAGGCCGACGAACGCACCAACGACCGCGCCGATCGCACCGCCGCCGGCGTACTGGAGCAGCGTGGGATCGGTCAGCCCGGCCAACAGCACCTCACCGACGCCGAGCAGCGGGGCGAGAAACGCGCCGATGACGAATCCGACGAGCGCGCCGCCGACGGCACCGAACGTGAGCCCGAGGGTTCGTGGCTCGGTGATCCCGAGTGCGAGCCCGCCGACCATCTTCAGCTTCTCGATCCCGGAGAGCCGGCTCCAGAACCGCTGGATCGTCACCTGAATGTCGCGGTCGACCAGGGCGACGCCGCTGCCGTTTGCCTCGGCGGCCTCGATGGCGGCTCGCATGTCTGCACCGGGCTCGATGTCGAACTGATCGCCCAGCCGCGACTGGACGTACGATAGCATCCAGTAGGCCAGAAACTGAAAGACGGTGTTGCCCGACAGGAGATCCTCCGCTTCGATATCGTCGGGCGTGCCGCCCTGCATCTGGCGGTAGCGCCCGTCGTCGAGTTCGACGGCGACGACATCGGGATCTTCTCGCTCGATCGTTTCGCGAACTTCGTCGACGCTCGCTTGCGAGACGTGTGCTGTCCCGAGGACCTCGACGGAGCCGCCGTCGCCATTGGGTGGTGCTGGCGGCTCCGGCACGTCGGCCTCGCCTGCATCGCTCATTACAGGCTCAACTCGGCGGCGACTTTTACCAGTATCGGACACGGCAGCGAACCTGTCACCGAGCGTCAGACAGTCTGCTATCAGGTGGGGGCCCTGTCATACGGACTCCTGTCAGTCAGTGCCGGTGCACCCGCGACCCGCCCTGCGGTCCCACCGGGACATCGTGGCAGCAAACCGTATCAGTCGAAATCGGGCAGGTCCTCCGGCGGTTCGTACTCGGCTTCCCAGTCGACGTACTCCTCTTTGAGGGTTACTGAGACGATCTGGCCGAACTCCGTGAGCTCGGCGTTGATCGCCGAGACCGTCCCCCAGGTGTCGAGGTCGGGGTGATACTCCCGTGTCTGCCAGTCCTCCGGAATCCCCGGCGCGTGATAACCGACTCGGTCGGCGAAGTCGTCCCAGAAGAAATCGAAGCCCGCAAAGAGGTCGAGGTCGCGAGCAATTTCGTACTCGCGTTCGCCGAGGTCCGTGTCCACACGCCACTCGTCGAACGCCTCCTCCCAGGCACCTTCCTCGAGGAACGCCTGCAGCTCCTCGCGACGGTAGTCGATCTCCTCACCGTCGGCGCTGATGGTCGCGTCCTCGTACTCGTTCGGATCGACGAACTCCAGTTCCGGCGGCTCGGGGGGTTCGGCCTCGAGTGTCATACGCGGCCGTAGGTCGGGTCATCGGATAAGAATTCCCACCGGTCGTGCTGGTTGATCGAGCAGCGAGCAGTGTCCTCAGGGGGTCGCATCCAAACACTCAATCGCCTGCCATCCCTATCGGCAGGCGATGACAACGTACGAGGCGGCGATCCTCGACGTCGACGGGACGATCGTCCGGGGTGAGGAGTTGCTTTCCGGCGCGATCGACGGCCTGCGAGCGCTCGAGGCGGCGGGCTGTTCGCGACTACTCTTCTCGAACAATCCGACGCGCGGGGCCGACCACTACCGGGAGAAACTCACACCTCACGGGATCAACGTCGATCCGGAGACCGTCCTCACCTCCGCGACCGTTTCGGCGGCGTATCTCGCGGCGACCCATCCCGACGAGCGGGTCTTCCTCGTCGGTGACGGGCGACTCGAGGCGATCCTCGAGGATGCGGCTGTCGAGTTGACGACCGACCCCGACGCGGCCGAGGTCGTGCTGGGATCGTTCGACAGGGAGTTCTCGTTCGGAACGCTCTGGGAGTCCCTGCGAGCGCTCGAGGGAGGCGCCCCCTTCTACGGCACCGATCCGGACGCGACGATCCCGATCGACGGGGGCGAGATTCCGGGCACGGGAGCGATCCTCGCCGCGATGGAGGCCGTCGCCGGCCGCGAACCGGACGCGATCCTCGGCAAACCGTCCTCTGTCGCGGCCACGGCGGCGATGGAGCGGCTGGACGCCGAGCCCGCGAACACGCTCGTCGTCGGCGATCGGCTCGATACCGATATCGCGCTCGGGAACCGCGCCGGTATGGAGACGGCTCTCGTGCTTACCGGCGTCACCGATCGGGCGGCCCTCGCCGATGCGCCGATCGAACCTGACCACGTCCTCGAGTCGCTCGCCGCGGTCGAGACGCTCCTGTAGCCATCTCACGCCGCGCCGCCGCTCGGTCGTTGGGTCGCCCGCGCTCGAGAGATATATTTATCACCCACAGTCACAACGTTCGACATATGAGAGAACGTTTCAGCGACGTGTTGCTGCGTGCGCGATACGCGGCGATCGGTGCAGCGATCGGTGCGGCGATCGGCAGCGTCTTCAGTCGCAACGCCGCGAGTACGGGCGGTGCGATCGGCGGCCTCGTCGGCGCGACTGCCGCCGACACCCGTGGAACTATCGAGGAGCTGCTCGAGACCGTCGAGGAGTACGACCCGCGATCCGGATCGGCTGATACAGAATAGCGCTCGATCGGCGTCTCTTACTCGAGCGATTTCGCCCGGTTGTGGAACTCGCCACCACACTCACACTCCCCTGGGTTCGTCGTCGCTTCGACGACGGTTCCACACTGCAGGCATTCGTACGTCGACTCGGATTCGGGATCGTTCGCACCTTCGACGTCCTGGTCGTGAGGCATATCGTTGGGTTGGATGTCTACTTTCATAAGTATGGGTCCTAACTCACACTGTCGAGGTAGATAGCCCACGTCACGACTGATACGGTCTGCTGTCACGATGTCTCGGTGGGACCGCAGGGCGGTCGCGGGTGCACCGGAAATGACTGACAGAAGTCCGTATGAGCCACTCCCTACGCGCGCAGGACAACTCCTACGTCGGCCGGACCTTACTCTCGAGCAACGGCGATGTTGCGAACGTGACTGCCACACTCCGGACAGTGTCCGAGCGACTCGGTGGTCTCCCGGTAGGTGCAGTTCAGACACTCATAGTACGATCGTTCTGGCGTATACGGGTCGGTGTATGCCATGGCCAGACATGGCATTCCATAGCGGGAAAACATTTCTCTAATAGTGTTTTAGGCAGATGTAGGGCACGGTAGTTCGCTATATCTCATTAATTAATGGACGAACGTCCAGCAGCAACAACGCCGGTGAGCACAGCCGCGTCCGCTCGCAGTACTCAACCCCTGGTGTCAAGCCCGCGAGACTGACGCGTCTGCTGATCGCAGTTGGCGTCATGACCGGCTCTGTCGGCAAAAACTGACTCCTGGATGGCTGTGGTGGGAGGTCGAAGACGATGGACTCGGCAGTTCACACACCGACTACACGAGCCACGATCGGGCTCGTGGACAGGTGTCCGTGGACTACCCCGTCCACTCGCCCGCGAGGTCGCCGGCGATGTTCGCTCGCCAGTGTTCGAACCCCTCCTCGCAATCGGCGCTGTCGTCGATATGATCGACGAATCCGGCACCAGGCGACGCGAGTTCGTCGCCGCAAAACGGACAGATGACCGGGTCGCTCCAGTTGGTCGAAGTGTTGGTTGCCATTCGTACCATAGTCTATCACGAACCCTCATATAAATCCTGCCTGGTAAGATCTATTACAATATTATGTTATTTAATGACAACTATACAGGCCGAAGGATGTCATCACACTGCTCGAGACGCTACGCTGGCGACAGTCGCGACTCGAGCGCCGGTTTCGAAGGCAGCGAAAGCACGATAGGTCGTCGCAGCGTGCGACTCGAGGGTGCGATCGGAGGATACTCGGTCGTCCGGTTGCGAGTCTCGGCGAGAACGGATGTCGGTTCGACGCATCGCCGGACGGGTCGCGGGCTACGACGCGCTCGTGTTGACAGCCGCGATCTGGTTTCTCGCGAAGTTCCTGCGGTATGCTTTCCCGCCGCTGTTCGACGCGTTTGGGACGAGCTATGGGGTGTCGGACGCCGTCCTCGGGACCGCCTTTTCGGGACTCATGCTCGTCTACGCGACCATGCAGTTTCCGTCGGGCGTGTTCGCGGATCGGCTCGGCTCGATAGTCGTTATCACGGCCGGTGCACTCGTCGCGGCCGCCGCCGCGATCACGCTCGCAGTCGACGCACCGTTTTTCGTCCTCGTCGGTGCGATGCTCGTGATCGGAGCCGGCACCGGCGCGCACAAAACCGTCGCTGTTCGGCTCCTCGCTCGCGTCTATCCCGCCCGGACTGTCCGAGCACTCGGCATTCTGGACACGGTCGGCGCACTCAGCGGCGTCGTCGCGCCGGCTGCCGTCGTTGGGATCGCATCGCTGGCCGTCGGACCGGTCGCGGGCTGGCGGCTGCTCTTTCTGATCGCCGGGGTCGTCGGGTTCGGGCTCGCGGCGACGTTTGCGATTCGGGTTTCCCGGCGGCTCCCCGACGAGCCCACTGACGGCGGTGCGAGCCAGCGCGGCCGTGGCGGCAGTGCGATCACACAGTACGCCTCGCTGTTCCGTGACTGGCGGTTCTCGACGTTTGCACTGCTGACGATTTTGTTTTCGTTTACATACAATGGGCTGGTGGCGTTCGCACCACGCTATCTCACGGTGGAAGCGGGATTCTCGACGGCGACCGCGAGTCTGCTCTACAGCGGTCTCTTTCTCGTGAGCCTGGTCCAGCTGGTGACAGGCAACCTCAGTGACCGCGTGGGACGGTTGCCGCTGATCGTCGGCACGCTCGGGCTCGCTGCCGTCGGACTCGTCGCGTTCGTCTCACTGACCGGGACCGGAGAGCCGATTCTGCTCGGCGGGCTCCTCATCGTCGTCGGCGTCGGCTCGCACGGTTTTCGACCGGTCAGAGGCGCGTATCTGATGACTGCCATCCCCGACGAGGTCGCCGGTGGGGGACTGGGCGTCGTCCGAACGCTGTTGATGGGTGCCGGTGCGATCGCGCCGGCGGTCGTCGGTAGCCTTTCTGAGACCGCCGGTTTCAGGGCCGCGTTCTGGCTGCTCGCGATGACGATCATCGGTGCCACGGTACTGGGCTGTCTGCTCTGGCTTTTCGACCGGGACACCGATCGTGGCGACTGATGGCCACTGCACTGGATCGCACTCGGTGTCTCGATCGCCGTCTGAACCTGGGATTTACCACAGTAAGAGTTAACACATATAGTGTCGTATGCTATCATATGACGCGAAACGGGGAACGCGAGTACGTCTGCGTCCAGTGTGGTCGGCAAGAGACGGTCGATGACGCGCTCCTCAGCACCTGTCAACAGTGCGGGGGCGAGATGCGAAACGTCGACCTGATTCGCAAATAGTCGTTCACGACTTTCGTCCGTTCAC
Source organism: Haloarchaeobius amylolyticus (assembly GCF_042678045.1). Taxonomy (GTDB): domain Archaea; phylum Halobacteriota; class Halobacteria; order Halobacteriales; family Natrialbaceae; genus Natrinema; species Natrinema amylolyticus_A. The sequence goes on from NZ_JBHUDI010000009.1 coordinate 257,763, forward strand.
TCGAGTGGGACACTCATACGGACTACTATCAGTCAGCGCCGAGAAATCGGTACAGCAGACCGTCTCAGCCACGGCTGTCGATGCGGAACGCCTCACCGAGCGAGGCTGCCCGCGACGGCGATCAGGACGAGTCCGACGACAGCTGCGCCGACTCCGATCGTGGCATCGCTGGAGAGCGCGGCGATAGCGCCAGCGACGACGCCTGCTCCGCCACCCCCGGCGACGATCGATGGCGGAAGTGCCGGTGTCGCAGTCGCGTCTGCTCGGACGGCCTCGAGTTCGGACCGAAGCGCCTCGAGTTCCTCGTCCCGATTGACGTGCGTCTCGACGTCGTCGATCCGTCTGTCCAGTGCGTCGAGTTCGGACTCGAGCGCCTCGAGCGCCGATTCATCGGGGCTGGACTCGACCGCCTGCGCGAGGTCGTCGTGGGCTGTCCGGAGCGACACGAGACGGTCGTCGACGGCCTCGAGATCAGCTTCGATCGCTGTTACAGCAGTGTCGCTGGCCGTATCCTCGGCCGTCTCGATCGACGACGCGAGATCGTCGATGCGGTCATCGTGATCGTTCAGCCGGCGCCGGGTTTCGTCGATTTGCTCGCCGTAGTCGTCTAGCCGATGCTCGGTCTCGTCGACGCGGTCGTCGATCGCCGAAATCGTCTCGCCAAGTGCGTCCGTTTCGCGCTCAAGTTCGGCCTCGAGCGCGGAGAGGTCTGCCGTGAACGTCCTTTCCACATCGTCGATTCGGTCGTCGACCGTCTCGAGCGTCGTTGTGAGATCGGCGAGGTCCGTAGCGATCGCGTCGAGCTCGTCGTCGGTGTCGGCGAGCGCGTCACGCAAGGCATCCAACTCGTCGTCCGTGACTGATTCGGCATCGATCCGCTCGATCGTCGACTCGAGCGCCGCGAGATCGGCCTCGAGCGCGTTCGTCGTCGACTCGATACGTGCCTCGATGTCGGCGACGGCGTCATCGATCTGTCCCTCGAGTTTGTCTTCGAGCGAGTCAAGTGCTGACTCGAGGCCACGGACAGCCTCTTCGACCAGCTCGAGATCCGTCGTGAGAGCATCGACCGTCTCCGTGCTGGCTGTACGCGTTTCGAGGTCGTCCAGTTGCATTTCGACCGCTGAAATCGTCTCGCCGGCGTCGTCGACTGCCGTCTCGAGATGCGCCAGTTCGTCCGCGATGCCGTCGACCCGCTCGTCCGCCGCTGCCGTCGATTCGATGTCGTCGATCGCATCCCGAACGCGCGCTATACGGGTGTCGACCGTCTCGCGGATCGTATCCAGTTCGTCGTCGACAGCCTCGATCTCCTCGTCGAGCGTCGTCTCGACCCCATCGAAACGTGCGTCGGTCCGCTCGACGTGTTCCTCGAGTCGGCCAGCAACACTGTCGAGACGCGTCCGCAGCTCTTCGAGCCGGCCAGCGACGCCGTCGAGACGCGTCCCACGCTGCTCGAGGTCCCGCTCGAGACCCGCGATGTCGTCTGTGAGGTCCGAGACGGTACCCTCGAGCGTTTCGAGTGACGCTTCGGTCGCGGCGGTCACCACGAGGTCGTCGAGATCCGTCCGGACCTCGTTGAGTGCCTCGTCGATCGTCGCCGTCCGGTCGGTGACGGTCTCGACGTCGGCAGCCAGTTCGACGAGTCGGTCGTCGAGCGCGGATCGCTCGTCGCCTGCGGTCGCCTCGACCGCCGTGAGCGTCTCGTTGACCTCGTCGATATCGGCCTCGAGTGCGTCGAACGCGTCCGACAGGGCCTCGAGATCGGCATCGAGACTCGCAACGTCAGTTTCGGTGGCGTGGGTCTCGCTTTTGGCCTCGAGATCGGCCAGTTCGTCGGCGAACGACTCGAGTCGATCGTCGAGTGCGGCGACGTCTTCGGCGGCAGCCGTCCGTGCCTCGATGTATTCGAGGTCCTCACGAACGGACTGGATCTCGTCGTCACGATTCGCGAGCCGATCGAACAGCTTCTCGATAGCGTCGTCCGTCGGATCGGGCGTCGTCTCGGCAGCGTCGAACTCGTCGAACGCGAGTTCCGTGTTCGTGGGTGACTCGCCCTCGACAGCCGACTCAGTGGCGGCCGATGCGGTGTCGGCCCCGGCGGATTCGAACCCGCTCATCGCTTCGTCGGCTTCGACGTCGTCTCGAGCGGCCGCGAGCGCACCTCGGGCGGCGCTCTCGGCGGGGAGATCCGCGAGTCGAACGTCTCGAACCGAAAACGGGACCGTCGCCGCATCGAAGCGACCACCGACGAGGAACTCGAGGCCCTCGACCGCCCCCTCGCCTGCGATCGCGACCGGGATGGACAGCCCCCGTTGGACGTCGTTCTCGTCGGCCTCGTCCCGGATCGCGTCGATCAACTCGGCCACGAGCTCGTCGTAGGCTTCGGCGAGGGCACTCTCGAGCCCGCCTGCTTCCACGTCGGGGTCGAGCGTCAGGTCCTCGAGCATGCTGGTGACCTGTGCCGGCTCGTGACCGGTCTCGTCGGCCACCCGGTCGACGATCCACTCGCGCCCCTTCGCGATCGAAACGGCGACCGCCGGCACGCCGTAGTACGCCACCGTCGCACTGGTCGTCTGGGTCCCGAGGCAGACGCCGAGTCCAGTGTAGTTGTCGGCCGCAAGCTGATCGTAGACGACGGCGAACCCCTGGCTGATCGGCGTTAGATCGACGCCACGATCGGCCAGTGCTGTCGTTACGGCCTCGTGGTGGGTGTCGGTCGGCGCTGCCGTATCGACTGGCGTTCCTACTGTCGTATAACAGAGTCGGCCGTCGGCCACGTCCCCGATGACGTCGTCGATGAGGGCGTCCAGTACGACCGTTGCGTCCGCAGGGCCATCTTCCGCGAGGAGACCGTTTACGAACAGTGGCTGGGGTTCCTCCTCAGCCGTCTCTGCGGCGTTCCGGGCTGCCGTACCGATCGCGTACGTCGTTCCATCGACCTGAACGGTGTCGCTCTCCCTCGAGAGACCAGCCGTCGCAAGCGTGTCGTCGTCGACCGGCATCACGACCGGTGGGACCGAGTCGATCGTCGGGCCGTCACCGTCGTCGGTGGCGGCGCGAATCGCTGCTGGCCCGATATCGAGACCGTACATGCCCTCGGCAACTCAAACCACCCTCTTGTGATTTTTCCCTGGACTACCAGATGTGATACTGCCGGATGACACGGAGGAGCCGCGACGCACGATCGCTGACGGCGAGAGATCTCGAGGCGTGATACGGACTCCTGTCAGTGGGTGCCGGCGCACCCGCGACCCGTCCGGCGGACCCGCCGGGACAGCGGGACAGCAGACCGTATGAGTGGACGGTCATGGTGAGCTATCGAACGGCACTCTACTCAGAAATCCGACGCCATATCGACCAGAATTATCTCGTATCTGAATACTTGTGGAGGGGTGTCACGGAGACTGTCTCACAGTAGCGTGCCAATCAGAGTATTGCCGGCTACTCAGGGTCTACGCACCGTACGTCATCTCGTCACTGGGTACGCCATGCCACACAAAGAGAGAAATCCTCACGTTTATCTATCAGGCTGATGGTGGTTTATGTGTATGTCTGAAACCGGGACGGAGTCTCGTCCGCTGGTCCGGCAGCTTCCCGATCCAGCGGCAGCGTCGAACGTCCGGTACAACCCGTCGCTTGAAGAGCTGCGCGAGCTTGCCAAACCCGACGAGACGACGACCGAGTTCGGATCGCCGTCGTACGTCAGCGAGTTTCGATCGCGGAGTTCCGATCGGACGAAAAACGCCGTCGACGACGAGTTCACCGACCACGATCGCCAGCTGATCGACGAGGCCGTCGATCTCACCACCGACGTCGAACTGGTCTGTGTCGACCGGCTGATGGGCCGCCATCCGGACGCGTCCTTCTGCTGTCGTCTGTTCGTTCCCGTCGAGCACGCTCGGATCGCCTACGCGTGGGCGAACCTCTTCGAGCCCGCCGACGGGGAGGACCCCGACCTCTTCACCGTCCAACTGCCCGACTACGACGAGACTGCGATTCGCGTCCTGCCCGACACCGGCTTTACCGCGGTACTGGGCAGCGACTACACCGGCGAGGCCAAGAAGTCGTTCCTGCGGCTGTTCATGTATCGAATCAAACAGCAGGGCGGCCTCGGCCTCCACGCGGGCAGCAAACGCGTCCGTGTCCGCAACGACGAGGGCGACCTCCAGACCGTCGGGCAAGTGTTCATGGGCCTGTCCGCGACCGGCAAGTCCACGCTGACCTCCCACGGTTGTTGGCTCGAGGACCCCGAAGACGCGTCCATGCTCCAGGACGACGTCTGTGGCCTGCTCTCGGACGGCTCCGTCGCCGGAAGCGAAGGCCAGGGCCTGTTCATCAAGACGATCGGCCTCGGCGAAGACGAACAGCCCGAACTCTACGAGGCTGCGACCGACGAGTCGGCCATTCTCGAGAACGTCGCGGTCGACGACGACGGCACCGTCCACTTCGACGAGGACCGCTATACCTCGAACTCCCGGGCGATCATCCAGCGTGACGAACTCGAGAGCGCCGACGAGGAGATCGACCTCGGCCGGATGGATCAGGTCTTCTTCATTACGCGCAACCCCCTGATGCCGCCGGTCGCCAAGCTCAACGAGGAGCAAGCCGCCGTCGCCTTCATGCTCGGCGAGTCGATCGAGACCAGCGCGGGTGACCCCTCGCGAGCTGGCGAGTCGATCCGCGTCGTCGGGACCAACCCCTTCATCATCGGCCCGGAGGGCGAAGAGGGCAACATCTTCCACGAACTGATCGATATCCTCGATGTCGACTGTTACGTGATCAATACGGGGTATCTCGGCCAGAAGTCCCAGGACATCGGCGTCACCGAGTCCGTGACGATCCTCACCGAGGCCGCTCGCGGCACCATCGAGTGGACCGACGACGAGGAGATGGGGCTGACGATCCCCGAACACGTCCCGGGCATCGACATCGAGGAGTTCTACGTGCCGGACCACGTCGAGGACTACGACGAGGCGCTGTCGGACCTGCGTGCCGAACGTCGGGAGTATCTCGAGCAGTTCGAGACGCTGCGCGACGAGATCAAAGACGCTGTGTACTGATCGGTCGGCATTCGGTTGTCTGATTCTCGCTGTGCGCACACGGACTCGAGCGGAAGCGCTGTGCTTGCCGCACACGAATACTGTTATATGTGTCGAGTTCCCACGGGTGGGTAATGAGCGCACAGGTACGAACACCGACCGCGCGAGTCTGTGAAGTATGCGACCGCGCCGAAGTCTGGGACGAGGACCTCGAAGCGTGGCAACTCGCCCGCGAAGACGGCGAGAAACAGGTTGGCAACCCACACTGCCTCCACGAGTGGGACATCAACGGCACGTTCAATCCGGTCGACGAATCCGATAGCTAACGGTCGACCGAGCCACACGACGGCCGTCGCCCGCGCGTCGTGGCAGTATCCTTTTTCTCGGCTCGAGCGTAGCCTCTGCTATGCCGACCGTTTACATCACGGCCCCGCCCGAAGCGGCCGACGAGATTGCCGAAACACTCGTCGAGGAGGGACTCGCTGCCTGTGTCAATCAGGTCGAGACGACCTCGACGTACCGGTGGGAGGGCGATGTCCAGCACGACGACGAAGTGATCCTGCTGGCGAAGACGACCGACGACGCCTTCGACGATCTCGTCGCACGCGTCCAGGAGCGACACCCGTACGACGTACCCTGCATCGAGCGGTTCGACGAGAGTGACGTCCTCGAGTCGTTCGCGACGTGGCGAGCCGACAGCGTCGAGTAGTCGCGCTAGCACGACAGACGGTCACAGACGATGATTGGCTGAATTAGCAACCCTTAAAACTCGCGCACGGGTTGTGACGGGTATGGCTGGAACCATCGAAGTGCTCGTTCCGGGTGGCCAGGCCAACCCTGGCCCGCCGCTCGGTCCCGAGCTCGGACCGACCCCCGTCGACGTGCAGGCTGTCGTACAGGAGATCAACGATCAGACCGAGGCGTTCGACGGAACCGAAGTCCCCGTCACCGTCGACTACGAGGACGACGGCTCCTTCGAGATCGACGTCGGTGTCCCACCGACGGCGGCACTGATCAAAGACGAGGCTGGCTTCGAGACCGGCAGTGGCGAGCCCCAGGAGGACTTCGTCGCGGACCTCTCCGTCGATCAGGTCAAGAAGATCGCCGAGCAGAAACACCCCGACCTGCTCGCGTACGATACGATCAACGCCGCGAAGGAAGTCGTCGGCACCTGTGCCTCGATGGGCGTCACCATCGAGGGCAACGACGCCCGCGAATTCAAAGAGCGCGTCGACAGCGGCGAGTACGACGACGTGCTTGCGGCCGACGCATAATCGGGATTATCGTTTCGGTACGCGGGTGCCCGCGTCTTCTTGATGGCACCCTCGTTCGATGCCGACATCAGCGTTGGAACCCGGACCGTTCTTTCCGCCGCACTGACGGGTAACGTAACCACTCCTCGGCAGTGCATGTTCAGGTAGGACGGTCGCAGGTCGAGCGTGTCAGAACTAGATCTTGTTCGCAGGTGGAACGGTTCGCTCGTCGGGTCGTGCCGTGCCGGCACCACCGAACAACACCCGAATGCTTGCTCCGAGACCGAGCGCACCGGCGAGCCCAGCTACGGCGACGGTCGCCGGCACCGCCAGCCCGGCGAGGCCGCCCAGGAGCGCGCCGACGACGATTCCGATCCACAGCCGGTCGGTTCCGAACCGCGAGGCGACCGTACGGCCGATCGCGGTGAGCCCGATCGCCAACACCACCGGAATGACCGTCGCGCCGAGAATGACCAGTGGGATGCCGAAGAACACCCCGATACTGGTGTCGACGATGAAATAGCCTGTTCCCGCGAGAGCGCTGACGACGAGCAGACTCGGGAGCCCGATTCCGGCCGAGATCACTGGGCTCTGTCGCGATTTCTGGACCGCCTTGCTCCCGTAGCCGTGGAGCAATCCGAGAACGATCATCGTTACGAGCAACGCACCGGCGAACTGGATTCCGACCCGGACGAACGGCTCGAGCGACCGATACGCCGCGAGCACGTCAGCGGCGGACTGCGTGGCGGCCGAATTCAGAACCGGGCGCCCAACGATAGTATATAAGTCTGATGGCCACATCGACGTATATTACACTGGAGATTATAATAGAACTTTTGATTGTAAGGATGACATTCCAGTCACGTCGAGACAGTCTCCCGATGGCTGACGACGGTTGTCTGGTGAATACGTCAGGCTCCTGTCCGAGATCATGGTACCCGAAATCACAGCCCGAGCACGCGGGTAGTTCGACGGCTTTAAGTCTGCGATGACACTTGGTTCAACGGAGACAGGCATCGCCTGTTTCACTGACCCGTAGGAGCACTCCTGCGTACTACGGAGGTGAACGATGGCAGATTCGGATATTGAAACAGCAGTAGCCCGCGCACTCGAGGATTCGCCCGATCGGAACTTCACCGAGACGGTCGACCTCGCGATTAATCTGCGCGACCTAGACCTGAACGAACCGTCGAACCGCGTTGACGAGTCGATCGTCCTTCCGTCCGGAACCGGACAGGAAACGCGCATCGTCGTCATCGCCGAGGGAGAAACCGCAGTCCGCGCCGAAGAGGCGGCGGACGAGGTCCTCTCGGGAGACGACGTTGCCGATCTGGACGACGACGAGGCCAAGGACATGGCCGACGAGACGGACTTCTTCATCGCCGAAGAGGCGATGATGCAAGACATCGCCCGGCACCTGGGTACCATTCTCGGTCCCCGAGGGAAGATGCCGGACCCGCTCGCACCCGACGACGACGTCGTCGAAACCGTCAACCGGCTCAAAAACACCGTGCAGCTTCGCTCCGGCGACCGACGAACCTTCCACACCCTCGTCGGTGCCGAAGACATGGATGCCGAGGAGATCGCCGACAACATCGACGTCATCCTGCGTCGCCTGCACGCCGACCTCGAGAAGGGGCCCCAGAACATCGACGCCGTCTACGTGAAGACGACGATGGGGCCGTCCGTGGAGGTGGCCTAGAATGAGCGCACAGGCTGAACGCAAAACCGAGAACCTTCCCCAGTGGAAGAAAGAGGAAGTCGACGAACTCGCCGAGATCATCAGCGAGTACGAGAGCGTCGGCATCGTCGGCATCGCCGGTATTCCTTCGAAGCAGCTTCAGGACATGCGCCGCGACCTGCACGGCACCGCCGAGTTGCGCGTCAGCCGCAACACCCTGCAGACGCGCGCGCTCGAGGACGCCGGCCTCGGCGACCTCGTCGAGCACATCGAGGGACAGGTCGGCATCGTCGGCACGAACGAGAACCCGTTCTCGCTGTACAAGGAGCTCGAGGCGTCGAAGACGCCCGCTCCGATCAACGAGGGCGAGGTCGCTCCGAACGACATCGTAATCCCCGAAGGGGACACCGGTGTCGACCCGGGGCCGTTCGTCGGCGAACTCCAGAGCATCGGCGCGAACGCACGCATCGAAGAGGGTTCGATCCAGGTCATGGAGGACTCGACGGTCCTCGAGGCCGGCGAGGAAGTCTCTGCGGATCTGGCGAACGTCCTCAACGAGTTGGGCATCGAGCCCAAGGAAGTCGGACTCGACCTGCGCGCCGTCATCGCTGAGGGCGTCCTGTTCGACCCCGAGGACCTCGACATCGACGTCGACGCCTACCGGAGCGACGTGTCGACGGCCGCCGCTCGCGCCCAGAACCTCTCGATCAACGCGAGCTACCCGACCGACGCGACCGCACCGACGCTCATCGCCAAGGCCACGGGCGAGGCCAAGAGCCTCGGCCTGCAAGCCGCGATCGAGGACGAAGCCCTCATGCCCGACCTCGTCAGCAAGGCCGACGCACAGCTGCGTGCGCTTGCGGCCCAGATCGACGACGAGGAGGCACTTCCTGAGGAGCTTCAGGACGTCGAGGCGGCCGCCCCGGCGGCAGCCGACGACGAGGACGAATCGGCAGACGACCAGACCGAAGACGAGGCTGAGACCGATGACGCCGACGCCGACGATGACGACGACGAAGACGGCGGCGACGGTGCGGCCGGTCTCGGCGAAATGTTCGGATAACGACTCACGGAGGATACACCAATGGAATACGTATACGCTGCACTCATCCTGAACGAATCGGGCGAAGAGATCAACGAAGACAACCTCACGGACGTGCTCGACGCTGCTGGCGTCGACGTCGAAGAGTCCCGCGTCAAGGCGCTCGTCGCCGCGCTCGAGGACGTCGACATCGACGAGGCCGTCGAGGAAGCCGCTGCCGTCCCCGCTGGCGGAGCCGCCGCAGGCGGCGCCGCAGCTGCGGAAGGTGGCGACGACGAAGGCGACGACGCTGAAGAGACCAGCGACGTGCCGGACACGACGGACGAGGACGACGACGAGGACGAAGAGGCCAGCGGCGAGGGCCTCGGCGAACTCTTCGGATAACGTCACCGTCGATCCGGTTTCGACGAGTTGCAAACACCGATTTTTTCTTGGACTCACCGAGGAGTAGCGACGCTGCAGTGGCGCGGCGCCGACTCGTGTGCCACCGGGCGAGCCGAGAACATATAAGTGAAGGCGCGGCCAGAGCCGCCAATGGCTGCCCCGGTCGAGGTCGTCGCCGAGCCCGCGCTGACGCTCCAGTTGCTCGTGTGGGTCCTCGCCGGCTCGCTGTGTGGTGCCTGTAGCGGGCTCGTCCCGGGACTGCACGCCAACAACTTCGCACTCGTACTGGCGGGAATCGCGCCGTCGGTCCCCGGCCCGCCGCTGTTCGTCGGCTGTGCGATGCTGGCTGCCGGCGTCGTCCACACCTTCCTGAACGCCGTGCCGGCGATGGCACTCGGCGTCCCCGACGCGGAGATGGCCGTCACCGCGCTGCCGGGCCACCGGCTGGTCCTCGAGGGACACGGCTCCGAAGCGATCAGGCTCTCGGCGCTCGGTAGCGTCCTCGCCGTCCTCGCCGCGGTGCCGCTTGCCGTCCCTGTGACTCGAGCCGTGACTCTCGTCTACCCGACGCTGCGGGCCCGGCTGTCGGTGCTCCTCGCAACGATCGTGGTCGCGTTGCTCGCCTCGGAGCCAACGTGGCGGAGCCGGCTGGGCGGCCTGCTCTCGTTCGGGCTGGCCACCGGACTCGGCGCGCTTACCCTGGATCTCTCGCCGGCAGCGCCGCTCGCGGCCGGTGGCACCCTCGCACCGCTGTTTGCCGGCCTCTTCGGCGCACCGGTGTTGATCGACGCGATTCGCGGGAGCGGGATCCCCCCGCAGGACGGTCCCGAGATTACGATGTCACGCGGACTCGTCGGGGTCACGGCAGTCGCCGGGACGCTCGCGGGTGCCGCAGTCGGCTACCTGCCCGGTATCACGGCTGCGATCGCCGCCGTCGCAGTGCTGGTCGTCGTCCCGAAAGGAGCCAGCGACCGAGGGTATATCGTCGCGACCAGCGGCGTCGACACGGCGAATACGGTCTTTTGTACTTCTCTGTATACACAGAGTAAAGACTAAATGATTATCTCTCACACTGGACGGTATGGCAAGGCCGCAAGTCAATATCCGTGTGAGTGAGGATCAGAAAGATCGGTGGGAATCATATGTGGGAGATTCCCCTGAATATGACACCCTCACGGATCTTATTCGTACTTCAGTCGAGAGAGAAATAGCAACCGAAGGACAATCTCTATCGGTCGACACCAGTGCTGGTAGTGATGAACGGATTGGTGAGGTTCTGACTGCTGTTGAGAAGATGGCTCACCGTGTTAACGAACTTGAGGCAACTATCACCGATGCTACGTTGGCTATGCATGAGGCTACAACAGATAGTGACCTTTCGTCTGAAGTTTACAACGAACTTCCGATAGGTGAAGAACGAGCTATTACAGCCACAGAATTAGCCGACAAAATTGATGCTGAGCCTGAAAACGTCTCTGTCACCCTCTCACGGCTTGAGCATAACACCAATGCAGTCAAGCGGATAGATACTACTGAAAAACCACATCCAGAGGCAGCACCCCAAGTTAGTGAAACTTACTGGTACAGGGTGAACTGAGATGTCTAAACAAACGAACAAATCTATCGCAGAACGTGCGATCAAAGCACACTATAGTTACAAGCAAACACAGTCGGAAGATACTGCTCGTGAATACCGTCGTCACATTCGTCGTTTCCACAAATATCTAAATGAGAATACGGACGTGACCTTATGGGATTGTCATAGCGGTCATGCTGAAGATTACTATCAGTGGATGTTTGACGACGAATATGCACCTTCGAGCATTCGTGTAGCTCACGCTGCTCTTGGAGATTTCTACAAACAGATAGACAAGTTCGCAGGAAGGAGAGGGTTTCCTGAAGTATCTGTTGAGCAAGATCCAACAGAATACGCTACTCCCGAACGTATCAATGGGATGCATACGGAATCTAAAAAGGATGCTGAAGGTGGAGATAAACCCCTCACGAAAGAGGAAGTTCGGAAGTTGGTAGACAACGTACCAGCACCAACCACTCGTAATGAACTAATCGTTCGTTTGCTCTACCAAACGGGTATGAGACGGTCAGAACTTGTTAGGGTGAAACTTGACAAGATAGATCGTGACAGTAGAGAGATTACAGTATATGGGAAGAAAACGGACGAGTCACGAAAGGTATGGTATCAAGCATCATTAGATACCCTACTTAACTTGTGGATCAATGGTGATCGGAAGGCCAAGCTCACAGCAGATGAATCACCATATCTATTCTGTACCTCGAGAAGTGAGCGGATGGATGAACAAGTCGTTACCGACGTTGTAACCACCGCAGCAGAAAACGCTGGTATTCAGGAAACGATTTACCAAAATCGGCAAGGGCAGAACATTAACAGAATTGGTGCCCATACCTTGAGGAAAACTTTCGGGGTTCACTTTATTAACGACGGTGGAGATATTTCCTTCCTCATGGATATTTTAGGACACAAGAATATTGAAACCACTAAAGAAAACTATCTCAAATATTCAACTAAAGATTTGGAAAACAGTGTCCGTCGTCACGGTCCAAGTCTTTAGCATAATGTAACACAAGGGTCCAAGGGGGCAAAACGTTGCTTCTCCATGCTGTGAGCCAAAATAATAATTTTTGAAAGGGTATGCGGGTGTTCCGCATATATGCTGCAAAGAGATTCGTTTCTCTATCGAAAGGTCATTGGACCCCACCCATATGAGGAACTGTCATGTTACCCAACTTAACCTTGATGGGCGGGGTTCACACACTAATACCAGTCGTTCACTGGTGTGTTAACTATCCACTCGGAATGTAAATCGAGATAAGGGAGGTTATCTGAGTCTATAGTACTGTGTCATGGTTCCACAAGGAGGCACAATTTCCTTATAAAGTATATAATAAGTGGTCCTACGCTTTCGGATATGGGTTGATCTACAATTATTCCACTGTAGCAACGTGGGATATTATCTCATGCGGCTGCAAGATCGTCTCTCAATTCTCACTCGAGTATCCATTAACAACTCGGGTTGTTACTATTTGCATGGTATGTGAACTACCACCATGACACACTTTCAATCAGGTTTGCTCACATACGCGTCTAATCGGAATTCTGGCCTTCAGCGATATTCCACTCAGCTACAGCAAGGGAGGGGTCTTTCCGCCGTGTAGGTAGAGTAACCGCCCTACAATCCATTGAGACGCCCACAGTTTGCTCTCACCGATCAAAGTCACTCGAGTAGCAATCACTGTCGTTGTGGGGAAACGTCCGTGAGTGGTCTATGATCGTTCCTGGTGGGTATGATCGTCGCTCACTACATGGACATGGTCCCATACTAGAGTATCAGTAACAGTTAAGTAATTACAGTTCATATTACTAGATAAGCTGGGGAGTACGGTGTTTTGCGGTGTGGGGTTCTAATGGGATTGTTTTGTATATCATCTCACAATCGTATCTCAACTTGGGCTACAGTCATGGAGAGCTGTCAGAGACGACTGTGTACGTTGTGAGACGATTCTTATCCGACCGAGGGGAAATGGTCGTGAAGTGGGCCAAATCCACTGTGATCCACCTCATGGACTTACAGTAACTGCAGTAAAATTATCATCTCCTAATATTGGGTTTTGTGCCATTTGCGCATATGCGCGTGAGGCATGGCAGTACGTGAATTTTATAGAATAATACCGCTCGAGAATGTTATTTTCTGTCCTATACATCACCGTTTAGAGAAAGATCGGTCGTTATCAAGCCTGAGCAGACACTTGTTTTCAACCTTTTCACTTCTTCAGTAAGACCATAGATTCACTTTTTCGTATCTTCTGGCACTTTCAATTCTACAAGTCCTTTTTGACGCAGCTGCTTGAGTGTCCTCGAAATATGTACAATCTCAATATTATTCTGGTGGCTTTATTAGTAGTGAAGAAATTCATTATACATGGTCGACAGTAAACATAAGGGGTATAGAAATAACGGGGGGTGGTATCCTGATAGAAGTAATTCTCAATCAGTTCCTGCTGATGATTTCCTTCTTGACTATTTCAACAACATAACTGATGATCTATTTGTTGATAAGAATGATATTAGAACTATTCTCGGACAGATTTCACAGTATTCGATCCTCACACTGATGTCTGAAGGGGTGCAAGAAACTATAGCAAATGAAACTCCATTGACCCCATATATTATTGGCAGAAAAGAAGTTGATACACTAGGTGGAAAAGACGAATCAGATGTAGTCTTATTATCATTTGGGATGGGGGAAGATGAAATTATGTTTAAGAAGGATCGAATCGATGAATTCCCAAATGAAGTTTTGGAGATTAAAACGGGTTGTATATTTCGTGCTTCTATCAACTCACTTGAAAAATTAAAACCACTCGTGGATTTCATGGTGAAATACGATGATAACCGTGTAGTCGCAGCTACTTCTAACTATGATTACTACACTTCAAGAGGAATACTGAATATCCCAATCTCTATCACTATCACCGATTTCAGTAGTTGGTTGCCTGATGATGAAAAAATAATCATAAATAGGTCATCAGGTGCTGTAATTGACTATAATATATCTGAATATAATATACCAGAAGTTGATAATGGAAGTGGGGAGCAGATTAATACGAATAGTATAGATATTTCTATCTCTGAGGTATTCATAGGTGTTTTTACTACTATTCTGGCAACTATCTTAGTCACTCCCGATACATTAGATAGCTTTTATAACTCCTATGGGGACTATGTTGCTGTTATAGCGTTCACTGCACTCATAGCAACTATGATCTACCAGGATATTCACACAAACAACAATGGATAACTTGTATATCTGGGAGGAAATACGGTTAATCTCATATATGATTCTGATACTCGGATTTGTATTCTACCTTGTGGGCATTTATTTTGGAGCGGCTACAATTGGAATAGAAGGAGATAGCCTAATGGCTATTGATTTAATTTCTACAGTAATGAAGGAAACAGGAACTGCATGTGGAACATTGGGTGGGATTACAACCCTTATAAATGGCGGATTTGAAGGTCGGAATTAGGTCTGTTCCGATTGTCTATACAATGTGGTTACAGAGTTAACCACAATACGGTCTTCGCGCTCTTCGCGCTGGTCGCCATCGGCCAGCCCCGGACCGGCGTACTGGTCGCCGTCGACAGCATCGGCGTGCCACTCGAGGTGCCGATACTGCTCGCGGCCGTCGTTCTCGCGGGGCTCGTCGGCTTCGCGCTCGTCCTCGTCGTCGGGGACGCCTATCTCGAGGTCGTCGGGCGACTCCCCTACTGGCAGGTATCGGCCGCCGTGCTCGCGCTGTTGCTCGTGCTCTCGTTTCTGTTTACCGGCGTGGTGGGCATCGCGATCTTCCTCGCTGCAGCTGCCGTCGGGATGGTACCGGTCCGACTGCGGGCCCGTCGCGTCCACCTGATGGGTGTCCTGATCGGGCCGCTGATGCTTGGGATCTGATGGCTTCAGCGGTAGCTGTCGTCCGAGTCTGCCGCTCGAGCGGCCGCCACGAGAGCCGCGACGCGCTCGCTGGTGACCGGCGCGGTCGTCTCGCCGCCTTCCTTGAGCGCGGTCCCGACGATGACGCCGTCTGCACCCGCCGCGAGACAGTCGTCGACCGTGTCGCTTGTCACGCCGCTGCCGACGAACACCGGGGCTTGCTCGTGGTCGTGTTCTGCCAGCGCGTCGGTGACGCGCTCGATATCCGCAAGCGGCGTTTCGACGCCCGTCCCCGGTCCGGAGACGATCACACCGTCCGCCCGGCCGCGCTCGACCGTCTCGAGCGCTGCCCGGTCGATCGCCTGGTCGCCGACTGGCGTCGCGTGTTTGACGTGGACGTCTGCGAGGATCGCCACGTCGGCTGCGAGCCGATCACGGAGCCGGAGCGTCTCGTGGGCGCGGCCCTCGAGGACCCCCTGATCGGTCGCGGCGGTGCCGACGTGGACGTTGACACGGACGAACGCGGCGTCGACGGCCGCGGCGATCGACAGCGCCGCGTCGGCGTCGTTGCGAAGCACGTTGATACCGACCGGGACGTCGACGGCGTCGGTCACGGCCGTCGCGATCGCCGTCAGCTCGGCGACGACGTGTTTCGGGACGGCGTCCGGATAGAACGGTGCGTCCCCGAAGTTCTCGAGGATGAGTCCGTCGACTCCACCGTCTTCGAGCCGGCGTGCGTCTTCAAGTGCACGAGCGCGGACGGCGTCGCGGTCGCCGTCGAACCCCGGCGCACCAGGGAGTGCCGGGAGGTGGACCATTCCGACGACGGGCCGGTCGGCCTCGAAACGCTCGAGGGGTGGTGTAGGCGTGGCCATATCGGTGCTGCGGGCGCGAGCGGGATAACGTGCTGTGATAGGGAGGTCGAGTCGGCAATCTCCTCCTCCTTCACACACGTTTTCTCCCCGACGCGGCTAGAGGGGCCGATGGCTGATTTGCTCTCCCCGTTGTCGCTGCGTGAAACAGCGGTGCCGAATCGGATCGCCGTGTCACCGATGTGTCAGTACTCCTGTGAGCCCGACGGGCTGGCGACCGAGTGGCACCGGGTTCACCTTGGGAGCCGCGCCGTCGGCGGTGCTGGCATCGTCATGACCGAAGCGACTGCCGTCGATCCGGTCGGCCGGATCTCGCCCCACGACCTTGGCATCTGGAGCGACGAGCACGCCGAGGCGCTGCAGCCGATTACCGAATTCGTCCGCGACCAGGGTGGCGTACCGGGCATCCAGCTCGCCCACGCGGGCCACAAGGCCAGTAAGACGCGTCCGTGGGACGGCAACGTCCCGATCGTGCCGGACGAGACCGATCCCGACGGCGCGGAAGGCTGGGAGGTCCTCTCTCCCTCGCCCGATGCCTACCCGCCGTTCGAGGGCGATCGCCCCGCCATGCGGAAGGCGACCCAGGAAGATATCGAGGGCGTCATCGATGCCTACCGCGCCGCGGCCGAGCGCTCGCTCGCGGCCGGCTTCGAAATCGCCGAGGTCCACGCGGCCCACGGCTACCTGCTCCACGAGTTCCTCTCGCCTGTCACGAACCGCCGCGAGGACGACTACGGCGGGAACTTCGAAAATCGCACGCGGCTGGTTCGCGAGATCGTCACCGCCGTCCGCGAGGTCTGGCCCGACGACAAGCCGCTTTTCGTCCGCATCTCCGGCACTGACTGGCTCGACGACCGCGAGTCGTGGGATCTCGACCAGTCCGTGCGGCTGGCCGACGACCTCGCCGAACTGGGCGTCGATCTCGTCGACGTCAGTTCGGGCGGGCTCCACCCCGACCAGGCCGTCCCTGGCGGCCCGAACTTCCAGGTGCCGCTGGCCGAACGCGTCCGCGAGGAGGCCGACGTCGCCGTCGGCGCGGTCGGCGGCGTCACCGAACCCGAACAGGCCGACGCGATCGTTCGCAACGACCGCGCCGACCTCGTGCTCGTCGGCCGTGAGTTCCTGCGCGATCCGTACTTCGGGCTCCGGGCGTCCGACGAACTCGAGCGCGACCCGGACGACGCCGCACAGCAGTGGCCGGTGCAGTACCGCCGTGCAGCCCATCGATAGCCCGCTCGCGGCCGACTCCTCGCGCGGTCACGTAGCGTCGTAGTCGTCTAACCACCCCGTCACTGCCGACTGTAACGCGCCCGTCGTCGTGCCGATGTTCAGCAACTGATACCCCTGCTGTGCCTTCTCGTTGACGTCGTCCATTCCGAATCCGAGTCCGCCGACCGGGACGTCCGCGTCGACGGCTGCCGACCGGATCGTCTCGACGGCCTCTTCAACCTCGGGGTGGTCGAACTCGCCCGGATGCCCCAGTGAAACCGAGAGATCGAGCGGCCCGATGAAGACGAAGCCGAGTTCGGGCACCTCGAGAATCGC
This sequence comes from Haloarchaeobius amylolyticus, assembly GCF_042678045.1. GTDB lineage: Archaea > Halobacteriota > Halobacteria > Halobacteriales > Natrialbaceae > Natrinema > Natrinema amylolyticus_A. Next base: position 275,044 of record NZ_JBHUDI010000009.1, read on the forward strand.
ATCGAGGTCATCGAGCGCCGACTGGGTCTCGACAGTCACACCGACGACGACCGACTCGTCTTCCGTCGTGACGTAGTCGTCGGCGAGCCCCCAGCGGCTCGCACGGGGGTTCGCGAGCCCGCGCCGGCCAGGATCGCCGTCGTACTCGAACCGGCCCGCACGGACCGCCCGCTCGAGTTCCTCGGCGCTGCCGACGCGCGGAAGGAACACGTTCCGGACGCCGGCGTCGAGCGCCTTGCGGACGAGCGCCGGATCGGTGTCGGGGACGCGCACCAGCAGTTCCGTCTTCGTGCCGTCGACGGCCCGGAGCAGTCCCTCGAGGCGCTCGGCGTCCCACGGACTCGGCCCGCCGTGCTCGAGGTCGATCCAGACGAAGTCGACGCCAAGCGCCGCGTAGAGTTCGACGATGGTCGGACTGTACGTGCTCTCGAGGACGCCGAGCGCGACGTCGCCGGCCTCGAGCGTTTCACGGAGGTCGTTTCCGCGTGGCTGATGGCTCACGACTCGGGCTCCCACGGCCACCATTAAAATCGATCTGCCGACCGGTTGCCCGTCGAGACAGTCAGCTCGTCTCTACTCGTCTTTCCACTTGATCGAACAGCCCTGCGAGGGCTGCCACTCGAGGTCGACCGCCTCGCCGGCCAGCACGGCGTCGATCGCCTCGCGGATGTGGAACCGGGTCGGCTCGTCGTCGGGGTTCAGCGCGTCGTCGAGGCGCCCGTGATAGACCAACTCGAAGCCGGAGTCAGTGTTCGTAAACAGGAACGGGTCGGGCGTACAGACCGCGCCGTACGCGCGGGCGACGTCCTGACTCTCGTCGCGCAGATAGGCGTCGTACTGGATCGTTCCCTCCTCGACACGTTTGCGCATCACCTCGAAGGAGTCCTCGGGGTACTCCTCGGCGTCGTTGGGGTTGATCCCGACGACCGCGACGTCGTCGTACTCGGCGGCCAGCTCGTTCAACAGGTCGAACTTCGCCTGCGCGTACGGGCAATGGTTGCAGGTGAAGACGACCAGCAATGCCTCGTTGTCGGCAAACGACTCGAGCGTGTACGTCTCGCTGTCGACGCCTTCGAGTTCGAAGTCGGGTGCGGCGTCGCCGGCCTCGAGTTCGGGTTCGGATTCCGTCAGTACCATGCCCGATTGTTCGGCTCGTTCGTCCTTAATCGTCCCGCCCGGCTCGCATACAGACTTGGCTGACTGTCAGGAGAGTCGTGACAGCGTATTTTTGACGCGCGGATCGTCGATCCAGGTATGCAAGGGCAAGGACTACGCTGGCTCCAGATGACCGACGACGAGATCGACGAGTTCCTCGGCCGCGGTGGAACGGGGGTCCTCTCGTTTGCCACCGGGTCAGACGAGCCGCCGGTTTCGATCCCGATCTCGTACGGCTACAACGCCGACGAAGGGTTATTGTACTATCAGCTCTCGACGCCACAGGACAGCCGGAAAGCCGACCTCGTCGACAAACCGGTCTCCTTCGTCGTGTACGACCAGACCGACAGTCGGTGGGAGAGTATCGTCGCGACGGGGACGCTCGACGACATCGAGGGCAAACCGTACGAGTCCAGTGCAGTCCAGGGAATGTGGGCGATCGAGATTCCGCGCGTCGATATCTTCGAACGACCGCGAGAAGAGGTCACGTTCCACTTTTTCAGCCTCAATCCCGACACGCTGACGGGACGGAAAGAGGTTCCATCCCGTTCCTGACCGGCATTCCGTCTAGCCTGCTCGTCGGAATCGGTCGCTCCGCGGCTCGTGACGACTTACATATTTGTACCTTCAGGATCATCGACGGGGTATGAAGACGCTCGAGGTCACCGACGAACAGTACGCCTTTATCCAGCACCTCCGAGAGGAGATCTCCGAATCGGTCGTCGGCAAGTACGGCTTCGTCCGCGAACGGGACGCCGTCCAGTTCCTGATCGACAATCTCGACGGCGAGATCGAACTCGACGCCGACGAGTTCGACTCCTCGGCGACCGACGACGTTGCGGCCTCCGTCGGCGCCGCCATCGACGGCGACGATGACCCTCACGAACTCGAGGAAGTCTCCTACATCGAAGACGAGGCGGCAACCGCCGACGATCGGCTGGATGACGGCCCCGACCTCGAGCCCGAGGAGACCGACACGGCGGCGACCGATGATGAATCCGCAGCGGGCGAACCGGAGACGGACGACGAATCGGGTGCGGAGTCGGATGCGGTCGACGAGATCGATGCGCACAGCGACAAAGACGCTGCTGCGGACAGTACCGACGACGGCCCTGCTGCGAGTGGATCGACCGACGACGGCAGCGACGGGGACGGATCGGCCGACGATGACGACATGTTAGACGAGATGATGAGCCTGCTCGAGACCCACGACGACAAGTGGCGAGAGTCGAGTTCGGCGGACTACCGGTACGCCGTCGACCTCCCCGACGGCTCGACCGAACAGGTCCAGACGAAAGACGACGTGCGGGCGTTGCTGTTCAAGAACTACCGCTGAGATGGTCTACTGTACCCATGTCTCGGCGCACCCGCGACCTGTCCTGCAGGTGTGCCGGCACCCACTGACAGTAGTCCGTATAATAGCCCTGGTCACGAATGACGTACAGTCCTCAGCGCATCCGAGCGAGCAATCACGCGGGACGTAGTCCGTCGCCGGTGCGAGGAACGCGACAAGAACGTTAGACCTTTACTCGCGCTCGCGCTTCGAAGGGATATGAGCGAACGCGAGGTGCTCGAGTTGCTTCGTGAGAACGCGCGATACTCCGCGGCCGATATCGCGCGAATGACCGACCTCGAGGAAGACGAGGTCGAGGCAGCCATCGAGGAACTCGAGGCAGCAGGTCTGGTACGTGGCTACCAGGCAGTCGTCGACTGGGATCGGCTCGAGGACGAGCGCGTCCGCGCCGAGGTCGAGTTGAACGTCCGTCTCGACCGCGAGACGGGCTACGACGACATCGCAGAGCGCCTCGCACGGTTCCCACAGGTCACGGCGTTGCGGCTGGTCAGCGGCGACTACGACTTCGACATGGAAGTCGAGGGCGACTCCATCCGCGAAGTCTCGCAATTCATTAGCGAAAAGGTCGCGCCCGTCCCCGAGATCACCCAGACGGTCACCCACTACGTGATGACCTCCTACAAGGAAAACGGGATCGAACTCGGTGACGGCGAGGACGACGACCGCCTCTCCTATTCACCCTGACAATGACGTTCGAACTGTCAGACCGGGTGCAGGCGGTCCCGCCGTCGGGCATCCGCCGGTTCTTCGAGATCGCCGAGGAACGCGACGAGGTCATCTCGCTTGGCGTCGGCGAGCCCGACTTCGCGACGCCGTGGGCGGCCCGCGATGCCGCGATCACCTCCTTAGAGCAGGGCAAGACCTCGTATACGGCAAATCGCGGCAAGCGCGAACTCCGCGAGGCGATCGCCGACTACGTCGCCGACCGGTTCGAGCTGGGCTACGATCCCGACGAGGAAATCATCGTCACCGCCGGCGCCAGCGAGGCCGTCGATCTGGCCTTCCGTGCGTTCGTCAACCCCGGCGACACGGTCGCGATCGCCCAGCCGGCGTACATCTCCTACGAGCCCGGCGTGATCTTCGCCGGCGGCGAGGTGCTGTCGGTCCCGACGAGGGAGGAAGACGACTTCCGACTCACCGTCGAGGGTCTCGAGGAGGCCGGCGCAGCCGACGCCGACGTGCTCGTCCTCTGTTATCCCAACAACCCGACGGGGGCGATCATGCCCGAGGAGGATCTAGAGCCGATCGCCGAGTTCGCCCGCGAACACGACCTGACGGTCTTCTCGGACGAGATTTACGCCGAACTCACCTACGACGGCGACCATACGTCGATCGCGAGCCTCGAGGGGATGCGCGAACGCACCATCGTCTTCAACGGCTTCTCGAAGGCCCACGCGATGACCGGCCTCCGACTCGGCTACGCGCTCGGACCCGCCGACGCGATCGGTGCGATGAACAAGATCCACCAGTACACGATGCTCTCGGCCCCGACGACGGCCCAGTACGCCGCGCTCGAGGCGCTGGACTCTTGTGACAACGACGTCGCGGAGATGGTCGAGGAGTACGATCGTCGCCGGCGGTTCGTCCTCTCGCGGTTTCGCGAGATCGGCATGGACGTCTTCGAGGCCAAGGGCGCGTTCTACTGCTTCCCCGAGGTGCCCGAGGGCTTTACCGCCGAGGAGTTCGCCGAGGCAGTCCTCCGCGAGCAAGGTGTCGCGGTTGTCCCCGGCGACGTCTTCGGCGATGTCGGCGAGGGGCACCTGCGAGTCTCGTATGCGACTGGCTTAGAAGACCTCCGGAAAGCACTGAATCGGATCGAGGCGTTCGTCGCGGACCACGCCTGATACGGGCACCTGTCAATCAGTGCCGGCACATCTGCGACATAGTGCGTGTGCTCTGGGACACAGTAATAACAGACCGTATGAACCGGGCTCGACGTCAGTCCCGGTTTGATCGAACGAGCGGATACCCGACCAGCTACGTCGGCGAACTGCTACTCAACGGACAGACACTGTTGGACACACCCCACAGTGACGCTCGGCCACGGCACTCAAATAGGGGGTTCACAAACAAATGGGCTGACTGGCCGTCGATGGTGTCAACGACTGTGAGAGGAACGAGTCTCGAGCGTGGGGAGAAGCCGAGTCGACCAGTGTGCGGAGGTGTCGCGCCGTGACGACGCGATCAGTCCCGATCGTCGATCGCGTCACCGACGCTTTCTTCGCGCTCGACACCGGCTTCCGGTTCACCTACCTCAACGAGCGGGCCGAGACGCTGCTGAAACGCTCCCGCGAGGAGCTGATCGGCCGGGTCATGTGGGATGAGTTCCCCCAGACCGTCGAGACGCAGTTCCCCGACGGGTTCCACCGCGCGATGGACGAACAGGTGCCGGTTTCCTTCGAGATCTATCACACCCACCTCGAGACGTGGTTCGAGGCCCGCGCCTATCCCTCCGAGACCGGACTTTCGGTCTACATGCGCGATGTCAGTGAGCGCAAGGCCCAGGAGACGACGCTGGCCCAACACGCCGCGGTCGTCGAGGCGATCCGCGATGCGGTCGTCACGCTGGATCGCAACCGCGAGATCGTCACCGTCAACGGCGCGACCGAGTCGGTTCTCGGCACATCCCGGTCACAGCTCGTCGGCGAACACGTCGAGACGCTGACCGAACTCGCGGGGATCGACGATGAACACGCCGTCGAGATCGGGCGGGCAATCACCGATGTCGACATCGGCACTGCCGACCGTCGCCAGCTCGAGTTACCGTATACTGGCCCCAAAGGCGACGACCGGATGGGCGAGTTCCGGTTCGTCCCGGTCGAGGACAACGCGGCGACCGTCGCCGCTATCGTCCGGGACGTCACCGAGCAACACGAGTACGACCGCGTCGTCACGTCGCTCCACGAGGTTACCCGGTGGCTCCTCGGCTCCGACGATCCCGAGGAGATCTGTGCGATCGCCGTTCACTCGGGCAGCGACCTGCTCGATCTGCCCATCAGCGGCATCTGGCTGCTCGAGGGCGACCAGGGCTATCTCGAGCCGGTCGCCGGAACTGCCAGAGCCTACGACGAGTTCGGCGGCCTCCCCCGATTCAATCCCGGCGAGGGCCTCGTCTGGGACGTCTTCGAGGCCGGTGATGTCGAACTGTTCGACGACCTCGTGGAGACCGATGGTCTCTACAATCCCGAGACGCCGCTTCGCTCGGAGATCATCGCGCCCATCGGCACTCACGGCGTGCTCATGACCGGCTCGTTCGACCCTCATCGGTTCGACGAAACCGACGTCGACCTCGTCTCGACGCTCGTCGAGAACACGCGCGCCGCCCTCGATCAGGCCGACCGGGAGCAGGTCCTTAGAGACCGGACCGCCGAACTCGAGCGCCAGACCGAACGCCTCGAAGCCGTCGCGGACATCCTCTCGAGCGACCTCCAGCACCAACTCGACGCGGTCGCCGACGCGCTCGATGACGACGACGCCGACGAGTGGGAGTTCCCCCTCGCGGAGAACACCGTCGAAACCACGCTCGATCGGGCCGAACGCCTCGTCGACGACGTTCGCGAGTTCGCCCGTAACGCGACGGCCGTCGGCACCCGGAGCCGCCTTCGTCTCGAATCGGCGATCGCCGCTGCGGTCAGCGGCTCTCAGATCGACGAGGACGCACTCGTCGTCGACGCGACGGCTACGCTCCGGGCCGATCCCGACCGGTTCGTCCACCTCCTCGAGACGGCCTTCGATAGTGCCGCCGCACGAGCCGACGACGACGTGACGATCCAGATCGGCCTGGTCGGATTCGACGACGACGGGACGCGCGGCTTTTTCATGCTCGACGACGCTACCGAAATCCCTCCGAACGCACACGACCGCGTCCTCGATCCGACCGCCGACGACGAGACCGCGATCGACGGACTCGGCCTCGCGCTCGTCCGCGCTATCGCCGAAGCCCACGACTGGACGTGTACCGTCACCAACGGCCACAACGGTGGCACGCGGATCGAAATCCGGGATATCACGACCCTCGAGCGCCGTCTCTCGTAGCCCTACTCTTCGAGAGAATCGCGAGCGATGTCTTGACAGACCTGTCGGAACCCGTCCTGGTCCAGCAGTTCCGTCACGGTCTCGTGGACGCGGGCACGGAGAACGGCCATTCGATCAGTGAGTTCGGCGTACTCATGACTTGACTGGCGTTCGGGCTCCGTCGTTCGCTCGTTGAGCAGCGCTTTCCTCGACGCGAGCATGAACAGCTCCTGGAGTTGCTCGTCGTAGGTCGCCCGCAGACAGAGTTGCTCGATGACGCCGGTGAGTTCGCCCTGTGAGACCGGTTTGACGAGGTAGTCGTCGAATCCCAGTTCGACGATGTCGAAGTCGGGCTCGATCGCCGTTATTATCGTGATCTGACAGTCGAGCGATCGCTCACGGATGGTCTCGAGGACGGCCTCGCCAGAGCGGTCCGACAGCTGCCGATCGAGCAGGACGATATCGATCGTATCGTCGATCGTCTCGAGCGCGTCAGCGCCGTCAATAGCTGTCTCGACATCGTACTCGCCGTCGAGCCAGGCGGTATAGAGGGTGGCGAGATCGGGCTCGTCGTTGACGATCAGAATGGACGAGGTCTCAGTAGTCATCACGTTTTCCGGAACTGTCCATTTAGTGAACGAATGGGCTCGGCAGTATAATCAATATACCGGCCAATCGCGAAAAAGAGCCGCCGATCCGGCCGTTACTCGAGTTCGCGTTCGATCGTTGCGCGTCGCTCGCTGATCGCGCTGGCGTCGGTCTCGATCGTCCGGTCGCCGACGTCGATCGTGAGTCGACCGTCGTCGGTCGCGGTGCCGAGTTCGACGACGGGTGCGATGCCGTCGAACGCCTCGCGGACCGCCTCGACGGACTCGGTCTGGATCAGTGCGCGACCGGGCTGTTCGTGGAAGAGTTCGCCTGCGGGGTCGTCGCCCGGAAGCAACACCTCGAGGCCGGCGTCGTCGGTGACCATCTCGGCGAGCGCAACGGCGAGGCCGCCGTGACTGACGTCGTGGACGGCCAGCGTCGCGTCGTCGTCGGCGACCGCCGCCAACGTTTCGACGACGCTGGTGGGGTCGTCGGGCAGTTCGGGGAACCGGTCGCTGCCATCGAACTGGGCGAGGTACTCGGAGCCACCCAGTCGGGCGTCGCCTTCGAGGCCGAGGTCACCGACGAGAACCAGGTCGCCGTCGTCCTCGACCGACAGCGGCGGCGCGTCGTAGCCGTCTTTGGCACCGACCATCGCCAGCGTCGGCGTCGGCGGGATCGGGCCCGCAACGGAGTCGTTGTACAGCGAGACGTTCCCGCCGACGACCGGTGTCGACAGGGTCTCACACATCTCGGCGAGGCCATCGACGATACCAGTGAAGCCACCATAGACGTCGTCTTTCTCCGGGTTCCCGCCGTTGAGACAGTCCACGGCCGCGAGCGGCGTCGCGCCCTTAGCCGCGATGTTCGTCGCGTTCTCGAGGGCGACCGCGCGGGCACCCTCGTAGGGTGCGACGTCGGTCCAGTTGGGTGCCGCACCCGAGGAGATCGCTAGTCCCTGTTCGGCTTCTCGAACCGCGATAATAGCCGCGTCGTCGCCCGGCCCCACGCTCGTGCGGACGCCGACCTCGTGGTCGTACTGGCGGTAGACCCACCGCTTCGAGGCCGTGTTCGGACTCGCGACGACGGCGTCGAACGCCTCCTCGAGATCGGCATCTGGGAGGTCGGTTTCGGGTTGTTCGGGTTCTTCGGTCGGGAGGTCGTTCATCGGCGCGCCTTCGCCGAGGAAGTAGGCGTCGACGTCGACGACCGTCTCGCCCTCGAACGTACAGACGTAGTTGCCGTCGGTGACCTCGCCGATGACCGAACAACCGAGGTCGAACCGCTCGGCGATCTCGCGCACGCGCTCGACGTTGTCCGGCTCGACCTCGTAGCACATCCGCTCCTGGGACTCGGCGAGCAGGATCTCCATCGCGTTCATGTTCGGCTCGCGCTGGTGGACGCGCTCGAGTTCGATGTGGGCACCGAGGTCGGCTTTGGCGACCATCTCGCTCGAGGCACCGCCGAGGCCGGCGGCACCGAGGTCGCGGGCCGATTCGATCAGGTTCTCGTCGACGAGTTGCTCGTTGGCCTCGATGAGCAGCTTCTCGGCGTAGGGATCGCCGACCTGGACTGCGGGGCGGTCTTCGGTTTCGGCGTCTTCGGCGAGGTCCTCGCTGGCGAAGCTTGCGCCGCCGAGTCCGTCACGGCCGGTGGCGTTGCCGACGAGGACGAGTTTGTTGCCTGGCTCCTGGGCCTCGGCGGTGACGAGTCGCTCCTCGTTGGTCAGCCCAACGCAGGCGACGTTGACCAGCGGATTGCCCTCGTATTTGGGGTGGAAGTCGACGCTGCCGGCGACCGTTGGGACGCCGATACAGTTGCCGTAGTGGCTGATTCCCTCGACGACGCCCTCGAAGAGGTACTTCGAGTGATCGGCGTCGAACTCGCCGAAGTATAGCGAGTCCGCGAGTGCGATCGGGTACGCGCCCATCGAAAGCGTGTCCCGGACGATACCACCGACGCCGGTCGCCGCGCCGTCGAACGGGTCGACGTAGGAGGGGTGGTTGTGGCTCTCGATCCCCATCGTGATGTACGTGTCACCAGCCCCATCCCCGTCGCTGTCGGGGAGGGCAACGACTGCCGCGTCGTCGCCTGGCCCGATGACGACGTTCTCGCCCTCGCTGTCGAACGCCGACAGCAGCGGTCGCGAGGAGCGGTACGCACAGTGCTCGCTCCAGAGGTTCTCGAACAGCGCCGCCTCCGCCCGGGTGGGCTCTCGGTCTAACTCGGAGACGACGAGTTCGCGGTCCGAATCGGCAAGACTCATTCATCTAGGTGATGAAAGTCGGCCGGTAAAGGGGTTTCTATATGCACGTTCGTGAACATCGATTTCGGTCGCTCGAGCGGCTGGTTCGCAGTCGAGCGCTCGACGCCAGGAAAACGAAGCAGGAGTTTACTGATATCCGACGTGACGCGCCGCGACGTCCTTATGCGAAGTCGAGGTCGAACTCGAGGGAGACCTGGTTCGTCACGTTGTCGTACAGCGGCGACGTCTCGAGTACTTCCTCGTGTAACGCCTCGAGTTCCTCGTCATCGGCGTCCGCGTCGATGTGGGTCGTCGCACGAATCTCCTCGTATCCTGCCCGGACCTCGTCGCTCAGCCCGAGGAAGCCCCGCAGGTCGATGTCGCCCTCGAACTCGAATCGCATGTCGTCGATTTCGATGCCCTTCGCGGCGGCGTGGCCCGCGTAGGTCACGCTGAGACACGAGCCGATAGCAGCCAGGAGGTGTTCGACCGCGTTCGGGCCGGTCCGTTCGCCGAGCAATGCCGCTGGTTCGTCGCCGGTTACGGTGAACTCCGGCGATTCGATCGTCGTCTCGTTCTGTTCGAAGTCGCTAATGCGTGTCTCGCTGGCGAAGCCACCCGTCCACTCCGTCTCGGCACGGAACGTGAACGACGCTTGCTCCGGCTCTGCAGAGACGCCTTCGATGAGCGACTCGAGTTCGTCGACGTCGAGTCCGTTTACGTCGGTCATGAGTGTATTGTACAACACTCTCTTCCCCACAAACGTGCATAACCCTTTCGAAGTGGACACAACATCTAATGTCGGGTTAGCAATAACCAACAATATTCTCGGTATGATTCACAGCAAATGTTTCGGATTCCTGGGATCGGTTGCGGTCGACGCTAGTTGTCTAACGAGGGGAAACGAACAGTACCGGCGTCTTCGTACCGTTTTTCCGATCCAGTCATGCGCGACAGCACGGCTCGGAACCAGTTGGACGCCGAGTATAGATACCCAACCTCATTCGGAAATAATGTTTCTTTCCACCGAGTTTACAACCGGGCCGGCGCTACCTGGTATTGGATAGTATCTGCATGACTCTGAAGAACGGAATCGATATGGAGAAGTTCGAACAGCTCACTGCCGCTGCCGAGGACGACCCGGAAAACGCCGACTTCCGGTTTTTCGCGGAAACGGAGTGGACCGGCGATACGACGTGTGAAACAACCGTCAGCGAGATCGAGAAAGGGGGTACGCTCGTCGACTCGCCCGAGTTCACCATGGAAGGTGCGTTGTTCGGCCACCGTGACGCACCGAACGCACTCGAGCAGTTGCTTTCCTCGCTTGGGACCTGTCTAACGATTACCTACGCCGCCCACGGCGCAAAGCGTGACATCGAGATTTCCGAGATCCGCCTCGAGTTCGAGGGCCGGGCCGACATGCGCGGCCTCCTCGGACTCGCCGACGACGTCCGTCCCGGCTTCGATCGGATCGAGTGTACCGCACACATCGAGTCGCCCGCATCGACAGCCGAACTCGAGGAAGTACAGAAGGCCGCTCACGCGAGTTCGCCCATCCTCGACAATCTCGAGAACGAAGTGACGGTCGACATTCACCACGCGACAGCGGAGTAACGCGTCGTCGCGTTCGATCCGTGCGTACTCACTCTGGCCTCGACTGATCGAACGCTCGATCGCCGCTTTCGAGCCGGCTTCAAGCCCACTCGTTTTCCGTTTCGACACGCAGGCGTGATCGCGATTGGAGTGGCACGGCCAATCGAGTCGCTTTTGATCAGGCCGTCTAAACGTACGGTCGTGCTGTCGGTCGAACTCCACACGCACTCGTCGCTGTCGTACGACGGCCGTGATCCGGTCGAGCTCATCCTAGAGCAGGCCGAAGCCGTCGGTCTCGACGCGATCGCGGTGACCGATCACGACGAGATCGACGCGAGTCTCGAGGCCGTCGAGCGCGCCCCCGACTACGGTCTCGTCGGCATCCCGGGCATGGAGATCTCGAGTCAGGCTGGCCACATCCTGGGTCTTGGCCTCGAGGAGGCGGTGCCACCGGGGCTGTCGTTCGAGTCGACGCTCGAGGCGATCCACGACCAGGATGGCCTGGCGGTCATTCCACATCCCTTTCAGGAGGCTCGCCACGGCGTGATGGCCCGGATCTCTCGCGAGCAACTCGCGGCCGGCGACGCGATCGAGGTCTACAACTCGCGGCTGTTTACCGGCCGGGCGAACCGACAGGCCGAACGCTACGCACGGTCGCGGGACCTGCCGATGACCGCCGGCAGCGACGCCCATATCAGCGAGATGGTCGGGCAAGCGGTCACGCGCGTCGACGCCAAGGAGCGTTCCGCCGCGGCGATCCTCGCGGCGATCGCGGACGGCCGAACCACAGTAGAGGGAAAGCGCACGCCCTGGCGGATCAGCGTCCAGCAGTTCGCCGGCGGCGTCACGAGACGAGTCGGCCGTGTTCTGAACCTCTTCCGATGACCGAGCCAACGCTTCGCGGTGCCGATCCGACGACCGTTCGCGACGCACTCGCCGACGCCGAGTCGCTCCCGGGAACGACCGGCTTCGCCGGCGAGATCGACGGCCGCCTCGTTCGCGACGTCCTCGGACGAGTGCCCCTGTTCGTCGACACCGACCCCGCCGCCGCGAGTCCAAATCTGGCGTGGGCGTTCGAGCCGAGTGCGCTCGAAGAGCCGACGCTTTTCCCAGCCGGCGCGGCCGCACCCGTCGGTGAACCGCTTCCCGAACCGGAGTCATGCTGGTCGCTGCCCGATCCGATCCCCGAATCGGACCACGAGACCGCCATCGACGCCCTCGAGCGCGCTATCCAGACGGCAACCGACGCCGTCCGGCGGAACGATCGAGACGTCGCCGTCGCCTTCTCCGGCGGCGTCGACTCGGCGCTGGTCGCCGAACTGCTCGACGCGCCGCTGTACGTCGTCGGCTTCCCCGACAGCCACGACGTCGAAGCCGCGCGGACGGCTGCCGACGCGATGGGCCGCGAGCTCACGATCGTCGACCTCGAGCCGGCCGACCTCGAGCGCGCCGTCCCCGAGGTCGCACGGGCGATCGGGCGAACGAACGCGATGGACGTCCAGATCGCCCTGCCGCTGTATCTGGTCGGCGAACGCGTCGCCGCCGACGGGTTCGACGCGCTCGCGGTCGGACAGGGAGCCGACGAACTGTTCGGCGGCTACGAGAAAGTCGTCCGTCTCGACCACCGGGTCGATGCCGAGACGGTCCGCGGGGCCGTCCGCGAGGGGATCAGGAGCCTGCCCGAGCAACTCCCGCGGGACGTGCTGACGATCGAGGCGACGGGACTCGAGCCGGTCGCGCCGCTGCTTCACGACGCCGTCGTCGCGGCCGCGCTTCGCCTGCCGGACGAGCTGCTGGCCGACGAGGACGAGCGAAAACGTGGCTTCCGACGCGTGGCGACTCGCCACCTCCCGACCGAGGTCGCAACCCGGGACAAGAAGGCCGTCCAGTACGGCAGCCTCGTCGCCCGCGAACTCGACCGCCTCGCCCGCCAGGCCGGCTACAAGCGCCGGATGGACGACCACGTCACCAAGTACGTCGCGTCGCTGCTCGAAGACGCGCCGCAGTCGCCCGGTTCCGACTGACTGCGATTAGGACGGCATCGGACAGAGACTCGCAGTGAAAACGACCGTCTCGTCGGTTTCGTTTCTCGCGCCGTGGACGACGCCGCGCTCGTGGTGGACAACGCCGGGTGCATCGATTTCCTCGGTCTCATCTCCCTGAACGACCGTGACCGTCCCCTCGAGCACGTGAAAGACGTTCGTACTCTCGCCGTGGTCGTGAGCCTCGAGTTCCGCGTCCGGTCCGAGGGCGAACGCTTTCACGAGGACATCGTCGCTGACGACCAGTTCCGTGGTTTCGATCTCGCCGTCGGCTGGCTCGAGGTCGGTGATCGCATCGGCGTATTCGTCGCGCATATCGAGTCGATTCGACGGACAGGGTTATAACGGCAGGGGAGAGAAACGAGGGAGTCGGCCGCCGGTGTGGCGGATGCGCTTAGTCTTCCGTCTCGGTCGGCAGCTTGTTCGCCGGTTCCTGCGTAACGTTTTCCGAGACCGTCCGGCGGTTGGTCTCGCCGACCCGATCGGCGACCTCGCCGACGACGTCCTCGAGGTGGCTCTGGACCTCGCTGTCGTCGTTTTTGACGAGGGCACCTTGGCTGCCGTCGGCCCCGAAGTCGGGGTGGATCGGAATCCGACCCAGCAGTGGGATGTCGTACTTGTCGACGATGGTGTCAGCACCGCTGGTGCCGAACAGACCGTGCTGGTCGCCACAGGACGGGCAAATAAAGGAGCTCATGTTCTCGACGACGCCCAGGACGGGAGTGTCGTGTTTGTTGAACATCTGGATCCCCTTGCGGGTGTCGTCGAGTGCCATCTCCTGGGGCGTCGTGACGACGACGGCACCGGTGACGGGCATCGACTGCAGCAGGTTCAGCGTCGCGTCGCCGGTCCCCGGCGGGAGGTCGACGATCAGGTAGTCGAGTCGGCCCCACTCGACGCCCTCGAGGAACTTCATCATGAATTTGTTGACCATCGGTCCCCGGAGGATCGCGGGGTCGTCCTCGTTTTCCATCATCATGCCCATGCTGATGATGCGAACGCCGTCCGAGCGCGGCGGGACGATCTCCTCGTTGGGCGTGACGCCGGGGTCGCTCTCGGCCGGGAGGATCTGAGGGACGTTGGGTCCGTGAATGTCGGCGTCGAGCAGTCCGACCATCGCACCGCGTTTCTCGAGTCCGGCCGCCAGGTTGGCCGCGACCGTCGTCTTGCCCACGCCACCTTTGCCCGAGGAGACGGCGATGACGTTGCGAACGCGTGGCAAGACCTCGTCGTCGAAGCCGTGTTCCTCGCCGACGTGTGCCCGCAGGTCGGCCTCGAGGCCGGCGTCTTCGATGACGTCGCGGATCTGGTTGCCGATCTCCATCTCGGAGGGTGCATACGGCGCGTTGAACGCAAGCGAGATACGGGCGGTCTCGTCGTCGATCGTGACGTCGTTGACCAGCCCGAGCGAGACGATGTCCTCGCCGATGTCCGGATCCTCGACCTCCTCGAGTTTGATTTCGAGCTCGTGTGCTGTGATGGTCATAATGTCGGTGTGCTAGCCGTAGGAAAGGCCTGGAACGGGATACGTGTGATGGTTCGAGCGTCGAGACTGACAGACGGAGTTGGGACTGTCGAGGTGGACTGTCCGGCTGCAAAAGATGAAAACGATATTCGGATGCGATACGGGAGTCGGTTACGGCGGGCCGACGCTACTGATCGGCTCCGGTGGGCCGCCGTAGAAGACGACGCCGATCAGGACGGTCAGGATGAACATCCCGACCCACATCGAGGTCGTCAGACCGACGAGATAGCCCACGCCGAGCAGTCCGGACGACGTGTCGCGGGGCTTCCCGAGGAACCATGCTGCGAGCATGATGTAGACCGGGACCAGGATGATCGCGAAGATGACCCAGGTCCCCTCGTTGGGGAAGCCGGTGAAGCCGGCCGTGCCGTCGTAGCCGTGATACAGGAGTTCTGTTGGGATCGTTGTCAGTGCTGGACTCATGCTTCCACCTCCGGTTCGGTCGCCTCGTCACCGTGTGCGTGGTCGCCACGCATGTGTTCGACGGCGTGGAGCTCGACCACTGGGACGAGCTTCGAGACGTTGAGGAATAAAAGTGCCACCAGTCCAGCCGTGCCAGCGAGCGACAGCCACTCGATCAGGCTCGGGAAGTAGGTCCCGGGCGTGTTGGCGTAGATGTCGAACACCGGGTGCTTGAACCCTTCGACAACGAACAGGACCTTCTCGGTCAGCGTCCCCGTGAGAATGACCCCGCTGGCGAGGAGCGCTCGCTTCTTGCTGAACAGCGACGGACGGATCGCCTGCAGGAAGATGTACACGAGCGTGCTGAAGATCATGAACATCGCGATCTGGTACAGCGGGTGAGCGAGCTTCGCTTCGGCCGAGACTGCCTTCGCGTTTGGTCCGAGGAAGACGCCGTTGAGGACGAACTGGAGCTGGAACCAGAGGAACAGCAGGGTGAAGAATCCGAGCCACAGGAGCAGCCCGCGGAAGATGTCGTCAGTGATGATGTGGTCCCAGTCGTACGCGCGGCGGAACGCATACGAGATGATGGTCACACCACCGATCGCCGACATCAGCGCGATGCTCAGGAACATCGGTCCCTGAATGCCGCCGGTCCAGGCGGGCATCGCCGGAAGCAGTGCGAACAGCCACGGGATAACGCCACCGTGGAGCAAGAGCGGGGCCATGATGATGACTGCGGCTGCGAGCCACCAGACCATCCGCTCGATGACCTCGTCTTCTTCTTTGGTGTAACCGATCGTCATGATCTTGTAGATCGGTTCGAAGCGGTCAGGGAGCTGATCGCGCAGTCGGTTAACGTCGTATCGGAGCGTGAGCGCGAGATAGGTCGCCGACAGCACGAAGTAGGCCGTAATGACCGTCACGTCCCACACCAGCGGCGAGTTGTTGACCGTGATGTGGTAGTGACCGATGACGCTCGTAACCATCCGGTCCGGTCGGCCCATGTGGACCAGAATGTAGAAACCGGCGGCCGAGAGGCCACCAATGGTCGTCATCTCCGCGAGTCGGGCGATCGGCATGTACCGATCCATCCCGAGCAGCCGGACGGCAGCCGAGAGGATGATACCGCCGTGTGCGACACCGACCCACCAGATGAACGCGCCGATGTACAGTCCCCAGGTCGAGCCACCACCGGAGCCCCAGTCACCGAGCCCGGTGACGACCAGTCCCTGCTGGAGCTGGTAGGCCCAGCCCACGAGGAAGGCCACGAGGCCCAGGGTCGCGATGCCGTATAGGATGAAGTACTTCTTCGTGAGCGTGTTGACAGGACGAAGGATGTCCGCTTCGGTTGGCTCCTTCGTGCTCATAGCGACACCCCGTCAACGCGACCGACGGTCTCTTCATCGAGTTTTTCCTGCCGCTTGTCGAGGAGACCGGCGTCTTCGTACTTGGTCGGCCCTTCGACCTGGTAGGCGTTCGAATCGGGCTCCGCACCGAGGTACGTGACGTTCGGGTTCGTCCCGATGTCGTCGAGCAGATTGAACGTGCTCGGCTTGCCCACGTACTGCTGGAGCTGGGCCCGTGCCTCCTGCTCGCTACCGTCGGCGAGGCGCAGCGTCTCGAGGGCCTCCTCGCTCTCGAGGTCGACGTACTCTTCGATGGCGTCGAGGGACTCGAGAATGGTCCGTTCGTTCTGGAGCAGGGTGCTGTTCTTGTTGTCGTCAGGCTCGAGTCGTTCGCTGATGATGTCGATCGCTTTCATCATCGACAGCACTTCCACGTCGAAGGTGCTGTCGTTGGCGGCGTCGAGGGCCTCGATTGCGGACTCAACGTCGTCGCCCTCGCTGAGCGTTTCGTCGACCGTGTCCGGCTCCGGAACGTACCGGCCGCTGCTGATGTGGTCGCCGCTCAGGTGGGCGACGGCTCGACTCTTGACCGGATGCTCGCGGTGCTGGTAGGAGTCACTGCGCTCGTCGTTGACGTCACCGAACTGGATCGCGTTCGGCGGACAGGCCGATTCACAGGCGGTCGTCCCGACCTGCTCTTCGCCCTGCTTGCCGTCCTGCATGGTCGGGCAGAACGTACACTTGCTCATGACGCCACGCGGGGCACGACTGTCGACCCACCGTTCGCCGTATTCGTACTCGGCGTGCGTGATCTCGTCAGGGTCCTCGGGGTCCTCGAGGCCGTCGATGTCCTCGTAGGCCACCTCGGGTTCTTCCCACTGGAAGTAGTTGACGCCGTACGGGCAGGCGACCTGACAGTATCGGCAGCCGATACAGACGTCATAGTCGGTCAGCACGATCCCGTCCTTGTCGCGAGTGTGACGGGCGGTCGTCGGGCAGACCTTCTCACAGGGGGCGTCCGTGCAGTGCTGGCACGGTCGCACGAGCATGTTGAAGTCGCTTCCCATGTTGAAGTCCGTGTAGGCGCCGGAGTCGGTCAGACCTTGCCCACCATCGGGAGAAGAGTGATTGCGGTCCTCCCAGGCCATGACGTACATCCAGTTGACGCCTGCGTCGAGGTCGTTCTCCTCTTGACAGGCCGTCATACAGGTGAGGCAGCCGTCACAGCGTTCCAGGTCGATCGTCATGCCCCACTGGGTATCGGGCTTCTCGTGGGTCTCAGTGGCACCGTGGCCGCCTTCTTCGGCGACGCTGGCCTCGGGACCGTCGTCGACGGTGCCCCACGCACCGACGCCGACGGCTGCCGCGCCGACACCCATCTTCTTCATCGTTTCGCGACGGGTCTGCTCGCCGTCACCGTCGAACTTGTCGAGCATTCGGGAGAACGTGCCCTTGGCCTCTTCCTGGGCCTTCTCGTAGGCCTCCTTGGTCGGGCGCTCGTCCTCGCCGAACTCCTCCATCACGTCCTCGTGATATTTCTCGTGGAATTCGGCCTCAGAAAGCTCGCCTTTGGTGACCCGCATCGCGTCGCGAGCCATGTCCATACCGAGTTGACTATCGTACTCGGTATCGTCGAGCATCGACTCGAGTTCGCCTTCCCACTCATTTCCGAGTGGATGGAATGATTCGTCATCCGTACTCATCAGATCAGAACACCTCTGAATATGACACTGGTGTCATGCCGAGAGTACTTGACGGCATGCACTTGAAATCGTTCATTTGTGGTTCCTCGTCCGCGTCTCACAACCAGACTTAGATGAAATATGGAGCCGATTTCCACCGTGTGAGAATCGGGGCGATTATGTTCGGGAGTATAAGTCAGTGCTCGTTGGACCGATACCGAGATCGCGCGGTAACAAACGAGACGAGCGCGGTTTCACGCCTTCGCGAGCCGCTCCTCGAGACCATCCTCCGTGGCGACGTCTGGGAGTTCGTTGACGAATCCTTTGACGATCCGCCCCTCGGCCCGGTGGAGTATCTCGCTACACGTCGATTTGGCGATGCCGAGACGAGTAGCGACGTCCGTCAGCGAACAACACCGCGGGGTGTCGTAGTATCCCGCGTCGACGGCAGTGACGAGGACTTCGCGCTGGCGGTCCGAGAGGAGGTGCTGCTCGTGGAACCGCTCCCGGACGTGCTCGATCCGATACTCCAGGCCGAAGTACTCGAGTTGGTCGGCGAACGCGCTCAACCGCTCCCGGGAGCCAATCGCGTCGATCGTCGCCTGCCCGTCTTCTATCTCGACCGGGAGTTCGATCGGCATGCCCGACTCGCGGGAGGAAAACAGCAAGAGCGGCGCGGTAGTTTCGAAGTGGATCGTCGCTTCGTCGTCGTCCCACTGGACGAGTGAGCAGTCGGTGAGTTGCGAGTGATCGTCCATCGCGTCGACGATCTCGGAGACCGCCGTGCTGGCGATCCGGACGAGGGCGAAGCCGGAGTCGGTGCCAGGAACGGCCGCCAGCACCCGAAACGTGGCCTCGGGGAACTGTGTCGAAACCTGTTGGATCCAGAGTTCCTCAGGCAGCGTGAGCGTGAGCGTGGCGTGAGCCATACGAGCGCATTCGAACCGAACGTATATACCGGTGACTACGACCACGTGCGGGCGATCCCGGTGCTGCGAGACGACCGATGGCCGTGAACGCGTTCGGCTGAACGCCCAACTCACCGCGGATCGAACGCCGGAGTGATGACGACCGACCCAACAGCACGGACGCTCGACGTCCGGCAGATCGACGGACCGCCGTTCGACGAGATCGTTTCCACACTCGAGGCGCTCGAACCGGAACAGTCGTTGCGGCTGCTCGCGCCGTTCGAGCCGGAACCGCTGTACGAGGAACTCGAAGCCCGTGGGTACAGCCACGAGAGCGAGCCACGTGACGGTGGGATCTGGCACGTCCGTATCGAGCAGGAGGCGTGAACGCGAGCTGACGGACGACCGGGCGCGGCGAACGTGTTCGCACAAACTGCCATGCGACAGCCGTTCCGACTCCGAAGCACATGACGCGACTCGACGTCAGAGACATTCCACCGGTGAACCGCCACCCGACCATCCACGACGAGTTTGCCGACCTCGAGCCGGGTGAGACGCTGACGATCGTCAACGATCACGAGCCGAAGCCGTTGTTCTACGAGTTCCAGGCCGAAGTCGAGAGCTTCGACGCGGACGGGTACGAGGTCGAACGGGTCGCCCCCGACGAGTTCGTCGCCCGATTCCCGAAACAGGAGGTCTGATCGACGAGGACGCGACGGCTGACCACCGGTATTGATACCGACCATGCTCAGACGGTGTCCATCGTCGATCGAACGAACGTCCCGTCCGACCGGCCTCAGGCGACGGTCGGTGGTGGATCGCTCGACCCCGGAACCGATCGAGGAGCCGCCCTACGAGGTCTCGTTCCCGGAACGCGACCTCGAGGAGACGGTTGGCCAGAAGGAATTCATCGTCGAACTCCGCGACGAGGACGACGAGACGCTACGCCGATACCGTCGGTACGCCTCGTCCGTTCCCGACGGCTAACTCCGTCTCTGTGGACCCGTATTTCCGGTTCACAGTCGAGACGAGCGACTCGTCTCGAGGATCGGTCGACCGTCGCCACCGTCCCACCTGAGCCGATCGTGCGGCACTCGTTCGGTGGCACGGACTGCTACTCGCGCGAGTATCTCGTCGTCGAGACGTACTGATTAGCTCGAGAAACAGGCCGAGGATACCGTCTCTATGGCTGAATGAAGCCCAGACACTGGGAAGTAGCACAACGAGTAGTGGGTGGCACCACTTTGGAAACCAGTATGGTGACGATGTCTGCCTGGCCGCTCACGAACGGCCCTGATACGGACTACTCGCAAGCCGAGGTCGACGAATTCGTCCGCGCGCTGGGAAACCCCCGTTTCCGGCGGCTACTATCGATCCTCGAGACACACGAGGGCGACCGGCTCTCCCTCGACACCGTTCTCGAGCGACTCCCGGGGAGTGGGCAACCGGAACGACGCCGCTGGTTGATCGCCCTCACTCACAACTACCTTCCGCGGCTTGCAGAGCTCGGAGTCGTCGACTACGATCGAAGCGACTCGAGCGTTCGATATCACGGCTGTCCACTCGTCGCCGATCCGCTCGAGTTGCTCGAGACGGACTGATACGAATCCGGTAGACGGGCTCTTTTGAGCGGCTCACCCGGGTCGACCGAGCGCAACGAGCGAGGCTGTCCTCGAGAACGACTGTTGCTGTATTGGGGTTCCAGGAGCGCAAAAGCAGTTTACGTCGCCTCCTTGAGCACCGGTCTCGAGGAGTTGACGACGACGATCGTACTGCTCGCGGCCATCGCGACCGCGGCGAACAGCGGGTTGATCAGTCCGGCCGCCGCCAGCGGAATCGCGACGGCGTTGTACAGCAGCGCCCAGACGACGTTCTCGCGGATGCGCCGGCGCGTCCCGGCCGCGAGGTCGAACACGTCGGCGACGGCGCGGAGGTCGAACACGTCGGCGACGGCGCGGAGGTCGCTCGCGGTCGCGACCGCGTCGGCGGCGTCGGTCGCGCGGGCAGTGCCGTGCCCGAGTGCGATCCCGACGTCGGCCGCGGCCAGCGCCGGGGCGTCGTTGGTCCCGTCGCCGACCATCGCCGTCACGCCCTCGCGGGAGAGCCGCCGGACGGTCTCGACCTTGCCATTTGCGGAACCCCCGCGAAGACGCGGTCGACTGCCGGATGCTCGCGGAACGTGGCCGTCGCGGCCTCGTCGTCACCGGTCAGGACGACCACCTCGCGGTCGGCGAACGACTCGAGGACCGATCGCCACTCCGTTCGGGTTCGATCTCCGACGACGGCGACGGCTCGCGCCCGATCGCCGTACCCGATCACGACGGGGAGTCGGCCGCCAGCTCGTGCGTCGTCGATCGGCCGCTCGAGCGCGGCCGGCACCGGGCCGACCAGCCGTTCGACGAGCGCGGGCGTGCCGACGACGACGCGCTCGCCGTCGACCGTCGCGCTCACGCCCTCGCCGGGGTGACGGTCGAAGTCACGCACCTCGTGGGCAGTCCCGTCCGCGGCTGCGTTGCCGGCGTCGGGCTCGAGGCGACCGCCGTCGGCCGCGACACGATCTCCGTCCACACCCTCGCCCGCGGCGTGGGCCACGAGTGCGTCGGCGACGGGGTGTTCCGAGCGACGTTCGACGGACGTGGCGCGCTCGATTGCGTCCTCGTCCCCGTGGACTTCGCGGACCGTCATCTCGCCGGCTGTCAGCGTGCCGGTCTTGTCGAAGACGACCGTCTCGACCGCCGGCGCGGACTCGAACAGGGTCGCGTTCGCGACGACGAGCCCGCGATCGAGGGCGTCGCGCAGGCCGGACGCGACCGCAAGCGGCGTCGCGAGCCCCATCGCGCAGGGACAGGAAACGACCAGGACCGTCAGCCCCGTCAGGACCGCGTCCCCGATCGGGGTTCCCGTCGCGAGACGCCAGCCAGTAACGAGGACCGCGACCGTCAGGACGAACGGGACGAAGACCGTCGCGAGCCGATCGGCCAGCCGCTGGACGCCGGGCGTCGAACTCTGGATCTCCCACATGAGCGTCGCGATACGATCGAGCGTGCTCTCGGCGTCCGCACCGACCGCGACGACGAGCGCGCTGTCGGTCACGATCGAGCCGCCGACGACCCGATCGCCCGGTCGTTTCGTGACCGGCAGGGATTCGCCTGTCAGCACGGACTCGTCGACGGCCGCCGTCCCCTCGAGTACCGTGCCGTCGATGGGGATCCGCTCGCCGGGCTTGACGAGGACCTCGTCACCGGCCTTGAGTCGGTCGGCCGACACCGTTTCGGTTCCGCCGTCGGTGCGACGGGTCGCGTCGCGGACCTGTGCGGTGGTCACGTCTGCGAGCAGATCGGTCGCCCGGCGTTTGATCCGACGCTCGTAGTAGGTCCCGAGGGTGACGACCATGATCACGGCGACAGTCACGTCGTAGTAGAGGTGCGTGCTCCTCATTGCCAGCGCGACCGTACTGTAGGCGTATGCCGCCGTCGCGGCGATCGCGATCAGCAGATCCATGTTCGGCCGCCCGACCCGCAGACTGACGTACGCACCTCGCAGGACCGGGTAGCCGGTGTAGAACAACACGCCGCTCGCGAGCAGGCTGATCATCGCCAGCGGCAGGTAGATCCCGACGGACGAGGTCGCGTCGACCGAGAGGATCCCCGTCTCGATCCCGACGTAGCTCGGATAGAGGTAAAACAGGTACCACGGCATGACGAGCATCGTCAGAAAGCCGCCGGCGAGCAGCCGCTGGACGAGGTCCTCGTCGGCGCGGGCGCGCTCGGCGTCCGCGTCGTCGCTGCGGAACCGCGCCTCGTAGCCGTAGCCAGAGAGCACGTCAGGGAGGACCGCTTCGGCGACCCGGTCAGAATCGTAGACGACGCGGACGGTGTCGGTCGCGTAACTCGCCTCGACGATCAGAATCCCGTCCTCGCGCTCGCCCAGCAGGGAGACGAACCCCTCACAGGTCGAACAGTGCATCCCCTCGATCGCCAGGAACGCCTCCGCGGCGCCGTCGGGTACCTCGCGCTCGGTGACGTCGGCCGCGCGGTCGACGACGGCCTCCCGATCGACGTCGTCGATCTCGCCGAGCGTCGCGCTCACCTCGAGACACCCGCGACAACAGAAGCGTCCCTCGACGTCGTCCGCGGTCACCGGCTGCTCGGGCGTCGGCAGCCCGCAAAGCGAACACGAACTCATCTCACGACCGATACTCGGAGACGGCGGGTAGCCGTGGTGCCGAATACGTTCGCACCCCTGTGATCGAGCGACCGGCCGGATCGGACCACCGGTATCGTCACCGCCGCACGCGGCGACCGCCCGTCACCGCGAGCCGCCACGGGAGGACGAACGCGAGGCCGACGGCGGCGTTAACCAGGAGAAACGACAGGGGTGCACCGCCGGGAAAAACCGACGAAGCACGGATCACGCCCCCGAGCAGCGTCGTGACGATCCACGCGGCACTGACGACGGCGATCGTCCGTCGGAACGAGTCGATCGTCAGACGGCGATACGCGCCACACGGCGGTGCGACGAGCCCCCACGCGACCACGAACGGGGCCGCCGTCCGGAGAGTATAGATCGGGTACGCCCACGGCTCGAGCCCGTGGGTGAACAGCCCGACGGCCAGAAAGGCAGTGACGACGACCGCGTCGGCGACGGCGAGGCCGACGGCGAACGGTTCCGAAGCGACTCGTCCGACTGGGTCCGGGCGCGGGTGTGATTCGAGCATGGCTGTCATCCATCACCGAAGGCGCCGACGGCGGCGGCCGGAAGCCGCGACTGTCCGCGCCTCGAGATCGGGTCCAGTGATACTCGAACCGACGCACACCGGGGATGCGAGTCCTCTCCCGAACGTGTTCCGGTCGGCTCGCTCGTAGGCGAGCCACGAGGGGGACGGATCTCACGCGCCGGGCTACGCGCTGCCGACGTGGTCCACCAGCAGGTCCGCCAGCCGGTCAGGTTCCTCGTGGGGCACCCAGTGGCTCACCCCCGACAGTAACTCGAGGCGGCCGGTCGCACAGAACGCCGCGCTATCGACCGCCAGCGCGGGGACAAGTGCCGTATCTTCGTCGCCCCAGACGACGAGCGTCGGCGCGTCGACCCGATCGGTCGGCAGCCGCGGCGGATACCGCGCGGCCGCCCGATACCAGTCGAGCATTCCGGTGAGCGCTCCGTCCCGGTCCCAGGCTCGCCGATAGCGGTCGAGTTCCGCGTCGGTGAACGTTCCCGGCTGGGACGTGTTTCGAAGCGCCCGCTCGAGGAGGCGATAGTCGTCGTACCGACAGGCGAGTTCGGGAAGCCACGGGAACTGGAAGCAGGCCGCGTACCAGCTCCGGCGGAGTTGGTCGGGGTTCGAGAGCAATTGCCGCCGGTAGGCGGTCGGATGGGGCGCGTTGACGACGGCGAGCCGATCGACGACCGCGGGGAACCGACACGCCAGGTCCCAGGCGACGACTCCTCCCCAGTCGTGGCCGACGACGTGTGCGGCTTCGCGGCCCTCAGTCGCGATCAGGGCAGCGACGTCTCGCGACAGTTCGCGCGTTCGATATGCCCGCACTCCGTCGGGCTTCTCGCTGCGATTGTAGCCCCGCTGGTCGGGGACGAGGATGCGATAGCCGGCCTCGACGAGCGAGGCGATCACGGCTCGCCACCCGTACCAGTACTCGGGAAAACCGTGGAGCAAGACGACGAGCGGGGCAGCCTCGTCGCCAGCAGCGACGACGTGCAATTCGATGTCGTTGGCCGTTCGACGTGACGCCGTCGCGTCGACGACTGACGGAATGGCAGCGTCGAGCGTCTCGCTCGAGGCCGTCGCGCGCGCGGTGGAGTCCATGTCCGAGTCATTGGAGCGCGGACCGGAATAGCGATTATGGCTCCCCGACGTCTCGAGCCTCCAACGGCGGTCACGTCCAGACGCGAAGACACTCGCTCGAACAGAAGTGGAGGTCGACGGACTCCGTGCTGCCGGAGTCGACGTGAGTCGTGAGCGTGTACGCGATCTCGTCGGACTCGCAGTTATCGCAACCCATACGCACCGTTCCCGGACGACATGCTTGAGTATAAACCTATTAATCGAATAGTTTCACGAGTAAGAACCTGTTTCAGCTGCATACTGTCGCGGTAAACACGGTGTTTCGCTCCCGTTGTTAGCTGCAGAAACGCTGGTAGACCTATCCCGTCACCGAGCGCGTCGACCCTACTGACCCGCTGCGTGTCGAACGCGCCAACCACGCAGCGTCGCCGCAGGACACCGGTATCGAAACCCTTACTCTCCGGAGGCCGGTGCGAACACGTATGAGCGACGACGCCGTCAGTCCCGAGGAGGTCCGCCACGTCGCGGAGCTGGCCCGCGTCGACCTCGCCGACGACGAGGTCGACCGGTTCGCCGGACAGTTCGCGGACATCCTCGAGTACTTCGAGACCCTAGACGAGGTGCCGGAGGTCGACCGCGAGGCCGACCTCGCGAACGTGATGCGGCCGGACGAGGAACGAGCCTCCCTCGACAGCGAGGAGGCGCTCCGGAACGCGCCGGAAACGGAAGACGGCTACTTCAAAGGACCGAACGTCTCGTAATCATGTCGGAAAACATTTTCATTACCGAGGAGCGGATCGAGGGTGCCGACGACGGCCCGCTGGCCGGCAAAACGGTCGCGGTCAAGGACAACATTTCGACCGAAGGGGTCCGGACGACCTGCGGCTCGAAGATGCTCGAGGAGTACGTCCCGCCCTACGACGCGACGGTCGTTTCCCGGCTCAAAGAGGCCGGCGCAACCATCGTCGGCAAGGCCAACATGGACGAGTTCGGGATGGGGACGACCACCGAGACCTCCTACTTCGGGGAGACGGACAACCCGGCTGCGCCGGGTCACGTGCCCGGTGGCTCCTCCGGTGGCTCGGCGGCTGCCGTCGCCGCCGGCGAGGCCGACCTCGCGCTCGGCTCCGACACCGGCGGCTCGGTCCGCTGTCCGGCCGCCTTCTGTGGCGTCGTCGGCATCAAGCCCACCTACGGCCTCGTCTCGCGGTACGGCCTCGTCGCCTACGGCAACAGCTTAGAGCAGATCGGCCCCTTCGGCGAGACCGTCGAAGAGGCCGCGGAGTTGCTCGACGTCATCGCCGGCAGCGACGAACGTGACGCGACCACGCGCAGCGAGGGGGACGACGCGAACTATGCCGACGCCGCGACCGGTGACGTCGACGGGCTGCAGATCGGCGTCCCCACGGAGCTGCTCGAGGGGGCTGACGAGGGCGTCGTCGAAACGTTCTGGAACGCCATCGATGACCTCGAGGACAAGGGCGCGTCGTACCACGAAGTCAGCCTGCCGTCGGTCGAACACGCCGTCGAGGCCTACTACGTGATCGCCATGTCGGAAGCTTCGTCGAACCTCGCGCGGTTCGACGGCGTCCGCTACGGCCACTCGGGTGGCTACGACGGCAACTGGAACGAGACGTTCGCGAAAGCCCGCGAGGAAGGCTTCGGCGACGAGGTCAAGCGTCGCATCCTGCTTGGCACGTACGCGCTCTCGGCGGGCTACCACGACAAGTACTACAAGAAGGCCCAGGACGCTCGCGCGTGGGTCAAACAGGACTTCGACGAGGCACTTTCGGAAGCCGACGTCCTCGCCAGCCCGACGATGCCGGTGCCGCCGTTCGAACTCGGCGAGAGTCTGGACGATCCGCTGAAGATGTACCTCGCCGACGCCAACACTACACCGGTCAATCTCGCGGATCTGCCCGCGATCTCGGTCCCGGCGGGCGAAACCGACGGCCTCCCCGTTGGCCTCCAGCTCGTCGGCCCGGCCTTCGGCGAGGAACAGTTGATCCGGGCTGCGAGCGCACTCGCCTGATCGGCAGCCTCGCACCGTCCCGTCGACAGCACAGACATCGCTCTCTCATTCGTGGACGCCAACCAGTCGCCGTTGTGACTACCGGCGGCGATGGGAGCACAAAAGCAGCCAGTTCTCGAGATGCGACCGTTCGAGAGCGATCCGCGTGTGGGCCGACGGATCGACTACTCCTCGTAGGCGAGGTTCATGATCCACTGCGAGAAGGCGTCGCTGTTCGGGTCGACCTCCTCTTCGCCGATAAACGGCGAGAGCATGTCGCCGGCCATCAGCAGTCTGAAATCGAGGTCGCGAGCGGTCGGCGAGATGTAGTAGGTGTTGTGACCGTCGTAGACCGTCTCTTCCCGATCGACCAGATCTTTTTCGACGAGCGATTCGACGATCCGACTGCCCTTGCGCGAGGAGACGTCCAGTTCCTTCCAAAAGTCGCTCTGGTGAATGCCGCCGGTTTCGCGGACGAGTTCGAGGCCAGCGCGCTCGTCCTCGGTGAGTTCGGCTTCGGCTTCGGAAACGCTCACGGTGACCACCTCGCCGTTCGCGTCGCTACAGGCAGGAGTGCGTCCATACTACAGCCAAGGGAGGGCGAGCCGCTTAAATGTGCCCTTCGTCGTCGACCGTCGGTTCGACCACAGTCTCGAGGCCCTCGAGGCCGTCACCGATCGCGAGGTCGACCTCGTCGTAGCTCGTTCGACAGGGCGGCCCCGGCGCGAAGGCATGATATTCAATCTCGGGGCCGAGCGCGAGCAACGACGACGACTGGGTGCCGTATCCGTTCTCGTGGACGCAGGCACCGTATTCGTGATCGCCCAGCACGTCGCTCGCCCGCTCGAGCCAGTCCATCGCCGTCTCGTCCGGCTCGACCGTCAGCGCCGCCCGAAGCGCGCGAGCGCCGTCGGCCTGCTCGCGGCCGATCTCGGCCCGGTGCTCGGGGACGTCGACGTCGTCATCGACGGCGACGTTGACGACGACGTGGACACCCGGCTCGAACGCAGTCAGCGAGAGCGTGCCATCCCACTGGTAACAGAACGCGTCCGTCGCGTCGGCGACGACGAGGTAGAAGCCGCTGTACTCGTCGGCATCGGTCGCGTCTGCGACGATCGCTTTCGCATCCGCGGCGGATCGAGCCTCGAGGACGTCCGCGACGAGCAGGCCACGTGAGCGCTCGCCGGCCAGCTCGCCGTCGGTCCACTTGTTCGTGAGGCCGACGAAGACGCCGAACTCGTTGTAGCCGATCCACGTCCCGCCGGCCTCGACGTCCTGGGGAGCGATCACCAGCGGCTCCTCGTTGTAGACGGTCGGCGGGACTGACTCCCGATCGACGGCCTCGTCACGGTTGGCGGCGACTGCGACCGGCGCGTCGTCGAAGACCTGCCAGGCGAGCGTGAGCGTACACACGCGTCCGGGTAGGAACGCCAGTGTCTTAACTTCGATTCCGGCGGCAATCCGGCTCGGACGACGGCGGTCCGGGACGAGTACCGTGGGATCGTCCGGACGCTCCGGTTCTCGAGCGGCGTCCGCTCGAGCAGCACACTGCAAACCGATCCGCGTATGCCGTGTGGTAGCACTACCAACCCCGATCTCGAGACAAAGAGTACTTGGGTGACTGGTGGTGGGATCAGAGACACATCTGATGGTGACTCACAGAACCGTGAGTAGCAACGTCATGTGGTCGATCGGTTGTCGTGAAGACGACGGCAGTATCGACAGGGGCGAACGATGAACGGAGGGCGGCTCTTCGGACTCGAGGACGCCTCACGGGCCGAACGCGTCCTCTTCGTCGTGACGATGGGCGTGATGCTCGCGCTCGGCGGGCTCGGACTGGCGCGGCCGTCGCTGCTGAGTCGCGCGCTCACTGGCGCGAAAGAGTGGATCCTTACCTACTTCGGCTGGTGGTTCATCCTGCTGGGGTTCGTCTTGCTCGCGGCCGTGATCGCCTTTACGGCCTCGAAATATGGGCGGCTCCGTATCGGCGGGCCCGACGCCGAACCGGAGTTCGATCTGTTCTCGTGGCTGGCGATGGTGTTTACCGTCGGGTTCGGTGCCTCGGTGCTCATCTGGGGCGTCGCGGAGCCGATCTCGATCGTCCAGCATCCGCCACCGGAGCCGGCCCCCGTTCAGGGCACGTCCCTCGAGGCGATGGCGCTCGCCTTCATGTTCATCCACGAGGTGTTCCCGGGGCTGGCGATGTGGTATCTTCCCGTCGCGATCGCGTTCGGGATCGTCGTCTACACGGACGGCGTCGGTGACTACAAGATCAGTTCGATGCTCGCCGGCGTCGTCAGCGAGGATCGAATTCCCGGCCTCTACTGGCTGGTCGATCTGGCGGCACTGATCGCGACGATCGGCGGTATTTCGACGACGCTCGGCTTCAGCGCACAGACGATGTCGGCGATCCTCGGCCGGGTGTTCGGGCTCGATGCGACGATCCTGACGTACGTGGTGTTCGCGCTCATCGGAATCGTCTTCCTCGGCGACGTCTGGCTCGGGCTGCGAAAGGGCATCCGCAACGCGGCCCGCGCGACGGTGATCCTCATCGGCGTCGCGATGGCCGTGCTCGTGGTCGTCGGGCCGAGCCTCTATATGCTCGAGTTGAGTCTGGACGCGACGGGCGTCTGGCTCAGTAATATGTTCCGTCTGACGCTGTATACGGCCCCGAACGCCGACGGCAACTGGGCAGCCAACTGGACCGGGTTCTGGTGGGCCTGGTGGGCTGCCTGGAGTATCTTCGTCGGGAGCTTCGTCGCCCGCGTCTCGAAAGGCCGGACCATCCGGGAGATGTTCGCCGTGCTCGTCGTGGTCCCGACGGTCTTCACCTGGATCCAACACGGCCTCATCGGCGGCTGGGTACTCGCGCCGGGCTACCAGGAACCGGTCGCCGAGGCGATGTCGTCGGCGGGCAATCCAGCAGCCATCGCGAAAGCGCTCCAGATCACGCCCTTTGGCACGGTGCTTGCGGTGCTGTTCGTCTTCATCATCGCCGGCTACATTATCACGTCGCTGGACTCGGCAGTCTTTATGATCTCGGCGATCACGCTCGGCGACGAGAACCCGAACCCGCGAAACCGCGCGTGGTGGGGCGGGCTGCTGGCAGTCTTCGGGATGATGTCGCTCCGACTCGAGGAGTTCAGCGCCATCGAGTCGCTTTCGGTGACGATGGCGCTCCCGTTCTCGCTGTTCCTGTTGCTCGTCCTCTATGGCAGTTACGTCGTCGCTCGAGACTCCGTCCACGACGACGAGACGGCACAACCGGACCCGCAGCCGACCCGCCCGCAGCCGGCGATCCGGAACGTCACCGACGACGACTGATCGATCGCTCCGAATTCGGGCCATCCTCCGTCCGGAACGAAAACCGAATTACGCAGCCTCGCTCGCGTCGATCCCGTCCTCGAGCAGCCGCTCCCGAACCGCGTCGCGATCGACGGTTCCCGACGCAGTCCGGGGCAGCGTGTCGACGATCCCGATCGTCTTCGGCTGTTTGAATCCGGCGAGGTGGTCGTCGCAGTGGGCGAGGAGTGTTCGAGGCTCGAGTGTTTCGTCGCCAGCTGGAACGACGAGCGCCGCGACCCGCTCGCCCCACTCCGCGTCTTCGAGTCCGACGACCGCGGCGTCATCGACGCGAGGGTGATCCCGGAGGGCCGCGACCACTTCGCCGGGGTCGACGTTCTCGCCGCCGGTGACGATGCGGTCGCTGCGGCGATTGAGGATCCAGAGCCGGCCGTCCGCGTCGCGATAGCCGATGTCGCCGGTGTGCAAGCCCCGATTGTCGAACGCCGCGTCGGTGTGTTCGTCGTCGAGGTAGCCTGGTGTCACCGTCGGCCCCGAGACGACGAGCTCGCCCTGCTGGCCGGGCTCGACGGGTGCGCCGGTCTCGTCGACGACCGAGACCTCGGTGAACAACAGCGGCTGGCCGACGGTCCCCTCGTGGGCGACGACCTCTTCAGGCAGCGCCGTCGCGATCTGGGAGGCCGTCTCGGTCATGCCGTAGGTCGGACAGACCGGCACGTCACGCTCCCGGCAGCGCTCGAGCAACTCGCTCGAGGCTGGCGCGCCGCCGAGTAAGACGAACCGCAACGTGTCGACCGGCTCCCAGCCGGCGTCGAGCAGCCGCTTGCACATCGTCGGGACGAGCGAGACGCCGGTTGCACTGTAGTCTTCGAGCACGCGCGCGGTCGTCGGCGGGTCGAACGCACGCTGGATCACGACCGGCGTGCCGTACAGCGCTGACCGGACGACGGGTGCCAGCCCACCCATGTGATACATCGGGAGGCAACACAGCCACCGGTCGTCGAGATCGACGCCCAGCCGGAACGCGGAGGCGGTCGCACTCGCGACGAGGTTGCCGACCGTCAGCCGGACGGCCTTCGGCTCGCCCGAAGTGCCGGAGGTGAACATAACGAGTTGTGTGTCGTCGCGCTCGAGATCAACCGGTTCGATCGATGTGGCGCTCGTGTCTGCTTTCTCGAGCGCACACGTTCCATCGCGCTGTGGCTCGTCGACCGAGTGCACGTCGACCGAGTCGGTTTCGGCCGCGACCTCGCGCGCGGCCATCTCGGTCTCGCGCTCGCAGACGATAGCGGTGAGGTCGGTCCGTGCGACTTTCGCGGCGAGTTCGCCGGTCGTCTCGCGGACGTTCAACGCGACGACGGTCGTGCCGGTCCGCATCGCGGCGAAAAAGAGCGTCGCGAAGACCGGGCGGGTGTTCATGAGAACGCCGATCCGCTCGCCGTCGAGAGCGTGCGACTCGAGTGCCGCCGCGAGGCGGTCGACCCGGCGGTCGTACTCGCGGAACGTCCAGTCGGTGTCCGTTGCGACGTCGATCAGTGCCGTCCGCTGTGGCGTCGCCGCGACGCGGTGGGCGACCGGGTCGCGTGTCGGCCAGTCGATCGGGGCAGTCATCACTCGGTCCACACGTCGGCGACGCCGAGCCCTTTCGCTTGCGGAACGACCGCCGACCCCTTCTCGAGCAAGACGGGATCGCGCCCAAGGTCCTCCGCGAGCAGATCGCCGGTCGCGAGGCCACAGGCCGGGACGTCGGGGATCGCTGCCGCCAGGTGGACTGCACCCGTCCGCGCAACGACCCCATCGATCGTCGTCGTGACCAGCGGCGTCACGTCAAGTTCGGTCACCCAGGCCGCGACCTTGCGCGCCACGTCGGGCCCGCCCAGCGCCATCGGTTTCAGGACGACGACGTCCGCGGCGTCGGCGTTACAGATGGTGTCGACGCCGTGCTCGAGCAAGCCCTCGTCGAGCGCGATCGAAACGCCTCGACTCTCCGCCCGGAGGTCGGCGTGGCCCTCGAGCGCTCCCGCGGGCAGCGGTTGCTCGAGGATCGAGACGTCGAGGTCCGCAAAGGCCTCGAGTGCCGACTGGGCCTGTTCGTAGGTCCAGGCCTCGTTGGCGTCGACCCGGAGTTCGACGTCAGGACCGACGGTCTCGCGCACGCGGCGAACGCGTTCGATGTCTTCCTCGACGCTGCGGAGGCCGACCTTCAACTTGCAGGTGTCAAAGCCCCGGTCGACGGCCGCGCGTGCGTCACGTGCAGTATCGGCCGGGGAACCGTCGCCGATCGTCGCGTTGACCGGTACGCGGCCGACCATCGGTCCCTGACCTAGATAGCGATACAGCGGCGTCGCCTCGCGGGTCGCCCGCAGATCGGCGAGTGCCAGCGAGAGCGCATGCCGGGCCGCGACCTGCTGATCGACGACCTCGAGGGCCTCGCTCGGGCCGCCCGTTCGGATCGCATCCTGTGCGCGCTCGAGGGCGCGTTCGCAGTCTTCGAGCGACTCCGTCCAGCCCGTCAGCGGCGTCGCCTCGCCGTAGCCGACGGCCGGATCGTCGCCGGCCTCGTCGACGAGTCGTACGAGAAAGCCGTCTCGCGAGTCGATCGAGCCGGCAGCCGTCTCGAGTGGCTCAGCCAGGGCCAGCGAGAACGGTCGATACTCGAGCGAGAGGTCGTCGGGGATCATAGCACCACCAATCCTCCGGCGAAAGCGATGGCGTAGAGTGCGAGCAGCTTGCCCGTCTGCTCGAGTGCGGGATTGAGCGCGTCACCATCGGTTCGCGTCACGACGGTTCGGGCGACCATCGCGGCGTAGGGCACCGTGACCAGCGGCAACAACACACTGGGGCCGTACTCGGTCCCGAGCCAGAACCAGACGGGGACGACGTAGGCGAGTGCGAGCATAGCGACGTACTCGAGGCGACTCCACCGGTAGCCGAGTCGCACCGCCAGGGTTCGCTTGCCGGTCTCGGCGTCGGTCTCCAGATCGCGAATGTTGTTCACGACGATAATCGCCGTCGAAATCGCGGCGATCGGTAGGCTCGCGATGACGGCCGCGACCGTGATCGTTCCTGCGGGAATCGTCGTGGTCAGCGGCTCGGCGAGGACGGCCGCGGCCTGTACGTAGTAGGTTCCCGTGACGGCGACGAGCCCGAAGAAGACGAATACGAAGAGGTCGCCCAGGCCGTGATATCCGAGCGGGTAGGGACCGCCAGTGTAGGCCCACCCGCAGACGACGCTCACGAGTCCGATGACGAGGATCGGGAGCCCACCGACGTAGACGAGGTAGGTCCCAGAGAGGATTGCCAGCCCGAAAGTCACGACGGTCGCGAGCTTGACCTGCTCGGGCGAGATCAGCCCCGACTGTGTGACCCGGGTGAAGCCCTCACGATCCTCGGTGTCGGCACCGTTGATCGCGTCGTAGTAGTCGTTCGCGAAATTCGTCCCGATCTGGATCAGCGCCGCCCCCACGAACGCCAACAGCGCCGGCACCGGCGCAAACACGCCGTCAGCGACTGCCAGCCCCGTCCCCACGATCACTGGGGCCGCAGCCGCGGGCAAGGTCTGGGGACGGGCTGCCATCAGCCACGCCTTCGTCCGTGAAATGTCGACCTCGGCCGAACTCATTACTCGTCTATCCGACTCGAAAGAGTGTCAACGTTGGCATTGTGAGCCACCATGGTCGCACGTTCACGCCGTGGGGACGACAAACTCGAGCGGCTCCATCCCGAAAAACGCCGTTTCGTACCCCTGGTGGCGGGCCAGTTGCGGTGGGGACTCAACCGTAACCGTCACCGAATCGCCCGGACGGACGGTCCCGACTGTCCGGCCGTAATGAAACCCGACCGCGTCGTCGAGCGTCCCGACGAGGTCACGGTCGACGACCGTCGAGCCGTCTCGTTCGACGACGACGCGCAACGACATGTTCGTGAGCGGCACCCGGTTGTACGGCGTCCGCGGCGAGACGAGCAGATACCGATCGTCGCCACCGGCGAGTCGTGACCCGGACTCGAGCAGCGTAATTACGAACGCCGCGTCACCGCTCTGTGCCAGCCCATCCTGTGACTCAGTGTCGGGCTCGCGCAACGGGGTGCCGGGATAGTCCTGGGCAGGTGGGAGTGCAGAGTACGGGATCTCGGACTGCATGCCTTCGTTCCCGTCATCGCCGTTTCCCATCGGCTCGAGCGCACCACGGGTCCCCCAGCGGTCCCGCTCGAGGAGTTCGATCCCGTCGACGACAGCCTCACGGAACGCCTGATCGTAGGTAAAGTCGAACGTCGCGCTCGCACCGTCGTCGAACCGCTCTGCGAACGCGCCGGTTCGTCGCGTCGAGAGCGGTGGAAGGTCGACGCTGACTGTATAGCGACCGTCTCCGGGAAGAGTGACGTTGTCGCCGAAGTGAATCCCCATCTCCTGGGAGAGCATGGGCCACAGCGGTCGGGTTTCGGTCCAGCCGTCCGCCCCCGTGATCGTCGCTCTCGGCTCGACATTCCCCGGCAGCACGACACCCGTCTCCGGGTCCCAGACGACGAGCATCAGGTGGATGCCGCGGTCGGCCGTCGGTTCGACGAGCTCGCGATCGGACCCCGTGACGAGCCAGAACGGATGCGGATACGAGAGCATCGGTGCCAGCCGGTACGCACCGGCGTCGATCGGCTCGAGCATCCGCATCGCCGTCCGGTGACCGGGGCGGTACACCGCATCCGGCGGGTCCTCGAGCATCGGAATCGGCGCGGTGCCCACCCCTGCGTCGCCGTCGCGTTCGGTTTCGTTTTCGCGAGCACCGTCGCTCGCGTTGCGGTCGTCGGCCCCGCCATCCGGTGTCGTACACCCCGCGACGGCGATCGCAGCCGACAGCGGGGTCGCCCGTCGAAGGAACGTACGCCGGTTCATCGGTGGGTCACTCGAGTCGTCTCACGATCGGCCGCCCGTCGTCAGTAGTGCCACGGGAACTCGTCGAAGTCGGGCTCGCGCCCCTCGACGAAGGCGTCCCGGCCTTCCTTCGCCTCGTCGGTCATGTAGCCCAGCCGCGTCGCCTCGCCGGCGAACACTTGCTGGCCGATCATCCCGTCGTCGGTCATGTTGAAGGCGTACTTGAGCATCCGCATCGCCGTCGGACTCTTCGAGTTGATCCGCCGGCCCCACTCGAGGGCGGTCTCCTCTAACTCCTCGTGGGGGACGGCCTCGTTGACCATCCCCATCTCCGCGGCTTCCTCGGCGGAGTAGGTCTTTCCGAGGAAGAACACCTCGCGGGCCTTCTTCTGGCCGATCTGTTTGGCGAGATAGGCCGAGCCGAAACCGGCGTCGTAGCTAGCTACGTCGGGATCAGTCTGGAGGAACTTCGCGTGTTCTTCGCTCGCGAGGGTGAGATCACAGACGACGTGCAGCGAGTGGCCGCCGCCGACGGCCCAGCCCGGGACGACGCAGACGACGACCTTCGGAATGTGACGGATCAGCCGCTGGACCTCGAGGATGTGCAGCCGCCCCTGCTCCGATGCCCGTTCTTCGTCGCCTTCGTACTGGTAGCCATCTTCGCCGCGGATCGTCTGGTCACCACCCGAGCAGAAGGCCCAGCCGCCGTCCTTCGAGGAGGGACCGTTCCCGGTCAGTAACACGCAGCCGACGTCGGTCTGGCGTTTCGCGTGATCCAGGGCGTCGTAGAGCTCGTCGACCGTCCCGGGTCGAAAGGCGTTGCGCACGTCGGGTCGATCGAACGCGATCCGCACCGTCCCGGAGTCGACCGCACGGTGGTAGGTGATGTCTTTGAACTCGTCGTTCAGGTCCGTCGGCTCCCACTGTGCCGGATCGAAGAGGTCCGAAACCATGTGCTCGAGTGTCGTCGGCGATGCGTGAAATAGGTTCGCGTCGCGATCTTCCGAATTTTGTATCGCATATATTAGTTTATCTGTTTGAAGCAGACCATGTCGGGCGATAACTGGCACCATGGTGGGAACAAACACTACTCACAGACGTGAGCAACGAGAACCGACTCGAGCGATCGGCATACGACTACAGGACGACGGAGAAATCCTCGAGTTCAGTCCGACTCGTCGACGATGTCCTCGACGGCGCTCGTCACCCGCGCGTCGAGTGCTTCGCGCCGTCGATGGCTCGGCTCGGAATCGAACGCGACGGCGAGGACCTGCGTGCCCGGGGACTCGAGCGACCGTCGATAGGCAGCCGCGAAGTCCACAGGCGCGACACGTTCGAACTCGAGCCCGTACATGTCGCCGAGCGCCTCGAACTCGAGGCCGTGAGGCGTTTTGAATTGGTCCGTAAACGGTGGGTCGAACTCCTCGATCGGGAGTTTGTGGAAGATGCCGCCGCCGTCGTTGTCCAGCAGGACGATCGTCGCGTCGACATCGCAGCGATCGACCGCGAGCAGCCCGTTCGAGTCGTGGTAGAAGGCTAGGTCGCCAGTGACCAGTACGAGCGGGTCGTCGGTCGCGCTGCCGGCGCCGAGCGCCGTGCTCGCGATGCCATCGATACCGCTCGCGCCGCGATTGGCGAGCACCGTCAGGTCGGCCGTTCGGGGCCGGCCGAAGCGGTCGGCGTCTCGGATCGGCATGCTGTTCGAAACGAACACCGTCGCCGGGTCCGGCGCGTTCACGATGGTCGATGCGAGGATCGCACCCTCGAACGGCTCGGACGCGAGCGCGTCCGCGGCCAGTGCCTCGTCGCGGATCGCCCAGTGGCGGCGTTCAGCCGCCGCGAACCGGGCGCGCCACTCGTCGTCGACCGATGGAGGTGTGGCCGAATCAGCGTGCTCGCGCTCGGCTATCGCCTCGAGCAGCCCGTCGACGACGGCCCCGGGTTCGGCGGCCAGTAGATCGGTCGCCGTGAACGTCGCCTCGCGCCACGCGCCTGCGGGATCGAACAGGAACTGTCGCGCGTCGGCGTCGCGAAGCCAGTGGCTGAGCCGTTTCGACGTCGGAGACGCCCCAATTCGGAGGACGACATCCGGCGTCGGCAGCGCGTCGACATAGGCGTCGTAGCCGCCGTAGACAGTTCGCCGTGCGTTGGCGTCCCCGTCCGTTCGCCCGACGTGTGGGCCGTATCGCAGCCCCGAAAGCGGGTCCGCGAGGATCGGCGCACCGAGTCGATCGGCGAGGTCGGTGACTGCACTGGGTTCGAGGGAGGGAAGAGCGGTCGGATCAGCGGGTCCAGCGACGATCAGCGGGCGGGCAGCGGTCTCGAGCGCTTTCAGGAGCCGCCGATGGTCGTCGCCCGCGAGTGTCTGCGCACCTCCAGTCGTTTCGACGAACGGGCCGTCTCGCCCCGTCGCAGCCGTCGTCTCGGTGAACGAGTCGGGGACATCGCCCGGAACGTCGATCGGCTCGAGGGGCTTGCGGAACGGACAGTTCAGGTGGACAGGACCCGGCTGGACGCCGGTCGTCTCCGCGAGCGCGCGGGCAGCGGTCGTCCGGAGGCTCCGTACCTTCCGCTCGTCGGCTTCGGGTTCGGGCAGTTCCGTGTACCACCGCACCGCGTCGCCGTAGAGTTTGACCTGATCGACAGTCTGGTTCGCGCCGCTGTCGCGCAATTCGGGCGGGCGGTCGGCCGTGAGCACGAGCAGCGGCACACGGGCCTGATCGGCCTCCATCACGGCGGGGTGGAAGTTCGCGGCCGCCGTCCCGGAGGTACAGACCAGCGCCGTCGGCTCACCGGTCCGACGAGCGCGACCGAGCGCGAAGTAGGCCGCCGAGCGCTCGTCTAAATGCGAGTAGACATCGATTTCCGGGTGCTCGGCGAACGCGACCGTCAGCGGCGTCGATCGGCTGCCGGGAGCGATACAGACGGCCTCGAGGCCGCCCTTTGCGAGTTCGTCGGCGAGGACGCGACCCCAGAGGGTCGCACGGTTGGGTGCAGACATTGGATACTACCGCAGTTCGTCGAGAATCGGTCGGAACTTCAGCTGAACTTCGTCCCACTCCTCGTCGGGGTCGCTGTCGGCGACGATCCCGTTGCCCGCAAACAGCGTTACCGTTTCGCCGGTCGCGACACCGGACCGGAGCCCGACCGCGAACTCGCCGTCGCCGGCGGCGTCGAACCAGCCGACCGGTGCGGCGTACCAGCCACGGTCGAACGGCTCCGTGTCGCGGATCGTCTCCCAGGCCGCCTCCGGCGGGACGCCGCCGACCGCAGGCGTCGGATGTAGCGCCTCGACGAGCTCGAGGACGTGGCGATCACCCTCGAGCGTGGCCTCGATCGGCGTCCGCAGATGCTGGATGGTCGCCAGCCGGCGGATGGTCTGTTTGCTAACGCTGAGTTCCCGTGCAAACGGCGCGAGTTGCTCGCGGATCGCGTCGACGACGAGGCCGTGTTCGTGTTGGAACTTCGCGTCGGCGCGCATCCGTTCGACGTGTGCCTCGTCTTCGGCCGGCGTGTCCCCGCGGGGGACCGACCCAGCCAGTGCTTCCGTCTCGACGTGCGCGCCACGTTTCGAGACCAGCCGCTCGGGTGGCGCGCCGAAGAACGTGCCGCCAGCGTCGTGGCCGATCTGAAAGCCATAGCAGTTCGGATACCGGCGGCGCAGTCGCTCGAGCGTCGCCGGGACGTCGATCGGGTCCTCGAGATCCACTGAGAGCGACTGTGCGAGGACGACTTTCGTCAGCCGACCGTCGTCGATCCGCTCGAGGGCGGCTTCGACCTGCTCGGTCCAGGTCGCCTGCGAGGTCGTCCGCCGCGTCGCGGCGACGCCGGGGGTCGTCTCGTCGTTCCGCGTCACCGGCAGGTCAGTCAGGCGGTCGTGCCAGCGCTCGAGGCGGTCCTCGGCCTCGTCGACTCGGTGTCCGACGGCCGTCAGCCACGTCCCGTCGTCAGTTCGTGTCACGAAAAGTTGCGGGACGACGAACGAGGCCGCGCCGAAGCCGATCCAGGGTGGGGCGGCTTTGTGACCGTCGTGAAACGAGAAGCCGCCGAACGCCCGCGGCCGGGCGTGGTCGGGACCGTCGTGTGTGAGTCCGTCGAAGGCACGGCGTGCCTGTGTTCGAATCCGATCGAACCGGTCAGCGCCAGTCGCAGTAAAGCGAGCGGCGACGCCGCGACCGACGATCTCGTGGCCGTCGGGCGTGGCCCACTGCATCCGCGATTCGGTATCACCCTCGAGCACCGCACCGAACGCGGCGGTCTCGAGTTCGCGACTCCGGCTGATGAGGTCGACCGACTCGGTCTCCCCCGTTAGTCGACCCTCACCCGACGATCGGTCCATCGACACAACCTCAGGACCGCCCAGCCTTCAGCCTAACTATTCGCTGACTTGGTGTATACGTCTAGTGGCGGTCCAAGCCTAAACTGATGGGTGAAATCACACGACAACCATCGATTTCACCCATCAGTCGACGGTTGGAACGGTACTAGCTGTAGCGTTCTTCCTGCCAGGGATCTGCAGTCCGCGAGTAGCCCCGTCGTTCCCAGTAGCCCCGCTGGGGTTCGGTGAGGAACTCGATGCCGTCGACCCACTTCGCGCCCTTGTAGGCGTACTTGTGCGGCGTGACCACCCGAAGCGGCCCGCCGTGGTCGTCGGGGAGGGGGGCACCGTCGAACGCCCACGCGAACAGGACCTCCTCACGCATGCAGTCCTCGAGCGGGAGGTCGGTGGTGTAGTCGTCCAGCGCAGAAAACAGCACGTGAACGGCGTCGTCGTGAACGCCGGCCCGCTCGGCGAGGTCGGGGAACGGGACACCGGTGAACTCGCAGTCGAACTTGCTCCAGCCGGTCACGCA
Source organism: Haloarchaeobius amylolyticus (assembly GCF_042678045.1). Lineage (GTDB taxonomy): Archaea > Halobacteriota > Halobacteria > Halobacteriales > Natrialbaceae > Natrinema > Natrinema amylolyticus_A. The sequence continues at coordinate 314,735 of NZ_JBHUDI010000009.1, forward strand.
GTGAAAGTCCTGGCGCTGGGTGACGCTCGGCAGCGATCGGAACTCGTCCCACGAGAGGGACAACTCCTCGTCGACCGCCCCGGTGACGGTGAACTCCCAGGTTTCGGGGTCCCAGTCGGGCGTCGCGCTCTTCGACAGAACGGGAAACTCGCTCGTCTCGCGCTGCCCCGGCGGCAATCGCTCGTCGCCGAACTCCCGATACAGGTCAGTGACGTCCGTCGCGTCCATACGCGTTGGTTCGTGCCGATGGCCGTAGGTGTGACGCCATCGGCTGCAACTGTCGGCTGTAACGAGAGAACCGGCACGACTCGAGCGCTCAATACCGGGCTCGAGCGATCGCCGGTGGGACCGAGCTGATCGAACGTGGCGTTCCCAACAGTCAGCTCGGAGACCAGTATCGGCCGACCAGGCCCCCTCGAGAAACGCCGTATTCAGCAGCCGGCGCAGACGTCAAAACGGTGCGAAACGATCACGAAACGATCACCACGCGTCGATTTCCAGCGAAACCCTCGCTACTCCTTAGTACAATCTCCCCGAGGCTATCGATGCATGGCGAGCAGACAACAACTAACGGAGCAAGACGTAACCGAGACGCAACCGCAAGAGATCGGCGAAGACGCAATGGGCCCCGCGTTCGTCGCGTCGGCCGCGTCGGTCGGACTCTCGCTGTACTACTTCTTCATCCGCGGTGAGCGCCAGCTCGGGACGTTCGTCGGGCTCTGGCCGCCGACGATTCTCGCGTTCGCGAGTTACTTCAACCAGCGGAAGATGCGCCGGCAACTCCAGACGCTGACCCAGCCAGGGACGAAGCTGCGGGAGGCGTTCGACTCGATGATGGGTAACCGGTAGGTCGACGCCTACCGTGTGGACACGTTCCTCCGTCACGGTATCGATGGGCGAACGCCGCTCGAGCACCAACTGTCGTTTCGGCTGCCTGAATTTTTCTTTCCACTCCGTGTAGATTCCCCGTCAAACCTAAATACCCCCTCGCCGAAAGCCGAATCAGATGCCGAAAGTAGAGATCACTATCCCGGAGCACCTCGAGATGCAGATCGCGCAGATGGTCGAACGCGGTGAGTTCGTCAACCGCGAGGAAGCGATCGAGGACCTCCTGTCGACGGGTATCAAGGCCTACAAGACGAGTGGACCGATGGACGAAGACGAGGGCGCGACTGGCGGAACCGGCCTGGAAGACGACGGGATGATGGGCCACGACGACGAATACGTCTTCTAACGTCTGGATTTTCGGCAGTCAGTTCAGCCATCCGACAGCGTACGCATCCAGCCCCGCCGCTTCTGGGAAAAGACGCTGTATCGTCCGATCGCATGCTGCCGGAAAAGCCGGGCGGGTCGTCGACAGTCTCAGACGCCCATCGTGAGCAGCGGGATCCCGAACGCGACTGCCACGCCGACGAGCATGACGACGCCGCCAATCGCGACGTCCCGTGCCGAGTACGGGCTCATCGGTGCGGTCGTTCGCTCGGCCTCGAGATCGTGACCGACGTCGGCTCCAGAATCGTCGGGAGTTTCGGTGTCGTCTGCCATACGCGCCCGTTTTCGGCTCTGGCACTTAACACCACCTACACTGGCTTGGGACGGCGGAACCGATGGCAGACACCGCCCGATCCAGACGGCTTTACTATCCTCGGTTCGAACCGTGTAGTAGTTACCACATGGTCCTGACCAAACGAGTCATTCCCTGTATCGACGTGGACCTCGATGAGGACGGCAATCCGGCGGTCTACACCGGCGTCAACTTCGAAGACCTGAAGTACACCGGCGATCCCGTCGAGATGGCCAAGGCGTACAACGAGTCGGGCGCAGACGAGTTCGTCTTCCTCGATATCACTGCCTCCGCGGAGGGCCGCGAGACGATGCTCGACGTCGTCCGCGACGTCGCCGACGAGGTCTTCATCCCGTTGACCGTCGGCGGCGGTATCCGCACCACCGACGATATCAAAGAGACCCTGCGGGCCGGCGCGGACAAGGTCTCGATCACCACTGGCGCGCTCGAGCGCCCCGAGCTGATCAACGAGGGCGCAGCAGCCTTCGGCAACCAGTGTATCGTCATCAGCGTCGACGCCAGACGGCGCTTCGACGAGCAAGGAGAGCACTACGTCGAGATCGACGGCGAGTCCTGCTGGTTCGAGTGTACGAAGAAAGGTGGCCGCGAAGGGACCGGGATCGACGTCCTCGAGTGGGCCGCGGAGGCCGAATCCCGCGGTGCGGGCGAGCTGTTCGTCAACTCGATCGACAAGGACGGCACGAAAGACGGCTACGACCTGCCGCTGACGAACGCCGTTTGCGAGACCGTCGATACGCCGGTCATCGCCTCCTCGGGCTGTGGCAGCCCCGAAGACATGTACGACGTGTTCACCGAGGCCGGTGCCGACGCCGGCCTCGCGGCCTCGATCTTCCACTTCGACGAGTACTCGATCGAGGAGACGAAAGCCTATCTCGACGAGCACGGCGTCCCGGTTCGTCGCTAGACGCGGCTGACGCGGCTAACACCCACACGTTTATTTTCTCGGAGTCCTCCTCCTCAAGTAGTGAAGTGGCGGTGTACGTGGTGTGGCAAGCCACACGCGGAGAACGATCCCCCCTGTGACAACTGCGGGCATAACACCTTCGAGAAAGCAGTCGTCCGAGCGGACGAGAACCGCGAGGGCCAGCACAGCGCAGTTGCCAGCGGCGATCCCGACGGCGAACCGGTGCCGTCCGGCACCGTCGACACCGGTCCCGACTACGTCTGGGCTTGCACGAACTGCGGCCGAGAACACGTCCGAAACACCCCGCCGTGTTCTCGCTGTGGCAACCCCGACCTCGAGAAAGTCGAGCAGACCTACGAGGGGCTCGAGCGCGATCTCGAGACCCCGAGTTGGCTCGCGGTCGCGAAGCCCTATCTTCCGGTACTTGCCGTCATCGCGCTCGTCATCGCCCTGTTCGTGACGGGGATCGTGCCACCGTCGGTGCTGCCGGGGATCGGGCCACCGTCGCCGCCGGACGCACCCGGCGAGGGAGCCGAGGCATCGGGCATCGATCTCGCGGCGACGGCGGAGCTGGTCCACGACCGGCTCGAGGCGGATCGGACCTCGTCGGATAGTCGGGCGTACGACGACGGACTCGCCGCGTACGCGGAGTACCAGAACCGCCGGCTCGTGGCGATCGAGTTCGAGGAGCGAGAGCCGGGCGGCGTCGATGCTGACGAGTTCGATCACGGCTGTGGTGAGGCGAGCGTCGTCGGTGCACCGGTGACGCTTCCCAACTCCTCCATCGGGGAGTACGAGGACGAATCCGCACTCGCCGACGCCATCGCCGGCGAACTCGGCTCACGGTATGGTGAGGATATGCAGACCGGCTACGACGCCGAAGGGATCGACGTCCACGTCGCGCCGAACGGTGACGTCTACGCCTTCTACGCGGCGTGTTGAGGGCATCACCCGAGAGGCACAAGCAACCGCGGTGGCTCCGCGCCCACGAGTTTACGGTATCTCGAGAGTCGTGACGTCCAGCGGTCCGTCTGAAAGAGAGTCGAGAGCTGTCCGATCGGGTTCGATCGAGACTGTGCTGCCGGCTTATGCGGCTGCTTCGAACGCGTCGCGGAACGACGTCGCCTTCTCGCGGACGGTCACGGCCGCCTCCTCGAGACATTCGAGTGGGTCCGCGCCCTCGGTCTTGATCGTCAGGATGGGCTCGGTCTGACCGCCCGACTGTTCGGGGTTGACGTCGTAGGTCGCTGCGCTCACGTCGTCGTGCTCGAGCAGCGCACCCTTCAGCACGTTCATGAACGTGTGATCCTCGCCGGCGATTTCGATCGAGAGTTCGTTCTCGGTGCTCTCGGTGACCCGCAGTTCCATGTCAGTCAGTGCGGCCGTCGGCCGCTTGTACCTTTCGAAGCCGGCCCTCATCCGGAGCGGACGCCGAGGCCGACCGGCTTCGCTGAAGGCAAACCACTATACGGCGCCGTTCGAACCACGGCATATGCGCACCCTCGGGGCCCTGCTGGCGGTCGTCGTCGCCGTGTCGCTGGTTGGCTCGATCGCAGTCGTCAGATGGGTCCACCGGCCAGCACGAGACTGGTACGACGTGGCTCGAGCGCGGCTCGTCTACGGGGTCCCGTGGGGCTCGCTGGTCGTGATCGCGTTCGTCCTCGGCGTCTATCTGGTCGTCCAGAGCGGCCTGGCGGACTTCGACGATCCCGTGACGATCCCCTTCCGCACGTGGTCGTACTTCTACCCGCTCGGGATGGTGACGGCAGCGTTTTCCCACGCCGGGCCCGGTCATCTCATCGGGAACCTCGCCGGGACGGCCGTCGTCGCCCCGATCGCCGAGTACGCCTGGGGACACTACACCACCGAACGCGATCCACACCGTCCCGACGCGTGGCACACCGATCCGCGACTCCGTGCGTTTGTGCTCTTCCCGCTTGCCGTCGTCGGGGTCGGCCTCCTCACGAGTCTGTTCGCACTCGGCCCCGTGATCGGCTTTTCAGGCGTCGTCTTCGCGCTCGCCGGCTTCGCGATCGTCCACTACCCCATCGCGACGATTATCGCGACACTCGGCGTCCAGGGCGTCGTCTTGCGCCTCTACTACGCGCTTCAAGAGCCCATCCGCGTCTATACCGCCGAGCCCAGCCCGCCGTCGGCACCCTCCTGGGCCGGCATCGCCATCCAGGGCCACGCGCTCGGGCTTTTCGTCGGCTTCGTTCTCGGGATCGCCCTCCTCGAGCGGCGAAACGCCCGGCCCAACCCGCTGTGGCTCTGGCTTGCCGTGCTCCTCTTTGGGTTCTCGAAGCGGCTGTGGGCGATCTACTGGTACGGTGCCGACGATACGTTCATTCTCTACCAGGGGCCCGGCGTCGCCGTCGTCGCGGTGCTCGCACTCGTCGTCACGCTGTCGATGACTGCCTCCGAGACACCCCTTTTCCCGCCGCGACTCCGAGGACTGATCGACCGATCCGACGATGGGTCGACGCAGTCAGCCGGGGTGGAGCCGCCGTCGGTCGCCAGATCGCTCGAGCTCGCCGGGAGCGCCCGCGATCGCGTCGTCACGGCCCGACTCGAGCGCGTCCGCGAGATAGCCAAAGCGGGCCGCGATCGTGAGCCGAGCCTGCTTGCGCAGTTGACTCGCAGACGAGCCGCGTTCCTGGCGGTCGTCGTCGTGCTCGCGATCCTCGGCGGCGTCGCCGTCCCCGCGAACTTCCTCGTCGTCGACGACGCGACGGCATCGTCGGATGCGGCCGTCCAGATCGAAGACTACACGGTCGAGTACGTCGAGGGCGTCCCGAACGAACTCGTCTCCGGGATCGGCATCGAGGCCATCGAGAGCGACGAGGGTCTCGAGGCAAGCGGGGTGATCGTCGCCAGCGAGCGCCGCGAGATCTGGCTCGAGGTGATCAGCACCCAGCGTCTCGCTTTTACGGGCGAGGAGACGGTCACTGTCGGCGGCCCCGGCTGGCGCGAGGACGTCCACGTCGAGCGCACCGGCTGGGAACCGGTCGGCAACGACACCGTCTATCAGGTCTGGCTGTGGGAGAGCGGCGACGACCGCCAGCTGGCGTATGAATCCAACGACTCGCAGGCCGACGCACGGATCGCCGGCCGAAACGTGACCGTCGGCTCCGACGACGGGACGTTCGTCCTCGCGGTCGACTCGAGCGAAGCCGACGCCGTCGCGACGACGCCGATCCCACGAGAAAACGGGACGGCGACGGCCGGCGGCCTCACCTTCGAGCGCGACGACGAGACGATCTACGCGGCCGCCGACGGAACGCGGGTCGCGATCGCGAGCGAGGAGACGTACAACGGATCCTGACCGCGACTCCGTGTCGCGGATTACGACCGCGTCGGCCACTCGATGCGGAAGACCTCCGCCTCGAGCGTCGCCTCGGCTTCGGTATGAAAGTCGAACTGCTTGGGCAGCGGGAACGCAGCCCGGAACGCGTGGGTCACCTCCCCGCCCTCGTCGGCGGCGAACGACTCGACGAACTCCTGGCTCCCTTCGTTGTGGATCGTATAGGAGACCGCTCCGATCTCGCGTGCCGTCTCGAGGAAGTCCCGATCCGCGTGGCGATTTCCGCGCTGTGCACCGAACGGGGGATTCGAGAGCACGGTGGCGTCGGTGCACGAAAAGGGATGCCGGGTGACGTCGCCACGGAGCCACTCGATCGTTCGGTCGTCGCTGTTGCCACCGGCGACCGCCCGTTCGTTTTGTCGGGCGGTCGCGAGCGCGTCGGCGTCGACGTCGATCGCCGCGACGGCGTTGCCACCGGCCAGCGTGGCCGCGATCGCGAGCATCCCCGTACCGGTCCCGAGGTCGACGATCTGCCCCTCGAGATCGCCCTGCAGTCCCGCCAGATGACACAGATGTGCGGCCAGTTCCGGCGGGGTGAGATACTGCTCGAGGCGCGCGGACGGGTCGGCGAAGTCCGCGACCGACTCGAGTCGACGGGCGAGCGTGCGCCGTGAGAGATCGGACATAGCCGATCGTCAGTGCTCGAGCGTAATGGACTTCCCGAGGTCTCGGGCGCGGCGACCGGTCGACTGCGCAGGGACGTTCCCGTTTCACGACACGTTCGAATAGAGTTAAGGACAGTCCGCGAAAGTTACAGGTATGGAGGAGTGTCCACGGTGTGGGGGTGCGATCGAAGAACTCTCGCTCGGCGAGGTATCGACGATCATGTGTTCTCGCTGTGGGTTCGCCGACATTCCCGTCGAACACCAGCCGACCGGCGAGGAGGTCGAGTCCTGGCGGGACGCGTTTAACCGGTTTTACGAGCAGTCGACTGATCGCTGACCCGTTCGAGCCGCTCTCTGGACGCCGCAGACGCGAAAAAGGACCGCCACAGCGGCGGTGGATTACTCGTTTGCAGCTGCCGCTTCCGCTTCGTCCGCTTCCTCCTCGTGATCGACGTCCTCGTCGGAGCGAGCCGCGACGAGACCACCGCGGGCGACGCTGTACAGCGGTTCGTTCGCGTGCGAGACGCCACTGATCGAGAACGGAATGTTCGCCTCTTCCAGGTGGTCACGGAACAGCGCCTCGAAGCCGTCGGGGCTCGAGGTCCCGCCGGTGACGACGACGGGGACATCCAGGCCTTCTTCGACGTCTTCCTCGTCGACTTCCTGGACGATGTTCTCGATGACGTAGTCCAGCAGGTTCTCGTAGTAGATCGACAGCGCACCCTCGACGCCGCCGACGTCGGTCGTGAAGTCGAGTTCGAAGTCGTCCTCCTTGATCGAGGTGACCTTGTCGACGGGCGTGCCGGTCGCGCGGGCGGCCTGCTCGTCGACCCAGTCGCCACCGCGGGCGACGGAGAACTTCATGACGGGCACCGCGTAGTAGGCCAGACAGACGTTCGTCATGCCGGCACCGAACGAGATACCGAGGCCGGTGAAGTTGTTGTCCGCGAGTTCGGAGTAGATGACGGACATCCCTTCGTTGATCGGCTCGGCGTCGTAGCCCATGTCATCGAGGAAGGACTCGATCGTCTTCTGGTGATACAGCGTCGACAGATCCGAGTCGATTGGGTCCGCTGGCGTCGAGAAATAGAGCTTCTCGTCCGGATAGGCGGGCTCGCCGACGACCTGTTCGATGATGAGCTTCATCATCGGGATCGCGCTCTGTTCGTCGTTCGAGAGGATCCCGTGTTTCATCGGTCGGCGGGTTTCCTTGTTAAAGATGTTCGCGAAGTTGAGTGCGTCGTCGCCGACGACATAGACCTTGTCGTCTTTGCGAATATGAAGGACTTCGCTTCGCGAAAGCATCTGCTCGGCCATATCCGAGTACTCGATCTCGACGAATGAGTTACGCTGTTGCACGAATACCGTGTCGGTTCCATCCTGCTGTGCAGACAGGATGTTCATCGTCCCGACGTCTAGGCCTTTGGCCATGTGTGGGGAAGGAAACCGACGGATTATAAATCTATGTACGCCACTTACAGATCTGATACTATGAAGAAAGACGCTATTTCTTTTGGGTGTCCGACGTTAATTCCGTTTTACCAGCTCCCGGATCCGCTCGAGTAGATTCGAGACCGGAGACGTCACCGTCTCGACGGCACTGCTGTCGTCGGCCGTCGCCAGTTCTTCGGCCCGCTGTTGCTCGCGGAGTTCTTTGAGCTTCGCCGTCTGGTCGTCGACCGTCGAACTCGAGGTGGTCTGTTTCGTCTCGCCCCCTTTCAGGCCCTTGAGGCCGGCGACCTGTGCGTCGACGCCCGAGGATCGGGTGGTCGTGGTACCGACGTCGGTGTCGACGTTGACGTCGTCGAAGTCGTCCTCGGAGAAACTCAGGCGTTTGTGTTCGGTCTTCTCGACGCCGCCCCACGAGAGTTCGACGTCCTCCATCGCGTCGTCGATGTCCTGTTGGACCTCCGCGTCGGTCACGTCAGGGTCGTCGTCTTCCTCGTCGGTCACCACCACCTCGGCCTGCTGTGCCAGGTCGAGATAGTGGGCGATCAGTGCTGCGCCCGTCGAGGCGGTGATCCCGGCGAGCCCGACGGCGTACACCGCAACCACCTGAACGGTGTAGTCGTCACCATAGCCGTTCCAATCGTGGGGATAGACGACGAGGAAGCCGGCGACCGCGGCGACAGTGATCGCGACGCCGCCGATCGATGTGTACAACATCCGTCGTTCCGACGGGAGAAGCGTGACGATCCCGAGCATGACGATGGGAAGACCCAACATCGCGATCGCGTACGCGGGCCCGACCCACGCGAAGTAGTCGGCGGATCGTGGCGTGTACGTGTTGCCCCAGAGAAAGAGCAACAATGCGACGACTGCCAGCCCGATGCCGCCCAGGAACAGACCGAACCCGACGTAGACGTCGGTCCGGTCCTCCGGTTCACCGATGTATTGGCGGTAGAGGTCGAAGAGATACCCGTCTGGGGCCTGTTCCGCTGCCATTGACCCCCCGTTTATGCTCCAGTACTATGACTGTTGGGACGAGAAACGAACTCGACGACCGCCTGGCTCGAGCCGTGCAGAGGCCACTGGAAGCTGCTACCAGATGGTTGCTGGGCAGGACCGCTGCATCGCCAGGACCAGCAGTGACACGACACGTCGATCGCGGCGCAACGTGTAACTTGCAGCGAATGACTCCATAGTTTGATGACGGTTGGGCCAAAAGCTACTTCTATCTCGAATAATGGCTGGTAATACGAACACCGTCCTCGTCGCGGATGACGATCCCGCCGTCGTCGATCGACTGCGATCGTGGCTCGACGACTACCGAGTCGAAGCGACGACGGACGGGGACGAGACGATCGCACTCCTCGAGGCTGCCGACGCAGTTGTGGTCGGTCATGACCTCCTGACAGTGTCCGGAGCTGTCGTCGCAGCCGAGATCGAACGCCGCGCGACGACACAGACGATGGCGATCCTCCGCGAGAGCACGGATACCCACGACTCCCGGTTTTCCATCGGCAACACGCTCGTCAAACCCGTCGAGAAGGACGCGGTTCTCGAGACCGTCGACAGGCTCGTCCGTCGCGCCAGGTACGACGAGCTGATCGCGGAGTGTACGACGCTCGCGACTGAACGGGGCGCGCTCGAGGCCGGAACCGACACCGCAGTCGCCGCACAGTCCGAGACGCTGCAACGGGAGCTCGACGAGGTATTGACGGAACTCGACGAACTGGTAGGATCGTTCGACGACGACGATTTCCGGGCCGCGTTCGCGACGTGTGAGTTCGGGACGACCACGCAGCCGCGACGTGTACGCGAGCAGTCTTGAGGGGCGCCGATATTCTCCGCTCTCGACAGCGTGCAGTATATACGTTCGTGGCCGCAAGGGCTGTCAATGAGTCAGGAGCCGGAGTACAGCGAGGGCGACCTCAGGAACACCGGGATGCGTCTCAAACACGATCGCGAGTGGGACTACGAACTCGAGGAGATCGTCGCCGCAATCGAGGAGCGAGACGCGAAAAAGGTCGGACTGCAGTTCCCCGAGGGGCTGAAGCGACGCGGCCCAGCCGTCGCCGACGACCTGCGGGAACTGGCCGACGACGACGTGACGTTCATGCTGTCGGGCCAGCCCTGCTATGGGGCCTGTGACCTCGACACCTATCTGATGAAACGCACCGACGTGTTCGTTCACTTCGGCCACTCGCCGATGAAGAACACGGACAAGGTCATCTACGTGCCGCTGTTCTCGAACGTGGAGGTCGAACCGATCATGGAGGAAGCGCTCGAGACGCTCGAGTCGCCCGAGGAGACCGAGGGCGTCGGCCTCGTGACGACGGCCCAGCATATGAACCGGTACGACGAGATGACGGCGTTCCTAGAGGAGCGCGGGTACGAGGTTCACAGCCGTCGTGGCGACGAGCGGCTGACTCACGAGGGGCAGGTGCTCGGCTGTAACTACGCGAGTGCGGACGTTCCGGCCGACCAGGTGCTGTACGTCGGCGGCGGCAAGTTCCACCCGCTGGGACTGGCGATGGAACACCCCGACAAACACGTCGTCATCGCGGATCCGGTCAACAACGTCGTCACCGTCGCGGACACGGAGAAGTTCATGAAGCAGCGCTACGGCGCGATCCATCGCGCGATGGACGCCGAGAAGTGGGGAGTCATCTTCTGTACCAAGATCGGCCAGGGTCGCTGGGAGATCGCCCAGGAGATCTTAGACGACAACGACAACGCCTACCTCATCACGATGGACGAGGTGACTCCCGACCGACTGCGCAACTTCGATATGGACGCGTTCGTCAACACCGGCTGTCCGCGGATCACGACCGACGACGGCCCGCAGTTCCACAAGCCGATGCTCACTCCCGGCGAGTACCGGATCGCCGTCGGCGACGAACCACTCGATAGCCTCTCGTTCGATACGTTCCACGGCACCTGGTAACGGGTTTTCTGTCGGCGCTCTTTCCGTGGCCGTCACGCGTTTCGTGGTCAGTTGTTGTTCAGTGACGAGTTTATGGAACTGAAAGCTCGGCAGCCATAGCGAAATATGCTACTACCATCCTCACAAAAAGAGTGTGTATTGTCGAAGATAGTGTATAAATACTGCATTCTGGTGTGGTTCCCAAATCAGTTTGGAGGTGTTCTTTTGCCCACTAGTCACCGACCAGTAGTCGATGAGTAACTCAGCTTCGAGCGGATCGACGGCCGCTGTCCGTGATGAGTTCTTCGACGCCCTCGCCGACACCCGTCGACGAACCGTTCTCCGGCTCGTCCATCGGCAGTCGCCCGACAGGATCGGGAAAGACGATCTTGCGCGCCATCTCGCAGCAGTAACGATGGACAAACGGTCCGCCGAGGTGACTGACGAGGACCATCGACAGGCACTCGTCGACCTCCATCATCGACTGGTCCCAGCGCTGATCGATGTCGGCCTCCTCGAGGAATCCGACGACGGGACGGTCGCGCTCGGTGAGCATGCAGCCTTCGACGATCCTCATCTCGAGGCAGTCGTTTCGACGCGCCACGGCGCTGACGACGCGACGCTCGACGCGGTGTTCCGTGCGCTTGCCGATGAACACCGGCGGGCGATCCTGTCGATACTGGTCGATGCGGATCGCCCGCTCGAGACCGAAACACTGGCTCGTCGTATTGCGGCTCGCAAGGCAGAGACGACCGCCCGTGAGGTCGCTCGGGACCGCGTCGACGAGGTACTGACCTCGCTTGTTCACGTTCACGTGCCCATGCTGGCCGACGCCTCGCTCGTCGAGTACGACCCCGAAACGGGACGAGTCGCCGATGGGGACCAGCCGATCGTTCGCGCCGAGTGGCGACAGTCCGACGACGACACGGCGGCGACAGCGACCGATGAGCAGATTACCGTCGAACGGCGTGAGGACAGCCACACGCTCGCGGCCCACCACCAGATCTATCGCGCCCAGCCACGCTCTTCGTAACTGCGCCGAAGCCAGACGGTGGCGAGAGCGTGGCGTGAGCGACGGCAGTATCGGGCGATGAGACGGCACTGACTCCGCTTGGACGCCGACCGCGATTCGTCCTCCCATAGACGAGGAGACGACAACACTTACCCAGTCGGTCCCCACAGCCTCGAGTATGATCGAAAGCGACTGGGACGACTGGCTCGTCCGCGACGTCGAAGACGCGACTCCGGACGGTGTCGCCGTCTGGTATCTCGGCTGTAACGGCTTCGTCCTGAAAGGGTCCGAGGGAACGACGATCTACATCGATCCGTACCTCGGGCTTGGCGATCCGCCGCGGACGGTCCGGATGATCCCCGTGCCGTTCGATCCCGACGACGTCGCGGAGGCCGACGCCGTCTTCGCGACCCACGAACACACCGACCACGTCCACGGCCCGAGTCAGGCGCCGATCCTCGCGAACACGGGCGCGACTTTCTATGCTCCCGACGATAGCGTCGCGAAAGCCCGCGACGAAGAGGCGTGGACCGACGAGTGGGACGTCGACGACGAGCAGTTGACCGAGGTTTCCGAAGGCGACACCCTCGAGATCGGCGAGTTCACCGTCCACGTCGAGCAGGCCAACGATCCCGACGCGACCCATCCCGTCAGCTACGTGTTCGAACACGACGCCGGCACCTTCTTCCACGGTGGCGATACGAAGCCGACCGACGAGTTCGAACGGATCGGCGACGAGTACGACATCGATCTCGCAGTGTTTGCCTTCGGCACTGTCGGGCAGATCCCCGACAAACAGACCCGCGAGCCTAAACGAACCCGCTGGTACAACGACGAAAACCAGCTCGTCGAATGTGCCGCCGCCCTCGAGTGTGATCGGCTCCTGCCGAGTCACTGGGACATGTGGAAGGGTCTGACTGCCGATCCCACGGCGCTGCACCACCACACGGCCAGTTTCGCGTATCCAAAGCGGCTCGAGATCGTCGAGATCGGCGATCGCGCGGTTTTGTAACGATTTCCAAACTGTCCGCACGTTTTATAGTAATGGTATGGTAACGTTGGTCCCATATGACCAGCACCGCGGATACGGACGACGTAATCGAGGTCAGCGCCGACGGGATCTCAGTTCAGAAGACGTTCGAAGCGGACGAGTTTCCCGTTCCTGCGATCCGATTCGAGATCGAATCGGCCCGTGACGAGCCGGTCGCGATCCAGCTCGCCGAGGAAATCCCCGAATCGTTCCCGATGGACAAAGTCGGATTCCACCCCGACTATCACAGCGACGACTGGACTGCCTACCAGGACAACCACGTCGAGTTCACCACAACGCTCGAGCCCGACAGCGAGCTCGAAACCGTCTACGGGATTCAGATCGAGGACGAAAGCCGAGCCGCGGAGTTTCTCACGGAGCCGGTGATCGTCGAACTCGAGGCCGGCGACGACGACCGCTCGGATGCCGACGAAGTCGACGACGAGGTCATTGGCAACATCGTCTCTGAAGACCGTAATCAGGCCGTCAAGGACATGATTGCGGGTGAATCGGATGCCGTTCCCGGCCTCGAGAACGACGAAGACGACGCAGCCGACGAAGACGACGTAGCTGACGACTCCTCGGGACTCGATCTCGATCTCGGGGACGTCGACACCGATCCCGATCCAGTCGACGACGAGGACGACGACGAGACACCGGATATCGACCTCGGATTTGGGGACGAACAGCTCCCGGAAGACGACGAATCCGCGCTCGAGGCGGACGCTTCAGACGAGCCGGACATCGACCTCGGATTCGACGAGGACGAGGACCTCTCCGTCGAGGACGATGAGCCGGATATCGATCTCGGGTTCGACGAGGATGGGGACCTCTCCGTCGAGGACGATGAGCCGGATATCGATCTCGGGTTCGACGAGGATGGGGACCTCTCCGTCGAGGACGATGAGCCGGATATCGATCTCGGATTCGACGAGGACGAAGAGCCGTCCATCGAAGACGAGGAGGCGATTGCTGAGGACGACACCGAACTGGCCGGCGAGGGCGAGACCGAATCGACTGACGAAGACGAGCCGGTTGCCGAGGACGACGACGAACCGGCTGTTGAGGAGGACACCGAACCGGCTGTCGAAGCTGACGACGAACCGACTGCTGAGGCGGATACCGAATCGGATGTCGACGATGACGAACTCGATGTGACGATCGAGACTGACGCGGACGAGACGGCTCCCGAGGACGAATCGAGTACGGACACCGATGACGAAGAAGACAAATACGAGACGGGGCTCGAGACTGACGACGCGACCAAACCGCTCGAGGCAAGCGCCGACGAGCCTGAAACGGAAGGCCCCGAGGTCGAAGCCGACACGGCCGACGACGCCGCGGAGTCACTCGAGCAAGCCAGCGATAGCGACGAGACAGTCGAAGCGGCAGCCGAGCAGACGGATCCGGCCGACGGAGCCGACGCTGACGAACCGGCAGCAGACACTGATGACGCAGCTGATGAGTCGGCTGTCGCCGAAACCGCTCCCGTCGAATTTGAGGGCTCGATTGCGGCCCGCCTTGCGACCGAGATCCGCGACGGAACGGTCGACGACGACGATCTCGAGACGATTCAGGCCGAACTCGACCTCGAGCCCTCTGGGCCGGAGATCGCGAAAGTCGACCACCTTCAGTCCCGCGTCGAGGAGGTCGCCGCTTACACCGACGCACTCGAAACGTTCCTCGAGGACAACGGCACCGGGGCACAGCTCATCGAGGAGGTCCAGGCCGATCTCGAGGCACTCGAAGACGATCTCGCGTCGATGGACGAGCGACTCGAGGACACCGAATCGCACGTCGATGAACTCGACGCTGACGTAGCCGATCTCACCGACTGGAACGCCGATCTCGAGACGGACCTAAGCGATGTCACCGGCGACATCGACGAATTGGACGAGACCGTCGCGGAGATCGACGAGGACGTCACCGACCTCACGGACACCGTCGACGACGTGGAAGCCGACCTCGAAACCGTCGCGGACGACCTCGAGACGGTTCGAGAGGACGTGACGGACATCCAGGACTGGCGCGACCAGCTCGGTTCGATGTTCGCCGACTGAGCGACACAGTTATCATATTATCGAACAGAATTCGCGATCACCCGATTGCGTCGCAACGCCTGTCACTGCTGTTGACGGCGTCTTGCGCGATCGGTGTGTGACCCGTGTTGTCCGGCAGTGTCACCCATCGATTTCGGACTGTGCCGGAAACGCAACTCGTTTATCCGTCGCCGATTGAGAACTGGTCGATGGGCGAGACGATACCGATCGCTGTTCCACGAAAGGGGCGACCGCTCGAGTCAGTACTCGATCGGATCGCAGGTCGCCTCGGCGTCCCCGACCTCGCCGACGACATTACCTCGACGCTTCGTCACGAAAAGGCACTCACGAAAGGGACTATCGATCCCGACGAGGAGGACGTCTACCATCGTCTCGCAGACTACAGTACTGTCGACGACTCGACCGCACCCGAGTACACGCTGTTGCGCGACGACCGCGCCGGCAAACCGCGACGGATCGTCTTCGACAGCGTCACGATCCCGCTGTCGGACGTCGAAGGCGCACCCGCCGGCGCGGCGGTCCAACTCGTGGGCCGCGAGGAGCCGTTCCGCGCGCTGCGGACCCACGAGTTCGCGCTCGGATTCGACAGCGCCGATCTCGTCCTCGAAGAGGTCGTCGAGCTCCGGCCGGAGCCGCTCGACCGGATCGCCGACGTAAACGCTCGGATCAATCCCGCCGACACCGACGTACAAGTCGTCACCGGACTCGGAGACACCGTCTACCACACGCTACTGGCCACGCCCGAGGTCGCGCCGTCCGCTGAATCGATCGATCGGGACTTCCTCGAGACCTACGAGGGGCCACTCTGTATCGAGCCCAGATACGAACGGCTCGTGCAGGCGGTACTCGGCACGCGAACGCTCGACGGCGTCGACTTTCACTATCCGGAAGACGGCCGCGAGGAAGAGGCAGCGATCGCCGACGCGGGCCTCGGTGTCTATCTGACCGTCACCGGTTCGACCGCACGGGACCACGGCCTTCTGCTCGGCGAACAGCTGTTCCCGAGCGAGACCGTCCTACTTGAGAACACCGCGGAAACCACCGACACGGTCGATCGCGTCCGCACGCTGCTGAACGGTGCAGATCTCGAGACGGAACTCGCGGTCGGTCAATAAACACTCGAACGCAGGCTGTCGGTGTGGGTAGCAGCCAATCCCGATTGTACAGTCAGTTACGGAAACGTTCAGTGACGACTTCAAAGCCTCGAGGTCGTCACTGGTATCGATCGTTCGTCGCACGTTGTTCGATTCCCGAATACAACGAATACTACTGCTAGTTGACAGCTAGATGGGAGAGGTCGATGGTCTCCTCGGAGGCCGACGCTGCAATCTCGAGAGATAGTTCTCGCTGACGGCCACAACGATCGCACATATTGGTATAGCAGTATGCGATTTATTAGTGCGAACTGCGACAGTAGATGTGAGTATAGTAGTAGTTATTTCTCGGGAAACTGGTTCGGCCAAGGTTCATTTCGGCAGACCGTGGGTACAAGCGCAAGTAATCAACAGTCAACCGACCTACAACCGCCGTAATAGCCGAGATCGCTCCAAACACCCGACTTCAGTCACTGGGTCACGGAGTAGATAGATCCGAGATATGTCTCTCGGACACGATCGCCCCAGTTGTGGGTGTAGGTATCGATCACGTCGCCGGCGACGTCACCCCGGAGGTACTGGACGATTCCTCGATCCCCGGTTCGATCCCGCAGATGTGTCGTGAAGAAGTGCCGGAAGTAGTGTGGCGTGACGTTCTCCTGGGTCCCGCCGCCGGTGCGATACCAGCCGTGGTCGCGGGCATGTTTCTCGACGATATAGCGGACATCCGACGGCGTGAGTCGCTCGCCCCACGAGTCACGGGTATCGAGAAAGAGCGGCCGTGACGGCGATGCCGCGTCCGGGCGGATCGCCAGCCACTCGCATACCACTCGCCGGAGTTCACTGTCGACGGGGACGACCGTGTCCCGTTTTCGCTTGTTCGAGGCCGTCCGTTCCTCACCGTTGACGGTCGTTCCGCGGGCCGGCTCGGCAGAGACGAACATCGATTCGGGGCGTTGCTCGAGCCCGACGCGGGGCGTCCACGCGAGGTCGAGTCCCGGGGTCTCGAGGTGGAGATCCCGCAGATCGAGGTTGCAGAGTTCACCGACGCGCATTCCTGTCTTGAGGAGGGTAACGACGATGGCTCGCTCGAGAGGATGGGCGATTTCGGCGACGAACGACCGCATTTCCGGCACCGAAATGTCGCGTCGCGTTGGATTGGTCTCGATCGATTCGGACAGTTCCTCCATGACGAGCGCCATCGGGTTGTCGTCGAAGACGCCGACGCGGGTCATGTAGTCGTAGAACCGATTGAGATAGGAGGCGTACGTCGCGATCGTGCTGTCTTCGAACTCGCCGCGCAGTGAGTGCACCCAGGCCATACACTCCCGCCGTTTGGCTGCGCCGACCGCGTCGACGTCGAAGCGCTCGCGGAGAAAGGCCTCGAATCGCCGCAGCACTCGTTCGTAGGCCTCGAGCGTCCGTTCGCTCTTGCCGTGATACCGCTGGTCGTCGAGGAAGTACGCGATCGGGTCAGCCACGTCCGCTGGCGCGTCGCCAGTGGGCTCAGTCGCCATCGCCACCACCGTCGACAGTCGTGTACCCGCCGTGGCGTCCGCTGTATCGAATCCGGTTGGTCGCCTGGAGGTCCTCGAGGGTCTCGTCCAGTCGCGACTCGATGTCGTCGGAGACCGCCTCGAGCAGTTCGTCCCACGAATACGTGTCAGAAGATAGTAGTTCGAGGACCTGCCTTTCGAGGGTGTTACCCCCAGGGTCTGGGTCCGGAGAATCGGGTTCCTCTGAGGCGGGATCGAACCCCGTTCGCCCGGCCTGCACCATCGTCCGAACGAACTCGCTTTGACTCATGTCGAGGTCGTCGGCGTGGGATTGCCACTCGGATTTCTGGTAGGCCGGGACGTAGGTTTTGACAGTTTTTCGAGACGTGTCGGCCGAATCGCTCATACGGCATCCATCAAACGCGATGATATTCAATCTACCCATTATTTGAGCTAAGTATATTTATCTCAGTTAGCAGCACCCAAATAGCGCCAGTTATGACCCTACAGATTGAGATATGCTTCATTAAAGGCCCCACAAATTCGTATACAAGATACCACAGACTGGTCCTACCGTTTCAGATATGTTATTTTGGACGCAGCCTCGCCGGCCCAATACGTAGTCGGCATTCGTGTGTCTAAGTTGTCTGGTCGGAATCAATGAGCGGTATCATTCTCTCGCTCGAGCGAAACACCAGCCAGCGATCACACCTCGATCCGCGGTCGGCACCACGACTCGAGCGAGACCGGTCTGGTTGGAGTAACAGTCCAGCCGCTGCCGGCGACAGCGAGATTCGACGACCGTCTCGGACAGCTTTGTGTGGGTACGGGTCCTTGACGAGGGTCCGCTCGGTCGTCGCTCTCTCCGCTTTTCTGACTGATCTGCGCAGTGTGCCCTGTTCGTTGCTCGAGTCAACGTCACGTCGATGTGATACGGTCACTGGGTATGGCAGGATCCAAACGGAGTGAGGAGGGTACCGTCGGAACGCATCGAGTCTCGGCCACGGATCGATCTCCATGGTGATGACGCGGACTCGAACTGTTCGGCTGAGCGTGGGTAGTCACCGTTACGATTGGCTCCAGCACGCTCACCGACGGCGATGCTGGTGCACACAGGCCACGTGCGACGGGTGAGGTTTTGGACGTCCGTCCGGTAATTGCCGTAAACCAGGGTTCCCAGTTCCGGCCACAGTACGTCACGCAGGACGATCTATGCTGGTATCAAGCCAGTGGACATCCCGCTGGTCGTCTGGTATCAGTTACGATCGAACCGTCTTAGAACGCGCCTGTGGCGATTCTATCACGTTTAGCGTTACAGAGCGCGTCAGCGGTTCTCGGTCCAGCTCCGACAGGTACTGTCGGACGAACCGTCGACGCGATTCGACGCGAGCGATCCTGCCGGACAAACCGGTTCATCTCGATTGCACTCGACGCGGTCTGGTGGTCACGGACCCTCGTCCGGCAACAGAGTGCATACGGCTCTCGTCCGGCAATCAATTTAGGGCGGATAGCGGTCGAGCGGTCAACGTCGTAGCCAGTCCCAGCGTCGGTTCTGCTCGGAGCAAGACAAAGAAAGGCGTGGGTTGTCCGGAACCCCACAGCAGTCACCGATGGTAGAGCGACGACAGACATCACTGAGGCCGGTTCCAAACCTATTGTACAGCCATCGTGCAAACAGTGTGTTCCACCGTTGTGACGCCTATCGGTGGCTTTCAATTCCAGTACCTCGAGCTGAGCACTGTCCACCCCTGGACACATAAATCACATAACGGTATACAGAGTTGCCGAGGTGCCGACAGCGAAATGCGGGAAGACGGTCGTCAGGTGTCCTCGTCTTCGTCGACTACCGACGCGTCGTCGGTCGGCTCTGTTGAGTTTCGAAACCACCGATCGACGGTGCGTTGGCGCGTTCGTCTCCGAAGCCGCTCTTGGAGCCGCTCTTCGATATCGGCCTGTAACTCGAGTCCCCGATCGGCATCGACGTCGTGGGCCGTCGCGGCCCGACCGAAAAACGAGGCGGAACTGGCGGTGTCAGCCGTCACGCTGGCAAGGTGTCGGCGACGCTGGAAGATCGTCGCCTCGTGGAGGACGGCCTGCACCCGGTAGTGGGGGATGATCTTCGTCGTTCGCCGCCAGAACCCCGTCCGCGAGAGGAAGTACCGTTCGCCGATACGGAAGCCGCGATTCGTCCACTTGAGGTGGGCAGCGACGGGAACGAGGACAGCGACGACGGCGACGGCGTACCACTGCCGAAGGTACGGTGTGTACCGCGCCACCAGATACGCGACGCCAACGGCGGCGGCGACGACCAGCAGGTATCGGACCGCGTACCGTTCTCGAGCACGTCGGGGCGGCGACTCGAGGTCGATCGGACCGAAGGGCTCGATCGCACGTGCGAGTGCGGCGACGCGGTCGGCGTCCGCGAGGGGGATCGCAGACTCGGTTCCGCGAGAGTTGGATTGGCCAGGGGCGTAGCCGGCCGTCTCGACGCTCAACGCGGCGTAGCCGAACCAGCGGAAGGGGATCGACTCCGAGATCGTCAGTGCCTGGACCTTCTCGAGCGGAATCGTCCCGCTGTAACGCTGGAGGAGCCCCCGCTCGTAGTAGAGTTCGTCGCCGGCACGGGTGAGCCGGAAGCCGTAGTAGCGGGTGAACGTGAGGAGCGCACTGATGACCCAGGCGGCGAGCAAAAAGAGCAAGAGCCCCCACGCGAGCGCGAACACGCCGGTCGCCGGTCCGGGGAAGCCCCCGACGCGATCGGCGGGGACTAGCGTGGTCGGATCGAACCCGCTGGCAAACGAGAGCGCGATCCCGCCCAGTACGCTCGCACCCGGATCGATCGTGAAAACGCTCAGAATCGCGAGTTCGCGGGGCTGGATCTCGAAGAGGAGTTCTTCCTCCTCGGCCGTCTCTGCTGTGGATTCAGCAGCGGCTTCCTCACCCTCGAGTGATTCCGTCTCTTCGGCTTCGGTACGTGCGCCCTGCCGGAGCTGGCGTCTGAGACGGCGAGCTTCCGCCTCGGAGACGTATCGGAGGCTGACCTCGGTCTCACCACCGCCGGCGGTTTCGATGTGGACGGCGGAGATACCGAGGAGTCGGTCGACCACGTTCTGTCTGATGTCGACGTTCTGGATCCGCCCGATCGGGAGTTCACGGGTGCGACGTGAGAGGACGCCGGAGGTGACGTCGAACGTGTCTGCGGTGAGTTCGTATCTGAACCGCTGGTAGTAGGCGAACTCGTAGGCGATTCCCGTGATGATCCCGAGGACGACGAGGCCGAAGATCGACAGCAGATCCATCCCGTTGCCGCCCGGCGAGACGACGACACCGATGACGAAAAAGACGAAGCCGGTGTTGAGGCTGCGCGAGAGCGATCGGACGGCGACCGATGCTGGATGGAGTTTCTTCATACGGCGTCTTCACCCGCACTCTCGATTGCGAGTTGGCGAAGCGACTCTTGAAGCGCCTCGGCACGTCCCGGCGTCAGGCCGGGGATCGCGACGTCCGAACTCCGCGAACCGGCCGTGTAGACGACGACCGTCGCGAGGCCGACCGTTCGCTCTAGCGGCGAGCGCCTGGAGTCGACGTGCTGGACCCGGACGAAGGGGACGACCGTCTTGGTTCGCGTGAAGACGCCCCGGCGGATGTACAGGTCGTCGTCTCGAAGCTCGAACCGCCAGACGCCGTAGCGTCGCCAGGCGACGAGTATGCGGACGATCGCGAGCACGACGGCGAGTCCCGCTGCGGTCGGCACGAGGGGAACCGGCGCAACGTCCGAGAGCGCAGTCCGCGAGAGGGCGATCGCCCCGCCGACGAGGAGACCGCCGAGAATCGCGGCTCGAACGAGTGCGAGCGCAAGCCAGACGACTCGAACTCGTGGCGTGAGCCGTTCCATACATGTCGTGACGGAACAGGCTTGATTAAAGTGTGGGAAAGCGGCGGTCGTTCGTACCGTGTGAGACGGACTGCTGTCAGTGGGTGCCGGCGCGCCCGCGACCCGTCCTGGGGTGCGCCTGGAAACCGGTACAGCAGAACGTATGAAAGGGGCCGTTCGAGGCATCGGTCTCGTTCGGTTCGCGTTTCCACGACCGCTGGCAGGTGAGACGGAGAGTCGTCGACGTGGCCTCGAGTAACGAAGAGTAATCGTCGTTAACGAGAGCGCCGTCGCTCGGATATCAGAGTACAGGGAGCGGGAAACTCGACGGAAAGCAGTCAGTGGGTCGTGGCTCGAACGTCTTCGACGCGATAGAGGTCTTCTTGCAGCCCGTCGCCGTCACAGTC
This sequence comes from Haloarchaeobius amylolyticus, assembly GCF_042678045.1. Lineage (GTDB taxonomy): Archaea > Halobacteriota > Halobacteria > Halobacteriales > Natrialbaceae > Natrinema > Natrinema amylolyticus_A. The sequence continues at coordinate 336,535 of NZ_JBHUDI010000009.1, forward strand.
CTCGTTCGGACACTCGTAGTGCCATCCGTCCTGAGTCGCGTCACCTTCTCGGAATCGATCACCACATACCTGACAGAAGAGCTGTCCCTTTTTGCACGTATCGCGGTGTAACTCGAGAGCGAGCTCGGTCTGGAACGACTGGTTGCAGTTACGACAGGTGTGCATAGTTCATCTGACGCGAGCATTTGCCAAAACTGCTTGGGTTTTTTATTCCGCTCAATTCTGGCGTGATTCGGCGTCACTGCCCCGATTTGTCGACGATAGTCTGGCAAAAAAGAACAGTTGGAATTCGTGTTTACTCGACATCGTGTTGTCCATCTACTGGCGAATCGATCGCATCGTGTTTTATGTGAACATATACCTTCACTATATGTAGTGATGTTGGTAGGTAGAGACACGTGACTGGATCAATCCCTGGTGCCGACCGACGGCAGCGACTCGAGCACGGCAGCGGTCGAACAGGCCGTCGAGATCGCAGACGCCGAAGCAGCCACCGTCCATTTCCTTCACCTCATCGACGTCAGGACGGAGATGTCCGCCGGTGCGTCCGGCAGTATCGCGCCACAGCTCACGGAGACACTCGAGGAGGAAGCCGACTCGGCTCTCGAGGAGGCCGCCAACCGGGCCGAGTTGGCCGACATGTCCTACGAGCGACTCACCCGCGAGGGCGAACCCTACGAGGTGATCGCGGCCTACTGCGACGACGAGACCGTCGATCTCGTCGTCATCGGTGCGAGCGGCCGCTCGGGGGTGAAAGAGCGTCTTCTCGGGAGCACGACCGATCGCGTCGTGCGGACGGTCGACACGTCGGTTCTCATCGCACGGCCCTGAGAGGATCGAATCGCGGAGCGAAAAAAGCGCCGTCGGCTCAGTTAGTCGTCTTGGCCGAGAATGCCGCGCTCGGTCATCTTCCGGGGGTCGAGGACCTCGTCGGCCTCGTCCTCGTCGAGGTAGCCCTTCTCGAGGACGACCTCACGAACCGTCTTGTCTTCCTTGAGTGCGGTCTTGGCGACCTCGCTTGCCTTGTCGTAGCCGATGTGGACGTTGAGCGAGGTGGCCATCGCCATCGACTCCTCGACGCGCTCTGCACAGTACTCCTCGTTGGCCTCGAGCTTGCGGACGAACCGGTCGCCGAAGACCTGACTCGCGTTCGAGATGAGTTCGGCCGACTCGAGGAAGTTGTGTGCCAGCACGGGCTTGTAGAGGTTGAGGTCGATCTGGCCCTCGGCAGCGCCGGCGGAGACGGCGGCGTCGTTGCCGACGACCTGCTTGTGGACCTGGTTGACGGCCTCGGCGACGACGGGGTTAATCTTGCCGGGCATGATCGAGGAGCCGGGCTGGTTCTCGGGCTGTTCGATCTCGCCGAGCCCGTTGCGTGGACCGGAGGCGAGCAGGCGCAGGTCGTTGGCGATCTTGTTCAGCGAGCCGGCGACGGTTCGCAGCGCGCCGTGGGCCTCGCTCATGGCGTCGTGGGCCGCCTGGGCCTCGAAGTGGTTGTCGGCTTCGCGGAACTGGACGCCGGTTTCCTTCGTGATGTACTCGGCCGCGCGACCGGGGAACTCGGGGTGGGTGTTCAGGCCAGTGCCGGTCGCCGTCCCGCCCAGCGCGAGTTCCGCGAGGTGGTCACGAACGTTGTCGGCGCGGGCCAGGCCCTTCTCGACCTGCGTGCGGTAACCGCCGAACTCCTGGCCGAGCGTGACCGGCGTCGCGTCCTGGAGGTGCGTACGGCCGGTCTTGACGACATCGTCGAACTCCGCTTCTTTCTCCTCGAGCGCTTCACGAAGCGTATCGAGTGCGGGGATAACGTCTTTTTCGACGGCCTCGAGGGCGGCGACGTGCATCGCGGTCGGGATGACGTCGTTCGAGGACTGGCCGTAGTTGACGTGGTCGTTAGGATGGACGACGCGGTCGCCAATCTCTGCGCCCATGATCTCGGCGGCGCGGTTGGCGATGACCTCGTTCGCGTTCATGTTCGAGGACGTCCCGGAGCCGGTCTGGAAGACGTCGACCGGGAACTGGTCGTCGTGTTCGCCGGCGATAACCTCGTCGGCGGCCTCGATGATCGCCTCGGCGACGTCGTCGTCGACCAGGCCCAGGTCGCGGTTGGCCTGTGCAGCACCTTTCTTGACGACGCCGAGCGCGCGGACGAACCGGCGGCCGAACGTGATTCCCGAGATGGGGAAGTTCTGGATCGCGCGCTGGGTCTGTGCACCCCAGTAGGCGTCCGCTGGCACCTGCATTTCGCCGAGACTGTCCTCCTCGATTCGATATTCGTCTTCGTCTCCCATACGCGATGGCTCACAGTCAGTCAGGTAAAATCCACCGAAAGCCCGGTCTCGGTCGCGCGGGCGCGCTCTCGAATGACCGACTGGAGCCGTTCCCGCCCGACGCTGTGGAGCTCGTGGGCCGTCTCGAGGTCGAGATCATCGTTCCGGTTCGACGGTGGGCGAGCCGATGGCGAGCGGCTGGTGGGTAACGGCATCATTTATCACACTATCTGGTCAATCAGTTCACATGGCTTCCGAGACATCCACGACCGAGCAGTGGGAGACCGTCGAATGCAGCCGCGACGAGTACGTCGGCCGGATCACGCTTGCGCGGCCCGAGGCGATGAACACGTTCAGCACCGAACTCGCGCAGGATCTCGACGCGGCGCTGCACGCGTTCGACGAAGACGACGACGTGCGTGCGATCGTCGTCGACGGCGCAGGCAAGTGCTTCTCGGCCGGCATCGACCTCTCCGAACACGGGGACCACGAAACCGAGTCGGAATACGAGGCGTGGGTCACACGGATGGAAGAACCGTTTCACACCGTCACAGAGATGCGAACGCCCGTGATCGCTGCGGCCCACGGCCACGCAGCCGCCAACGGGATCGGGCTGGTCGCGGCCTGCGATCTGGCCGTCGCCGCCGAGGGAACCAAGTTCGGCGCGACAGCACCCAAGGTCGGCCTGTTCTGTATGGGGCCGGCCGTCCCGCTGATGAAGGCACTCACCAGAAAACGGTGTCTCGAGCTCATCTTGACCGGCGAGTTGATCGACGCCGAGACGGCCCTCGAGTGGGGTCTCATCAATCGCGTCGCATCCGAAGGCGACCACCTGACGGCAGCGATGGAGCTTGCCGAAACGATCGCACAGAAGAGCCCGATGGGGGTCCAGCTGGGCAAACAGGCGTTCTACGAGATGGTCGAGTTGGACTACGACGAGGCGCTTGACTACTCGAACGAGCAGTTCGCAACGCTCTGTACGACGGACGACGCAAACGAAGGAATTGCGGCCTTCCTCGAGGGGGAGCCACTCGACGCCGACGAGTGGCCCGGCGAATAGCGGCCGCGCAGGACCGATCGGTTCCGGTTACTGGTCGGCCTCGAGGTCGTCGTACTCGGCGGGCGTGTACGTCGACAGTTCGAGGGCGTGGATGTCGGTCGTCATGTGCTCGTCGAGCGCGTCGTAGACCTGCTGGTGTTGCTGGACCAGCGGCAGCCCCTCGAAGACCGGCGAGACGACCGTCGCGGCGAGGTGATCCTCGTCGTGTTTGTCGCGGGCGTGGGTGACTGTCGCCTCGGCGTCCTCGAGATTCGATTCGATGAGTTCCTCGACGGCTGCTGGCTTCATACTGGGTGCATACGTGGCTCGAGCCAAAAACGACCCGGTCGCGGCCAGCGACACGGTCGCACGCTCAGAACGGGACGTCCGGCGGCACGTCCGGGCCCGACGAGCCCTGCTCGCCCAGCCCGTCGAGGCCGGTCGTGACAGTGACGTGATCGATCGCGTCGATCTCGGCCGGGAGTCGCCGCTGGATCGCCTGGGTCGTCATCGGGCTGACCCCACAGCCGCTGCACGCACCGCTCAAGTTGATCCCGACGTGGCTCTCCTCGAGATCGACCTCGGTGATCGAGGAGTCGCCGCCGTGGCCCTCGATCTGGGGAAAGTTGCGGCGAAGGAACAGCGTGACCGCTTCGCGAACGGCGTCCTCTGGGGACTGGTCCGACTCGGGCTCGCTCATGGCTGTGGCGAGGGACTGGAGCGGTATATACTGTCGGGCATCGGTTCGTGCGGCGATCACCAGAGCGGCGATGAGAGGACTTTATACCGACTCGAGACGCCGTCCCCGATATGTCACTGGCAGCCGAGACGCGCCGGGCAGTCGACCGGCGGCCGTTCCTCCGAACTGCGCTGCGGGCCGGCGTCGTCAACTACACCGCCGCCGCCCGCATGCTCGCCGTCGACGGCGAGACCGATGCGATCGCGACGGCGCTGCGCCGTTACGCCGACGAGTTGCCGGCCTACGAGACCGACTCGCGAGACGTTCGCGTCCGGATGGAAAGCGGGATCGGCCCGCTCGAGGACGCAAGCGACGACGCCGACGCACTCGTGAGGGTCGGCGGGCAGGCGTTGGGTCCTGTCGGCGGCGATCTGACCGCGATCGTTGCCGCCGGCGACGTCGACGCGGCCGCGCTCGCGGCCGTGCTTGCGCGACTTACCGCCGAGGGGCTGTCGCCAACTGCAGCCGGCGTCGCCGGGGACGCACTGGTAGTCGTGGTCGAGCGACTCGAGGGTGCGAACGCGCTGCGGGCGGTCGAAGACGCGCTCGAGCGTGTGGCTGCGCGGTCCGGGTGAGAGCGCAATGATTGATGCGGGCTGCTGTCACTGTTTAGGGACTGCAGGACGGTCGCGGCCGGCTGGCATCCACTGACAGGAGTCCGTATGAGGAGAGCCATAGCAGAAGGCTACTTCCGTTGGTTATGGGTTTTTATAGTCACACTTTCTGGGAGTACCTATGGGGCGTTCTCAGGACGTGTCGTTACCGGCAGCGTTCGACGATCTCGAGATCGGCGTCGTCGTACGCGATCCGGAAACCGGTGCGGCCCTCGACACGAACGACCGGATCGAGGAGTTGTACGGCTACTCTCGAGGGGAACTTCTCGAGATGGATATCGAGGAGTTTACAGCACCATCGACGACGTTTTCCCAGGACGAGGCGATCCGGCGACTGCGCGCTGCTGCCGCCGGCGAGTCGCAGGTCTTCGAGTGGCGGATCGAACGACCGTCGGGTGAACTGGTCTGGATTCGCGTCCGGCTCGATCGGACGACGATCGACGACACCACGTGTATCATCGCCGAGGTTCGGGAAATCACCGAGTACAAGGCTCAGACACGCCGGTTGCGGCTCCTCAACCGCGTCGTCCGCCACAACCTCCGAAACGAGACGAACGTGCTCATGGGCTATGCCGATCGGCTCAAGCGAGCGATCAAAGAAAAGACACTCGAGCGGGAAGTCGAGACGATCCTCGAAATTGCGTCCGAGATCGGGTCGCTGAGCGATTCGATTCGCCAGATCGAGGAGATCACGACACCCGACGCGACACAGCGGTCTCACATAGATGTCGGCGAACTGGTCGAAGAGGTCGCCGCAGAGGCACGAGCGGACGCAGTGGCGGCCGAGATAACCGTCGAGATTCGGGACGACATCTGCGTCAACGCCGATACGGGCCTCCGCCACGCGATCACCCACGCTATCGACAACGCGATCGAGCACAACGACCGCGAGGTCCCGTCCGTCGAGGTGTCGGTCGGCATCGACTCGGCCACTGGACAGGCCGAGATCGCTGTCAGCGACGACGGCCCACCGATCCCGGACGTCGAGGTCGACGTGCTCAGAGAGGAGGTCGCGGCGAGTGCCACCTACCACGGCTCCGGCATCGGGCTGTGGGTGATGCAGTGGTGTGTCGACTCGCTGGGTGGCGAACTCGTCTTCGAGGCGAACACCCCCCGTGGAAACGTCGTGCGATTCTTGCTGCCACGGGCTGAGTCCGTCGGGGCGTAGCGACGAGCCGACCGGAGGGCATCACACGCTTTAACTTTCAGCCGGGGGAAATGAGCCCAATGACCCTGCACGTGACGAACACGTTGACGGGCGAAAAAGAGCCGTTCGAGCCACAGGACCCCGAGAACGTCTTGCTCTACTACTGTGGCCTGACGGTCTCGGATCCGCCACACCTGGGCCACGCACGCTCGTGGGTCCACGTCGACGTCATGCACCGCTGGCTCGAGCACCTCGGTTACGACGTACGTCACGTCGAGAACTTCACCGACGTCAACGAGAAGATCGTCGCCCGGATCGGCGAGGACGACCTCGGTGAAAGCGAATCCGAGGTGGCCGAGACCTACATCCAGCGGACGATCGACGACATGCGCTCGCTGAACCTCCTGCGCGCGGAGGTCTATCCACGCGTCTCGGAACACGTCCCCGAGATCATCGATCTCGTCGAGACGCTGATCGAGAAGGGCTACGCCTACGAATCCAACGGCTCGGTCTACTTCGACGTGACTCGTTTCGAGGAGTACGGCAAGCTCTCGAATCAGGATCTCGAGGAAATCGAGTCTCAGGGCGATCCCGACGAGCGAACCGAGAAGCGAAATCCGGCGGACTTCGCGCTCTGGAAAGCCGACGGCGTCGACCCCGACGCACTCGAGGAACATCGCCACGAGGGCGTCGACCATGGGGATACCCCGCCGGAAGGTCTGACCTGGGACGCGCCGTGGGGCGAGGGACGGCCCGGCTGGCACATCGAGTGCTCGGCGATGAGCATGACCCATCTGGGCGAGACGCTCGACCTCCACGTCGGCGGTCGGGATCTGGTCTTCCCGCATCACGAAAACGAGATCGCCCAATCCGAAGCCGCAACCGACCAGCAGTTCGCCAACTACTGGCTCCACTGCGAACTGTTCCAGATGGACGACGAGAAGATGTCCTCGAGTCTGGGCAACTTCGTCACCGTCGACGAGGCGATCGACCGCTGGGGGACGAACGTTATGCGGACGTTCCTGACCGCGGGATCGTACAACAGCAAACAGCTGTACTCCGACGAGACGATCGCCGAGGCCCAGGAGCGCTGGGACCAACTCGAGCGGGCATACGAGGCTGCCGTCGACGTGCTAGACTCGCCACAGGCGAGTTCGAAGGCCACGGACGAGTCGCTGCGCGACGACCTCGCCGATGCGCGCGAAACGTTCACGACCGCAATGAACGACGACTTCAACACCCGCGAGGCGCAGTCCGCGCTGCTGTCGGTCGCGACGGCGATCAACCGGCATCTCGAGGCGGTCGATTCCGACGATGGCTCCGATTATCGCGGGCTTCGACGCGCCGTCGAGACCCTCGAGGAACTGGGCGACATCTTGGGCCTCTCTTTTACGGGCGAGACAACGGGCACGGCCACACTCGCCGGTGATGTCGTGGAACTCGTCCTTGACGTGCGCGAGGCCGAACGCGACGCCGGCAACTACGAGCGCGCCGACGAACTGCGCGACGAACTCGAGGCACTCGGCATCGAAGTCCAGGACACCGACGAGGGGGCGACGTATCGGCTGCCATCGAGCGAGTGATACGGATGGACAGCTGTCAGTGAACACGCGCGTGACACGGCTCAGTGGCGACCGATCGCGTGCGATCGCTGTGTGAACCGTCCGAGTACCAACCATCCAGTCACATATATTGACAGTATTCTTATTTGTAACCTGCTCGCTCAAGTGGGTGGCGCGTCTCTAGACGGTATGGCTGATTCTCGCTCGGTCGTCACCGCTGGGTTCGATGCCATGCCTGCCCACGTGGCGATCCTCGACGAGACGGGGGAAATCGTCTACACCAACAGGGCATGGGACGCGTTCGGGGACGAGCAGGGGTTGCCCGACGCTGCGGGCGGCGTCGGGATAAACTATCTTACGGTCTGTGAGAGAAGCGACGGTACCGAGGCGGTGGAGACGGTACGCGGGATTCGGGCGGTCGCGGACGGAGATCGCGAAGAGTTTACCCTCGAGTATCCCTGTCACACGCCCGAGCGCGAGCGCTGGTTTATGATGCGGGCGACACCGTACGACCACGCAGGCGAGCGGTTCGTGCTCGTTATGCACGTCGACATCACCGAGCGACATCGACTCGAGCAACGAACCCAGGCCCAGGCCGAGCGAATGGAGGGGTTCGCGAAGCTTCTCTCACACGACCTGCGAAACCCGCTGTCGGTCGCACTGGCAGAGGCTTATGCCCTCGAGCGCGACGACGACGGCGACCGCAGTTCGTTGCGCTCGTCGCTCGAGCGCATGGAGTCGATCATCGACGACGCGCTGGCGCTCGTGACGATCGACGAGGTCGCCGAAACCGAGCTGGCGACGATCCCGCTCGCGACGGCAGCCGAGGACGCATGGAAACACGTCTACACGGAATCGGCGACCCTTTCGGTGACCGGCACCGTCGCGATCCGGGCCGACGAGTCGCTGGTGAGTCATCTCTTCGAGAACCTCTTTCGGAACGCCGTTGAACACGCCGGCGACGACGTGACCGTGACAGTCGGCCCGCTCGAGCGCTCGAGCACGGATAGTGCGGGTGACACGGCGCTCGGCGGGTTCTACGTCGAAGACGATGGCCCGGGGATACCACCCGAGCGCCGCGAACGGGTGTTCGACTCGGGGTATTCGGCCGACTGCAGTGAGGCGAGTGAGTCGGGAGCGGAAAAGACGGAGTCGACACGGGAGGCTGGGCGAAACTCCGGGTTCGGGCTCGCGATCGTTCGGGAAGTCGCCGACGCACACGGCTGGTCGGTCTCGGTGACTGCGAGCCGAGACGGTGGCGCTCGATTCGAGATTCGGGGCGTCTCGATGCTCGAGTTGTCCGCCTAGAATCCGAGTGCCGTGGCGACTGAGAGCCCGCTTGCGAGCGCACCGAGCAGATAGCCGCCGATCGCGCCACCGTTGAGCAGCGGCAAGCCGGCGTGCGGACGACCTTTGAGGACCATGTACATGAGCACGAGCAGGCCGGCGATCGTTCCCACCAGCGCGCCGAGTGCGGGCCAGTTCAACGCGATCAGGGGGACCGACAGCATCCCGACCTCGAGGAACGCTGCGGCGCTGGCGACGAGAATCGACGGGATGACGGCGTCGCCGAGACCGATGAACAGGGCGTCGCGGTCGAGTGCGCCTTCGTGGGCGTCGGAGTCGGCCGCAGTATCGTCATCAGTGCCGCCGTCGCGGTCGTCTTCGAGCACGTCGTCGGTGCTGCCGGCTGCGAGGTAGGAATAGGACAGCGTCATCGGGACGACGAGGACGACGGGGATCTTGAGGTCCATGACGCCTTCGGCGAGGTCGAGCATGTGTTCGGTGCCGTAGACGCTGATGGCGTCGTAGACTGCAAGCACTGCAAGCAACAGCAGCGCCGGCAGCAGGCCGAAACTGATCCCGAACAGGGCGGCAGCACCGGCACCCATCACGACGCCAGTCGCGTCGATGACGTACCACTCGGGGTACACCCACAGCGCTGCGCCGACGGCGAGCGCGGCGACGATCGCGAGTGCGTCGACCACACTCCCACTCCCCGCGAGTGGCGCGAGCAACGCCGGGACGAGTTCGGCGAAAACGTACCACGAGATCATCACGCTGACGCCGACGATCAGCAGGCGGATGAGCCACTCGAGATCGTACTTGAACGCCGCGAGCATCAGCCCGGTCGCGGCGAGCATCACCCCGAAGTAGAGGACGCTGTTCGTCGGGTTCTGGGGGTCCTCGACGGCTTGCCGGCCCGATTCGGTGAAGGGATCGATCAGCGCCAGCGCGCCGAGCTGGACACCGAGAAAGAGCAGGACCGTCGTGCCGACGGCGACGAGGACCCGCGTCCGATCGTTCATGGCGCGGCGTTTGCACCCCGCTCGTATTGGCTTTTCCACTCCAGGTCGGCGACGGCTCGTCGCCGACGGTCGAACCCGACACGCGGTGGCGACGCTACCGCGCGTACAGCGTCGCCCCCACCAGCGACGGCAGGTGGACATCGTCGTCGGGCGTCACCGCCAGATAGGGCCGCGAGACGGGTCCGAAGACGTCGACGACGCGGCCGACCTCCTCGAGGGAGTCGTCGAGGACGATCGTCCCGATCTCGTCGCGGAGTTCTGCAGACGCATCGTCGTCTGTGTCGTCCGCGCGGAGCACCGCAAGCCCCTGTGCCGTGCGGACGACCGCGCCGACCCGGCGCATCTCACTCGCGCATCGCGACGACGTACGCCGCGACGGCTTGCACGAGGTCGTTTTTCGTCGAGTCGTCGGCCCCGCGGACGACGACCCGGCCCCGGTCGGCCCAGTGCTCCCGGGAGTAGGCCTTGTCTCGCTCGATCGTGGCGTCGTACCCGATCTGCTGGACGGCCTTCGCGATCTCGTCGACCGTCGGTTCCTCGACCGCCAACTCCTGTGAGACGCGGCGACCGTCGCTCCGTGAGAGGTCCGCATCGAGATAGGCGGGCCAGATGACGTTCTCGACCATGCGCCCCTCTGGGCGGTCCGGCGAGTAAACCCTTTTCAAAACGATACGTCGGCTGCCGATACCAGTACGATCCAAACGAACTGAACGAATACGTTCGGATGAATTCTTCGACGATCGTCTCGATCGTGTCGACGGCGCGGACTGGACGGTTTTTTACCCCTCCGCCTCCGAGTGGCCGCCAATGACCGAGTACGATTACGAGGCCCTCGGACTCGTCGCCGGGCTGGAAATCCACCAGCAACTCGATACGGCGACGAAGCTGTTCTGCCAGTGTCCGACCGACCTCCGCGAGCCGGCGGAGTCGACGCGTCGGTTTACGCGCTATCTGCATCCCACCCGGAGTGAACTGGGCGAACTCGACGACGCCGCCGTCGAGGAGAGCATGGTCGAACGCGAGTTCGAATATCTCGCCTACGACTCGACCTGTCTCGTCGAGGAAGACGACGAGCCACCCCACGAACTCGACGACGAGGCCCTCGAGACGGTCCTCGAGATCGCCCAGCTGATGGACATGTCGCCGGTCGATCAGGCCCACGTGATGCGCAAAATCGTCGTCGACGGCTCGAACACGAGTGGCTTCCAGCGCTCGTCGCTGATCGCCACCGACGGCGAAATCGAGACGAGCGACGGGGCCGTCGGGATCGAGGATCTGATGCTCGAGGAGGAAAGCGCCCAGCGCGTCGAAGAGACCGACGACGGAGTACGCTACAGCCTCGATCGACTGGGGATTCCGCTGGTCGAAATCGGAACCCAACCGGACATCTCCTCACCTGAACAGGCCCTCGAGGCCGCCGAACGGATCGGGATGCTGCTGCGCTCGACGGGCAAGGTCAAGCGCGGCCTGGGGACGATCCGCCAGGACGTCAACGTCTCCATCGAGGAGGGCGCACGCGTCGAGATCAAAGGCGTCCAGAGCCTCGACGACATCGACGACATCGTCCGCAACGAGGTCGGTCGACAGGCCGAACTCGTCGAGATCCGCGACGAGCTCGAGGCACGCGAGGCGTCGGTCGGCGACACGCAGGACGTGACTGGGGTCTTCGAGGACACCGACAGCGGCGTCATCCGCAGCGCGCTGGATGCCGGTGGCAGCGTGATGGCCGTCCCGCTGTACGGCTTCGACGGCCTCGTCGGCCGCGAGATCGCGCCCGACCGCCGCCTCGGTACCGAGTTCTCGGACCACGCCAAGCGCCACGGCGCGGGCGGGATCTTCCACACCGACGAACTCCCCGCCTACGGCGTCACCGAGGAGGAAGTGGCGGCGCTGCGCGACGCGGTCGGCGTCGACCCCGAGGACGCCGTCGCGATCGTCGCCGACGAGACCGAAATCGCGGAAAACGCTATCGAGGCCGTCGCCGACCGGGCCGCGACCGCCCTCGAGGGCGTCCCCGAAGAGACCCGCGGCGCGAACGACGACGGGACCACTCGCTACCTCCGTCCCCTTCCGGGGGCGGCGCGGATGTACCCCGAGACGGACGTGCCGCCGGTCGAACCGGACCCGAGCGACGTTCCCGAACCCGAACTCCTCACCGCAAAGGTCGAGCGCTACCAGGCCGAGTACGATCTCGGCGAGGGACTGGCCGAGCAGGTCGCCTACGGCAAGTACATGCCGCTGTTCGAGGACGTGGTCGCGGACGGTATCGACCCGACGCTTGCCGCGACGACGCTCGAGTCGACGTTGACGGAACTCCGACGCGACGACGTCCCCGTCGAGGCGCTCACCGAGGAACACATCACGGACGTCCTGAGCATGGTCGAGGACGGCGACCTGCCCAACGAGGGCGTGCCGGACCTGCTGACGGAACTGGCAGAGAAGCCCGACCGGACGGCCGCGGAGGCAGCTGAAGAAGCCGGACTCGGCGGTGCCGACGAGGACGAGGTCCGCGAGGCGGTCGTCGAAGTCGTCGAACGAAACGAGGCGCAGGTCGAAGACGAAGGCATGCAGGCGTTCTCCGGACTCATGGGCGAGTGCATGGGCGCGCTTCGCGGCAAGGCAGACGGTGATCTGGTGAGCCAGTTGCTTCGCGAAGAGATTCAGAAACGAGCCTAACAGGCGTCGATAACGCGACTCTTTTACTGGCGCGGTGTTCGCGACGCTCCGCTACAGGGACAGCGCGGGTAGCCAGCGTAGTGAGCGCAGTGATTACCATCCAGTCTATACCCTCATCATGTCAAGAGAGTGCAAGTCAGTCGCGTCTTCGTATTATATGGTGCGCTAGTGTGTGACCCGTTGAGCCGTCCGCACGGCCGCTGTGGGGCGCTCGGAGAGACATGGGTATGTGCAACGAGACACAGCACACGAGGGACGAATCGGACTCTGAATCGATGCGAACGACGCGCCGAACCGCGCTTCGCGGGACTGGTCTCGCCGGCGCGCTCGCGCTGGGCGTCGGCAGCGCCAGTGCGAGCCAGGACTTTTCGGAGGCGACCGCTCGCCAAACCCGAACCGAGACAACCGACGACGAGTCCGTTTCAGTAACGTGGGAGAACTACCCGCGCGCAGAGTCCGACACGTACCTGGCACGATACGTCGAACTGGGCGGATTCGGAGAGTTCTATCACCTCCGAGAGTTGGTCCCCATCGACCAGCAGGACGTCATCCAGATGAATCGCGACACGCTCTACTCGGCTGGTGTCTTCGACCTGACCGAGCCGGTCACCGTCACCCAACCGGACACGGGTGACCGCTACCAGTTGCTGATCGTCATCGATCAGGACCACTACGTGAAGGGATCGTCCACGACCGGCGGCGAATACACGCTGACGCAGGACGAAGTCGGGACGCGGTACTGTCTGGTCCTGGTCCGCACGTTGCTCGACCCGGACGATCCGGACGACGTCGAGGCCGTTCACGCCATCCAGAACGACCTCACGGCGAGTCAGGAATCGACCGGGACGTTCGAGATCCCCAACTGGGATCAGGACTCGCTCGAGGAAATCCGCAATGCGCTCATCACGGTCGGAGAGACGATGGAGGACTCCCGGGGCGTGTGGGGCGACGCCGACGAGGTCGACCCGGTCAAGCACTTTCTCGGTACCGCGGTCGGCTGGGGCGGCAGTCCGGAAACGGACGAGTTCGTCCTCTGGCGAACGCCCGAACGGAACGACGGCGACACGCCGTACACGCTCACCGTCGGGGACGTCCCCGTCGACGGATACTGGTCGGTCACCGTCTACAACAGCGACTGGTACCTCGAGGAAAACGAGTACGAGGCGTACTCGATCAACAACGTGACCGCGGAGCGAGCCGACGACGGCAGCGTCACGATTCACTTCGGCGGCGACCCCGATCAGCCAAACTACCTCTATACGCCGGCAGGGTGGAACTACACGGTCCGGCTCTACGAGCCGCGCGAGGAGATCCTCGACGGGAGCTATCAGTTCCCCGAGGCAGAGCCCCTCGAGTGAGAGACGCGGCGCGCTCGGGTCGTTTCACGCCGCTCGTCAGGTATCGACTAGCTCCTCGAGCAGCGTCTCGAGACTGTAGCTCTGCAAGGCATCCCGTTCTTCGACCGCCGAGATGACGAACGTCGAGACGGTTCGATCGACGCCCTCGAGGTCCTCGAACTCGGCGATCAGCCGCTCGACCATCTCGCTGCCGCTCAGTCGCGCGACGACGATGAAGTCCGTTTCTCCCATCGTGAAGTAGACGTTCGTGACGCCCTCGACGGTCAACAGTCGATCCGCGAACTCCTCGTAGGAGCCCTGGTAATCGGCATGGATCTCGACCAGGACGGTGACGCCGAGGCCGAGTGCCTCGAGGTCGATGTCGTAACGGTCGTTCGCGATGATGCCCTCCTCGCGGAGGTTGTTGAGTCGGTAGTGGATCGTCGAGACCGGAATGCCGGTCGCCTCGTGGAGCCGCTCGGGGCTTCCTGTCTCGAGTTCGGCGATGGCCTTGAGCAGGCGCACGTCGCGGTCGTCCATACGTCCGCGTCGGACGGCAGTCCGTATGTGTCTTCCGACCGATGTAATTGGAGAAATCTACAAGATAGATCCTGTCTGTGGGTTCCGTATTCGGATAATATTCGTATGTGTGATTTGTAATTCGGGAATTTACGGCTGGTTGTAGACAGATCTAAATATCACAGTCGGTTCCGAATCGGGTATGAATCTACTCCGATCAGTGCCAGACGGGTACCGCGAGGCGGTGCTCTTTTCGATCCTCGCGCTCTGCTGGGGAAGTTCGTTCGTCGCGATCGAGATCGGTCTCGAGTACGTGCCACCGCTGCTGTTCGCCGGGCTTCGCTACGCGCTCGCGGGCGTAATCGTCCTCGGATACGCGGCTATCGCGGCCGATCGCACGCGGCCGCGCGGGCGAGCGGAGTGGCTGGCCGTCACGGTCGCCGGCGTCTTCGTCATCGCGCTCTATCACGGGCTCTTGTACCTCGGCGAACTGTACGTCTCGGGTGCCGTGGCAGCGACCGTCGTCAGCACGGCACCGATCTTGACGGCGGGCTTCGCCGGCGTCGTTCTCCCGTCGGAACGGCTCGCACCCGCTGGGGTCGTTGGCTTCCTGCTCGGGCTCGTCGGCGTGGCCGCGATCGTTCAGCCGTCGCCGGACGCGCTCGGGGGTGACGCAACCGTCGGCGCTACCCTCGTGTTCGCTTCGGCGGTCGCCTTCGCTCTCGGGAGCGTCCTCGTTCGGCCGATCGACGCGACGCTGCCCCTCGAGACGCTCCAGGCCTGGGCGATGCTCGTCGGTGCCGGCGTGTTGTTGGGCTGGGCGCTCGTGCGCGGGGAATCGGTCGCGGCGATCGAAGTGACGGCCGCCTCGCTTGCGTCCTTCGGCTACCTGACGGTCATCTCGGGCGTGTTCGCGTTTCTCCTCTACTTCGACCTGCTCGAGCGAAGCGGGGCGACACAGGTTACG
Source organism: Haloarchaeobius amylolyticus (assembly GCF_042678045.1). GTDB lineage: Archaea > Halobacteriota > Halobacteria > Halobacteriales > Natrialbaceae > Natrinema > Natrinema amylolyticus_A. Next base: position 351,711 of record NZ_JBHUDI010000009.1, read on the forward strand.
CTCGTCAGCTACGCCGAGCCGGTCGTCGCGATGGGCGTCAGTTGGCTCGCGCTGGGACACGTCGTCGACTCGCTGACGCTCGTGGGGCTGGCGACGATCCTCGCCGGCTTCGTCGTCATCAAACGCCGAGCACTGCGATCGCTGCTCCGATCGGCCCTCGAGCGGCGATCGGCCCCGACCTCGTGAGCGGGTGTTACCGAATATTTGCGATCGGAGAAACGCTTATCAACACGGACGTTGGTCGATCCCATGACCAATGTCTGAGACGATTGACACCGACACAGCGGCGCTTACAGCGGTCTGTCACGTGCGCGCACCGTTACTGCTCGAGCCGATCGACGAGCAGATCGAGACGCTGCAGGCCTGCGAGTCCGAGGGCGCGATCGACGAGTTGCTCCTGCGAAGCTGGCCACAGGAAGTCGCCCTCACCGAGGAGAGTCCCTATCAGGAAGTCATCGACAACTACGAACGATTCGCCCAGTGGGCCGACGAGCGCGGTGTCAGCGTCCGGCCGCCGTTCCGCGAGCGATCGACGACCTCACAGGTGACCGGCAAGACGCGAGAACGGCTGGTGACACCGCTTTTGTGTCTCGAGGTCTATGCCGACGACGAACTGATCGGCGTCTTCCCCCACACGGACGAGCGAACCGAGGAGACGTATACGACCGACGAGGCGATCGCCACACTCAGAACCGGCGAGGTGCCGGAACCGCTCGGCTCGGTCACGACGGACACGCGCGCGTCCGCGACATCGAACACGTGTCCCGACTGTGGCGGCTCACTGGTCGACGGCCAGGGGCTATTCGCCTGCAGTGACTGTGGCTGGATCGGCACCATCACCGAAGCCGGCCGGTACGAGTCACGGCCGGAGGAACTCACGAGCGAGGGCGAGCCGTCGCCGATCGCGACTCGATAAGCAGCGCCCCACGACGACCGCTCGCACTTACTCGCGTGCGAACTCCTCGCCGTACTCGGCGTCGATCGTCACCGTCGTCTCGGCACGGTCGACCGACTTCGTGGTCGCTTCCGTCCCCAGCGAGGACTCGAGTCCGTCTTCGTCGACCAGGTCGTCACTGCTGTAGCTGACGGTCGCGCGTGCAGTCGCGGCATCTCCGGCAACCGACAGACCCTGGTGGACGCCATAGGACCCGTCGAACGCACCGAATTCGAACTGTAAGCTGTCGGTGTCGCTCGCCTGATCGTCCGAAAGCGTGCTCGAGTCGAACGCGTCGTCGTCGGTGTAGAGACAACAGGCGATCCCGCTGTTGTCGCCGGCTCGAAGCAGTTGCTCGAAGTCGTCGTCGGCCTCGTGTTTCGGTGCTTGTTCGCCGGCTGCTGTCGCGACCGTTCGCTCGACGGCGGTCACCGGATCGAACGACGAGTCGCCCCCGTTCGGATACGAGTACGCGTACACGTCGTCTGTAACGCCAACGACCTCGTCGCTGCTGCTGTCGGCGTAGACGGAGTAGCCGTCGGCCTCGGTCTCGATGGAGTAGCCTGCGGCCTCGAGGTCGGTTGCGACGCCGTCGCGGTCATAGGAGCCGACGAGTGCGTACACGCCGTCGGCGTAGACGAACTGTTCCTCGCCGTTTTCGGTCTCGTTGTTGTCGTTGTATGCGTCGAAGCCAGCGGAGGTGCCGAGCTGTCCGAGCCCGAACCAACAGAGGAGCGCAACGACGACGGGGTTACCGACCAGTGGATCCGTCGGTTCCTTGCCCGCCTCGGCTCCCTCGTCGTTGACCAGGGTGTACATCGTCTCGACGTCGATCGCCCCGTAGAAGTACTCCGGCTGCTCGGTCGTCGGCAGCATCGAGGCGTACGGTGGCAACTCGCCGCCAGCCGAGTCGGTCGATCCATCAGTGGCAGGATCCGTGCCATTCCCGTTTCCGTCGGATGATTCCGAGCAGCCGGCGAGAAACGCCATTCCGCCAGCCAGCAGTCCCAGCGCGTTCCGTCGGTGAAGATCAGTCATCCCGTGGTGATGGTCACCGAACCCGTATTATTGTACTGGCCTGTGGGCGATGGCCCGTCGCACACGTATTCCGTTACGATCGAACCGCGGTCCTGTTACGACCGATCCGCGTTCTCGGCCGGTCGTTCGGTCGCCCGGCGGAGTATCCCGAGTAACGTGTTCGCCTCGCGCTCGGTCAGATCGGCTCGGCCGAACACCCGACGGAGCATCCGCATCGTCTTGTCACGCTTTTCGTCGGGATGGTTAAGTTCCTCGAGCAGCGCACCCCACTGATCGTAGAGCCGATCGACGGTCGGTTCGGGGGCGCGGACGCGCTCGACGTCGGGCAACTGGGTCTCGTCGCCGAGGGTCAGCGATCGGAGTTCGTAGAGCGCGATCGTGGCGGCCTGCCCGAGGTTGAGCACGGGGTAGTCCGCGTTTGCCGGGATCGAGCAGATTTCGTCGATCCGGGCGAGTTCTTCGTTCGTCAGGCCGACGCGTTCGCGCCCGAAGACGAGCGCGGTCGGTGCCTCGACGGTCGGCAGCCGGTCGGCGAGGTCGGCGGGCGTCGAGTAGGGAAATCGCACGTGGCTGTTGTCGTCTTCGTTCGTCACCGCCGTACAGCCGATCGTGTGATAGTTTTCTACGAGATGATCGAAACTGATCTCGTCGGCGTTCGGGAGCACGTCCTCGCGAGCGTGACCGGCGAAGCCGTATGCCTCGCCGTCGGGGTCGAGTTCGGGCGGTTCGACGAGCAAGAGCTCCTCGAAGCCGAAGTTCTTCATTGCGCGGGCGATGGTGCCGACGTTGCCGGGCGACTGTGCGTCGACGACCGCAACCGCCGGCGGCGTTCGACTCGCAGGTGGGTCGGTCGGTGACGAGTCGTCGGTCATTGGCTCGAGGGTGTGACGTGCTCGAGGGGGGTCGGTGCTGTCAGGTCGCTGTCCACATCGGTGGCAGACGGCGATCGTGACTGGAACGCTGTACCCATCGGATTCATAGCCGGGATTCAGTGTGGGACCGCAAAAAGAGACGCGTTCGCGTTTCGGTGGCAGCTATCGATCGATTCTCTATCGTTCTAGTGTTGTTCTTCTCTCTAGTTGTGTTCTAGCTAGTAAGTAGATAGTGAAGAGATAGAGAATATCTAGTAGTGAGATGATCTAGATAACCGAGACGCCAGTCATCCCTGAAGCACTGCGGGGGTCACTAGCGGATGTATTTTCGCCTGGAGAGCCCTCAGAACGGAGCGTACTGATAGTATAGCTGCAAGAGATCGAATGTGAGGGGGACACACCCCCCTCGCGTTTGTAACGCCATATCCGTGTGGAGGTTCTGATCTGGAACACACCTCCGTCGCGAATGTAAATTCGGGCTGAAACCGGCATTTTATTCCGCAAATCCGGTGATCTGTCTCGACCACCCTTCCCCTCTCACCGTTACAAACGCGAGGGGGGTGTGGGCCCGGTGGCTAATCGACAGATCCGTTCCTCGAGCCCTTCTCGAACCCGGTATGGACAGTATCACGGGTATCCTGTCCGCTGCTATCAAACAGAAATAGGGAGCCGAAACCGGAGACAACGTATTGCTAACTGGGTCGAACGTGCGTGCTTTACACTCGCGACGGGGGTGGGGGTGTCCACCGTGATCGATCACAAGCGCGAGGCTGGCGTTTCGAACGATAATCGCGTATGCGGCCGTTGTACCCTATCCGAGTCGCTCTGACGGCTGATTTACATCCGCGAGCGATCTCCACAGCTTTATTTCAGTCCAGTTGAAAGGGTCGGAGTAGCGCAATGTCCGCCAACGACGATCGAGACCCGCTCTTTCGGTACGACGATCCGGTCTTTGCCGACGAGCGTCTGCTCGAGATCACGCACCTGCCCGGTCCGGATCGGATCGTCGGTCGTGACGAGCAGATGCAACGGGTTGCGGACGCCCTGAACCCGGCGATTTTCGGGAGCGAGCCCAACCACCTCTTTATTTTCGGCAAGACCGGAACCGGCAAGTCACTTATTTCGCGCTCGGTCACCCAACGCGTTATTACGGAGGCCCAGCACGACGACGTCACCGTGAAGTACGCCTTCATCGACTGTGGCGAACAGAACACGGAGGCGTCGATCGTCAAGACGATCGCCCAACTCGTCAACGATCCCGACCAGAGCGGGGTCACCGTTCCGGATCGCGGCCTGGGGACCGGCGACTACTACAAGCGCCTCTGGCAGGCCGTCGACCACTGTACCGACGTCACCATCGTCATTTTGGACGAGATCGACATGCTCGAGGACGACGAAGTCCTCCGCAAACTGTCGCGAGCCGGGGAGAACCGACGCATCTCGGACTCGAGTATCGGCATTATCGGCATCTCGAACAAGATCGACTTCCCGGATCACCTCTCCGAACGCGTCAAGTCGAGTCTCTCGCGTGACGAACTCGTCTTCTCGCCGTATGATGCGAACCAACTCGTCGAGATTCTGGAGAAACGCCGCGACGCGTTCCACGATGGGGTGCTCTCCGACGACGTGATTCCGCTGACCGCCGCGCTCGCCGCCCAGGAACACGGTGACGCGCGCAAGGCGATCGACATTCTCCGAAACGCCGGCCGGATCGCCAAGAAACGAAACGAGTCTCAGGTCACGGCCGACCACGTCCGCGACGCGAAAGAGAAAACCGAGGCCGACCGCTTCAACGAACTCATCGAGGGCTCGCCCCAGCAGGCCAAGGCGATCCTCTACTCGCTGACGCTGCTGACCGAGAACAGCTCGGAAAAGGAGTTCCCGACGAAGATCATCTACAACCAGTACAAGGAAGTCGCCCGCCAACTCGACTTCGACGTCCTCTCCGAACGCCGGGTCCAGGAGATCCTCCAGGAACAGAACTTCCTCAACGTCATCCAGTCCGAACGCGAGGGACGCGGCCGCGGCCGCGGCGCACACGCGAAACATCGCCTGCTCGAGAATCCCTCGATCGTCAAGAAAGTCCTCCTGCGTGACTCGCGGCTGGCCGTTCTGGAAGACGACGAGTAGCGGATCGGCTGCTTAGCTACTGTCGTCTCTTTTTCAATCAGTCTCTCTAGACGACTACTGCTCCTTATATATTGGTCACGTGATGTCGAAAACCGACACTAGGTGAACAAATAGGTGCTAATCTAGATTGGACTGAAATCTTATAGTAACATAGCCTAATTCCAAACTACAACTGATGACGAACTTCGTTACCGAACTCCAAACGTCCGTGATGGCAAACCGGATGGCGGTCGCACTCGAGCGCGACGATTCGATGACGTTCTCACAGCTGTGGTCCGCGACGAACTCGTTCGCGGGTGGGCTCACGAACCGGGAGATTTCGGCCGGCGACTGTGTGGTGATTCACACCTCGAATCCGCGAGCCGTGTTGATCGCCGTCTACGGGACGCTTAGAGCCGGTTGCGTCCCCGTTACCCTCCCACAGTCGTACGAAAGCTGGGACGTCAGACACGTATTGAACGAGACCGAGGCGAAGGCACTGGTCACCGACTCGAGTCCGATCATGGGGTTGCTCGCGAGCAGCGAGCCGTTGCGCGTCGCGGTCACCGTCGACAGCGACGCGCGGATGGGAATTGACTTTCCTGACTTCCTCGATAACGGTGGGATGAACGGCGCAAACTCGCGGACCGGGATCGATGTCGTGCGATGTGCGGACGACACACCGGGGCTGATCGCGTACCTCGAGCGGGACACCGACGAGCCACTCGCCGTCGTCTACACGCACGCTGCTCTCAGCGCTAGTGCCGCTGCCGGGGCGACGATCTGTCGGGACGAGGAGAGTACCACGCTCGAGGCACACCTCGGGGCGTGTCCGCTCTCGAACCCGATCGAGCTGTTGTTCGGTGCGAACGCGACGCTCGTCAGCGGTGGCCGATACCGACCGGTCGCAAGCCCGGACCCGGACACGATCCGGTCGTTGCTCGTCGCCACCGACGTCGATCGGGCTTTTGTCACCCCCGCGCAGTACGACGCGCTTCGAGCGAGCGAGACGAGCATGGCCAGACGCGGGCTCGCGATCGTCGACGCGATGCCCACGACGACCGTCGACCAGGTGGCCGAGACCGACGACGCCGTCCGGCTCGTCGGCCGGCCGGAGACGGGAATCACCCACGTTCGCACGCGTGAGGACATCGACGCCGGCTGGCTCGGCCGACCGCTCTCCGACGCGCGAGCTCGCGTCGTCAGCGGACCGACGGGCGGGGAACTCGCCGTCAGCGGGCCAGGTTCGATGGCTGCCTACTACGAACGGCCGTCGCTGACCGACGACGTGACTGTTACCATCGACGGCACGTGCTGGCTCAGGACCGGCGTTCCCGCGACCGCCCAGGACGGGACGGTCTTTCTCGCCGAGGACGCCGACGCTGCCCGTGAGACGGCGGCGACGTGAGCGAGCACCGTTCGCCGGAACCACGATGCCTTTTGGCGTCGCCGCCACAGACGGGGTATGGACAGCGTCGACGCCGCCGGCCTGGGGATCGGTGACGAGTATCCACCCCGGATCATGGGCGTGTTGAACATCAGCGAAGAGTCGCCGTACGATCCGAGCGTCTACGACGACCCCGGCGAGGCGGCCCAGTACGTCGACGAGGAACTGATCGGCGAAGGAGCCGACATCGTCGACATCGGCCTCGAGTCGGCGAACAAACGCTTCGAGGTGCTCTCGGCCGAGGAGGAACTCGACCGACTCCACATCGCGCTCGAGACGATCGAGAGCGTCTCCGGGGACGCGATCTTCTCGATCGAGACCCGCTACGCCGACGTCGCCGACGAGGCTCTCTCGAAGGGCTTCGACATGGTCAACGATATCTGTGGCTTCGCCGATCCGGAGATGCCTGCAGTCTGTGAGGATCACGACGCCGCGGTCGCGAAGATGGCGAGCCCGCCGGATATCGAGCGCCCCGGTGCCGTCGAGGAGACCGACTGGGCCGCCCGGAAATCACCAAAGTGGGCCGCACAGGCCGACTACGTCGATCAGGTCTACGAGGCGCTGAAACAGAACGGCCTGACCGACAAAACGATCGTTGACCCCGCATTCGGCGGCTGGAGCGAGGCCCAGACGCTCGCCGACGACCGCGAGACGTTCCGTCGACTGCGGGAGTTTCGGGCGCTCGAGCGGCCGCTGCTGGTCTCGATCAACCGAAAGAACTTCCTCGGCGAGATCGCCGGCCGCGAGACCGACGAGCGGCTCCCGGCTAGCCTCGCAGCGACCGCGATGGCCGTCGAGCACGGCGCGCACGTGATCCGGACCCACGATGTCGCTGAGACGCGCGATGCAGCACTGATCGGGAAGGCGTTTACCGAGCGTGCGAGCGCGACCGCGGACGGACTCGAGGTCTCGCAACTGGACGCCCACTCGACCCGCGAGTTCCGAACGCAGCTTCGCGAGCGTGGTGTCGATCCCGCGGTCGCTGACAACTGGCAGGGCCAACTCCTCGAGTTCGACGGCCTCGATCCCGACGCGAATGATCGGCTCGCGGCCATCGCGGCCGAACAGGGAGCGGTCGTCAGACGCGCGACTGACGGCTCGTATCTGCTCGTAGGATCGACAGCTGACGTTTCCGGCGTTGCTGGCGAGCTCGCAGCTGAGACCGGCCGTCTCGGGGTACTCGGTGAAAAGCTGTCAGGGCTGCTGCGTTAAGAGAAAGCTTATGCCGGAGGCTTCGAAATTGGGAAGTGGACGCCGGGCGGCCTCCCGGGTAGGGGTACTTTGGAGGCGACCCCCGGCCCACAACACGGAATTATTGCGGTACTACGCTTCCCAGTGACGACTGGATCCATTCTGCGGTGTCGGTCGAGACCGAACACACAAACGCGTACAGCGCCGAGCACGAGTCGAGTATGGAGTTCGACGAGTGGGAACCGGTCTACGAGGCCATCCTGCGTGATTTCGGGTACGACCGGGCCGGTGACGAGCGCGGACGAGACCTCCTCGCGTCGCTACTCGAGACAGCGTTCGATCCCGCTGGGCTCTCGAAAATCCGCGGCGCGACCGTCGCGGTCGCCGGTGCCGGTCCATCGCTCGAGACCGAGCGGGCTCTCGAGCGAGCGCGCGCGGCCGACGCCATCGTCGCCGCCTCGACTGCCGTCGACACCCTTGCGAGCCACGGAATCGACGTCGATTGCATGGTGACCGATCTCGACAAGAATCCCGACACCGTCGTGGCACTCACCGAACGCGGCGTTCCAGTCGCGGTCCACGCCCACGGTGACAATCTCGAGGCGATCCGTAGGGTCGTTCCCGACTGTGACGTTTCCCACGTCCTCCCCACGACGCAGGCCACGCCCCGCGGCCCGGTCCGAAACTACGGCGGCTTCACCGACGGCGATCGAGCGGCCTTTCTCGCCGACCACCTCGACGCCGCGAGCCTCACCTTCGTCGGTTGGGACTTCGACGATCCCGCAGTCGACCCCGTGAAAGCGCGCAAACTCGAGTGGGCCGAACGACTCCTCTACTGGCTCGAGTCGCGCCGCGACGAGCGGTTTGCGATTCTCGACGGTCGGCGAGACGCGATCGATACCGACGCGATTCCCGTCGCCGAGCCGTAGCGCCGACGTTGTCGGATTCGTTTTCTCCGTCTGCCACGTGTTGCTCACCGGATTCGATACTCGACGATATCGCTGCTGCCACAGGACGGACACGTTACCTCCGACTCGAGTGTCGTTCCACACCGTCGACACTCCTCGATGACCGTGTGATCGTCACGCCGGCACAGGACCGCTGCGAGCGCTTTCCGCATCGTCGACTGCCGCTTCGGATCGTTCTTCTGACCCCGCATGGCCGGTCAGTTGCGAATATCACAATTCGTTATTGTCTCGTTATACGAACTGAAACGGGATTTGATCTCGATCTGATGCGGTAATCGGCCCCTACGGCCTCGAGCGCCCGCTTTCTCGACACTCAGCGGACGACGTCGTACCGAACGGGGTCGTCGGCGACCCGTTCGACCAGGCCCTCGCCTTCGAGCGCCTGCAGGTGTGCCGCCGCTTCGCCGGCACCGAACTTGACGTGGATGCCCTCGAGATCGCCGAACAGTTCGCGGGCGACCGCCCACGGCGTTTTCGCGGCTGTCGTCGGCTCGTCGCCTTCGAGCGCCGCAAGCACCCGCTGGGACCGCTCCCGATGGTGATCCAGAATCTCCGCGATGCGTCCCCGTTCGATCGCGGCTCCGTGACCGGGCAACAGCCGTTCCGGGCGATCGGCGAGTCGCTCGAGCGTCGCACGAAACGCTCCAAGTGGATCGCGTTCGACCCCCGATTCGGTGGTGTCGGTCGCGGACGCTGCCTCCGACTCGCGTCCGTCGTTCCGGAGCGTCCGGGTATCGCTGCCCCCGACGTTCGGTGTAATGGTCGACAACACGGCGTCGCCGACCAGCAGGAAATCGTCGCCGGCGAAGGCCGTATGGCCGAGCGTGTGGCCTGGGGTCGCAACGACCTCGAGCCCCGCGATCCGATCCCCGTCCGCGAGCCGTTCGACCGGCGTCTCGTCGGGTATCGGGGAGATCGAATCGCCCTCGATCACGCTGTCGACCGCTGCGGTCGGCACCCCACAGCGTCGCATCACCGCAGCGTCACGTTCGAGGCGGCGTTCGCGTTCGCGTGCGTAGTCGGCTACCAGTGGTGCGTCGCCGGCGCCCATCGCGAGCGTCGCGTCGGCTACCTCGGCCAGCCGCGGCGCGAGCCCGGCGTGGTCTGCGTGCCAGTGGGTAACGAGGACGTACTCGAGGGCCACAGGAGCGACGCCGGCGCGCTCGAGACCCGCCTGTAGCTCCCGCCACGCTCGGTCGGTCGGTGGACCTGGGTCGACGACGACGCGGTCGGCGACGAGATACGCGCTGTTGCCACCTTCGGGTCCGTCCCCGCCGACGTCGATTCGCGAAACGGAATCAGCAGCCATGACGCGAGTGTCCGGCTCGAGATCCCTTATACGGTTTGCTGTCACGATTTACCGGTGGGACCGCAGGGCGGTCGCGGTCCCACCGGCACTGACTGACAGTAGACCGTATTAGTCGCCCTGTTCGACCCCGGCGAGGGAACGGCCGGCTCCGAGAGCACGGCTCGCTCGAGGACGAGCCGAATCGATCGTCTAAAATAGCGCGTCGAGTTCTCCGCCGGTGTCCATCAGCGACGCGAACTCCTCGTCGGCGCTGGCCTGGACGTCCGCGGTCGTCTCCTGTGCTTCGATCGCGACCTGCTGGAGCTGGTCGATCCGTGGCACGTCGGTCACGCCCGACAGCAGGACGATCGCACCGACCTCGTCGCGGTCGGGGAGCGGGTAGTCGCCGCCGCGGATCTCCATGCTGCCGGTTTCGTCCTCGAGCCACTGGCGGCCGCGCTCGACGCCCTTGCGGTTCAAGTGGGACGGCGGACCGGTGGCGACGACGAGGCCGCGATCTGCGCTGGCGACGTCGCAGGGCAATGTTAACCGCCCGAGCGTCGCCTTACGGACGAGGCTAGTCAGCCGGTTGGTTGCCGTCCCTTCGTCGAACGTCTCGCCACCGCCGGTCAGCGAGGCGAGCAGGCCGTCGTTCGTCTCGACCGTCTCGCTCGCGTAGCCGATCGTCGAAACGCCGCTGCTCGAGAGCGTGTTGATGATCTCCGAGGAGTCGACGACGCTCTCGGCGACGTGGTCGCCCTGCTGGACCTCGCCGGCGGCAAAGAGGAGGCCGAACCGTTCGACGATCTCGCGGTTGATCCGGTCGTAGCCGCTGCCGACGGACTCGCCGGCGCTGCGCCAGGCGTCGTTGTCGAAAAGCAGCAGGTTGTCGACCTCGTCGACGAACGTCCGGAACGACCGGGCGGCGTTGAGCGTGTAGATACCACCCTCGTCGGTCCCCGGCAGGAGACCCAGCCCGTAGACGGGCTGGGTGTAGATCCGTTGTAAGTGGTTCGCGAGCACCGGTGCGCCGCCGCTGCCGGTGCCGCCGCCCATGCCGGCGACGATGAGGAACGCGTCGACCTCGTGGGTCGGAATCCGATCGATCGCGCCTTGAATCTCGTCGCTGTCTTCCTCGGCGATTGCCGCGCCGAGTTCGTTGTCCGCACCGACGCCGTGGCCTTTGACGCGAGCCTGTCCGATGAGGACGCGGTTCTCGGTCGGGACGTGCTCGAGCCCCTTGAGATCCGTCGTCGCGGAGTTGACTGCGATCGCCGATTCGACGAAGCCGCCGTCGACTCGAGCGTCGAACGCCAGGAACTCGTCGACGACCTTCCCGCCTGCCTGACCGAAGCCGATGAGTGCGAGTTTCATAGCTGTCTCTCGTGGCCGCTCCCTGGGTGGCCGCGACCGATCGGCGAGGATCGGCGCGTCCCAGTGACGTGGGAACGGGTTCCACACCACGACGGTCCGGGGACGCAGGCATTGTTATGGCCGGCATACGAATGGACCAAAGACTTTCACGGACTCATTATACTCTTCCAACGACGACGTTCATTGATCGGTGATCGTTGGGGACACTCGCGTCCGGCCGTCGCTCACGGATCGCCGGAAACACGATATTTTCCCTCCACGAGTCGTCAGTTCGAGTGTGATCGTACACTGGCACCGCCGGGATCTCCGCCCGAGCGACAATCGCGGGCTCGCACGCGCCGCTGGCGACGGGCCGGTCGTTCCGCTGTTCGTCCTCGATCCGACCGTCCTCGAGCACGCCTCGCCGATCCGGGTCGCGTGTCTGCTCGAGGCCCTCGACGACCTGCGGACGTGGTACCGCGAGCGCGGGAGCGACCTGCTCGTCGTCCGCGGCGAGGCGAGCGCGGTCGTCCCCGAGGTCGCAACCGAGTACGACGCGCGTCGCGTCGTCTGGAACGAGGACTACAGCGGCCTCGCGGCGGAGCGCGATCGAGCCGTTCGGGCAGCGCTCGAGGACGCCGACGTCACGTGCGAGTCGATCCACGACGCCATTCACCACGAACCGGGGTCGATCACGCCGAATCAGGGCACACACTACGCGGTGTTTTCCTACTTCTGGAAGAAGTGGCGCGACCGCGAGAAACGGGACCCGGCCGACGAGCCCGATCCGGGCGACCTCGCTACTGTCTCGGGCGACCCGATCCCGTCGCTCGCGGACCTGGGGTTCGACGACCCCGAGGCGACGCCGCCGACGGTGACGACGGCGGCCGCTCGAGAGCGCGTCGCGGCGTTCTGTTCGGGGCCGATCTACGACTACGCGGCGCGACGCGACTACCCTGCCGAGAGCGGGACCTCGCGGCTCTCCCCCCATCTCAAGTGGGGGACGGTCGGCCCGCGGGAACTGTACGCGGCGACCGAACGAGCCGCCCAGCGGGCGGAGACGGACGACGACCGCGAGAGCGTCCGTGCGTTCCAGCGCCAACTCGCCTGGCGGGAGTTCTACGCCCACGTGCTGGCGTTCAACCCCGAAACCGTCACCGAGAACTTCAGCGGCTACGAGAACGAGATCGAGTGGCAGAACGACCCGGCCGAGCTCGAGGCCTGGCAGACCGGCGAGACGGGGTATCCGATCGTCGACGCGGGGATGCGCCAGCTTCTCGCGGAGGGGTGGATGCACAACCGCGTGCGGATGCTCGTCGCCTCGTTTCTGACCAAGGACCTCCTGACCGACTGGCGAGCGGGCTACGACTGGTTCCGGGCGAAACTCGCCGACCACGACACGGCGAACGACGTCGGCGGCTGGCAGTGGGCGGGCTCGACCGGCACCGACGCCCAGCCGTACTTCCGGGTGTTCAACCCGATGAAACAGGGGCGGGAGTACGACCCCGACGGCGAGTACATCCGCGAGTACGTCCCCGAACTCGCCGACGCGACCGCCGACGAGATCCACAGCTGGCACGAACTCGAGCCGGCTGAACGAGAACGGGTGGCTCCTGCATATCCGGCGCCGATCGTCGACCACGCCGAACGCCGGAAGCGAGCGATCGACCTGTTCGAACGGGCCCGCGGCGAGTGATCGGCAGAGCGGACACGCGGCCGACCGTGACGCCGATCCGAGAGCGATTCTTGATCGGTACCACCTAGTATTGCGGAAAATACATTACCATTGGATACTAAATTACGGCCTTCGACAACATCCTTATGAACCAGAACGCCATAGAGTGCTAGTATGTCCACCTCGGATGAAACGTCGGTATCTGACGGGGCGGCCCCTCCGTCGCAGGCGATCATCGAGGCCATCGCCGCCGAAGAGGGCGTCGACGTCACCGACGTCGAGCCCCCGGCGTACGACCCGCTGTTTACGGTCGTCAATCCTGAGGCGCTCGACGACCTGTTCACCACGACTGCTGGCGGTGCCAGCAACGCGGTGGTCTCTTTCGAGTACGAGGGCTACGAGGTCGTCGTCCATGCTGACGGCGTCGAGGTTCGCGAGCGGTCGTCGACCGACTCGCTCAACAGTTCGGTCGAGGGGTAGGTACTCGGCGGCTCACTCTGCCCAGTACGCCTCCCCGGATTGGGTTTCGAAGATCGCCCGCCCGAGCAGGTCGATCGCCTTCTCGAGGCCTTCTCTCGAACTGGTCAGGGAGTCTTCGTGTTCGATGCTCAGCGCACCGTCGTAGCCGACCATCCGTAGCGTGGAGACGATATCCTTCCAGTGGGTTTCGTCGTGGCCGTATCCCACCGAGCGAAACAGCCACGACCGGTTCGGCTCGTCCTCGTACGGCGTCGTATCGAGGACGCCCTTCTCGCGAGCCTGTGCGTCGTAGATCCGGGTGTCCTTGGCGTGGACGTGGTGGATCGCATCGCGCTCGCCCAGATACCGGATCGCGTCGGTGATGGAGATCCCCTGCCAGTAGAGATGCGAGGGATCGAAGTTCGCGCCGATCCGGTCGCCGGTCTCTTCGCGTAGCCGTGCCATCCCATGCGGTTCGTAGACCAGCATGTTCGGGTGCATCTCGATCGCGACGTCGACGTCGTGATCTGCAGCGTGATCGGCGAGCTCGCCCCAGTACTCGATCGCTCGTTCCCACTGGTACTCGAGTGCCTCGGCGTGTTGTGGCGGCCAGGGTGCGGTGATCCAGTTGGGCGTCTCGTCGGCCGGACTGCCCGCTGGAAGTCCCGAGAAGCAAGTGACGGCGTCGACCTCGAGCTGGCCGGCCAGCCGGATCGCCTCACGGAGTTCGGTGTCGGCGTGTTCGGCACGCTCCTCGTCCGGGTGCAAGGGGTTGTTGTGCGTCGCGAGCGCGCTGATCTCCATGTCGTACTCCGCGAGCAAGTCGGTGAGTTCGGCCTGTTCGCTCTCGTCGTCGAGATACGCCGATCGGGTGAGGTGGTCGTCTCCCGGGTGGCCGCCGACGCCGGGTTCGATCGCGCCGACGCCGAGCCCGTCGAGATACGGCAGGGCTTTCTCGAGCGATTCGTCGGCCAGCGGCGGAGTGTGAACGCCGATCTTCATGGGGACAGCGACCACATCCGGCGAAATAAAACGAGGGCTGGCATTCACTCGGTGGCGGCGGGTGTCGACTCCGGACGTGGTCGAGTCAGCCGCTGATCGTCAGAACCCCGCCGTTGACGGTCACGTCGTCGGCGTCGTCTGGGACGGCGAACTCGAACTGCTCGTCGCCGACGATGACGATCGCCGTGTCGTCGACGACGTCGACTGTCGGCGTCTCGCCGGTGGGGCCGAAATCGACGGCGATGACGCTTTCGTCCTCGTATTCGCGGTTGGTGATCGTAATATCTGTCGTCTCGCCTGCTGCGGCTTTCAGTTCAGGGGGCGTTTCCATACGCCCTCTTGGTGGCTCACGACCGTAAACGTCGTGCCCGATACTGCTCGTCAGCCACGCTCTGGCACCGAGTTGCCGGTGTGACCGCAGGACGGCTGCGGTGCCACGGGTGTGCCAACACCGGGAGCATCAGTCCTCGAGTGCGACCGTCCGTCCCTTTTCGCTCGAGTCGTAGATCCCGTCGATGACCCGCTGGACTGCGAGTGCCTCCTCGACGGTGTTTTGGCGCTCCCCGTCGTTGGCGATCCGATCGAAAAAGGCCTGCTGCTCGTCCGAATGGGTATCGTTCTGGCGCGTCTCGACCGACGTGTCCTCGAGGTGATCCGGACCGATGCTGCTCGCCGAGTAGATAGAAAGGTCGCCCTCGAGGAGGTCGAAGCGGGCGGCGGCGTCGGTCCCGCGAGCGATGAACTCGTGGGTGGCCGGCCGGTTGGTCGCCCATGCGACCTCGAGTGAGATCGTTCGGTTCCCCGCACACCGAATGAAGGCGCTGGCGGAATCGTCGACGTCGAACCCGCCGGGACCTGCGTCCTCGGCCCACATGTCGAGATAGGCGTACTCCTCGCGGGAGCCGAACTCACTGCGAGCCACGCCGCTTACCTCCTCGACGTCGGGGTACCCGAGCAGGTATAACGCCAGATCGATTGCGTGGACGCCTAGATCGATAAGCGCACCGCCGCCGGCGATCTGCCGGCGAGTGAACCACGAGCCACGGCCCGGGATCCCGCGCCGACGGACGTAGTTGGCCTCGACGTGTGACACGTCGCCGAGTTCTCCCCGATCGATACGGTTTTTCACGATCCGGACCGTGTTCGCAAACCGGTTGTTGAACCCCACCATGGCATAGCCGTCCGAATCCGCGGCTGCCTCGGCGATCTGCTCTGCGCTGTCGACGGAGTGACCGAGTGGCTTCTCGAGCAAAACGTGGAGGTCCCGTTCGAAGGCGTCGACCGCGTACTCTTCGTGGTACTTGTTCGGTGTCGTGATGATGACGGCGTCGACGGTATCGTACAACTCGTGATGATCGTCGTAGACGTCGACGTCGTATCGGCGGGTAAAGCGTGTCCGTGCCTCGGCGGCGACGTCCATGCCACCGGCGAGTGTCACGCCGTGCTCGACGAGTCGTTCCGCGTGATACTGGCCGATGTTGCCGAGCCCGACGATTCCAGCGTTGATATCGGATCGATCTTGTATCATTTCGATGTCGTTGGTGTGCTGTCCGCGGCCGTTTCGTTTCAGTCCGATACACCCATTCCCGCTATATCAAATCATTCGGCTCGAGCGACTTCTCTCCATCGCCAACTGAGTGCGTGGATCGAAGATCGCTTCCTCCGGCCGCCGATTCGGGAGACCTGTTCTATCAGCAGCCGGACTGATCCAGCCCCCGATCGCACACGACCGGTCGTCGCCAGCGAGGTGGAGGGACTACGACGCGATCGGTGTGTGAATCGGGTCCGTTGGGAGGCTATTCGGCTTCCGTCGGCGCTGCGCCGGGCTCTGATCCCTCGAGGCCGGTGATGCCGTGGACCAGTGCGTCGCCGGTGTCTGCATCGAAGAGGTGGATCTTCGAGCGGTCTAACACGACGTCGACGTCTTGGCCTGCTTCGATCTCCGTGTCGGGGGTGACACTCATTAGCAACTGGTTCGGCGACGTGGCGGGGTCTTCTTCCATCGACCCTTCCACGTCCTCGGCCAGCAGCAGGTAGACGAACACCTCGTCACCCATGGGCTCGAGCACGTCAGTCTTGGCGTCGATCGGATCGGTCGGCGCGGCAAGCGAGTCGGCATACCGAGTCAGATGGACGTCTTCCGGCCGGATACCCAGCGTGACAGTGTCGCCGACCGATACCCCCGGCAGCCGCGTGGCATCCAAGTCGACGGTGAAGTTGCTCGTCTCGAGGCCGCCGTCGACGACCTCACCGTCGGAGAAATTCATCGAGGGTGAGCCGATAAAGCCGGCGACGAACCGGTTCGTCGGTTCGTTGTAACAGACCAGCGGCGGGGCGATCTGCTGGAGTTTCCCGTCGTTCAAGACGGCGATCCGGTTCGACATCGTCATCGCCTCGGCCTGGTCGTGGGTGACATAGATGACCGTCGCGTCCAGTTCCCGGTGGAGTCGCTGGAGCTCCGTGCGCATGTGGACCCGCAGCTTCGCGTCTAAGTTCGCCAGCGGTTCGTCCATCAGGAACACGTCCGGGTTGCGGACGATCGCGCGGGCGATGCCGACCCGCTGTTGCTGGCCACCGGACATATCCGCCGGCATCCGGTCTAACATTCCCTCGAGCTGGACGATATCGGCAGCCTGCTCGACGCGACGCCGGACCTCCTCGTCGTCGTACTTTCGCAGTCGGAGCCCGAAGGAGATGTTCTCGTAGACGTCCATGTGCGGGAACAGCGCGATGTTCTGGAAGACCATCGCGACACCCCGGTCCTTCGGAGCGAGGTCGGTGACGTCGTCGTCGCCGATGTACACCCGACCTTCCGTGGGCTGGGTCAGCCCCGCGACCGTCTCCATCGTCGTCGACTTCCCACAGCCGGAGGGGCCGACGAAGGTGACGAACTCACCGTCTTCGACCTCGAGGCTGATATCGTCGACTGCCGTTTCTTCTCCGTACCGTTTCGTGATGTTCTCGAGTCGTACTCGTGCCATTGTCTTGTCTTACTCCTTGAGTGCGCCTGCAGTCAGTCCGCTCACGATCTTTTCCTGTGCGATCACTACGAGAATCGCGACGGGGATCACCCCGAGGATGCTCGCAGCAGCCATGAGGTTGTACAACACCTGATACTGCCCCTGATAGGCGAGGATGCCGTCGAGGATCGGCGCCCAGTTCTGGGGCTGGCCGTCGGTCATCAGGAACGAGAAGAAGAACTCGTTGTAGACGGCGATGAACGTCAACACGCCCGCAGTCGCGACACCGGGTGCCGACAGCGGGATGATGACTCTGAAGAGCGCGCCCAGCCGGGTCGTCCCCTCGACGCGGGCCGCGTCCTCTAACCCGTCCGGGATCTGCGAGTAGAACGTCGTGAGGATGAAGATCGCCAGCGGCATGAAGATCGCCGACAGCGGGGTCACGATGGCGAACGGCGTGTTGTAGAGGGTACCGTCGCCGGTGATCGGCTCGAGGATCGCGAACGACGTGTTGAAGAGGTCGTTTAGCGGGATGAAGAAGGCCGCTGGCGGGAAAAACGAGATCACCAGCACCAGTAGCATCAACGGCGTCCGACCGGGGAACTCGAGACGGCCGAAGGCATACCCCGCGAGGCTGGCGATGACGAGGACGACGACTGTCGATGCAAGTGCGATCACGAAGCTATTGAACATGTAGATGTGGAAGGGGATGACCTCGAAGACCTCGACGAATGCACCCGGATTGAAGCCGTTGGGTGTAAAGACGATGTCCTGCAGTTGCCCTTCCGGCGTCAGCGCGACCATGAGCAGCCAGTAGAACGGGAATAGTGTGGTAAACAGGAAGAAGATCGCCGCGACGTAGAACATCGCCCGGTAGACCCGTTCGGGATGGGAGATGGAGTCCGCGACCCACTGCTGGAGTGGGCCGCGGTCGAGTTCCGCGTCGCGGTCGTCCTCGAGGACGGTCCCGCCGTCAGGGCGATGCAGTGTCGGGTCGCGCTCGCTGTTGTCGGTCGACTCGGTCACGGTCGTGGAGTCAGTGTCGTCTGTTGGATCGGTCATCAGTACATCCCTCCTTCGGTATCACGGAAGAGCAGTACGTACACGCCGATGATCAGGCCGATCACCAACGCCGTCGCGAAGGCCACTGCGGCGGCCGTCGCGTAGATGCGCGTCCCGCCGAACATCGCCTCGACGACGAGACAGCTCAGCGACGGCACGGTCGTACAGCCGGCCGTCGACTCGATTAGTCCGAAGACCCGCATCGCGTCCATCGTCCGGAACAGCATCGCGACGAGAAGTGCGGGCATGACGAGCGGTAGCGTGATCATCTTGAACCGCTGCCACGGTGACGCACCGGCCACGCGTGCGACATCGTACAGGTTCCGGTCGACGCTCTGGAGCCCCGCAAGGATCAGCAAGGCCATAAACGCCGACGACTTCCAGATGTCGGCCACCAGAATGATGATGAAGGCATCCCGGCTGTTGGCCAGCGGCGTCGCACTGAAGAGCCCCAGACTCTGCATGAGGTCGGAGCCGAACCCGACCGTCGGCTGGAACAGCAGGAAGAAGATCATCCCCTGGATGACGATCGGCACCGCCCACGGGAGGATGATCGCCACGCGGACCCAGCGCCGCCCCGTGAACTCCTGATCGAGCACGTAGGCTTGCCCGAACCCGATCACCGTCTCGACGACGACGCTGATGACCGCGAACGCGAGCGTGACGAACAGCGCCTGCTGGAAGAACGGGGTACCGAGCTCGATAAAGGGGAACGACGACGTCAGCCCCACGTCGAGGAACTGCCGGGCGAGCCGTGCGTTCCCGGCGAGGATGTCGACGTAGTTCTCGATGCCGACGAAGCCACCGAGCGGGTCCAGTCCCCGCGTCTGGTTTGCGCGAAGCGACATGAGGAACGTCCGCACCATCGGATAGAACGCGATCAGCGTCAGCAGCGCAAAGGCCGGCAACAACAACAGGTACGCGTAGGCCGCCTCGCTCAGGCCTTCCATCCAGTTGATGACTGCATTGCCCGTCCGCTCACGATCCGGTCTCCGTTCGGATTCTCCGCCGATCAATCCGTCCGTATCAGTTGCCATTTGCTTGTACCTCCGCTTCGCTCTGCTCGAGTTCGTTCGCGAGATCGTTCATCGCCACTTCGGGCGCTTGTACGCCGCGATAGGCCGCGTTGATCCCCTGATAGATCAGCGCCGACTGTTCCGGCCAGAGGTCGGTCGCCGGCCGTGGGATCGCGTTCTCGCTGGCCGACTGGACCACGTCGGCGTAGCGAGCGACGGGACCAACGTCGCTCTGATCGGCTTCCGCGACCAGCTCGAGGTTCGGCGGGAGAAAGCCGCCGAGCTCGAAGACGCTGAGCATGACCGTATCGGTGGCGAACGCCTCGAGGACTTGCAGCGCCTCCTCCTGGCGGTTCGAAAACGGACTCACCGCGAGGTTCCAGCCGCCAAGTGCCGCGGTAGTTCCGCCGGTTCCCTCGTACTCGGCTTCCTCCTGGGAGACCGCATACGGCCTCGTCATGACTCCGAGGTCCTCACCGAAGGCGTCTTCCGTCCCTGTCTCCGCGATTGCGTACGACCAGTTGCGGTTCGAGACGGCTTCGCCGTTCGAGAACGGATTGAGTGACTCTTGTTCCGTCCACTGGACGATCGCCGACGGACAGATCTGAGGGTAGCCATCGAGGGTGTTGTCCTCCTCTCCCTCGATGAACGAGCGCATCATCCGGATCGCGTCGATGGTCGACTGCTCGTTGACGCTGATCGGTCGCTCCCCGGCGGTAAACAGGTTCTCGGTCCCACCGTAGTACGCCCCGCCCCACGAGGTCATTACCTCGTTAAACGTACAGCAGGACAGTCCCTCGTAGGCGGCCGCCTGCGTCGTGTACCCGTAGTTGAGGTCGGCCTGGTCCCTCGCGTCGCGCACCGCCGCCGAAAACTCCTCCCAACTCGGTGGATCGGTTCCCCAGCTGCCCGTGTTGTAGCCGGCGTCCTCGATGAGGTCCTGACGGTACAGGGTAAAGCCGAGGTCCGGAAACAGCGGTAGGGCGTGGAGGTCGCCGTTCTGGGGATCACGCGCCGTCTCGAGGATCGCTTCGAGGTAACTATCATTCACGTACTGAAGCGTCTCGTCCGTGAACTGTTCGCTCAAATTGACAGTCTGGTTCCGAAGGATGAAGGGAACTGTCCAGCCGCTGTCCATCATGTGGATGTCGGGTGGAGAACGTCCCGCCTCGAGCGCCGACTGGGTGGTCTGCATCCGCGATGCGGAATCGCTCACGACGGTCTGGATCTCGACGCGGATGTCCTGGTCGAGGCCAGCGTCCCAGAGCGCCTGCTGGATCGACGGCCCGTCGCCGTCACTGTGCATGATCCCCGCGACGTCCGAGGCGGCGGTCATCACCACCGTTCCCGGCTGGCGACCACGTCCGAGACAACCGGTGACGGCGATGGCGCCGGCCGCAGTCGCTCCTGACGCAGCCTTCAGAAACGACCGCCGCTCGAGGCGCGACCGGTCGCGTCCGCCGGCAGTATCGCGTCCCATGACCAGTAATCAGTCCACGGCCCCGAACTTAGTTGTTGGTTATAAATATTGTAATAAAGCATGACTGTCGAGTCGTCGTGCCGGTTCCGACGAACCGGTCAACGCCCACGCCAGCGCCGGACGAGTACATTCCTGCTCGACAGTGATATTGGACGTTCTAATCGCTCATTGTCGTTCGGCGGTCGGCAGGTGCCAGCAGACGACGGATATATCACCAAAGCAAGGAGGTATGGGCCGCTTCTCTGACACCAGTGACGCTCGAGTGCCCCCACGACCGAGTACGTGTGATCGTGGGAGTCCTGTCACTCGTGTCGATCGACCGGCCCCATACGGACTCCTGTCAGTCAGTGCCGACGCACCCACATGACGAGTTGCGGATACGCCGAGCCACAGTGACAGCAGCCCGTATCAGGCGTCCTCGAGCGTCGGCGGCTCGGTCCGACCGATGTGGATCTCGTGGGCCTCGACGTCCTCGAGGGCAGCGACACGGCCGCCGACGGAGACCTCCTCGCCCTCCTCGGTTTCGATCGTGAGGCTGGCGACTTCCTCGCTGATCTCGAAGGAGATATCGAGAATGCGGCCGCGGACGATCCGTTGACCGCCGACTTCGACGTCGCGGCCGTCGATGGTCGCGTAGAACTCGCCGCCCTCGTCCATGAGGTCTTTAACGCACCGGCGGATCGAGGCGTATTTGCGAGGATAGGTACGGGCGGTGTCGTCCTCGCCGAGCGTTCGTTCGGCGGTCGTCCAGAGGACGGTCCCGAAGAAGCCAGAGATGAGGAAGCCAAGCGCCGACCGGTTGAAGATGACGCCGTAGCGGTCCTGATCGTCGCGCAGGGCGTCCTGGGTCGCGTACATCGAGTAGTTGCCGTCGGCGACGGCGACGACCGGCGTCGTGATCCCGCGTCGAGCGCGTGCGGTCGATGCGACCGCGCCGTAATCGAACTCGTCCGGATCGGGGGCCTCGCTCGCCGGCGTCACGATCAGGTCGACGCTCACGCCGGCCTCGACCGCATCACGCAGGTCCGCTTCGAACCGGGTCAGCAGGTCCGGCGTCAGCGACAGTGCAAGTTCGAACTCGGCGCTGTCGATGACCTCCTCCAAATAGCGCAGGATCGTCGACCGCGATTTGACCAGCGAGACGGCCTCCGTATCTCTGGCCGGCGCGGTGTAGCGGGCCTCGAGTTCGGTGATCATCTGCTCGAATGAGGTCTGGACATCGTCGAAGGCCTCCGCGGGATCGATCGCGACGACCTTCATCGGGCGGGACTCGCGCAGTTCGACCAGGCCGCGGTCGCTCAGGCTGCGAACGGTATCGTACACGCGGGGCTGGGGGATCTCCGTCCGGTCTGCGATCTCGCTTGCAGTGAGCTGTCCCTGCTCCAAGACGGTGAGATAGGCGTCGATTTCGTACTCGCCGAGATTAAACCGGTCGCCGACGCGTTCGACCGTCGAGCGAAGTTCGTCTGGTGCCATACCCAACCCTACGACACCAATGACTAAATGATTTATTATACATCGAGTAGCACGCGTTTTCGAAATCGGGTTGTTCCGAGACCGGTCGCTCGGAGAGAGGGTCAGAACGCTTAACCACAGCGGGCCTGAGTATGTTGGCATGCGCGGGGTCCTTCAGGCCAACGAAGGTACCGCCGAGAATTCGGTAGCCAGGGTGATCCAAGACCTCCTCCCGGGAACGGTTCCCCTGGACGTGATCGAGATCGTCCTCGCACTCGTCGTGCTCGCCGCCGGCTGGTACCTCTCGAAGGTCATCGTTCGCCTCGCCGGCCGGACGGTCGCACGCCGGATCAAACGACCGAGCGTCACACGATCGGTTCTCAGCGGCGTGAGAGCCATTGCCCTCATCTGGACCGTGGCCATCGCTGCCCGCATCCTCGGCGTCGGCAATACACAGATCCTCCTGTCCGTGACCGTCATCTCGGCCGTGATCGCGGTCGTCCTCGCCCCCGTGGTCGGCAGTCTAATCAACGGGTTCTACGTGTTGGCCGACCGCCCCTACGAGATCGGCGACATGATCGAGGTGACCGACGTTGGCCACCGTGGGTTCGTCGAGGACATCACGATCCGGTACACGAAGATCTTCACTCTCCAGAACACCTTTATCGTCATTCCCAACTCCGCGATCTACGAACGTGACGTCATCAACTACTCCGCGGAAGACGAGCGCACGCGGGTTTCGCTGACGCTCGATATCACCTACGAGAGCGACCTCGAGGCGGCACGGCAAGCCGCCGAGCGGGCTGCTCGGGCCGTCGACGACGTCATTTCCGGCGGGCCTGACATTCGAATCGGTAGCGCCCGGTACGCCGCGGCCCCGAACTGCGTGATCGATGAGTACGGAGATCACGGGATCGCCCTCGAACTCTACTTCTGGATGAAACATCCATACAAACAGCCGATCATCCGGTCGGCGGTCCAGGAGGAGATCGGTGAGCGATTCGCGGACCTCGACGTCGAGTTCGCCTACCCCCGCCGCCACCACGTCTTCGACGAGACCAGCGGCGTCGCCCGGTTGGCCGTCGACGAATCGGGCTTCCAACGGTCGCCGACCGACTCGGCCGTCGAGCCGAGCGAGAGTCCCGCGGATCCGGCGGACCAGTGATCGCCCCGGCTGCTGTGCGAGCCGATCCAGCGTTCGTCCGGCCGGGTCGCTCCCACCGACTCGTAGTGTGGGTGTAATTTATACTGGGTCCGACCCAATTCCAAACTCGACCGACAGATGTACGACGATATTTTGATTCCCACGGACGGAAGCGACACGATTTCCGAGACGCTCACTCACGGACTCCCGATCGCCGCCGACAACGACGCGACGGTTCACGCGTTGTACGTCGTCGACAGCCGCATCACCGCTGCCGCCGACGACGAGACCAGTGCAGACCTCGAACGCTCGCTGCAGGACGAAGGGCAGGCGGCCGTCGCCGAGGTCGAGGAGCGAGCGGTCGACGAGGGCCTCGAGACCGTCAGTGACGTTCGACAGGGAACGCCGTCGAAGACGATCCTTCAGTACGCCGACGAGCAGGATATCGATCTGATCGTCATCGGAACGCGGGGCAAGAGTCCACGCGAGAAGGTTACCTCGCTGGGCAGTGTGTCCGAACGAGTCGTCGACAACGCCTCGGTTCCGGTGTTCGTCGTCCGGAACGCGGGCGAACACGAGTAAGTCGGGAGACTGTGACAATAGCCGGGAAACAGAGACAGCAGCCCGTATCAGGCGCGTGCGCTTTCGACCGTGATCACCTCACAGTCGAGGTGGCTCCGCAGATACCGGTCGATGTCCGGGTTGTCGGTGAATCGCTGGAAGATCCGCCGGAGTCGACTTGCCTGTTTGGAGCCGATCACGACGACGTCGGCGCCCTCCGCAGCGACCTCGTCGAGGATACTCTCCTCGACGAGAAAGCCGGTTCGGACGACGTATCGGGCCCGATCGATCCGACCGAACGCCTTCTCGACGGCGTTTTTCAGATCGACCCGCGTCACCTTCTTTCCGTTCTGATAGAGATTAACGTGGAGAACCGTCAACGCTGCATCTCGCGTGCGGGCGATTTCGATCGCCCGCTCGAGCGTTCGCCGCGAGTGCTTTGACAAGGGATATCGAACAGGAACGACGACCAGCGACATTAGCCAATCGGACGATTTCCGGGCGGGTAAACCTTTCAGTACGGACTGTCCTTATTGAGGACTTATCACATGCGGTAGGCTGTAGCACGCGCCTTCAGTCGAATACGAGTCAGCGTCCCGACTGACGACCATACCGATTGCGGGGCTGTCGTGCGATCAGTGTGTCAACCGTTTCAGTTGTCTCTATGGTTATAGTTACTGTCGTGTGTCCGCTCATCCACAACGGAAAGACAGTCATTTATCGCAAGCGACGCTACAGCAGGGCATGCAAACCTGGTCGACCGACGACGGCGATACCGTCTACATCTCGGAGACGGAGGGCGACAGGGGATCGAAGGGACCGTTCCTCGTCGCCTACGAGTCCAGCGACGCCGAGCGCCGCTATGGCTGGTTCTGTACGAACTGTGAGTCACTCGACACCGCGATGGATGCGATGGGCCGAATCAAGTGCAACCAGTGTGGGAACTTCCGCAAGCCGACCGAGTGGGACGCCGCTCACGAGTAACAGCCGTCTCCGTCGCTCTCGCGGCTGTCGTTCGTCCCATACGCGTTTCGTCGCCGATCCCGAACCTGCTGCGCCGATCCATAACACCTGATTACTACCCTCGACGCCCGCAACTGCTATACAGACGAGCGAAAACACCACGAGTCGATTCGAAGACGCGCAGTGAAACAGCGGATTATTGTCACGTACTAACATTTATGAGGGACGGCCCCATAGATGGTATCGAATGGGTCCTGTTAACATGCGACTCGTCGAGCAGGCCAGGTCGATCTTCGCAGAGTTGGGTTACACCGTCGAAGGCAACGGCCCCGAATTCCGCGCCGAGCGTGCGTGGAAAGTCGTCCACGTAAACACCGTTCTCGAGACAGGGGAGCTTCCGTCCGCATCGTCGGGACAGTTCCACTGTTTCGTCGCCGAACCAGAGGATGCCGACGACCTCGAGACACGGCTCGAACGGACGAACCCGAACTACGAGTGGGCCATCATCGTCGTCGACGGGGAAGACTATCAGGTCGAACGAGCGCCTCCAGGGCCCCGCGTATCGGCGTAGAAACGGCAGAATACCGCAGTTGCGAACCGCCCTATTCTTTCAGCGCACGTCGCGTCGCAGTTACGGCTGTGCCCGGCTCGACGTCTGCGCCCATCGACTCCAAGACGTCACCCAGCGCCGTCACGACGTAGATCACGTTCTCGGGACGTGCGGAGTGGCCCATACAGCCGATCCGGAAGATCTCGCCGGCGAGATCGCCCAGTCCACCCGCGATTTCGAGGTCGTACTGCTCGAGTAAGGCATCACAGACTGCGCCGTCGTCGATGCCTTCGGGGACGCGGACGGCGTTGAGACTCGGCAACCAGTACTCGTCTGGGGCGTTCATCTCGAGGCCCATCGCCTCGACGCCGGCTTTCAGCGCGCCGGCGAGCCGTTCGTGACGGGCCCATCGCTGTTCGATACCCTCCTCGGCGACGAGCCGCAGGGCCTCCCGGATCGCGTAGACGTTCGTGATCGGCGCGGTGTGGTGGTAGGAACGTTCGTCGCCCCAGTAGCCCTCGAGCAGGGAGAGATCGAGGTACCACGAGCGGGGGTCTTCGTCGCGCGAAAGGACTTTGTCCATCGCCTCGTCCGAGAGGGTCAGCGGGCTGGCTCCAGGCGGGCAGGAGAGACACTTCTGTGGGCCCGAGTAGGCCACGTCGATGTCCCACTCGTCGACGCGCAGTTCGACGCCGCCCAGCGAGGTGACGGTGTCGGCGATCACCAGCGCGTCGTGGTCGTGGGCTGCAGCCGTCAGTTCGGGGACGTTGGGCTGAAGCACGCCCGTACTCGTCTCGGCGTGGACGAACCCGAAGATATCGGGGTCGTGCTCGGCTAATGCGTCCGCGACGACGTCGGGCTCGAGGGGTTCGCCCCACGGCGCGTCGACTTCGACGACCTCGCCGCCGGCTCGCTGGGCCATTGTGGCCATTCGGCCGCCGAAGTAGCCGTTCGTCGGGACGAGCATCGTATCGCCGGGCTCGACGACGTTGCCGATCGCGGCTTCCATCGCGGCCGAGCCGGTCCCCGAGACCGGGATCGTCCACTGGTTGTCCGTCCGGAAGGTATAGCGCAACAGTTCCTGGACCTCGTTCATGATCTCGATGAACGAGGGATCGAGATGGCCCACAAGAGGAGTGCTCATCGCCCGCAGCACACGCGGGTTGACATCGCTCGGGCCGGGCCCCATCAGGGTCCGATCCGGTGGAGTGAGTTCACCAACGGTTGGCGCGCGATCCATGTCGGTCGACGGTTGCTGAGCCATGGGCGTGTGCTCGCGTGCTACTTGCAAAGGCCTACCGACATCGCCGAACGATAGCTACCGTTTGGACACCGACGGCCGTGTGCTCGGTTCCGTCGACCTCTACCGCCGATTTCCGTCCGCAGACGATGCGTGCTGGCTATTGACACAGCGGCGAGTCGCTTAAGCCGACCCGCCACATACCCGATATATCATGTTCGTCGGGCACGCTCTGCTTGCGTTCGCCGTCGCGGCGCTGGTCGCGGACTGGCGGGGCTGGGACCGCCGGCCGGCCCTGCTCGTCGGCGTCATCGCGGGCGCCTTCGCCGCGATCCCGGATATCGACGTCGCGTACGCGCTCGTCGGCCTCCTCGAGTGGCAGGCCCTCGGTGGCGAGCTCGGAGCGCCGGCAGCCTTCTGGGGCGCGAGCCGGGTCATCCACCGGTCGGTCACCCACTCGTTGGTCGTCGGGGCGGTCGCCGCGCCGGCGTTCGGGCTGCTCGCCGTCCGCGGGCGCTCGGCGCGCTCGCGCGCCAGCCACATCGCCGGGCTCGGTGCCCTCGTGGCCCTCGTCGCGGTCGCGCTCGTCTGGGACGGCCCCCTCGCCGCGTTCGTGATGGTGCTGTTCGCGGCCAGCGGTGTCCTCGTCTCCCGTGGAGTCGCACGGCTATCGACGCTGGCACCGACGACGGTGGCCCTTGCCGCACTCTGGGGACTCTGGTCGCACCCGTGGGGCGATCTGGTCACTGGAGCGCCCCCTGACTGGCTATTCCCGCTCGGCTCGCCGGGCCTCGAGTCACGCGTTGCCCTCCATCCGGACCCGACGCTACACCTGCTCGGTGCGTTCGCGATCGAACTCGCGACGATCGCGCTCGCGGCTGCCGTAATCTGCCGGCTCACCGACCGATCGATCCTCGCGTTCGTCGACCGTCGGGCCACCGTCGGCGCTGCCTACGGCGTCGCTGCGCTCGCCGTGACGCCGCCGACGCTCGAGGTCTCCTATCATTTCGTCTTCTCGATCCTCGGCGTCGGCCTCCTCTGTGGCGTCGTCCAGGATACCTACTGGCGTCCCTTCGGTGCGCGCGATCGGTGGCGTCCGTCCGTCGACGCGGTCTTCGAGACCGGACTCACGACGGTGGCAGCCGTCGCCGTCGCGTTGGCCGCGTATGCGGCCGTCTACCTACTCGTCGTCCCAGCATGATCGCCTCGATCGCCGTTGCGCCGGGCCACCGCATGACGACTACGTTTTTGTGAGAACGGTCAGTACGATTCAGTGTGTCTCAGGCTTCACTCGAAGAACTGATCGTCGACGGCCGGACCAACGCGGTTCTCTCGTGGCTCTTGGTCGCTGCGATCGCGCTCATCGGTCTCGGTGAGTTCGTGACCGGTGGCACCCTCTGGGCGACGTTTACGGTGGCGCTCGTCGCGCTCGCACTGCTGCCGCCGATCACCGTCCGGTCGTGGGAGGCGATGATTCCCTGGGAGGTGCTCTTGCTCGCGGCGCTGCCCGTCCTCGGACTGGCGCTTGGCTCCGACCGGCTGACGGGCCACGTCGCCTCGTACCTCTCGGTCGCCGCGATCGCCCTCGTTTTCGCCGTCGAACTGCAGACGTTTACGACCGTGCGGATGACCTCGAGTTTCGCGGTTATTTTCGTCGCCGTCACGACGATGGCCGCCGCCGCCCTCTGGGCGCTCTTTCGGTGGAGTACCGCCGGACTCCTCGGCGTCCCGTTCCCCACCGACCACGACGCTGTGATGTGGGAGTTCGTCTATTCCACGATCACGGGGCTCGGTGCCGGTATCGTCTTCGAACTGTATTTCCGGCGGCTTGGCCGCCACGAGCAGTGTCATCCACCCGATGAGACGTCCATCGCGGAGGGGAACAATGCGTAACCTCGCCAGGTTACTGCCATCCCGGGAGCGCCAGCGCCAGCTCACCTACCTCATGGAACTCGGGCTGGTCGGCATGCTGTTCGTCGGCATCGATCGGGGCAACGGCGGCATCGTAATCAACACCGGCGTGGCGCTGGCCGTAACGCAACTCCCGCCGATCCTCGAGCGCGACTACGAGATTCCGATGGACCCGCGGCTCACGCTCTGGATCACTACCGCCGTCTTCCTCCACGCCTTCGGCACTGTCGGACTCCCCGGCGCCACCAGGACGCTCTACAGTCAGGTCTGGTGGTGGGATCACATGACCCACGCGCTATCGGCGTCGCTGGTTGCTGGCGTCGGCTATGCGACCGTCCGCGCGCTCCACGAACACGCCGACGGGATCCACTTCCCCCGGCGGTTCGTCGCCGTCTTCATCCTGCTTTTCGTCCTCGCGTTCGGCGTCCTCTGGGAGGTCCTCGAGTTCGCTATTGCGCTGTCGGCCGACGCGTTCGGTATCGACGCCGTGCTCACGCAGTACGGCCTCAACGACACGATGTTGGATTTCGTCTTCAATTCGATCGGCGGTCTGATCGTCGCGCTGTGGGGTGGTGCCTACCTCACCGATGTCTCCGGCGCGATCCGTGAGCGCCTCGAGGCGCGAACTGAGTAGTACTCCCACGGCCCGGAAACGACGTGCAGTTTTACGTCGGGTTACGGTGTAGAAACGGGGGCGATGGTATTCAAAAAGATCACACTCATCGGAACCAGCCCCGAAAGCTTCGACGCCGCGGCCGACGACGCCATCGACCGCGCAGAAGAAACCCTCCAGAACGTCCACTGGATCGAAGTCGACGAACTCGGCGTCGAGATCGCAAGCGCCGACGACCGGGAGTACCAGGCCGAAGTCACCGTCGCGTTCGAACTCGAGGAGTAACGCGACGGCCGTCGAGTCGATGCGAGGAGTCGATCGGCCACTCGCCGGTCGCTGCTTTTTCGAGCAGTCGGGTCCGAGACGAGGGAAAAGCTGTGTCGTGCGTTCTCGAGGTGATGGGGCTGCGTCGGTCGATGGCGAAGGGAGCGGTTACGTGCGGAACGACTCGCCACAACCGCACTCGCTGACGACGTTCGGATTGTCGACGTGGAACCCTTCGGCCTGCAGCCCGCTCTCGTAGTCGAGGACGCTGCCCTCGATATATTTCAGGCTCGCCGGATCGACGAACACGCGCAGGTCGTGGTGTTCGTAGATCGTGTCGTCCTCGTCCGGTGCGTCGTCAAATCGCATGCCGTAGGAGAGACCGGCACAGCCGCCCTGCTGGACGAACAGCCGGAGGCCCGCCTCCGAGGTGTCGAGGCCCTCGCCCTCGAGCAGCGAGAGGGCCTGCTCGGCCGCGTCTTCGGTGACGTCGATCTTCGGGCGCGCGTCAGCTTCCCCGCCGTCCATACTGTCCGTGCTCATACCACTCCATTCCGGCGCAACGATGTTAACTGTGACGCCCTCCGAAGCCGGACGTGCTAGCCGAACCTGGTTACGATATCCCGTACCCGCGGTCGTCCTCGGTGTGCTCCGTGGTCTAGCAACTCGAGCGTTGCCGAAGCAACTGATAACAGGTCCCGAACTGCTGGCGATCGTTTCGCGACAGCTCGATCTCGTGTTCGGCCAGCAACTCGAGCATCCGTTCGAGCTCGCAGTCGTACCACATCGAGAGGAGCCGCACGTTCTTCTGTGCGTAATCGTAGTTGCGCTCGAGGACGCGCCCGTCCGTCGGATCGACACGCGGTTCCATCTCACTGGCTACTCCGTGTTCCAGCTACGTAAAACCGATATGCGGTTCCGTAACCTGTTTCCAACCGAGCAATCGCGTCTTCCCTTCGCTAGTCGTCAGACTGTTCGTCCAGCCGGAGCCGGACGCTCGCGGCGTGGGCCTCGAGCCCTTCCGCGTCGGCGAGGGTCGTGATCGTCTCGCCCAGCCCGGCCAGTCCCTCGCTCGAGAGTCGCTGGACCGTCGTCGACCGGAGGAACGTCTCGACCGAGAGGCCGCCGGTTACGCGCGCCCCGCCGTTCGTCGGCAGGACGTGATTGGTGCCGCTGGCGTAGTCGCCGGCCGCGACAGGCGTGTTTGGACCGAGGAAGACGCTGCCCGCACTGTCGATCCGTTCCAGGATCGACTCGTCGTCGTCGGCAATGATCGCGAGGTGTTCGGGGGCGTACGCCTCCGTAAAGAGGATCGCCTCGCTCATCGATCGCGCGTGGAGGACGCCACTCGCGTCGTTTGTGAGCGCTTGGCGGATGATGTCATCACGGTCGCGGTCGTCGACCTGTTCGTCGACGGCCGCAGCGACGGCGTCGGCGGTCGCCTCGTCGTCCGTGACGGCTACGACCGAGGCGTTCGGGTCGTGTTCGGCCTGGGCGACGAGCTCTGCGGCAACGAGGTCCGGGTCCGCACTCTCGTCGGCGACGACGACCACTTCGCTCGGGCCCGCGAGGAAGTCGATCTCGACGTCGCCTCGGACCTCGGCTTTGGCCGCAGTCACCCACTTGTTGCCGGGGCCGACGATCTTCTGAGCGCTTGTGATCGTCTCCGTTCCGTAGGCCAGCCCTGCGATCGCTTGCGCGCCGCCGACGCTGTAGACCGCGTCCGCGCCCGCGATGTGAATCGCCGCCAGCGTCACCGGGTTCAGCTCGTCGGCTGGCGGCGTCACCACCGACACGTGGTCGACGCCAGCGACGACCGCCGGCACGATCCCCATGATCGCACTCGAGGGGTAGGCCGCCGACCCGCCGGGCACGTAGACGCCGACGCGCTCGAGCGAGCGAAAGCGCCGCCCGAGCGTCCGCCCCTCGCCGAACTCCTGTCGCCAGTCTTCGGGCAGCTGGGCGGTGTGGAACTCGCGGACGTTCGCCACGGCCGTCTCGATCGCGTCCCGAATCTCGTCGTCGACTTCGGTGGCGGCCCGCTCACACTCGTCGGTAATATCTATGTTGCCGACCTCGACGCCGTCGAACTCGCTCGTGAACTCGCGGACGGCGACGTCACCTTCGGTACGGACCCGGTCGACGATGTCGCGGACGTCTCCCCTGACCGCATCGATGCCGGCGTCGCGCTCGAAGAAGGCAGCGCGGTCGTCCGGTCCGAGATCGGAAATCGCCTGCACGTCGATTGTCATGCCCCGGACTTGGCGCGGCGGTCGAAAAACGGTTTCCTTCCGTTCATGCATCGCCGTTTTCGATCGTCCAGAGACCCACGAAGTCGAGAGTTGCCCTGACGAAGAGATAGACGAGCAGCCCGAACCCGACGATCGCCAGTGGTGCCTGGATGAGATCCGCGGTTTCCACGCCGAGGACGATCCGGCTCAGCCCACGGATGACGAAACTCACGATCACGAGCGCGAATCCGACGAGCGAGAACTTGACGAATCCCGACTGGTCCATAGCAAGCGGTACGACTGGGCTCGCTAAATGATATCGGTTGGTCCCGTGGCGATGCGACGATCGTCGGGCCGTCATCGGACGTCAGCGCTGGCAGCACGGCTGATCGCATAGACTGCCACCGAGCCGAAGACGAGTGCGAGGGCGACGAGGACGACCAGCGCCGGCACGAGCGTGTCCCACACGCCGCCAAAGCGGGTGACTTCGATCACCGTCATCGTATCCTCGCCGAGCATCACCGCGCGGGCCGCGTCGACGCCGTACGTGATCGGATTGAACGTCGCGATCGTCTGAATCCACGCCGGGAGTGCCGCCAATGGGAGAAAGGCACTCGAGACAAACAGCAAGGGTAACTGAAGCAGGTTCGCGCCGATGATCGTCGATTCCTCGTCGCGAGTTACCACGGCGAGCACGTTCGAGAACGCGGTGAACCAGACCGAGAACAGGACGCAGATGCCCGCGATCGCGACGGCCCCGACCAGTCCGGTGGCGATCTCGGCACCGAGCAACACGCCCAGTCCGAGCACGATCGTGACCTGAACGACGATGCGGACTACCTCGGCGAGCGTCTTTCCAAGGAAGATTGCCGTTCGGTTCATCGGACTGACCAGGGTCTTCTCGAACATGCCGTTCTCGATGTCGTTGACCAGCCCGATCCCCGACGTCGCCGCAGCCACCAGCGCGACCTGGATCACGATCGCCGGCACGAGATACGTCTCGTAGGTGATCCCCTCGAGCGCACTCGTCGCGACGCCGCCGAATACCTGCGTGAACAGCACCAGGAAAATGATCGGCTGGACGAGCGAGACGACGAGCACGAACGGGTTCCGCACTGACTTGATCGTCCACCGGACGAACGTGACCCACACGTCGCTCGCGAAGCTCCCGCCATGACGGCTGACGCTCGGTGTGCTCATCGGTCTACCCCGGTCTCTGTCCCGTCATCGTCGCTCGAGTCGTGTCCGCCGTCACCGATCGTTCCTGGTGTCGTGACATCGGCCGGCGGTGACTCGCTTCCGTGTTCCGAGTCGTCTCCGTTCCGATCGTCGGTCACTGCGAGGAACACGTCGTCGAGCGTCGGTGCTCGAACGTCGAACCCCAGTACGCCGACATCGGCGTCACGAAGGGCGACCAGCAAGTCGGTCCCACGCGTTCGCGCGTCGCGCGCCGTCACGGCCAGTCCCTCTTCTGTCGGCTCGATCGTCGCGCCCGGTTCGAACACTCCCTCCTCGCGGGCGATCGTGACAGCGCGGTCGCTCGCAGTGGGATCGGCCAGTTCGACGGCGAGAATCTCGCCGCCGACGCGTCGTTTCAGCGCCTCGGGTGTCCCCTCCGCAACGACCGAGCCGTTCTGAATGACCGACAGCCGATCACACAGCTGGTCGGCCTCCTCGAGATACTGGGTCGTCAGGAAGACGGTCGTCCCCTCGTCGTTGATCCGTCGGAAGTACTCCCAGAGCCGGTTTCGTGCGGCCGGATCGAGCCCGGTCGTCGGTTCGTCGAGGAACACCAGCGGCGGCCGATGGACCAACGCGGTCGCCGCGTCCAGCCGCTTTTTCATCCCGCCGGAGAAGTCGTCGGCGACCTTATTCGCGACGTCGGTCAACTCGACGAGCTCGAGCAACTCGTCGATCCGATCGGCCCGCTTCGCTCGCGGCACGCCGTATGCATCACACGAAAACCGGAGGTTTTCTCGAGCCGTCAACTCCGGGTCGATGCTCGTCTCCTGCGCCATGTACCCGACCGTTGCGCGCACGCTCCGGGGTTCTGCGATGGTGTCGAATCCGTTGACCGTCACCGAGCCATCGGTCGGCCGCAACAGCGTCACCAGCGTCTTGATCAGCGTCGTCTTCCCTGCGCCGTTCGGTCCAAGGAAGCCGAAAAACTCCCCCGTCTCCACGAGGAGATCGACACCGCGAACCGCTTCGGTTCCGTCCGCGTATGTCACCGCCACGTCGCGGGCCTCGATAGCGTAGTCGGTCACAGTCGTTCTAGGACGACCACGGGGATATACCTGTGAGTTCGAAATCACTTATAGTGTCAGTCTTCGATGGCTCAACACGTGGCTACGACTGAACGCTGGGAACACCGTGTGACGGACGCCGTTCGCGCCGTGCTCGACGGTTGCCGGCCGACGTTCCGACAGTCACCCGCGACACCCGATCGGCCTGGATATCGTCGGTTATCTCCGTCACGGTGTACGTGATCCGTAATCCGGTATTACCGCTCACAACACGTCACCGACAGCGACGTGGACCACTGCGATCCAGGCGCACGCCCTGTCACTTCGAGGGCGAAAAAGCGCTGCATAACTATTCATCACCCACGACACCACCGTCCTATGTGGCCGTGGGAACACGCGATCGTGGCCTATCTCGCCTACTCGCTATGCTGTCGCGTCGTCTTTCGTGACTCTCCGACCGGGCTCGAGGCGTTCGCAGTCGTGTTCGCCTCAGTCCTCCCGGATCTGATCGACAAGCCACTCGCCTGGGAACTGGGCGTATTCGACAGCGGCTACGCTATCGGTCACTCGATCTTTTTCGCGGTGCCACTGGCGATAGTTGTCGGCACGATCGCACACGCGGCCACGCGCCCACGCGCCGGACTCGCGTTCGGGCTCGGCTACCTGTCCCATCCGCTCGCGGACATCGTCGACTCCGTGTTCCGGCAAGGCGTCTTCCACGTCGAACTCATGCTCTGGCCGATCGCATCGGTCGAGGGCCGACCACCTGGGCCGGGCGTTATCGAGGGATTCCTCTACTTCTTCGGCCGCTACTGGAACGCTGTGCTCGCCGGCGACCTCTCGACGTATCTGTTGCTCCAGTTCGGACTCGCCGGCGTGGCACTGGTCGTGTGGCTCGCCGACGGCGCGCCGGTCCTCCGTGAGACACTCTCTGCTGGACTCCGCGTCGCTCGAGCGTTTCTCAGCCACGTCTCCGGCTCCTCGCGGTCGAATCAGCCCGGCCGCCGATAGATCTCGTTTACTGTCGTGGTTCGACTCGCACTGCTCGAGGCGTCACGTCTTGTGACTGTCCAACGTCGTGCAGTGATCGCTCGAGACGACGGCCTTATATATACACCCGGTACTCGATATGAATGCGAACGACGTGGCCCACGCCACGTTCCCTCCGGCCGGTTCCCGGCACGGAGGTAGGATTGCACCCCCACTCACGGGACGTCGCCGATTCACGTCGGTAGTTGTCCCCCTGTATTGGATCACCGGCTGTGCCGCGATCGGTTTCCGATCGTGACGATCCGGTGTCCTTATATATGACTGGGCGTTCAGTTGCGATCGCACACACCCGCGCCGGTCTGCGATTTCCGGCGTGGGGGCGATCCGACGCCCTTATATGTCTCAGGGTGGTTGGGTGTAAACGCGAAGAACGCGTGATCGACGGGCCGTTCAACTCGGTCCGTCATCTCGTCTCGGACGGTTCGGGTCCGAAGGGGTTATGTACCCCTGATGGCCTACGGATACGTCCGAAGGAAATGAGGATTCCACCCCTGCGGTCCGCCGTACAGATGGGATCTGATGT
>NZ_JBHUDI010000010.1:0-74499 GCF_042678045.1 Haloarchaeobius amylolyticus
CTGCGTTACGGTGAGTACTGGAGTGGGCGACCCTCTGGGAAACTCGTTTCGCCGCCTCCACTCATACTTCAACCCTCCACAGCCACCGCTCGAGCACTGGTTGTGTGGGGTTTTCTGCATTTCTGGCAGACACTCACTGGTTAGCGATGTCTCCGACACGTTCAGAGACTAAATCTGGTTAATACTGTCGGACAGATGTCAGTGCGAAGTCGATCGCGAAAACCCCCGTCTCCGACGGCGACGGCCGCGTCTAACCGATCGATCTTCAAATAGTTCTATCCGACAATATGAGCAATCAGGATCGCACAGTCGCCCGAAATCAGTACGCTCTCTACTATCGAAGGGAGATCTGCGCCAAGCCCGATCGGAGACTACCTCTCACTCGAGCCCCGCGACGAGGTCCGGAATCGCCGTTGCAATCTCGCTCTGTTCGACATGCGCAACAGCACGTGGATCCGGTTCAGGGCCGTCCTCGAGCAGTACCTGCACCGCGGCCAGTCCGGCCTCGGTCGCGCCCTGGATGTCGGCTTCGACCTCGTCGCCGACATAGACCGCCTCGGTGGGTGCGACATTCAGTTTGTCGGTGATCGCTTCGAACGCGCGAGGGTCCGGTTTCCCTGCCTCGAGTTCGCCCGTTACGAGCGCGGCATCGAAGGCCGTCTCCCAGCCCAGCGTCTCGAGCTTGTCCCGCTGGGCGCGGACGGGACCGTTCGTCAGAAGGCCGACCTGATAGTCGCCGCGCAGGTCGGCAAGCATGGCTTCGACGCCCGGCAGTGGCTCGAGGGCGTCGGCGATCGTCTTGCGGTATGCTGTCGCGACGGCGGCCGGGTCGGCGTCGCTGTCAGTATCCTCGAGTAGGTCGGCGAAGATTGGTTCGCGCGTCTCGGTGGTGAGGTTCCGGCGATGGGCCGCGAGATACGCCTCACGCGATAGCGACGGTGCACCGGTGGTGGTCGTGGCCTCTTCGAGGATGGTCGCCCGATCGCGCTTCGGAACAACGAGCGTGTAATCGAGATCGAAGACGACCGCCTGTGGCATAGCCATGAGAGGGGGCTCGAGCCGGTTGAAGCTTTCCGTTCTGCAGAATCGACGTTAATCGTCGCTCGTGCGGCCAGCCCGGTCGCGTCTCCGCTCGAGCAGCGAGAGGAAGACGGGTTCGATCCGGCTCGAGTACTGCATGAGTGACGTCCCGAGGATGCTCATGACGAGGACGTAGCCGACAGCGACGGCATAGATCGTCTCCGCGGTCTTGACGGGCAGTCCGCTGCCGGCACCCGAGAGTGCGAGACTCGCGATGATCAGTGAAAACTCGCCGCGGGTGGCCATACCGAGCCCGACGCGGAGTGACCGGCGTTCGTCGAGGTTGTAGATTCGACCGCCGAGATAACCGCTGACGAGTTTCGTCGGCGTCGTCACGAGAACGGCAGCAACGATGATCCCGACGACCGAGAGCGTGAACAGCCGTGGATCGGTGACGAGGCCGATCCAGAAGAAAAAGACCGCCGCAAAGGCGTCCCGGAGTGGCTCGAGCAACTGTTCGAGGTCGTGAACGTGGTCAGTTCCGGAGAATGTCATGCCGACGAAGAAAGCAGCAACAGCTTCACTGACACCTAACGCGAGTGCGGTGCCGGCGACGAGGATCGTGATGCCGAGCGCTCGAACGACGACGAATTCGTTGGTGTCGGCCTCGAGAAAGCGCTGGAAGAAGTCGGTTCCGTACGTAACGAGCGCGAGCAACGCAAGGATGACGGCGATCGCGATCACGATCTGGCCCGCTGCCGCACCGAGGTCGCCCCCGCCGAGGACGAGTGCGGAGGCGATCGCCAGATAGACGGCGATGAACAGGTCCTCGTAGACGAGCGTGCCGAGCATCGGCTCGGACTCGTTGTTCGCAATCCAGCCCAGGTCGATCAGCGACTTCGTGATGATCGCACTCGAGGAGATGTAGACGATGCCGGCGGTCAGAACGGCAGCGAGGATGTCTCCGAAGACGAGATAGCCGAGTAACAGCCCGATCCCGAAGTTGAGAGCGAGGTCTACTGTCCCCGCCTTACCGATCCGTTCCTTGCTCGCGAGCAGCCGGTCCAAATTGAACTCGAGGCCGAGGAAGAACAGCAGGAGGACGATCCCGAGCTCCGCGCCGACGACGATGAAGTCCGTTTCGCCGAGTGCGAGCCCGCCGAGTGCCGCCAGGAGATCGACGCCGGCAATCGTCAACGCGGGCACGACGACCGAGACGCCGCCGACGGCGATCTCGCTGCCGGCGAGCCCGGTGAGCTCACCGAGGACGTTCGATCCCAGCACTACCCCCGTGACGATGTATAACGGAATGACTGACTGGCCGATCCGATTCGCGACGACGCCGGCGAGCGCGACCGCAGTAAAGAGGAGCCCGACATCGACGAGTGCCGTCTCAGTTGCCACTAGTGGTCACCTCCGACGGAGACATCCGTTCAGATCACTCCTCGAACCCGTCCCCGAGCAGTGCTTCGAACTGTGTGCAGTCCTCGCGATCGCCGACGACGACTAACGTGTCGCCGACTTCGAGGACCGTCTCCGGCGTCGGCGGTGAGATCAGTTCGTCGCCGCGCTGGATGGCGACGATCGAGACGCCCGTTCGATCGCGGACATCCGCTTCAGCGAGGTTCTGGCCGGCGATTTCGGCCGATTCCGTAACAGTATACCACTCGAGATAAGTCTCGTCGGAGAGCATCGTCTCGACCGCCTCCGTCTGGACCGGCTGAAAGTATGCCCCCTCCAGAATCGTGCCGATCTTTCGGGCGAGCCGATCCGAGACTTCGAACAGCTTGTCACCGTCGGCGTCCGCGTTCGGTTTCAGGTACACCTCTCGTTTCCCCGTGTTGTGGGTCACGATGACGAGCCGGGAGTCGTCCTCGAGTTCGACCTCGAATTTCTTCCCGACACCGGGGAGGTCGCTCTCGTAGATGGTCATAACACAACGAGTGGACTGTGCGGCAATAAATGGCGTGACCCGTTCACTCGGTCGGACGTGGTCTTCCCCGGAGGCTATTCTACTCGGCCAACCCCTCGATGAGAAACGCCGCAGAGGCGAGATTCGTCGCCAGCGCCGTATCTCGCACGTCACAGATCCGCAACAGTGCCGAGATGTCGGGCTCGTGGGGCTGGGCTCGCAGCGGATCGCGAAGGAAGACGACGCCATCGAGGTCTCCCGCCGCGACTTCGGCACCGATCATCAGGTCGCCGCCGTGGGGGCCGGACTCCATGCGCTCGACCTCGAGGTCGGTTTCCTCGCGCAGCCGTTTTCCCGTCGTTCCCGTCGCGATCAGGTCGTACTCCCGAAGCTGTGACTCGTGGGTCTGTGCGAACTCGATGAGGTCCGGTTTCTTCCGGTCGTGGGCGATCAGCGCGATGCGTGTCATACCAGTCCGTCAACCCCGTGGAGAATAAACGAACCGCTGGTTCCAGCGAGAGACACTGGCTCGTTCGGATCGGTTCGAGCGGTCTTTCCCACCGGAGACGGACGTCCGTGGTGGTCAAAACTCCTCGACGTGCGGCCGCAGGTCGAGTTCGAGCGTCCATGCCGACCGATCCTGCGTGACGAGGTGCCAGTACGAGTCGGCGATCGCGTCCGGATCGAGGAATTCGTCTTCGTCGCGATTCGGCTGCGTCTCGCGGCCCTGCGACGACCCGATCTGGCCGTCGATCACGACGTGGGCGACGTGAATCCCCTCGGGACCGAGTTCGCGTGCCATCGATTCGGCCATCCCACGAGCGGCGAACTTGGCCGCACTGAAACCGAGCGCGCCGCCGCGACCGCGAATCGCCGAGGTCGCGCCGGTGAAGATGATCGTTCCACCATCGTCGGCGAGCATATCGTCGACGGCCTCCTGTGAACACAACAGACTTCCCTGTGCCGAGACGCGCAACGCCTGTTCGAACTCGTCCGGCGAGATGTCCTGGAGGCCCTTCCAGGAGCCGCCACTCGCGTGATTGACGAGGACGTCGACGGGGCCGAACGCGTCGCGAACCTCGCGAAACCCAGCCTCGACGGCCTCAGGGTCGGTGATGTCCGTCGAGATGGCAAGTGCGTCGTCACCGAGGTCGGCTGCGAGCGATTCGAGGAAATCCGTCGAGCGGGCGAACAACCCCACTTGACAGCCCTCGGTGATGAATTTCCTGGCAATCGATGCGCCGAGTCCAGGACCGACACCGGCGATGACAGCAGTTCGTGCCATGGCGTGGTCGACGGCGGCGCGGTACAAAACCGTGGCGTGCACCCCGAAACGGAACGTGGGGACGGCCACGGCAGCCACCGCTGCTCACGAGCAGTCGCGGGCGACTCCGAACCGCGTCAAGCGATGCGGGCGCGTGCCAGCGCGTAGACGAACGTTTTTCGTCAATGCAGCGTCGATCCACGACGCATGACCGAACTCAGCGCACACCACGTGGGTATCACCGTCACCGATCTCGAAGAAACGCTTGCGTTTTACCGGGACGTACTCGACCTGTCGCTCGCCGATCGGTTCAGCGTCGGCGGCGAGGCCTTTTCCGACGCCGTCGGGGTCGAGGGTGCGAGCGCCGACTTCGCCCATCTCGAGGCCGACGGCGTTCGAATCGAACTCGTCGAATACGATCCCGAAGCGCGGGGCTCGCCGGCTGCGGGGCTCAACCAGCCGGGTGCGAAACACGTCGGGCTCTCGGTCGACGATCTTGAAGCGTTCGCCGACGACCTCCCCGAGGACGTGCCGACGATCAGCGGCCCGCGGACGACCGAGAGCGGGACGACGATCATGTTCCTCCGGGATCCCGAGGGGAACCTCATCGAACTCCTCGAGGCCTGATACGGGCGAGAACACGCGTTTCGGTCGAGCCGGCCGCGTTACGGACTGCGGCAGGCCAGCGTCGACCGTACCTGTTCGACGTCGCCGTCACACTGCGAACAGCTGTGCTTTTCGGTAGCGATGTAGACGACGCGACACCGCGAGCAGTGAAAGAGATTGCCGACTGAATCCGAGACGGTGTTCCCCGGTTCGCGGTCACCCCGAGTCGTCTTCGTCTCGTCTCGTTCGCTCGTTAGCGCCGACTGGATTCGGTCGCGAAGACGATACGAGACTGTCGTCGCGGTCCGTCGGATTCTCATACAGTAGTCGACTGGGACACGAACGAAGTAGGTACTGTCTAATATATTTGGACATCGGCCGGGGCTGACACCACGTCCGCCGTTTCGGGCGGCCAGCGGTGCGCCCCATCGACCGGCCCGTGGATAGCAACCTTTTCGACCGTCCCGAGGTCAGTTCCGGCATGAACTTCTTCGACCGCTTGCACGACCGCATCCGAACGGTCGACAGCGTCGTCTCCGTCGGTCTCGATCCCGACCCGTCGCGCATTCCCGACCACCTCCAGGAACACGACCTCCCCCGATGGGCGTTCAATCGCCGCATCATCGATGCGACCCACGAACACGCCGCCGTCTACAAGCCTAACGCGGCCTTCTACGAGGACCCCGACGGCTGGCGCGCACTCGAGGAGACCATCGCCTACGCCCACGGCAAGAACGTGCCCGTCCTGCTGGACGCCAAGCGAGCCGACATCGGGAACACGACCCGGCAGTACGCCCAGATGCTCGAGAAAGTCGACGCGATCACTGTCAACCCCTACATGGGTCGGGACTCCCTGCAGCCGTTCCTGGCCGACGAGGAGTCCGGCGTCTTCGTCCTCTGTCGGACCTCGAATCCCGGTGGAGCCGACATTCAGGATCTCGAACTCGAGACGGGCGAGCCCGTCTACGAACGGGTCGCGGCGCTTGCGGACCTCTGGAACGAGAACGACAACGTCGGACTCGTCGTGGGTGCGACCCAGCCTGCGGAACTCGAGGAACTGCGCGAGCAGGTTCCCGACCTCCCCTTCCTCGTCCCCGGCATCGGGGCACAGGGTGGCGACGCCGAGGCGGCCGTCGAGTACGGGCTGGCAAACGGCGTCGGGCTCGTCAACTCCTCGCGCGGGATCATTTTTGCAGGCGAGGATAGCGAGGCGCGAAGCGCCTCGGACAGTCGAGCGGCGGAGCCGCGAGACGATGACGGTGAGGACTTCGCCAGTGCTAGCGGTCAGGCTGCAAAGCGCCTCAAAAAGCGGCTCAATCAGTACCGAGACCACTAAGCGTCGGTCCCGAGCCACCTCACCGAGACGGCCACGATCGACTGCTGTTGACTTGGTCGCCGCTCAAAAGCGGTTGATGTCCACGTCTTCGTGCTGTCCCGGTCGGGCCTGCGCGGCGCAGTCGGCACACAGCCCCAGTTCGTCGTCGTAGTGGATCTCACACGCGAGCGTCCCGCAGTTGGGACACCGCTTCTGGGCGGGGCGGGACTCACAGATCTGACAGAGACCGCTGACGCTCATGGCTCGTGATACGCACTCGAGCGGCTTGAAAGCGCCCCCGGCACGTTCGGCTGGCCATCGTTTCTGGCTCGCGGTGATCCGTCCCGACCGCTCCGGCAACCGTTGACCATCGGTTCGGTATCCCTACTGTGTCATACAGTGTCAATCCACGGGAAGGCTTTTGCCATGTGGCCCACTACCAGGGGATATGAGCCGTGACCGGGCTCTCCTCGAGCGAGCCCTGGACCGTGGCGAACAGGACGGTGGCAACGTCGAATTCAAGGAACGACTGTCACGAAACGTCCACCTCGAGGGTGGGCGACGGGAAAGCCTGGCAGCGCAACTCCGACATCGTCTCCTCTCTGGCGACGGCGAGGCGACGTACGTGGTCGGCGTCACTGACGACGGCGGCCTCGCTGGCATCGATCCCGACACCTTCTCCGAGACGATGGACGTCCTCTCGTTGCTGGCCGAAGAGGCCGACGCACACATCGAGGACGTCCAGACGTGGGGCATTAATGACGGGTTAGTCGGTGTCGCGCAGGTGCGGGAAGGTGGTGTCCTCGAGACGGACGACGAACACGTCGTCGTCGGGACGGCGGGCCACGTCGACCACGGAAAGAGTACGCTCGTCGGGTCGCTTGTGACGGGCAAAGCCGACGACGGTGATGGGGCGACGCGAGCGTTCCTCGACGTCCAGCCTCACGAGGTTGAGCGCGGCCTCTCGGCCGATCTGTCCTATGCGGTCTATGGCTTCGACGACGAGGGACCGGTCCGGGTGCGGAATCCGAATCGGAAGGCCGACCGCGCCGAAGTCGTCCAGGAAGCAGATCGGCTCGTGTCCTTCGTCGACACCGTCGGTCACGAACCGTGGCTCCGGACGACGATCCGCGGGCTCGTCGGTCAGAAACTCGACTACGGCCTGCTGGTCGTCGCCGCCGACGACGGCCCCACCCGCACCACACGGGAGCACCTCGGGGTGTTGCTCGCGACCGATCTCCCGACGATCGTCGCGATCACGAAGACCGACGTCGTCGACGAGGAGCGCGTCGGGGAAGTCGAACGCGAGGTCGAACGACTCCTCCGGGAGGTCGACAAGTCACCGCTACGGGTCAGCCGCCACGGCGTCGACGCCGCCGTCGAAGAGATCAGCGAGCGGGTCGTCCCCATTGTCGAGACCAGCGCGATCACGATGGACGGCCTCGAGACGCTCGATGAGCTATTCGACCGACTCCCCAAGACCGCTCAGGACACTGGCGAGTTCCGGATGTACGTCGACCGGAGCTACTCGGTGACCGGTGTCGGTGCGGTCGCTTCCGGCACCGTGATGGCCGGCGAGGTCGAGGCTGGCGACGAACTCCTGATCGGTCCCATGTCGGACGGCCGCTTTCAGGAGGTCGAGGTTCGCTCGATCGAGATGCACTACCACCGGGTCGACCAGGCACAGGCGGGCCGGATCGTCGGCATCGCGTTGAAGGGGATCAAAGAAACCGCTATCGAGCGCGGCATGGTCCTGTTGCCCCGGGATGCCGATCCCGACCCCGTCCGGGAGTTCGAAGCCGAGGTCATGGTGCTCAACCATCCGACCCGCATCGGCGAAGGTTACGAACCCGTCGTTCATCTCGAGACGATCGGCGAAGCCGCCGTCTTCTCCCCGGAGAACGGCCGCCTGCTGCCGGGCGATACGGGAGTGACCACTGTCGAGTTCAAGTTCCGCCCGTATCTCGTCGAGGAAGGCCAGAAGTTCGTCTTCCGTGAGGGTCGCAGCAAGGGCGTCGGCACGGTCACTGACGTCACCCCGATGGAGTGACCGACAGTATCGAGTGTGGTCGCCGACCCTGTGCGATCGCGTCGATCGCTCTGGATTTTGCTCCGTAAATCGTATACATTAGACGAGGCTAAAGCATAACATGACTGGCGGCAGCAGCGATATTGTGTATCATCCATCATTTCGGCTGTTCGATCACGTGGGTGATCGAACAGCGATCGCTCGGTCCGTCCGACAGTGTGAACGACTGCGCGCTCTCGCTGTGCTCGAGGCATGACCGGCTGGCTCGAGATCCTCGTCGTCGCGTTCGTCCTCCAGCTGT
This sequence comes from Haloarchaeobius amylolyticus, assembly GCF_042678045.1. GTDB lineage: Archaea > Halobacteriota > Halobacteria > Halobacteriales > Natrialbaceae > Natrinema > Natrinema amylolyticus_A. The sequence continues at coordinate 8,448 of NZ_JBHUDI010000010.1, forward strand.
CGGTGCTTCCCGGCGAGAAGGTCCAGTTCATCATTGCAGGCCTCTCGACACAGTACGACCCGCGAATCGTCGTCGCCGCTGCAGGGAGTGCCTTCGCCGGGTGGACGGCCCTCGAGATCCTCTTCGGTGGGGCGATCAGGGGCGTCCTGCCGACCGTCTACCTCGACGCGATCACGGCGGGGCTGTTCCTGCTCTTTGCGGGGCTGCTCCTCTGGTCGATGCCCGAGACGAGCCACCGGCCGACCGCGACCAACGGCGGTGCGGCGACGGCCGAGGCGATCGACGTCTCGGTCTTCGGGTACGATATTCCGCCGTATCTCCGCGGGTTCGTCCCGATCTTCGCGTTGATGGCCGTCGGGGAGTTCGGCGACAAGACCCAGCTGGTCACGATCGGGCTCGCCGTCCAGTACGGCGCTCACCCCGCCATCTGGGTCGGTGAAATGCTGGCGATCATTCCCGTGAGTGCGATCAACGCCTACTTCTTCCACCGGTTCTCGCATCGCTTTGATGCCAGGCTGGCTCACTTCGCCGGCGCGGCGCTGTTTCTCTTCTTCGGGTTCGACACGATATTGCAAATCCTGACCGGGTTCTCGGTCTGGGAGACGATCGTCGACGGGATCGCGACCGTGATTCTCGGACTCGTCTGAGACTGCGTGCTTGTGTCCTGGTGCTGGCATTCAGCCACGGCGTGACTCGCACCGCCGCCCGATCGAAACCAAAGTTGGTATGTCCGTCTCGGTTCGTCACCCTAGACAAGATGGTACAGACGAGCGTTATCGGTTGTGGCAACATGGGGAGCGCCCTGATCAAGGGGCTCCATCGGTCGGGAAATCACACGGTGACTGCGTGTGACCTCGATCCCGACGCACTCGAGGCGGTCGCCGACTACGTCGACACCACGACGTCCGACGTGGCCGACGCGACCGATGCCGACGTCGTTATCGTCGCGGTGAAGCCGGATATCGTCGGCGCGGTCCTGAGCGATCTCGATCTCTCGCCGGAGCAGACACTGGTCTCTATCGCTGCAGGTGTCTCCACCGACTACGTCGAGGCTCGAACCGACGCGAACGTCGTCCGGATCATGCCGAACCTCGCTGCCGAGACCGGGGACATGGCTGCGGCAGTTACCGGCGACGACGTCCCCGACGAGGTGCTGGAACTGCTCGACGACGTCGGTGAATACGCTGAGGTCGACGAAACCCAGATGGACATTGCGACCGCCGTCAACGGCAGCGGCCCCGCCTTCGTCTTCTATCTCATCCAGGCGATGAAAGCGGCTGGCATCGAGGGCGGCCTCGACGCCGACGACGCCGAGACGCTGGCCGCCCAGACGTTCAAGGGCGCTGCCGAGACGGTCCTCCGGTCGGACGAGGACCTCGACGACCTGATCGACGCCGTCTGTTCGCCCAACGGGACGACCATCGAGGGGATGGAGGTTCTCTGGGAGAGCGACGTCCAGGAAGAGGTCGCTGCAGCAGTCACCGCAGCCGAAGAACGCTCTGCGGAACTCGCCGGGGAGGTCACCGATGAGTAAGGGACTCGAGGAAGCGACCGTCGACGAGGCACGACAGCTCGCGGCCGACGCCGATCGCGTGATCGTCAAGGCCGGGACGAACTCCCTGACCGACGACGACTCAAACCTCGACGACGAAAAACTCGACAAACTCGTCGACGACCTCGAGGACCTCCTCTCGCGGGACAAGGAGGTCATCCTCGTTTCGTCGGGCTCGATCGGGGCCGGAACGGGCCGGATCGAACAGTCAAGCGGGACCGTCGAGGAGTCCCAGGCGCTGTCGACTGTCGGCCAGAGCCTCCTCATGCACCGCTACACCGAGAGCTTCGACCGCTACGACCGGAAGGTCGCCCAGCTCCTTCTGACTCAGCACGACCTCGAGAACCCGGAGCGCTTTACGAACCTTCGGAACACGATCGAGACGCTGTTGGACTGGGGTGTCGTTCCGATCATCAACGAGAACGACGCGGTCGCGACCGAGGAGATCCGCATCGGCGACAACGACATGCTCTCGGCGGCGACGACGATGGGCGTTGACGCCGATCTGCTCGTCACGCTGACCGACGTCGGCGGCGTCTACACCGGCAACCCGAAACACGACGACGACGCCGAGCGGATCGAGGCCGTCGGGGCCAACTACGACCAGGTCCAGGAGATCATCTCCGAGACCACCTCCGACGGGTTCGGCGGCATTCAGACGAAAGTCGAGGGCGCACGCGACGTCAGCGAACACGGTATCCCGGCTGTCATCGCGAAGTCGACCGAGCCTGACGTGCTCGAGAAGATCGCTACTGCCAAACCCGTGGGGACCATATTCGTCCCCATCAACGGTGTGAGCGATGACTGAAACAGATATCGAACGTGACGTGGAGGAGGCACAGACCGCGGCCCTAGAGCTCGCGAAACTCTCCGACGAGGACCGCAGCGCGGCACTCCACGCGATCGCCGACGCGCTCGAGGCCCGAACTGACGAGATCCTCGCGGAAAACGAGACAGACGTCACCGAGGGCGAGCGGCTGCTCGAAGAAGGCGAGTACACGCAGGCACTGGTCGATCGGCTCAAGCTCTCCGAATCGAAGATCGAAGACATCGCCGAGATGGTCCGCAGCGTCGCTGGCCAGGACGACCCGCTGGGCAAGACGCTGTCAGCCCGGGAACTCGACGAGGACCTCGAACTGTACAAGGTCGCCGTCCCGATCGGTGTCGTCGGTACGGTCTTCGAGTCCCGACCCGACGCGCTCGTCCAGATCGCCGCGCTCGGCCTGAAATCGGGCAACGCGGTGATCCTGAAAGGCGGCAGCGAGGCACTGCATTCGAATCGCATCCTCTTCGAGATCATCGAGGAGGCCGCGGCCGACGCCGGCATCCCCGACGGCTGGGCCCAGCACATCGAGGCCCGCGAGGACGTCGACGCCTTGCTCGAGATGGACGACGCGATCGATCTGCTCATGCCCCGTGGGAGCTCTGCGTTCGTCAGCTACATCCAGGACAACACGAGCATCCCCGTGCTCGGCCACACGGAAGGGATCTGTCACGTCTACGTTGACGACGAAGCCGACCTTTCGATGGCTGAAGACATCGCCTACGACGCCAAGGTCCAGTACCCAGCAGTCTGTAACGCCGTCGAGACGCTGCTGGTCCACACGGACGTCGCCGACGAGTTCCTGCCCGCGATCGCCGACCGCTACGAGACCGCCGGCGTCGAGATGCGCGGCGACGAGGTCACCCGCGAGATCGTCGACGTCGAGGCCGCGACCGATGACGACTGGGACACCGAGTACGGCGACCTCATCGTCTCGATCAAAGTCGTCGATTCGCTCGAAGCCGCGATCGACCATATCACGGTCCACAGCTCCAAACACACCGAGTCGATCGTGACTGAGGACGCAGACCGCGCGAGCACTTTCATGCGCAGCCTCGATTCGGCGAGCGTCTTCCACAACGCCTCGACGCGCTTCGCCGACGGCTACCGCTACGGGCTCGGGGCCGAGGTTGGCATCAGCACGGGCAAGATCCACGCCCGCGGCCCCGTTGGCCTCGAGGGACTGACGACCTACAAGTACCACCTCGAGGGCGACGGCCAGCTCGTCGCTACCTACGCCGGCGAGGACGCGAAGCCGTTCACTCACGAGGAGTTCGACGGCGAGTGGACGCCGGGCCGGCTCTCCGACAACTAGCGACGCTCCGTTTTCGTCTCGATCCTCCCTTCTCGATTCACCCTGTTTCTTGTCTCGCCCGCGTGGGCGCGGTACAGAGCCTATGATCGTACCAAATAATCGGCTCTGTTATCTGGCCTCGAGCCCCTCAGAGATCGAAGGAGTCGACGAGGAGCTCCTCGTCCGTCTCGCCGTAGACGTACGTCGGGCCGCCGATCACGTCGATCGTCACGGTCGCGGGCGCGAAGAGATCCGAGGGCACTTCCTCAAACTCCCAGTCGAGGTCGTCGAAGACCTCGCCAAACGGGCGGCCGTGATCCTCGGCGGCGGTCGACGGTACCGAGTCGAAGAAATCGGCGTCCTCCCGGACGGTGAGGTGGGCGCGTCCGCCGTAGGCGATCGCGTCGTTCGTCCGCGCGATGGCCGTCCGCTCGTCGCCCGCGACAGGTGCGACCGGGGCGCGGCCGGTCGCCGAGACGATGTCGAGGGGATCGTACCCCAACTCGGCGAGTCGGAAGGTGGCGAGTTCGGCGGTCCGAGCGGCGTTCGTGATGCTGCCGACGAGGCTGGCGGTTCGATACGCGAGCAAGAAGACGCTACTCGTCTCGACTTCGGCGAGGTCGGCGACCTGTTCGGCTGCGGCTTCGGTCGGCTCCTCCTCGGTCTCGACGGCCAGCGCCGTCAGATCGAAGGCGTCGGTGTAGCCGACGCGGCGGAACTCCTCTTCTTCGGCCACGAGTGCTCGTGCGGGGCCACTACCCAGCCCCTCGAAGTCCTCGGTGGTCAGCTCCCAGCCGGCCTTCTGGGAACACAACAGCGAGAGCGCGGGCTGGTCGGTCGACAACTCGACGTAGGGAATCGATGCGTCGCCGAGTTTTCCCAGTTCGTAGCTCGGCGTCGCCATCCCGGCCGTCTGGATTTCGGTCAACAGCAGTCCGGCCTCGATCCCGCCGTCGAATTCGAGCCCGAAGTCGAGTACCGTCGCGTCGTTCGCGAGGTCGTAGCCGCCGATGTTCAGCTCCTCGGCGTAGTCGAGGGCCTCGTCGACCAGCTCGATCGCCATTCGATTGAGACTTTCCATGTGACGGGATTCAGCCTCCGTGGTAAAACCGTTTGTCAGTTCGTATCCGCTCGGCGGCTGACGAGCGGCGCTCTATCTCGGCTTGCTACTCGTCGACGCTGTATCCTGCATCCTCGATCATCTTCGCCAGCGACGCCGCGTCGACCGTCGACGCGTCGTGTTCGACCCGTATCTCGTCGCGTTCGTGATCCGCGCGGGCAGCAGCGACTCTCTCGAAGGACTCGAGGGCAGTCGTCACGGTTCGTTCGCCATCGATATCGGACAACTCTCTGACCGTAAGCGTCGTTCGGTCCATACCCGACCCAGTCGCTCCGCGGGATCGTGTGTTGAGCCTGCCACTCCAAGCACCCACCGACGTGAGTCACTCGGTCAACGGTGGGTCACGTCTCGCGACTTCGGGCCGGCCGACCGAGCTGATCTTCGACGACGTCGACCTTCTCGGAGGCGTCGATATCCCGCGTCCGCTTGTCGTCGATCTTCAGAACGGTACTCACGCGGTCGGCGTCGACTGCGTCGTGGGCCGCCTGTGCGGCCGCGAAGAGTTCGTCCGTCGTCTCGGCTTCGATCACCGTCCCCATCGGGTTCGTCTCGTAGGTGACATCGTAGTCCTCGAGTGCATCGACCGCCTTCGCGACCTCGCCGGCCATACTGTCTTCGATCACCGGTGCAACACTCAGGAGCGCGACTACCGTCATACGAACTGCTGACGGGCGGCGGCGACCTAAAGCCGTCCCTCCGGTGCCGTCGATCCGAACGGACTCGGTGGCCACACTGTGGCGCGGAAAAAACGATCAGTTCCTGGTCGGCGTCCGGGGCGTCTCAGCGGGTGGGTAGATGATCACGTCGCCGTTCGCGTAGACGTACACCTCGTGTTCGAGCGCGGTGAACGCGACGTGGCCGCCCGTCCGGTCGGTGCCGTCGGCTTTCGTGGCGAAGATGCGCTCGAGCGCGTCCGGATCGACGCTATCGTACAGGGAGAACTCCCCCTGCGAGACGTCGGTGTCCGCGATCGACGCCAGCGCGTGGACGATCGTCGTGGTGATCGTCGCCGTCCCCTCGGTGTCGTGGTGGAAGACGTAGCGGTCGTTGGGCTGGTCGTACTGGAGGTCCGTCGTGCCGTCTGCAGGTGAGAAGTCCGTCTGCATTGCTAGATCTGATCGTTCAATCGTTCACCGTTTAGTACCCTCTCATAGTATAAAAGTCACTCGCAGCCAGTAACGGCACTCAAATGTGAAATACACTCAGATACGAATACGTTCTTTGAACTGTGGCGGTCTCCGTTCCGGGCCCACCCGAGAGCCGACGTGGAGTCGACGGACGACTCTCGCTCGCTTGCCACGGCCACCCCCGACTTTATCGACGGGGAGAGCCAACCGACGGTATGGCATCCGACTCAGTCGCCGCCTTCAAGACAGACCTCGAGGCACTCGAGGACGACCTCCCTGCTACGGTCGACGACGGCGCGATCGAGCGTATGCGCCTCGTCGCGCACACACTCGACGAGGGAATTCGAGTCCCAGGCACGGATTTTAGAGTCGGGCTCGACCCGATCGTCGGGATCCTCCCGGGAGCTGGCGACACCGCAGCCGCGGCCGTCTCGCTGTATCTCATCGTCGAAGCCGCGCGCATGGGCGTCTCCAACTCGACGCTGCTTCGCATGCTTGCAAACGTCGGCGTCGACACCGTCATCGGCTCCATCCCCGTTCTCGGCGTCGTCTTCGACGCCTTCTGGAAGGCGAACACGTGGAATCTCAAGCTGGCGCTCGAGGACCTCGCTGCGGAACACGACTAGTCAGAACGCGGTTCCGAACCAGTCACGATCGAGTACTCGTCCCGCGTGTTTGCAACGTGCTCGTGCAGTCTCGAGTGGGGAAGATACAGAGCGATACGGTGGCTGGGATTTGAACCACGTCCAGACGTGCTCGTTTCACTGCGCGCGCCTGGCCTTATTCAAATCCAGAACGGTTTTCGCTGAACGGACGACTCGCTGCGCTCGTCGCCGTTGTTTCAGTGAAAAGTGCGCTGGCTGGGATTTGAACCCAGGTTGTGACCATGGCAAGGTCACGTGATACCACTACACTACCAGCGCCCTCGACTGGCATCGGTCAGCCAGTTCGTCTCGAGTGCAAGTAGACAATTGTGCCATCCCTATTTATAACTGACGAACATCGAAAGCGGACGTTCGCTAACAACTCAATCTCGTGGTCTCGTGAGAGTCGGTTGGTGGTGGCTCGAGATCACTATCACATAGTGGACGAACGTACTGTCGAACGAAGTAATCACGATAACTCGCAGGAGAGACTGCAGCAATACGTGCTGGCCGGGATTTGAACCACGTTCAGACGTGCTCGTTTCACTGCGCGTCTAGCCTTTCAAATCCAGGACGATTTTCGCTGAACGGACGACTCGCTGCGCTCGTCGTCGTTGTTTCAGCGAAAAGTGCGCTGGCTGGGATTTGAACCCAGGTTGTGACCATGGCAAGGTCACGTGATACCACTACACTACCAGCGCCCTGCTGCACTCATACCTACTGCCGGATAGATGTATAAGGGTTGCGAATCGGCCCGCCTTCGGCATGCCGAAGCATGCCGATTTTCGACCCCACCAGCAGCCACAGCCTCCCCCAGTGCAAGCAATATCGTCCGCATTTACGAGTGGTGTCTGCGACCAGTTGCCGAACGTGAGTGTGTGCCCGTTCGGCACGAATTCGGGGGTGTGAGCGGTTGTCAGCCGGGATCGAATCCGCTATTCTTTTAAGACCCTCTCCGCAATACATCGCTACAGTCTAGTGACGCGGCGCCGAAGCGTTTCGGCATGACCATCAGCGTACTCGTCCCGTCGTCACTCACCCGGGAAGCCGAAGACAAACGCGAGGCAACTCGCAAAGTTGGATACGTCGCCCGCGCGGCGACGATCTTCCGGGCCGATCGCCTCATCGTCTATCCCGACCGGGAGGGCGAAACGGGGCGATTCGACGGCGGGTTCGTCACAACCGTCTTACGGTACGCCGCAACGCCACCCTACCTCCGCAACGAGGTCTGGGGGATGCGGGACGAACTGGAGTACGCTGGTGTCTTGCCGCCGCTCCGCGCGGTGTCACAGACCGGCTCCGAATCGAACGGTTCGGGGTCGTCAAGACAAGGGATCGTGACCGAGGTCGGACCTGAAGGGCGCGTCCGGGTCAATTGCGGACTGCAACACCCGATCTCCCTCAATACGCCTCCTGATATGGAGGTCGAGGAGGGAGAGCGCGTGACCGTCAGGATCTCTTCGCGACGACCGGTCCGGGCGAAGCTCGTCGACGAGCCCCTTCCGGGGCTCTCAGTCGAGCAGACGGACCTTTCGGCAGCACTCGGCCGTGAGGACGCCGGCGTCTGTATCGCAGCCTCCCGATTCGGTGAAGAACTCACCGTGGGACGGCTCGAGACGCTGGCCGGACGCGTCGAGGGCGACGGGATGACCGTCGCCTTTGGGGCGCCCGAGCGAGGGTTGCCGGATATCCTCGGAATCGAGGCATCCGCCGTCGGGGCTGTCCAGGAGACAGCCACGGACGGGGATGACGGAGTCGAACCCACTGCCGATCCGGGGTTCGACCTCTGGCTAAACACGGTTCCGAACCAGGGAAGCGAGGTGGTGCGAACGGAGGAAGCTCTGTTCGCTACCCTCGCTCCCCTCTCACTCAGAGAGTGATAGAATGCCACAAGCAAATAGACCACGCAAAGGCTCACTCGGGTTCGGCCCACGAAAGCGTGCGACCAGCGAGGTCCCACGTTTCAACTCGTGGCCGGACGACGACGGACAGCCGACGCTTCAGGGTTTCGCGGGCTACAAGGCCGGCATGACTCACGTCGTCATGGTCGACGATAAAGCGAATTCGCCGACCGAAGGGATGGAACAGACCGTCCCTGTGACGATCGTGGAGACGCCGCCAATGCGCGCCGTGTCCCTGCGAGCGTACGAAGACACGCCGTACGGTATGAAGCCGCTAACTGAGGTCTGGACCGACGAGTTCGCTCCCGAACTCGATCGCGTGCTGGACCTTCCCGGTGACGACTACGACGCCGACGCTGCCACGGACGAGCTCCGTGGCCTCCACGAGGAGGGTCGCGTCGACGACGTCCGCGTCATCACCCACACGGTACCGTCGGAGGTTCCCTCGGTACCCAAGAAGAAACCGGACGTGATGGAAACGCGCGTCGGCGGCGGCTCCGTCGACGAACGCGTCGACTTCGCCCTCGAGCTGCTCGAGGACGGCGGTGAACACGTCATGAACGACGTGTTCCGCGCCGGCGAGTATGTCGACGCAAGCGGCGTCACGAAAGGGAAAGGGACCCAGGGTCCCGTCAAGCGATGGGGCGTCCAGAAACGCAAGGGCAAACACGCTCGGCAGGGCTGGCGTCGCCGCATCGGCAACCTCGGCCCCTGGAACCCGTCCCGCGTCCGCTCGACGGTCCCCCAGCAGGGCCAGACCGGCTACCACCAGCGGACGGAACTGAACAAGCGCCTCGTCGACATCGGCAACGGTGCCGACGCGACGGTCGACGGCGGCTTCGTCAACTACGGCGAAGTCGACGGACCACATGCGCTGATCAAGGGCTCGCTGCCCGGGCCACAGAAGCGCCTCGTGCGCTTCCGCCCGGCGATCCGACCCGGAGACCAGCCGCGCCTCGATCCCGAGGTGCGCTACGTCTCCACCGCATCCAACCAGGGATAACACATGGACGCAACAGTACGAGACCTGGACGGCTCCGAGGCGGGCACGGTCGAGCTCCCGGCGGTCTTCGAGACCACGTACCGCCCGGACTTGATCGGCCGCGCCGTGCGTGCCGCACAGGCCAACCGAAAACAGGACTACGGCGCCGACGAGTTCGCCGGCCTTCGAACGCCGGCCGAATCGTTCGGCAGCGGCCGAGGTATGGCCCACGTCCCACGACAGGAGGGTCGCGGTCGACGCGTTCCCCAGACCATCAAGGGACGCAAGGCCCACCCGCCGAAAACCGAGAAGGACTGGACTGAATCGATCAACACGAAAGAGAAGAAACTGGCCGTCCGCAGCGCCATCGCTGCGACGACCGACGCTGAACTCGTCGCCGAGCGTGGCCACGAGTTCGACGACGACGCCGAGATTCCGGTCGTCGTCTCCGACGAGTTCGAGGACCTTCAGAAGACGAAAGAGGTCGTCGAATTCCTCGAGGCTGCCGGCCTCGCGGACGACATCGAACGCGCCGACGAGGGTCGCAGCGTCCGCTCCGGTCAGGGGAAAGCCCGTGGCCGCAAGTACAAGACGCCGACGTCGATCCTCTTCGTCACCTCGAGCGAGACCGGTCCGTCGCGTGCCGCCCGCAACCTTGCGGGTGCCGACGTGACGACCGCCGCCGAGGTCAACGCGGAGGATCTCGCGCCCGGCGCACAGCCCGGACGGCTAACCGTCTGGACCGAGAGCGCACTCGAGGAGGTGGCTGACCGATGAGCTCGATCATCGAACACCCGCTCGTGACCGAGAAGGCGATGGACGACATGGACTTCGAGAACAAGCTCCAGTTCATCGTCAACCCGGACGCGACCAAGCCCGAAATCCGGGACGAGGTCGAGGAGCGCTTCGAGATCTCGGTTGAGAACATCAACACGCAGGTAACGATGAACGGCAAAAAGAAAGCGGTCGTCCGCCTCTCCGAGGACGACGACGCACAGGAAGTCGCTTCGCGAATCGGGGTGTTCTGAGCATGGGACGACGCATTCAAGGACAACGACGCGGTCGCGGGACCTCCACGTTCCGTGCCCCGTCGCACCGATACAAGGCGAAGCTCGACCACAAGAAAGAGGAAGACGACGACATCGTGCGCGGGACGGTCGTGGACATCGAACACGACCCGGCCCGATCCGCACCGATCGCCGCCGTCGAGTTCGAAGACGGCGATCAGCGACTGATCCTCGCGCCCGAGGGTATCACCGTCGGCGAGGAGCTGCAGGTCGGCGTTTCCGCGGAGATCAAGCCCGGCAACACGCTCCCGCTCGCGGAGATTCCAGAAGGGGTGCCGGTCTGTAACGTTGAAGCCAACCCAGGCGACGGCGGTCGATTCGCCCGCGCCTCGGGGACCAACGCAGACCTGATTACCCACGACCGCAACGCCGCGGTCATCCAGCTTCCGAGCGGCGAGGTCAAACGCCTCGATCCGCAGTGTCGTGCCACGATCGGCGTCGTCGCCGGCGGTGGCCGTACGGAGAAGCCGATGGTCAAGGCAGGGAACAAGTACCACAAGATGAAGGCCCGGGGCACCAAGTGGCCTCGCGTCCGTGGTGTTGCGATGAACGCCGTCGACCACCCGTTCGGTGGCGGTGGCCGCCAGCACCCCGGCAAACCCAAGTCCGTCTCGCGGGACGCCCCGCCGGGACGGAAGGTCGGTGACATCTCGTCCCGACGCACCGGTCGAGGTGGCAACAAATGAGTCAGGAGTACCGAACCGGCCGTGAAGGTGAGTTCACCTACCGCGGCTACACGGTCGAGGAGCTGCAGGACATGGAGCTCGACGAGGTCGTGGAACTGCTGCCCGCACGACAGCGGCGAAGTATTCAGCGTGGCCTCTCCGTCGAGAAGCAGAAGCTGCTCGAGGAGGCCCGCAACGCGGACGAAGAAGAGACAGCGAACGCGCCGATCCGAACGCACCTGCGGGATATGCCGATCCTGCCGGAGTTCGTTGGCCTGACCTTCGAGGTCTACAACGGCCAGTCGTTCGAGCGCGTACGCGTCGAACCAGAAATGATCGGCCACTACCTCGGCGAGTTCCGGCTCACCCGGACCTCCGTCGAGCACGGTCAGGCCGGTATCGGCGCGACCCGATCGTCGAAGTTCGTCCCACTGAAGTGATCCACGCATGGGAATCAACTACTCAGTCGACGCCGATCCCGACACCACGGCGAAAGCCATGCTTCGGGAGCGGCAGATGAGCCACAAGCACAGCAAGGAGGTCGCCCGCGAGATCAAAGGCCGCACCGTCGCGGATGCGCAGGCGTACCTCCAGGACGTCATCGACGAAGTACAGTCGGTTCCGTTCAAGTCCCACAACGCTGGCGCGGGTCACCGCTCCGACGTCGACGGCTGGGACGCCGGCAAATATCCCGAGAAGGTCTCGGGCGAATTCCTCGACCTGCTCGAGAACGTCGAAGCCAACGCCGACAGTCAGGGTTTCGACGGCGCGTCCATGGAGATCGTCCACGTCGCCGCCCACAAGGTCGGCGAATCCGTGGGCCGCAAGCCCCGCGCGATGGGGCGGGCGTCCTCCTGGAACACGCCGCAGGTCGACGTCGAGATCGTCGTCGAAGAAGTCGACGAGGACGAAGAAGGTGATAGCTAATGGCTGACGAACACCAATTCATCGAGAACGGCCTCCAGCGGTCCCAGATCGACGAGTTCTTCCAGGAAGAACTCGGCCGCGCAGGCTACGGTGGTATGGACGTCGCCAAGACGCCGATGGGAACCCAGATCGTCCTCAAGGCCGAAAAGCCCGGGATGGTCATCGGCAAAGGCGGCGAGAACATCCGGAAGGTCACGACGGCCCTCGAGGAGAAGTTCAACCTCGAGGACCCCCAGATCGACGTTCAGGAGGTCGAAGAACCCGATCTCAACGCACGGATCGTCGCGGACCGACTGGCCAACGCACTCGAGCGTGGCTGGTACTTCCGGAAGGCCGGTCACACGACGATCGACCGGATCATGGAAGCCGGTGCACTCGGCGCAGAGATCGTCCTCTCCGGGAAGGTCACCGGTGCGCGATCGCGCGTCGAGAAGTTCAACCGCGGCTACATCAAGCACAACGGCGAGCCCGCCGAAGAGGTCGTCGACCACGGTCAGGGCGTTGCGGTGATGAAGCTCGGCACCATCGGTGTCGACGTCAAGATCATCCCGCCGGGAGCCGAACTCCCCGACGACTTCGAAGTCAACGAGGACATGGATCCCGAAGAGCTCGTCCCCGACGCCGTCGAGGCCAACGAGGCCGAGGGTGTCGAGGAACTCCTCGAGGGCGAACCCGAAGAAGCCGAGGCCGCCGAAGCCGAGGCCGAGACGCCGGCTGCGGAGGCCGACGAGGAAGCACTCGACGAGGACGTCGTCGAGGAAGTCATCGAAGAAGAGGTCGAGGCTGACGCCGACGAGGAGTTCGAAGAGGTCGAGGTCCCCGGCGGCGACGAAGAAGTCGAGGAAGAACTCGAGGAACTCGAGGAAGACGTCGAAGCGGAAGCGGAAGAACTCGTCTCCGAGATGGAAGACGAGGATGACGAGGGAGGTGACGCCTGATGGCGATCCTTCACGTCGCAGAAATCCGTGACATGACGCCCGCCGAACGGGCAGAAGAACTCGACGAACTCGAGACGGAACTGCTGAACCAGAAGTCCGTCCTCGCAGCCGGTGGTGCCCCGGAGAACCCGGGCCGCATCGGCGAGTTGAGTCGCACCATCGCACGGATCAAGACGATCCAGCGCGAGGAAGGCGATCTCGAAGACGAAGAATAACACACTACCAATGGCACTGACACCCGAGACCCTGCCGCGACACGAACTCAACGGGCTGCCCGTCCGCGTCGTCGAGAGCGACGACGCCTCGCGGGTTGGCCTCGAGGGTCGCGTCGTCATCGAGACGACCAACACCCTCTCGATAGAAGTTCGAACGGACGGCGAGTCGCGGGTGGTGATGGTGCCAAAGTCGGGCTCGACGTTCGAGTTCGCGATCACAGATGACGCCGCCGACTTCGCGAAGGAGTCGGGGACTGCGTCCAAACTGGCCGATACTCAACCTGCTGGGGTGGAGCAATCCACGCCGGTGGACGGCGCTGGCGAGGATGTAGCCTACGTTACGGTCGATGGATCGCGGCTGCTCTCACGACCCGCCCGACGCACGGAAACGAATGGTGACTCACCATGGCAATAGGACTAGACGTTGAAACCCCTCCGGAACCAGAAAACCCGGAGGAATACGACTACGAGAAGTGTCCGTTCTACGGCGACCTTGCCGTTCGAGGCCAGATCCTCGAAGGCACCGTCGTCTCGACGGACATGGACAAGACTGTAGTCGTCGAGCGAGAGTACGACGTGGCGGTTCCGAAATACGACCGCCAGATGAAACGTCGCTCGCGCATCCCGGCTCACGTGCCGGGCGTGCTCGAGCCGCTCTCGGTCGGTGACACGGTCAAGATCGCAGAGACCCGACCACTGTCGAAGACCAAATCGCACGTGGTTGTCGAAGTAACCGAAGAAGCGACTGCGGCAGACGTCGCGGAGCTGACGGGCCAGGCCGAGCCTGAGCCCGAGCTCTCGGCGGAAGATCTCGCCGCGGCCGAAGATGAGGGTGATCAGTGATGGAGGCAATGAAAGCCGACGTCACCCAGGGCCTGAAGAAGGGCTCGCTGGTCACGTGTGCCGACAACACCGGCGCGCGTGAACTCAAGGTCATCAGCGTCTCGGGCTACCACGGCACCAAGAGCCGCCAGCCGAAGGCGGGAATCGGTGACAAAGTGACCGTCTCGGTCACGAAGGGTACCCCCGAGATGCGCCGCCAGGTCCTCGAGGCCGTCATCGTCCGCCAGCGGAAGTCGATCCGCCGGCCCGACGGCACCCGACTCAAGTTCGAGGACAACGCGGCGGTCATCATCGACGAGAACGAAGAGCCCCGCGGCACGGAGATCAAGGGGCCGATCGCCCGCGAAGTCGCAGAACGCTTCGGAGCAATCGCCAGCACGGCGACGATGATCGTATAGATATGACTGAACAACCACACAAACAGCGAACGCAGACGCGAAACGCGCCGCTGCACAAGCGACAGAAGCAGCTGCACGCGACGCTGTCCGACGAGCTTCGCGAGGAATACGACACTCGACGCACCCGCGTCAACGCGGGCGACACTGTCGAGGTCATGCGTGGCGACCACGCCGGCGAGGAAGGCGAGGTTCTCCGCGCGATCCTCGAGGACGGGACGATCCACGTCGAGGACGTCACCATCGAGACGGCCGACGGCGAAGAAGTTCCCCGGCCGCTCGACCCGTCGAACGTCCGCATCACGGAGCTCGACCTCGAAGACGAGCGTCGCGAGGCGCGACTCGAAGGTGATAACGAATGACGAAACACCAGAAGCGACTATCGGTACCGAAGTCCTGGCCGGTCGAGCGAAAGACCGAGACCTTCACCGTGAAGGCCGGTGCCGGCCCGCACGGCCAAGACGGCGTGCCGCTCGTCGTCCTCCTGCGGGACGTGCTCGGCTACGTGGACTCGCGCAAGGAAGCCCGATACGCCCTTTCGGAGGATGCGATCCTCGTCAACGGGGACGCGATCAACGACGAACAGCGCCCGATCGGCATGTTCGACATCGTCGCGTTCCCCGCACGCGAGGAGTACTACCGCGTCTTCCCCGACGAAGGCGGTCGACTCGCACTGACCGAGATCGACGAGGACGCAGCCCAGAGCCGTCTCGGCAAGATCGAGGGCAAACAGCAGGTTCCCGGCGGTCAGACGCAGCTGACGCTGCACGACGGGACGAACGTCCTCGTCGAAGACGACGAGTACAACGCCCGCGACTCGATCGTCATCGACAACGACGACAAGTCGATCGTCGCCCACTTCCCCTACGAAGAGGGCGCGCTCGTGACGGCCGTTCGTGGCAACCACGGCGGGAAGATCGGCGAAGTCGACGCAATCGACATCACGCCCGGCAGTGGCTCGAACACCGTCGGCGTCTCGACGGACGATGGCGGCTTCGAAACGATCGAAGAGTACGTCGTCGTCATCGACGAGAACTTCACGGGTGATGATGAATGAGCGAAGCTGACGCAGGCGAATTCCACGAGATGCGCGAACCGCGCGTCGAGAAGGTCGTCGTCCACATGGGCGTCGGCCAGGGTGGTCGCGAACTCGGCAAGGCCGAGGACATCATCGAGGAGATCACGGAGCAAGAAAGCGTCCGCACGCAGGCAAAGCGGACCGAACCCGACTTCGGCATCCGTCAGGGCGATCCGATCGGCACGAAGGTTACCCTTCGTGGCGACGACGCCTCCGACTTCCTCGAGAAAGCGCTGCCGCTCGCGGACATCTCCGCGACGCAGTTCGACGACACCGGCAACTTCAGTTTCGGTGTCGAGGAACACACCGACTTCCCGAGCCAGGAGTACGACCCGAACGTCGGGATCTACGGGCTGGACGTCACCGTCAACCTGGTGCGTCCGGGCTACCGCATCGCCAAGCGCGACAAGGCCACCCGCTCGATCCCCTCGAGCCACCGACTGACCCACGAGGACGCCATCGCGTTCCTCGAGGCGAACTTCGACGTCAGCGTGGAGGGCCCAGACGATGAGTGAAAGCGAAACAGAAAACGACCACACGGGCGAGCACGCCGCAAAGCGGACGGGACAGATCGAGTCCTGTCAGCGCTGTGGCCGCGAGCAGGGACTGGTCGGCAAGTACGACATCAACCTGTGCCGACAGTGCTTCCGCGAGATCGCCCGCGACATGGGATTCAAGAAGTATCGATAACATGACTGGAAACGATCCACTCAGCAACGCGCTCTCGGGACTCGACAACGCCGAGAGTGTGGGTCATCTCACCCACGAGGTAACGCCCGCCTCGAACGAGATCGGCAGCGTACTCGAGGTCTTCTACGACCGCGGGTACATCGACGGCTTCGAGTACGTCGATGACGGCAAAGCCGGTCAGTTCGAGGTCGAACTGAAAGGAGCGATCAACGAGTGCGGCCCCATCAAGCCCCGCTATGCCGTTGGCGCTGAAGACTTCGAGAAGTGGGAGAAGCGCTATCTCCCCGCTCGAGACTTCGGTGCGCTCGTCGTCACGACGAGCAGTGGCATCATGAGCCACTACGAGGCACGCGAGAAGGGTATTGGGGGCCAGGTGATCGCATACGTCTACTAACCATGCGAGTCGAACTGGAAATCCCCGAAAACGTAACCGTCGAGGTCGATCGATTCGACGTGACCGTCGAAGGTCCCGAAGGCAGCGTTTCGCGCCGCCTCTGGTACCCTGACGTGACCGTCGAAGCCGACGACGACCAGGTGGTCATCGAAAGCGACGCCGAGGACGCGAAGACGAACTCGACCGTCGGCACCTTCGAGAGCCACATCAGCAACGCTTTCCACGGCGTGACCGAGGGCTGGGAGTACGAGATGGAAGTCTTCTACTCTCACTTCCCAATGCAGGTCCGCGTTGAAGGCGAGGACGTCGTCATCGAGAACTTCCTCGGCGAAAAGGCACCGCGACGTACGACTATCCACGGTGAGACCGAAGTCACCGTCGACGACGAGCAACTCGTCCTGTCCGGCCCCGACAAGGAAGACGTCGGACAGACGGCGGCCGACATCGAGCAGCTGACGAAAGTCAGCGGCAAGGACACCCGTGTCTTCCAGGACGGGGTCTACATCACCAACAAACCCGCCAAAGGAGGTGTCTGATAGATGGCAGACGACCAATCGGAACCACAGGAACTCGAGGACATCAGCGGCGTCGGCTCGAGCAAGGCAGATGCCCTGCGCGAAGCCGGCTTCGAGTCCATCGAGGACGTCAAGGAGGCCGACCAGGACGACCTGGCCGAGGCCGACGGTATCGGGAACGCACTCGCTGCCCGTATCAAAGCCGACGTCGGTGACCTCGAGGTCACCGAGGAGACCGAGGCCGAGATCGAAGACGAGGGCGTCGAGGAAGAAGCCGAACCGGACGAGGACGTCGAGACCGAACTGCAGCCCCGCGGGCTGACCGAGAAGACGCCCGACCTCTCCGAGGACGAGGAGCGACTCCTCGCCCGTCGGAAGAGCGAAGGGAAACCGCAGTTCAATCGACAGGACTACCACAAGAAAAAGCGCACACCGGAATCCTGGCGTCGACCCCGCGGGCAGCTGTCCAAGCAGCGCCGCGGCGTCAAGGGCAAGGGCCCGACAGTCCAGGCCGGCTTCCGCACGCCGAAAGCCGTTCGGGGCAAACACCCCAGCGGCTTCGAGGAAGTCTACGTCGAGAACGTAGACGACCTCGAGGGCGTCGACGGCTCTCGCGAGGCGGTCCGCATCGCTTCCGCCGTTGGTGCGCGCAAGCGCGAACGGATCGAAGAGGAAGCCGAGGAGCAGGGCGTCCGCGTCCTGAACCCGACCTACGAGGAAGTCGAGGTGGAATCAGATGACTGATCTCTCCGCACAGAAGCGACTGGCGGCCGACGTCTTAGACGTCGGCGAGAACCGCGTCTGGCTCGACCCCGAAGCCCAGGGCGACATCGCCGAAGCGATCACCCGCGACGAGATCCGCGAACTCGTTGACGACGGTCGCATTCAGGCTGACGAACCCTCGGGCAACTCCCGTGGTCGCGCCCGCGAGCGCAACGCAAAGCGCTCTTACGGCCACCAGAAGGGCCACGGCAAGCGCCGCGGCAAGAAGGGCGCACGCCAGAACGAGAAAGAGGACTGGCAGAACAAGATCCGCGCACAGCGACGGAAACTACGCGAACTCCGCGACAAGGGCGAGCTGACGCCCACGCAGTACCGCGAGCTCTACAAGAAGGCTGGCGGTGGCGAGTTCCGTAGCGTCCGGTACCTGTTGAACTACATCGACGACAACTACGGTGACCAATAATGGCGACAGGACCACGATACAAAGTGCCGATGCGGCGTCGCCGTGAGGTCCGGACGGACTACCACCAGAGGTTGCGCCTGCTGAAATCGGGTAAGCCCCGTCTCGTTGCTCGCAAGAGCAACAAGCACACTACGGCGCAGCTGATCACTCCCGGACCTCAGGGAGACGAGACGCTCGCAAGCGCACACTCGAGCGATCTGGCGGAGTACGGCTGGGAAGCACCCACGAGCAACATTTCCGCGGCGTACCTGACCGGCCTGCTGGCCGGCACACGAGCCGTCGAGGCCGGCCTCGAGGAAGCAGTCCTCGACATCGGTCTCAACACGGCCACGCCCGGGAACAAGGTGTTCGCGGTACAGGAGGGCGCGATCGACGCCGGCCTCGAGATCCCGCACAACGACAGCGTGCTGGCCGACTGGTCGCGCACTCGCGGCGAGCACATCGCCGAGTACGCCGAACAGCTCGACGAGCCGCTGTACAGCGGTGACTTCGACGCAACCGAGCTTCCAGAACACTTCGACGAGGTACGAGAGGCGATTCTCGAATGAGCGCAAACGACTACAACGACGGCGGTTGGCAGCCCGTCACCCGTCTCGGCCGGATGGTCCAGGAGGGCGAGATCGACGACATGGAGACCGCCCTCAACTCGGGCCTCCCGCTGAAGGAACCCGAACTCGTCGACCAACTCCTTCCCGGACTGGAAGACGAGGTACTGGACATCAACATGGTCCAGCGGATGACCGACTCCGGACGACGCGTGAAGTTCCGTTGCGTCGTCGCAGTCGGGAACCGCGATGGCTTCGTCGGCTACGCCGAGGGTCGAGACGACCAGGTCGGGTCTGCCATCCAGAAGGCGATCGGCATCGCGAAGCTGAACATGATCAAGGTGCCCCGCGGCTCGGGCTCCTGGGAGGACCGCTCGGACCGGCCCCACTCGCTGACCCGACGGACGACCGGCAAGGCCGGCTCCGTCGAAGTCGAGGTCATTCCAGCCCCCGAAGGGCTCGGGCTGGCTGCAAGCGACACCGTCCGTGCCGTCCTCGAACTGGCCGGCATCGAAAACGCCTGGACCAAGAGCCACGGCAACACCCGAACAACGGTCAACCTGGCGAAGGCGACGTTCAACGCACTCGAGAACGCCTCGCAGTCGCGCCAGCCACGCCGGAACCGCGGTGAGGAACGCGAGGTGGCCGATCAATGAAAGCGATCGTCCAGGTTCGCGGCGAAGTGAACCGACAGGAAGACGTCCAGGACACCCTGGAGATGCTCAACATCCACAGCGTCAACCACTGTGCGCTCGTCCCCGAGACCGACGCGTACAACGGGATGGTCGCCAAGGTCAACGACTACGTTGCCCACGGCGAACCCGACGCCGACGTGCTCGAGACGCTGCTCGCAAAACGTGCCGAGCCCCTTGAGGGCAAGCAGGCAGACGTCGACGAGGAGTGGCTCGCCGAGAACACCGACTACGACGACTTCGGTGCGCTGGCCGAGGCACTGCTCGCCGAGGAGACGACGCTCCGTGACGAAGGCCTGTCGCCGACGCTTCGGCTTCACCCCCCGCGGGGCGGTCACGAGGGTATCAAGAAGCCGACCGCCGAGGGCGGCCAACTCGGAAAGCATACAACCGGGGAGATTAACGACCTCCTAGAATCGATGCGATAACCATGACGAGCAAAAAACGACGCCAGCGCGGCTCGCGAACCCACAGCGGCGGCTCCCACAAAAACCGACGTGGTGCGGGCCATCGCGGTGGCCGCGGCCGTGCCGGGCGCAGCAAACACGAGTTCCACAACTACGAACCGAAGGGTAAACACGGCTTCAAGCGACCCCACGACATCCGCGAGGAGGTCCTCGAGATCGACGTCCAGAAGCTCGACGAGGACGCCATCCTCTACGTCGCGGATGATCTCGCCGAGGAGACCGGCGACGGCTACGAACTCGACGCACGCGACATCGTCGAGGACGGCCACGAGGCCGACGTCGTCAAGGTCCTGGGCTCGGGTCAGGTCCGCAACCAGCTGACGGTCACCGCGGACGCCTTCTCCGACGCAGCCGAGGAGAAACTCGAGGCCGCCGGCGGTGAGGCGGTCCTCTCCGAGCGCGGCGAGGAACGGGCGGCCGAGGACGCTGACGCCGACACCGAACAGGACGAGGAATAACTATGGGATGGAAGGAAGCCGCTGAACCGGTCCTAACGAGGATGCCAGCAGTGCGCCGTCCGGAGGGGCACGTCCCCTTCAAAGAGAAGCTGATGTGGACGGCCGGGATCCTCATGTTGTATTTCTTCCTGACGAACATCACGCTGCTCGGTGTGCAGACGGGCCAAGGGGGCGACCTCTTTGGGCAGTTCCGCGCGATCCTCGCGGGTGCCCAGGGGTCGGTGCTCCAGGTTGGTATCGGACCGATCGTCACTGCGAGCATCGTCTTGCAGTTGCTCGGCGGTGCGAACCTGCTCGGCCTCGATACGGACGATCCGCGTGATCAGGTCCTCTACCAGGGCCTTCAGAAGCTGCTGGTCGTCGTGATGGTTGCGTTGACTGCGCTCCCGATGGTGTTCGCCGGCGGCTTCCTGCCAGCCCAGCCGTCGCTGCAACTCGGCGGACTCGTCCTTGAACAGACGCAGGTTCAGCTGCTCATCTTCGCCCAGATCTTCGTTGGCGGGGTCCTCATCCTCTACATGGACGAGGTCGTCAGCAAGTGGGGCGTCGGCAGCGGGATCGGGCTGTTCATCATCGCCGGCGTGAGCCAGCGACTGGTCGCTGGACTTGTTCAGCCCGCGACTGGCGGGTTCTTCTTCGACTGGTACCGCATTCTGACCGGTCAGGTCGAAGTCGGCTCACTCGTCTCGGGTGCCGGTTTACAGACGCTGTTGATCGGCGACGGACACATCATCGCGCTGCTGACGACGCTGCTGATCTTCGGGATCGTCGTCTACGCGGAGTCGGTCCGTGTCGAGATCCCGCTGAGCCACGCCCGCGTCAAGGGCGCACGCGGACGCTTCCCCGTGAAGCTCATCTACGCGAGCGTCCTGCCGATGATCCTCGTTCGTGCAGTCCAGGCGAACGTCCAGTTTATGGGCCAGATCCTCAACAGCCAGTTGGGCAGTATGCCGAGCTGGCTCGGCACCTACTCGCAGGGCCAGCCTGACGGTGGGTTGTTCTACTATCTGGCACCGATCTACGCGCCACAGGACTGGATGTGGTGGACGGCGAACGTCTCCCAGGAGTGGTGGCAGGTAATGATCCGGATCGGCATCGACGTCACGTTCATGGTCGTCGGTGGTGCGATCTTCGCTATCTTCTGGGTCGAGACTACGGACATGGGCCCCGAAGCGACGGCGAAGCAGATCCAGAACTCCGGGATGCAGATCCCTGGCTTCCGACAAAACGTCGGCGTCATCGAGAAGGTCATGGAGCGGTACATTCCGCAGGTGACCGTCATCGGTGGTGCACTGGTCGGCCTGCTGGCCGTCTGGGCGAACATGCTCGGTACTATCGGTTCCGTCTCCGGGACCGGGCTGCTGCTGGCTGTCTCCATCACGTACAAGCTCTACGAGGAGATCGCCGAAGAGCAGCTCATGGAGATGCACCCGATGATGCGCCAGATGTTCGGTAACGAATAACGAACACCTGGGCTTTTCTCCATTCGATAAATCAGATACATCTGTCTCGTTCTGATCGAGCCTGCAGCGAGGGGTGGTCGCCCCGACAGCGTTCCCACGAGCGCCGAAGCTGCTGGCGCTGGTGCGAACACGACCTCCAAAAAGCAGAACAACGAGTAGCAGCCACTCCAGCGGTACGAATTCAGCCATCGTCACCGTGTGAGGTGCCCTGGAGCTGATACTGCCGGACAGAACTATGTGAAGCTCGATCGCTCGGACGCGGCTGTCGCCGCCGACGGTCGGCTGTCGCGATCGACTCCGCACTGACTGCTGTTCGGAAGTATGAGCAGTTCGAGACGCTCCGCGTCTCGTCAGTGAAGGTGCGCGGATTTGCACTATGTGTCTGTATCACAGCCGCTTCGCGTTTTCCCTCACGAGAAAACTTCGCCTCCCACGGCAACGTAACCCGACTGGTAGCGATTCCGATGAGATCGGCCGATCCGCATAACCTTCGGTTTCGCCCGCTCACGGGCCACCTCCGGTCTTCCGAACGACTCGTCGCATTCGCCTCGTACAGCCGGTAAACGGAGTCCCCACCGCTGTCAGTGTTTCCGATTGCTAGTGAATAGATAGGCAGAAATTACCATTCTCCGTAATATCACGAATAGATGACAACAAAGGATGGCAATCCGATAATACACTCAAATGATAGTGTACCTTACCATCTCTGGTAATGTAATACTATTATAGGATTCTTGTCTACTGTCCCGTATGAAAATCGGAATATATCACGATAACGTGGGGACCAGACACGCCGGTGGCATCGCCATTTACGCGCGAAAGATGGCGATCGAACTCGCGAAATCGAACAAGGTTCACGTCTACACGCAAGGTGGGGACGTCGTATCGACACTGGTGGAATCGGATGCCAACATTGTCGAGACGCCGACGTTTGACCTGCCGTCGTTTAGCGGTCGGCTGTCGTCACTCGTCGGAAATCCGCTCCCGTTCGGCCGGCAGGACGTGTCTAAACTCGGGATGATCGGCTGGTCGGCACACAACGGTGTGATCGATCACATCGACGACCACGTGGATGTTCTCATCACATTCCAAACGATCGACGATCTCTTACTGTCGAATCTCGTGGACGTCCCGACGATTCGGGGTTTTCTCAGCGACCGAAGCGCGGGAATCGCTTCGGGACTTCGCGAGCAATACTCCCAGACTGAAACCAACTTTGCCAACACACCGTACCTCGCCGAGCAGGTCGCTGATAGGTTCGACACCGAGGTCCACGGAGTCATCCCTACGGGTGTAGACACCGAGACGTTCCGTCCGACGGCCGAACCAGCGTTCCAGCATGACGATCCGACCGTTCTTTTCGTCGGAAGACTCGTCGAGTCGAAAGGAATCTTCGATCTTCTCGAAGCCGTCGCGCGACTCGAGGAACGAGTCCACCTGCGTATCGTCGGAACGGGGAGCGAAGCGGAGGCGGTCGACCGTCGGTCTGCGGAACTCGGTATCGCGGATCGCGTTGCTCTCGAGGGCGAAGTACCACACACCGACCTCCCCGGCTATTACGCCGCCGCCGATATCTTCTGTCTCCCCACTCACGTCGATAGTTTCGCTACGGTCAACCTCGAAGCGATGGCCTGCGGAGCACCGGTTGTAACCACTGATCTCGAGGGGATCAAAACCTATCTAACGCCGGATGAAAACGGGGTAGTCGTCCCGCCGGGCGACCGAAATCGGCTCGCTGACGCGCTCGCTGAACTCCTCTCCGACCCGAGTCGGCGCCGAATGCTGGGGGTACAAGCGCGGCGTCGAGCCTGCGAGTTCACCTGGAGTCAACAGGCAACGCAACTCGAAGAATTCTGCGCTACCGTTCTGGGCGTCGACCGTACCAAAGAGGCTCCCTTGGTGGCTGCCTAACTCACGCGTGAGGAGGGTACAGAGTCGCGAAAATCGGCTCAAGGCGCTTCGTATTCTATAGTAACAACTGAGACGATTGACACACCGATCGCACAGCAGTCGTGCGATCAGGTGTGCAGTGACGTGCAGTGGCTACTGCAGGAATTGACTACGTAGAATACCGGCGACGACCGATAGGCTCCGTGAAACGAAGATATGAGGTGGATTACAATGATTCTACTCCTCTTGTGACACACTTGAGAACCAAATGATCCTCACTTCGTTCAGCGACTGGTGTCGGAAAATCACCTTGTCGTGTTCGTCCGACGGAAGTGACAAAAGTGGTGCAATAACTCGGCCGAACAATGCATCGGACCGAACTCGAGAGACGCTTCCGAGAGCAAAATAATGGCAGTAGTTGACCGAATTATCAGGGGGTTCAAGGCCACGCTCGGCGCGCGACTCGTTAATAATATAGCCAACGGGCTGTTGATGTTATTACTTGCGCGTGTCTTACTGACGCCTGATGAGTACGGCCTCCTGTTTCTCGTGATTGCGATCGTCTCTGTGGCACAGCTCGGCTCCGACCTCGGACTCGCACGGTCGGCTGCACGGTATGTCTCGGAGCGAAAAGAAACCGATCCGTCGTCGATACCATTCATTCTCCGACTCTCCCTGAAGTATCGGTTAGTGCTGATCGGCCTTGTTGTCGGGATTCTCATCGGAGGGCGCCACCTCTTTGCTACTGTCCTCAATGTGCCAGAGTTATCTGTTCTGCTGGTACTCGGCGCGGTCTACCTCGTTTTCCTGTCGCTCAGCACCTATCACAAAACGATCTTCCAGGGATTCAACCAGGTGGATCTGAGTGCTATTGTCGAAGTCGCTAATAACGTTACACGTGTCGTGTTCGTCGTCGCGTTAACGCTTCTTGGGTTCGGTGTCGTCGGTGCGCTGTTCGGATATATACTCGGACTTGCCTTTGCGACGATTATCGGGTCGGTACTCCTCTATCGCCGCTTCTACACGGAATATCCCGACGGTGATGGGAGCCGTTTACTCCGAAACCAACTTCTGAAATACAGCGTTCCCCTGACGGCGTCTCACAGCGCAAATATCCTCGATCGACGCGTCGACACGATCCTCGTCGGCTTCTTCATTAATCCCGTCGCGGTCAGTTACTACGTACTCGGGAAACAGATCTCTGAATTCGTGACCGTCCCGTCGGGATCGCTCGGGTTCTCCGTCTCTCCAGCGTTCGGCGAACAAAAAGCGAACGATTCCCTCGATCGCGCAGCGCGTATCTACGAAACGTCGCTGCAGTACATCCTTTTACTTTATATCCCCGCTGCGGTCGGTATGGTCCTCGTTGCGGAGCCGACCATTACGCTCATCTTCGGTGCCGACTATGCAGATGCGGCTCCCGTTTTGCAGGTTCTCGGCATATACGTCGTGTTCCAATCCATCACAGACGTGACGACGAACGGACTGGACTATTTAGGGCGGGCAAATGCGCGCGCGATAGCCAAGGGGGTGACCTCGGTCGGGAACGTTCTTCTCAATATCGTACTCATACCGATCTACGGCGCTGCCGGGGCGGCCCTTGCAACGGTAGTGACGTTCGGCATCTACACCCTGGTGAACGTGTACGTTATGCATCTAGAGCTCTCGCTGAATTTTCGTCGAATCGGGCGCGCCCTCGTACTTGCGAGTGCGATCGCTGCCGTAATGGGTATCTCGGTGCTGTTCTTCGTTCAGTACGTCTCCACGATCCCGGCGCTGCTGGGTGTGATCGCGTTTGGCGTACTCATCTGGGGCGTGTTAGCGACCCTTAGTGGAATGGTAGATCCCCGTGAGACTGTCGCACAACTGATGTAGTCTCCGCTTTCGGAGATAACGCTGCGATCCACAGCCGACGAAACTGCAGTCTCCATTCAAACGAGACGATCCGACAATACTCATCGCAACCCCCTGGACTGATGTCGGAGGAGAGGGCAGCTGCGATGCAGTCTCTCCCGAACCAGCGTCTTCGGTCGATTTTGCGGTGTTTTCGGACGACATCCACGAATACAGTTCGGGCGGTAACACTCGGTGTTCGAGACGTGACGTGGTCACTCGGAATCGCGGACGTTCGTCGAGAGAGAAAGAAAAGCGAACCGTGAACGATGAGGCTTCATGGTCGATACCGATCGATTGCCGAGGCGAGAACAGGTCAGTTCAGTGGCCCAGTCGACACTGCGTTGCAGCGCCTTACTGGATCGAGTAGCCTGCTGCGAGCGTGAGCAGGACGACCATAAACGCCGCGACGGCCATCATGTAACTGACCGCTCGTGGCTCGTATTTGAGATGCTGGAAGTAACCAGCGATCAGTCCAACCTTGATGGCTGCCAGAACCATCGTACCACCTATTGCCATTCCGTAGGTGAAGAAGTCGAAGTGGAAGAAGACGAACTTCCCCGTAGCCAGCAGTACCAGTGCCACGTAAATCAATGTGTAGTTCCGAATGCTCGCCATTGGTGGGGAATGTGGGGGACTGATACTTATAGCTTCCTCATACGATCGATTGGCTGCGACTCGATGTGTACGCAGCCGTCCGCATCACGATCACATCGAAGCGACACGTAGATGCAACGCCAGTTCGAAGAGCCGACAATGAGTAGCCGTTCGGCTTTCGTTCGCCGAGCTAGTATCGGGTTCGTGTTCGCACTGATGACCCTTGTTGCAGGCACCGGTATCGTCACCGCGAGCAACGTCGCGTCCGGTCTCACAGGGGACAACACTGTGACCGTTCCAACGTGGCTGTACCTCGCGACCGGCGGTGGTGCCATCGGTGCGTCGGCACTGCTAACCATGCTCGTCACCGATCGTGACGTGATCGGAACCTACCACGACCGCACACTCGAGGCGACTACTGATCGCCTCCGTACTGCGGGCACGCTCCTGTTCGGCGCAATCGGACTGCTTGGGCTCGCGACCATCCTCGTTGCCGGGCTCGTCGGTCCGTCCATCGGGCTGGTCAGTGTAACCGTGCTGGCGACGTTCGTCGGTGGGCGGGCGCTGTTGACGATCTGCGCGTACACCGTCGGAAACCCGTGGCCAGCGCTCAATCCCTGGCGACGCATCGCAGCCGTACTCCCCAACGACTTCGAAGCGTATCCGCCGGCCTTTGGCTCCTGGCCTGCCGTCGTGGCGCTGTTGACGTTCGTCTGGCTCGAGGTCGTCGCCCCACTGACCTCCTCGGCGACTGTGCTGGCGTTGATGCTCGTTATGTATTCGCTGTTTACGGTTTCGAGTGCGGTCGTCTTCTCGCCGGAGACGTGGTTCCGACGCGGAGACCCCCTCTCGCTGTGGTTTCGACTCTACGCCGCTGTCGCGCCGATCCAGCGGACTGACGACGGCTTCGAACTCCGCTATCCTGGATCGAAACTGGGAGAGGCCGACGTGGTTACGGATACATCCCTCGTGGCGTTCGTGCTCGCACTGGTCTGGGAGCTGACCTACAGTGGGTTCATCGTCACGCCAGTCGGCGTCGGGACCGTCGAAGCCCTCGTTGGACTCGGCATACCGCCAGTGCTCGTCTATCTGCTCTTGCTCGTCGGTGGCTTCGCTCTGTTCTGGAAGGTGTACTGGGTCGCGATCGACCGGACCCGCCAGCGAGCCGAGACGTATCTCTCCCGGGAGTATCTCGCGCTCCGGTTTGCCGCACCGTTGCTCGCGATTGCGGCCGGCTACCACTTCGCCCACTACATTGGCTTTGCGGTCTCGCTATGGCCAGCACTCGTTGACGCGCTCGCGTCGCCGTTAAATCCCCCGCCGAACCCAACCCGGTACACGTTGCCGGGCTGGTTCGGATACATCGAGATTGCCGGGATTTTGCTCGGCCACATCCTCGCGGTGTGGGTCTCGCACACCGTTTCGTTCGACCTCTTCCCTGGCAAACTCCAGGCGATCAGGAGCCAATTCCCGCTCATCGTCGTGATGGTCTTTTTCACGATGGTGAGTCTCTATCTCGTCTCACAGGGAACGATGAGTCCCCCATATGTGCCAAACTAAGCGAGCAGTGACACGCGCCTGACTGCACTCGTTGTCGGCGTGCCCGGTCGCGGCCGGCACGCCGAACCGGCAAACACTTCCTCGCACCCCTGTAAGTGCCACGCGAATGGCGACTGACCGACCGCTCGAGCGGGAGTACGAGGTGCCTCCGGACGAAACGCCAGCTACAACCTGCCCGTACTGTGGACGACCGTTTCGATCCGAGCGATACGCGACGTTCCACATCGGCGTCGACCACGCCGATGTCTGTTCCGAAGACGAACGCGAGGCATTCGAAGAAGAGCGCGGTGACGAGGAGTACGACCTGTTCACGTTTCATTTCAAGGCAGCGGTCTCCGTGTTTCTGATCTACTTTCTGTTTACGTTCATCTACGCGCTGGTCTGGGCCGGGTAGTGGGGAGCCAGCGATTCTGTTGTCTGTCCTGCCCGCGAGACGATCGAGGTGCCTGTCGAAGACGACATAGCTGCTCGGCCGTGTCACTCGGCGGCTCGCTCGCGCGGAACGCAGACTGTTGGACAAACCGATCACATGCGAGGGCCGTCGCCCCGTTGTCGAGAGTCGCCGAGATAGGAGAGCAGTGCAGGTTATAGTGGCCACTGAACGTCACTGTCCACTCGATCGCACGACGGGAGCGCGGTTCGGAGCGAGCGCTGTGAGCGAGAATCGCGGACGATACGATCGGTATGTGAGTCGTTCCAGCTGTTACTACAGCAACGCCGTCGCTGTCCGGGACAGGCTCAAAATACAATCGCAGAACGAGAACGAGCCTGTGTAGCGGCGGGCCGCTACATCAGGTAGAACAGTGGGAACAGGAAGACCCACACGATGTCGACGAAGTGCCAGTAGAGACCGAAGTACTCGACTGGCATGTGATCCTCGAGGTAGGCGTCGACCGAGACGACGCGGTAGATCATGAATCCGGCGATCAGGAGCCCGAGGATGACGTGCAGCGCGTGCAGGCCGGTGGTCACGAAGTAGATCGAGTACTCGAGACCACTGAACCAGTAGTGGCCGTCAGCGAACTTGCTGGTGTACTCGAAGGCCTTGACGCCCATGAACACGAATCCGAGTAGGATCGTGGCGCTCAGCGCGCCAAGCAGTCCTTTCTTGTTCCCGCGTTCGGCCATCACGTGGGCGAGGATAACCGTGAAACTCGAGGTCAGCAGGACGTAGGTGTTGAACAGCCCTGCTTCGGTGATGGCATCGAGATGCCAGTTGCCCCAGCCCATGTTGAGGCGCATGAAGACGAACGCGCCGATCGCCGCACCGAAGACGACGACGTCCGAAGCCAGGAAGATCCAGACACCCAGCTTCTCGTTGTTGATGCCGCCGAACGGCCAGCGTTCAGCGACTTCCATTTCGGGTGCGTTGAACTGCTCGCGACCGAACTGGAACAGCGTGATCCCGAGCAGGACGATTCCAAGTCCCGTCAGGGCCGGATAGACGATGCTCTTCGGCGGTGCCTCGGACAGGGTCACGAAGTCACCGCTGTGGATGTTAGACTGGACGAAGTCGTAGACGTACGGCGTCATTCCGCTGAGGCCGAGGAAGAACGTAAACGTCGCGACACCGATGCCCAACGGCCAGATGCTGGCGTGGTCGGCGTGTTCTTCCTCGTGGCCCGCTGCGGCCGCGGCAGTCGCTTCCTGTGTGATACCGCCGTCGGTCGCGGTCCGGCTGTCGTCGACGAACTCCAGGCTCCCGCCGGCGTAGCTTGGCCGGTCTGGCCAGTTCTCGAGCGGTGGTGGCGAGGGGATCGCCCACTCGGCGGTTCGCGTGTACGTCCACGGGTTATCGGGCGCGTCGGGGCCCGAGATGAAACTCTTTGCAAGCGTCACGAACACGAGTAGGAACCCGAGCCCGAGGACGAACGCACCGACGGTTGCGAGCTGGTGGTAGAGCTGTGCGCTTTCGTTGTAGTGGAAGATACGCCGGGGCGTCTCCCAGGTGAGGAACATCGGGAAGTACAGCAGGTTAAAGCCGAAGAAGTACACGGCGAAGCTGAGTTTCCCGAGTCGTTCGGAGTACATTTTCCCGGTGATCTTTGGCCACCAGTAGTAGAGGCCGGCGATCAGTGCGGTGACACCGGAGACCATCACGTAGTGGAAGTGCGCAACGACCCAGTAGGTGCCACGGAACTCGTAGTCGAGGACGACGGCACCCAGGAAGACGCCGGTGATCCCACCGAGGATGAACAATAGAAGTGCACCCAGCGAGAACAGGAACGGCGTCGTAAACCGCACCCGACCCTTGATCATCGTATAGATCATCGCGAAGACCATCAGGTCGAAGGGCAACGAGATCCCGATCGTCGTCGCCATGAACAACGTCTTGATCGGGAGGTTGATCGTCGACAGGAACATGTGGTGCATCCAGACGAGGAACGACTGGACCGCAACGAGGACCATTGCGATCATGACCCACTTGCGGCCGACTAGACGCCGTCCAGTGAACGTCTGGAACGTTTCGAACAGGACACCGAGCGCGGGGAAGAAGACGATGTACACCTCCGGGTGTCCGAAGAACCAGAAGATGTGCGCCCACAGCAGGCTCGAGCCCTCGTTGGTCGCGAAGTACTGCGTGAGGAACAGTCGGTCGATCGACTGCAGCATTACTGCCGCCAGCAGCGCGGCGAACGCGAACAGCATCATCCAGGCCGTCAGTAGCCACGACCAGGAGAACATCGGCAGGTTCCACATTCCCATGCCCTCGGCACGGGAGCGGTGCATCGTCGTCAGGAAGTTAACCGTCCCGATCGTAACCGAGAAACAAAACAGGACGACGCCGAGGATGGCACCGGTACCGCCTGCCGTTGCTTCCATCACTGACGTGTACATGGGCACGTTCAGCGGGGCGTACATCGTCCAGCCGCCGGAGAACGACCCACCCTGGAAGAACGAAATGATGAACAGGATCCCCGAGAACAGGTAGAACCAGTAACTCAGGGCGTTCAGTCGCGGGAACGCGAGGTCTTTTGCCCCGATCTGAAGAGGGACGAAGTAGTTCGCGAACCCGGATGCGATCGGTGAGAGGAACCAGAAGACCATTATCAGTCCATGGCCGGTCACCGACTGGTAGTACTGATCGTTCGTCAGCAGCGCCTCGCCACCGAGCATGAGGCCACCCGACTCCCAGAGGTGGGCTCGGAACAGCAGCGCGAGGACGCCGCCGAAGATCAGGAAGAACAATGACGTCGCGAGGTACAGAATCCCGACGTCCTTGTGGTTGGTCGTCACCAACCATCGCTTGACCGACCGCATCGGCGGAAGATCACTCATCAGGCGTCACCTCCATCGTTCGTATCGCTTGCATTGGCATCACTTTCCGTTGCGTTCATCTCAAGCGTGTACGTCTCACTGACCGGACCGGTCATGTCGAACTGCTCTTCGACAGTTTCGAACTGGCCGTCGGTCGACGTGATCGTCACGTTGTAGACACCACCCTGATCGACGTCGTCGATCGTGATCGTTCCGTTCTCGTCGAAGTCATCGGCGGTGTACGTTTGCTCGAAGTCCCCTTCCTGGCTTTCGAGTGTCATCTCGTAGCCGTCCGCCACGGGGGACTCGTTTCCGTCAACCATCTCGAACTCCATCGTTAGCTGGTCGTCCATCCACGAGTCGAACTCGTCGGATGGCATGACGTTGAGCGTCCCGACCATCGAGGTGTGGGCCTCGCCACAGAGTTCGAAACACTTGATGTTGTACTCGCCGGGTTCTTCGGCCTCGAACCAGCTCTCATCGACTTCGCCCGGAATCGCGTCGGCTTTCACCCGTTGATCGGGTATGCCGAACGTGTGCCAGACGTCACCTGAGGTTACCTGGATCCAGATCCGTTGGTCAGCTGGGACGCGAAGCGTACTCGTCGATTCGATCCCGTTCTCGTACTCGAAGAACCACGCGAAGCTCTCGCCGGTCACATCGACTTCCAGCGCTTCTTGCTGGCCACCGTCATCGGCACTGGGATCTTCGACGTACAGAAGCATCGTGTACGTCCAGATCACCAGCGAAATGACGATGACGGCGCTGATGCCGAACGAGAGGAACAGTTTCTTGCCGCCCTTTCCGCCTGTCGGTAACTCCCCGAGTGATGGCAGATCCTCGTCGTCGCCAGCCTCGTCGGTATCACGGTACTTGTACGCGTTGTACAAGGTATACGCGACCACGATGATGCCGACGAGCGTCCCGAGTCCGAGAAATACCAGGAAGATATTCTCGAACACGTCGACGCGAGTTCGCTGCATCGGGGCAATGAGTGCGCTGTAGATTGTATTCATCTCTTTTGAAGGCCAGTTATATGTCGGACGATGGTTGCTGGGGGCACTTATCTATTTGGAAACCGCCCGGACGAATCCGGGTCGCCTGTCGAGGTGCTCGTACAGTTCGACTGCGGGTCATCGACTTCGTCTGTACCCCTCATCATGCTGCTGTTGTCGTCAATGATCTTTTCTCCATCGTTGTCTCGTCCTGGTACTATATGGATGCCAATAAATCATGTTATATCGGTGCTGGCCTGTTATTTGCTCCCCGTTAAAAATAGTGACGGTATGTGGGCGAATAGCACTGAACAGTGGACCGTCCGCCTTCACGAATTTACTTCTTAATCCTTCGCCCGCTCGCATGTGAGCTCTCGGATCCAAATATCCTCATTCCAGAGCGATTACTTTCAACTCGCTGCTCCGGTTGTGGTACTGGGCCACGACGACCGGCGGCTCCCTCGGATGCTGAAATATGAGGCGTACTCTCAGAACGACGCTGTCGGTAGCGGAGCACCTACTCCCATCTCGAGGCGTTTCGTAGCTCGTCGCCATCGGCCACGACCGTTCACGATGATGTTTGATACGATCTGCTGTACCGATGTCCAGGCGGATCCGTAGGACGAAGTCGCGGGTGTACCGGCACTGATTGACAGGTGTCCTATGAGTCGAATCACCCGACAAGAGCAGCTCTGCGGTCGTTCACACGTCGACGAGCCAGACTCGAACCGTCGACTGGAATTCATACACCTCGAGAAAGACCTCGTCGATGAACTGGGCGATCCGGTTCGGATCCGCTTTCGCGCTGATCCGGACGTTGGTCCCCTCGGCCTCCTCGGGCCGCGTCAGGTCGTCGATCTTGAACGCTGGAAAGTCCTCGAGCAGCGCCTTCAGTGTCTCGAGCTCCGCGTCGGTGCAGTCGATGTTGATCGTTCCATCACCGAACTGGATCCACGGCGTGCCCAGCGACTCCGAGTCACCGCTTTCGTCGCGGACGGAGTCGTCGGCCTCGAGCGTCAGAAATCTGCTGCCGCGTTCGCGATGAGCGGTAATCGCGTCGACGTACAGTTTCCGTCGCTCAGCAGGTTCAGACGCATCAAAGCGAGTCATAGTAGATGGACGTGCTCGATTCTTTAAGCCTTTATGTGATGGGCATGAACGGTGCCATATGGCACAGCCACGAATCCTGATCCTGGGTGCACCCGGGGCAGGGAAGGGGACCCAGAGTGCAAAGATCATCGAGGAGTTCGACGTCGATCACATCACCACCGGTGACGCGCTGCGGAACAACAAGGAGATGGATATCTCCGATATGGACACCGAGTACGACACGCCGGGTGAGTACATGGATCAGGGGGAACTCGTCCCCGACGAGGTCGTCAACGCCATCGTCGACGAGGCGCTCAACCAGGCTGACGGCTTCGTTCTCGACGGCTATCCACGGAACTTGGAGCAGGCCGAGGAGCTCGAGGACATGACCGACCTCGATCTCGCACTGTATCTCGAAGTCGGCGAGGAGGAACTCGTCCACCGCCTGACGGGCCGCCGGATGGACCCCGAGACGGGCGACATCTACCACGTCGAGTACAACCCGCCGGAGGACCCCGAAGTCGAGGAGCGACTCGTCCAGCGCGACGACGACACCGAGGAGACGGTCCGCGAACGACTCTCCGTCTTCCACGAGAACACCGAACCGGTCATCGAGTACTACGACGAGCAGGGCGACCTCGAACGTGTCGACGGCGAGCAGGCACCCGACGAAGTTTGGGAAGACGTGAAGGCGACGATCGAGGACGCTGCATAACTCCAGTCTGGAAGGGTATACAACGGTTTCGAGCGGATTGAACAGGCCATCGCCGTTTCAGGGCGGCTCAGGTATTTTTCACTTCAATCGAGTGTTCGGCAAGGTTGAGGTACGACAGTCTCGGCGGAAAGACGTATCCATTGGGGTTCATCTCGGGGCTGAACGAATCGAGGGATTCATCATACGAGACAGATGTAGAACCTTTGCCAGTTTTCACGTGGATAGACGATACGACGGCCGACCCGTCTATATCGGTCTTTGACTTCATTACTAACTGGGCTGTTTTCTCGAAGTATTTGTTTTCTTCGTCCCAACTCTCGTCACCTGACGGTGCATAAATAATCCCCTCGAAGTACGACCTTCCTGTCCCGACGCCGAAGTGGGTGTCCGACGTTCCGTAGACCTGGAGGTGTCTCGAATCGTCGTCGTCGTCCGAACAGTCGTCGACACACGCTTCTCCGTCTATTTTCATCCCATCTCTGACATACACCTGAAGGGAGTGATTGGCTCCGGGTTGCTCCGCGTTTTCGACCCGAAGCATATCGTTGACAATGAGTTCGTCCTCGACGACGAGTGTGATGTTTCCGTCTTCGAGATCGAAGACTCGCTCCTCGCTGATCGTTTCGTTTTCGACGAAGTATGCCCCGCTTTCTACGTCCTCTGTCTTGTCGACTTCATTAAAATCCGTAACATTATCATCATCTTTCATGTCAGACACCATCTGGTCGATGGTTTTATCGATCGATGCGGGTCCCGGACCAGGTCGTTCTGTGATGTCCATACTCGAGCCACCTTCCCCTTCGCCCGGTGTCTCGCCTGTTTTGCCCGATGCTGAGTTGACGACGACGCCATTTTCGAATGTTCCTTCCTCGATATCCAGTCTGCCGAGTTCGACACGGAGGGTATCCTGTTTGCCCTCGTTGCAGGACTTCTGTATCGCCTCGCCGTCAATCTGGTTCGTCTCCTCTTCGAAGTACGTCTGCCAACCGACGCAGTACTCACTGGTAATATTGATCTGTATCGGACTTTGTTCGACGTAGATCGAATCACTATATGCCGTACTATTATTGGTCCGATCGAACCGAACGTCTCCTGAGCTGAGTTCCGTTTCCTTGTCAAGTTTCACTATCGGAAACGAGAACGTATGTGTACTCGGGTTGTATTTGAGAGGGGGCCCGGAGACGACTCGCGTTTTTGCTCCCGTCTCCCGGAACACACCGCCAGCCTGATAGGCGAGTTTGGTTCCATCATCACCCTCGTATTCGATCGCACCGACGCGGATCGATTCGTCAATACCGTCACCAGTGATGTTAATACGGGCAGTGTCGGTTTTCGCAATTGCCCCTTTCTCCCCGGCATCGAACGCCATTGACCGCGGCGCGTCGCTGTCCATTGCGACCGTCGACATCTGCTGGCTCAGTTCGGTAAATGACTGTTCGATTCGCTCGTTTTCCGACTGCTGTTCGGCATCGGACATCATGTCGCCGGCAACGAGTAACATCCCGACGCTGGCGGCAGCGACCATTCCGATCAACAACACGAGTCCGAGTAGTGCGGATTGCCCGCGGCCCGACGGACGAACGACTCCGCCATCACGTCGTAATCCCATTTATACAGTCGACTAGTTCGGGAATCCTTATAATAAAGGGTTCGACCGGTCAGATAGTTTATTCCGGACTGTGTGTGCAGGATACTGCATCGTGGCGTGGTTAGATGGGCGATAGCTCGGCTCGGTGGTACGACATCGCGGTCAACAGTCATGGCGACGAAGCGATCACGACCAGCTGCGCGTTGACAATCCTGTTCTCATCACCAACAACCCAGACATCGGTCGACTCGAGACTACCGAAGAAAAACACTTGTATATCGGACGTGCCCTAGGACAATCAGATGACGCGTACAGCCGAGAAGATTGACGCCCTCGTCCGTGAGGACTCCTCGATGGCGGACGCGCTCGAGGCGATCCGCGAGGAAGCCGACAGGAACGGCGGCGAGGTCCAGTGGGCCGACGTCAGCGACGAGTTGACGAGCGGCCAGTGGGGGCGGCTGATCGAGAAAGGCGTATTAGTCGATGGCGACGAAGGGTTCGAAATCGCCGATCGTGAGGCCTACGATCGGGCCCTCGATGGGAACGGTGACAGTGGCGGTGCCGTGGCCAGTGCCGACGTCGATATCGACGACGAGGAGTCGAGCTGGTCGCAGTGGGACAAGATCGCTGGCATTGGTGCGCTCCTGTTGATGCCGGGGTACTGGTTCGATTCGATCCGGAACGTCGTGGGCGGGACGATCGACATCGTCCTCGGGCCGCTCGACGCGGCATTGCCCTTCTACGCCGTGATCCTCTCCGTTGCACTGATCACTGGCCTGTACTCGTCGTTGCTACAGGCGAACCTGATGAATACGGAGGTCATGGGCAAGTATCAAGAGCGGATGAAAGCCGTTCAGGAGGAGCAAAAAGACATCCGCCAGCGCAAGAAAGAGGCCGAGGAACGCGGCGCAAGCGAGGCCGAAATCGAACGCCTCGAGAACGAACTCGAGCAGGTCCGCGAAGAGCAGATGGAGGCCATGGCGGACAACCTCGGGATGTTCAAAGAGCAGTTCCGTCCGATGGTCTGGATCATGCTGTTGACGATCCCGCTGTTCCTCTGGATGTACTGGAAGATCCAGTCGGTCGGCCTCGACGGTACAGAAGCGACAGCTATCCTGCCGCTCGTCGGCGAGACCAACTGGCAGGCAGGTCTGGTCGGGCCGATGCCAGCCTGGATCGTCTGGTACTTCCTGTGCTCGATGGGCTTTTCCCAGCTCCTGCGCAAATCACTGAACATCGACATGTCGCCGACGGGCGCCTAATCGCGTCGGCTTCCCGTTTCGATCGTTACGACTCGTCGCCAGGGTGGCCACTCGTCGGCTGTCGTTCGCAGCCATCATCGTCGACCGTGCTCGTGGATTCAAAACCCATTTTACCCGTCCGCTCGCAGATCGATTATGTTACTCACCGTCTCCGGCCCGCCGGGCAGCGGGAAGAGCACGACTGCCGAGTTGCTCGCCGACGCCTTCGAGCTCGACCACGTCAGCGGCGGTGACATCTTCCGGGAACTGGCCGACGAACGCGGCTACACCCCACTCGAGTTCAACAAACTCGCCGAGGAAAACGACGAGATTGATCGCGATCTCGACCGCCGGCTCCGCGAGATCGCCGTCGAGGAGGACGATCTGGTGCTCGAGTCCAGACTCGCCGGCTGGCTTGCTGGCGACCAGGCGGATTTCCGCTTTTGGCTGGACGCCCCGGCACAGGTTCGTGGGGAACGGATCGCCGAGCGTGAAGGAAAAGAGCCTGCCCGCGCGACCGAGGAAACGACGGCCCGTGAAGCCAGTGAGGCCCAGCGCTACGAGGAGTACTACGGGATCGATATTCGCGATCTGACGATCTACGATCTCTCGGTGAACACGGCTCGCTGGGAACCCGAGGCCGTCCTTGACATGCTCGTCACCGCCGTCGAACGCTACGAGGCGGACGGCGACGAAGGGAAAACACCCGTCGATACTGGCTACGAGTTCTAATGTCCCTCCGTGGTCCTCCCGAGGAACGTTCGCCTACCGAGTTGCTCACCTTCGGCGTCGTCAACCTCGACAAACCGCCGGGTCCCTCCTCACACCAGGTCAGCGGCTGGCTGCGCGACGCCGTCGACGAGACGCTCGTCCAGCGCGATGCCGATACCACCATCGACCGCGCTGCCCACGCGGGGACGCTCGATCCAAAAGTGACCGGCTGTCTCCCGGTCATGCTTGGCGACGCGACCCGCCTCGCGCCTGTCTTCCTCGAGGGGGCCAAGGAATACGTCGCCGTCCTCGAATGTCATGCGCCGGTGCCGGCTGACGCCGAGTCGGTCGTTGCCGAGTTCGAGGGGCCGATTTACCAGAAGCCCCCGCGCAAGAGCGCCGTGTCCCGCCGCCTGCGCGTGCGCGAGATTTACGACCTCGAAGTGCTCGAGGCCGAGGAGCGACGCCTCCTCCTGCGGATTCGCTGTGAGAGTGGTACCTACATCCGCAAGCTCTGTCACGACCTGGGACTGGCACTCGGCACCGGCGCGCACATGGGCCACCTGCGTCGCACCGCGACGGACCCGTTCGACGACCGGACGCTCCACAGCGCCCACGACTTCCTCGATGCGCTGGCGTTCTGGCTCGAGGACGACGATCCCGACCCGCTCTACGAGGTCGTCGACCCCGCCGAACGGATCCTCGAGGGGATCCCCAGCGTCGTGATCGCCGACAGCGCCGCCCGTGAGGTGGCAGAGGGGGCACCCGTCTACGCACCGGGTGTTCTCGACGCTGACGATGACATCGAGCGCGACACGCTGGTCGCCTGTTACACCCCGAACGGCGCGGCGGTGTGTCTCGGCACGTTCGTCGGAGACCCCGAGGCCGACAGCGGTCTCGTCGTCGACCTCGAGCGCGTGCTGGTCTGAGACTGGTCCGAAACCCGGTGACACACCGACATTGAAACGACACGCTTAAACGGCAGACGCCCATCGATCCAAGTACGGGACCGTGGGGTAGTGGTATCCTCTGCGGATGGGGTCCGTAGGACCCGAGTTCAATTCTCGGCGGTCCCACTACACATTCTCTCCGTGTTCAACTTCTAGCCGTTTGTACCCCTGAAGTAACTAAAATCCAATTTTCGGTTTCAGTACATTCCCACGTAGCCGACAGGCTACCGGGAGGTGGCTGGCGTGTCGGCTGTACGTCGTCGGGGGTCGGACGCCAATCGCCCATCCCGGACATCAGGCCATCGACGAGGCCGTTCGGCGTGCTCTCGAAGACCGTGAGGGTCACGCCAGTGTTCGAAAATCACCGTTCCCGCAGGTACAGCCGGATCTGATTCCAATCGGGCGGATTTCTCCATCTTCACTGATTTCTGAAGCGAAGATAGATCTACAGTTCACACACCTCGCAGCGATCTTTTTGCGCACACTGTGGGTCGTCATCGTAATTGTCCAAGCGGTATGCTTCGTAATTACCGTACCTCCAAATCCTGTTGGAAGTGAAAGAAGACTATTTCTAATTGAATGGTCAGCTGATTTGGACATCGATTACGAGGACGGTGATTCTCGATGAGTCGCCTCATCGACTCTGGCGAGTGCAAACGCTGCGGTGACCGCGTTAACGCGTCCGCTGGCCGCGTCCGAACCGAACTGTACACGCGGGGTTCGGGACCCGCGGGAAGGGCCACTATGAGTTCTCGAGCGTCCGAGCGGTGTGCCCACGAGGCGGCCGAAAACCCAATTTTCGCGTTCTTACGGTTGCTCTCGAAGCGGAGCGTCATCTATCGTACGAAACGAACAGTCACTGCAGGGACAGACGTTGTATCCGCTTACCGGCCAGACTGTTCCGTCAACCGCTACCCAGACGACGGCTGTGTTTCCGCAGCGTTCACAGATACCGAGTTGTCGCTGTTTCTCCGTCTCGGGCTCGGTCATTACAAATTCTGTATACACACACTACAATAACTGTTTGTATCGCTTGGCGGTCTCGCTAAGCGCCTATTCGGAGGTGAAAACGGTTGTTTTCGGTAGCTCACCCCCCCGAGTGCGGGGACTTTACGCGTTCCGAAGTGGGCGGTTGCCGACTTTCTGTCGCCGCTGGCGACAGCGTCTCAAGTCCGATCGGCGTGTTGTCCGCTTTGTCCAACAGTGTCATAGATTTGTTACTGCGTATGCCGTTACGACCGACGAGTAAGAGATCGAAATCGAGGTCTGGAACTCCGGATCGCTTCACACTGCCGTTTTGTCGGCCTCTACGGCCGACGCGTGATCGGTCACGTCCACGTCGCCAGTCTCATCGATCGAGACGATGTAGCCGTTGTACGCGAATTCAACCGTGGAAGGGGCCCGTTCGGCGGCAACTGACTGAAAGAGCGAGTCGAGTGCGTCTGTGTCAATAACGCTGTGAAGCGGCGGCCGGAGCTCTTCCGGTGGAACCTCTTCATGTTTGGCGATTTCCTCCACAACCGTGAGGCTGATCGAGTGGGTAGATTGCACAATCACCGCTGCCAGATACTGCTATATAAAATCAACCGTTCCTCTAATGACGTGCGTCAGACAAACCGGCTATGAACGATTTCCGATAAATGATTTCATAATCCGGGATCCTATGACTGCTGGTAATCTTTCTAACGTAATATCTGATTGAGGGGAGCGAATCAGCGAGAACACGGTGTGAATTCTCTGCCCCTGGCTCGAGCGGACGAGTGCCTGTGTGACGGGTCAGTGTTCACAGCTCGAAGATTGATCACTCGATCCGAGCGTTGTACTCGTACTCGCTGGCGCTGAGCGATTCGGAGATGTCGATATCGAACTCGAGTTCGTACGTGTTCGACCCCTCTCCGGGGACTGAGACCTCCCGCCGTTCGGTGTAGGTATCACCCCGGTGATGTCGATCTGCCCGATCAGTGTCCCGGCCTTCGACGAACCGCTTGTATTCGAGACCGCGACGGTGAGGACGATGTTTCCGAACGCGGTCGTCTCCGTGGATGTGTCGTCGATGGTCAATCCGCCGCCGAATCCGCCGCTGCCGCTGCCGGAACAGCCTGCCAGCAGCGCTACCGTCCCCATCGTGACGCTGCTGAGTATCGATCGTCGATATCGCTTCATGGCACTCTCGATGCGATTGGACTGTCTTCTTTCAGTCATCGCGGCGGTTCTTTCACGGAGTCGTGAGCGGCGCCGGCGGCATGGAACTCGAGGACGAAGCGTCGAGCGTCCCGGTGTCTCGGCTAGTCGTCGACGGTGACGAACGACGTTGCCGGCGTAAACATGTGGTTCTCGAGATAGTCCCAGTCGTCGAAACTGTCGGTGCTGCCGGTCGACGAAAAGCCGTAGTAGTCCCGCGGTGCGTTGTAGTTCATCACGCTCGTGTACTGCCGGAAGCTGTACCGGGTAGAATCGATGCCGTCGAAGTCGGCTGGGGACAGTCCAAGCGAGTGGCCGAGTTCGTGCATCACGGTCGTGCCAGTATGGTCGCGATCCGGCTGTGATTCGACCATCATCGTTCCCAGTCCGGCCTTGCCGATGACGTTCCCGCGGTCGGTGTCGCCGGCGACGTCCTCGACGATGACCAGATAATGATAGCCCTGCCCTGCCCGGTCGAAGTACTGTGACCGGTATTGGGTTAGATCGACGATATCGGTCGACGACTCCCTCGGAATCGTCTCGTTGACGACGATATGCAGGTTCGCACCGGACGATCCGTCGGGGTTTGCAAGCGGCGCGTCGTCGAACTCCGCGACGACCCGCTCGAGTTCGGCGCGTTCGAAGGCGACCCCCTCCATGCGGTCGACCTCAACGTACACGTCAGTACTGAGCGGATCGGCGTCGGGAAAGAGATCTTGGCGGTAGACTTCCGCACCGTCCGAGAGCCCGTCCCCGTCCGTATCTGCGACGGTCGGATCGGTCCGATACTCGTGCACTTCCGGGCCATCGTCCAGCCCGTCGTCGTCGGTGTCAGCCGCGCTCGGATCGGTCCCGTGCTCGTGGACTTCCGCACCGTCCGTGAGACCGTCGCCGTCCGTATCCGGGTCGGTGGGGTCGGTTTCGTACGTCTCGAGTTCGGCACGATCGGCTATTCCGTCGTCGTCGGAATCAGCCGTCAGCGGGTCGGTCCCATGCTCGTGGACTTCCGTCGCGTCATCGAGGCCGTCGCCGTCGGTATCGGCCTCGAGTGGATCCGTTCCGCGGTCCACTTCGACGCCGTCGTCGAGGCCGTCGCCGTCCGTATCAGCGACGGTCGGATCGGTCCCGTGTCGCGTTTCCGCACCGTCGGCCAGCCCGTCGTCATCGGTGTCGGCGTCGAACGGAGCCGTCCCGTCGCGCAGTTCCACCACCACCGGTTCCCCGTCGTCGTCGGGGTCGATGACCGTCGTTCCGGCGAGGACCCCCGCCGTCAACACCCCGACGGTGAGTACGAGACCGACGAGGAGACGCGATGACCGCATTTCCTGAAGGTCACGTCCAGGAGACCAATTAAATTTCTGTTATTCATAGTCAGGATCGATCCGGCTCGATCGGAACCGTCGGATCGTGGCTTCACTTTCACTGTGCTGTCCAAACGCTCTTACACGCCGGCCCCGGAGACGACGATAATGGACGGGGACGAACGCTTCGAGGTGCCGGTCGACGACG
The DNA here is from genome assembly GCF_042678045.1 of Haloarchaeobius amylolyticus. Taxonomy (GTDB): domain Archaea; phylum Halobacteriota; class Halobacteria; order Halobacteriales; family Natrialbaceae; genus Natrinema; species Natrinema amylolyticus_A. The sequence continues at coordinate 50,606 of NZ_JBHUDI010000010.1, forward strand.
ATTCTATGCCGTTCGACCCAGCCACCACGACCATAAGCGACGGCGACGTCTTCGAGTCCCTCGAGCCGGCAGTCCAGCAGTGGTGGCTCGAGGAGTTCGGCGAGTTCGTTCCCGAGAACGAGGGCTTTTTCACGCCGCCACAGCGGGGTGCGATCCCGAAGATCGACGCGGGGACGAACACGTTAGTCTGTGCGCCGACGGGCTCGGGGAAGACGATGTCGTCGTTTCTCTCGATCATCAATTCCCTGTACAGACGCGAACGGGACGCCGACGACATCGACGGCCAGAGCCCGTCTGCCCGGGAGACGGAGTCTTCCGCTGGCCTCGAGAACTCGGTGTACTGTCTCTACATCTCGCCGCTGAAATCCCTCGCGAACGACATTCATCGCAACCTCGAGGTGCCACTCGCGGGCATCGAGTCGATCGCAGCCGAGCGCGAGGACGTATCGATAGGCGAGATCCGCCACGCCATCCGCCACGGCGACACCGACTCCAGCGAGCGCCAGCGGATGCTCGAGGAGACGCCCCACATCCTCAACACGACCCCCGAGACGCTCGCAATCTTGCTGAACTCGCCGAAGTTCCGCGAGAAACTCCGCACCGTCGAGTACGTCATCGTCGACGAGATCCACTCGCTGGCGGCGAGCAAGCGGGGGACCCACCTCGCAGTGAGCCTCGAGCGACTCGAAGCGATGGCCGACGGTGAGATTACGCGAATCGGCTGTTCAGCGACGATCGAACCCCTCTCTCGGGTCGCGGAGTTTCTGGTGGGTCGCGATGAGCCGGGTGGTGCGCCGCGCGACTACGAGATCGTCGACGCCCGCTTCGCCCGCGAGTTCGACCTGCAACTCGAGTGTCCGACCGCCGATCTGATCAACACGTCCCGCGAGGTGGTCCAAGAGCGGTTCTACCAGCAACTCCACGACCACGTCCAGGCGCACACGAACACGCTGGTGTTCACTAACACCCGTTCGGGGGCCGAACGGGTCCTCCACAACCTCCGGGAGCGCTTCGACGCCTACGACGAGGCCAACTCGGCCTGTCATCACGGCAGCCTCTCGAAGGAGGTCCGTCAGGACGTCGAGGACCGGCTGAAAGCCGGCGATCTCGAGGTCGTCACCACCTCGACGAGTCTCGAGCTCGGTATCGACATGCCCCATATCGACCTCGTGGTGCAGGTTGGCTCACCCAAAAGCGTCGCCGCCTTGCTCCAGCGGGTCGGCCGGGCGGGCCACCGCGTCGGTCAGACCGTGACGGGGCGGGTGATCGCGCTCGACCGGGACGAACTCATCGAGTGTGCGGTCATGCTCAAGACGGCCACGGAGGGCTTTGTCGACTCGGTGTCGATCCCCGAGAACGCCCAGGACGTCGCCGCCCAGCACGTCTACGGGATGGCGATCGCCGAGATCCGGCCCGAATCCGAACTGAAAGGCGTTCTCCGACGGGCGTATCCCTACCGGAACTACACGGACGAGGAGTACGAATCGCTCATGCGATATCTCACCGCCGAGTACGCCGGCTTGGAGGACAAGAACGTCTACGCGAAGGTCTGGCGCGACGAAAACGACCCGCCGGACGGCGAGCACCACCACGAGACGTACCCGGTCGGCGAGTCGCTGATCGGCAAACGCGGTCGGCTCGCGCGAGTCATCTACATGACCAACATCGGGACGATCCCCGACTCGTTTACCTGCGACGTCCACACGCGGGCGAGCGACGAGTGGGTCGGCCAGTTAGACGAGAACTACCTCGATACCTTAGAGAAAGGCGACGTCTTCGTCCTGGGTGGCGATCACTTCGAGTACCGCTACCGACGCGGTTCGAAAGTCTACGTCGATCGGACGAGTGCCCGGCCGACCGTCCCCTCGTGGTACTCCGAGCGGCTCCCCCTCTCGTACGATCTGGGCCGCAAGATCCTCGCGTTTCAGCGCGACCTCCTCGAGCGCTACGACGCTGGCGGCCCCCCGCGGGTTCGGGCGTGGCTCCGGGAGTTTCCTCTCGACGACGACAGCGTCCGCGCGATCGCCCGACTGTTCGACCACCAGTGTCAGTACGCCGGCATGGCAAGCGTGAGCACGCCCGATCGGCTCGCGATCGAGGTCGTCCGCGACCGCGAGGAGTACGAACGCCACTACTACGTCCGTTCGAACTACGGCCGGAAGGTCAACGACGGGCTCTCCCGCCTGTTCGCCTATCGCTGTGCCCAGGAGGCGACGGCGAACGTCCGCGTCGCGGTCGCGGACAACGGCTTCGTCCTCTCGATGCCGTTAAACCGGAAGGTCGATCTCGAGGGGATCGTCGCCGATCTCGAAGCCGACGACGTTCGCGCGGATCTCCGGGCGGCGCTGTCGGGAACCGACCTGCTCCAGCGCTATTTCCGGATCAACGCGACCCGCTCGCTGATGATCCTCAAACGCTACAAGGGCTACGAGAAGTCCGCCAGCGAACAGCAGGTCTCGAGCGAGATGTTGCTCGGCTTCGCCGAAGACTTAGAGGAGTTCGCCGTGATCGAGGAGACCTACCGCGAAATCCTCGAGGACAAACTGAACGTCGCCGAGATCGAGGCCATCGTCGACGCGATCGATGGGGGCGACCTCGAACTCTCGCGGCAGCTCCTCGACTCGCCGACGCCGCGGGCGTTCGGGCTCGCGACGCTGTCGGCCAGCGACGTCGTCCTCGCCGACGACGAGAGCGCCGCACTGCAGGCGTTCCACGAACACGTCCTCGAGGAGATCGGCGACGAGTCCCTTCGGGGCCTCTCCGAGTCGATCGACTGATACGGTCTGCTATCACTGGTTCCCGGCGCACCCGCAGGACGGGTCGCGGGTGCGCCGGCACTGACTGAGAGGAGTCCATATAAACGGGGCTGTGTCGCCGGGCCCCAGCGCGCCCGTATTGCGGATTCTGGTGTGCCTACACTGATTGACAGGCGTTCAGATGACGCGACCTGTCGTCGTGATAAAGCCCCACACATAGAGGGGCCAGTCGTCATGATCGTGGCAGACGATGTATCGGCCATGACGACCGATACCTGTCCCGCGTGGGACCCGGCACTGTGTGAGGGGACCCCCGAGTGTCCGCCCCGTTGTCCGCGGTTTATCGATCGCCACGGCGAGTCCGTCCTCGTCGTGCCGTCCTCGCCGTCGCATCTCGAGGGGCTCGTCTCGCTGTACGACGGCTATCCCACCACCCATCGGTCGATGGGACTCCCGCCGATCGGTCGCAGCTATATCGAAGACTGGCTCGAGCACCAGGTCGAGCGCGGTGTCGTCCTCGTCGCCGTCCACGATGGACAGCCCATCGGCCATGCGGCGTACGTCCCCCGCTCGAGCCCGGAGCCCCACTTCGTCGTGTTCCTCGATCCGGACTACCACAACCGTGGTATCGGAAACGAACTCTGTCGGCACGTGATCGCTCGAGCCGCCGACGCCGGCCACGAGGCACTCGTACTCGACGTCGACCCGACGAACGAGCGGGCGATCTCCCTCTACCGTCGGCTGGGGTTCGAGACGGTCGAGCGAAACACGGGCGAGTTGCGGATGCGGCTATCGTTCGACGAACCGATCGTCGAGACCGTCCAGCTGCCGCCGGCTGAGCGACCGGCGAACGCGTAAGCGGCGTCCGTGACACCGATATCGGCGACGTTACTCTGGCATTCGTCTCGAGTCCCCGCTCCTCGACCGCCGCACTGGACACAGGGCGTGGCTCGGCTCGGCGTTCCCGGCCGGAGCGGAACGATAAAACCGTGCCCGCACCGATACCTACGACAGCATGAGTGACGACCCACCGAATTGGGACTTCAAAGATCGGGATATCGCGATTCTCACCGAGCTCGCCGACGACCCGCAGCTGTCCTCGCGGGAACTCACCCAGGTGCTCGAGGAGAAGTACGATATCGACGTCTCCCACGTCACCGTTAGCGAGTCGATCCGGCGGATGCGCGACGAGGGGGTCTTCCGCGAGGCGATCATCCCGAACGAGGAGTACTACATCTTCGCGCTGTTCGAATTCAAGTTCAACACCGAACACTTCGCCGACCACTGGCGTGCCGCGATGGAGGACATCAGAGCGGACAAACATACCCTGTTTTTCTTCCTCGCCGACGGGGAGTACCAGTGGAAGACGATCATGATGTTTCGCGACCGGCAGGAAGTCCCCCTGTGGATCCACGAGTGTTACTCGAAACACGGCAAGGTCATCGAGAACATTCGTAACTCGGCGGTCCACAACGTCCTCAAGTTCCAGACCGATCCCCAGATCTACGAGGACCTCGGGAAAGAACGCAGTGAGCGGTGACGCCCCTTCTGATCCTCCGAACCAGCTATAACGGCTCGTCGCCGTCGATAATTCGCTTCGCCCGTGCGGCCAGCGCCGGCACGCGGTCGCGCATCTTCGGATACATGGGATCGTCGCTGTTGCCCTCGAGATACCGCCGGAAGAACATCTCGCCGAGGCTCGCCAGTTTGTAGACGGCCAGCGCGCGGTAGAACCGCTCGTGTTCGAGCTCGTAACCGGTTCGGTCCTCCCAGCGTGCGACCAGGTCGGTTCGACTCGAGTAGCCCGGCCGCTCCATAAAGCGAGACGTGAGTTCGGGAATCGACGGGTCGGGATCTTTGGCGTCGCGCCAGTACGAGAGCATCCAGCCGAGGTCCGCGCGCGGATCGCCGAGCGTTGCCATCTCCCAGTCGAAGACGCCGACGAGCTCCGGCGGCGTTCCCGGCGCGAACATGACGTTGTCGAGCTTGTAGTCCCCGTGGACGAGCGTCTGCGGATGGGTTTCGGGGACGGTGTTTTGGAGCCAGTCGCCGACCTCGTGGAGGATCGGCACCGCCCGTTCGTCTTCGGTGACCTCGAACGCCCACGAGAGCTGTTTCCCCCAGCGGTCGACCTGTCGCTGGGTGTATCCTGCGGGGCGGCCGAACTCGCCGAGCCCGACCGCCTCGTAGTCCAGGTTGTGGATCGCCGCCAGCGTGTCGACGAGTTCCTCGCCGATCCGCTCGCGGTGATTGGGGTCGGCGAATCGCTCGGGTTCGTCTTCCCGGAGGACGTCGCCCTCGAGTCGTTCCATCACGTAGAAGTCGCTGCCGATGACGTCGTGGTCCTCGCAGGCGAGAACCGGAGTCGGAACCGGGACGTCGGTGTCGGCGACTGCCTCGAGCACGCGATACTCGCGGAGGACGTCGTGGGCTGTCTCGGCTGTTTCGCCCGGTGGCGGCCGTCGGATGACGAACGTGCGATCATCCCAGGTGACGAACAGCGTCTCGTTCGAGTGTCCCTCCTGGTGATGCGTGATCTCGTAGTCGTCGACCTCGCCGAGATGTGGTTCCAGGTACGCGACCAGTGCATCCTCGTCGACGAGCCGCTCGTAGTAGGTCTCACTCATGGTGTTCGCTGGAATGCGACGGGGATCGTCATTCGGTCACTCCCCTCGTGCAACATGCCATGTAGTACCACAACTACGCTGACGACCGAAATAGTTGCGTCTTCTCGCATACCGTAGAACGGTCACGTGTGCGACAGTCCTTATCCAGCCGTGGTGATCGAGCGCGACGAGAGAGCGCGTCGTCGTCACGCCGTATCCGGTCGCTCCCCCTCGAGAATCTCGAGGACCTCCTCGGGAGCGTCGATCCGATAGGAGACGGCGGGGCCATCGTCGGCGCCGAAGGCCACGCCGCACATTCCTACCTCGGCGGCACCCTTCACGTCGTGTGTGTACCGGTCACCGATCATCAGCGAGCGCTCCGGCTCGGCGTCGGCTTTTGCGATGGCTGTCTCGAAGATAGCCGGGTCGGGCTTGGTCCGACCGACTTCTTCGGAGGTGGTAATCGAGTCGAGGTGCTCACAAACGCCGAATTCCTCGAGCATGGCTCGTCCTTCCGCGTCGTCGATATCGCTGACGACGCCGACGTGGATGTCTCGCTCGGCCAGTCGCCCGATCGTCTCGGGAGCACCCGAGACCGGCTCGAGTGACGACCGGACGTGCTCGTATAACCGTGGTTGCCACTCATTTCGGGGCACTTCCTCGCCGACGATCGCTGCGATGCCACGGTGGTAGCCCTCACGAGCAGCACGGAACTCGGTCCCGTCACGCTCGCGAAAGTAGTTCCCGACCGTCGTCTGCCACGTGTCGATGGCCGTCTCGAGCGTCGTTTCGACATCGTGGCGCTCGAGGAGACTCGCGACGAACTCGGTGTGTGCTCGCTGGACGGAGTCGAGCGCGAGGATGACGCCGCCGATGTCCCAGAAGACGGCCTCCCAGTCGTGAGTCGACTCGCACCCATTCATCGTCTCTGTCAGCGGCTGCGAGCCACTTAACGGTGTGGTGCTGGTGCCCACCCAGCTTTATTATCGCCGGACGGAAACGCAGGTGAAGGGACAGCAATGATAGTAAATCACACGCAGATCGCAACCGCAGGTGACTATGGATGAGTCTCGACCGGTTTCACGTCGACGGCGACGTCGCTATCGTTACCGGGTCCTCTAGTGGCATCGGGAAGGCGATCGCCCAGCGGTTCGCCGCGGACGGCGTCGACGTGGTCGTCTGCTCGCGCGACCAGGACCACGTCGAACCGGTCGCTACAGACATTACCGAGAGCGAGCGCCCCGGGCGAGCGCTGGCAGTCGAGTGTGACGTCACCGATCGCGACGCCGTCGACGCGCTCGTCGAAGCCACCGTCGAGGAGTTCGGCGGCATCGACGTACTGGTCAACAACGCCGGGGCCTCGTTTATCGCCGACTTCGACGACATCTCGCCGAACGGCTGGCAGACGATCGTCGACAGCAACCTCACCGGCACGTATCACTGTACCCACGCGGCCGCGGAACCGTTGAAAGACGGTGGTGGCTCAGTGATCAACCTCGCGAGCGTCGCCGGCCAGCACGGTTCGCCGCTAATGAGTCACTACGGTGCGGCCAAGGCAGCGGTGATCAACCTGACGACGACGCTGGCCGCCGAATGGGCTCCCGACGGCGTCCGGGTCAACTGCATCGCACCGGGGTTCGTCGCGACGCCGGGCGTCGAAAGTCAGATGGGCGTCTCGGCGGACAACATCGACCGCGAAGCGGTCGCGCGCCGCATCGGTACCGTCGAGGAAATCGCCGACGTAGCACAGTTTCTCGCCAGCCCCGCCTCGTCGTACGTGCTCGGCGAGACCATCACGGCGCAGGGCGTCCCACGGATTCCCGAAGAGCACGACGTCTGAGACGGGCTGTTGTCACTGTGTCCCGGTGCACCTGCGTGGTGGATCGCAGGTACGCCGGCATTGGCTGCCAGGCATCCGCCTGAGTGTGTGAACTGCCTGTCGACGACCCGAGTCACCGATCGACTGCGGGCAGTTCTCGAACGGTGTCGTCGTACGAGACGGAAGCCGGTTTCCAGTACAGCGACCGGATAAACGGGATTTCGTTCGTCCCCGGTTTCCATACAACCAAATGGCTGTACGTCATCTGTGTCTGACGATGACTGACAGAGACGTTCACCTTCCCGTCGCCGCACAGCCGACGATCGACTCGATCGTCGACTACACGCAGGCGGCCGAGGACGCCGGCTACGACTGTGCGTGGCTCCCCGAGACGTGGGGTCGCGACGCCGTCACCGTGCTGTCGGCGATGGCCGAGCGAACTGATTCGATCGACATCGGCTCGAGCATCCTCAACACCTACTCGCGGTCGCCGGCGCTGCTGGGCCAGACGGCGGCGACGCTCCAGGAACTTTCCGAGGGCCGGTTCCGGCTCGGACTCGGCCCGAGTGGCCCCGTCGTGGTCGAGAACTGGCATGGCGTCGAGTACGGGAACCCACTCAAGCGCACCCGTGAGACCGTCGAGATCGTCCGACAGGTCCTCTCGGGCGAGTCCGTCGACTACGACGGCGACGACTTCGAGCTGTCGGGTTTTCGGCTGCGCTGTGATCCGCCGGAAACGCCCCCTCCGATCGAGGTCACCGGCATGGGTCCCAAGGCGGTCGAACTCGCGGGCCGCTTTGCCGACGGCTGGCACGGCATCATGCTCACTCCCGACGGTGCCCGCGACCGCCTTGAGGATATCGAACGCGGGGCCGAACTGGGCGGGCGCGATCCCGAGGCCGTGCAGGTCACGACCGGCGTGACCTGCTGCGTGCTCGATGATACAGATCGCGCCCGCGAACTCGCGCGCCAGCACGTCGCCTTCTACGTCGGCGGCATGGGTACGTTCTACCGCGACTCCCTCGAACGACAGGGCTACGACGAGGCCATAGAGATCCACGACGCCTGGCAGGCAGGCGACCGCGACCGCGCGCTCGAACTCCTCGGTGACGACCTGCTCGACGATCTCTGTGCCGTGGGCGAGCCCGAATCGGCTCGTGAGACCCTCGAGCGATACGAGGCCGTCGACGGGATCGACGCTATCGCCGTCAGCTTTCCACGCGGTGCGACCGAGGCTGAGATTCGCCAGACGATGGACGCGGTGGCACCAGATACCTGAGCGCCGACGGTCGAACGGCGTCGGCTGCGGTGTGTTTTTCCGAAAGTGCGCTCGAGTCGACCCCGACAGCTACAAACCCCCGATCCTCTCAGTTCGTGGTATGCCCGGCAAGGTGAGCCCGGACGACTTGCTCGAACACGTCTTCGGCCGGACGGGAACGGCCGCCGCCGACGAGACAGTGCTACAGGGACCCGCGGATGGCGAGGATGCCGCCGGGATCGCGGTGCCCGGCTGCGACGAGACGCTCGTCGTCAGCTCCGATCCGATATCGCTTGCGGCCTCGCAGGTCGGCACGCTCGCCGTCCGTGTCGCCTGCAACGACGTCGCCGCCTCCGGTGCCGATCCGCGCTGGCTGACGGCCGTCATCATGCTCCCCGACGAGGACGCCCCGCTCGAGGAGATCACACGCGACCTCGACGTGGCCGCTCGAGACGTCGGCGCGTCGATCGTCGGCGGCCATTCGGAGTACGTCGACCAGCTCGAGCGCCCGCTGCTCTCGCTGACGGCGATGGGGATGACCGAGGCGTTCGTCCCGACCCACGGGGCCGAACCCGGTGACAGCGTCGTGCTGACGAAAGCCGCCGGGATAGAGGGAACCGCCATTCTCGCGTCCGACTTCGGCGACGATCTCGGCGTCGACGATGCCATCTGCGAGCGCGCCGCGGGGTTCGTCGACGAGATCAGTATCGTCACCGACGGCCGCGCGATCCGCGAGTACGCCACCGCGATGCACGACCCAACCGAAGGCGGCGTCGCCGCCGGCGCGCTCGAGATCGCCCGCGCCTCCGACGTTCGCCTCGAGATCGATCGCGACGCGGTGCCGGTTCGCGACGAGACCGAGCAGCTATGCGCGGCGGCCGGCGTCGATCCGCTTCGGATCTTCGGCTCCGGGGCGTTGCTCGCGACCGTGCCGAGCGAGGCCGTCGACGACTGTCTCGAGTCGCTCGCCGAGGCGGGCCTCGAGGGGGCCGAAATCGGCACGGTTCAAGAGGGCGCGTTCGAACTGGTCCTCGACGGCGAGTCGATCACCGAGCCGATCGAAGACGATCTCTACCCGCTCTGGGAGGCGGCCGACGCCGAGGACTGACTGTCGGGCACGCCAGCCTCCAGCACCGCGTCGACGACGGTCTCGACGAGGACGGGATCGGGCGTAACGACGACGTCCGCGCCGTGACGAGTGAGCGATGCGCTCGAGTCGGACTCCGCGACGGCCACGATTCGGGCGTCGGTGAGCGATCGTGCGGCGGCGACTACCCCGTCGGCGTCGGGCTCGACGGCCGCGACGAGAACTCCCTCACATCGCTCGAGGCCCGCTCGCTCGAGCGTGTCGCCGCCTGTCACCTCGCCGACGAACCTGCTGACGTTTTCTGGCAGGCTCGGCACTGCAGCCTCGTTCGTGACGACCGTGACCGACGCGTGTTTCGCAAGCCCCTCGATTACGGGTGCGAGCGTCGCATCACCGTCGAGGACGGCGATCTGTGGAGCGTCTCCGTCCTCGGTGCCGCCGGCAGCATCGGTGTCGTTCGTCGTCATCGCGCGCCGGCCGGTTCGCTCGAGGTGCGCCTCGAGCGCGGGCTGGAACAGGCTACCGGCGGCTGCGGCGATGGTTGCGGGCCCGAGGATGGCGAGCGAGATAGCGAAGAGGCGTCCCGGATCGGTGGCCGCGTGGACGTCGCCGTAGCCGACCGTACTCGCGGTGACGACGGTGAAGTAGATCGCGTCGACGACCCCTTCGACGCCGTCGAACTGCCTGCGGAGCGTGTACGCCCCGGCGGTGCCGTAACAGAACACGCCGACGAGCGCCAGCAGCGCCCCGACCTGGGTCGCGGTGAAGTGACTCGAGCGGCCGAACCGTTCGCTCGTAGCGACGAGAACGACGAGGCCGCCGACGGAGAGGACGACGAGGGGCACCGAGACCAGTCGGAACTGGACGATGCCGTGAGCCGCAGATAACCCGACGAGGACGACGGCGGCGACGAACGCGATCCGGTAGCCGCGGCGCATTCCCCACGCGGCGACGAGCAACGCGAAGCCGACGATGGTGCCGCTGAACTCCGCGGCCGATTGCAGCGTCTCGACGACTCCAGCCCCCTCGACGGCGGGTTCCGTGAGGATCGCGACGACGCCGGTCGCGATCGACGTCAGCGCGATGGCGACGACGATCCAGACCGCGGCCCGAACGCCGGGTCGACGCGGGTGTACGGAGTCGGACATAGCGACTCCACACCGCCGACGGCGGTAAATCCCTGGTCGACTTTCGCTTCTCGAGGCCATGTCCTGCGCGAATTCGCCTGCACGAGTCTTTTGATCGTGACACTATTTGTCACGGTATGGCGACAATCGCGTACGAGACGCCCGATGGCACCACCGAGGAAGCGATCGACGCCGAGCACATCACGGACTCGGGGAAGGTACAAGGCGTTCGGCTCAGACTCGAGGACGAGGGGTTCGTCCACGTACCGTACACCCGGCTGTACTGGATCCGAATGAGCGAGGACGAGGGGACGGTGGACTACTCCGCACGGTCGTAGCGTCGGGTAATTGGCCGGTCGAATTCGCTATCAAATCGCCGTCGAGTGGGCGAACTTCGATTTCTGTCCAGTCATTGTTCAGCGCCGACACGACAATATTAATGTAGAATGTGGAACAAATAGATGCCATGGAGTTCGTCACCACTGAAACGGTCCCCGGCCGCGAGACGAAGGAGGCGCTCGGAATCGCGCGCGGTAACACGGTCAAGGCTCGAAACGTGGGTCGAGACATTACACAGTCCATCCGAAATATCACCGGAGGCGAACTCAAAGCGTACTCCGAACTGCTGACCGACGCCCGCGACGAAGCACTCTCACGCATGGCCGACGACGCTGAATCGATGGGCGCCGATGCGGTCGTCAACGTTAGACTGGAGAGTTCGGAGATCGCAAACGGCGGCTCCGAAGTGATCGCCTATGGCACGGCCGTGCGTCTCGACTGAGTGTTACCGGTCTGTCGACTCGAGCACGTCGACTTCGAGCCGGCCAACGGCGGCCGGAACGAGAAGGATACCAGCGACGAGGATCGCGTAGAGTCCAACCAGCAGGGGTTCGACCGCTTCGACGGCCGATTCAGCTGTCTGCACGGTGGCCACGAATCCGCCACCGACGACGACGAGGGCGACGCCCTCGAGTCGGGAGCGAAGTGCCGGCAGGGCTGGGAGTCGTCGCGAGCCCAGCAGGCCGCCGATCGAGCTGCCGAGGCCGAGCAACGAGTCGGTCGCGCCGCCGGCGATGACGACTGCGGGAACCGAAAGGACGAGCGCGATCGCGAAGCCGATCGTCGGATCGCCACCTGTGAGCCGATCCATGACGACGACGAACGCGACCCCGAGAATCGCGCCGACGATCACGTCGCCGAGATAATGAACGCCGAGGACCACCCGCGAGAGCGAGATGAGCACGACGAGCGTCCCGGCAGCCAGCAGCGCCCGCGCGTCTCGCGTCCGATCGTAGGCCGAGACGAGGCCGCCGTAGACGACGGCCGCGGCGAACGCGTGGCCGCTCGGAAAGCCGTAGCCCTCGCGCTCGCCCTCGAGTGCGACGAGCATGGCGTCTGCTGGTGGTCGCGGGAGCGCAAACAGTGTCTTGAGCGACAGCAACAGCGCCAGCCCGGCGATCGCGTAACTGATCACGAGCGCGCTTTGGCGGCGATTCGACCACCAGAACAGCACCGCAAGCAGGAGCATGAGCGCCGTCGTGCCGCCGAGTTCGGTCACGAAGACGACGAGATCCACGTACTCGGCGGTAACTGCCTCTCGGATGAGTGTACTCCCCTCCTTGAGTCGCATGTCGTCGATCGTTACGTTCAGCAGAAAATAAATGTATGAGTTTCAGTGGGCGTGACGTCCGTTTCACTGTCGTGCCGGCTTACAGTCCCGCCGCGCCCACGCGATCGACGCGCTGGCTCATCGCTGTGCCCACTCGAGCATGCGCTCGTAGACTGGATCGGACGCGAGCGCTGATGCGTCGCCGACCAGCACCAGCGCGCGTTTGGGCCGGGTCAACGCGACGTTGATCCGGCGGTAGTCCTCGAAGATCGGCCCCTCGAGCGTGCCCGTCGCAGTGAAGGAGACGATGATGACCTCCTGGCTCGAGCCCTGGAAGCGGTCGACGGTGTCGACGGCGATGTCGTCGGGGACGTGTTTCGAGATCTCCGAGACCTGCGCACGGAACGGTGCGATGACGCCGATTTCGGAGCGCTCGAGGCCGGCGCCCTCGTACGACTCGATCAGCTCGGCGATCCGTTCGGCTTCCTCACTGTCGGTGTACTGGCTCCGGTCGCCCGCGACATCGACGAACGAGACTGGATCCTGCAATTCCGGGGGCAGCGCGTCGCGGGAGACGCCCTCGAGGTCGTCGAGCGTCCGGCCCGCGACCGCAGGCGTCGCGGGCCGGAGCTGGCCGTCGTAGAATTCGGTGGAGGCGAAGACCTGAATGCGCTGGTTCATCCGGTACTGGCGGTCGAGCATGACGCCGGCCTCGGGATACAGGTCGACGAGTCGTTCAAATAGCGACTCGGAGAGGTCGTTCTCGGCCCGCACGACGGGCGGTAACTGCTCGTGGTCGCCGACGAGGACGAACCGCTCGGCCAGGTTGATCGCTGCACAGGTCCCCGGTTCAGTGAGCTGGGCAGCCTCGTCGACCAGCGCCACGTCGAAGGTCTGTTCTTTCATCACCCGCGAGCCACAGGTTGCGGTCGTCGCCGCCACGACCTGTGCGTTTTGCAGTTTCGCGACGCGATCGTCGGGATCGCCCGCGCGCTCGAGCCGGTAGGGCTCCATGTCCGCGCGGACGCTGCTTTCCGAACCGACGCGGACGACGCGGTCGTCGTCGATCACGTCCTCCAACTGTTCGAGGGTGGCCTCGAGCGCGTTGTCGACGGCACGATTCGTAAAGGCCGATAGCAGGACGCGGTCGCCGCGTTCGACCATCGCTCGGATGGCTTGCGCGATGGTGTAGGTCTTCCCGGTTCCCGGTGGGCCGTGGATCAGCGCACAGTCCCGTGCGCCGACGGCTTTCGTTACGGCCTCGTTCTGGGCGTCGTTGTTGTCGATGAACGTCTCCTCGATCGCTTCGAACTCTGGCTCGGCGCGGCCGAACAGGACGTCTTTGCGCCGCGCGTCGCCTTTCAGGAGCGCGTCGTGCATCGCGACGAGCAGCCGATCGGTCGTCAGTTCGGAGGGATAGACGTCGAGTCGCGTGACTTCGACCGGCTCGTCGGCCGTGAGGACGATCTCGTCGTCTAATCGCTCGATCCGCGCTAACTCGGAGTCGCCGCGAACCGGGTGGCCGTCGCTCGCGAGCACCAGGTCGCCCTCGCGGAGCTTCGATGTCGCACCGCCAGTTCGACGCGCCCGTAGTTCCCAGCGCCCGCCCTCGAGCGGCCGCTTTTCGACGAACTCGAGGTCGATCAGCGCGCGGTCGTCGTCGGCCCGTTCTTCGGCGCTCTGTTCCCAGAGTTTGGCGTACTCACGGTGGACCTCGCGGCGTTCTTCCTCGATCGCCCGATAGAACCGCTCGAAGTACTCGCGTTCCGCCTCGGGCAGCGGCTGGCCGATCTGGCCCGCCTTGGATTCCTGATCCAGTCGGCCGGAGACGACCATGCAGGTGTCCTGCTCGAAGCAGTACTCGCACTTCGCGTCAGCCTCGTAGCCGGTTGGGATATCGCCGGAGATCTCCATCGCCGCGATCTCGTTGCGCAGGCGGACGACGTACTTCAGGAGGCCATCGCCCATCGAGAAGTCTTTTGCAGGAGTGAGGTCGCCGGTCTCCTCGTTGCGATCGAGCGCCGAGTTCTTCGTGTAGAGCAACGTGCCGGTGTCGACGTCGCCGCCGTGTTCCTCGAGCAACAGCGCGTAACAGGCGGCCTGGACCTTGTCTTTGAATCGGGGTTCTTTTTTCAGGTTCTTCCCCGTCTTGAGCTCGACCGGCGCGCCCCGCCGGATGGCGTCAGCCCGCCCGCGGATGCCGAAGGTTTCGCTGATGAGCAACTGCTCGGAACGCCAGTTGTCGTCCTCGGTGAGACGACCCTGCTCGAGCCACCCCTCAATGGCTTTCGCGTTCTCGCGGACGTCCTCGGCGACGGCCTCGGGCGTCTCGCCGAGCAGGCCGAGTTGGAGACCGCGTTCCTCGATGCGGGCGTCGATCGACTCCTCGAGGTCCCGGCCCCGCAAGAGGTCGCCGAAGACCTCGTGGACGAGCGTCCCTTTGACGACGGGGTAGTTCAGCGGCACGCCCGAGAGCTTGTTCAGGTAGTACAGCCGAGGACACTCGACCCAGTTGCGGATCGACGTGACGCTGACCAGAAAGGAGGGCTCGACGACGACGTAGGAATCGCCCGTCGTTGCGTACTGCGTCTCGCCCCGATACTCCTCTTCTTTCGCGTTCGTCACGAGCAGTTCCATCCCCGGCTCGAGCAGCTCGGCCGACTCGGTCCACTTGTTCCAGAGCGTCACCGTCGTCGTCTCGTGGCCGTCTGCGACGGCCGCCGTCCCGCCGTCGCCGAGCGCCGGTGTGGCGTCGCCGGCCGGCTCGTCACCTGCGTCGGCCAGCCGAAGCGGCACCTCGGCGAGCTCGCTCTCGCCGTAGCTCGTGGACACCGACCGCACGTCGACCTCGTCAGCGACGGTTCCGCGTACGTACACAGCGTACCGTCACGGTCGAACGATCAAAAACGCTATCGGTCGTCGGCTCCGGTCGACCGACCGAATTTCGTTTCCCGGCGGCCCACTCAGACCACCGATAACAGACATTTACTGTCCTTTTCAGTGCAACGTGGAACCGTCTCCGATATCAATCGAACCGTGATGGGAAGAACGGACGCGGACGCTTTTGCGAGCGAGTGCCAACCCCCGTCTGCTATGAGCGACCCCAACCGCGACGACCGTCGGTCGGGCAGCCCGCACGAGGACGACACCGACGATGGGCCATCCAACCGCACGGAAACGGAAGCGGCCGACATCGATTCGGGCACTGGCGTCGGTGACCGGACTGACATGGGCCGCGATCCGCGCGACGAGTCGACCAAGGTCGCAAACGAGGAGCGCCGGCACAAGACGTCGGTCGTCAGCCTGCTCGTCGCCGCCCTCGGGGTGTGGGCTGCGCTGTCGACGCTCGTCCTCGAAACCGCGGCGGCGCCGCTCTGGAACAACATCCTGGTCGGCCTCGTCATCGCCGTTGCGGCGGGCTACAACTACTACCGACTCACCAGCGACATCCCGCTCAGCACTGCCATCGCGTCGCTGATCGCCATCCTCGGCATCTGGCTAATCGTCTCGGCAGCACTGCTCGAGATGACCGGCAGCGTGTTCTGGAACACGATCGCGACCGGGCTATTGATCGCCGGACTCGCGGGGTACAACGCTTACGAGGCCCGTGACGCGCGGACGGTCGCGACCGAGCCCGAGATGGGCTCCTAGACCCGATCCAGTCCGTAGTCGGCCTCGAGTCGGCGAATGCGGTGCTCGGCGGCGTGATGGCCCATCGCGACGACGGCAAAGGCGACCATGACGGCGGCGAACGCGACCGAAACGGCCGGTGAGACGCCGTTGACGTAGCTGTTCCCGAGCTGGCCGAGCGCCAGGGTGAGCGGCGCGAGCGTCAGCAGCGAACTCGTCACCGGCGTGGCACGAAACAGTTCGACGAACGAGAGTGAGCGACGGCCGGACATAGAAAGCGTTGGTTACGTTCCCTGTCGGTGGAGTCGTCGTATTCCTTTTGGTTCGAATTGGCCGTTATCCGGTACAACAGTCGTCTCGAGGGATTTTTCGACCTAACCGATACGTTCTTTCTGCCGGCGGCCCAACTGACACGTATGCGGATACGCGAGTGGCAGGACATACTCGAGGACGTCACGGAGCGAGACGTCGATTCGGAGGACTGGCGCGCCGTCGCCGGCGACCGCGCCGGTGGCGTCGGCGAAGACATGTACCTCGCGCATCCCCGGGCCGGCGTCTTCTTCCTGAAAACGTACGCGAAAAACCCGTTCGAGGTGCGCGGCGTCGGCACGCAGGTCGCGCGCAACCTCGACGACGAGATCGGCTCGTTCATGCCCGAACGGGACGCAGGCGGGCGCTTTGCGGTCCAGTCCCCGCCCGAGGACGAAGACCAAGCCGAGACCGTCGGCAAGCGCCTCGAGACCGTCCTCGAGACGCACGCGGATGCGCCGACCCGCCCGCAGGACCTCTTCGACGACGTGATGGAGGCCATCGAGAGCCCTGCGTTCGGACCGATGGAGTACGACCAGTACGACCGGCCCGACGAACTCGAGGACCTCGCCGAGCGCTTCGAGGAGGCCGACGAGCTGTTGAACGCGGAACTCGACGACCTGATCGAGACGGACGAAGTCGATCGCGGCTTCATGTGATACGGTCTGCTGTCACTGGTTACCGGTGGGACCGCAGGACGGCCGCGGTCCTACCGACACTGATTGACGGGAGTCCGTATGAGACCGCCGGTAAGGCAGTGACCTGCGTTCGCGTCCGGTGATTCTTTGAGACCGGGCCTCGAGCAGAGAGCTATGTCACCGAGTGCTAAGTCGATCGTCCGCGACTACTACGACGCACTCCGCGGCGGCGACCCTCTTGTGCCGTACTTTCGTGACGACGCGGCGACCGTCAAGTTCGGTATCAGTGAATCCCTGTTCGGGAGCGACGAGGTCGCGCGGGCGCTCGCAGAACAGACCGAAACGACCGACGGCTGGACTGTCAGCAGTCGGCATCTCGTCGTCGACGAACGCGACGACTTTGCGACGATGGCCGACGACGTCACGATGGCCTGGACGGACACGGAAAGCGGCGATCGACACCGCTTCGACAGCCGCTGGAGCGGAACGCTGGTGAGAGCGGCGGCGGACGAAGACGTACCCAACTGGCAGTTCGCTGTGATGCACGTCAGCGCACCCCACGAACTATGAGCCGCGGTCCCGCTCGCTCGAGTACGCAGCAGAACGCAGCCGATCAGCTCAAAATCGTGTTCGTGTTGCTGGTCGGGCTCTCGGGTGGCCTGATCGCCTTCCAGAGCGATGCCTCACTGGTGGTGATCGGACTCGCGATACTTGGCGGGGTCGTCACCGGGGGCGCGTTGCTCTGGTACTTAGTCTGGATTATGACCGACTAGGGGTCGCAGAATCGCCCTCGAGAGCCGCGTCAGCGGTCGACACGCTGAATCCACGTTCCCGGGGAATCGAGTTCGTCGTGGGTCGGCAGGTTCTCGGGTTGCTCCCAGACGAGACTCGCCGTCTCGAGGTCGCGGACTGCGACGACGTGTTCGAAGAAGTTCTTCCCGCGTTCGTACTGACGCTGTTTGAGTCCGAGGCCGAGCAGGCGACGGAACAGTCGCTGGAGGGGGCCCCGGCCCTGCCGGCGTTCGTCGAGTTTGCGCCGCAGGTCCTCGTACTCCTCGTCGAAGGCGTGGTCCATCAGGAGTTCGGCGTAGCCTTCGACGACGGTCATCGCGGCGTCGAGGTCGCGGAACGCCTCGCGGTCGAACGAGCCCTCCGAGAGGGTGGCGATCCCCTCCTCCATGCGGGCCTCGAGGTGGTCCGAAAGCCACGGTGCCGCCCCGAACTCGGCGGCATGGGTCACCTCGTGGAAGGCGATCCAGCGGCGGAACCGATCGGCGTCGACGTCGAGTTTGTCGGCCGCATTGAGGATGTTCGGCCGGACGAAATACAGCGCGTGCTCGTCGTTGGGCGTCTCGGCCAGCAAGAGCGGATCGTACTGTCCCAGGACGTTCCGCCCGAGGAACGAAAGCAGGACGGTCATCGTTCCCGTGTTGATCGTCCGGGTGACGCCGGGGAACGCACCGGTGTGGGTCTCGAGGGCGCTCATGACCCGCTCGAACGTGGCGACGTTGGCGTCGATCCAGTGGTGGCGGTTCTGGATCTCGATCGTCTCGGGCACGTCGAAGTCGGCACCGGAGACCGCTCGCACGGCTGCCCGCGCATCCCGAACGTCGCGGGCGTAGCCCTCGCGCTCGCCGGATTCGAGCTCGAGCGCGCCGGGATCGGTCGCCGCCTTGGCGGCATCGGCGGCCGATCGCCAGTCGATCGCATCGTCACCGGACGCCCCGGCAACGGCCCGGGCGCTACGATAGAGATTCACGGATACGGATAGGGGAAGGACGTGCAAAAGCGTTCGGCTCGGCCCCGTGTCACGACCTGGTGTTGTCCGTTAGGTGCCGACTAATCGCCAGCCGTAGTCAGTTGACGATGACGTCAGGTTCCTCTTCGGGCTCGAGTTCGTCTTCTTCGTCGCCGCCGCGGAACTTCTTGGCGGCGACGGCGATCCCGACGAGGACGGCGAGTGCGATCAGCGCGCCGACGGCGCTTTTGCCCGTGCCACCGGATTCGTCGTCGGCAGTCCCAGTCTCGTCTTCCGTCTCGCGGTCCGTCTCCACTGTCGATTCGGTCCCCCCGATCGGCAGCACCTCGCCGAGCGAGCCGGATCCGAACAGCGTCTCGGTGTCGAAGTGCAGTTCGATGAAGGTGAAGTTCTTGTCGCCCATGCGTGAGCGCTCAACGAGCGTTCACTTAGCCGTTTGGTTAGGTCCACCACGTTGATACTGACCAGTCAACTGGCGTCAGTGGCACTCGAGCACGACAGACAGTATCAGTGCCCTCTCGAAATCGGGCTCCGGACCGGTACGATTAAGTGTCCATCACCTGCGGTGTTGCGTATGAGTGGACGACCGCTGGACGTCCTCGAGGCGTCGCTCGGCGAACGCGTCACGGTACGACTCAAGAGTGGTGACGAACACGTCGGCGAACTCGCCGGCTACGATCAACACATGAATCTGGTGCTCGAGGACGTAACTATCCCTGTCGAGGGAAGCGTCGAAGAGGATGCCCCGGTCGAAGACACAACCATTATACGCGGCGACAACGTCGTCTCGATCACTCCATGACTGGTGCAGGAACCCCGAGCCAAGGAAAGAAGAACAAGACGACCCACACCAAGTGTCGTCGCTGCGGAGAGAAGTCCTACCACACGAAGAAGAAGGTCTGCTCGTCGTGCGGCTTCGGCAAATCGGCCAAACGCCGCGACTACGAGTGGCAGTCGAAAGCCGGCGACAACTGATCTTTCGGGTCTCTCTTTCGATTCCGCTGATCGAACGCTCGATAGCGTAGCTGTCGGTATTCGCCGACTCGTACGGTCTACTGTCACTGTTTTCCAGCGCACTCGCACGAAAGGTCGTGAGTGTGCCGAAAATGACTGACAGCAGACCGTATCACAGCCACGGTCGAGCCCCGATCGTTTCGGTGCTCCGGAGGGCCGCCGATGGACAGCCCTTAGTTCGGCGCCGCGAAGGATCCGGTATGGAGACGACAGACGCCTTTGCCGGGCTCGAGTGTGTCGACTGCGGGGCTATCGTCGACGCTGACGAGTCCCACCGCTGTCCGGACTGTGGCGGCGCACTCGATCCGACCTACGCATACGATGCGATCGAGCTCGACCGCGAGACGCTCGCCGCGCGACCGTTCGACTCCCAGTGGCGCTACACGGAGTTACTCCCGTTTTCCCGCGAGTCTGCCGTGACGACCGCGGAGGGCGCGACCGCGCTGGTCGACTGCCCCGACCTGGCCGACGAACTCGGCGTCGAGCGCGTGCTCACCAAAGACGACGGCCGGAACCCGACGGGCTCGAGTACGGATCGGGGCGCGTCGGTCGCTCTCACGGCGGCTGCCCAGCACGGCGCGTCCGACGTCGCGCTCCCGTCGACGGGCAACGGCGGGCAGGCAGCCGCGGCCTACGCTGCTCGTGCGGGACTCGAGGCACACGCGTATCTCCCCTCGCGGTCGGGCTTTACCAACAAGGCGATGGTCAACGTCCACGGCGGCGACATGAACGTCGTCGGCGGCCGCTTCGGTGACGCCGTCGGGGCCTTCGAGGAAGGACTGGCCGAACACGACGACTGGTACTCTCTCCGGGCGTTCGACACGCCCTACCGCCACGAGGGCGCGAAGACGCTGTTCTACGAGGTCGTCGAGCAACTCGAGTGGGACGTTCCCGACGCGATCTGTTTCCCCACCGGGGAGGGCGTCGGCCTCGTCGGCGCGGCCAAAGCCGCAGCCGAGTACCGCGACCTCGGGCTGATCGACGAGACGCCCGCACTGTATGCCACGCAGGCATCGGGCTGTGCGCCGATCGTCGAGGCGTTCGACGACGACCGCGACGACCACGAGCCGGTCGAGCATCCGGACACGATCTGTGGCGAACTCGAGATTCCCGATCCCGCCGCGAGCCCGCGTGTGCTCGAGGCGATCCGCGAGACCGACGGCGGCGCGGTCGCGACCGACGACCCGGACATCCTCGAAGCTGCCGTGCGGGTCGCGCAGGCGACCGGGCTCGAGCCGACGCCGAGCGCTGCGGCGGCGGCAAGCGGCGCGTGGGAACTCGCCGAACGCGGTGCGTTCGACGGCGACGAGACGGTTGTCATCGTCAACACCGGGGCAGGGAACAAGGAAGCCGACGTGTTGCGCAGCCATCTGATGGGACAGGGAATCTGATCGGCTCCCGGTCTGTCTTTCAGTACTCGGTGGTATCGACCTCGAAAGCCGCTCAAAACCGATAGCAGCCGGCCAGGTTCCCGTTTTGGGATCGAAGTCGACCACCGACAGTGTCTTGACTGCGAGACGAGTAGACGAAACGAGTACCAATGTGTGAACATTCACCAGAGTGTTCGAACGGGGACACGTGCCAGCTCGTCCTCAAGAACGGACGAACTGGCCTGGAGACCGCCGAATACTACTGCAAGGCCCACCTCGTGCTGCGGATCTGGGAGGTCGAAAACGACAGCACGCTACAGGCGGTCAGTGCCGAACAGCTGTAATTCGGGATAAACACACTGCGAGGGCGGTCGCGCGCCGGATGGGGCCGCGAGCGGGCCGCCGGCAACTCGAGCGTGAGATCGAACACGGTCGGTCCGCTGTCTCGGACGGTGGAGTGTGTCTCCCGGCACGCCCGCAAATCCCGTGGGTACGCCGGTATCGGCGTCCGATCGGCCGTATGACACTCGAGACAGGGCCGTTCCGTAGCGCTTTTGCTGATTGTCGGGAAACGACGCGGTATGACTACCCCCTGGGACGACTGGAATCACGTTCTCAAGATCGATCCGGACAAGGAGTTACCCGAGGGTGTGACCTACGGCGATCTCTGTGCGACCGGTACTGACGCGATCGAAGTCGGCGGGACGATGGGCATCACCGAGGAGAACATGGGTGCCGTCATCGACGCCTGTGCCGAACACGACGTCCCGCTCTATCAGGAACCCTCGAACCCGCAGGTCGTCCTCGAAGACGACGCGCTCGACGGCTATCTCATCCCGACGGTGTTCAACGCCGGCTCGCCGTTCTGGATCACCGAGGCCCACAAGGAGTGGGTCCGACTTGACGACGACCTCGATTGGGAGCGGACGACGACGGAGGCCTACATCGTGATGAACCCCGAGGCCGACGTAGCGACGCTGACAGAGGCCAACTGCGACCTCGAGGCCGACGACGTCGCCGCCTACGCGACGGTCGCCGAGCGGATGTTCGGCCAGGAGATCGTCTACGTCGAGTACTCGGGTATGCTCGGTGACGAGGGCGTCGTCGACGCCGCTGCCGATGCTGTCGACGACGCGACGCTGTTCTACGGCGGCGGCATCCACGATTACGACTCCGCGTACTCGATGGCTCAGTACGCCGACGTCATCGTCGTCGGCGACCTCGCTCACGACGAGGGTATCGAAGCCGTTCAGGAAACGGTCGAAGCGGCGAACGACGCGTAGACGCGACTGTCTCTCGTCTCTTCCGATCAGGACAGCTCTCCCCACATACTGATCCTTTGTGGATTCGCGACCTGCGCGACGAGCCCGGCGAGGCGAATATCAGTTACGCCACATACTGATCCTTTGTGGATTCGCGACCCAGTGTGTACAGATCGTGCAGTCACCGCACGTGAGAGTAGCGGCGCTGGAGAAGCGTCGTCTCGGAGCACTCAAGGGACTCGTTCTCTTAGGGGCGCGTAATGGGTCAGTGGCTCCTTGACGTATTGTTTGGTGATCCATTTGCGGTGATGAACACGATCGGGTTGATCGCGTTCGCCCTCGTCGGATCGTCGAAGGCAATCCGTGAGGAATTCGACTTGCTCGGCATTACGATTGTTGGGTTGGCAATGGCATTCGGCGGTGGAGCGACACGCGATCTCCTCGTGACACGGGTCCCATTAGCACTGCAGTCCTCGATCGAAATCAGTCTGGGACTGCTTGGCGTCGGGTTAGCGATCACACTGAGCGTCGTCTTCACATCTCCGGAGACGCATCCAATCACGCTCGTCGCGGATGCGATCGGGCTTGCTGCCTTTACGACAACTGGTGCGATCGTTGCAACCGAGGCGGGTGTGTCTGTCTTTGGTGTCGTTACGATCGCAACGATCAACGCCGTCGGTGGCGGCGCGCTTGCAGATATCCTTCTCGATCGCCCCCCGTTTATCCTCTTCAAAGATTTCTATGCCAGTTGTGCCGTCCTCGGTGGGAGTGCATACTGGATTGTGGGAACAGTCGGAGCGACTGGAAGTACGGCTGCTGTGGTGTGTGCGGTCGTGACCGTCGTGACTCGGTTAGCTGCGGTTACATACAACTGGGATCTCCCGGCAGTGCAGAATTTACGATTATTACGAAATTGATTTGATCATAGATAATAGACGACAGTCTTGCTCAGTTCACGTCTATCTTTGAACAGCGAGAGAATCCCGGCGTTTACGCCCGGCGTGAATCGCGTCACTCGACTACACACTCCACAGTCGATGGCAAGCTGGATATGCAACGTGAATCCACACCACTAAGTTGGATTATTTATATAGGCTATGTATGGCGACCCAGGTCACTCGCACCTCTGTTGGTTCCATTCAGAACCAGCGACAGGTCTGCGATGACCTGGGTTTGCTCGGAGACTCCGCCTCGAAGATCTGGAACGTCGCACGCTGGACAGCCGACCGCATCTGGGATGAAATCGGCGAGATTCCCGATGAAGGGACGCTCAAAGCGTACATGAAGAACCAAGCGTGCTGGAAAGACCTAAACGCACAATCCAGTCAGAAAGTCATCGAAGAACTTTCTGACGCTTTCCAGTCGTGGTTCGATCTACGACAGACCGACGAGACGGCGAATCCGCCCGGCTACCGCAAACACGGCGATGAACGACCACGTAGTACAGTCACGTTCAAAGCAGACGGCTTCAAACACGACCCCGAGAACAACCGCGTCCGACTCTCGAAAGGGTCGAACCTGAAAGAGAACTGGTCGGACTTCATCCTTTGTGAGTACCAGACCCGGCCAGATGTCGACCTCTCAGAAGTCAACAAGGTACAGAACGTTCGTGCGGTCTGGAACGGCGACGAATGGGAGCTGCACTTCGTC
>NZ_JBHUDI010000011.1:0-692894 GCF_042678045.1 Haloarchaeobius amylolyticus
GCAGGGGTGGAATCCTCATTTCCTTCGGACGTATTCGTAGGCCATCAGGGGTACATAACCCCTTCGGACCCGAACCGTCCGAGACGAGATGACGGACCGAGTTGAACGGCCCGTCGATCACGCGTTCTTCGCGTTTACACCCAACCACCCTGGGACATATAAGGGCGTCGGATCGCCCCCACGCCGGAAATCGCAGCCGGCGTGGGTGTGTGCGATCGTAACTGAACGCCCAGTCATATATAAGGACACCGGATCGTCACGATCGGAAACCGATCGTGACACAGCCGGTGAGTCCAATACAGGGGGACGACTGCCGACGTGAATCGGCGACGTCCCGTGAGTGGGGGTGCAATCCTACCTCCGTGCCGGGAACCGGCCGGAGGGAACGTGGCGTGGGCCACGTCGTTCGCATTCATACCGAGTGCCGGGTGTATATATAAGGCCGTCGGACGAGACCAGTATCGAAACCCGGTACCATGTCATGATCATTCACAAGAGTGTCACACCAGAGAGAGTATGGGTAGACCCGTCGCTCGGCGGCTCGAGCCATCTCACAGTGAAACTGTCACGCGGGCGGAGGTCGGCCGGTCATCCCACCCTCGTAGGGACGGTCGGGCCGGATGATACCCGCGTGGTCGTACTCGAGTGCGCACGCGCAAGAAGGTGTCGCGTCGAGGGCCGACGAATGGGGACGCATCGATGCCGATAAACCACACGCGTTGTAAGGGGGAGACGAATGGTCCGGGACCCGTTCGCTTCGGAGTCGACACCGTCCGCAGCGGAGATTTGCGCTGCGCTGGACGATCCCGATTGCCGGGAGATTATTCAAAAGCTCGAGGAACCTATGACGGCGTCAGAGTTAACGAAGCGATGTGAGATCCCACAATCGACGCTGTACCGGAAGCTAGAGCTGTTGACCGAGGCGACACTGCTCGAGGAGTCGACCGAAATTCGACAGGATGGCCACCACGCGAGCAAGTACTCGATCGCGTTCGACGAAATTTCGCTCGGGTTGGACGATGATCAGTCGCTGTCGGTTCAGATCGAGCGGCCGGCACGGACGGCAGACGAGCGGCTCGCGGACCTGTGGTCGGAGGTGCGAAAAGAAACATGAATCCGCTTCCTGCCGGGCCGGTAGAGATGACACTCGCACTCGCGGTCGTCAAGACGCTCCTGCTCATCGTCGGCAGCGTGATCACGTATTTTGCGTTCAAGGCGTACCGGCGAACCAGACAACGAGCACTCGGCTATCTCATGGCCGGATTCGGCCTCGTGACGCTCGGGTTCGTCCTTGCCGGGATGTTATACGAGTTGCTCGGCGTGCACCTCGTGACGGGAATTCTGCTCGAGAGCCTGCTCGTGTTGGCCGGGTTCGTGGTGATCGCGTATTCGCTGTACGTCCAGTAACGACGCGCCAGTTGGTCACCGATTCAGCGTGTGGATCGCGTGTCCGAGCGCGTTTTCGGCTGCTTCCATCACCGACTCCGAGAGCGTCGGATGGGCGTGGACCGTCGCGGCGACGTCCTCGAGGGTCGCACCGAGTTCGACCGCGAGCCCGAGTTCGGCGATCAGTTCCGACGCCTCGGGGCCGACGATCGACGCGCCCAGGACGTAGCCGTCCGCCTCGTCGGCGACGATTTTGACGAACCCGTCCGAGTCACCGGTCGTCAGTGCACGGCCACTGGCGCGGAACGGAAACGTACCAGTCACGGTCTCGAAGCCGGCTTCCGCAGCCTCGGTTTCGGTCATACCCACAGTGGCGATTTCAGGGTCGGTAAAGACGACAGCTGGGATCGCCTGGTGATCGAGGGCTGCAGGCTCGCCGGCGATAACCTCGGCGGCGACTTTACCCTCTGCACTCCCTTTGTGTGCGAGCATCGGATCGCCGGCGACATCGCCGGCGGCGAAAATGTGATCGACGGACGTTCGCCCGCGCGCATCAGTTTCGATGAAACCGCGATCGTTCGTCTCGACACCGGCGTCTTCGATGGCGAGCGTGTCCGAAACCGGCTGGCGACCGACGGCCACCAGCACGTGGTCGGTATCGAGCGTGAGGCGTTCGCCCGCAGCCTGTTCCGAACCACCATCCGTGGCGGCCTGATCGGCCGGCTCGGCGACGACTCGTATTCCGTCTCCATCGCGGTCGTGCCACTCCGAAGCGGTGTAACCGAATTCGAAATCGATCCCCAGATCGGTCGCCCGCTTTTTGACTGGGCGTTTGAGATCGTCGTCGTACCCGGGAAGAATCGACTCGAGCATTTCGATGACGGTCACGTCGGTCCCTAACTTGGCGAAGACGCCGGCCAGTTCCATCCCGATATAGCCGGCCCCGACGACGACCAGCGAGTCGGGGACCGAGTCGAGTTCGAGGGCCTGTCTCGAGTTCAAGACCGGCTCGTCAGCGTACTCGAAGTTCGGAATCTGGATCGGACGCGAACCGGTCGCGACGATCGCGTGTTCGAACTCGAGCGTTTCCGACCCTTGTCCTTCACCGCTGTGGGAAACGCGGGCGGTGTGGTCGTCGACGAAGCGGGCGGTCCCCTCGAGTAAGGTCACCTGGTTAGCTTTGCAGAGTTTCTCGACGCCGCTCGTGAGTTGCTCGACAACGCCGTCTTTCCACTCGACCATGCCGGCGAGATCGATCGCGGGGTCGGCATGGATGCCCATCTCCTCGGCGGTGGCGGCTTCGTGGGCGATGTCGGTAGCAGTAATCAGCGCCTTCGAGGGGATACAGCCGTAGTTCAGGCAGGTTCCGCCGTAGGCGTCTTTCTCGACGAGCGTGACGTCTAAGTCGAGTTGTCCGGCGCGGATCGCGGCCACGTAGCCGGCGGGGCCTGCACCGATGACCAGTACGTCTGTGCCAGTGGTAACGTCTCCAACGACCATTACTCGGATTGACGGGCCCGAGGATAGTGTAGGTATTCCTTGTCAGCGAGCAAAAACGGAACGGGATCGAACGAGCAGGTCAGTTGGGACGATATGTCGGCCCCGACCGATCGACGAGGACCGTATTCTCGCCAAGCGTCGTTTCCCCGAGCGAGAATTCCCGCGTCGTTAGTCGGCTGTTGAGCCCCAGAAAGGTATCACCGGCGAGACGGAGTCCGTCGTCGAGTTCGACGACGTCCGCGCCGACGTGGGCCGGCATCCCCGACGCAACGATCGACTCGACCATGGCTCGCTCATCGTCGGTTTCGAACGGGCCACAGAATACGCTGAACGACCGTGGTCCCGCAGGAAGGGGATACTGGCGGCGAACCTCACGGTCGAGACAGTCGAGATCGCCAGTAGTAAGAACGAACAGTCGATGGCTCGCGGGCATTTCGTTGCCGGTGCCGCCACCGTCGGCCGTCACCGTCGATGATGCCGAACCGTCGA
Source organism: Haloarchaeobius amylolyticus (assembly GCF_042678045.1). GTDB lineage: Archaea > Halobacteriota > Halobacteria > Halobacteriales > Natrialbaceae > Natrinema > Natrinema amylolyticus_A. Next base: position 3,376 of record NZ_JBHUDI010000011.1, read on the forward strand.
CACTCGAGGACGCGGCGTAACGAAGATAGAGCTCGAGCATCGCTCGTAGACCCGCTTTCGTGCCACGCCGTTTGTACAGCTCCGGAGCGCGGGAGAGCAGTTCTCGGCGGGCGTCTTCGGGCCACTCGTCGTCGCGCTCGAGTGCAAGCCACTGCTCGAGCCACGAGAGGGCAGCACTCGGAACGGCATCGGGGTCGAAGTAGCGGCTGATCCGGTCGATCTCCGCCTCGATATCGGTGAAAACGGACTCGAACACGGAGAGATATCGCGTCAAGAACGCAGCCGAGCGGTCGTCTTCCTGATACAGTTCCGGGAGATAGCGGAGATACGACTGGCGCGGGCAGTAGGCCGTGACGGCGTCGACGCGCGGCGACGACTGTGGGCTGCCATCGAGTTCGAGCGCGACGTACAGGTATCGGCCGACGGCATCGCGCAACAGGACGTCGTCCGGGGGCACCGAATCGACGGTCGTCCAGTCGCCGTCGGCGTGTGCCGCAAGCGTGTCGATCGCTGCAGTCTGCCATGCCTGGACGTCCGCCCGGTTGTAGTCGGACAGGGCCGACGCGAGTCGGGGGACGTCGCTGGTGGCGAGGTCCCACACGGACGTGATCTGCAGGGCACACAGCGCGTCGGCGGCAACGGCCGGAACCGCCTCGAGCCCGTCGACAGCAGTCTCACAGAGTGCAGGACGATCCGTCGCGACGTAGCGAAGTTGGACCTGCGTACTCGCGGTCGACCCGGAGAGGTCGAGTGCGAGTCGGTGCCACTCGGTTCCGTCCGTACCGGCGTCGTACCGATGGAAGGCGACGCCGATGGAGCGTTCTCGCCGTGGATGCCGTGCATATCGGCGTCGCTCACGGAGCAAACGGCTGTGACCGTTCGGACCGGCCCCTGCATAGAACGCCATCCGGCCGTCGGAGTCGAGAGATCGAGCGACGAGCGTGCGACACGGGCACTCGAGCCGATACCGTTCGTGAAACGCACCTGACTCGGGGTCACGCTCGAATAATGCTCGACTCCCATCCTCGAGACGACCGGCGACCAAGAGCGTGCCGTCGGCCAGCGACAGCGCGGTCGGCACGAACGGACCGTCGGCCGCGACGAACGCGTCGTTGGGGATCGAGACGCGGTCGTCGTGGTGGCCGTCTGCGCCACTAAACGAGCGGATGACCGGATCGCCGTCAGTGCGGTCGAGGACGTATCCACGGCCGTCAGTGTCGACGGCGAGATTGACTGGCTCCACGAGAGACATGGAACAGGTTCCGGTCGCTCCAGTGGCTTGTCCGACGGTTCGGAGCTGACCGCCATCGTCGAGCAGATAGAGGGTCCCCTCGGCGTGTGCGATCCGGATCGGATCGGTTGCATCCGTCTCGATGGTCCCGATCGTCCGCTGGAGCCGAGTTGACACGACGGTAACGGAACCGTCGGAACCGTCCGCGACGAAGATCCGGTCGCCTTCGACACAGAGTGCGCGGGGAGCAGCGACGGCAGCGTCGGCACGCCCCCACAGGCGGTGGGTGAGGTCGGCCGCCGGATCGTGACGAGAGAGCGACCCCGACGAGCGAAGCGTATAGAGGAAACCGCTCGAGTCGATCGCCACGTCGACGGCGTCGTCTTCGATCGGAGACCGTTCGATGGCAGTCGTCGTCGCCAGTTCGAGCCCGCCGTCACGGACGCCGACGTTCCGACCGGTCCACGCCTGCCAGTCGGCGGTGCTTCTCGTCGTCGCGTACGAAAAGTCCACGCGTTAGTCACCCCCAGTGGCCGTATCCGGCTGAATCGAAAGAGACGTCGTCACCTCTTCGACGGCAAACAGCGCGGTGTCGTCGATACGGACGGCACCGTCGTCGACCGTCGCATTGCCGTGGGCGGTGATCGTGACCTCGTCGATCCGATCGATCACGTCGAGTTCCGAGAGCCGCTCGACCAGGTCAGCGCGATGTAACGTCTGGCCGAAGGGCCATCCGTCACCCCCATCACCCGTCAACGGATGGAGATACTCCTCGATTGCCGTCCGAACGGCGACGTCGTGGCCATTGCCGGCGTATCGAGCCCTGGCACGGCCGGTAACGGAAATCTCGAGGTCGACGTACTGGGGTCCGGTGACGCACACGCGATCGCTCAGCAGTTTTCGCTCCGAGACGTGTTGGCGGACGGCATGCAGGAACCCCTCGCTCGGGTCCGGTGGGCTCACGTCCGGCGGTGCGAAGGGAACGACGACAACGGTGATCTCGCCGTCCTCGACGAGGACGTTCGTGCGGCCGATCCTGAGCCCGGGCGTCCGCGCGGCGATCGAGCGGTAGTCGTCGGCGGTGACCGCTCGATACGGGACCCGTCGATCACGTCTGACACGATCGAGCGCGTCATGGATCGACTCCCCGGCAGCGCCGCCAGTCGCCGCCTTCAGTGGTTCGACATCGATGTCAGTGCCATCGGCCGGTCCGTCGATCGAGACGGTCGGATCGGAAACGTGCCAGACGGCGGTCGCTGGAACGTTCCCCGCCGCACCGCCGCCGGCGACGTAGTCGGCGACGACGGTGGCATCGGCAGGTGGGACGCGACCCGTGATACCGTCGCCGAAGGTCACGGTTCCCGCCTCCCGATCGAGGACGAAATGCCGGTCGTCGGGACCGGAGGCGTCGAAGTCTGGAACCTCGTCCCACCGGTAGCCGTCGACGAACACCGTCGCGGAGCGCACCGGCGACCGCTCGAGGGCGTAGGTCTGGCCGTCGAGTGCCGGCGCTTCCTCGAGATGCCCGACCTGCGTCAGTTCCTCGTCAGTCACCGACACTTGGTGGGTAACCGAGACGACGTTCGGCTCGATGGCGTCGAACTGTGGCGGAATCTCGTAGCCGGCCGTCTCGAGCCGACATCGGAGCCACGCCCGGGCTGACGACTGGTCGTCAGACGGGAGTCCGAAGCCGGCAGTATCGCTGGCAGCCGTCGCTCCGTCGTCGGGCAGCGCCAGCGTGAGCTGTCCACTTCCATAGAAGGCGTTCGTCCCGTCGGCTTCGACCGTGAGCGGCCGCCACGCGTCGTCGGCTTCGTCGCGGTATTCCCAGACCGGTTCGACGGACGGAGTAAACGACGGCTCGATCGATCCGTGTGTTTCCGGCTCCGGAAGGTCCGCGTCGTGAAAGCGGACGGTCAGCGTCAGTGTTCGCGCGTGGGCGAACGGGTCAGCGTCGAATCCCAGATAGAACGCGTCCCCAACAGCAGGGTCGTCGCCGAACGCGCGGTAGAACATCCCCTCGGTCCGGTTTGCGTGCGTGTTATCGGTCCGTCCGGTGTCAGTTCTCGTCAGCACGCACTCGAGTGTCGCCGACGTCAGCGTGACTGCATGATCGGTTTCGAACCAGTAGCGTGCGTCGGCATCGGCGTCGTCGGTCTCAGTGGCCGAAAGCCGCGTTCCGGCCGGAACATGCGCCCACGCAGTATCGGTCGGCAGACCCAGCCGCAGCCGCGTCGAGGCTGGCGTCGGCGGTCGTCGACGCTCGCCCAGCAACGCGAGATACTTCTCGCGGTGCTCGTCCGTGACGCGATCAAGCTGATAGATGTACGTTTCCGTCAGCCAGGCTAGTACCTCGAGGATCGCGATCCCGGGATCGTGCGGATTGAGATCGGTCCACTCCTCGGCGTAGGCCGGGATCAGTTTCGTGGCCTCGGTCAGTATCTCCTCGTAGGTTCTGTCGTCGAGGTCCGGAACGTCAATGCCCACGTCGATCACCCCCGCGGCACTCGAGAGGGCGATTCGGTCCCAGCTCCGGCGTTCGTCGGCGCTGGTAGGTCACAGCTGTTTCCCTCCAGCCATCGAGACAGCCACCTCGTGAACGCCGCTACAGATGAGCGCGTCCGCCGGAAGGGACGCCGTCTCACGCACCAGGGTCAGTGACTCACCACCGTCGATGTCGATCGTCGCATCCAGTTCGAGCACATCGGCAACGGAGTCGATTCCGTCGACGAGATCGGCCAGCGCAGCCGCCGACGGCCGCTCACCGAACGACCATCCGTCGCCTCCATTTCCCTCGATCGGGTGCAGGAACTCGTCGAGACGCCGTTCGACGGCCTCTTTGAGCAGCGACACGCTCGCGCTGTCAGCCGTCGACACAGAAACCGAAATCGAGACCTCGGCGTATCTCGGCCCGCGGACGACGATCCGAGACGTCTCGGACTCGACGAGCGAGGCGGGTGCCCGTTCCCGTACCACATCGCGAACCCGCTGCTCGAGTTCCATCGACGGCACCGGTTTCTCCCGTTGCGCGTGGGGGACGATCAGCAGGACGACATCGCCGTCGTCAGGAGTCCCACCCGGATTGCACGTGACGGTCGCGAGCTCGCGACACGCCGCGGTGGCGAGCTGTTCGTAGTCCGACGGGGTGACTGCTCGCCCGCGATGTTTGAGCTGGGCCGTCGTGCGGGTCACGAGCGCGTCACTGGATTCGGCGTCGGCACCGCCGTCGGCCGGCCGTGGGTTCGAGACATCCTCGACCAGCGAGATCGAGCTTTTGAGGTCCGTGATCGTGTCGGCCGCGACGTTTCCATCTCGGCCGCCACCGGTCGTATACGTCACCGTGATATTGTTCTGTCCGGACGGCGGGATCCGTCCCCGGTTTCCATCACCGAAGCTGATGGTTCCATCGATCCTGTCGACGACGTAGTGTCGATCCGTCGGCGCTGAGTCCAGCACGTCGGGAACCTGTTGCCACTTGACCCACCATTCGGTCACGTCACCGCTCGCATCAGTGACGCGCCGAACGTCCGCCGGACGCTCAGCGAGGAGATCACGCCGCTCGCTGGTCGACAGCGTCGCGTACTCGTCGACCCACACGTCGACATCGATAACCGGTGTGTGGGCACACGCAAACGACTGGTCGTGAGACCCATCACTCGAGCCCACCACTTCATCTTCGATCGTACGGGTGTTGTAGGCCCACTGCGTGTTCGGATACAGCCCCTCGAGGATCGGTGGGGCCGTCGTCCGGTCGCGTGACCGATCGGTCTCGGGAGTCAGTTGCGCCGACCGCAGTTTCGCGTCGGACCCCGCGTTTCGGTCGAACTCGTCTTGCGTGATCCGAATCCGGATCCAGTGGCGCTGCCGGCCGAACAGTTCGAACGCAGTCGTCGGCTCGGGAAACGTCAGCCGGACCATGCCACGTTCGGTCAAGCCGCCGGTCCGGTCCTGTGTCGTGAGCTTCTCCCACTCGCTTTTGTCGGGGTTCGGACAGTACTCCCAGCGGGTTCCGGGATCGAACGAACGCGGATACGTGACGTCCGCCATCGACACGAAAAACGAGAGCGGTCCATCGCGAAGCGGCTCGTCGAAGCCGAGATACAGCGTCTGCGTCTCGTCGGGCAGATCAGTAAACGGCGTCAGTGGTCCGTCCCCCCCTGTTGGCACACCGCTGAGAGATGCGTTGTTCTTCGTCCGGATCGTCTCGAACGGCTGTCGACCGCAGTCGTAGTGGATCGAGACATCGCCAAAACGCGGCGGGGTGGGCGACTCGACGAGCGAGTTGCGCGTGCCGGCATCGGTGACGCCAACCAAGGGGTGGCTGTAGTTCCCGCTCACCAGCCGAGCGCGGATCCAGACGTTTTCGTGGCCGGAGACCGCTACTGGCTCGATATCCGGAGGAACCGAAACGCGGACGCAGCCGGCCGATCGCAAGGCGTTCGTCTCGTCCTCGAGGACGGTCAGGCGACTCCACCCGCTTCCTGTCCAGTACTCCCAGGAGAGTTCAGGTGGTCCATCGAGTATCCCGACGCCTTGCGTCGGGAACTCACTCTCGCCGTCACCGCTAACTTCACTGTCGATTTCCTCGAGAAGGCCGGTATCCGCGTCGGGATCGATCCCGTCCGCGTCGGGCTCGACGGGTGGCTCGAGCCGTACCTCGACAATGCCGTCCCGTTTGGTAAACGCCTCCTCGGACGCGATGTAGAACGTCGCCGGTGGGTGTGGCACTCGTCCGAACGGCCGGATACCACCTCCATCGTTCGTCGAGAGCGGGACGTCGTTGGACAACAGGGCGTCGGGAACGAGCCCTTCCTCGCGCGTGTCGTGACCGACGCTGGCCGTAATCGACGTCAGACACATCGAGAACGACTCGGGTGCAGAGACGTCGCCGGCGATGCGACAGCGAAGCCACCGACTCTCGATGTCGTCGACAGTGTGTTCCACCGTCTCTCCGGGGAGCCGAAATCGAAGTTCGACTCGCCCGTCGTCCGACTGCGACGGTACTCCCGACTGCAGCCGGTCCCGAAGCGCATCGGGTCCGATCTCGTCGCCGGTTGACTCGTCGTCCGTCCACCGCTCGAGTCGGTGCCAGTCTACCGTCCCGTCGTCGGCTTCGCCGTAATACTCCCAGACGAGTTCGGTCTCGAGAACGGCCCTGTCGACGGTCGTCTCAGCCGTTATCGTGATCGGTGAGCCGGCCTCGAGCGTGAGGAGGTCGTCGTGGGCCAGGTAGAGGACGTGTTCCTGGACGTTCTCGCCAGTAAACAGTTCGACGGGCTCGTCGGCCGTGCGGATGTCACCGTGGTCGACGATCCGATCGGCGGCCGGGTCGACCGCGATCACGTCCGTCAGCGATGCCCCGGTTGCCTCGAACCCGCCATCCTGTGGCACCTCGAAGAGCTGTGTCGATCCGTCGCTGGGTTCTGCGACTGCTTGTGACCCACCGGGGATCGAGACGTTCCGATCGATATCAGTCGACACCTCGAACGTCAACGGTAGCCGCGCCGCCTGTGGCGGCCGCCTGTCGAATCCGAGCGCGTCGAGAAACGCGAGCCGGTGTTTCGCTGGCACGTCGTTCAATCGCCGGATCACGTCGTCACCGAGGTGCGAGAAGATTCGCAACAGAACGGCTGCGTTGTCGTCCGTCGTCGGGTCCCACGACTCGGTATACTGGGCTGCGAGTTCCCGAAGCTCGGTCTCCAACGCGTCCCGATCCCTGTCGTCGATGACTGGCTGTCGGCTCATCCGTCACCCTCCGTGATGTAGAACGGATACACCATATTCGAGAGACTGTTGGTCGTTCGCACCCGGTACTCGATCTCGATGCGGACTACGTTCGGCTCCGCGTCGTCCGTTCGCGCGTCGACGGCCTCGACGTCGATCCTGGGTTCCCACTGGACGAGTGCCTCACGAACGCTGCTCTCGATGAGATTCAGCGTTGCCGGCGTCGCGGTCGAAAACACATGGTCGTGAATCGCACAGCCGAATTCGGGTCGCATCACCCGCTCGCCTTTGGCGGTACCGAGAACGAGCCGGATCGCATCCCGAATGTCGTCCTCGGCGTCGGCTGTCCGAACTGAGCCTCGAGCATCCGTCTCAACTGGAAACGCCCAGCCCGTTCCGAGAAAGTCGTCCGACATGGCTCAGCCGATCAAGACCGTCTGACACCCGCTCGTGATCGTGTTCGGCGGACCGTTCTCGACGATGGTGTCGCCCATCCGCGCGGCGGGCAGCCCGTTGATCAACACGCTGGTACTCCCCTTCGAGACGGTGCCGCCCACGTGGGGGACGGTCCCCGTGACGAGCGGACACGTGTGCACGTCCGCCAGTGCTCGCCACGCAGGTCGTTTCCCGATCAGGACGTTCGGACTGGCAGTCCCGGTCAGTGGCGTCCCGTGTGCCGTTCCGTCGCCGAGTCTCGCTGCAGGGTTCATCTTTTCCTTATCTAATTCAAACTAATTAGATTACCTTTAATTTTTACTATCCCAGAACCGTTAACATCGATCATCGATCCGGAGAGCGAGAGCGTCGCCTTGCTGTCGACGTCGATCGGCCCGTTCCGTGTGAGTTTGACGCCGTTCGTGCCGGAGATGGTAACCGAATCGCCATCGAGCGAAATCGTCGATGCCGACAGCGAGAGTTCCGATTTCGCGTCGATCGCGATCGTGCCGCGTTCCGAATCGAGGGTAATGCTGTTGTCTGCTGCATCGTCAGATATCGTGATCGTCTCTGTGGATCCCGAGTCGTCGATCACGAGCTCGTTCCCGCCGGCCGTCCGAATCGTGATGCTGCCGTCGTCGGCGTCGTCGAACGAGATCGCGTGATCGCTGCGAGATCGGATCTCGCGAACATCGTTTTCTCCATCGGCGTTCGTCTGGGGTGGACTCTGTGCGCCGTTCCACAGCGCACCGATGACGAAGGGCCTGTGGACGTCGCCGTTCTCAAAGGCGACGAGCACTTCATCGTCGATCTCCGGCAGAAAGTAGGTGCCGTACTCGTCGCCTGCCATCTCGGTCGCGATCCGGGCCCAGTGGCTCTCGTCGTCAGCGTCGCGCCACGGAAACCGGAGTTTCACCCGACCGAGGTCTTTCGGGTCCTCGTTGTCCGTCACGATCCCGACGGCGACGCCGCGAATACCGCCGTCGTCCGTGTGACCGCCGTCGATGAACCCGGTAGGCCTCACGAAGACACCTCCGTTGCTTCGAACGACGTTCGATAGCCAGCACTCCCCATCCGGTGGGTCGCTTCGGTTACGTAGTAGTCCGACGAGAAGCGCTCGCCCAGTTCCTCGAGCCGGACGACGGTGCCGGCCCTGAGTTCCGGCGTGCCGTCGGTCTCACCGTGGCCGGTGATGACGTCGTCGGAGAATCGATTCAGTTTCGTTTCGGCGACTCGCTCCGCTTCGTTCCGTGACATGGCTTGGACTCTGAAAACTTCCTTGTAATTTGCGTTCGGGCTACCGGCGGTGGCGACGATCTCCGATTTGTTCTGGCCGTCCCAACTCCGAACCTCGACTGCATCGACCTGCGTTCGTTGCGTGATTTCCGCATAGAAATCGTGGAGTGCCTCGCCGTACCACAGTTCGGCGACCGGCTCGTCGCCCTGGGCTTTCGCCGAGTGAGGTCGAAATCGGACGGTGTCCCGTTCGGCGTAGAACTCGAACCCGTAGGTCTCGGCCAGTTGTTGGATGAACCGGTAATCGCTTTGTCCGTTCTGGATCAGCGTTTCGCGGTTGATCGACGCATCCGAGACGTCGACCGTCGAAAACGGGTACGACGATAGCACGTCCTCGACGGCCGCTCCGATCGTCGTCTCGGTCCACGAGTCAGAGCTCGTTCCCTGCATGAGCTCCCAGAGCAGCCCGTATCCGGAGACCGTAACCGACGGCCCTCGATCGGTCGTGAACTCGGCGTTGATCGACCGGATCGACCCGGTCAACAGCGGCGTTAGCGTCCCGTCACCGCCATACCCCATCGCAATCTCGACATCAGTCCCGACCGCGAACTCGTCCCATGTCAGCCCACTGAACTCGCCGAGTTCCTCGTCGAACGGGAAGTTCAGGGTGAAGGAAAACCGATCCGCGCCGTCAAGCGTCGTCTCGACGACGAGGTCCGCGATCCGGCCGCCCGGCTCCTGAAACCTCGTGTCGCCGACATCGACTCTGAACCGCGGCGAGTAGCGTGGCTGAATAGTCGTTCCAGTCTGCATCGCTACAGTGGTGGTAACTCGAGTGTCTCACCCGTCTCGAGCGCGCGGGGGTCCTCGATATCGTTGTGGTCCGCGATGGTCCGCCAGTGGGCGGCATCGCCGTACTCTTCGGCAGCGATCAGCCAGAGGGTATCCCCGTCAGTGACCGTCCAGACCTTCGTCTTGTCAGTCGACTCCGGCGACACCTCCGACTTGAGGTAATCGGCCGTCTTGTACTCCATGAACACGACGTTCACGCGAGCGCGGACGGGAACGCCGCTCGGCAGGAACTTCGTGAACTGCTTGTTCGCCCGCTGGAGCAACGCGGTGAAATCGATGCCATCACCCCAGACGAACCGACACACCGGCGGTGCGTGTAACTCACCGTCGACCGACAGGAGCGTATCGATGTGCTTCGTGTATCGCTCGCGAACGTCCACCTGCTTCGTGTCAGGCGAGCCGTCCGAATCGAGTTCGTCGGTCGTGTCGAAAAACAACTCCATCGAGAGCGTCTCCGCATTGCCATCGACGAACTGCATGATCGACGCCCCCGAGCCGGTCGCTTTGAGATCGCCGTAGTTGACGCTCTTCTCGAGCGTGTAGGCGTTCGGGTTGAACGCACACTCGATCGTTTCGCCCTTCTGTTTCCCGTTGAGGATCATGAGCTGGGCTTTTTCGAGTTTGCCGCTCCGGGCGCTCATCTACAGTCCCCTCCGATCGCGCTCGATCCTGATTTTCCGCTCGAGTTTCCGATAGAGCTCTTGGATGGCACGGTCGACGTCGGCGTCGAAGCGCGGATCCGTCCCCGATGGCACGTCGATGCCATCGAAGCGGTGCCGGCGATGATGGGTCGAGTCAGGAGCGGAGCCGGCGCTATCCGCCGGCTGCCGATCCGGCCGTTGGATCGAGGGGTGGTACCGATCGTCCGGTCGCGGTCGCTCGTGGGTCCGAGTCCCTGCCGGGCCACGATGTGGCGGTTCCGAGGTCTGATCGGGATCTGAACGGGACGGGGTGGTCGGTGGGTCACGCTCGTCGCTGACTCGTGTCGGCGCGTCGAGTTCCGATCCGCGTCGGTTTCGATGCTGCCGTCGCTCTCGACTGGACTGCCGTGAGACGGGGCCACCAGCAGTTCTGGTCGACGTGGCTGTCGCAGCCGACGTGTCGTCGGTCAACTGCTGCGAACTGTCCCGGTCGGCGGCTTGCGTGGCCGCACCTGACGCAGTTCGGTACGTCAATGATGGGCGTCCCGCTGCTGCGTTCGGTTGCATTCCGCTTTTCATCACGTTCTCCAAATTTGATTCAATACTATTAATTATTGTTTTATGTTCTACGTTCGCGTATGCTCCCGACCGGTGCTTTCGTGCCGACGAAACGAGCGCAGTTACAGCCGTTTCCGGCCCCGCAACTCGAGGATGGAGGATAAGCGACGGAGCCGCAGGACGGTCGCGATCGTGGCCGGACTCGTCGAGCGACCGACCGACCGCAATGCCCGTCGTCGACGACCGGCGTCGCAGACGGCGGCTAGGCCGACGCCGCCGATCGCTGACCGCAGCCGTGTTCGCGACCAACGGCTGGGACGGGAACGTCGTAGCCGAGTCGGACGTATCGGTACTGACACGGCCGTCGATTGCGTCGGCGGTGGCCGCGACATGGTCACTCGAGAGAGCAGTCCCGGCGCGATCCAGCTGCGACACCACGGCTGTGAAAGCCGGCGTCGTCCGCCGAGCCGAACTCGAAGTCAATCCGGTCGTCCGAACGCGGCGGCTCGATGCGGTTCGACCACCGGATCTGGACACCGAGGGGGCGCGTGACTGTCCTTCGCGACCGTCCAGATCGGTCGTCGACTGATCTGGACGCACACGACGGCGGTCCACCGATGACCGACGTCGTCGCGGACTCGTCAGGGTCGGTCTCGAACGAGCAGTTCGAGCGCGGCCAACGGCGGCTCGAGTTGAGAGGGCGGCGAGACCCGTCGACGATACCGGTAACGCCGTTCCGACTGACAGTGAGTGACTGTAATCGTCGCCACCGGTCCAGCGAATCCGGTGCTCGCCTCGCGTTCTTCCCACGGTCGAGAGAGTAGCACTCGAGCGCAGCCCCTTCCTCGGCGGCGCGGTCGAGGCGAGATCGGAGTCGACCCTACCAGAGGCTCCGGCGCCGAGTCCGGATGGAACGTCGTTCGACGAGACTCGTCTTTCGCCGCTCTGTGTACGCCGTGTCCACGACGAAGCCCGTATCCGGGCCGCTACGGAGGTTCCCTGCGAGGGCGACCGCCCGTCTCGGGTCGGCACGACCCCGGTTCGACCATGCCCGCTCGATTCGGCCCTCGGACCCGAGGCGGACGAGTCCCACGACATCGGCGCGCTCGAGTGCAGTCTCACACCGGCTGGCCGGTCCCTCGAGACCGCTCGTTCTGTGCCGGCCGTCGGCTCCGGCGATGTGATCGCCGGAGACACCGGTGCTGTCGTCCGGTCGGGCAAGCGGGACCGGAATCGATCTTCAGTATCCGGTCGGCGCACTGTTATCCGGTGGTGCACGTCGAGTGCGTTTGCGTCCGGCTGGTAGCGGTGGTCCGGCGGCTTGCCAAACGTACTGCCAGGAGCGGGGGCTGTTTGCTCTTCGGGTTCACGGGCCCCGGACGCCGGGTCCGTCGTGTTACTGCCAGCGGTCCTGTCCCGGCTCCGGTCGGCTGTGAGTCGTGCTCGAGACGCGCTGGCAGACGTATTCACGGACGGAGCCCGCTGTGATAGTCTCCGGATTCCCCGTGGAGCACCGGCAGCGTCGTCGGTGGTCCCGATTTCGCGTCGGAATCGGCGTGACTGGCCGGGCCACTGAACGGGTGGTCGTGCCACTCGCAACCGCATCGAACTGCACGAACCCGTGAGCGTGCGGCGCGAACCGCGGCGCGGCAGTGTTCGGACGGGTCGCGGAGCGTCGAACCGCCTCGGCCTCGTTGCTGCTCGTTGCACTGGCTGTGATCCGTCTCGTCCGCTTGATGGCGGTCGTGGTTCGGCGTCGTCCGACGCCGTTCTCACAGCCGCCGGCCAGTGTCGGTCCGGCCGATCGGTATCGACGCGAGCCACGCTGACCGGAGACGGAATAGAAGCGGCGATCAGTGACTGGCCCCAAACTGACCGACCCGAACCGCCACTGGCTCGGTCAGCCGTGTCGTCCGTGCTCGGTCTACGGGCGGTCGGTCCGACAGCAGTGTCGCTCGCTGCTTGCAGCGACAGGGGGCCGCGAGGCAGGTTACCTCGATCCGATGGGGCGCTCTCGTCGACTCGTGATTGCGCCACGTCGGGTCGGGGAGGCCATATGTCGTCGGTTGGACGCCGTGTGTCGATCCCGAGACCGTGGCGGAGCCGTCGGTCGCCGAACGAACGAGACGGATCTGCGATCGGCGATGCAGTTGCCGACGGACGAACGATCCCAGTTTCAGTTGCATGCTGGAAACGGTGAGACTGCTGGCCGGCAGTAACTCCTGCTGCATCGCTGTCCCGACGTATGGCAGACGGCAACCCTACCCGACCGCTGGGTTCACGTCGGTCAAGAGTAGTGACCGACGACCGCACCGGAGCTACCGACTGAGCGACCGGTCGCTGTTGTGCCGTGAGAGGTGTGAAATCGGCGGGCGCTCGAGCCACCGGCTCGGAGACCGCACGATCACGCCGAGCAGCCGCGTGCGTGCCGTGAGACGCGACCGAGGCGAGGCGAGCCGACTCGGTCTGTGGGTCCTCGCGGCCCGCGGTCGAAGGAGGTCGCTCGAGCGGTGACTGCTGTGGACGCAAACTGTGATCCGTGGAGACCGATGGGACGAGAACGCCGGTCGTAATCGGGACACACGACGAGGGTGATCGATCCCTCCCTCCGTCTCGACTCCCGGTCGTGAACGGTCACGATACTGGCGCAGCGCCACTCGATCGCGATGACGCACCGAACGATGCCAGACAGGATCTCGTCGCTCGTCGCCCTCGTCATGGAAGCGAGCAGGTACGTCTCGGTTCGCTATTTGAACAGCCGAATCGCTCCCGGCGCGACGTCGCTGTCCCCTGTCGTATGAGCCGGCACCGACATGCTGTGTCTCTGCCCACTCGGCTCGCGTGTTCGGGATCAGCTCACCGACCTGCTGTCCGGTCTGCTGGACTGCGAGTTCGGTCGTGATATCGGAACGGGTGCCGACCTGACTCGAGGGAGAGTGAACGACCGACAAGGAGACTGTCCTGTGCGCCGATGATACTGTTCGAGCGACGGGCGCCTGTGACGAGCGTGGTGCAGCCACGTTGGACGGTACGCTCGAACGGCGACTGCCATCCGCAGTGAGCGCACCCAGCCCGGCCGTGCTGTCCCCTGTGACTGCCGATCGTCCCACGATCGTCCGAGACCGTCGCACGCGTCGTGGCCGTTTCTCATCGGACGCAACCTGTCGGCTCGCAGTCCGTGTGAGCACGGTCGTGTCTCGACGACCCTCACCGCCTGCGACGGCACGCGTGCGATCGCTGTGTATACCGTGGTGTCCAACAGCGACAGACAGCTCGAGCGATTGCTGTGGACCCGCACGCGAGGTATTCGCTATACTGGTGGTCGAGCGCGTCGCACGCATCGGATCGGTGGCAGGTGACTGGCGAGCGCTGCTGGACCGATCGGGACGGTCCAACCGGCTGGAGGGAGTGAAAGGCGAACTCGAGCCCTCACGGGTGTCCGTTCCCGGCCGTGCAAACGGGGACGGAGCCACGATCGAACCCGCCGACTTGTCGTCCAGCGTTTCGTCAGGACGAACTGCAATGGCCGGGAGAAACGACAACGCGACCGGGCTCCGCTTCCGCGCGATACGGACACCGAGGCCGCCGATCAAGCGGTCGGGCGTCAGCGTCGCGATAGTCGTGACGCTGGTGTGGAGACAAGCGACTGTTGGCAGACCGCTCGACTCGACACCCATCGACGAGTTGTCCGTCGTCGACCACTGGCGAGTTACGCTGACGTTCCGCACTGTCGACGTGCACGCGAGGCGATCACGATTCCCGATCACAGTCCATCCAGTCCCAGCACGTGGTCAGCGGTGGCTGCTTCGCCGCTGTCTCTGCTCTCGACATCCCTGTTCATTCTTTTACTAACATATTGTAATTGGTTTATTTAATAGTTTGTGCCATCATATATTCCTGCAATAAGAAGGAGGAGTGCTTCCAACGGGTGAAATCGCGACGGTGCTACTCTTGGCGTGTCGGTTCGACACCCACTGCGACCGGCTGTCGGGTCGCGTCACGGAGGCGCTCATGATCACGTGGTTCAGTCCGTTGCTGGAGGACGAACTGCTCGCCGTCCCGTGTATAGATCGTCGGGTGTTCACTCCCCTGTTTGAGTGTATACCCGAGCGGAAGCGCCATTGCAGCGTCGTTTGGCTCGAGCAAAAACGACGCTGGAACCCCGAACGAACAGCACGCACCGGGCCCAAGTGTGACGTCGACATCGAACTGATAGCGGTCACGGTTGGTGTCCCGAAGCTTCGCCCGTGCGAGGTCGACGGGGTCGGTTCCGGCGTTTTTGATCGTTAGTTCGCGGTCCCCCTGGCGTTCGGGGCTCGAGACCCCGACGATCGTGAGGGCGGTCCGGTTAGTGATCGTCGACTCGTAGCGGTTGTAGACGAGGACCGTTCCAATCAGCCACAGGAACACGGCGAGGACGGCAGTCTGAAGCGGTGTTAGCATCACGTCGGCCCATGGGAGCCACGAGAGGAGCAGACGAATGCCGATGCTTCCCAGGACGGCCCCGACGAGGCCCACGATACCAGCGAGCGTGCGTGTCTGGAGGAGTTTGAGCTGTGCGTACCCGGTCGTGATCAGTGCCGACTCGAGCGCGGATGGCGAGTCATCCGCAGTTTGAGTGCGGCGCTGGCGGCGTGTAACGACGGTCGCGGTGGGCCACGCAACCAGCACCCCCACCGGGACGAACGCCAGCGGAACCAGCCCAGCGACGGTAGCGACGCCGAGGCCGGTTGCAACGAGTGTTCCACAGACCGCACCAGCGATGAGTGCCTGTGCCCATTTCGACAGCTGTTGCCACTGAGTGGCGAGTGAGTCCGCATACCGTCGGTATAGCAGATAGCTGCCGACCGTGACGATCGCAAGAACGACGATTGTACCAATCAGGGCGAGCCACGACGTAGTTTCCCAGCCACCACCGGGACCGCTCGAGGGAACCACGGATTCGATGGCGCCTGTCACGACGGCCACAGCGAGGACCGACAGCATCAAAAGCAGCGCCACGGCAACCGGTCGAGCAACTGGGGGGAGCCGCTTTCGGACGGTCGTTGAAACCTGTGAGAGGCGACGCATCATCTCACCAACTCACCCTGGCTGTGCCACTGGCGGGCAATCCGGTGGTTCCCACACGAACTGATCGCGTGCGTTGTCCGTTGGCCATCATAGTCGTACGACGCATGCGTTAATTTATAATAACTATTCAAACTATTAAAATATAGTGGAGTGGAGTAGTATGAGAGTGTTGTGTTGGATAGAACAAGACTGATAGCCTGTCGACGAACCCGAAAACGTGATTGGGCAGGGGGAGATGGGACGCCGAATCAGGTTCAGAGACACGTGACTCAGCGATACCGAGGAGAGACGTGCAGTGGAATCGGTGGGCGACGAACTGCTCGAGAAACGGACCGCAAAGAGCAACCAGCGACGACAGCTGTCGGACCCCCTACTCGCTCACAGCACGCCGAATCCGAACTCTGCCAGTCCGAAAACGGGGCCCCAGAGCAGGTCGAGTGCGACGCCGACGACGACGGCGGGCAGGAAGTTGTAGATCGTGGCGACGACCGCGGCCCTGGCGTCGACGGCAAGCAGCGGGAACAGGGCGTCACCGTCCTGAGCGATCGCGTTGGCAGTCAGCGCCGAAAAGGGCAGTCCGCCCTCGGCGTAGACGCTGGCGAGCAGGATCTGGGGGCCACAGCCCGGGATCAGCCCGACGGCTGCACCGCCGAGCGGGGCCAGCACGCCCGCCGCCGCGGCGAAAGTGGCGACGTTCAGTCCCGTCAGGAGCACGGCGTACTCGTACACGAGGAAGGCCACGAGTACCCAGACGGTGACGAAGCTGGTTTCCATCGCGGCGTGGGTGAGCGTATCGTAGGTCGAGCGAAAGGAGTCTCGAGCCCGTGCGATCTCGCCCTCGCCGACGTAGTGGCGGCCGATCAGGTAGAGATACAGCGACAGTACCGCACCGGCGATGCCGACGACAGTAAAGAGGCCGTCGAAGCCGACGCCGACCTCGAGTGCGACCTCGGGGCCACCCCGAAGCAGGTAGAGCGTCCCGAGGACCAGTCCGGCGATGGCGGCCCCCCACCACGCAACGTGTGCGAGATGGGAGAGTGGTGTGAGAACTCGAGAGCGACGATCCGGCCCCGTCTCGTGGGCGTGGGTAGGCGCTGGCCCGCAGTAGTCGTGGGCTGGATTCGGCGTGACACCGCCGTTGACGGCAGTGCCGCCGTCGGGCCGCGCGGCCGGTGACAGTCGCGCGACGGCGGCGTCGACCCGTGAGACACCGAGGCCGACGGAGTCGACGAGATAGCCGGTCGCGACGGACGCCGCGAAGGCGATGGCATAGGCGTACAATGCGGCCTCGGGGGCGAGCGCGAGGATGACGAAGGCCGAGTCGCCGGCGGTCGCACCGAGCGTCGCGACGACGGTTCCGAAGCTGACCGTCCCACGGACGTACAGCGGCATGACGACGATCGCGCCGCCACAGCCAGGTGTCAGTCCCAGTAGGCCACCGAAGAGCACCTGCAGTCGCTCGTTGTCCTCGATCGCGCTGATGAGCGCGCCGTCGGTCCGATACTGGACGAAGCCGAACGCAAGGACCGTCACCGCGACGAACGCGCTCACCTGCACGTAGCCGTCTCGGAGCGACGCGAGCAACACGTCCAGCAACTCGTTCATGGCACCTCACTCGTGGTTTGATAGATGGTGAAGCGAATTTTAGACATCTCTAAAAGCAGGTTTAGCATCATCAGGTAAATAGCTGCTGGTGACCCGTGTCGGCGGGTCGAGGACACACTGATTCCGCTTACAGCCGGTCGACAAAATGCGAAAACGGGGACGACTCGCCGCTACTCGTGATCGTTGATGGATTCGTGGCCGTCACGCAGGTGTTCGATCGCGTGGAGTTCGACCACGGGGAAGATCTTGGCGACGGTGAGGAAGAACAGACTGACCATGCCAATCGTCCCGAGGATCGACAGGACCTCGATCAGCCCCGGCACGTAGACGCCCGGGATGGCCTCGTAGATGTCGAAGGTGGGATGTAAGAACCCCTCGACGACGAACAGGACTTTCTCGAGGATCGTCGCGGTGAGGACGGCAAGGCCAGCGATAATGGCTCGCTGCCTGGTAAATAGCGCCGGCCGAATCGCCTGGGCGAAGATGTACGACAGCGTCAGGAAGACCAGCGACATCGACGTGAGGTAGATGGGGTTGGTGGCTCTGGCGAGGGCTGCGATAGTCAGGTCGATAGGGGCCTTGAAGAGGCCAGTGATGTTCTGTTGGAGTTGCAGCCACAGGAAGAGGAGACAGAAGAACCCGAGCCACAGCAACAGTCCGCGAAAGATGTCGTCAGTGATGATGTGATCCCAGTCGTACGCGCGCCGAAACGCGAACGAGAGAATAATCACGCCGCTGATCGCCGACGTGAGCGCGATCGTGAGGAACTGCGGCCCCTGCACGCCGCCGAACCAGGTCGGATAGTTCGGCAACACCGCGAACAGCCACGGAATAACGCCACCGTGGAGCAACAGCGGTGCCATAATGATAATCGCGAGCGCGACCCACCAGACCATGCGCTCGATGATCGCGTCTTCTTTTTTCGTGTAGCCGATCGTCATGACCCGATAGATCGGATCGAGCCGATCGGGCAGCTGATCGCGCAGTCGGGCCACGTCGTATCGAAGCGTGAGCCCGAGGTAGGTCGCCGTCAATACGAAGTAGGCCGTGATGACGGTCACGTCCCACACCAGCGGCGAGCCGTGAACCGTGATGTGGTAGTGACCGATAACGCTGGTGACCATCCGGTCGGGCCGACCGAGGTGGACGATAATGTAAAAGCCCGCTGCGGAGAGCCCGCTAAGAGTCAGCAACTCGGCGAGCCGGGCGACCGGCATGTACCGGTCCATGCCCAGCAGGCGGACGGCGGCCGAGAGGATGATCCCGCCGTGGGCGATCCCGACCCACCAGATGAACGCGCCGATGTAGATGCCCCAGGTGGCGCCGCCGCCGCTGCCCCAGTCACCGAGGGCCGTGACGACCAGCCCCTGCTGAAGCTGGTAGGCCCACCCCACGAGAAAGGCGACAAACGCCAGTCCCGCAATGGCAACCATGAGGAAGTACGTTGTCGATGTCGATCCGATCGGCCGCAGGATATCGGCCTCGCTGGGCGTTTTCGTCCCCATCGTGCTACAGCCCTGCACACCGTCGCCCCACTTGCGTCCGTGCGGTGCATTTGCAAGGTCGTGATTTGATACCGATGGTAGCACCGCTACCTGTGAATGTTACTCGATTCTATGCACTGTGATACCAGCGTATCGAATCGGACCAGCAGCCGTTTCTGTTTCATAGTAACAACTGAAACGATTTCCACACCGATCGCACAGCAGTCGTGCGATCGGGCGTACATTGACGTTCAGTGGCTACTACAGTATGTAGCGAGCGGTACTACCAACGGGCGATAGACGTCTCCAATCCGACTGGGGTTCCTCGAGCAGCGGTCCACACCATTACAGCGGATAACGAACGGACACTACAGATGGCATAGCTGCTGTTCGAGTCGTCCTGTTCGAACGATGGCCGCACCGTCGGAATCGCCACCCGAGCCAGACATCCGTCGATTCGACAGCTGCCGTTACAGCTCGAGCGTGTAGACCACCTCGCGTCGCTTTTCGCCGCCGATTTCGACGTCGTCCTCGTCGGTCGGCTCGAAGCCGTGGGTCTCGTAAAACTCCCGGCCGCCCTCGTTCGAAGCGAGGTCGATGGCGCGCATCCGTTCCATGTTGAAGTCCCGCAAGTCCTCGCGCAGCCGCTCGTACAGCGCGGTACCGATACCCTCGCCCTGGTGGGCCGGGTGGACGGACATGCGCAGGACGTCTCCCTCTTTTTCGCTGACAACGCCGTGGGTGAAGCCGACGATCTCACCGTCTTGTTCCGCGACGAGGAAGGCCGTGCCGGGTTTCGTCAACGCCGTCTCGAGCGCCTCGTCGCTGTACCACTCCTCGATGGTCTCGTCGATTGTCTCAGCATCGAGTTCGTCGTAGGTATCGTGCCAGGTCTCGCGGGCGACGGCTCTGATCCGGTCGCGGTCGTCGTGGCTCGCTGGTCGTATCTCCATACCGTGGGTTACGACAGCGAGCAGCAAAGGAGTTACACCATCTCAGTTAGGTGACGGCAACTGCCCTGTCGGCTGACAGCCGAGATCAGCGGCCCGGTCGGACAGGTGAGTAATCTCGTTGGCTACGATACGTCGTGCGTGTAGACGGCTTCGGGGTAGTACTCGCCGTCGATCTCGACTTCGCCCTCGTCGGTCTGTTCGAAGCCGAGTCCTTCGTAGAACGCGCGGCTGGCGTCGTTGAACGCGAAGTCGAACGATCTGACGCGATCGACGTCGTAGGATTCGAGTTCCTCCATCAGCCGCTCGTGAAGGGTCAACCCGATCCCCTCGTTCTGGTGGTCTGGGTGGACGTACAGCCGAAGGATGTCGGCTTTGTCACCCTGGGCAACTGCGTGGGTGAAGCCAACGAGTTCGCCGTCGGCTTCGGCAACGAGAACGATCGTGCCGGGTGCCTCGAGCGGCATCGAGTCGTCGGTGTACCAGTTGTCGACGGTTCGGTCGATCATATCGGCCTCGAGTTCGTCGTAGGTATCGTGCCAGGTCTCGCGGGCGACGGCTCTGATCGCCTCGAAGTCGTCGGGTGTCGCGGATCGAATGTCCATACCTCATCATTGAATGTCGAGTATAAATAACTCCGTGCCGTCAAAAGGCGACATCCGATCAGCAGGTGCCCGATCGACCCTGTGAATCGCTCACTCGCGTATCTCGAATCCTCGATCGCGCAGGAGATCCGGTACGCGGTCGCGGTGGTCACCCTGCAGTTCGATTCGGCCTTCGTCGACCGTCCCACCGGTCCCCAGCGCGCTCTTGAGATCCGACGCGGTCGACTGAAGTTCCGACTTGGACAGGTCGAATCCCTCGATGATCGTCACCGGCTTGTCGTAGCGTCGTTTTTCGATCCGCAACGAGAGTACCTGCTCGGCAGTCTCGAGGTCTCCCTGCGTGTCCAGTTCCTCGAGCAAGTCGTCGAGGTCGTCTTCGTCTGCCATACGATGACATAGCTGTGTGGGGGGATAGTCCTGTCCCTGCTGTCGCAACCGGTCGTTTCTCGGCTGGACACGACGCCGCTACGGGGCCATCGCAGTGCCACGAACGTACGTTACTGACTCGACACAGTTACGATAGCATCCTTTCAATATCGACTGTCGAGAGAACGTGATTCTCACGACGACCCGTGATAATGTTAATGTTTGTACACCCGCAATCGCTAGAAGAGTGGGGATCCAACGATGGGTGTACTGAAAACACTACGCAGAAAAACCGACAGTACAGGGCTATACGAATGCCGAAACTGCGGCGAAAAGCTCGCGCATGACAGCGAGCGATGCCCGAACTGTGACGCACAGGAGATCGCTCACTACGAGTTCTGAGCGGTCTACCCAGCCGACCCAGCAGGTAGAACACCACCGAGCGTCGTCGAGCGGCCGCGCTGCTCACGGAATATCACAGTAAAACGTGTGTCCGCACGCGCTCAGAGTCTCGATTTGATCGTCTCGGCTGTCTTCTCGCCGATCCCCTCGACGCTCCGGAGGTCCTCGAGGCTCGCCTCGCGGACGTTCTCGACGCTGCCAAAGCGGCCCAGCAGCCGTTTCCGGGTCTCGGGGCCGACCCCCTCGACATCGTCTAACACCGTCTTCACCTCGTCGCGGACCGTCTGGTGGTACTGCACCGCAAAGCGGTGGGCCTCGTCACGAACGCGCTGGAGGAGATGCAGGTGTGGCGCATCGCTCGGCCACGCGAACTCCCGCTCCGGCGTTACGACGCGCTCCTCGGCTTTCGCCAGCGCGACCGCCGGCACGTCCCAACCCACGTCGGCGAGCGCGTCGCGGGCCGCCTCGAGTTGGCCTTTTCCGCCGTCGATCAGCAACAGATCGGGGTCAGGCCGGTCGTCACGGCCCCCGACGGCGCGACGGGCGCGCCACTCGAGCAAGGCACGCATGTTGTCGTAGTCGTCGTTCTGGTCAGTCAGCTTCTTCCGTCGGTACTCGCTTTTCTCGGCGCTGCCGTCGACGAACGTGACGTTGCTGCCGACCGCTGCCGTCCCCTGGGCGTGGCTCACGTCGAAGCCCTCGATCCGCCGGGCGGCGTCGAGTTCGAGCGCGTCCGCGAGCATGCCACACTCGTCGCGCCGACCGACGTTGCGCCGGGCGTTTTTCAACGCGAGGTCAACGAGTTTGGCCTCCCGACCGGCACCCGGGACGCGAACCGCGACGCCCTCGGTTGCGAGCCAGGACGTGACCTCGTCGTCGCCATGGCGCTCTGGCAACAGGAGGGCGTCGGGGAGCTCTCGTTCGGCGTAGTACTGGACGAGAAAGGCCGCAAGCACGCTCGCGACGCCCTCGGCCGTGCTCGCGCCGGTCGCGCCCGCGGAGCCGGGGGCCTCGAGCGTGTGGCGATCCCGGTCGACCAACTTGCCGTCCTCGGCGCGCAGGCGGGCGACGGTGGCGTCCTCGCCTTCGATGGCGACGCCGAGGACGTCGACGGCCCGTTCGTCGCCGACCGACTGGACCGCCTCACCGCCCTCGCCGTGGAAGGCCGCGACGGTCTCGAGCCGGTCCCGCAGGTTCGCCGCGCGCTCGAACTGCTGTGCTTCCGCAGCGGCTTCCATCTCCCGGCGCAGCGGGTCGGCGAGGATTCCCGTCTCGCCCTCGAGGAACCGTTCGACGGCAGTGACGTCCTCGCGGTAGCTCGCGAGATCGATTTCGCGGGTACAGGGGGCGGTGCACAGCCCCATCTCGTAGTCCAGACACGGCCGGTCGCGGCCCGCGTACTTGTGGTCCGAACAGCCCCGAATTCCGTAGGTCTCGCGCAGCGCCTTCACGACGGTCTCGACCTGGCGCTTGCTGGTATACGGGCCGAAGACGGTGGCGGACTCGTCGGGATCGCGGGTGACCTCGATCCGCGGCGCGTCGTGGTCGGTCACCTGGACCATCGGATAGGACTTGTCGTCTTTCAGCCGGACGTTGTAGCGGGGCTGGTGGCGCTTGATCAGGTTCGCCTCGAGCAACAGCGCCTGCGTCTCGGTGTCGGTGACGGCGATCTCGATGTCGTCGGCCCGGTCGACCATCCGGCCGATCCGTGCGCTGCGCGGGTCGGCGTAGGACCGCACCCGGTCACGGAGGTCGACCGCCTTCCCGACGTAGAGCGTCGTCTCACCCTCCCGAAACTGGTAGACGCCGGGCTCTCGCGGCAGCGATCCGGCGCGCTCGCGAACCCCATCGGCGTTCATCGGCGGCCCTACGGAGCGGGACGGTTTCAGCCTGACTCCTCGAGGTCAGCCCGGTCCCGGCTGCTGGCGCGTCGGCCCTTGCCTGTCTCGAGCGTCGACGGCGATCCCGACCCAGGTCGAATCGCGGCCTCGAGATCCGCGACCGGCTCGTCCGCGAGATCGGCCCCGGTGACGGGAATCACGAGGTCCTCGTCACCACTGACGCGCACGACGAGCAGTCGCGCGCGCGAGCGGACATAGTAGCCAATGAGGGCGACGGCGACGACGAATGCGGCGACGCCGACCAGGAGAACGCTCCACTCGAGGACCACGAGCGCCGTCTCGACTGCTGCGAGCGCGGCCTCGACGAGCCCGACGACGAGATCGGAGCCGGGCAGGGGGGCGATCCCCTCGAGACCGGCGGCCGGGACGAACGACGCGAATTCGACGGTCGTCGCCGTTTCCACTGCGGCGACGCCGGCGAACGCGGCAATGACGCCCGCACAGAGGACGGCCAGTCGCTGCGACGTTTCGATCGTGACGGTCCCGACGTTCGGCCGGTCGACGTGGCGAAAGTCCGGCCCGGACGTGTGGGGGACGAACGCCAGCACGCGCTGGGTCGTGACGACAACCGTCGCGCGCTCGAGGTCGATGCGGCGTTCGACGTGCTCCCCGTCGTAACACAGCTCGTCGGCGCGCTCGCGCCACTCGTCGATGCGGTCGGTCCGGCGGCTGGCCATCGGTAGTCGTCACCCCTCCACCGCCGATCACCAAGTACCTCGGGGCTCGTTCAGCCGTGTATGTGCGTCGTTCGCGCGTGTACGGTCGTCGTTCGGCCGTGTAGGCCGTCCCTTCGGGACGGCGCGAACGCGGTACATTCTCAGTGCTCGACCCCAAACCGCGGGCTATGAGCGACTCGACGGTGCAGTGCTGGCTGGTCGAACGGGAACTGGGCGACCGCGATTTCGTCACGCTGGTCTACGCGACGCCGGACGGCTTGCGCTATCAGCAGCGCCAGCGATCCTCGACGGCATTACGGACCGGCCCACAGGTCACCGCAGCGATCGACGTGCCGGAAGACGAACTCGAGGCGGTGCCCGACGAGGAAACCCGCGAGCGCTACGCCGCGGAGGCCGAGCGGACCGCAGAGCAGTACGATCCCGACGATCCGATCTGACGCTGGGTATCCGTGCACCCCTATATCTGCCGTTGGATCGGCTGACACTGATGAATTCAGCCGTAATCCGAGTGGCACAAACCTTATCGGGCACCGCTCCGACCACACAGCCATGCCCGCTATCACAGTCGACGAGCTGACCAAACGGTTCGGTCAGACCGTCGCACTCGAAGCGCTCTCCTTCCAGGTCGAGGACGGTGAAGTGTTCGGCTTCCTCGGGCCCAACGGCGCCGGGAAGTCGACGACGATCAACGTCCTCCTCGATTTCGTCCGCCCGACGTCGGGCTCGGCCAGCGTCCTCGGCATGGACGCCCAGCGACAGAGCCGGGAGATCCGCCGGCGAACCGGCGTCCTCCCCGAAGGCGTCGAGCTGTACGACCGGCTCACCGCCCGCCAGCACCTCGAGTTCGTCATCGACTCGAAAAACGCCGCCGACGACCCCGAAGCGCTGCTCGAGCGCGTCGGGCTGGTCGACGCGATCGACCGGAAGGCCGGCGGCTACTCGAAAGGGATGGCCCAGCGGCTCATGCTCGCGATGGCGCTGGTCGGCGAGCCAGACCTGCTGATCTTAGACGAGCCCTCGACCGGCCTCGACCCCAACGGGGCCCGCGAAATGCGCGAGATCGTCCGCGAGGAGAACGAGCGGGGCGCGACCGTCTTCTTCTCGAGTCACATCATGGAACAGGTCGAGGCGGTCTGTGACCGGGTTGGCATTCTGCGCGACGGCCGGATGGTCGCCGTCGACTCCGTCGAGGGGCTGCGTGACTCCCTCGGAAACGGCACGACGCTGCGGGTCACCGTCGACCGGATCGACGACGACAGCATGCAGGCGGTCCGCTCGCTGCCCGACGTGGCCGACGCTACCGTCGAGGACCGCGAGCCACCGACGATCGTCGTCACCGTCGACGGCTCGAAGACGGCTGTCCTCTCGGCGCTTGAGGACCGCGGCATCGAGGTGCAGGACTTCGAGACGACCGAAGCCTCGCTCGAGGATGTCTTCCAGACATATACGACCGATGCGGAAACGGAGGTGCACGCGCGATGAGCACCGAAACCACGACGGCGGGCTCGAGTGGCTCGCCCGCGAGTTCGATCGACCTCGAGAGTGTCCGCGCGGTCGCGAAAAAGGACTTCCAGGACGCGGTTCGCTCCTGGTTGTTCTGGGGGCTGAGCGCCTTCTTTTTCACGCTGATGGCTGCTTTAGCCGGCTTCCTCACGTGGGCGAATCCGGACGAGCTCACGACGATCGACTTCATCGCGCTCGTCAGTCAGGTGTGTAAGCTGGTCGTTCCGCTGATCGCGCTCATACTCGGCTGGAAGTCGATCGCCGGCGAACGCGAAACTGGCAGCATCAAGGTCCTGCTGTCGCTGCCCCACTCCCGCAAGGACGTCCTGCTGGGCAAACTCCTCGGCCGAACAGCCGTCCTCTCGCTGTCGCTTATCGTCGGCTTTCTCATCGCGATGGTCGCCGTCGCCTTTGCGGTCTCGGAGTTTTCCTTCCCCGCGTACGTCGCCTTCCTCGCGATGACGGTCGTCTACGGCCTGGCGTACATGAGCATCGCAGTCTCGCTGTCGTCACTGACCCGGTCGACGACGATGGCCGGCGCGGCGATGTTCGGCGTCTTCGTCCTCTTCTACATCGTCTGGAACTCGATCCAGACGGCACTCAACCTCCTGATGCAACGCGGCTACATCGAGGGCGTCTCCTATACGGTGTCTTTCGGCGGCCAGCAGATGGAGCAACAGCGCCTGCCGGACTGGGCGCAGTTCATCAACATGATCGATCCGGGCAACGCCTACCAGAACACGATCACGCTGTTCAGTGCCCTCTCCAGTGACCGGATCGGGACGTCGTTCAACGAGGCGGCCTTCCCCGATGGACTTCCGTTCTTCCTCCAGGACTGGTTCTCCCTGCTGATCCTGCTGTTCTGGATCCTCGTTCCGCTCGCCGTCGCGCTGTATCGGTTCGACCGCGTCGATATCTAACGCCTGTCGACGGCCGACCGTCGATAGGTCCGGTTCTGTTGTCGGGATGTCGTTTATATCAGCGACCGTGGTATCCGTGGTCGTGACCGACTGTATCTACTACGGCGGCAAAGGCGGCGTCGGCAAGACGACCTGTGCTGCGGCCACCGGACTCGCACTTGCTACCGCTGGGCAGCGAACCCTCGTCGTCTCGACCGATCCGGCCCACTCGCTGTCCGACTCCTTCGAGACCGACATCGGCTCGGAGCCGACCGCACTCGAGCTATCCGGGCCGCTCGAGCCCGAGACGAACCGCGAAGGCGAACTGTGGGGCGTCGAGATCGACCCGGCAACGCAACAGGAGCGCTACGAGAAACTGGCGCGTGCGCTGGCGGCGGATCTGCGCAGTGCCGGCATCAGCCTCTCGGACGCGGAGATCGAACGACTGTTCTCCGGTGGCGTGCCGGCCGGTAGCGACGAGATCGCGGCGCTCGACTTGCTGGTCGAGTACGTCGACTCCGGCGAGTGGGACGTGGTCGTCTTCGACACCGCACCGACGGGCCACACGCTTCGACTGTTCGATATGCCCGGCATCATGGGCAACGCCCTCGAGACGGCCAAATCGTTGCGGGGGCAGGCCCGCCGGATCGGCTCGGCTGCCCGCACGGCGATGTTCGGCCCGATGTCGATGCTCGGCGGGAAAGACGACGACGAGAGCCTCGAATCGTTTCAGGCCCGCCTCGAGCGCGCTCGCGAACTGCTGGTTGACCCCGATCGGACCGAGTTTCGGGTCGTCCTGATACCCGAGCAGATGGCCATCGCGGAGACCGAACGGCTCGTCGCGCGGCTTCGTGAGGCCGGGGTGCCCGTCGAGCGCCTGATCGTCAACCGGGTGCTCGAGGACCCACACGAGGGCTGTCCGCGCTGTCAGTCACGGCAGGCCCGCCACGAGGACCGGCTCGCGGAGATTCACGAGACGTTCCCCGACCTCGAGGTCGTGACGTTGCCGGATCTCGAGGGAGAGGTGCATGGGCGAGAGTCGCTGTCAATTATCGCCGAGCGAATGCCGACCTGAGTGGCCGTCTATCACGGTGGACCCGGACCCTATTATGTTGGGCAAATAACATTCTGATGTGGCACTCTCGATCGGGCGGTGCACGTCTCCGGTTATCACGGCGATCGGCATAGCCGTCGCACTCGTCGCCATCGTCGGGACACAGTACTTCGGCTGGGAGTGGGGCACGGGGCAGCTCGTGCCAACCGTCATCGGCATCGTGGCTGCCCTGATCGCGGCCTTCGTCGTATTCACCCGCCGCAGGTGAGGCCTCGCCGTTTCGGATCCCTGCGCTGAATCCCGATCGCTCGAATAGCATTTAACATTCCCTTCCGGACATTACCCACGAAGCTTATATACGATTGCTGACTGGTCAAACTCGTAGCAAAGACGCTACTGCCATCATGGGTACCCTGAAGACGCACCTGCGACGGCTGTTACGACTGCATTCGACGGAGCGGATCTACCGGTGTACGAACTGCGGTTGTACGTACGAAACCAACGAGACGAGCTGTCGAGAGTGTTGGAACGAGCGACTCGTTCGAATCCGGTAGTCGACGCTCGGTGCGTGCTGGCTCGAAGGCCGGGTTCTCGAGTGGCTACTCGAGGTCGATCCCCCGCTCCGCGAGCAGCGCCTGAAACTCGTCTTCATCGACGATCGGCACGTCGTTGTCCCGCGCGTCCTCCCGTTTCGTCGTGCCCGGATTCGAGCCGGCAACGAGGTAATCCGTGTTACCCGAGACGCTGCTCGTCGCGTTCGCGCCGTGCGCTTCGACCGTTTCCTGCGCTTCGCTGCGGGTCACCCCCTCGAGCGAGCCGGTAAAGACGAACGTGAGCCCGTCGAGTTCGTCGCCGCCGGTGTTGGTGTCAGCTTCCTGTGGCGAGACGTGCGCGAGGATGGCGTCGACGACAGCGGTGTTGGCCTCGCTCGTGAAGAAGTCGTGGATCGTCTCGGCGACGGTTGCGCCGATCTCGTCGACGCCCTCGAGCCGATCCGGGTCGGCTTCGGCGGCCTCGCGGAACGCCCCAAAGGTACCGAACTCGCGGGCCAGTTCGCGAGCCGTCGTCGGACCAACGTGGGGGATACCAAGCGCCGAGATGAACGCATCGAGTGGCGGCTCGCGACTGGCTTCGATTTCGGAAAGCAGGTTCTCGGCACTCGTCTCACCCCATCCCTCGAGGTCGGTCAGGTCGTCGCGCTCGAGGGCATAGAGGTCGGCGACGGAGTCGAGGAGGCCAGCGTCGACCAGTTGGCGGACGCTCTTCTCGCCCAGCCCCTCGAGGTCGAGGCCGTCGTCGCCGGCGTAGTACTCGATCGACCGGCGGAGCTGGGCGTCACACCCCAGGCCGCCGGTACAGAACGCGATGGGGCCGTCGCGCTCGACGGGACTGTCACAGACGGGGCAGGTGTCGGGCAGCTCGTAGTGGCCCTCGCTGTTTTTTTCGATGACCTCCTCGACGTAGGGGATCACGTCACCGGCCCGCTGGACGCGGACCGTGTCGCCGACGTTGACGTTCTTCTCGGCGATCTCCGCGGGGTTGTGCAGGCTCGCCCGCGAGACGGTGACGCCGCCGACGTCGACCGGCTCGAGCAGGGCCACGGGCGTCAGCCGGCCCGTCCGGCCGACCTGGACCGCCACGTCGGCAATCGTCGTCACCTCCGCGCGGGCGGGGAACTTGTAGGCGAACGCCCAGCGGTCGTGGCGGGCCGTCCGGCCGAGTTTCTCGCGGGCGTCGCGGTCGTCGACTTTGATCACAACACCGTCGATCTCGTAGTCTAGGTCGTCGCGGGCCTCGAGCATACGATCACGATAGTCGATCGCGCCCTCGATGTCGTCGACGACCGCCACGCGGTCGTTTACCCGGAGCCCCCAGTCGGGGAACCGCTCGAGTTCGGCCTGATGGCTATCCGCGAGCTCGCTGGCCTCGAGAACGTCGAAGAAGAAGACCGAAAGTGGGCGCTCGGCGACGACCGAGGGGTCGAGCTGGCGGATCGTGCCCGCGGTGGCGTTGCGGGGGTTCGCGAAGGGGTCCTCGCCACGTTCGATGCGCTCGCGATTGTACGCCTGGAACGCGTCTTTTGGCATGTAGACCTCGCCTCGCACCGCGAGGAAGTCGGGATAGTCGCCGTGGAGTCGCTGTGGAACCGACCCGATGGTGCGTGCGTTGGCTGTCACGTCGTCGCCTTCGTGCCCGTCCCCGCGGGTCACGGCACGCTCGAGCCGGCCGTCCTCGTAGACGAACTCCATGGAGACGCCGTCGAACTTGGGTTCGCAGACGTACCGAGCGGGACCGACCTCGCGACGGACGCGGTCGTCGAACTCACGGACGTCCTCGGCATCGCCGCTGGCGTCAATCGAAAGCATCGGCGCGACGTGCTCGACTGTCTCGAACGCCTCGAGCGGCTCGCCGCCGACGCTGCACGTGGGGCTATCGGGATGGGCGAGGTCGAACTCATCCTCGAGCTCTTGCAGGCGAGCGAACAGCGCGTCGTAGGTCCGATCGGCGATCAGCGGCTCGCTTTCGACGTAGTACCGACGGTCGTGGACGCGGATCGCCTCGCGGAGTTGCTCGACCTGATGTTTGGCTTCCGCCTCCGAAAGCGTCTCGACCGGATCGAAATCGGTCGGCGGATCCCGGAGGTAGGGGTTTTCCTCGTCGACGTTCTCGTCGGCGACTGGCATTGCTCGAGGATAGCGTCTCGCCCCCGTTAATGCTACTGACCGCGGCGCGTCCGAACCGTCAGCGGTCGCCTCGAGACGGACCGGCGCGTCACTTCCAGGGGTTGTCGACCAGTTCGGTGTGCACGCTCGGGCCAACGGCAAGTCGGCAGTCTGTCCGCGGCTCGGCGACACACAGCAGCACGTAGCCATCCGCCCGGTGTCGGTCCTTCAGGGCCCGTGGACACCGGCGATACGAGAACGCATCGTCGACAGCGGGAGTCTGATCGTCGTCCAACTCGCCGCCGGTGACCTCGAGCAGCCGCCCGGTACAGGTCCCGCAGGCACCGGTCCGACAGCCGTAGGGCAATCCGATCCCATCGCGCCCGGCCGCTTCGAGAACTGTCTCGTCCGCGCGGACCGCGAGCGTCCGCGTTCGGCCGGTGGGCCACTCGAGGCGGACCTCGTGACGTGCCATCGGTTCGGTCACTGCCAGACGTCGCTCGTACAGTCGCCGTCGGGCCAGCGGATCTCGTGGGCGCGGGCCGGGCCCGCCGGACACTCGCCCCAGTCGACGAGGAAGTCCTCGTCGAGCTCGAGAGTTCCATTCCGGGGATCGACGTCGGCTTTCAACATTACCGAGCCGCGTTCGGCCTCCTCGGGGTAGAACTGGTCGTCCCACGAGGAGAACAGCGAGGTGGTCCAGTAGAGTCGCTCGCCGTCGAGCGAGAGCTGGAGCATCTGCGGGCCAGCGCTCAGTTCGCGGCCCTGGACTTCCTGAACCTCGCCGAAGGTGCCCCCGACCGACAGCGAGTCGGCCCGTCGTGGGTTCGACGGGTCCGAGATGTCGTACATCCAGACCTCGCCGTGAAGCCAGTTCGAGCCGAACAGGTAGCGATCGTCCATCGAGATCAGGATGTCCGTCGTCAGGCCGGGAACGGGCATGTCCCAGTCCTCGTGCTCGCGGGCCTCGAAGTCGATCGCCTTCTCCGCGCGATACTCGCCGGCTTCCTCGTCGCGCCAGAAGTGGAAGATGTTCGACGAGAGCGCGGCCCCGACGAACCCGTGAGTCGATTCTGGCGTGTGGAGGAATCGCACCTCGAGCGGGATCTTCCCTTCCTCGCCGAGGTCGATCGTCTGTTCGACAGTGCCGTCTTCCCAGTCCCAGAAGTGAATTTTCTGACCGTACTTGCCCTCCCCGACATCTTCGAGGTCGAAGCCCGGATAGTACGTCTTCGGCGCGGCCCACTCGCTCGAGACCATTACGTTCTGGCGTGGCTGGTACCAATAGTCGTAGTTCATCTCGATCTCGCCTGGCGGCTCCCACCGGCCTTCGATCTCGAAGTCCTCGTTTAACTCGAGAAAGCCACCGGGGAGCTCGCCGTCGGCGTCGCCGAGCATGCTGATCAGGATCTGTCCGTCCGGAATGCAGTGGACCGTATGCGGTGCCGAGAGGTCGTACTCGAAGACCTCCTCGGGTTCGATCACCTCGACCAGTTCGGGGTTTCGCCGGTCTTTCGCGTCGATCACGTGGAGCCGCGACGACCGTTGGCCGGGAACGATCAGGTGTTGGCGCTCGAGGCCTTCGACGTGACACGACGACGAACAGGCGTTCCACCCGAAGTGATGGAGTTCATCGCCGCGGTTAGGCATCTCGATGCGGTCGACGATCTCGCAGTAGGTCTCCGAGTCGGGATCGAGGTCGACGACCGCGACGAAGTCCGGCGCGTCGATGTCAGTGCCGACGTAGAGACTCATCACGTACGCCAGCTTCTCCCGGCCGCCCTCCTCGATGGCGGCCTGTGGCGTCACGTACCCAGGGCCCTCGTGGTCGTGGTGGTGCTCGTGGTCGTGGTCCGGTTCGACGTCTCTAGGTGTGCTAGCATCACTCATGAGAACCACCACCACGAGCAAGAGGATAAGTCTAGCTGGGACCTGTGACGGCAGCGGGCGGGGGAGCTACGACCAGGGGCTGTCGCCGACTTCGGCGCGTACCCGCGGGCCGACCTCGACGCGGCAGTCGGTTCGCGGGGACGCGATACATAACAGGACGTAGCCGTCCGCCCGCTCGCGGTCGGTCAGCGCCGCCGGCGGGCGCCGATAGGTGAACGCGTCGGTGTCGCGTGGCTGCTCCGCTCCGCTCGCGTCGGATTCGGACTCGCCGTCCTCGAGCGCGAGCAACCGGCCGACGCAGGTGATGCAGGTCCCCTTCCGGCAGTCGTACGGCAGCCGGACGCCCGCCCGCTGGGCCGCCTCGAGCACCGTCTCGTCGTCGGCGACCTCGATCGTCCGGTTCGGGCCGTCGATCCGCTCGAGGGTTACGTCGTGGCCCGTCATCGCTCGGTCCCCGCGGGGCGGCGTTCGGTCGAGTTACTCACAGCCGATAGCTACCACGGACGTCGCAAAAAGTGTGCCTGGGGGTCGCCTGATACGGTCTGCTGTCACGAGTTATCGGCGGGGCCGCAGGATGACTCGCAGTCGCGCCGGTACTGACCGACAGGCGTCCGTCTGACTGTCGTCGACACCAGCAGGGTCTTCGAACGAGTCCCAGTATTTACCCACGCTCGACCCGTAGAGCCGAATAGATGGGACAGGGAACGGAATTCGGACTGGTCGACCTCGAAGAGGTCGACACCCCAGGTGACGAATGGGAAGAGATCGACGTCTCGGATACCGAAGCGGATCGGATCGCCCGCAAGCGCGACCGGGAGTTCGAGCAGTTCGAGGAGCGCATCAAAGACGCCGACCAGTTCAAAGTCGAGCAGTCGGTGTTCGACGACGCGACCTTCGCGGCGCTGTACAAACTGGTCCAGGACGGCCACGTCGAGGCCTTCGGCGGGCCGCTCTCGACGGGCAAGGAGGCCAACGTCTATCACGCACTGGGCGACGACCGCGAGGTCGCGGTCAAGATCTACCGGATCAACGCCTCGAACTTCCGGCAGATGCGCGACTACCTCGAGGGCGATCCCCGCTTCGAAGGTCTGGGCGGCCAGAAGAAAGACGTCGTCCTCGCGTGGACGAAAAAGGAACTGGCGAACCTCCGGCGAGCGAAAGCGGCCGGGGTCCGCGTACCCGAGCCGATCGCGACCGAGCGCAACGTCTTGGTCATGGAGTACATCGGCTCCGAGGACGGTCGCGCGAAGCGGCTCGGCGAGGTCCACATCGAGAACCCTCAGACCGCCTACGAGGTCATGCGCGAGTACATGCGTCGACTCTACTCGGCCGGTCTGATCCACGGCGACTTGAGCGAGTACAACGTCGTTTTCGACGAGGACGAGGGACAGCTCGTGTTCATCGACCTCGGACAGGCCGTCACCGTTCACCACCCCAACAGCCGCGAGTTCTTAGAGCGGGACTGTCGGAACGTCGCCTCGTTTTTCTCCCGACAGGGACTGGACGTGTCCGAAGACGAGTTGCTCGAGTTCGTCACGAGCCCGGAGCCGGATCCCTCTCGAGACTGATCGTCGTGCACCGCACCGGCCACCATCCGAGACAGCCGTGTGCGTGGCTGCAACACCCTCGCAGTAGTCGCGGACCAAGGTCTTAACCTCACCCAGCCAGTAACGGACTGTATGCAGCACGTGAAGATTCCGCAGGACCGCATCGGCGTTCTCATCGGCGAAGGAGGCGAGACGATGCGCGAGATCGAGGCGGAAGCCGAAGTGCGACTCGACATCGACTCGGAGAACGGCTCCGTCGCCGTCGAAGCCGTCGGCGATCCCGTGCTCGGACTCAAAGGTCCCGAGATCGTCCGCGCAATCGGTCGCGGCTTCGCCCCCGAAGACGCCCTGCGGCTGCTCGAGGACGACATGATGTTGTTCGACGTCGTCGACATCGACGCCGCCTCGCGCAACAAAAACGACATGAAACGCAAGAAAGGCCGGCTCATCGGCGAAGGTGGCCGGACCCGCGAACTGATGGAAGAACTCACTGGTGCCGACGTCGTCATCTACGGCTCGACGCTCGGCGTCATCGGCGCACCACAGGAGGTCGACGCCGTCCGCAGCGCCGCCGAAATGCTGCTGGATGGGGCCCCACACGGTGCGGTCTACTCTTTCCTCGAGGACAAGCACAACGAGATGAAACACAAGGGCATGGAGTACCACCGGTTCCCCGGTGGCCAGTCCTGACCGCAAGACGCTCGCCCCTCGAGTCGGCAGTCGTGTTCTTGAATCGATGATCGATTGGTTTTCGGCGTCGAGTTGACGGCTTCACAGCGACGCGTACGCGAAGCTACGTCGAGCACGAGCCGACCGCCGACCCACAACGACAATAGCAGACGGCGAACCGGCGGGTCGGCCGTATCGCCGGCCCGTCGCTCGAACTCAGCTTTCCATATCCCGCACGGAAGTGACTGTCCGGATATATTCTCACTCGTTTGTGGATAAAAACAATCAAGGTTTATATAGTGGTGGTGAGATCGAAAGTCATGGCATCGAGTACCACAGACGAATCGGCACTCGAACGGATGGGCGACGGAATGGCCACCTGGGTCGAGCGGTGGATGCCCAGTCCGTTCCTGTTCGCCATCATCCTCACGTACATCGTCTACATCGCTGCCGTCGTCGGGACGGATGCCGGTATATTCGAGGCCGTCGAGTTCTGGTACGACGGCTTCTGGGCGTTCCTGACGTTCGCGATGCAGATGGTGCTTATCCTGATGACTGGGTTCGTCGTCGCCTACCATCCACGGGTCAACGCTGGCCTCCGGCGGCTGAGCCAGTTGCCCTCGAGCGGGAAGCAAGCGGTCGTCCTCGTCGGCATCGTGTCGATGGGACTTGCCTGGGTCCACTGGGGCCTCGGGCTGATCATCGGTGCCATCTTCGCGCGTGAGATGGGAAAGACGGCCTACGAGAACGGCATCACCGTCCACTACCCACTGCTGTGTGTGGCAGGCTACATGGGCCTCGGGCTGACCTGGCACTGGGGCCTGTCCGGTTCCGCACCGCTGTTGCTCGCGACTGAGGGCAATGAGTTCATCGAGATGGGGCTGCTCGAGGGGACGATTCCCACCTCCGAGACGATCCTGCACCCCTACGCGCTGACGCTTACCGTTCTCTCGATCGCATTCGCTGCGGTCGTGCTCTACCTGCTGAGCCCGGCGCCCGAACGGTCCCGAGAGATCACGGAGTACATCCCCGAAGCGGACCTGTTCGAGACGAGTACCGACGGCGGCGAGTTGCAGACGGCAGCCGAAGACGAGCCCGACACAGGGTTGGGCGATTCGGTTCCCGCAGAGCGGATCAACAACAGCCGGCTCATGGGCGGCCTGATCGCCCTTGCCGGGATCGTGATGGTCGGCTACACGTTCGCGACGCTCGGCCTCGATGCGCTCAACCTCAACGTCGTCAACTTCGCGTTCCTGATGGCCGGATTGGCAATCTACACGCGCCCGCAACTCTACCGTGAGCGCTTCGGCGAGGCCTCGAGCGCCGCCGCCGGGGTCATCCTCCTCTTTCCGTTCTTCGCCGGGATTCAGGGCATCATGGCGTCTTCTGGTCTCGCGGAGATGATCGCAGAGGGGCTGCTCACGATCTCCTCGCCGGCCACGTTCCCGATCTTCGCCTGGCTTGCCGCGGCAGTCACCAACATGTTCGTTCCCTCCGGCGGCGGCGAGTGGATCGTCCTCGGGCCGTCGGTGCTCGAGGCCGCCCAGTCGTACGACATTCCGGCAGCCCACGCGACGATGGCGTACGCCGTCGGTGACGCCCACACCAACCTGCTGAACCCGTTCTGGGCGCTCCCGCTGCTCGCGATCACCAAGATCAAAGCCCGTGAGATGTTCGGCTACGCCATCGCCATGCTGGTATTGCTGATCCCGTTCCTCGCGGTCGTCCTCTACGCCGTCCCGTACTGAGACGCCTGCTCTGTGCGCCGCGTTCGAACCGGTACGATTTCGCCGCTTTCGCTCGATTCACGATGTTCGACTCACGATATCGACCGCTATCTCAATGAATCGCCCCTACTACGGCTGGATCGTCGTCCTTGCGTGTTTTCTAGGCTCGTTCGTCATTTTCGGGCTTTCGTACTCCTTCGGCGTCTTCCTCGAGCGGATGGCGACGGACTTCGCCCGCTCTCGAGGCGTGACCACGATCGCATTCGGCGTCCAGACCTTGCTGCTCTACGTCGGCGCGGTCCTCGTCGGCGTGTTCGTCGATCGACTCGGCACGCGGCGAATGCTCGCCGTCGGGACGGTCGTGCTCTGTCTCGGCTTGCTCTGGACCAGCGTGGCGACGTCGTGGCTCACGGTCGTCCTCGCCTACGGCGTCGTCACCGGGCTCGGTATGAGTATCGTCTACGTCGTGGCGTATGCGACGGTGCCGCGCTGGTTCGATCGGCGGGCAGGATTCGCTGGCGGCGTCGCCTCTGCCGGCCTCGGCGCCGGTATGCTCGTCGTCGCACCGGCGGCGACCGCGCTCATCGATCGCGTCGGCTGGCGCTCGTCGTTTTTCGTGTTGGCCGGCGTCGTCGCTGTTCTCTTGCTCGTGGCGACGCTGCTGATCAAGGATGAGCCCACGACGGAGCCGGTTCCAGCCGGGGAGTTTTCCGGGTCTCGAGGTGGTGAGGCAACGCCGAACGGCGGGCAGCGAAGCACCCGTACACAGCCGTCGCTCCGAGCCCAGTTCGGCGAGATTTACGCCGTGGCACGGTCGCCGTCGTTCGGGCTGGTCTTCGTCGGCTGGATACTGATCTACACGACGATGTACATCGTCTTCGTCCACCTCGTCGTCCACGCCTCCGATATCGGGCTCTCCCGGACCGCCGGCGCGACCGCGCTCGCGCTTATCGGCGGCGCGAACGCGATCGGTCGGGTGGGAATCGGCTACGCATCGGACTACGTCGGCCGCGTTCACGTCTTCGCCGGCTGCTCGACGGTGATGGGCGTCTCGACGCTCGCCCTGCCGGCACTCGAGACGACGACCGCACTCCTCGGGTTCGCACTCGTGTTCGGTCTCGCCTACGGCGGAAACGGCGCGTTGCTCGCACCGCTGACCAGCGATTTGTTCGGCCGGGAGAACCTGAACGCAGTGTTTGGACTGGTTTCGGGTGCCTTTGCTCTCTCCGGGCTCACCGCGCCGTTTCTCGCCGGCGTCGGATACGACGTGCTCGGAACATACACCCCTGCGTTCGTGAGCGCCGGGCTGGCCGCCGTCGTCGGCGCAGCGGCGATCATCGCTGCCAAGCGACTCGAGGGGGCGTAAGGAGGCCATCTCCGGCAGCGGCCGAAATGTCGCCTCGAGCAAGTTGCTCGCCGCCGATTTGCGTCGCGGGAGGAACGAAGAATAATATAAATACCAGGCGAAGCGCTCGGGTGGAACGACCGGAGTGGGGCCTCGTACAGTGATTTGACCCGACAATTCTCGAAGGGTTTATATAGAATCGCAAACAATCCTTCGCTTGACTATGGCACAACAGCAGATGGGCAACCAGCCCCTTATCGTACTCTCGGAGGACAGCCAGCGAACCTCCGGAGAGGACGCACAGTCCATGAACGTACAGGCCGGGAAAGCCGTCGCCGAATCGGTTCGGACGACGCTCGGCCCGAAGGGGATGGACAAGATGCTCGTCGACTCCTCGGGCAACGTCATCGTCACGAACGACGGTGTCACCCTGCTCTCGGAGATGGAGATCGACCACCCCGCGGCCGACATGATCGTCGAAGTCGCCGAGACCCAGGAAGAGGAAGTCGGTGACGGCACGACGAGTGCCGTCGTCATCGCCGGTGAACTCCTCAGCCAGGCCGAGGACCTCCTCGACCAGGACATTCACGCGACCACCCTCGCACAGGGGTATCGCGAGGCCGCCGAGGAAGCGATCGACGCGCTCGAGGAGATCGCTATCGACGTCGACGAGGACGACACCGAGGTCTTGGAGCAGATCGCCGCGACGGCGATGACCGGCAAAGGCGCCGAAAGCGCCAAAGACCTGCTCTCGGAACTCGTCGTCGAGGCCGTTCGCGCGGTCGCCGACGACGACGGCGTCGACACGGACAACATCAAAGTCGAGAAGGTCGTCGGCGGCTCCATCGAGAACTCCGAGCTCGTCGAGGGTGTGATCGTCGACAAGGAGCGCGTCTCCGAGAACATGCCCTACTTCGCCGAGGACGCCAACGTGGCGATCGTCGACGGCGACCTCGAGATCAAGGAAACCGAGATCGACGCCGAGGTCAACGTTACCGACCCCGACCAGCTCGAGCAGTTCCTCGAGCAGGAAGAACAGCAGCTCCGCGAGATGGCCGAGCAGGTCGCCGACGCCGGTGCCGACGTCGTCTTCGTCGACGGCGGTATCGACGACATGGCCCAGCACTACCTCGCCAAGGAGGGCATCATCGCCGTCCGTCGCGTCAAGTCCAGCGATCAGAGCCAGCTCGCCCGCGCGACCGGCGCGACGCCCGTCTCGAGCGTCGACGACCTGACCGAGGACGATCTCGGCTTCGCCGGCAGCGTCGCCCAGAAGGAGATCGCCGGCGACCAGCGCATCTTCGTCGAGGACGTCGACGACGCCCAGGCCGTCACCCTCATCCTCCGCGGTGGCACCGAGCACGTCATCGACGAGATCGACCGCGCCATCGAGGACTCCCTCGGTGTGGTGCGCACGACCATCGAGGACGGCAAGGTCCTCGCCGGCGGCGGCGCACCCGAGATCGACCTCTCGCTTGCCCTGCGTGACTACGCCGACTCCGTCGGTGGCCGCGAACAGCTGGCCGTCGAGGCCTTCGCCGACGCGCTCGAGGTCATCCCGCGCACGCTGGCCGAGAACGCCGGGCTGGACCCCATCGACTCGCTGGTCGAACTCCGCAGCGCCCACGACGGTGGCGACACCGGTGCTGGCCTCGACGCCTACACCGGCGACACCATCGACATGGACGCCGAGGGCGTCTACGAGCCGCTGCGCGTGAAGACCCAGGCCATCGAATCCGCCACCGAAGCGGCCGTCATGCTGCTGCGCATCGACGACGTCATCGCTGCCGGCGACCTCGCCGTCTCCCACGACGACGACGAGGACGAGGAGATGCCGCCGGGCGGCGGTGGCATGGGCGGCATGGGCGGTATGGGCGGTGGCATGGGCGGCATGATGTAAGAGCGGTTCGGAACGAACGTAGTGAGTGAGAACCGCTGAAAGCGAGCGGGGAACGGAGTGGCCCGCGAGCTAAACCTAAATTTTGCTCTGCGGGCCGCCGAAGGCGGCCCTCGGCAAAATTTAGTATAAAAGCCTCCTCACTCCCGTTGGTTGCTCGTCGGCCCGAGCGCGGAGCGCTCACGGGCTTCGCCCGTTCGCTTCCGCGGTTCTCGCCCTTCGGGCTCCGAACCGCGCTTCGCTCGCCGATGCTCAGCGTTGCGACAGCGGGACCGAGAAAGCCATTCACCTGAACCTCTCTCGAGTCGGCCCGATTTTCTGCTTTCACCGTCGCTCCCGGTTCGATCGGTTTTCTATTCGAGTGCCGTGATCCGCGTTCGCTCGAGTCGCGTCCACTGCATCGTTCACGACGACTTAAGTAGCCGCCACCAATAGTCACGAGTATGAACACGCTGCTTCTGGACAGCGACGACGTCGACGAGTACGCGCGCCTCGCCGACGTCATCGATGCCGTCGAGGGTGCCTTCGGAGCCTTCGAACGCGGCGACACGCAGATGCCCGCCAAGTCCTACATCGACCTCCCGCAGTACAACGGCGATTTCCGGTCGATGCCCGCCTACCTCGATACTGGCGAGTGGGACGCGGCCGGGCTCAAGTGGGTCAACGTCCACCCGGACAATCCCGAGGATCACGACCTGCCAACGGTCCTGGGGACGATGATCTACTCCGACCCCGAGACTGCGTTCCCACTTGCGATCATGGACGGGACGACGCTCACGATGAAACGCACCGGGGCGGCGGCGGCCGTCGCGACCGACTATCTGGCCGTCGAAGACGCCTCGAGCCTCGGGCTCGTCGGAGCCGGCGTCCAGTCGTATATGCAACTCGAGGCGATCAGCGAGGTCCGGCCGATCGAGGAGGTCGTCGTCTCGGACCCCGACGAGGAGCGCGTCGAGCGGTTCGTCGAGACGTACGACGACCAGTTCGACGTTCGCGGTGGCTCGATTTCGGAGGCCGGCCAGTGTGACGTCCTCTCGACGGTGACGCCAGTCGAGGACCCGATCGTGAGCCTCGAGGACGTCGGCGAGCACACGCACATCAACGCCATCGGCGCCGACGCCGAGGGGAAACACGAACTGGACGACGCGGTGCTCGAGGCTGCCCGGATCGTCATCGACGACCACGAGCAGTGTACCCACTCGGGCGAGATCAACGTCCCCTACGGCGAGGGTGTGCTAACGGACGGGGACATCTACGGCGAGATCGGCGAACTCGTCGTCGGTGCGAAAGACGGCCGGACTGCGGAGACGGGTCTCACGGTCTTCGACTCGACCGGGCTCGCGATCCAGGACGTGGCGGCTGCACACGTGGTCTACGAGCAGGCGTCTGCGGACGGTGCGGGGTACGGGTTCGACATGATCGGCGCCGACGAGTTGTAGGGTCTCAGCCCAGGCCGTGCGGCTGTCGACAGGCCGTATCACTTCCCACGCAATCGGCGCGGAATCGAGCCGGTCATCGAGAGGTCGTCGGCGTAGTGGACGACCGGATCGCCGGTCGGCCTCGGCAGGTCGTTCGCCTCGAACATGGTGTTCTCGTGGATCGTCACCGCGGCAGGCTGGAGCGGCCACGGATCGTGTGCGATCTCGCCGGCCAGGACACCCCTCGCGCTCGGCGCGTAGAACCGTCGGCGGGCGGTAAGCCAGTACGCGAGCGTGTCCGGTTCGGCGGTGAAGACCTCGCCGTCGGGACGATAGGTTGCGGCAAAGCGAGCGGGGCCGTCACGCGCCGTCTGCTGGCGGTCACTTGTGAACGTCACGTGTTTCTCCTCGGTGGCACCGACCCGGATGGTCGCGTCGTAGACCGGCAGCCGGGTCGCTCGGCCGACAGCCGTCGCGACCAGTGAGTTGCCGACGTCGATGCTGAAGAAAAACAAGCCCGGATCGCCCTGATACCGGACGTAGGTTCGGACGTTCAGTTCGCCGAAGGCCAGCCGTGCGATCGACGGCGTTCCGCGGATGCCCACGTTCGTGAGCACGAACGGGAGCACGCCCACCCAGGCATGGCCGTCCCTCGTCTCGAGGGTTAACTGGCCGGGAACGTGCGGTCGCAGCGCGTCCGGGTCGACCGGCCAGTGGACGAACAGCCCGTCGCGCCAGGTCATCGCGGCGACGTGTGGTGCGTTCGGTGACGACCCCCCTGCGAACGTCCATCGAAACGGATCCGTGCGTTGTTCGGTCATCCTCGGAACCAGCGAGTGTCACGCCTCTACAGCGAGCCAGCGTATAAAATAGATAGTCTGTTGTTAGATCCGATGGCGGTTCGTGTCGCAGGCCGCCGTCGGCGTCGGTCTCATACGGACTCCTCTCAGTCGTCGATCTCGATCGCCGGCCGACCGGGTTCGGCGTTTGTGAGGACGCTCTCGTCTGCCTCGTCGGCGCGGACGACGTCGACCGGAGCCTCGAACTCGCGTTCGATCAGCCACGCGGCCGCCTCGAGTGCCTCGTACTCTTCCTCGGGCGCGAGACTCATCGTCAGCGCCTCGCGTTCGGCCTGGAGGTCCTGGCCGTAGTCGGCCGCGGCGTCGCCCTGTTCGCGGATGTGCGACTGCTGCATGAGTTCGCCGATCAGGTTGTCCGCATCGCTCTCGATGGCGATCTCTAAGGCGTCGTACTTCCAACCAGGGGCGATAACGACGTCGATCGCCTGGGGATCATCGATACCGGCGACCTCGACGATGTCGCGGATGTCCTCGCGGGTGTTCTCGACCAGCCGACGCCGCTTGGCGACGCGATCGCGGTCGATCTTCGCGGTCGGCCAGTCGGCTTCGGCGACGAAGCCGTCGCCACCGAGTTCGTCGTACAGTTCTTCGGCGAGATGGGGTGCGACCGGCGCAAGCAGTCGGACGACGGCCGACAGCCCACGCTCGAAGGTCTCGGCATGGGGCTCGGTGTAGTCGGCGTACTGGCGCAGCGTCCGCGTCAGATCCTGGGTCTCCCGCAGCGCCTTGTTGAACGTCAGGTCGTCGTACTCGTCGCTGGCGATGGCGATCGTCGCGTCGATCTCCGCGTCGACGTAGCTGGCGATCGCGTCGTCGTCGCCGTCTGGCCGGTCTGCGACGTAGTCCTCGACCATCCCCTGGAGTCGGGTGAGGAAGGCATAGGTCGACTGCACACCTTCCTCGCTCCAGTCGAAGTCGCGCTCGGGCTGGGCAGCCTGCATCATGAACAGCCGCGCCGTGTCCGCGCCGTACTCCTCGACGATCCGCTGGGGCGAGACGACGTTACCCTTCGACTTGGACATCTTCTCGCCCTCGAGCTGAACCATGCCCTGTGCCAGCAGATTGGTGAAGGGCTCGCGGTGCTCTAAGCCCTCGTGGTCGGCGAGCACCTTGGTGAAGAATCGCGAGTAGAGCAGGTGCATCACGGCGTGTTCGATGCCGCCGACGTACTGGTCGACGGGCATCCAGTCGTTGGCCCGCTCCAGGTCGAAGGGGACCTCCTCGGAGCCGGGTGAAACGTACCGCAGGAAGTACCACGACGAGTCGACGAAGGTGTCCATCGTGTCGGTCTCGCGGGTCGCCGGACTGCCACAGTCCGGACACGTCGTCGCCTTCCACTCTTCGGCGGCGTCGAGCGGATTCCCGGTCGTGTTGATGAACTCCGGCAGTTCGACCGGCAGGTCCTCGTCGGGGACCATGACGGGGCCACAGTCGTCACAGTGGATGACCGGGATCGGCGTCCCCCAGTAGCGCTGGCGGGAGATCCCCCAGTCGCGCAGCTGATACTGGGTGGCCTCCTCGGCGCTCTCGATGTCCTCGGTGAGTCGCTCGCGGGCGGTCTCGCTGTCGAGGCCGCTGTACTCGCCGGAGTTGATCAGGACGCCGTCGTCCGTGAACGCCGCCTCACTGACGTCGGGTGCGTCGGGAACCGTCTCGCCGTCCCAGTCGTCGGGTTCGGGGGCGATGACGGGCTTGATCTCGATCCCCATCTTCTCGGCAAACGCGTGGTCGCGCTCGTCGTGCCCGGGCACGGCCATCAGCGCGCCCGTCCCGACGTCCGAGAGGACGAAGTCCGCCACGTAGACCGGGATCTCGTCGCCCGTGACGGGATTGGTTGCAGTCAGACCCGTCTCGACGCCGTTTGGCTCGTCGCCGTCGGGGTCGGCTTCGTGCTCGATGAAGTGGCGAACGTCGTCGTCTTCCTCGGCCAACTCCTCGCTGATCGGGTGGTCGGGCGCGAGCGCGAAGAACGTCGCGCCGTGGATCGTGTCGACGCGGGTCGTGAACGCTTCGACGGGGCCGTACCCTTCTATATTGAAGTCCAGTTCCGTCCCGTACTGGCGACCGATCCAGTTGCGCTGCATCTGGCGCACCGAGTTGGGCCACCCCTCTAAGTCGTCGATAGCCTCGAGCAGTTCGTCTGCGTACTCGGTGATCTTCAGGAACCACTGCTCGAGTTCGCGCTGTTCGACCGGCGTATCACAGCGCCAGCAGAGTTCGTCGTCGCCCTCGACCTGTTCGTCGGCCAGCACGGTCTCACACTCGGGACACCAGTTGACCTCGGCGTCGCGGCGTTCGACTAGTCCTTCCTCGTGGAACCGGGAGAAGAGCCACTGGTTCCACTGGTAGTACTCCGGCGTGCAGGTGGTGATTTCGCGCTCCCAGTCGTAGCCAAAGCCCATCGCCTCCATCTGGTCGGTCATCGTCTCGATGCAGTCGAACGTCCA
The DNA here is from genome assembly GCF_042678045.1 of Haloarchaeobius amylolyticus. Classification (GTDB taxonomy): domain Archaea; phylum Halobacteriota; class Halobacteria; order Halobacteriales; family Natrialbaceae; genus Natrinema; species Natrinema amylolyticus_A. Next base: position 47,032 of record NZ_JBHUDI010000011.1, read on the forward strand.
GTCACGCGGGTTCGTGTCGCGTTCCTTGGCCGCGTTCTCCGCGGGGAGGCCGAAGGCGTCCCATCCCATCGGATGGAGCACGTCGTCGCCTTGCATCCGGCGATACCGGGCGTACGCGTCCGTGATCGTGTAGTTGCGGACATGGCCCATATGGAGCTTGCCGGACGGATACGGGTACATCCCCAGGACGTACGTCGGATCGTCGACGTCATCGGGCGTCCGATAGACGTCCGCGTCGTCCCACGCCTCCTGCCAGCGCCGTTCGACCGTCGCGTGGTCGTATCCCTCGTCGCTCATTTGCTTATATACGTCTCTGTGAGACATCTCCCTATACCTTTCCATACACTAGTCCGTCAGACCACTGTACGGCACTGCTCACCGTCCTCGAAAACGAGTTTCCGGGAGCCGGCTTTCAGCGTGAAGCTTACTCAATATCGATCTGCTTCGAATCCTCGCCGCCCGACTCCTTCGGGAGGCGAACCGTTAGCACACCGTTTTCGAAGCCGGCGGCCACCCCGTCCTCGTCGACCGGTTCGGGGAGCCGAATCCGGCGATTCACCGAGGTTTCCGTCCGTTCGCGACGAATGTATCGCCCTTCGTCGAACTCACCTTCGTCGAACCGGTCGGCCTCGAGATGCAGCGTCCCGTCCGAGAGCGTCAGCTCGATGTCGTCGGTCTCGTAGCCGGGGAGGTCGGCCGTGACGACGTACTCCTCGTCGCGGTCGGCGACGTCGACCGGCACCGTCCCCGGAACCTGCAGCCCGCCGGCAGCCATCCCTTCTTCGACCTGTCGGCTCACGCGGTCGAGCAGTTCCTCTACTTCGTCGAACGGATTGCGTCGCATACTCGTATGTAGGTCCCCGACCGGGATAAATTCTGCCCGCAGAACGACGACAGAACGCTCACTCGGGAAGAGTCACGAGATCGTCCTCGAGGGCGTCGAGCAGGATCTCACGTGCGTGGCCGTCGGGATCGACGCCCTCGTAGACCGCCTGCACTTCGCCGTCGGCCAGCAGGAACGTCGTCCGCGCAGTCTTGCCGTTCCGAAGCTCGACGCCGAAGGCCGCAGCGATTTCGGCGTCGGGATCTGCGAGTAGATCGAACTCGAGGCCCTCCGATTCACAAAAGGACCGGTGGGAGTCGACGCCGTCAGTCGAGACACCGTAGACGTCGACGCCGGCGTCCGCGTAGGTCTCGCGCTCGCGCTGGAACTGGTTTGCCTCGACGGTACAGCCGGGCGTGTCGTCCTTCGGGTAGAAATAGAGGACCGTCGGCTCCGCGAACGCGAGGCTGACGGTCTCACCGTCCTGATTCGGTGCGGTCACGGCCGGCGCGTCATCGCCTGGGGCGAGTGGCATACCCGTGCTAGCGTGGGGTGTGAAAAACAGTTTGTGGTCAGTTACCGCGGCAACTGACAGAACGGCGTTGTCCCGATTCGATAACGGCTAATTCTGCCTACGCCGATCGCATTCGAGACTGGATTCGTCCTGCTGACAGCACAGCCGCTGAATAATCGGTTGGCCGCCGCCCTCTTACTCGACGACGTGTTCAGTGTCGTACGAGCCGAGCCGCCGGACCCAGCCGTTCTCGGCGAGCTCTTCGAGCTCCGCGATCGCTTCCTGGGTGCGCGACTCGTAGAGGCCAGCCTCGAAGTCGACGTGGAAAACGTAATCGCCCAGCCGCTGGCCACTCGGGCGCGATTCGACACGGGTCAGGTTGATATCGCGGTCCGCGAAGGGCTCGAGCAACTCGAGCAACAGTCCGGGGTAATTCGCGTTCGGATAGACCACCAGCGAGGTCTTGCCGCCGCCGGTCGAGCGCTCGTCGGCGGGCGCGAGTGCGAAAAACCGCGTCGCGTTCGAGTCCTGGTCCTGAATGTCCTCGGCCAGGACCTCGAGATCGACGCCGTCCTCGGCGTTGGCCGGGTGGCCGATCCCCGCGACCGACGGGTCATCGCGGGCGAACTCGACACCCTGGGCCGTGCTCGCGACGGCCTCGAGGGTTACGTCGGGGTACTCGCGCTCGAGATACGAGCGACACTGCGCCAGCGCCTGGGAGTGGCTGGCGATGGTGTCGAACTCCGGGCCCTGTGCGAGCAAGGCGTGGCGGATCGGAGTGACGATCTCACGGACGACGGCGACATCGTAGTCAGCGATGGCGTCGAGACTCTCGGTCACCGAGCCTTCGATGCTGTTTTCGATCGGGATGACGCCGCGGTCGTACTCGCCGGCGGCAACGGCGTCGACGATCGCCGTGACCGACTGTCGGAAATCGATCTCGCCATCATCAGCGATTGCACTCGTCGCCCGGTGCGAATAGGTTCCTTCGGGTCCCAGCGTAACTGCGTCCATTACGGGCAGATAGTGTAGTATGGGCCAAAAGACCGTCGGGTTTCGCAATATACTCGTCAACCTGCTGCTGTCGTCCGAGAGGACTGCGTCGGCTTCGGATACACATCGCAGGCGACACCGCTGGCAGCCGACCACACGAGAGATACCGACCGAGCGGACTGCCTACTCGTCTAAGTGTTCGATTCCCTTCTTCGAGACGTTCGCTTCCGTGATTTCGTCGGGCATCCAGTCCGGTTTGTCGCTTGGTGCCGTCTCCTCCCACGCCCAGCCGTCGTAGATGTGGACCTTGTCCGTCCCCTTCTCTCGCAACTTGAGTTCGACGCGTTCGGCCTCTTCCTCGCTTGAGCCCGGCTCGAGTCGTCGGGCCGCCTTGAGCGCGGCCTGACGGGGCGTGTTCCCGGAGAAGACACTCGATTCGTCACCGCCCGATTCGCGCAGTGCAAAGTTCCGTTTACCGTCTTCGCGTACCATGATTTTCGCCTCCGTGTCAAACGAGCACACGACTCGACATAAAGATATCCCCGAAAACCGACCGACTGCGTCGGTATCTTTAAGTACAGCGCGAACGCCACTCTCTCGCAGTATCTCCAGTCAGCGGCTGGCGCCGTGTCGTACTTCCCGTCTCAGCGCGCGGTGGCCGATCATTTGCCTGGGCGTCGAAAACACTTAAGTATATCCTACGGCGAAGTTCGGAATAGAATCCCGCGATGGTACGGAAAAAGAAGCTGAGTCCAAGCGGTGCGAAAGACGACGACGGCAACTATCACAACGTCCACCTCAATCTCCACGAGGATGAACTCGCAGTCGCGGGCATGGATATCGGCGACGAGGTCTTCGTCCGAGTCCGGGACGGCAAAATCATCATCCAAAAGGCTGACGAAGACGACGTTGAACACGAGTTCTAAAGAACGAAATTTTGCTCTGCGGTCTGTCACGCTGGCGCCAGCGTAGCTGCCGTCAGCGCGATGTCCCTCGACAAAATTTCGATCAAAAGCACTCCTCCTTCCTCTCCGCTCGCTTCGTTCGCTCCGAGTCAGTCGTCGGCCCGCTCGCTCGTTTCACTCGCTCGCGGTACAATCGATTAGACCGCGACCGCAAACTGCTTCTCGAACTCGAGAAAACCGCTTTCTCTTAGCGCAGCGCCTCGAGATCGAACTCGAAGGCCGACACCGGCACCTCGAGGTCGTGTTCGACGAGCACCTTCGGGTGGACCTCGCCGATCACGCCGACCTCCTCGCCATCGATGACGACGGCGGCGGTGCGACCGGAAATGAAGGTCGGATGCTCGATCGGCAGCGTCTCGAGGCTGACGTCGAAGTTACGCGCGAGCGCCTGGAGCCGTGCCTTGGCATCCTCGTAGCCGGCGTCGTGACTGGCGAGGACGGCCCCGACGCGGCGACCCTCCGCGACACCGGTGTTTTCGTCGTCATCGATTTCAGCGGCGAAACCGATCTCGGCGAGATCCTGTGGGTACGCGCGGTGGGTGTTTCGCTCGAGGACCATCAACAGCGAGGGCATGACCCAGGTCCGGAGCATGGTGAAGTCCTCGCTGTAGGGCTCTTTGATCGTCGCGGGCTCGCCGGCCCCGTAGACGTCCGCTCCCGGCTCGACGTCGAGCCGGTCGTAGTTCTCGTCCTCGCTGATCATGTGGAAGTTCAGGAGGTCCTCGAAGCCAAGTCCGACGAGTGACTCGCGGACCGCGCGCTCGAGGCGAGAGCGTTCGTGGCGGCCGCCGACGGTCCCCACGTCGGGATAGCGGGGCTCGAGGTCGTTGAAGCCGTAGGCCCGCCCGAGGTCGTCGATGATGTCCAGCGGGTGGAGCACGTCGACGCGATAGGGCGGGATCGTCACCTCGTAGACGAGGTCGCCGTCCTCGTTCTCTTCTTTTTCCGCTTCGAGACCCGACCGTTCGGCCAAGTCGATCACGTCGGCGGGGTCGAGGCCGATGCCGAGGATCGTCTCGATGCGGTCGTGGGCGACCGTCTTCGTCTTGGTCGAGAGATCGGGACGGACGACCTCGCTGTCGGGATACTCGACCGTCACCTCCTCGAGCGTAGCCCCGCGCGCCGCGAGCGCGTAGCAGACGATATTGAGCATCTTGTCGATCGTCCACTGGTCGGTGCCGGTCATCTCGACGAACAGATCACGCGAGTCCGTCGAAACCTCGGTTCGGCGGCCGTTGATCACCGGTGGGAACGAGAACAGCCCGATGTCGTCGTAGATCGCGGGGTAGCGCTCGTACTCGCTGACGAGATCGGCGTAGGTCTGGCCCGTCTGGTGAGTCTCGAGCACCTCCGCGGGCGTCATCTCCGCGTCGGAATCGAGCGGCACGAACCGGTCCTCGTCGGGTTCGACGCCGACGTACTCGATCGTCGGGTTGCCCTCCGTCGCGGGACTGCCCTTGAGCATCGTCAGATCGTGGATCCCGATTGCGCCTTTCGCGCGCTTGCGCCCCATCGTCGCGTGGAGTTTTTCCTGCAGTTGGATGAGCGACTCGAGGGCCTCCTCGTCGAGATCCACGTCACGGACAACCGCACCCGTGACGTACGGCCGCTCGTCGGGGACCGACTCGTCGACCTCGATCGTCCAGTCCGCCGAGTTCGGCGAGGGGACGTGGATTCCTCGCGCGTCACCGTACTGGTAGCGCATCGAGCGGGCAACACCTTCGACCGAGAGTCGGTCGAGTCGGTCGGGTGCGAACTCGAGTTCGAACGCCCCCTCCTCGGTGCGGCCCTCGAACTCGAGGCCGAGGCCGAACAGGTCCTCCTTCAGTTCCTCGTCGCCTTTCTCCTCGTGGCCGGTCAGGTCACGCAGTTCGTCGGGGTCGATATCGACCGTGGGCATCAGTAGGTCACCTCCGTCTCGCGCAGCAGTTCCAGGTCACACAGCGTTCCGTGGATGTCCCGGATGTCCTCGAAGCCGTACATCAGCATGAGCAGTCGCTCGAGCGCGAGTCCCCACGCCATCACGTCACACTCCACACCGAGAGGTTCTAACATCTCCTCGCGGAAGATGCCCGAGTTGCCGATCTCGACGAGTTCGCCGGTCGTCGGATGGGTGCCGAAGAGCTCGAAGCTCGGCTCCGTGTAGGGGTTGTAGTGGGGCTTGAACTGGATGTCCGTAATCCCGAACTGGGAGTAGAACTCCTCGAAGGTGCCCATCAGGTCGCGCACCGAGAGGTCCTCGGCCATCACCCAGCCCTCGATCTGGAAGAACTCCAGCAGGTGCGTCGGGTCGAGCGTGTCGTTACGATAGACCTTTTCGACGCTGAAATAGCGCTGTGGCGGCTCGAGGTCGCCGATCTCCTCGCCCGAGAGATACCGGGTCGACAGCGAGGTGGTGTGCCCGCGCAGGGCCAGCGCCCGCGCGAAGTCCTCGTCCCACGGCGAGTGATAGCCCTCGCCGTCCGGGCCGACGCCTTCCTTGTGGGCGCGCTCGACGCGGTCGACGAGGTCTTCGGGTAGCTCGTCGATGTGGGTCGGCTGCTCCAGGGCGAACCGGTCCCAGTGAGTCCGTGCCGGGTGGTCCTGGGGCATGAACAGGCAGTCGTTGATCCAGAAGTCCGCGTCGACGTGAGGGCCTTCCATCTCCTGAAAGCCCATCCCCACGAGAACGTCCTTGACACGTTCGGCGGTCTGGCGTAGGATGTGGACCTTGCCGCCCTCGAACTGTTCGGCATCGGCTTCGACGTTGTACTCGGCGAACTCGACGTCCTCCCACTCACCACTGGTGAGCAGTTCGGGGGTGACCTGGCCGACCGTCTCGGCGGTCTCGATCCCCGCCATCAGCTCCGTGACGGCGAGTTCGGTCAGCGTCACCTCGCGAACCGTCGACTCCGTTCGCTCGAGCAGACCGCGGCGCTCGAGCTGGTCCAGCGTATCCGCGTCGACGTCGACGCTATCGACCGGCGCGTCGTCGACGTCGGCGAGTGCCGCGAGCGCGTTCGCTTCGGCGTCAGCATCGGGCTCTGCGTCGGAATCAGCGGTGATCTCGCCGCTGTCGATGACGCCGTAGCCCTTGCGCGCGTAGTTCGAGAGCGCGATGTCGACCGCGCCGCCCTCGAGCCCCGACGCACCGATGACCTGTCCCATCGAGACGGGATCGGCGTCGGCCCCGGCCTCGAGTGCGGCCTCGTAGAGCCGGATCTCGGGGAGTTTCTCGTCGGCGTACTCACGTCCTTCGTCGGTGAGCGCGACCGTTTCGTCGACGCGTTCGCTGACGGCGACCAGCCCCTCGTCCTCGAGTTCGAAGACGGCCCCAGTGACGGTCTCGGGGGGGAGATCGGTCGCCGCGGCGAGGGCATCGACGGACGTTGCCTCGTCCGCACTCGCGGTCTCAAGGACCGCGACCTGTTGTTCTGGAAGTTGCATTCGCTTGTTTGGATGGCTGCGTGTTGGTCAGTTAGCGGTTCCGATACTGCTCAGGGGTGGCCCCCGATAGCGGCGTCGGACGGTCGGTTTCGCCACGGACATCCGGTGTGGACGCTCGTGGATCCACCGGCCCGGCTCACCGGGCGAAAAAGAAGTCGAATCCCGGGTGTAGTCGCTGTGGCTGCTCGCCGACACCGGAACACGCACGCCGTTCGCGTTCCGAACCCTGTCTCGATCTCCCCGACAGGACACCGGCACACGCACGTCGGCCGCGGGATTCGAGTGCCATATCCGGGATGATTCGCGAGCGGGCTAAAAACGTTGTGATACGCGTCAGCATACCGTTCGGCATCCGTCCGCCGGCCGCGGCCGCCTGCGGGCCGTCATCCGTTTGGGACACGCGTCGTCTCGAGCGAGCCGGAATCGACCCACTCGAACCCTGCTTCTTCGGCGGCGGCCGTCGCCTCGGGGATCGCCGCGGGGTCGAACTCGTCAGTGAATTCGATGCGGACCTCCTCGGATTCGGTGGCAGGCAGTTCGGGGAGGAAATCGTCGTCCTCGAGCAATCCCCGCACTGAAACGGCCCCGCCGGCGTCGAGTGCGGCCCCAAGCGCACGATACCGGTCGTCTTCGGACCCACAGTCGACGTTGGTTCCGAACGAGTCGTTCGTGACGCGGGCGGTCTGGCTGGATCCCGAGAGCGTACCGAAGTCGTCGGTATCGGTTGACTGACTGTCCTGACGCGAGCCCCCGAATGTGCCCGCATCACCGGACGTCGTCGATGCAGGTGTCGTTTCAGCGGACCGGCTGTCAGCGCCATCGCGTTGTCGCGAGATTGCAGGGCTGCCGCGCAGTTCGAAGCCGTCGATCTCGCTCGAGTCGGCGGATACCGACGCTGCATCCGAACCAGTCGACGGCTCCGCTTCGTCGATGAGCGAGTCGACGCCCTCGTCCTCGTTTCGGGTGGCCGTCCCACGAGCGTCCCGCTCGAGCGCCCATGGCGGCCACGGCTCGCCGTCTCCCGATCCGATCGTGTCGCCAGCTTTCGCGTCGGGGACGTACGCCGCGAGGCCGTGGTCGGGACACAGCGGCCGCTCGCCGATCTCGAGTCGCGAGCCGTAGTGATCGTGGAGTCGCTCGAGTTCGGTTTCATCGATCAGCGCGGCCCGCCAGCGGTCGATACCGGTCGAGAGGAGGACGAACCGCGCGTCGGTTCCCGCGAAGACGGCGTCGTTGATCGTCCACAGGACAGCCGGGAGGTTGTCGTCCCCAAGCGGTGTGTCGGGATACGTGACGGTCGTCTCGCGGCGGCGGTCGTGGCGGTCGGCCGCAGTGAGTACCAGTCCGTCACGGGTGGGAGAGACGGACAGCGACCAGCCGATCGCCTCGAAGACGGCGACGAGTTCGGACTCGAGGTCGGCCGTCGAGTACCGGGCCGGGCAGGCGAGCCCGCGCTCGCTCCGGGTAATGGTCCGGCGAAGCACCGTCGTCCGGTCGACGCCCGCCGCGAGCGCGTCGGCGAGCGCCGTCTCGAGAGAGCCATCGCTGGCCGGTGCGTGGTCGAGGTCCGCCGGTGTGACGCCGAACGCACCGAGAACGTCAGCGGAGGCCAGTAGGTCGTCGTCCGACGGGCGGAGGGACCGACCCATCAGTACTGCGTCGTTTCACGAACAACCGTATATAGCTTCGTCAGACACCACCTCCCCGCGCCGTTCGTACTCGAAAAACGGTCGATCGCGCGTCGGTGGAGCCGCTGCCGGCAGCCGGGTCGGTCGTGCTAGCGACGCCGCGGCGACTCGAGTTCGATGTCGACGTCCTCGAGTAGCTCCTCGACTTCGTCACGTTTCTCCTGGTGCTCCTCGAGGAACTCCCGCATCAACTGCGCCGCCTGTTCCTTGCAGTCGCCACAGAGGCGTTCGCCGCCGACACACTCGTCGTAGACGCGTTTGGCGAACTCGTCGTCGTCGCCGGACAGCAGGTAGGCGTAGAGTTCGTAGACGGGACACTCGTCGGCCTTGCCGCCTTTCTCGCGCTGTTCTTCGGCGGTCTCGCGGCCGCCGGTAGTCGCCGCCTTGACCTTGTCGTAGCCGTCCTGGGGATCGTCCAGCAGCGAGATGTGGGAAGCGGGGATCGAGGAGGACATCTTGCCACCGGTCAGTCCGGTCATGAACCGGTGATAGATCGACGACGGTGGCTGGAAGCCGTAGCCGCCGGTGTCGACTTCGACCTCGCGGGCGAGTTCCTCGGCCTCGGCGAGGTCGATCTCGAAGGCGTCGACGTGGTTCTCGTAGACCCGCTTTTCGCCGTCGATGGCGTCGATCAGCGCGTCGAACGCCTCGTCGGTCGCCCGCCGGTCGAAAAAGCGCGTGCGGGGTCGGATCGGCTCCATGCCCGCCTCGTTCAGCTTCGTCAAGACCGAACTCAGCGTATCAGCGTCAACCGCAAGATCCGACAGCGGCGTCTCCTCGAGCGCCTCGGCGACGTGGACACACCGGAGCGTGTCGTCGTCGAACTCGGCAGGATCGAGTCGCTCGTAGAAGTCGGCGACCAGGTCCCGTTCGGCGGGGTCGAGTTCGAAGCTGGCGTAGGCCTCGCTCACCTTGAAAAAGCGCATCCGTTCGGCGAGGTCCCGCGCGAGTCGGACGTGGGGATCCTGGTCGGGACCGACGGGGATGACCGTGGGTTTGGGCTCCTCGAGTTGCGGATAGAGGATGTCGGCCATCTGGGTGACGACCGACTGCATGTGCGAAACGTCGGTCTCGCCGTCGAAGCCATAGATCGCCTGGAGTTCCGAGAAGTTGGCCTCCGCGCCCAGTTCGAACGCCAGGTCCTGTAGCTCGCGGTTTTCGGACTGGCGGTAGAGCGTGCCCTCCTCGAGGTCGAAACCGAGCGCGAGCAGCGAGAGTAGGTAATCACGAGCGTGCTCGTCGATTTCGTCCCAGCTCATCCCGCGGGCCGAGTTGGCCTCGAGATCGGCGATCAGGGCGTAGGCGTCGGCCCCCTGTTGCTGGTGCCAGATGATCTCGTCGAAGACCAGTTTGTGGCCGATGTGGGGGTCGCCAGTGGGCATAAAGCCCGAGAGGACGGCCGCGGGCTCGTCGTTCTGGAGTGCCCGCGCGACCGGCCGGTAGTCACGGTGTCCGAAAATGACGCCTCGGCGCATCAGATAGTGCGGGTTCGGTACCTCTTCGAGCACTTCGTCGAACTCCTCGATCCCGAACTCCTCGAAGAGTTTGCGGTAGTCGGAGACGCTCGAGGATCCCCAGGGGTCCAGCGCAACATCGTCGGCACCTGCGGCCCCTCCGTCAGTCAGCGGTTCCCCTGACTCGGACTCCTCGAGTGGGTCGTCTCCGGTCATTACCTGCGCTTTGGCGCGCCAGCGCGCAAAAGCCTTCGGCTTCGACTCGAGGGAGATGCCAGTATTACTGACCGCCGCGGGCAGCGAATGGTTCGCTTTCAGTTCCGTTATGGCGTCAGCCGCTCGAGCGACCACCACTCGATTCCGTCGGCGTCGTCCACCAGCGCGAACACCATCGTCTTCCGGACGCCGTGGGCGAGTCGGACGTCCAGCGCCAGATCGCGCGGCTCGAAGACGTAATCTGACGGATGCACCCGCACGAGCAACTCGGAGTGACCGAGGTTTTCGACGGACTCGACGTCGGCGTACGTCCGGAAGTCCGCCCCGAACTTGTAGCCCGTCTTGGGGACGACGTCACGCTCCCGGAGCTCGGTATAGACGGTCAGCCGCCGATCGAACCGCTCACCTTCGACCTCGCGGCCCCGCTCGCGGACCGTCGCGGGATCGAGGTCGATCGCTCCACGTTCGGCGAGGTAGGCCGCCTCGAGCAGCGAACACTGCAACGTCGGTTCGTCGTACTCCCGGCCCTCGAGCGGTTGGCCGTAAAACGTCCGCTCGTAGAGTTCGAGCGGCGGCTCCCAGACGACGACCCGGTCGGCGAGCAAGTCGGCCTCGCAGCTATCGGGCAACGTTACGTCGGTACCCGACGTGCCGGCCGGATCACGACGGCCGATCTTGAAGTAGGTGATCTCGCTTTCTTCGTCGACGACTGCCAGCACGCCTTCTCGGAGCTCGCTGGCGGGAACGTCGGTTCGCTCGCCGATAACCCGCAGGGCGTATTCGATCTCGCCGTCGCGAGGCCCCTTCCCACGCGGGAAGACCGCGAAGTCGGCCTCGCCACCGGGCGGGTTCGGAACCCACGGCTCGGCGGCCGGCGAGAGATAGAAGCCACGTGAGCGCAGATCCGCGTAGACCAGAAACCGCACGTCGAAGTTCTCGCCGGGCTCGCGCGCGACGAACTCCCGGAAGGAGAGGCGCTCGCCGCGTTCGTCGACCACCGCCTCGAGGTCGCCCCGATACAGCAGGTGGGCCGCCTCGACGGGTGCGAGGGCGATCTCGTTGCCCTCGAGTGGATAGCCGTACCCCCGCGAGTCGTGATACCGCTGACGTGCGTCGCCGCCGACGCGGACGACGCCGTCGTCGAACCGCCCCTCGAGTGTCATAGCGGGTGTTGGGCGGCCGCGACTAAGGGGCTGCGGATCGATTCCCGTTCGTCACTCGTGAGCCGGTTTGGGTCGGATCGCCAAATGCAACTATCTTGAAAACCCCTTTCATCCCACCCCCGCAGCGGCGGCTGGTCGGGCGACTATCGCGTGGTGACTGATCCGGTGTCGGTATCGACTGGTGATCAGTCGTCAGCGGCGGACTCGGCCGTAACCGTCCCCTCGAGCGCACGCTCACAGGTCGCGTCGAGACACCGGATGCCGCTTGCGGTTTCGAAGGTCGGGAGGCCACAGCCACACTCGCCGTCGACGACGCCCGCGGGGACGGCAAAGCCAGTGTCACAGTCCGGATAGTGCTCGCAGCCGGCGATGAGGCCACCACGTCGGAGGATCCGGAGGTCGCCGTCACAATTGGGTTCCGGACACGACCACTCGCGGTCGAAGGCCTCGCGGACCGCCGCATCGAGGGACTCACAATTTCGATCGAGACAGACGTTGAACGCCAGGCCGCGCTCGACGCGCATCTTGGGGAGACCACAGTCACAGTCACACTGGTCGTCGCGGATCGTCGCGTCGGCCGGCACGCCGTACCGGTCGCCACAGCCCACGCAGTGGACGCCGCTCGAGCGCACGAGCGCGCCACCGCAGTCCGGACACGTCCCGACGGGCGTGCCGGCCGCGGACGACGGGTAGTGGGCAAAGCCGTCCTGGTCGTGAGCGGCGAGCCGGAGCGTCTGGGTGTCCTTTTTCGCGACGAGCGTGAAGCCGTCTCGGCGATCGCTCGAGACGCTATCGGCACGGGTCAGCCACGCGACGGGCTGGTAGCCGTCGATGTCATGGACGAGAACGGTGTTGTCGGGTTTGACGATCGTCGTCACCCGACCGCGATACTCCTGGCGGTCGTCACCCTCGGCGATGACGGTACAGTCACCCGCGAGAACGCGGATCGCATCGTCGATCATGGGCGGTCTGGCCGCGGCTTCGTATGTAAACCCGCGGACGGCAGCCTCAGTCGATACAGATGTACGTTCGTGTCGTTCCGACGCCCTCGAGCGGGCGAATCGTGTCCGTGACCGTCTCGAGGAGGTCGCGGGGGTCGTCGCCCGTCAGCTCGACGATGACGTCGAAATCGCCCGCGATGGCGTATACCTCCACGATACCCTCTGCATCGTGCAGTGATTGACACACGTCATCGGTGGTTCCAGCCGCGGTATCGAGCATCGCATACGCGTCGACCATCCCACCGAACTACGGTATCAGGAACCAAAAAACAGGAGTGCGGTCACGCTCGCGAGACGAACAGCGGTATCAGTCCTCGCTCGATGGGCCGGTAGTTCCGTTCCGGCTATCCGTGCGCTCGTTGGGACCCTGCTCGGAAGGTTCACGAGCCTCTCGACCGTCGCCGATCGGCTGGCCAACGTCGTTGCCGGTAATCGAGCGAGCGACCGACGCGGTGTCGGACCCTCCGAGTTCGTCCGCCCGGTCACGCAGCGTTCGGATCGATTCGACATCGACGCCGCGTTCGTCGAGCGCCTCGGGGGGTAACTCGGCTGCCGTCGTCTCGACGGCTGCAACCTGTCGTTCGACGGTTCGCAGTTCGGCGACGGTCGTCGCGACTTCGGCGCGATAGCGGCCCTCGCTTATGTCGCCGGCCTCACGGGACTCGTTCAAGCGCTCGAGTCTGGCCTCGAGTTCTTCGAGGCGAGTCTGGCTCTCCGTGAATTGCTCGTCAACGACGGCCGCTTTCGTCTCGTTCGTCTCGGCGGCGGCGATCCTGACGCCGAACGCTCGTTCCGACACGTCGCCGTCGATCTCGGCGTTCTGAACGCCGATGGCGGCGCTGAACTGTTCGCCGGGCTTGATCGATTCGGTCCCACCGTCCGCTCCGGGATCGTCCTGTACAGTCCCACTCGAGACGACACCCGCCGCAGCGATGGGAACTGCGACCATCGCAACGGCGAGGATCGCTGTCAGTGTGATCGAGGTGGTTCGGTTCATTGCTCGTTGGTTGTGTTCATGAGGTGATATACCCTCGAGACGATGACGTGGATTCAACGACGGTTAACGCCGTTCAACGCCGTTTTCGATCCGGTGCCGTCTGTCGATTTCGTCGGATATCGCCGTGTCGTACTCGGCGGTCGGTTCGCGTGGCGTATTCGTGTCATTCTGCGCTGTCACTGTTGGGGTCCGCCATGGGGTCGTCCGCATCGGGCAACGAGAGCACGTTCTCGCGACCGAGGCGGAACGACTCGAGTTCCCCCTCCTCGCGCAGTCCGCTGACCACCTTGCTGGTCTTTGCGTCGGTCCAGCCGAGTTCCTCGACGACAGCCTGCTGTTTCATCCGGCCGCCGTTGTCCCTGACGAGTCGGAGGACCTGCTCTTCGTTGCTGAGGAGATCCATATCGGGTCTGCCGGTCGCACTCGAGCCAGCCGATTCGTCGGTCGTCTCCGCCGACGCCGCGGAGCTGGATCCGGGGTCGGATGCACGATCCGACTCCCCGTCTCCGTCGGTCGTCGGCCCCACCGCCGACGTCCGGTTCCGGTACCACCACGCGCCGACAGCGCCGAGTCCGATTGTAGCGACCACGACGCCTGCGATCGTCGTCGTACTGAGTCCGCTTCCACCAGCAGTAACGACGACGCGCGGCTCGCCAGAGACGAAGTCGGTCTCGCCGCCATACCAGATCACCGCGTGCTCGCGGGCGTCGTCGGGGTCGGGTGTCACCGACGTTCGCTCGTAGCCCTCGGGCCACTCGACCAGCAGTCGCGTTCCCTCGTCCAGGTAGATCCCCTCGATAGCATCGCCCGCTCGGAGTTCGTCGCCCTCGACGGCGGCGAACCCGTGCCAGCGGAACGTGTACCTGACGACGCCGTACTCGCGAGCGAACGACTGGCGCTCAGTCTCGACGGCGAACCCGTCGGCGGACATCTCGCGTCCCGTGGCGTCGCTCGCCGTGGTAACGGTGTCGTTCATCCGTTCAGCAAAGGTCTGGGTGTGGCTCTCCGGATCGTCTCGGATGTCGTCTCGCAACGATTCGAACGCCGTCGTGCTCTCGTTGTCGTCCAGCTGGACCCAGAACTCGAGAGTCCATTCTGCGGTGCCGTTCGGCTGGAGCGCGACGTCCATCTGGACCTCGTCTGCGTCGATCCCGTCCTGCTGGAGTGCAAACGGACTCGAGCGCGCCTGTCCGGTGTCCGTCGATCCGGCAGCGGCGGCAATCGGTCCCGTTCCGGTGAGGAGTACCGCGACGACCACGACCGTCACGCCGACGCGACCGTTCATACGAGTCGGTACTTGCCACATCGCTTAAAGCATACGAAAGTCGTAGAACCGGGTTTCTCGTCCTGTTCCGGCTCTATACGCCGGATTTTATAGGGGACTAGTCAATTTAAAATCACTATCCACCACCGCTCGATTCGACCGTGTCACCACCGGGGGCAAGGGTTCGAACGGCCTCGCCGAGTGACTCGAGCGCACCGCTAACGAAGTCGGATATCGTCTCGAGGATATCGGAGACGAACTCCGGGACCGGTTCCGGCAGGTCGTCCGGTGGGCCATCGGCTGGCTGTGCCGTCACGGTTCCCATCGTACCGACGAGGAGTGAGAGTCCGATCGCGATCGTGAGTAGCGTTCGTCGTTGCATCACGATCGGACGATAGACGGTCACCACAATCAACTGGTCAGTCCGTGAGCCCGATTTGAGTCGATTTGTGCTGAATGTCGATCGGTTTCGGCGGGCCGGGAACCGCTACACGCCGGGGACGCCGAACGCGCCGACGCCGAGCCGGAAGACGGCGTTAAGTACGAACAGGATGACGAGCGCAGCGAGCCAGGCGACGAGCCCGATGGCCGCGGCCGTCCCCCAGCCGCCGGGGTAGCGCCAGTTGATGACCCAGATCCAGGCGATCAGCGCCAGTATCGGACCGAGCAGCGGGACCCACGACGTGAGCGCCCACGCGATCGCGCCGAGGAGGGCCGTGACGAGCGCGTGTGAATAGTCGTCGACGTCGACGACGACCCTCGCACTGACGAAGATCGCCAGCCCACCGACGAGGAGGGCAACGAGGAATGCGACGAGCGGGCCGATGAGTGGTACCATCGTTACCTATTCTCCGTTAGAACGGATATAGCTCGGGTATCGCTGCCGAGTCGGTCCTGACGTGCGCTCGTCCGAAGAGACACGGTGATCACGCATCGGTCTCTGACCCGTTGGTATCGTTGCTGGTTTCGGTAGTCTCGTTGGCCTCGTCCTCCTCGTCCTCGTAGACGACTCGCGTTCCCTGGGCGACCGGCTGCAGGAGATAGCGATCCTGCTGTCCCCGGCGAACGGGCGTGAAGTCGCCGACGAACGTGGTCCGTTGATCCGGCCGAACCTCGAAGCGCTTGGTGAACTGCAGCGGTGCGTTTCCGGGCGTTGACACCTCCACGTCGCCGCCCTCTTTCAGTTCGCCCGCTACGTCGGAGACGTCGAGCTGGAGGAACTCGTACTCCTGAGCCGTCAGTTCACGCTCGTCGATCAGCTGCGTGTTGTCTCCCTGCAGGTCGACGAGGTCCGCCTCCTGTGGCTCGTCGAATTCGTGGTACTCCCTGTCCTCGCTCTCGTCGACGTCCGCGTCGTCCTCGGCGGTGTCGTTGTCGGTTTCGGTATCGTTCTCCTCGTCGCCAGTGGTATCGTCCTCGTCGCCTTCGTCCTCGTTGTACGGTTTGACCCAGATTCCCTGGATCGTCACCACACAGGAGTCGAAGTCGGCGATATCGCCGGGCTGGTCGGTGACCATCGTGCCGAGCGTCCCTGTTTCGGCGTCGCCGCCACCGTTCCCTCCGAGACAGCCACTGAGACCAACGGTACTGCCAGCGGCAACACCGCTCGTTAGCTTGAGATAGTCGCGTCGTCCGACGGTATCGATTGGATTCATTGGGACTGGAGACAACCACTGTCGACAGATATACCCCGCAGACGGTTACTCCGATTTTCCGACCGTTCATTCCGTTTGTTCCGTCGAAAATCACCTCTCTGGGAGTGCTACGGATCGACCAGCTGCCAACCAGTTGTGGCTTCGAAAACGGATCGTTCGACGGGATAATCCAGGACGGACACGCCGACAGGAATCGTGTGAGGGAGGGAAGCGTCAGCGTGAGTAGCGTCGTGAAGGACGCGTCAGCGGGCGAGGGCGTCAATGGAGGGGCGCGCCAGTGGGGACGCGAGTCATACAACTCCTGTCAGTCAGTACCGGCGCACCCGCATAACGGGTTGCGGGTGCGCCGGTAAACAGTGACAGGAGATCGTATCAGGCACCCGGCACGCCGAGTGCCGAGACCGAGCCGATACCAACCAACTCGAGGGCCGCGAGGACGACGACTGCAGCCGTCCAGGCGACGACACCGACCCCGGCGGACCGCAGCCAGCCGAGCCGGTAGCGCCACCTGACGATCGCAACCCACGCGAGCAGCGCCAACAGCCCGCCGAGCAACGGCACCTGCTCGAGGACGGCCCAGACTAACGCCCCGAGCAACGCAGTCAGCACCGCGTGGGCGTAGTCTCGAGCGTCCGCGACGACGTGGGTGCCGACGTGGAGGGCCACACCGCCGACCAGCAGACTCACGGCGAACGCCAGCAGCCGATCTTCGATGCCAAGCGACGGCGGCGCTGGTGTTGGCATGGCGTGTCAGTTAGGCATCGGACTGCGTGTCGTCCGACTCGGTCTGTTCGTCGGTCTGCTCGTCGTCAGTCTGCTCGTCGTCAGTCTGCTCGTCGGACTGCATGTCATCCGACTCGGTCTGCTCGTCATCGGATTGCTCGTCGTTAGTCTCGTCTTCGCTGGCATCGTCCGCCTCGTCGCTCTCGTCTGCGTTCTCGTCACCCGGCGTCACCGCGCTGATCGCGTCGCCGAGGGAGGTCTCGAGGTCACCGCTCAGGAACGACGAAATCCGATCGTGGACCGTGGAGACGTGGTCAGGAACCTGAGCTGGGAGGTCGACGTTCGGTCCCTGTCCGTTGCGTTCGTCGGCGGCACCGTTCCCGTTGCGTTCGTCGGCAGCGGCACCGTTCTCGTTGCGTTCGGTAGCAGCGTTTTCGCTTCGATCGTCGTGGTCGGTCGCGTGCTGTGGTTCGCTCTCCGCGTGGTCGTCGGTACTATCCGCGCCCGTGTCGACGGGTGCGTTTCCGGGTGCCGCGGCGGCGAATCCGGTCGCCATGATCAGTACTGCGAACACAGCAGCGATGAGCGTCGTTCGTTTCATAGCTTGCAACCGATACTCGGTGGCCGGACCGACTTGAAGGGGGATCGTCGTGAACACGCTTTTCGGGAGTTTGAAGCCATTTAACCGACGTTTTCGTCGGTTTGTGGCCCGTTCAACGCGGATCGGACGGGGGCGTCACCGGGACACCCAGTGAGCCAGGACGTGGCGACGCAGCCGAGCGAATCGACGCGGCACACGCTATCGCGGGCCGACTCGCGGACCCGCCTCGCATCACTATCGTACCGACCGAAACGGTTTCCACATCGATCGCGTCGCCGTCGTGCGATCGAGGTGACACTGAGGTGCAGTTGGTACTGGAGCCAGCGTGGACACAACGGCTTTGCCCAGTACCGTCGACGATGGGGTATGGTCGACCTGACCGCCGAAATCGTGCTGTTCGACGGCTTCGACGAACTCGACGCGATCGGCCCCTACGAAGTGTTTCAGAACGGTTCCCAGGCCGGCGCATCGCTCGAGACGCGACTGGTCACGCTCGCAGAGACGGATCTCGTAACGGCGAGTCACGACCTTCGGGTCGAACCGGACGGGACGCTCGGTGACCCGGATCTGTTGCTCGTCCCCGGCGGTGGCTGGACGACTGCCAATCGCGGCGTTCGCGCAGCTATCGAGGACGACGTCCTGCCGGCGGCGATCGACGACTGCGCTACCGCTGGCGCAACTGTCGCCTCGGTCTGTACCGGCGCGATGGTGCTGGCCGAAGCCGGGCTCCTCGAGGGACGGCCGGCGACGACTCATCAGGTCGCCGTCGACGACCTCGAGTCCCACGTCGCGGACGTGGTCGACGCGCGCGTCGTCGACGACGGGGATGTCCTCACCGCCGGCGGCGTTACCGCGGGGATCGATCTGGCGCTGTGGCTGCTCGAGCGCGAATTCGGCGCGGAGATCGCGACAGCGGTCGAGACGGAGATGGAACACGAACGACGCGGCGAGGTCGTCCGATAACCACACTGCTGCGTGCCAAACGGCTATACGGGCCGGTCGACTACCCCGGCGTACATGACTGCTGTGCTGTTCGATATGGATGGCGTCGTCGTCAACAGCGAAGACTTCTGGGTCGACTTCCAGCGCGAGGAGATCCTGCCGGCCGCCGTTCCCGACGCGGACGTCGCCGTCACCGAGACGAGTGGCATGAATTTCCGCGAGATCTACGACTACCTCGAGGCCGAGTACGGGACCACTATCTCTCGCGAGGAGTTCATCCAGCGCTTCAACGCGGCTGCCGAGGAGATCTACACCGAGCGCGCCACCCTCCTCGATAACCTGCCCGAGTTGCTCGCCGAGCTGGACGCTCGCGGCGTGCCGACGGCGCTCGTCTCGTCGTCACCCCACGACTGGATCGGCATGGTCCTCGAGCGATTCGCCCTCGAGGACTCGTTCGACCGTGTCGTCAGTGCCGACGATATCGACGCCGCGAGCAAGCCCGAACCGGATGTCTTCGAGTACGCCGCGGGCGAACTCGGCGTTCCCGCCGCCGACTGCGTCGCCGTCGAGGACTCGGCAAACGGGATCGAGGCGGCCGCGCGAGCAGCCATGACCGTCGTCGCCTACCGGATCGACGCCCACGGCGACATCGATCGCTCCTCTGCGGACGTGATCGTCGATTCACCCGCGGAGCTTCGCGAACGGGTGCTCGAGTTGACCACGTAGCAGTAAACGGAATCCCAGCGTTCGTTCTACAGGGGAGATTACACGGCACTCTGGACTGGATTGACTGATAAGTAGATCTCTGAATAGATCGAATCCATCGATCACAGAACATATTTATTAGTAAACAGCTAAAGAGTGATATGAAGAGACGCCGGTTTCTTGCGCTTGCCTCGAGCGGTGGCATGGGTGCCACGGCAGGCTGTCTATCTCTTGGTGGAGAGACATACGCAACGTTGCAGAGGCTGGATTTGACAAATCCACGTAGAGAGCCTGTCACGGTGGACGTTAGAATAGACCGGGAAGATACTGATGAAGTCGCATATCTGGAAACCCATGAGATTCTGACGGACCCAAACATGGTGACACTCGATTGCGTCTGGCCGGATGCACCCGTGACGGTGATGGTCCGACAGATGGATGGGAACTGGAATCGCCTCACG
The DNA here is from genome assembly GCF_042678045.1 of Haloarchaeobius amylolyticus. GTDB lineage: Archaea > Halobacteriota > Halobacteria > Halobacteriales > Natrialbaceae > Natrinema > Natrinema amylolyticus_A. The sequence goes on from NZ_JBHUDI010000011.1 coordinate 66,623, forward strand.
ACCTCAGACTATGAAGACTGTCTGGGTGTTGTAGCCGAGATCCGCAACGATCGCCCGTCATTCGTGACGCATACTGCGGAGTGTCCGATTCGTACCGCTGCTTGTCACACCGACGTGGCAGAGTAACCATTCGAGAGACGATACTGACTGAGCGGGTTTTGAGAGGTGTGTATTTGACCTGAACGTACCGTTCATCAGATTGCGACACCGGAGTTATGCGAAGACTTCTACGAAGCAGTAACGGAGCCGCCGTCAGGGGTCGTCGCTACCGGACCTCGACCGTCCGGGTCGCTTCGACCGGCACCAGCGGCTCCTCGGGGAAGGCGACGCTGACGGTGAACTCGAGTTCGTCTTCGTCGGCACCGAAGACGCCCACTGGCACGGTTTCCGTGTCGCGCAAGTAGGTATTCGTGCTCGTCATTTCGACCCCATTGACGGTCACGCGGATGCCGGCACGGGCAGGTTCGCCGACGTTGCGGACCGTGACCTCGCAGACCTCGTTCTCGCCGGTCACGATGGCATCGGGGAACTGCCCCCACTCGAGGTCGATCGCGGGCAGCGACTGTGCGCCCTCGTAGACCCCCTCGGCGACGCCCTCCGTGAGACCCGCGTCGACGAGGCCCGCGACGCCCGCGTCGACCACGTCGCCGGGGGTCGACAGCCCCTCTGTCGCTAACTTGCTCGCGCGACCCGGGCCGACGCCGTCGATGGCGGTGAGTCCGACCGCGTCCTCGGCGACGCCGTTCTCGATGCGGGCCTCGACTCGCCGCGCGAGGTTGGCGGCGTGGGGACCGACGAAGCGATCGAGAAACGCCTCGAGCGCCGAGACGAGCCGCGTGGCGTTTTGACGGATGACCCAGGCGTCGCTGCGCAGTTCTGCGGGCGTCGAGCCACTGGCCGCACCCCGAAGGATCGCGAGCACCTTCCGTTGGCCCGCCTCGAGGTCGCCGGTCTCCTCGCCGACCAGCACCGCGTTGATCGCGTCGCGTTCGTCCTGGCGGGCCGAGACGGAATCGAATTCTTCGGCGGTCGCGATCGTCTCGAGAATGTCGCTGGTCGCGAGCCCGTCCGATTCAGCCCGGTCGCAGAGGGCTGCGAAGTGCGCCGCCGTATCGAGCCGGAGATAGTACTTCGACGTGAGCACGCCAAGCGGCGTCGCCTCGATCGAGAGGTCCTCGCCGGTCTCGACGAACCCTCGGTTGACCAGCCCCTCGAGACAATCTCGGACCCGCTCGCGCAGATTCGGGAAGTCGTAGTCGTCGGGTTTGGACTGCCCGCGGACGTAGTAGAAGGTCGTCTCGAGCCAGTCCATCACGTCCTCGAGGTCAGTGATGGTGCCCATCGCGATTTCGGCGTTGAGATGGGTCGCCAAGCTCTCGGCGAGGCGAGATTCGATCTCTTTCCCGTCGCGAAGCAGTCGGCGGTACTTGTCGGCCTCCGCCGTATCGCAGACTACCCAGCCGTAGCCGATGTCGTCGTACCCCGGTCGGCCCGCGCGGCCGAGCATCTGCAGCACGTCTAAGGGGCTCATGTCGATCTCGCCCTCGAGGGGGTCGTGCAGTTTCGTATCGCGGATCACGACGCACCGCGCGGGCAGGTTGACCCCCCAGGCAAGCGTCGAGGTCGAAAAGAGGAGTTCGACGTGGCCCTTCTTGAACCACTCCTCGACGAGGTCGCGGTCGTTCTTCGAGAGGCCAGCGTGGTGGAAGGCGACGCCGTCGAGCACGGAATTTCGAAGCGTGTCGTTCTCGAGGGCTTTCGATTCGGTATGGAAATCGTAGTCACCACGTGCACCCATCGGAATATCGCGTTCGGCGATCTCGTCTCTGGCCTTTTTGGCGGCCTGGACGGTGTCCTGACGGGACGACACGAACACGAGCGCCTGACCGTCTTCCCGGAGGTGCGGTTCCGCGAGATCGAGCGCTCGATACAGGCGTCGGTACTTGTCCGCGAAAGAGTTCTCGCCGTGCGTGTAGGTCTTGACGCCCGCGTTGAGGTCGACTGGGCGGTACTCCTCGCCGAACTCGAAGGTCGTCTCCTCGGGTGCGTCGAGCCACGCCGCCACGTCGTCGACGTTCGGCATCGTCGCCGACAGTGCGACGACCCGAGGGTCACAGAGCCGGCGCAGCCGGGAGATCGTCACCTCGAGGACCGAGCCCCGTCGATCCGCATCCAGCAGGTGGACTTCGTCGATCACGCAGACGTCGACGTCGGTGACGAAGTCGTACCGCCTGGAGTCGTGTTTCCGGGTCGCCGAGTCGAGCTTTTCGGGGGTCATCACGAGGATGTCCGCCCGGCGCGCGCGTCGAGGGTTCAGGTCGCGCTCGCCGGTGACGACGTACACCGAGTAATCCAGTTCCTCGAAGCGGTCCCAGTCGTCTTCCTTCTCGTTCGTCAGGGCTCGCATCGGGGCGATAAACAATGCCGTGCCGCCGTCGGCGAGCGCCTTACAGATCGCTAGCTCAGCGAGCGCCGTCTTTCCCGACGCCGTCGGCGCGCTCGCGACCACGTTCTCGTCGGACTCGAGTAATGCGGGCAGGGCTTCGCGTTGCATCCGGTTGAACTCCTCGAACGCGAACGCGTCGGCGAACTCCGGGAGAACCTCGGCGACCTCCATCACACAGAAACGAGGTGTGACAGGTCAAAGGCGTTTCCTTCGAGTCCAACCTATCGCGTGGCGACGGCAGCGGCGATCGCGGCCCCGGCAGTCGCGAACACAAGCGGATACAACACGCCGCCGAGGACGATCGCTGGCAGGAGCGCCGGTGCGATCGAACTGCTCGCTTCGATACCGAGCGCGGACGTTTCGGTGGTCGATTCAGTGGCGAGGGCTCCGAGACCCATGACCACGGCGTAGCCGATCGTCACCGGCGCGCCGACGACGACGGCCTCGCCGAGGTCCGACACGTCCCACCGGACGGCCAGCAGTGCACCGGCCGCGAACAACACGACCGGCGGCACCACGTACAGCAGGGTCGCGCTCGCAGTGTCCGATTGAGCGATCAGATCGAGCGTACTCATCCCGGCAAACGAGCCGATTTGGCCGCTGACCTCGACGCCGACCATGTGGGCCTCGTAGAAGAACCAGGCGACCGCTTTCCACTCGGCGACGTTGTCGCCGACGGCCTCGCGGACCTCACTGGCGACCAGCAGGTACGTCAGGAGATAGCCGATCGCGGCGGCGAAGACGCCGAGCCCAGCACTCGCTGCGACACTCGAGCGTTGTGAAACCGTCGACTCTTCGGAGGGAGACAGCTGTGGGGACATCGTCCCGTCCCGATGGCGGTTCGCACAATGAGCGTTGTGGTTTCTCGGATGCCCGGGGTCCCACGGGCCGCCAGTCAGATCGTCGATCCGTCAGTCATGACGGCCTCGAGCTGGTCGCTGAGCCGGCTGCTCGCCTCCTCCGGACGGGGGACACGTTCGAAGGTTAGCTCCGGCTCGCCCGAGCCGGCGGTGTAGACCGTCAGATCGCCGTAGCCGAGCAGGCGGCCGAGCCCGCTCTGACTGAGGCTGGTGTTCTGGACACGCTCGAGGCGAAACTGGGTGACGTCTCTCGAGACGATTCCGCGTTTCTTGTAGAGCTCCGAGGAGGTGATGACGTAGCGGGTGTTCGTCCAGACGAGATAGCGGGCGAACGCGACGGCCACGCCGACAGCGATCAGACCGAGACCGAGGATCGCCAGGAGGCCGACGCCGTCGATCGCGCCCCACCCCGCGACGAAGAGGCCGCCGAGCGCGAGCGCGAGTGCGATCGGCAGCCCGGAGCCCATCGTGATCGGATGAGGCCGGCTCTCCCAGACGATGTCCTCGTCCTCGCTGATGTGAAACCAGTCGGGTGTCGAGCCGAAGGCCATCGAAACCGAGTAGTCCATTGCCGTCCGTAAAGCTGTCGGCGGAATGGGGTGGTTAACGGCTCTGACGGAGGGATTCAGTCGATTTGGCGCTCCATACCGATGTCGTCATCACGGGTTGGCGGCCAGCCACGTCACCTGCCGGCACAGCCGGTCGTCGGACCGGGGCGGCGACCGACATGGTTTTTCACTGCGCGGTCCCATGACATACTATGAGCCGCGCGCGCAAACCTGACTGGCTGAAGAGCCGTCCGCCATCGGGACGGGAGTTCGCCGGCATCCGGGAGACGCTGCGGGACCACGGACTCCACACCGTCTGCGAGGAGGCCAACTGTCCGAACTTAGGCGAGTGTTGGTCCGGCCGCTCCAAAGCCGGCGACGTGGACGGCACCGGCAGTCAGGACCGCGGTGGCACGGCGACGTTCATGCTAATGGGCGATCGCTGCTCTCGAGCCTGCAATTTCTGTGACGTGCAAACGGGCGGGATGGAGCCACTCGACCCCGACGAGCCCGAAAACGTCGCGAGCGCGATCGCCGAGATCGGCCTGGATTACGTCGTGCTGACCAGCGTCGACCGCGACGACCTCCTCGATCAGGGCGCGGGCCACTTCGCGGAGACGATCCGCGAAATCAAGGCTCGCCATCCCGGTATCCTCGTCGAGGTGCTGATCCCTGACTTCCAGGGCGAGGAACACCTCGTCCGGAAGATCATCGACGCCGAACCGGACGTGATCGCCCACAACGTCGAGACCGTCGAACGGCTGCAGTTCCCCGTCCGAGACCGGCGTGCGGGCTACGAACAGAGCCTCTCGGTGCTCGAGCAGGTCGAGCGCGAATCCGACATTTATACCAAGACCTCGATCATGCTCGGGCACGGCGAGTACGACCACGAGGTCTATCAGACCTTGGCGGACCTGCGCGAGCGCGGCGTCGACATCGTCACGCTGGGCCAGTACCTGCGGCCCTCGAGAAATCACCTCGAGGTCCAGCGCTACGACCACCCGGACAAGTACGAGACGTGGCGTCGTGTCGCCGAAGAGGAACTGGGGTTCCTCTACTGTGCGAGCGGCCCGATGGTGCGGTCGTCGTACAAGGCCGGCGAACTGTTCGTCGACGCCGTCTTGCGGGAGGGCAAAAGCGTCGCGGAGGCACGAGCCGACGCGCGTCGGACACAGCCACAGCAGACCGAGACCTGAGACGGACTTCTCATACGGACTCCTGTCAGTCAGTACCGGTGCAATCGCGACCGTCCTGCGGTCGCACCTGTAAATCGGTACAGCAGACCGTATCAGTCAGTGCCAGCGCATCCGCGACCCGCCATGCAGACGGTCCGGAAAACAGACAACAGCCCGTATAAATCGCCACACCACGAAGCAATCCGCGCTCACACGGGTTTGGCAAACACCAACAATTGCGCTATTTTGCCCACTCTTGTTCGCTGATGTCGGCTATCGGCCACTGGTTCTACAGCCGCTTGGCAAGAATCTCGTAATCAGTAAACTATTTTGGGAAACTCCTTTATCCTGAGCGGTCGTGTGCTAGGCTATGTATAGGTGGGTTCTCCCGTGAGTACGATACAGCGCGATCCCCGCGAACGAGTACAAATACTCGACGAGGCGGGCCGTGTTCGAGAGGGTGCCGACGTGCCGGACCTCACCGAGGACGAATTCGTCGAGATGTACGAGCAGATGCGGCTCGTGCGCCGCTTCGACGAACGCGCCGTTAGCCTCCAGCGACAGGGGCGGATGGGGACGTACCCGCCACTGTCCGGCCAGGAGGGCGCACAGGTCGGCAGCGCTCACGCCCTGGACGCCGAGGACTGGGTCTTCCCCAGCTACCGCGAACACGGCGTCGGCCTCGTTCGGGGACTCTCCCTCGAGCGAACGCTGCTCTACTGGATGGGCCACGAGCGGGGCAACTACATGCCTGAAGACGTCAACATCTTCTCGGTCGCGGTCCCCATCGCGACCCAGATCCCCCACGCGACGGGGGCCGCCTGGGCGTCGAAACTCGACGACGAAGAGAAGGCCTTCATCTGTTACTTCGGCGACGGGGCGACCTCGGAGGGGGACTTCCACGAAGGGTTGAACTTCGCCGGCGTCTTCGATACGCCAACCGTCTTCTTCTGTAACAACAACCAGTGGGCCATCTCGGTCCCCCGCGAGCGCCAGACGGCGAGCGCGACCTTAGCGCAGAAGGCCACCGCCTACGGCTTCGACGGCGTGCAGGTCGACGGCATGGACCCGCTGGCAGTGTACAAGGTCACCCGCGAGGCCGTCGAGAAGGCGAAAGATCCCGACGAGGACGAACTGCGGCCGACGCTCATCGAAGCAGTCCAGTACCGTTTCGGGGCACACACCACTGCCGACGATCCGTCAGTCTACCGGGACGACGAGGAAGTCGAGCGCTGGCGGCAGAAAGACCCCATTCCGCGCCTCGAGACGTACCTGCGATCGAACGGGATACTCGACGACGAACGGGTCGACGCGATCGAAGCACGGATCGAAGAGAGCGTCGCGGACGCCATCGACTCGGCCGAATCGTTCGAACGACCCGAGCCCGAGGAGATCTTCGCACACGTCTACGAGGGAATGCCCCGCCGACTGCAACGGCAACTCGAGTACTTCGAATCGATCCGCGAGAAACACGGCGACGACGCCCTCCTGGAGTGATACGATGGCTACGCAATCACAAGCAGAGAATCTCACGCTAGTCGAGGCGGTCCGGGACGGACTGCACACGGAAATGGAACGCGACGACGACGTCATCGTCATGGGCGAGGACGTCGGCGAGAACGGCGGCGTCTTCCGCGCGACCGAGGGGCTCTACGAGGCGTTCGGTGAGAACCGGGTGATCGACACCCCACTGGCGGAATCAGGCATCGTCGGCACGGCGATCGGGATGGCTGCCTACGGGAAACGCCCGGTCCCCGAGATCCAGTTCATGGGCTTTATCTACCCCGCGTTCGACCAGATCGTCTCCCATGCCGCGCGCCTGCGAACGCGCTCGCGCGGCCGATATACGTGCCCCATGGTCGTCCGAGCCCCCTACGGCGGCGGCATCCGCGCACCCGAACACCACTCCGAGTCGACCGAAGCGATGTTCGTCCACCAGCCCGGGCTCAAAGTCGTTATCCCCTCGACGCCGTACGACACCAAGGGACTGCTCACCAGCGCGGTTCGGAGTCCCGATCCGGTGCTCTTCCTCGAGCCGAAACTCATCTACCGGGCCTTCCGCGAGGAGGTGCCAAGCGAGTCCTACGAGGTGCCACTCGGCGAGGCGGCGGTCCGCCGCGAGGGGTCCGATATTTCGGTCTACACGTGGGGTGCAATGGCGCGGCCGACGCTCGAGGCCGCAGAGAACCTCGCGGGCGAGATCGACGTCGAGGTGGTCGACCTGCGGACGCTCTCGCCGTTAGACGAGGAGACGATCGTCGATTCGTTCACGAAGACCGGCCGCGCCGCGGTCGTCCACGAGGCACCCAAGACGGGCGGCCTCGGAGCCGAGATCACTGCGACCCTTCAGGAGGAGGCATTGCTCTATCAGGAAGCGCCGGTCGAGCGCATCACGGGCTTCGATACGCCGTTCCCGCTGTACGCACTCGAGGACTACTACCTGCCCGAACCGGCCCGCATCGAGGACGGCATTCGAGACGCAGTGGGGTTCTAACATGGTCAGAGAGTTCGAACTCCCGGATGTCGGCGAAGGCGTCGCCGAGGGGGAGCTAGTCTCGTGGCTGGTCGACGCAGGCGACGAAGTCTCGGAGGACCAGCCGGTCGCTGAGGTCGAAACCGACAAAGCCCTCGTGGAGGTTCCCGCGCCGGTCGACGGCACCGTCCGCGAGTTACACGTCGAGGAGGGCGAGGTCGTCCCGGTTGGAACGGTGATCATCTCGTTCGACGTCGCGGGCGAGACCGAAGCCGAACCGACGGAAGCGGCCGCGGAAACCGAGGCGAGCGAACCAGTCGACGACACTGCCGGGAGCCCCGGCGCGACCGGAGCCGAAGCCGAGGACGTCACGCCGCCCGACGACCGGGTCTTCGCACCGCCACGCGTGCGTCGCATGGCCCGTGAGGAGGGTCTCGACCTCTCCCAGGTTCAGGGCAGCGGTCCTGGCGGCCGAATCACCACGGCCGACGTGCAGGCTGCCACAGGCGATAGTGCCGGCGCTGCGACCGATCAGACCCAATCACAGTCCGCCGAAGCGCCAGAGTCCGACGCTGAACCGGGCGACTCGAGGAGCACGAGCACGGGGGCCGACTCCGGTGTCGTCGAGGAACCAGCCGCCGAGGGCGAGACGCCGGCCCCGAGCCCCCAGCGAACCGAGGCGACGACACAGATCGAGTCCGCCGATCGTGAGACGACCCTGGCAGCGCCTGCGACCCGACGCATCGCCGAGGAGGAAGGCGTCGACATCGACGCCGTCCCAGCCACCGACGAGCGCGACGGCGAGGCGTTCGTCACGCCCGAGGCGGTTCGGGAGTACGCCGAGGCACAGCGCCAGGCCCAGGAGGCCGATCGCGAGGCGGTCGAAGCGGGCGAGCCAGTCGGAACGAAGGGAACAGAATTCGAACCCGGCGAGCGCGAACGCCGCGAACCGTTCCGTGGCGTTCGCAAGACGATCGCCGAGGCGATGGTCGAGTCTAAATACAGCGCGCCCCACGTCACCCACCACGACGAGGTCGACGTGACAGCCCTCGTTGACGCGCGCGAGACCCTCAAATCCCGCGCCGAGGAGAAGGGGATCCGGTTGACCTACATGCCGTTTATCATGAAGGCCGTCGTGGCGGCGCTGAAAGAGTACCCCGAGATGAACGCGGTCATCGACGAGGAGAACGACGAGATCGTCTACCGTGACTACTACAACATCGGTGTCGCAACCGCGACCGACGTCGGGCTGATGGTGCCAGTCGTTGACGATGCCGACCGGAAGGGGCTATTGCAACTGTCGTCGGAAATGAACGAACTCGTCCAGACGGCTCGCGACCGGACGATCAGTCCCGAGGACCTCCGGGGATCGACGTTTACGATCACCAACGTCGGCGGCATCGGCGGCGAATACGCTACGCCGATCATCAACTACCCCGAAGCGGGCATCCTCGCGATCGGCGAGATCAAGCGCAAGCCACGCGTCGTCACCGACGCGGACGGCACGGAATCGATCGAACCCCGCTCGGTGATGACCCTCTCGCTGTCGTTCGACCACCGGCTGGTCGACGGTGCTGTCGGTGCCCGGTTTACGAACACCGTCATGGAATACCTCGAGCAGCCGGATCTGCTCTTGCTCGAGTGACTCGACGGTCTCCCCCATCGGCCGTCGCGTCGTGATCGACAGCCAGTCGTCACTCGTCCGGGACGACGTCGACGAGGACCTCAAGTGCGTCCGCGGCCTCGCAGACGCGATCCTGTGTCTCGGCCAACGCGAGCACGGAACCGTCGTCCTCGAGCGTTTCCTGAAGGTCGGAGACCGATCTGAGATAGCGCTCGAGACTCGCTTCGGTCGTCACACCTTCGAGCCGGTCGCCGAGGTCGATCAGTTGCTCGAGTGTTTCCTGGACGTGACGTCGGTAGGCGTCCTCGCTCGTATACTGGTCACCGATGGGACGGGCGGCCGCGGCGATGTCTCGAGCGAGCCGACTTGCCACACCTTCGCTGGACCGGTGTTCTAACCGATCGGCGAGGGCGTCGAAAAAGCGCGCTCTGTCTGTGAGCGTCTTGCGCATGACGTATCGAGTCAGGGCGTCCTGGTCCCGTTCGACGCGTTCGATATCGGCCTCGAGGGCGTCGAGTCGCTCCGAAACCGCCGTGAGATCGTCCGGAATGTCGGGTGGTTCTCGCTCGGCCGGTGTCCGATGGGGGTTGTCGGTGTCCGTGATGTGATCGATGATCGTTCCAAAGAGCAGGTCGTGATCGTAGACGTACTCTCGCGGCGCTGTGTCTTCCGCTTCGGTCCAGCCAGCGTCGGGCGTACGTTCGAACGTGCCGAGGAACACGTCCGTCTTCGTCTCCGAATCGGACTGGGTCGAGGAACGGTCCCGGTCGTGGTATCGCTCGAGGAGGAGGTGAGAAAGCGACGCTGTATCGGCATCGTCAGTCTCGATGTCCGGAATGTCGACATCCGGCCACTGCGTTCGACCGTCGTTCGATCCCTCTCGATACGTTAGTTCGAAGACCTCGGCGGTACGGTTCGCCGTCGATTCGTCGTCGATCGCGTCGTCGGTGTTCGGGACTGGAACGGGTTCCAACGTGACCTCGTCGTACTGGATGTAGAGCGAGAGTTCGGTCGCCGAGGGGCGCGGAAGCGACGTCGTCGTAACTCCATCGACGACGATCGGACGGCCGTGTCCATCCAGCGCCATCCCAGGCTCGATCGTTACGTCGAGTCCATCATCGGTCTCGTCGATCGATCGGACCTCGAGCCCATGGACGATGCCACGCCCGATCACGGATCGGGCGAGCGTGTGCAATCGCTCTGCGTGGTACTCCTGTTCTGCCTCCATATCACGGGGCGTCATCAGTTTCCCGCTGAAAAAGCGGTTCTTCCGAAACTGCGATAGATCACCCTGTCCCCCGCCACTGTAGTCCGATTCCTGAGCCATGGCGTCGTAGATATTCATCTATGCTATGGTATTGTATTAATTGCGGTTGTTTCCAGAAATAGTGGATGGATAATCGACGGAGTACCGACTGGTCAGCGACAACGATCGAAGGACAGGTGTCCGTACATGAGTCGTTCTGACACCGAGTTCCGATACTCGTCCCGTCTGCCGTACCATCAGTACATTTCCGGCCAGTAATAGATGTATGTTAGATTAGAATGCAGGAAATAATATAGTATGTGTCTGCAATCCATTCTGTGCTAGCAAATCTAAAACGTTCTAAACTAATAAGTTTTATATTATTTGTCTTTGAATATAGTCTCGCTGCACTGCATATTGGAGGGACGAAACCAATGCCAGAATACCTCTCACCAGGCGTATACGTCGAAGAAGTCGACAGCGGCACCAAATCCGTCGAAGGCGTCAGCACCAGCACTGCTGGCTTCCTCGGTGAAACGGAGCGCGGTCCTGTCGAACCGACGCTCGTAACGAGCGTGTCCGAGTTCAAACGAACGTTCGGCTCGAGTCCACAGTCGTCGAATCTCGACGTGGCCGTGGATGGCTTCTTCAAAAACGGGGGAAGTCGCTGCTACGTCGGGCGCGTCGCGGCCGCCGAACCGACGGACGTCGCGACGACGACCCTCGTCGACGAGGACCGAAATGACGTTATCACCGTCAAAGCGATCGGCCCAGGCGCGTGGGGGAGTTCCATCGCCGCGATCGTCGACGACGGCGAGAACGACTATTTCGACCTGACGTTGCGATACTGGTCGTGCGATATCGAGGCGGTCAGCAAACCCGCATCCGACCAGCCCGATCCCGCGCCCGATATCGAAGAAGTCTACGAAGACATGTCGGCCGATCCCGAGTCCAGCCAGTTCTACGAGAAACAGATTCCGGGATCGGTACTCGTCGACCTCGAACAGCAAGGCGATGGTCGACCCGCCGACGGACTGTCGTGGCTCTCTCGAGAGGTTCCCGACGAGTACGCCGACGGTGGACTGATCGAGGTCGGCGGTGAGTCCGAACCCGCTGCCTACGTCCCCGACGACCTCGAGGACCGAGACTACACCGAGCTCCAGGGGATCGCCAAACCGTTCGACATCGACGCATCCCAGTCACAAGAGGAGTTGCAGGCGGATCTCGAGGCGATCCGATCGGGCGAAATGGAAGTCGAGGTCGACGTGGTCTCCGACCTCTCGGCAGCGCCCGAGACCGAGGAGGTGGCCCTCAGTGATTATGAGGGCGTCAACGAGCCCGGGATGCGAACCGGACTCGCGGCGTTCAGGGAACTCGACGACATCTCGCTCGTGTGTGTCCCCGACGAGAACGACATCGAGGGACTGACCGAGGCAGTCGTCGCTCACTGTGAAAACATGGGCGAACGGTTCGCGATTTTACAGGCACCGCAGAACGCGGGTGCAGTCTCAGAGATCGAGACGCCGGTCGACTCGTCGTATGCGGCCTACTACTATCCGTGGGTCGAGGCGGCGGATCCGTCGACCAATCGGACGAAACTCGTGCCGCCCGGCGGCCACGTCGCTGGGATCTTCGCGCGAAGCGACGTCGAGCACGGCGTCCACAAAGCCCCCGCCAACGAAGTCGTGCAGGGTATCCTCGGCGTGCAACACACCATCACCAAGGGCGAACAGGACGTCCTCAATCCGAAAGGTGTCAACTGTATTCGGAGCTTCCAGGGTCGGGGCATCCGGCTCTGGGGTGCCCGAACGACAGCCAGCGATCCGTCCTGGAAGTACGTGAACGTGCGGCGACTCTTCCTCTACATCGAGCAGTCGATCGACGAGGGAACCCAGTGGGCGGTCTTCGAACCTAACGACGAGGACCTGTGGGCCCGCGTCCGCCAGTCCGCGGAGAACTTTCTGACGACGGTCTGGCGAGACGGCGGCCTACAGGGTAGCACCGCCGACGAGGCGTTCTACGTCAAGTGCGGCGAGGAGACGATGACCCAGGACGACATCGACAACGGCCGACTCATCGTCGAGATCGGCATCGCGCCGGTCAAACCGGCGGAGTTCGTCGTCTTCAGGATCAGTCAGGATACCGGTGACACATAGCACCACCCTATCGATTCAAATAACAAACTACCAACAGGATAATGACAGATTCACACGGCCCACTCCGACAAACCGAGTTCAAGGTCGAACTCGACGGCGTCGGCATCCCCGGCTTCGTCGAGGTTGAACTGCCAGCGATGCGAACCGAACAGGTCGAATACCGCGAGGGGAACGACCCATCACACAACCGAAAGCTCTGGGGAGATACTCAGTACGACGACCTCGTTCTCGTTCGCGGTGCAAACGAGAAAAACGAGGAACTCTATAAGTGGCGAAAAGCCGTCGATCAGGGGAAGATGGACGACGGCGGCCGCAAGAACATCGCCGTGATCATCATGAACGAAGTCGGTGACTCGGTGCTTCGGTTCGAGTTCACGAAAGCGTGGATCAAAGAGTATCGACCACCGACACTCAACTCCCACGGCGGGGGTGGACAGGGGAATCTCGCAACCGAATCCTACGTCGTTACCTTCGACGAAATGGAGCGCAAGAACGTATGACAGCGCCAGCCACCCAGCTCCTGGACGCGGGTACCGTTTCGCCTGTCCGATTCGATTCGGACTGGCACGTCGACGATGAGGGTGTCCTTCACACCGGTCGGTCAGCACCGTTCGCCGAGCGCGTCGTCGTCGCCGCTGACCAGGACGGTGATCGACCATGACCGGCGGCACGCTCCAGACCGAGTTCGAATTCACCCTTCCACAGGGGTACGTCGACGACGAGGGAACACTCCACAAGGAAGGCCGTATGCGCCTCGCAACGGCAGCCGACGAGATCGAGCCGCTCCAGACACCTCGCGTCCAGTCGAACTCCTCGTACCTGACGCTCGTCTTGCTGTCGCGAGTCGTAACCGAACTCGGCGACCTCGAGACGATCGATGTCAGCGTCATCGAGGACCTGTTCGTCTCGGACCTCGAGTACCTGCAAGCGCTGTACGAGCGGATTAACAACCAGGGGGTAAACGCCGTCGAGACGGCCTGTCCCGAGTGTGGCGAGCGGTTCGAGATCGACGCCGAAAGCGGTGGCCACCTCACGACCGACGGTGCGAGCAGTCCCACGAATCAGGCTGGCATGAACGCCAGCGCAGCCGGCATCGGCGATGAGTTCGGTGGGATCGGTGCGATCGACTCGTCCGGACTCGAGGCCACCGAGATGCAAGCGGCCAGTGCCGAGTCGAACGGCAGTGAGGAATCGGCGTCGGGAAATCCAGTGGAGTAATCCGGCTGTACGAGCCGGATCGGCTCTACGAGGAGGTCGCGTTCGTGGCCTACCACTTCGGGTGGAGCCACGAGACGGTGTTGAACATGCCCCACTGGGAACGCCAGCGGTGGTGTAGGCAAATCAGTGAGATCAACGAGCGAATGACCGAGACAGCCTCCGAGCGAGGCCAGAGCCGCCGGCGCGGTGGCGCTCGGAGTCGCGGACGCGACGATGTCGGCGGTGGGATCGTCCTCCGGAATCCACCGGAATCCGACTGATCACGAACCACGGTATCTGGGGATCAGATACCACGACCGTGCAGTACTGAGACGATGGCAACAGAGACACATGAAACCGATCCCTACGCACAGTACAATTTCGAGGTCGAAGTCGACGGCGAGCCGGTCGCTGGATTCGCCGAGGTCGCCGGGATAACGATGGAACTGGAAACCGTCCCGTACCGAGAGGGCGGCGTCAACGACCACGTCCACCAGTTACCCGGCCAGTTCGCACACGCGAACCTCGTCCTCCAGCGCGGGTTGACCAAAAACACGACCTTCTGGGAGTGGACCCAGACGGTCATGAGCGGAACGCTCACCCGGAAAAACGTCGTCGTCACGGTGAAAGACGGCTTTCGCGGCGACAGTCAGTGGGGGTGGGAGTTTACCGGCGCGTATCCGACGAAGTGGTCGGGCCCGGATCTCGTGAGTACCGGCCGAGGAATGGCGATCGAGTCGATCGAGTTGGCCTACGAGCGCTTCTCGACGCTGTCGGGGATGCCGGACTAGCGGTCACGACCGACGGAGACGATACTCTATAGTTGCAGATGGCTCAGGAGACTGCGCCGCTTGTATCGGTCCGGTCAGTCATACTTTCACGCGATCTCAGTAGAATCCGAACGGCATCGTTCTATTTCACATTCGACACGTCCGGTGAACTCCGTATCCTGTTTTTCATAGTACTCGAGATTACGTCGTTCGAAAAACTGTAGCATCGCAAGTAAAGCAGTATCGTACTCTGGGCGTGCACCCCAGCGTAACTGTGTGTTGAAGTCTATCCGTGTGAACTGCTCCAGCGCTTTTTGATACTCCGTTTTGGCTTCTTCGTCGTCACCGATCATGCATCGCGAGTCACCAGCCCATTCGTAACTAAGGTCGCGAATGACTGGCTCGGAGTCGTCATCGACCATTGGTCAGATATTGTCCCGCAAGAACGACGACGTCCGTCGTGCTCGTGAAGAGTTCTGAATTCGATCGTCGAGTTCGATCGACCGAAGCAGTGTCGCTATTCCCTCCCGATAACCAGGAGTATTTTCGTACGACTCTTTCCCTAACAGATATGCTCCAAGAGCGAAGAAACCCGCTGCTGCCGAGGCATACTCCCCCTTATCTTCTGCCTCTCGAGCGCGGGTCGAAATTGCAATTTTTATATTTCATTAATATCAATATCCCCTAAAATCAATATTCGAATTACCCTATTAATATAATTATATCGATCTATTCCGTCTCCGGATCTATCGGACGGGGCCACGTTCCCTGTGCCTCCAACTCGACAAGGAGATCTGGAAGCGTTTCGCGTTTGTATTCGACCCACTCCGAGAACAGAGGGCCGTCCCAGGGTTGTTGTTCGGGAGCATCCTGAGGAATGTCGTGTCCCAATCCCCGTCTGACTCCTCTGAGGAAAGCTGCCAGTCGCATGTGCTCTTTTTCTCCGAAGACGAACTTTTCATCACCTGCAGCTCTATAGATAGCAATCGCGTCATCGTATGCGGTTTTCGCATCGTCACGCCTGGCGATCGTCCGTAAATCACCAATGAACTCAGACCAAGCGCCGCGACGAAAATCCGCAAACGAGTTCTCATCGAGATCTGTCTCTTCGATATATTTGATATACTCTTCTGCCAGTACGATCCCCAGGTCGCACCGATTTTGCGTCCGGAACGTATCGCCACCGATTCGATAGCAAGTTGTCGCACTAAGCAACGCTCCGAGCGCAGCAACGGTAGAATCGGATCCCGGGAACACGTGTTCCGTTACCGTCCCAGCGTACTCGTGCGCTGCTGCAGTATATCTATTGGCTGCCTCGAGGAGGTCGCCAGATTGGCGGCGTTGTCTAGCGTCCTTGGCGAGTTTCCGTGCGTTGTCTCTCATTTCAGAACTCCTCGGTTGGCGGCGCGATCCCTTCGTCGTCGCCACCGTCGAGGTCGAACTCCTCGCGAACCTCACGAATCCGGTCGCGAATGTCGGCCGCCAACTCGAACTCGAGGTTGTTCGCCGCCTCCTGCATCTGGGTCTCGAGTTCGTCGATATACCGCGCGGCGTCGTCTTCGTCCTCGAGTTCCCGGCCGGAGACCTCGCTGGTATCGGTCTTCGACCCGGGGAGGTTCGTCTCGCCGATTTCCTTGTCGATCGTGGTCGGCTCGAGGCCGTGGTCCTCGTTGTACTCCTGTTGAATCCGCCGGCGGCGCTGAGTCTCCTCGATTGCGGACTCCATGGCGTTCGAGGGCTCGTCGGCGTAGAGGACAACCTCGCCGTTGACGTTGCGGGCGGCCCGGCCCATCGTCTGGACGAGCGTCGTTTCCGAGCGCAGGAATCCTTCCTGATCGGCGTCTAAGATCGCCACCAGCGAGACCTCGGGGATGTCCAGACCCTCCCGCAGGAGGTTGATGCCGACGAGCACGTCGATCTCACCTAATCGTAGCGAGCGGATGATCTCGTGGCGCTCGAGGGTGTCGGTCTCGTCGTGCATGTAGGCGACGTCGACGCCGGCTTCCTCTAAGTACTCGGTCAAGTCCTCGGCCATCCGTTTGGTCAACGTCGTCACGAGGGTACGCTCGTTGCGGTCGATGCGGCCGTCGATCCGATCCATAAGATCGTCGACCTGGCCGGTCGCGTCCGCGACTTCGATCTTCGGGTCGACGAGGTGGGTCGGGCGAACGATCTGTTCGACGATCCGATCGCTCTCCTCGCGCTCGTAGTCGCCGGGCGTGGCGCTGACGTACAGCGTCTGGTCGGTCTTCTCCTCGAACTCCTCGAAGGTCAGCGGCCGGTTGTCGTAGGCCGTGGGCAGCCGAAAGCCGTTCTCGACGAGCGAGTCCTTGCGGGACTTGTCGCCGGCGTACTGGCCGCGGATCTGCGGGAGGGTGACGTGAGACTCGTCGACCACGGTCAGGAAGTCGTCGGGGAAGTAGTCAAGCAGGGTGTAAGGCGCGTCGCCGGAGTCGCGATCCGAGAGATAGACCGAGTAGTTCTCGATACCCGAACAGTAGCCGGTCTCGGCCATCATCTCGAGGTCAAAGGTCGTCCGCTCCTCGATGCGCTGGGCGGCGATCATGTCGCCCTGGCGCTCGAAATACGAGATGCGCGAGTCGAGGTCGTCGCGGATCTCGTCCATCGCCTGCTCGAGTGTCGTCTCGGGGATCGAGTAGTGCTCCGCGGGGTGGATCAGGACGGCCTGCTGGTCGCCTTTGGTCTCGCCCTCGAGGGGATCGACCTTGACCATGCGGTCGATCTCGTCGCCCCAGAGTTCGACGCGGACGGCATACCGGCCGTACATCGGGTAGATCTCGATGGTGTCGCCCCGCACGCGGAACGTGCCCTGCGTGAAGTCGACGTCGTTGCGTTCGTAGTTCAGATCGACCAGTTTCGCGAGCAGCTCGTCGCGGCCGATCTCGTCGCCGACCTCGAGGCGCAGGGACATGTCGATGTAGTTGCGCGGATCACCGAGCCCGTAGATAGCGGAGACGGAGGCGACGACGATGACGTCTTCACGCGTGAGTAGCGACCGGGTCGCGCTGTGTCGAAGGCGGTCGATCTCGTCGTTGATCGAGGCGTCCTTGTCGATGTAGGTGTCGGTCTGCTCGACGTAGGCCTCGGGCTGGTAGTAGTCGTAGTAGGAGACGAAATACTCGACGGCGTTCTCGGGGAAGAGATTGCGGAACTCCTCGTAGAGCTGGGCCGCCAGCGTCTTGTTGTGGGCGATGACCAGCGTCGGCTTTTGAATCTCCTCGATCACCCACGAGACGGTGTTGGTCTTGCCCGAACCGGTCACGCCGAGCAGGGTCTGTTTGTCCATGCCCAACCGGAAGCCCTCAGCCAGCTCCTCGATCGCCTCGGGCTGGTCGCCCGCAGGCTCGAAGGGGGCGTCGACTTCGAACGGTCGGTCGACGTCAGGACGGTCCGGCTGCAGCGGGCCTTTCGCGTCGCTCATTGTCGGGATCAGGGCCTCGAGCCACTTGACCCGCTCGCATACACCGGCAGCCGAAAGGGGAACAACGAGTCACCCCTGCTCAGCTGTCTCACCACATCGGTCGACCTGTCGGTCGTCTATTTATCGTCGTCGTCAGTCGTCGGCCCGTCGACCGTCACCTCGACCGTGAACTCGCGATCCATCGCGCCCGCCGGCGGCTCGAGGTAGCCGATCGCGTAGCCGGTGTAGGCCATCCCGCGCTCGAGCGTGACGTCGAACGAGGCGACGGTCGTCTCCGGATCGCCGGCCGGCCGAACCGAGAGGGTGTACGACCCGGCGGGAACCGGGACGTAGTCGGTCGCGTCGGTGAACGCGACGTCCTCGAAGACCAGCTCGTCGTCGGCGTAGACGTCGACCGCTGGCGCGTCGGGTGCGGCGTGGACGAGTCGAGCGAGCGCCGAGCCCGCGTCCACGAGGACCACCGGCTCGAAGGTCTCGGCCTCGAGTTCGCCGATCGCGGCGACGGTGTAGTATGCGGCACCGAAGGTCACGTCGCCCTCGAAGGCGACCGTCTCCGGGTCGCCGGCGGCCGTGATCGTCACCGTGTAAGTCCCCGGCTTGAGTTCCAGATATGGCGAAACGTCACCGTAGGCAACGTCTGCGAGCACCTGCTCGCCTTGGACGTAGACGTCGACGTTCGGCGCGTCCGGGGAGAAGTGTGCGACTCGGACAGCCGCACCCGACATGTCTTTCGACGTGTCAACCGATTTCCCGTCGCTCGAGCGTTCGTCGTCCTTGTATTCGCCGCCGGCCAACACAGTGCCACTCGCTGCAGTCAATCCACTTGCGACACCCATCGTTTTCAGGGCCGTTCGTCGTGATACTGGCATGATGCACGTGACGAGGAGGACGCCGGAAGAAAAAAGCGCCCAGTCAGTATCACAGGTAGTTTCGACGTTTCTCGCGCCGCCGCTCGAGTATGTGAATCCTGCCGTCTGAAGGCCACCCATACACCAACGAGTAAGGAAGGCCAACAGGAGTAGCGGTCGCGAACACCATGTGATCCGACCGGCTACGGCGGCACGCCACTGCTCGCCCAATCGTTATGGATCCACCCGCGATGAATCTGATCATGACGGAACAGCTCCAGCAAGCTCGCGACGACCTCGAGGAGGCAGCGAAGTCGGCCGACAGCGACGACGTCCGCGAGGACATCCGCGAGACCACGGACGCGTTCGCCGACTACGTGATGGGTGACCCCGCCCCCGATCACGTCCTCCTTGACGAGCGACTCAACGCGCTCCGACAGGTCCGCGAGCGGGCCGACGGCACCACCGAGACTAAAGTCGATTCGCCATCGAAGCGGTCGAGAACTACCGTGAAAGCGTCGAGCAGGCCTGATACGGTCTGCTGTCACTGGTTACCTGTGGGACCGCAGGACGGTCGCGGTCCCACCGGCACTGATTGACAGAAGTCCGTATGACCGTCGGCCGCAACGCTCGATGTTCGCCCGTCATCCACTCTCCGAAATCACCGGCTAGTACGACCAGCAGGATGCGAGCGAAACGTTCGTCGCAGTCGGGACGGACCAGCGGATTCGGGAAGGCGACGTTCTCACGGTCCACGGCAGCCTGCAAGCGGTCAATCGGTTCGTCGAGAACCAGGGATTGCGACAGCTCCACCGGCTCTCGGTAACCGAGGAAACGTTCGACGACGCCGCCAGCGACGACGTGCTCGCCAGGGCGATCGTCCACGGAGAGTCGCCGTACGTCGGTGAGACACTCTCGGAAACATCCCTTCGAACGGTCTATCAGTCGACCGTGCTGGCGATCCGTCGCGACGGCGAGTTACTCCGAACCGACCTCGGCGGCGTTCGACTCGAGGCCGGCGACCCCCTCTTGCTCCAGACGGTCCCCAACACGGTCGAATACTTCGCCGAGACGGGCGAACTCGTCGTCGTCGACGACGGCGTCGACCGGCTCCGCGAGGACGGGGTCGACGAACTCGCCCCGCTGTCGCCGACCGCGCTGGTCGCGCTCGCGATCATGGCCGGCGTGATCGGGACTGCCGCGCTCGGCCTCGTCTCCATCGTCATTGCGGCGCTGGCCGGTGTCTTCCTCATGATCGTGACCGGCTGTCTGTCGACGGCCGACGCCTACGATGCGGTCTCGTGGAACATCGTGTTCCTGCTCGCGGGCGTGATCCCTCTCGGCGTTGCCCTCGAGGCGACCGGGGGGTCGCAGGTCATCGCCGGTGGGCTGGTTGCGACCGCGGAGTTTCTCCCGTTGATCGCGGTCCTGCTGTTGTTCGTCATCGTGACGGGACTGCTCGCGAACGTCATCACACCGGTCGCGACGGTGGTGTTGATGGTCCCCGTCGCGGTCGACGCCGCGGGCTCGCTGGGAGCGACGCAGTTCTCGTTTCTCCTCGCGGTGACGTTCGCCTCCGCGACCTCGTTTATGACACCGGTTGGCTACCAGACGAACCTGATGGTCTACGGCCCCGGGGGATACACGTTCACCGACTTTCTGCGAGTCGGTGGCCCGCTACAGCTCCTGCTGGCGTTCGTCACGACAGGCGGGATCGCCCTGCTCTGGGGGATCTAAGAACGTGACTGTCGAGCGCTCACGCTCACTCGAGGCGTTCCAACACCGCCTCTTTCTCGTAGGACAGCGACAGCGACCGCGAGCGACCGCGGCCGTCGACGTCGGCGTAGTCGGCGTCGATCAGTCCGAGCTGGTCGAGCTTATTGACGATCTCGGAGTAGCGCGTGTAGCCGAGGTCGGTTCGCTCGTGGAAGGCCTCGTAGACCTCGCCGGCCTGCTCGCCGTCGCGTTCGGCGATCACCTCGAGTAGCGCCTGTTCGGTGTCGGTCAGTCCCGACAGCGACCGGGTGAGGTTGATGTACTTGGATTTCTCGTAGGCGTTTTCGACATCCTGGCGCTCGACGGTGCGGCTAGCTCGCATCTCGGCGTTGAGTCCCGCCCGGCGCAACAGGTCGATCCCGACCCGGAGATCGCCGCTCTCGGCGGTGAGTTCGGCGACGTACTCGAGGGTATCGCGGTCGATAACGCCGTCGTGGAAGCCGCGCGTGACGCGTTCGGCGAGGATATCGACGATCTCGGGCTGGTCGTAGACCGGGAAGTAGACGTCTTCGGGGCGGAAGACGCTCTGGACCCGCGAGTCGAGTTCGTCGATGACGTCCAACGACGGGTCCGAGGAGACGACGATGACGCCGATCTTCGCGCCGGGATACTCCTCGTGGGCTCGCAACAGCGAGTAAAGGGTGTCGCTGGCCTCGTTCTCGTAGAACAAGTAGTTGACGTCGTCGAGTGCGACGACGAGGACCCGGTCGTCCTCGACGAGTTTCTCGGCGATCTGGCCGAACAGTTTCTTGAACGAGATGCCCGACGAGGGTGGCTCGTAGTCGAACGTGCCCTCGAACAGTCGCGAAAAGACCGAGTACCGGGTCGCGTTGACCTGACAGTTGACGCGGATCGTTCGCACGTCGCTCGTCTGGGCACCCACCTCGTCGAACAGTTTCTGGACGGCCGTCGTTTTCCCCGTCCCGGGCGGCCCCCGAACCACGACGTTCAGCGGCCGCGACCCCCGCACCGCCGGGCGCAGCGCGTACGTCAGGCTCTGGGTCTGGCCCTCGCGGTGCTTGAACGTCTCGGGGACGTAGTCGATTTCGAAGACGTGCTCGTTCTTGAACACGGATTCGTCCCACGACAACATCCCCTCCTCGGGGTCGTCTGCCATCACTTTCACCCTGCTTCCGCAGCGTCTTAACCCTTCGGTGAGTCCACATTATAGACAAAATCCATGGTGTCCGTTAGTTTTTGACATGGCCACAATCCTTAATGTTCATTATATCAATAGAGGTGACAGCAATGACGGTTCCGGAACCCTCGGACGCGATCCCAGACTTCCTGCTCGAACAGTTCGACGATCTCTCTCCGGAGACGCTGCGGGGGACCGGTGACTACGCGCGGAAAGAGACGTACGTCGCACCCGACGAGATGCCCGATACGATAAAAGAAGCGTTCGCACTCCAGGATGACGAAACGCGCGCGGCGATCGGCGACTACGCCGACGAACTCGCCGCGTTCCTGGAGGAGCGCGACGCCGAATCACTGCGAGAGATTACCGGCGGCTCGAGCGACGAGGAAGAGTCGTGGGGACACAAGCGGATCCTCGAGTGGCACGAGTAGCGACGGCTGGACCACGGACCGACGAACGCGGGCGAACTGACTGCAGGCATACGGACTCCGGTCAGTCAGTGCCGGGAACCCGTGACAGCAGAGCGCCTCAGGCGACCTCGACCCGTTCAGTACAGCGCTTGATATCCGCCACAGTCAGCCGACTGTTGTGGGTCATTCGGGCGTGAGCCCGTACAAGTCGTTCCACCTCGTCGGCGCTACTCGAGCGAATCATGAACTGACAGCTCCCCGTCAAGCACTCGAACTGGTATGGCATACCAAGACAGTCGTCCGACAAGGACATAAACATCGGACCTACATGTCCCGCGCTCGCCGGTCGCCCGGCGCGTTGGGTCAGAGGCCTCGACGCCCGCGATGGCCGATCGATCGGCCGGCCAGTCGCTGGAGCAGGCCCCGAATCCGGACGAGGATCGGCTCGAGAACCGGGTTCGCAGTCACAGCGACGTACGCCGGTACGGGCTCGTATTGGCCGGTTTCGAGGGCATACAGCGCCGCCGCCGTCGCCCGGTGGTTCCCGTCAGCGACGAACCACGGGGTCGCGCCGCGTCTGGTCCGGACGATCAGCGGGTCGAACTGCGCTCCGGCGGCGAGGTCGTCGCGGTAGCTTCGGACCGCGCCGGCATCGATTCCTGTGTCCTCGAGCAGACCGAACCCCGCCTCGGTGATCCGCTCGGCCACGCCGAAGAGGGTCCCATCCGTCGAGACGGCCCGCCACAGGAGGTCATCCGGCCCGTCCACCGGCCGGAGATCGACGAACTGGTCCCACTCGAGGACGAGCCGGTACCACCGAACCGGTTGCTCGCGCCAGACGAACGCAGCTGCCCCCGGCTTGGCCGAGAGGAGCGCGTCGAGCATGGCTGCCGTGTTCGTCGAGACCGCCTCCGAATCGACGGCAGCCGCGTCGTGCTCGATCTCGTGGGCGAGCCACGCCCGAAGTACCCGCTCCTCGGGGACCTGAACAGGCGTTCGGTTCTCCGGTGGCGGCGACCGCAGGGAGCTGGTGCCGCTCGAGGCGTCTGTTCGTGACACGAGCCGATGTTTCGGACGATCCCTACGGTGGTAAACGACATATAGCTGGGGACGGGCCGCTGTCCGTCCGGGACGGACACAGGAGAGCATAGCCGTCCGCTAGCGCCCACAAATTATACCGTTGGACATGGTACGGGGAGGAGTGACTCGGACCGAAACGCAGGTGACGTTGATCCAGATCGACAACTACGGCCCGTGGACGGTGGCACCATCACCGAAACGAGAGCCGGACCTGCAAACGCTCCAGTCCCGGCTGTACGCGGACCTCTCACAACTCGTCGCGCACCACGACGGCTACGTGTTTTTCACGCGGTTCGACAACATGATCGCCGTCACAAACGGGATCGACCTGGCGGGACACCGGCGCATTCAGGACGCCGTCAGCAACCGCTATCCCGTGACGGTCAGCCTCGGTGTCGCCACGGGGGCCTCACCGCGGGAGGCAGTCGGTGAGGCGACCGCGAACCTCCAGGCAGCCGGGAGTGCCCAGGACGGTGAGCGGACCGAAATCCTGCGCGGCGATCCGTTGTGCGAAGAGGGTGCCGTCCAGATTGCCCACTTCGACGTCAACGACGCGACCAGCCAGTACACTGACGAGCTCAACGCATTCGAGGTGTTCCGGCACATCGACCGGGGATATTCGGCGCTGCTCGAGTACATGTACGACGCCCACGACTCGCTGTCGTTTTTCATCGGCGGAGACAACGTCATCTCGGTGACCGCCGGGCTCGACCGGCCGGCGTTCGATGCGGCGATCGATCACGTCGAAGAGACAGCGGGGATCGAGCTCAAAGTCGGCGTCGGCCACGACCTGAGGGCCGGCGACGCCGGAATGGCGGCCAAGGAGGCGCTCGAACGCTGCCGGGAGCGGGGGACGCGTGTCGAGGTTGGCGCCAGTGAGAGCGCGGGGAGGGCGTAACCCGATGCCGGCCCAGTCGGTGTACTTCACGGGTCCCTGTGAAGTCGAAGTCCGGGAGACGGCCGTGCCCGACCCTGGCCCGGACGAGCTCAAAGTGGCGGCGACGGTATCTGCCATCAGTTCCGGGACGGAGCTGTTACTCTACCGAGGCGAGATGAACCCCGAGATCACCGCTGACGAGACGCTGGAGACACTTTCGGGATCGTTCTCCTACCCGTTCCCGTACGGCTACGCGGTCGTCGGGACGGTGACCGCCATCGGCGCGGACGTCGACCCAGCGTGGCACGGCGAGACGGTGCTCGCGTTCCATCCGCACGCCAGCGAATTCGTCGTCGGGGTCGATGAGGTGAGCGTTGTGCCGGCCGACGTTCCGCCCGCGGTGGCAGCGTTTCTCCCGAACGTCGAGACGGCAGTCAACTTGGTCCTCGATGGGGAGCCTCGCATCGGCGAGCGGGCGATCGTGTTCGGCCAGGGCGTCGTGGGGCTGCTGACGACTGCACTGCTGGCCGAGACGCCGCTCTCGTCACTCGTGACCGTCGACCGCTACGAGAAGCGACGACAGCTTTCGACGGCGTTCGGAGCCGACCAGAGCCTCGACCCCACCGAAGCAGACCCGGTCGCGGCGGTCCACGAGCGGCTGGGGGTGCCCGACCGTCCGGAGTCACTGTCCGGACGGACCGAACGGGAGCAACTCCCGCGCCGGGCGGATCTGACCTACGAACTCTCGGGCAACCCGGCAGCACTCGACGCCGCCGTCGACGCGACCGGATACGGGGGCCGCGTCGTCGTCGGCTCGTGGTACGGGACCAAGACGGCCGAGCTATCGCTCGACGGGCGGTTCCACCGGAGCCGGATCCGCCTGATCAGCAGTCAGGTGAGCACCATCGCCCCAGCACGGCGCGGGCGCTGGACCGTGCCACGCCGGCTGGCGACCGCGTGGCGGCGCCTCGAGGACGTCGAGACCGGCCGCCTGGTCACTCACCGCGTTCCGGTCGCGGACGCCTCGGAGGCCTACGAACTGCTGGACGAGCGCCCGGACGAGACCGTTCAGGTGCTGTTGACGTACTGATCCCTGGGTCCGTTCGACTACGACCCGTCGATCCGGCGTCTGGTTGCGCCACCCCAGATTTTAGTTCGCACCCGTGGTCCGACGGGGTATGTACACGGTGACAGTCACACGCGATTTCGTTGCCCAACACTGGCTCACGGTTCCCGACCCTGGACCCGAGGGAGACCTCCACTCCCATCATCTGACGGTCGAGGTCGAGGTGGAGGGCGAGCAACTCGGGGAGTACGGCTACCTCGTCGACATCGACGACCTCAAGGCTGCCGTCGACGCGCTGGTCGACCGGTACCGGGACGCGACGCTCAACGACCTCCCGGAGTTCGAGGGGCTCAATCCGAGCGTCGAGCACTTCTCGCGATTCTTCGCCGAGCGGGTCGCGGACGGGATCGAGACTGACCGTCTCGACGCCATCGAGGTGACGATGTGGGAAGAGGACGCAGCGGCCGCCTCCTACGCCACGACCGTCTGATTCGATGCGGCTGGGGCTGGTCGTCTACGACGGGCTCGAGGGAACGTCCGGCGGCTATCGCTACGACCGACGGCTCGTGGCGGGGCTCCGCGAGCGCGGCCACGAGGTCGCGGTCGTCACAATCCCGAGGGAGGAGTATGGCCGGAACCTGCTCGATAACGTCTCCCGGGCGGTCGCGGCCGACCTGGCTGCCCTCGAGGTCGACGTGCTGTTACAAGACGAGCTCTGTCACCCGTCGCTCATCCGGCACAACCGCCGGCGCGACGACGCCACGCCGGTGGTCGCTATCGTCCACCACCTCCGGTGTCAGGAGCCGCGGGCGGCGTGGCAAAACGTGTTCTATCGGGCGATCGAGCAGCGCTATCTCGAAACCGTCGACGCCTTCGTGTACAACAGCGAGACGACCCGGGAGACCGTCGAGGCACTCGTCGGTCCGACGACTGGCATCGTCGCGCCCCCCGGCGGCGACCACATCGATCCGGGAGTTACGCGGACTCAAATATGCGCACGTGCCCACGAGCCGGGACCGCTACGAATCGTCTTCGTGGGCACGCTCATCGAACGGAAGGGGCTCCACACGCTGCTCCAGGGACTGGCCGCCCGCCCAGCCGACGAGTGGACCCTGACCGTCGTCGGCGACCCGACGGTCGATCCGGAGTACGCCCGCCGAATCGACCGGCTTATCGACATTCTGGGCGTCAGGGAGTCGGTGACGGTCGCGGGCCGGTTACCCGACGCGGCGCTGGCATCGACGCTGCGGGAGGGCCACCTCCTCGCCGTGCCGTCCGGCTACGAGGGGTTCGGCATCGTCTATCTCGAGGGGATGGGGTTCGGGCTGCCGGCGCTCGCCTCGACCGCCGGCGGCGCAAGCGAGGTCGTGACCGACGGGGAGACGGGAGTGCTGGTGCCGCCGGACGAGCCGCTGGCCATAGCCGAGGCGGTGGGCTCGCTCGCGACCGACCGCGAGCGACTTGCCGAGATGGGAGTTGCCGCCTGGGACGCCTACGACGCTCACCCGACCTGGAGCGATACCGTCGACCGCGTCGCGTCGTTTACTGCGGCTCTCCGGAAGCCCCCAGAACCGTCCCCGTGACGACCGGACTTAACCCGCCACGAGTTGACGGGCCGATAGAGGCGTGACCGAACCCGATCACTACTCGTTCCGTCGCTACCTCGATGCCAAACGGACCGTCGACCGGCGCGCCCGGAACCGGCGTGTCGTGGACGCGTTCCGCCGCGCGCTCGAAGGAGTCGACGAACCCGTCGAACTTTGCGAGGTCGGAGCTGGGACGGGCGCGATGGTCGAGACGATCCTCGAGTGGACGGCCAACACCGAGGTCCGGTACACGGCCATCGACGCCAACCCGACCCTCGTCGAGGCCGCCACGGAAGGGGTCGCGGACTACATGGTGGATCGAGGTTACGATCCGGACCGCTCGAGGGATCTCCGCATCGACCGCGACGGGACACCGTTCGAGGTCGAGTGCCGCGCCGAGGACGCGCTCGCTCACCTCGCGGCTCACGAGGAGACGTACGACATCGTCGTCGCCCAGGCCTTCCTCGATCTGACGGACGTACGGTCGGCGCTAGAGACGGTCGCGGACGGGCTTCGCCCGGGCGGCGTCGCCTACTTCCCGATCACGTTCGATGGAGTGACGTCGCTGTTACCGCCGGTCGACGCCGAACTCGAGAGTCACATCGAACGGCGATTTCACCGCCGGATGGATACGACCGAGAAAGTCGGCGGTGAGACAGGCGACAGCACCGCCGGCCGCCACCTCCTCACTGCGGTCCCGGCGACTGGCGGCCGGGTCGTCGTGGCCGGCGGCTCCGATTGGGTGGTCCGGCCGACCGACGGCGGCTACGAGGGCGACGAAGCGTACTTCCTCCATCACATCGTCGACACCATCGAGTCCGCACTCGCGGCCGACGGGACGATAGATGCCGGGCAGTTGCGCGCGTGGGCGGAGACCCGCCACGAACAGGTCGAAGCAGGAGAACTCGTCTACCTTGCCCACCAGCTAGACGTCCTCGCTCGGTGGCCGTCGTCCGCATAGCGGACGAACCGTGCCGCCAGCGACCCCGGCCCGGTTATACGTCGCTCGCCCTCGTAGCTCGAGCCATGCACTGGAAACGCCGACGCGACCTCGAGGGCGGAAAAGAACTGGGTGTCTGGCTCCTCGTTGACGACGACGACGGCACGGTCGACGAGGAACTGTACGTCGAAACCCACGAGTACCGCGGTGGGGGGTTCGACGTCTACACCGCCACTCCCGACGGGGAGTGGACACAGGAGGGCGAGTTCGAGGATGTCGAGGCCGCCTTCAAGCGGGCACTCGACGTGATCGACGAGAGTCTCCATCCGCTGGAGGACCTGTAGCCGCGAAACGCGAACGCTACTCGAACTTCTCGAGCAGCTCTCCGTAGAACGCGCTGTCGTGTTCGCCCGCGAGTTTCTCGACGATCAGCTCCGGCGTCGAGCGCGCCAGATGGTCTTTGACCGGCGAGCGATTTACCTCGAGTTCGCCGTCGACCAGTCCAACCGCCTCGATCCCGTCGACGGTCACGTCGAAGTCGGCCATCTCGCGGATCTCGCCCGCGAGGTGTGAGACGAACACCGCCGTCGCGCCGTTCTCGGCCAGCGCCTCCAAGATGCCGGCGATGATTTTCGCCGATGCCCCGGGCTCGGTGATGCTCTCGAGTTCGTCGACTAACACGAGCGAGCCCTCGCCGCCCTGTGCGAGGTCAGCGAACTCCCTGACGGTCGACTCGAACGCGCCAGCATCCAGCGTCCCCTGGGTCTTTGCGTGGTAGTGCAGATCGTCGAACCGCCGCAGGCGGACACGCTCGGCTGGAACGGGCAGCCCCATGTGGGCCAACACCACCACGCTCGCGACCAGATCCAGCGTGGAGGTCTTCCCACCGCTGTTGACCCCCGAGAGCAAGGCGACGCCCGACACGGCGTAGTCGACGGGATCGATTCGCTCGAGCGGCTCGTCGAGCAGCGGCGAGCACCCGCCCTCGATGTCGAAGCCGACAACTGCTGCCGGGTCGACGAACTCCGGCATCACGCAGTCGAAGTCGTCGGCGAAGCGGGCGATCGCGAGTTCCACGTCCAACTCGAGGGCGTCGCGGACGAGCTGGCGGGCACCCTCGCGCTGGTCGGCCAGGTCGGCCGCGAGTTCGCGTTTGAGCCGTCCTGCGCGGCGTTCCTTGGCTGCCGTGAGTTCCTCGCGCAATCGGCCGACGACGTTCTCGTCGCGCTCGACCGGAAACGTCGGCTCGTCGCCGAACGCGCGGCGGGCGATCTCGGCCTCGCCGGCCTCGAGATCGAGGGCGTCGATAAGATGCTCACGAGCCGCATCGACTGCCGCAGCGTGCTCGTCCGCCAGTTCCCGCGAGAGCAAGGAGTCGACGCCGGCCCCGCGCTCGACCAGCGAAAGCAGATCCGACCCCTCGATCGTGACGTCCTGTTCGCGGATCGCCTCCCGGAGCCGGTCGTTGGCGACGCTTTCTGCCGCACTCGCCGCTGCATCCAGATCGTCGACCGCCGTCGTCAGCCGGTCGAGTTCGTCGTCGCCCGCGACCGTGCCGTCCGCCGCCAGCCGCGAGAGGCCGTCCTCGAGCGCCGCGAGATCGCAGGGGGGCTCGAGGCCGGCGGCCCGGTGGACCGCGATGGCCGCCTGCAGCCGATCGCGATTGCGCGCGAAGAAGGCCAGCGGCCGTTCGGGGACGACCTCGGCAGGGTTCTCGAGTGCGTCAGGCCGGACCTGCACATCCCCGTCGAGGGCGACGCCGGCGAAGGACTCGTCGAGTGCGATCACTGTCGCGTAGCCCCGGGCGAGTTCCGCCAGCCCCTGCGCGTCCTCGACGACCTCGACGGAGAGTTCCGGGATCGCCTCGCGCGCCTCGCTGTAGCGCTCTGCGTCGGTCGTCGCCAGACAGCGCTCGCGGACCCGCACATCGCCGGGTTCGCGGAGCGGTTCAACCCCCTCGAGTGCGTCGAGAACATCAGGGCTGGGCTTGCGCTCGAGGGCCTCGCGGGAAAACGCCTGCACCTCGTCGATGCGCGAGCGCCGCGGACTCGGATAGATCGTCTCGAGGCGCTGGGCGGCGTAGTCGGTGACGGTCCGGTCTTTGAGCAGGCCGAGGACCTCGCGGTAGACCTCGCGGGCGCGATCGGTCGCGAGGAAGCCGCCCGGATCATCGTGTTCGAGTCGGATCGCCCCCCGCGCGATGCGGGCGGCCCGGCCCTGGGAAATTCCCGGCGCGGTCGCAAGCGTCGCCACGTCGCCCGCCCGCAGCGCGCGCTCGGGATCGTCGAGTTCGGCCAGCGCGCGGGCCGTCTTCTCGCCGACGCCCGGAATCGACTCGAGGTCCATGTCTCGAGGTGCGTATCAAACCGAAGCGAGAAAAAGTTCCCGCCCGGCTTTTTCGTGATCGGCGTGGTACTCCCTCGCATGACAGTCGGGGCGCTCGCGTATCACGAGCGGACGGCGCACTCGCCCAGAAGCGTCCGCGAGGGCGGTCACGGTCTGAATTTCGACAACAAGCCGACGCCGTACAAGGAGTATACGGCCCTGCCCGCGAGGCCGCTGGCCGACCGGATTCGACCACCACAGCAGCCGGCGCTGGCAGCGGTCGCCGAGCCGACGCCCGACGGCGACCCATCTCGAGAGCGGCGACCGACCCGCGAGACGCTCACGAGCCTCTGTTACTACGCCGCGGGGATCACGAAGGTGATCGACAGGCGGGGCCGCTCGCTGCGCTTTCGCGCCGCGTCGACGACCGGCGCACTCTACCACGTCGATCTATACGTCGTCTGCAATGACCTCGAGGGGAGCGATTCGGGTGGCCTCGACGCCGGCGTCTATCACTTCGATCCTCGGACGCTGTCGCTCGATGTCCTCCGCGAAGGGGATTACCGTGGGGTGCTCGCAAACGCCAGCGCAGACGAGGGGGTCGCCGACGCACCGCTTTCGTTCGTCGCGACCTCGACCTGGTGGCGCAACGCCTGGAAGTACGGGGATCGGACGTTCCGTCATGCCTTCTGGGACTCCGGTACGACGCTCGCGAACCTGCTGGCGGTCGCCCACGCACTGGACTACCGCGCCGACATCGTCACCGGCTTCGCGGATCGGCCCGTCGCCGACCTGCTCGGGATCGACCCCGAGCGCGAAGCGCCCCTGGAACTGGTGCCGATCGGCGCGGGCGATCTCGCCCCAGAGTCCGAACGCGCCGTCGAACCGATCGACCCCGACACCGCCCCACTCTCGCCGACCGAGAAGCGGTTCCCGCTCATCCACGAAGCCTGGTCGGCCGGCGCGCTCGAGAGCGGCTCCGACGCCGAAGCCTGGCGCACGTCGACGCCGGCCGGACCGGTCGGCACCCGCGACCCCGGCGACGGCGAGCGGGTAGCACTCGAGCCGGTCGACAGCGAGACGGCCTCGAGCCGTCCACTCCACCGGACGATCCGTCGGCGCGGTTCCTGTCGGGAGTACGACCGCGAGCCGATCAGTCTCCGGAAACTCTCGACGGTGCTCGACCGGGCCGTCCGCGGGGTGCCGATGGACGTTCGCCGCGGAGCCGAGCAGCGTGCAGACCCCGATGCAAGCGGTGGACCCGCGCGCCGCGAGGACGAACCACCACTGTCGTTCGTCGACCCCTACCTGATCGTCAACGGCGTCGACGGCCTCGAGTCCGGAACCTATCACTACCACCCGGCCGCCGGCGAACTCGAGCGGCTCCGGGCCGGCGAGTACCGCAGGGAGGCCGGCCACCTCGCCCTGGATCAGCAACTCGGCGCCGACGCCGCAGTCTGTGTCTACTTCCTGACCGACCTGGAGGCGGTCGTCGACGCGCTCGGCGATCGGGGCTACCGCGTCGCGCAACTCGAGGCCGCGCTGACGGCGGGTCGGCTCTATCTGGCGACCTACGCCCACCGCGACCTCGGGGGGACCGGGCTGACGTTCTACGACGGCGTCGTCACGGATTTTTTCGCGCCGCAGGCCGCCGGTCAGACCCCGATGTTCCTGTACACGATGGGACGACCGGCATGAGGGCGTCTCTGGTGGACGATTGCCTCGAGAGACCGATTAGCACGCGGTGTCGGCGTCGGACACTTTTATACGGGTCCGCGAGGAGGTGCCGGCTATGCAGCCGACACGGCGACTCGATCGGTCGAGCGCGAGACGACGCTGGACGGAGTCGACTTCGAACTCGAGTGCGAGACGCCAGGAGCGGACATGAAGTACGAGCAATCCGATGCCCTCGTCGATCGGCTCGAATTGCTCCGGGCGTACGGCTACGGGCTCTGTATGGGAACGGCGGACGCCCTCCCGGGCGTCTCCGGCGGGACCGTCGCGCTGTTGCTCGGCTTCTACGGCCGACTGATCGCCGCGGTCACCGCGCTGACGCCCTGGCGAGCGGCCGCCGTCCTCCGGGGTTACCGTCCCGACCGGCGGACGAAGGCGCGTGAAGCACTGCTCGAGATGGATCTCGGGTTCTTACTCCCGCTCGGCGTCGGAATCGCGACCGCGGTCGTCATCGTTGCTGACGCCGTCTCCTCGCTCGCCCAGTCCCACCCGGTCGCGATGTTCGGCTTCTTCACCGGCCTGATCGCCGCCTCGGCGATCACGCTCGGCCGAAGTCTCACGATCGCTTCGCCGGCGCACGTCGCGGCCGCAGTGACGGGGGCTGGACTCGCGTTGCTGGTCGCCGCCGACGTCGTGTCGCTGCCCGGAAGCGGCCCGATCGTGATCGTCCTCGCAGGTGCGATCGCAGTCAGCGCGATGATCCTGCCGGGGATCTCGGGCTCGCTGATCCTGATCCTGCTCGGCCAGTACGTCTTCCTCTCGTCGGAGTTGAGTGCGTTCGTCCACGCGCTGGGCGCCCTGCCCGGCGGTGGCTCGCTCGCGGCCGTCACCGCCCCGGGAACGACCGTGGTGCTGTTCATCGTCGGCGGTACCACCGGCCTCCTCACTATCGCCCGCGTCGTCCGGATCGCGCTGGATCGCCGCCGCGAGCTGACGCTCGTCTTCCTCGTGAGTCTCATCGCCGGCTCGGTGCCCGCCCCGCTGACCAACATCGCCGAGACGCACGCGTGGACGACGGAGACGATCACGCTCACGGCCGTCTGGGCTGCAATCGGTGCGATCGCACTGTTCGGCCTCGAGTACCTCGTCGGCGGGTTCGAGCCGGAGTAATCCGGTTAGTCGCCGAAATCGGCGTCCTCGAAACCCTCGTTCGCGAGCTCGTCGATCAGTTCCTCGACCGAGTCCTGTTTATCCTCGTCGATGTCGTCGACCGCGCCAACGCCGTGGCCACCGCTTTTGACCGTCTGCAAGGCGTTCCTGTTGAGATTTCCGTCGGGATCGACCACCGGGAGTTTCAGGTCCGTGAAGTTCTCCGGCGGGAACCCCGACGCCGAAAGGAGGAAGTGATCCGCCACCTCGCTCAGGTCGTCGGTGTCGAAGTCCTCGAGTCGCGGTTCGTCCCACTCTTCGGTCGTCGTCCCCGAAAATTCGGGTTCGTGCATTGCGTAGTCGGTCACGGGCGGGGGGCTAGGCGACGGCGGACAATCGGCATCCGGCTTGCGTGTTCAGCCACTGCGAGCCCGCTTCACGGACGACGATGGACTGCCATCAGTTGCCGTCACCGTACTCGTACTCGCGTTCGGGGTCTTCGACGCCCTCGGTTCGGGAGCCGACCCAGGCACCAAGCGAGAGCCCATAAACGAGGTGGCCGGCGTGGAAGAGCGCGAGTTCGTCAGCCTCGAGGCGGATGTCGAGCAGCCCCTGTAACACGACCTGGACGCCGAAGGCGGACAGGGCCAGGCCGTAGATCGACCCCCAGACGAGGCCGCGCTGTTCGGGTTCGATCGATCGGCCCGCGTCGTACAGGGAGAACAATACGCCGAAGATCGCGCCCGAACCAATCCCGTAGAGCAGGTGCAAGACGAGGGCGGCAATCGAGTGTTCGTCGGGGTCGCCACCGGCGACGTACTGCGACCAGAAGTTCGCCGACGGAGGTAGCGATCGCAGGAGCGGCAGGCGAAAGGCGGTCATGATCAGCGTCGCGACGAATCCGCCCTGAATTCCGCGAACAACGGCGTCGGCGACGTGTTCCTCGCGCGGGCGGTCGTCTGCGGCTTCGGTATGTCCCTCGGTCTCGGCGATCGATCGGAGGCGATCTACTACAATCATAGTCGTCTCGGTACCAGCCCTATGCCGGACGACGCCTTAACCGCCGGGCGCGCTGCTGACTGCACCCGCTCGCGATGCGTCGCTGGAGCGAGCGGGTTCGGACCGCCCGGCGTCGTGACAACGTCCTTTTGGCCGCGCGGCCCGAACGGCGGTCCATGACATCGGTCGAGGTGAAACGCGAGGCCGCCCGCGACGACCTCGCGGCCCGCGACGGGGTCCTCGTGGCCTTCTCCGGCGGGGTCGACTCGAGCGTGGTGGCCGCACTCGCCCACGACGCGCTCGGCGACGACGCCGTCGCCTGCACCGCGAAAAGCGAAACCCTCCCCGAGGCCGAACTCGAGGACGCCAGACGCGTCGCCGACGAGATCGGCATCCGCCACGAGATCGTCTCCTTCTCGGAACTCGACAGCGACGCGTTCGTCGAAAACGACGACGATCGCTGCTATCACTGCCGGACGATGCGCCTCGGCGAGATGCAAGCAACCGCCCGCGAACTCGGGGTCGGGACGGTCTGTGACGGGACGAACGCCGACGATCCGGGTGCGGGCCACCGGCCCGGCCTGCAGGCCGTCGACGAACTCGACGTTCACTCGCCGCTGCTGGCCCACGACATCACGAAAGCGGAGGTCCGCGAGATCGCCGCCCACTACGGCCTCTCGGTCGCCGACAAACCCTCGATGGCCTGTCTCTCCTCGCGCATCCCGACCGGGCTCGAAGTTACCGGCGACCGGCTCACGCGGATCGAGCGCGCCGAGGCCCTGTTGCGCCAATGGGGCTTCGATCAGTTCCGCGTCCGCGACCACGACGGCCTCGCGCGGATCGAGGTCACACCGGACGAACTCGAGCGCGCGCTGACCCGCGAGTTCGCGGAGACGGTTCGCGAGGAACTCTCGCAACTGGGGTTCGACCACGTCACGCTCGACCTCCACGGCTACCGGACCGGCAGCGTCAGCCCCGCGAGCGACGAGGAGGCCACGGCGGAGTCGACGAGCGACGACTGACACCGCGCCCATCAGCCTGGCGGCCACCGGATGTCGATCGGACCCGGGATCGGTGATTTGTTGATCGTCCGCCGTAACCCATGCTCGATGGACGTTTAGCCAGAATATAACCACATTCCGAAGGATAAACCTGCCAATAGTGGACATAGAAGCGTTGTGTTCGGGAATATTGCACGTTGCGATACGGACGTAGCTTTTGGGCCGGTAGGAGTGATCGATGGACGCTGACGTGCCGCTCGAGTGGACCACCGAAGAATCTCGGACCTACACCCCGACGCATACCAACCGGGAGATGGAGTATCGGACGTATCGCCACGAGTCAGGAGATCTCCGCCTCAAAGTCGCGCCGGCCTCGCTCGACGGCGAGGACCACCCCGGCTACGCACTGACCGCGACGAGCTATCCGGGGCTGGACCTTTCGGAAACGATGCGAGTGCGGCGTGTCCTGACGTTCGAACGGTGTGACCGGATCGCACGGCAGTTCATGGATCTGTTCTCGGCCAGGTACGATGGCCCCGGCTCGCTCGAGGACGCGCTCGAGTACGCCTACGAGCGAACCCGCGAACACCGGTAGTTATACTATCGGACAAAAGTCAGTGAATACTCGATCGCGTCCCGACGGCTGTCGCCGTCGGCGACAGCGTCTCGAGTGCAATCGATGTATGAACCGTTTTGTCTGGCAGTATTACTCGATCGCGAGGTCGCCACCAGTACCACCGTCGCCACCGTCCTCGTCCCACTCGAGTTCGAACTCGATGGACAGTTCGCCGGGGGCGTCGGTCGGCCCTTCGCGTTCGGCTTTGACCTCGAAGGTCGGCCGGGCCGGCGGCTCGAGCGTGACGGATTCGGAGCCGGCCGAGAGCGTGATTTGCTCGCCGGCATCCAGGTTGTCCGCGACACGACGGAGTAACGACGCGATTTCGCTCCTGCTCAGGTCGCTTTCGGATTTGAACAGCACTTCTTCTGGCATACACCCTGGTACGTTCCGACAGTTGATAAATACACGCTCGATGACAGCGGCGATCAGGGATCGTCTGGAAGGAGGCCGCCGTCCGGTTCGCGGGGCTGCTCGAGGCGGACCGCACACTGCTTGAGGTTCGGCTCCTTCGACCGCAGATCGACCGCGGCCGTCGTGAGCGCGTTGACGCTCGGCTGGTGGATCGGCAGCCAGACGACGCCGTCAGGGATCGCCGCGTCGGATTCGACACGAACGGTGACCGCGGCGCGCCGAGAGACGAGGCGTGCCAACCGACCCCCGTCGCTGGCGTTGCCGTCGGTGGGCCGCTCGAGTTCGCCTGCAAACGCAGCCGCCGTCGCCGGGCTGAGTCGCGCCGTTGGGAGGTCGTCAGTGCCGGTCCGTACCCCAGTGTTGTACGCGTCCGGACGGCGTGCGGTCGTCAGCGTGAGCGGATAGGACTCGTCGGTCGGGTCCGGCAGCGGCCGGGGCTCACCGCTCGAGAACCGCGCCCGGCCGGACTGCGTCGGGAACGCCCACGATCCGTCGGCGTCCGCGTCGTCAGCGCCGCCGTAGTACCGGTAACCGGCTGAACCGTCTGCGTTCGGTGCCGGCCAGCGGACCGCACGATCGG
Organism: Haloarchaeobius amylolyticus; assembly: GCF_042678045.1. Classification (GTDB taxonomy): domain Archaea; phylum Halobacteriota; class Halobacteria; order Halobacteriales; family Natrialbaceae; genus Natrinema; species Natrinema amylolyticus_A. The sequence goes on from NZ_JBHUDI010000011.1 coordinate 103,039, forward strand.
CCTCGAGTCGTTCGTAGCTGATTCCCGAGCAATCGGCCGGCGTGCCGGCGGTCAGCGCCGCGAACTCGTCGAAGATCGCGGCGGGCTCGAGCGCGCCGTCGAACAGATCGGGAACGAGACGGTCGGCGAGGAGGCCGACGATTTCGAGATCCGTTCGCGCCGCCGCCGGCGGCTCGGTCGCAGCCCGCACCCGCGAGACGGTTCGATCCATGCTGATCGTCGTCCCTTCGGACTCGCCCCACGTCGCCGCAGGCAGGACGACATCGGCGTGTTCGACCGTCTCGCTGCGGAAGGCATCCTGCACGACGAGGAACGCGTCCGCGAGTTGCTCGCGGACGTGGGTCGCGTCGGGCATCCCCGCGACGGGGTTGGTCGCGACCGCATAGACCGCGTCGATCTCGTCGCCGATCGCGTCGACGAGGCCGACCGGGCCCGGACCCGGCTCGTCAGGGAGCCGCGAGACGGGGACATCCCAGGCCTCGGCGACCGCCCGCCGGTGGTCGGGATCGTCGAAGGGGCGGTGTCCGGGCCAGGTCCCCTTCGCGGAACAGACGCGGGTCCCCATCGAGTTGGCCTGCCCGGTCAGCGAGAACGGCCCCGAACCCGGCCGGAGATTGCCGGTCGCGAGACACAGGTCGATCAGCGCGCCCGCGGCCGCGGTCCCGTTGACGCTCTGGTTGATTCCCATCCCCCAGTACAGGAGCGTAGAGCCCGCGAGTGCGTCGGCCAGTCGCTCGACGTCGGCCATCGAGACGCCCGCCCGCTCGGCAGCGTCGGCCGCGTCGGGGAGGTCCGCACGGAGCGTCTCGAAGCCAGTCGTCGCCGCGGCGACGAACGCCTCGTCGACCCGGTCGGTCTCGAGAACGCGAGCGAGGACTGCTCGAGCGAGTGCGAGGTCGCCACCGAACTCGAGCGGAACGTGGTGGTCGGCGGTCACGGCGGTCTCGCTGCGGACGGGATCGACGACGATGAGTCGGCTGCCGTCTTCGGCTGCAGACTGGCGAATCCAGCGAAACAGGACGGGATGGGCGACCGCGGGATTCGCTCCCCAGACGAGGTGAGTATCGGCTTCAGGGATGTCGTCGTAGGTCGGCGGTGGCGCGTCGCTGCCGAAGGCGTCGTAGTAAGCAGTGACCGCTGAGGCCATACAGAGCGTCGTGTTGGCGTCGTAGTACCGCGTGCCGACGCCACCGCGCGCGAGCTTGCCGAGCGCGTAGGCAGCCTCAGTGGTCTGCTGGCCGCTACCGAGCACCGCGACGCTGTCACTGCCGCCCTCGAGCGCAGTTCCGAGTCCATCCGCTGCACGCTCGAGTGCCCTTTCCCAGGTCGTCGCGACGAGGTCGCCGTCCTCGCGGACGAGCGGGTGGGTGAGCCGCTTGCCGTCCGGATCGGCCGTCTCACCGATTCCGCGGCGACACGCGAGCCCCTGGCTGACCGGGTGTGTGGGATCGCCGCGGACGGCCTCGAGACCGTCCTCTTGGTCGGCGGGCCGCTGACGGAGTCCACAGCCGACCGCACACCGCATACACGTGGTTGGCACGGGATCAGTCACGGTCCCTACCTCCGGACGCTCGGCGCACGCCGAGCAGGTGACGGTTCGTTCCAGCGACGATCGGAGGAGCGCATCCGCGACATCAGTCAGTTATCGTCCGACCCACTTCAGGACGAACAGCGTTCCCTCGAATAGCAGGATCATGGTGACAGCGACGAGGATGGGAGCCATCCCGGTCGGGTCGAGCGTGAACATGAACGAGAGACCCGCAAACGCCGCCCAGAAGTACAGCCGCTTCTGGGCCAGCCAGCGCCGGGTCGTTACGCCCATCATGATCGCCAGCATGATGAACAGTGGGATCTGGAAGACGATGGCGAGAAAGCCCATCAGCGTGATGATCAGGTTGAACGTCTCACCGAGCGCGTAGGCGATCTCGGCGCTGCCTTCGGCGTAGTAAGTGAAGTACTGAAAGAGGATCGGCAAGACGAGCACGTAGGAAAACAGCATCCCGATCGCGCCGAGCACGACGCTCGTCGGCACGGCTGCGAGGTAGTACTTGCGCTCGTTGGGGTACAGCCCCGGCCGCATGAAGAGGTAACACTCGTAGACAAAGGCCGGCAGCGCGACCATGATCCCGAGCAGCGACGAGATCTTGATCCGCGTCAGCCACAGCTCGAGGGGCTGGTAGACGTGCGGCGGCGGGGCATCGCCACCGGATGGGAACACGGAAAACCAGACGAACTCGATGGCCTGGGAGGCCCACAACAGCCCGATCGCCGTCCCGCCGGCGCCGAACAGTAACACGACCGCCAGCCGGAGCACCATCTCCTCGATGTGATCGGCCAGCGGCATCTCCTCGTCGTCGGGCGGCGTCGAGATTCCGCCGATATCGTCGTCGGAGTCCGGATACGTCGGCTCGGGGTTGTGATGATCGCTGACGACGCCTTCGCCATCGGTCTCGAGGCTCTGTGCGTCCGGGTCGTCGGCTGCGGGCGAGCCGTCGGACGCGGACTCAAGGTCGGGTTCAGGGTCGGGAGCGGGCTGTCGCTCGTCGGGACGGTCCCGTAGCTCGTCGGAACCTCCGCGGTCACGGTCGTCAACCGGCTCGTCCGACATCTACGGGTTAGTGATAGGCCACCGGTTATAGGCCTTTTTCTTACGGTGACCCCAGAAGAGTGAGAAGGTCGAGCGATCCGGCCTCGAGCCCGCATATCCACTCGAAAGGTTGATAACTGGATGTCAGTTACCCCAACCCAATGAGTTCTGCCCTCGACGAGGATACCGCCCGTGCCATCAACACCGGCCGGGAGACGGTCGGAACCCTCCTCTCGAGCGCCCAGCAACACCTCCAGAAGGTGTTCATCGTGTTCCTCGTGGGCTTTATCGGCTCCTTCTATGCGCTTCGCATGGTCGTCTGGGACTTCCTCGAGGCGACCGCGACGGGCCAGATGGACCAGTTCGTCGCCGATTCGACCGACATCATCACCCGGACACCGTTCGAGGTGATCCTCTTACAGGCCAAGATCGGGATGATAACGGGTATCATCGTCGCTATCCCCGCGTTGCTCTTTTTCTCCCGGGATGCGATCCGCCGTCGTGGCTACCACAGCGTCGTGCCGGTTTCAAAGGGACACGTCGCCGGACTCGTCGCCCTGTCGCTGTCGCTGTTCGTCGGCGGCATCGTCTACGCCTACAGCGTCTTCTTTCCCTACGCCTTCGAGTTCCTTGCGCGAAACGCCGTCAGCGCCGGGATCAAACCCAGCTTCGGCATCACCGAGTTCACCGAGTTCATGGCGCTGCTGACGCTGTCGTTCGGCCTCGCCGCCCAGTTGCCGCTGCTGATGGGCGCGCTGTCCTACACCGAAATCATCCCCTACGAGACGTTCCGCGACAAGTGGCGCCACGCCTTCGTCGGGATCGTCGTCTTCGGCGCCCTGTTCTCGCCGCCGGACCCGTTCACACAGATCATGTGGGCGATGCCGATGATCGTCCTCTACGTCTTCAGCCTCGGACTGGCCAAGGTCGTCTCTAACGTCCGCCGGCGCGGGGCAGCGAACTCCGAGGGGACGGGAACCGAACACGTCAAGCGGCGCATCCTCCAGTTCGGCGGCGCCTTGGCTGCCATCGCGGCCGTCGTCGCTATCGCCGTCAGCCAAGGCGCGTTCGACTACCTCCACGAGATGGTCTTCCCCGCCCTCCCAGAAGCGATTCGGCCGACGGGACCGCTCGGCCTCGAGACGATGGCGAACACACACGGTCTCGCCGGCGACGTCGCGGTCGGCGTGATCGTCGCCGCCGTCGTCGGCTTCGTCGTCCTGCTCGGCTACACGATTCGGGTCCTGCAGGGGCCGGTTTACCCGCGCGAAGACGACATCCGGCGTGCCGACACCCACGAGGACGTCGACTTCGAGACGCTCGCGGCCGAGGACATCGACGACGTGCCGACACAGGTCTTCCTGAGTATGAGCGAAGACCAGGCGCTCGAGTACTCCCGACAGGCGATGTACGACGACGACCGGGAGAAAGCCCAGGCCATCCTCGACCGGTTCGACTCGCTGGATGCAGGCAAGAACAGTGACACCGCAGCCACGGACGCCGACAGCGCCACAGCAGGCGGTGACGGTGGCGAGGGTGGCGGAGGCGGAAGCCTGCTTTCAAGTACCGCCGCCGGCATGCTCGATCCCTTCACCGAGGACGAGACGACCGAAGACGACATCGGCGGCTACGGCTACGACATCGCGTTCATCCTCAACAGTCTTGCCTCGAAGATGTTCTACATCGTCGGCCTGTTCATGCTCGTCGCGGGTGGGTCCTTCTTCTGGCTCTATTCGGGCGGACTCCGGGACGTGTTCGTCCTGTTCCTCGATCGGGTCCCCCAGGACGTCCTCGCGGAAGTCGCCGTCCGCAACGACATCGACCCCAGCGGGATGACCCTCCAGCAACTCATCAACGAGATGGACATCGTCGTCGCGTTGCACCCGGTCGAGGTGCTCATCTTCGAGGTGAAAGTGAGCACACTTGTCGCCGCCGTCGCCGTGTTGCCCCTGGTCCTATACTTCGCCTGGCCGGCCGCCAAAGAGCGCGGACTGGTCTACGGCGATCGCCGCACGTTCGTCGTCTGGGGTGGCTCCCTGATCGTCGGCTTCGCCGTTGGCACCTACCTCGGCTTCTTCTGGATCGCGCCGTCGATCATCTCGTATCTGGTCTCCGATGCGATCAGCAACGGGATGGTCATCTCCTACCGGATCAAGAACTTCTTCTGGCTCGTGATCTTCACGACCGTCGGGATCGGCTTCCTGCTGAACATCATCGTCACGATGGCGCTGTTCCACGTCGGCGGCATCGTCAGCTACCGCTCGATGCTCGATCGCTGGCGACCGATCACCGTCGCCATCTTCGCCGTTGCCGCCTTCGCTAGCCCGAAGGGCGTGCTCACGATGTTGATGGTTGCCTTCCCCATTGCGCTCACGTACCTGCTCGGTCTGGCGGTTCTCTACGTGCTGACCGGCGGCGGGCGGCTGTTCGGCGGTGGCGGCGGCTCGGCGACAGAGCCCGACACCGAGGATACCGGGGCAGCGACCGCGGAGTGACAGTGATGGCCGTGTGTTTCCGGTGGCGGACGACCAACTACCCTTAAGTTGGAACCGTGCGAACGGATTGTTAACTGATGCCCAAGATCAGCGTCGAAATCCCGCAGGAACTCCTCGACGACCTCGACGATCACGTCGGCGACGACGGAAAGTTCGTCAACCGGAGCGACGCGATTCGGTCCTCGATTCGCAAGAACCTGGACATTTTAGACGAGATCGACGAGCGCCACGACCGCCTCGAGAACGAGACCCAGGAGTGATCAGTCGCGGTCGAGTCGCTGTGCGAACCCGAAGTTCGGTTTCATGTCCTCGACGCGAACCGTGACCGTCTCGCCGACCTCAGCCCCCGGCACGAATAGCCGATAACCCTCGACCGACGCGATACCGTCGCCTTCGCTGCCGACGTCGACGATTTCGACCTCGAGTTCGTCGCTCGGCCGCACCGGCGCGGTGAGCCGCCCCTTGCCGATGAGGTAGATCTCGGAGGACTCGTCACGGCTCGCTTTGGGAGACGTCGCACGGACGTACTGGAACTCCTCCTCGACGTCGGCTCGGAAATCGTCGACGTCTGGCCCCTCGAAGACCTTCACCACGAAGTCCCCGCCGCTGTCGAGGAGTTCGAGGGCGGTCTCGAATGCCTGCCGCGCGAGGTGCAGCGAGCGAGCCTGATCGAGCGAGTACTCGCCAGACATGTTCGGTGCCATGTCCGAAATGACGGCATCGACCGAGCCGCCGGCAGCGTCGATGACGCGGTCACGCGTTTTCTCCTCGGTCATGTCCCCGCGGAGCGTCTCGACGTTGTCGTGGTCCTCGAAGTCCTTGATGCGCTGGAAGTCGACGCCGATCACGTTCCCCTCCGGCCCGACTTCCTCGGCGGCGACCTCGAGCCAGCCGCCCGGTGCGGCCCCGAGGTCGACGACCGTATCGCCGCGGTCGAAGACGTGCTCGAGCTCGTCGAGCTGTTTGAGTTTGTAGGCCGCTCGAGAGCGGTAGCCCTCCTGTTTCGCTTTGTTGTAGTAGTGGTCTTTTCCTGCCATAGATACTCTCGTCAGTTACTACGGGCGTAGGGAGTCGCCGCGGGTAAGCATGGCGGATGGCCGGGGCCTCGAGAAGGCCACTTCGAGCCACTGGTCGATTTACAAGAGTGTCATCGAAGGCTTGAATCGGTCGATATCTCCGGCAGGGAGGGCCACTATTAGCCGACGGATCGAAGGAGAGAGCGGTGTTACCATGGGTGATATCGACGTCGCGATCGGTGTCGACGCGGACTGCGTCGCCGGCTGGTTAGGCTCGTATGGCGGCGCGGACTCGCCGGCAGACCTGTCGCGCGGGCTCTCGGCAGGGAACGAGGGGATTCCGCGCCTCCTGCAGCTGTTCGAGGACGAAGACGTACAGACCTCGTGGTACGTTCCGGGCCATACGATAGAGACGTTCCGCGACGAAATCGAAGCGGTCGCGGCCGCTGGCCACGAACTCGGCGTCCACGGCTACTCCCACGAGAACCCCACGGACCTCTCGCGCGAGCAGGAAGACGCGATCCTCGAGGTCTCGATCGATCTGATCGAGGACGTCACCGGCGAGGAGCCGGTCGGGCACCGCGCGAGCTGGTGGGAGTTCAGTGAGAACACGCCCGAACTCGTCGAAGAACACGGGTTCCACTACGACAGCAGCCTGATGGAACGCGCGTTCGAACCCGGCTGGATGCGGAAAGGCGACGACTGGACGCCGATCCAGTACGATCAGGACCCGGAAACGTGGATGGAACCCTACGAGTACGGCGAGGAGACGGACGTGGTCGAGATTCCGATCAGCTGGTATCGCGACGACATTCCGCCGATGCTGTTCATCAAGCAGCCGCTCTATCACGCCGGCTACAAGGACCCGAAGATGATGTACGAACAGTACTACAAACGGCAGTTCGACTTCCTCTACGATCGACGCGGCGCGGGCGTCTACACGTTCACGATTCATCCTGATCTCCACGGGCTCCCCCACATGATCGCACACTTAGAGGAGTTCATCCAGTACGTCAAGAGCCACGAGAACGTCGAATTCCAGACGCTGGAGACGATCGCCCGGAAGTACGAGGACGATCCATCGATCTACGAGAGCGAGGGCGACTACGTCTGAACGTGATCGGACGGCAGCCGATCAGTCGGCGAACACCCGTCGAATCGCCGCCTCGTCGTCGTGTGCGGCCAGCGCCAGCGTCAGTTTGATGCGGGCCTTCTGTGCTGGCAGATCGCCCGCGAAGATCGCGCCGTACTCCCGAAGCCGTTCGCCACCACCGACCCCGCCGTAGACGGGTGCGGTTCGGCCCTCGAGACAGCGCGAGGTGACCACGACCGGCACTCCCTCACCGATCGCGTCACGGACGGCGGTTCCGAGTTCTTTCGTCGCGTTCCCGAGGCCCGTCCCCTCGACGACGAGGCCGTCCGCGCCCCGCTCGAGTGCCGCCTCGAGCAACTCGCCCGTGACGCCGCTGGCGCTTTTGATCGTGTAGACGGCCGGCGTAAGCGAGGTGGCCGGAACGTAGGTCGATTCGCTCCCCGGCGGCCGATGAATCGCGACGCCGTTCCGGTCGACGGTCGCGACCGGGACCGCCCCGACGGAACGGAAGGTCTCGAGCTTCGAGGTGTGAGTCTTCGTGACGCGTCGTGCGGCGTGGATCGTCTCGTCGAACGCCACGAAAACGCCACCGTGGCCGCGGGTGTCGAACACATCAGCAGCTCGAAACGCCGTGAGCAGGTTCGACGGCCCGTCCGGACTGTACTCGTCCGGGCGGCGTTGCGCGCCGGTTAGGAAAACCGGCGTCTCCGGCCGGATCGTGACGTCGAGATAGTACGCCGTCTCTTCGATCGTGTCCGTGCCGTGGGTGATGACGACCGCGTCGACGCTCGCGTCCCCGTCGAGTTCGCGAACCCGGTCGCCGATCGACTCGAGCGTCGCGGCGTCCATCTCGAAGCTCGGAATCTGTGCGACCTGGTCGACATCGATGTCTGCATACTCCGCGAGTTCGGGGACCGCGCTGACGAGTTCGTTCCCTCGCTTGGTCGGCGATGCACCGTCGTCGCCGCCGGTGCTCGCGATCGTGCCGCCCGTGCTGAGTACGGTCACGTGCATGGCGTTCGTACCGGTGTACCAGCAACACCATCAAAACACCGCAGGGCAGAGACCGGTCAGTATTGCTTCCGGAACGGCACACGGCGATTACCGTCCACCCACGGCGTGAGCCCCAGTCGCGCGTAAAGGGTGCCTTTTTATGGCAACCGTCCGTACGCCGAGCTATATGTTCAAGGCCATCGTGAGCGCCGAAACGCTCACCAGCGCGCTCGACTCGGTCAGCGTGCTGGTCGACGAGTGCAAGATCCACCTCGAGGAGGACGGCCTCGAAATCCGGGCCGTCGACCCCGCGAACGTCGGGATGGTCGACCTCTCGCTCGATTCGGCTGCGTTCGAGTCCTACGAAGCAGACGGCGGGCTGATCGGCGTCGACCTCTCGCGGCTCGAAGACATCGCCGGCATGGCCGACTCCGGCCAGCTCATCCAGCTCGAACTCGACGAGGAGACCCGCAAGCTCCACATCCAGATCGACGGGCTCGAGTACACGCTCGCGCTCATCGACCCCGATTCGATCCGCCAGGAGCCCGATATTCCGGACCTCGACCTGCCCGCGGAGGTCGTCCTCGAAGGGAAAGACGTCAACCGCTCCGTGAAGGCGGCCGACATGGTCTCGGACCACATCGCGCTCGGCGTCGACGAAGCCGACGAGTTCTTCTATGTGAACGCAGAGGGCGACACCGACGACGTCCACCTCGAACTCACTCAGGAGGACCTGATCGATCTGCAGGTCGGCCCGGCACACTCGCTGTTCTCGCTCGACTATCTCAAGGACATGAACAAGGCGATCCCCGCCGACACGGAGGTCACACTCGACCTCGGCGAGGAGTTCCCCGTCAAGATCTACTTCGGCTTCGCGGAGGGGCAGGGACAGGTCACCTACATGCTCGCACCGCGGATCCAGAGCGACTGAGCAGCCTCAACGACTGTTCTGCGGCCGGTTCGATCGGGCGTTCGAGCGTATGCCGGCCGGTCTCGGCATTTAAAAATTCGATATGGACAGGGGAGCGGCTACCTCTCGACACGCCCTCCGATGAGCTATGCCCTCCACGAACGATCCGACCGACAAGCCGACGGACCAGCGTGTCACGACGTTCGATCCAGCCGACAGTCGGCCGAGCGAGGCCGTCGTCACCGCGGTCGCTACGCAACTCGAGACCGACCCCGTCGAGCTGTCGCCGCTGTATGACGTCGTGGACCCGGACGCGCTCGACGACCTGGTCGACCACGCTCAGCGAACGGGTACCGACGAGACACAGCTGGTGTGGTTCACCTACGAGGGGTTCGCTGTCGGCGTCCGAAGCGACGGACAGGTCCGGATCCGAGACACCACTGCCACCGCGGCCCGATAACTGATCGACGCTCTCGGAGACCGTCGCGGCCGCGCGGCTCGCTCATTCCTGCTCGTCGAGGAACTCGAGCAGGTACTCGTTGACCAGGTCGTCGTTCTCGATGAAGAAGAGGTGCGAGCCGCCCTCGATCAGTTCTAGCTGGCTGTTCGGCAGTTTCTCCTCGAGCAGACGTGCGTTCTCGACGGGAACGACCCGGTCGTCGGTTCCATGAAGGATCAATGTCGGCACGCGGACCCGGCCCAGACGCTCGCTGACGTCGAAGCTCTGGACGGCAGCGGCCTGAGCCTCGCGAGCCGGCTCGTCGGCGTCTTGCTCGAGTCGCCACTCGATGATCTGATCCATCAGGTGTGGGTTCCGGTTGGTGAACCGTTCGGTGAACGCGGGGCGCATGCGGTGGCGGATTATCCCCCGCTCGGTTGCTCCGTCGGGTGTCTCGAACATGTGTTCCTGGGTTTCCTCGGGCACCGGTGCGGCGTCGGGGCCGCCGTGGGACGTACAACACAGCGTCAGTGACTTCGCTCGGGTGTACTCGACGGCGTAGCGCTGGGCGATCATCCCGCCCATGCTCGCACCGACGATGTGGGCGTTGTAGATCCCTGCGTCGTCGAGGACGGCTTCGAGGTCGGCCGCCAGCCCACTCATCGAGTAACCCGCCAGTTTGAGCAAGACGAGTCCACGGAGCATCCCCGGCAGCCGCGGGACGAGCGGCGGCAAGCCGACGTCCGATCGGCCAGTCCCCCGGTTATCCGGTGCGATCACGTCGTACCGATCGGCGACGGCCTCGCGTTGCCAGCGCCACATCCACCGACCGAATCCAAGCCCCTGCACGAATACGACCGGCGCCATCCCCTCGCCGTCACGCCGCTCGTATTCGTAGTAGATCGACACGCCGTCTCTCGTCGCCTGTGGCATACTCGGAGTGACGTGTCGAACACTCTTGAAATCGATCCTCGAGCGCGGCACTGTTGGCCTCGCCGACGGGCGATTATCGACCGGCAGTAAACACATATTACTGGGTTCTCAGCGGCCAGTGGCAAACTCCGGCGATCACGACAGCTGTCGGAACGGCTGCGACGAGTTCTACACTGATACAGGGTCTCGGACGGCCGGGTGTGCAGTGCCGGTCAGTGGGGTAATAAAACGTTATTACGATAATCAGCGCGCTTATCCCGCCGGAGTAATTTCGTTTTACCGATGCAGCGACTCCACGCCCGGTACCCGTTTCTCGCGGCCGCTCGCGAGTCCGTCGCGACGGAAGCGGTCGATCTCGCGACCGTCGTCGAGCAAGACCGGGGGGTCGTCGACCGCGCGCGCCAACGCGTTATTACCGCGCTCGAGGAAGGGGCCGTCGGCGAGCCACACCGCGACCCGCGCGTCGAGTTGCTCTCCTATCCCGTCGCGCGGGTGCTCGTCTCGATGGTCGGCGAGCGCGTGCTCGTCCGCAAGTACGCCCGCGGAGAGGCCGCGACGGCCTACGACCGTTTTACCGCCGACATGGCCGACACCACCGAGCTGAAAAGCGTCGCGTCGACGGGCCTCGAGCTCGCAGACCTCCTGGCCGAATTCGACCTGCAGGACGAGATCCGCGAGACGCCAGCCGGCGACGGCTACCGCATCGACGTCGGGGCCTACCTGCCGCTGGCCGAAGACCTGTGGGAAGATCGGTGGCGGCTCGTCAACCGACCGCTGGACGCGGGCGAGGTGCCCGTCGGCGAGGACGAACTTCTCGCCTTGCTCCGGGAGGCGATCCGGAGCCGGATCGAGGACGGCCTCCCGTTCGACGTGCCCGACGCGATCGCGAGCGCGCTCGAGGACGACGCCGCCGAGATCCGCGCGGTACTGGCGGACCTCGATCTCACACAGGACATCGACACCGTCGTCCCCGACCTCTTCCCGCCGTGTATGAAGGCCTTGATCGATCAGATCCAGAAAGGCGAGCACCTGCCCCATCACTCTCGCTTTGCGATCACCGCCTTCCTGACGAGCATCGGCATGACGACCGACGAGATCGTCGACCTCTACCGGGTCAACTCGTCGTTCGGCGAAGAGATGACGCGGTATCAGACCGACCACATCCGTGGCGATAGCTCGCCGACGGAGTACTCGGCCCCCTCCTGTGCGACGATGCAGTCCTACGGCGACTGCGTGAACAAAGACGATCTCTGTGAACGGATTCCGCATCCGATGGCCTACTACGAACAGCGGATCGACGAGACCGACGACGACGACCTCGAGGACTGGCGGGAAGACGAGCAGTCCGCAAGCGGGGACTGAGACGGTCTGCTGTACCGATTGACCGGTGCAACCGCAGGGCGGTCGCGGTTGCACCGGAACTGACTGGCAGGAGTCCGTATGAGACGGCTCTCGAGAGCGGTTGCCGACGAATAGTATAGTAGCCACTGAAAGTCAATGCACACCTGATCGAACGGCTGCGTTGCAACCAGTGTGGAAATCGTTTCAGTGGCTACTATCGTTCTCTCGTGTGGTAGTGCGCCGAAACGACGAGCGACAGAAATCTATCAGTACGCGTTGGCATCCGCGTCGCCGCCGTCGGGCTCGAGGCCGTCCTCGGGCTCGTTCAGCAGGTAGGCCAGGGCGATCCCGACCACGGTCATCAACACGATGAACCCGACGATCACCCAGACGAGCATCCACCCGCCTTCGAGCGAGAGCGTGCTGTTTGCGGCGCCGTAGGACGACCCGATAGCGAACATGGCCGCCAGCATCGCGAGGACGGCACCAACGGAGACGACGATTTCGATGAGCGATTCGCGTTCGACCATTGCCTGAGCGGTTTCGACGGCCCGGTGAAAAGCGCTTCGAAGGGGTCTTCGGCGGGAGAATAGGCAGTCAGTCCCGCTTTTCGGTCGCCGATCGCGTATAAACGTCGTCCATGAACACGCAGGCATGGCCGTTATGTCCCCTGGTTCCCTACGAACGTCGAATAGCCAGCCGACCAGCGATTCCCGTTCCGACGCATCCATGAAAACAACAGCGTCACCGAAAGCACCGCTGCCAGTCCCACGAACAGCCCACCTCCCGGAGCGATCGCGCCGGGCACACACCGAACCGATGTCGGTGTTACCGCTCGGCGACGGGCTCTACGAGGTCGAATCCGCGAGCGACCACACCTATCTCGTCGACCTCGAGGCGAGCCGGTGTACCTGCCCGGATCACGTCTTCCGCAAGACCCGATGCAAGCACATTCGCCGGATCGCCCTCGAGATCACGGCCGGCCGGACGCCACCGCCGGGCGAGGTCGCAGTCGACTGTCACGACTGTGGCGAGCCGGTCTTCGTCGACGAGGACGCGGCCGGACCGTTTTACTGCGACGACCACGCGATCCATCCGGGCGACACCGTCGTCGACCGGGAGACCGGCGATCGGCTCACCGTCGTCGACGTCTCGGACCTGCGGGCCGACGCCGTCGAAATCGGGGCTGCAGACTGTACCGTCGCGGAGTACGCGACCAACGAGAACTACGATCCGAACGTGCCCGTCGTGGGGGCGATCTATCCCCACGCCACCGTCGCAGCCAACGGTGTCGTTCCCGCGTCGCTGAAGGTCTACGTCTTCCCGCGAACGCGCCTCGAGAAAGTGTAACGCCTCCTGGGACCCCTTCCAGCAATGGCTACTCGAGCAGTTCCGCGGCTTCCTCGACGTCCATGACGCCCTGTTCGACGGCGTTGAGCACACGGAGAACCTCTTCGTCGGGGCCGCCGTCACGATCAGTAGCGGCGGCTTCCGCCAGCGTGACCTTCTCGGATTGGCCAGTGAACTCGGGGAAATCAGTGCCCTCCGCGAGTGCCGTCTCTTTCTTGACTCGGTAGTTACCGCCGTCGGTCACGTAGAGGTCGCCGGGGTGGAAGAAATACCAGTCCTCGCGGTCGAAGCGGACGCCGATCCGGGGTTTCGCGCCGAAGTTCTGCGCAAAGTAGATGAGCGCTTCGACCTCCTCACCCGTGAGATAGATCGGGTCGCCGGCGCTCGATTTCGCCTCGATGGCGTAGAACTGGTCGCCGTCACCGGCGAGGACGTCGGGGAGTTCGCGGTCGGTCGCAGCGCCGCTGGCGGGCGCACGCATCACCGCGAAGCCGGCCTCGTCGAGCGCGTTGACGAGTTCGCGTTCGCGGCGGTCGCCCTTCGCATGGGACATACAGGCCTCTCGTACGGACTCCTGTAAGTCAGTGACGGTGCGACTGCGGCCGTCCTGAGTTACACCGATCATTCGTTCCAGCAGACCGCCTCACCTGCGGGAAGGAATAAAAGACCGGACGATAGGGAAGCCAGACGGAGAGGTTACAGCGGGACCGTCGCCGCGAGGTCGACCAGCAGCGACGTCGACGGATCGGCGGCCTCGAGGTCGTACTCGAGGGCGATATACAGTAAGCCGAACTGAATGGCGTTGAACGCAGCGTGGGCGCCGATCGGCACGACGAGGTTGTCGGTTTTCGCATACAGCAAGCCGAAGATGATCGAGCCGCCGAAGACGACCATGACCGGAACGAGGGTCGCAAGCAGCGAGTCCGAGAGGACCGCATACGACATGATGTGGATCAGCGCGAAGATCGCGCTGGCGACGACGACCGCGGTGAGCCGATCGAACGCCGCGTAGAGGCGTTTCTGGACGACGTTCCGGAACAGGAATTCCTCGGCGGGTGCGTTGAAGAAGAAGACGATCCCGATCATGATCAGGACCATCGTCTGATCGCCCCCGATGTAGGTCGCGACCTGGTTCTCCGCGGACGGCAAGGCGAGGACCTGCACGACCAGACTGACGAGAATGTAAAAGACGAAGCTACCGAGGACGCCGGCGAGGACGTAGAGCCAGCCGCGTTTCGTCGGCCACCGGAGGTCGACGTACGACCAGCCGCGGCCGGTCACGGCCAGATACAGCGCGCCGGCGAGCACGAAGCCGAGGAAGTTCAAGATCAACAGCGCCGTTCGGCTCACGAGCGAGGCGTCCGTCGGTGACGTCGCCAGCGCCGGTTCGAGCGCGATCGCGGGGAGGGTCGTAAACTGGCTCGCGAGAATCCCGAACGCAGCCAGGCCGATCGCGACGAGCGTCGTCCGGACTGGCCCATCGCGGTATCGTGATGGCGTTTCCATAGTAGAGGATACGGCGACTGGGCCCTTGGGCGTTCCTCTCCCCGAGACGGCCCGGCCCGACGTGTCTCGGTGAGCCGATATCGTGACCGATCAGTCCGCGAGAACCGGGCCGCCCTCCTCGAACAGTCGCGTCAGCAACCGCTGCTGGCCGATCCGTAGGTGGCGGTTGACCGTCGGCTGTGTTACCTCGAGCAACTCGGCGATCTCCTCGCCGGTGCTCTCGCGAGGCCACTCGAAGAAGCCGGCGAAGTAGGCCGTCCGGAGTACCTCGAGCTGGCGGTCGGTCAGCGTGTCGAGCAGCGACGTGACGTGTTCGCTGCGCGTTCGCATCGATCGCTCGACGTGGTGGCGCGCCTGCAGTTCGACGGTCGGGTACGCCTCGCGGAGCATCTCGACGAACTCGCGGACATCGGTTCCCGTCGGGACATCGACGGTGAGCTCGGTCCTCGCCGCGTCGGCGTGCATCGAGCGCGGACTGGCGCCGTGGCGGACCAGCCGCGAGGCGATGACCTCGCCGGCGACGGTCGCCTCGAATCGGCAGCCGCTCTCGGTCTCGGTGATCAGCCGGAATTCCGTCACCGAGACGAGGTCGTCGAGCGCTGCCCGCACCTCGTCGGGCGACACGCCACTGGTCTCGAAGAACAGCAGCGTCTCGTCGCCCGAGTGCGTCCCCAGTCCCGCATAGTCGACGCTGGCACCGGTCTTCGCTGCGATTCGCGAGAGGAGTTCGTCCTCACCCTCGAGTCGGAGCGTCAGCTCGAGCACCCGTTCGGCGTGTAACGCCTCGCGCGTTTCAACGGCGTTGATCGCGTTTGCGATCCCGTCGCCGAGTTCCGTCACGACGGTCTGCTCGAGGTCGGCGAAGGCGTCCGGTTCGTCCGCGTACAGCGTGAGGACGCCGTACGAGTACTCCGCATGCGAGAGTGGGACGCTGATGACCGACTGGAACCCACGGTCGAGGGCGGGCCGGCGCCAGTCCTCGCTCTGGAGTCCCTCGACGACGTTCGAGACGACCGTCGGCGTCTCGCTCCGAGCGGTCCTGGCGGCCGGTTCGGCCGACGCGTCGTACGCGAGCGGGGCATCGTCCAGGTATTCCTGACCCGATCCGGCCCAGGCGCGGGGCTCGAGTCGCGTGCCGCTGGCGTCGAGCTGGCCGATCCACGCGAACGCGATGTCGTCGGCCTCGATCAGCCGTTCGGGAACTGTCTGTTCGATGTCCGCACGGCTGTCGGCACCGATCAGCGACTGGTCGATCCGTCTGATGAGTTCGGTGATCGAAATCTGGCGGTTGAGCCGGCGGTTTCGCTCCTCGAGTTCCGTCTCGCGCTCGCGGAGGCTGGCCTCGCTCTCGAGGCGGTCGAAGGCGGCTTCGGTCGTCGCGACCAGCGTCTCGATCAGCCGCCGGGTGTCGGCGTCGATCGAGTCGCCACCCGACGCGACCGCGAAGACGCCGTGATCGCCGATCGGGACGATGACGCCGCTCTCGACGCCCGGCCCGAAGATTCGTGACTGGTCGAACGACGCCGGATCGTCGACGACCATCCCCGTCCCCGTGACGTAGACGTTCCAGAGGGCGGCGTCGGTGTCGCCGACGGCGACCGAGGCCGTGCCGTCACAGAGGTGTGCGAACTCGTCGGTGTAGGCGATCGGCTCGAATCGGTTCACGTCGGAATCGAGGTGATACACCGCGACGCCCGCGGCCTCGAGGATGTCGGCGGCCGTCTCGACGACCATGTCCGCGACCTCGTCCTCGCTGTCGGTGCCGAGTAAGTCGCGGGCCACGCCGTGGAGCGACTCGAGAGCGAACTCGTGCTCCTTGCGGCGAGTGATGTCGTTGTTGATCCCGACCATTCGGTTCTCGTCGTCGACGACACGGCCGCGGGCCCCGACCCAGATCCAGCTGCCGTCCTCGTGTCGGAGCCGAAACTCCGTCTGAAACAGTTCGTCGTTCTCGATCGCCTGGCCGACATCGGCCTCGACGCGGTCGACGTCGTCCGGATGTAGCCGTTCTCTGAAGACGTCGAACGTCCCGCCGAACGCACCTGGCTCGAGGCCGACAAGTCGCTCGAGCGTCTCGTTCCAGGTGACCCTGTCGGTGTCCAGGTCCCACTCCCAGACGCCCGTGTTCGCCCCCTCGAGGGCGAGTTCGAGGCGGCGTTTCGTCTCGCGGAGGTCTCGTTCGCGGGCCTTTCGATCGGAGATATCGCGACTGATCGCCAAAAAGCGGTTTTCGTTCTCGAGGTCGAGACAGATCAGGTGGACCTCGACGGGAAACGTCGAGCCGTCGCGACACCGATACCGGCCTTCGAACTTCCGGCGATCGCCGACCGCCATCTCCTCGAGCAAGGACAGCGCCTCGGATTCATCGACGAGCGTGTCGTGTTCCCAGATCTTCGCGCCGAGCAACTCTGCTTCGGTGTAGCCGAGCGCGTCCGAGAGCCGTCGGTTCACGTCGACGATCGTCCCCTCGGTATCGAGCACGTTGATCATATCGGGGGAGTTCTCGAACAGCGCCTCGAGCCGGGCGCTCGTCGTTTCCAGTCGGCGTTCGCGTTCCTTGCGCTCCGAGATGTCGCGGATGACGCCCGCGGTCCCGGTGAACTCGCCGTCGGCCATCGGCAACAGCGCCATGTGCGTTTCCGCGTCGAACACCTCGCCGTCGGCGGTCTCGAAGGTCATCTCGAACGTCTGTGACGGTTCGTTGGCGTGGAGCAACTCCCGAATCAGATCCTGGGCCGTCTCGAGGTCTTCGGCGGCCATTACCGTCGAGACGTGTTCGCCGATCAGGTCGTCGGGATCGTAGCCGGTGAGCGGCGTCAGCGCGTCGTTGACGAACCGGAAGTAGCCGTCCGCGTCGATCGTATACACCAGCTCGTCGAGCGCCTGGATGATCGTCTCGGTGCGCTGGAGTTCGCGTTCGCGTTCCTTGCGTGCAGTGATATCCTGTACCCCGCCACGGAGCGCGACGATCTCGCCGTCGTCTCGAACGGGCTCGCCGATACTTCGGATCCAGCGCCGGTCTCCATCCGCTGTGATGATCTGATTTTCGATATCGTACGGCTCACCGTCCTCGATTGCGCGGTCGATCACCTCGCTGAGCCGCGACCGATCCGCTGGCGCAATATAGTCGAATACCTGATCGAGATCGAGTTCCTGATCGGGTGAGAGCCTAAAGATTCGGTAGACCTCGTCGGTCCATCGAACGTCGGCGGGATCGTCAGTCAGGTCGAGTTCCCAGGCACCGACGTTCGCCAGCCGCTGGGACTGTTCGAGCAGATGCGTCGTCCGCTCGAGGCGGGCCTCGCGTTCGCGGAGCCGGCGCTCTTTTGCCTTGCGGTCGGAGATATCCCGGCCGATCCCGACCTCGACCGGACGGCCGCTCGGATCGTCGAGGACCGACGCGATGAACTCGTAGGGAATCCGTTCGCCCGACTTCGTCTGCAGCGCCGCTTCGACGCGGGTCTCGCCCGTTTCGAATGCCTCGGTGATCGACTCCCGAACCGCGTCCTGGTCGTCCTCGTCGAAGAACTCGAGCGCGTGCATCGACTCGATCTCGGCGTCCGAATACCCCGATACATCGACCAGCGTCTCGTTCCAGCGCTGGAGTTCGCCGTCCTCGTCGACGACGTAAAACACGTCGTCCAACGCGTCGATGACGTCGGTGGTGAACCGCTCGTATCGCTCGAGCCGTCGCTGTTTCTCCAAGCGTTCACCGACGTTGCGACCGACGCCAGCGATGACCTGCTCGCCCGCCGGGTTCTCGAGGGTCGACGCGACGAACTCGTAGGGACGCTGCTCGCCATCTTTGGTCACGATCGGGACGTCGATGCGTGTCGAGCCGGTTTCGAGAACCTCGTCGATCGAGTCCATAATCCGGTCGTGGTCGGTCTCATCGAAGAACTCGAGCGCGTGCATCGACTCGATCTCGGCGTCGGTATACCCCGTTGCCTCACAGAGACTCTCGTTCCACTGTCGCACCGCGCCGTCCTCGCCGAGAAGATAGACGACGTCGGTGACCGCGTCCAGCATGTCAGTGGTAAACGCCTGTGCCCGCTCGAGACGCCGTTCCCGCTCCCGAACTCGCTGGACGTAGGTGCGGCGTTCGAACGTCTGACTCACCCATCGAGCGATCAGCTCCACGAACGACGTTTCGGCGGGGGTAAACGGTTGCTCCCGGGGCTCGCGGTCGAGAAAACAGATCGTTCCGCAGTAGTCGCCTTCGACGACGATCGTGCCACCGAGATGGCAGTTGATGCCGAGTTCGTCGGCGATCGGATGGTCCGCCCACTCGATGGGATCGGCATCGATGTTTCCCCGAACCTCGTCCGATTCGACCAGGTCGTCACAGGGACTCTCCGAGAGCTCCATGACCGTCCCCTCGAGATCGGCCTCGTGCCCGACGGCCGTCTCGATCTCGTACCGCTCGGTCGACTCGTCGAACCGGGAGACAAAGCCCGTCTCGAGATCCAGCCGCTCACAGCCCAACTCGAGCAACCGACGGATCTTCGTCTCGCCGGTCGTGTTCGGATCGGACGTGATCCGGTACAGTTCCTGGCGATATCGTTCGCTCTCGGCGCGTCGCCGTTCGCGGTCACACACCACGGACGTCAGGTCTGTGACGGTCTCGGAGAGTCGTCCGAGTTCGTCGTCGCGATCGATCGTGACGTCGAGTGGCTCGTCGATGGACGACAGTTGCGCAGGAGGGACAGACTCGAGCCGCGAGGTGAACTGTCGAAGCGCGTCGGTGAGCCGCTCAAGGTCGTTCGCCCGATCGGAGCCGCTCCGTGCAGCGAGCCCCACGACGAACAGTCCGGGGCCCGTTTGCGTTCCAACGCCTCGGGGTACACCGCCCTCGAGCAAAACGCCAGCAGTGATCCAGACTGCGACGCCGATCACGCCGAGCAAAAGCGCACGCGATCGTCTCGTGTCACCCACGAGCACTCCGCTCTGAACCGCAGTCCCGTCCATGGTGCGTCTATGGAACAGGGGGCAATGATATGAGTGGTTTATTTCACCTCGTTATTCAAATCCTCATTATCGTTCGCACAGGATACAAACGGGCGTGACCGCAACGTCGGCGGGTTTGTCGCATTCATTACCCGCCTCAACGGCTGAACGGCACGAATGCCGGTGCTGCCACGAGGATCCCGGGACACTATACATGTAGTGTGCAGCCACCGGTGGAATTACGTATATAACGAGCAAGCCGATACCGACAGGTCGTATTAGTCCAGCCAAGATGTCCGGAGCCACACTAGACTATCACAGCGATTCGATCAGTCTGCGCGTCGTCGAAGCCCTCGCGGACGCGACTGACACCACCCCGAGTGAACTCGAGCCGCTGTACAACAGCATTGACCCCGAGGCACTCGATCAGCTGTTCCAGCCCGGATTCAGCGACGAGATCCGCGTCACGTTCGAGTACGGTACCTCGCAGGTCGAGGTCCGAGGCGACGGCACCGTCATGGTCGATGGAACCGTCCATGACAGCGAATAAGCGACTCGAACTGACTACGGCAGTCGAGCCCGAGAGGAGACGACGGCCGCTGGAGACTGGGTCGCAGACGGCGTGCCGAAGCC
The DNA here is from genome assembly GCF_042678045.1 of Haloarchaeobius amylolyticus. Classification (GTDB taxonomy): domain Archaea; phylum Halobacteriota; class Halobacteria; order Halobacteriales; family Natrialbaceae; genus Natrinema; species Natrinema amylolyticus_A. The sequence goes on from NZ_JBHUDI010000011.1 coordinate 123,282, forward strand.
AGCGAGCGATCCTACCCCGGAGGCGATCTCGATGCTAGTTCCACCAGCGGCAGGGATCCAGCCGGCCGTTCGGCGCCGACTCACGGCGATAACCGTCCTCGTCATCGACCAGGAAGACGACCGCGACCACGTCGAACGTGCGTTCGACGACGAGGCCGTCGTCGAGACGGCGGCCACGCTCGCTGATGCACGGCCCCGCTTCGACGAGGTCGACTGTCTCGTCGTGCCGTCGACGATGGCGATCGAAGACAGCGGCGTGACCGGTGGTAACGTGGCCGCCACCGACGGCGCCGGCGAGTGTGAGTGGCTCGAGACGATCAGGACCGAGAGAGCGGAGTTGCCGATCGTTGTCCTCGCCGACGAGGCGACAGCCACGCTCACACGCGCGGTCCGATCGTACGAGTGGACCACCGTGATCACGCGAACCGAGCCACGCGATCGGCTTGCGACTCGCGTCACCGACCTCCTCGAGCGCCACCGGCTGGCGCTCCTCTCGCGGCGATCGCTCGCGAGCGTCGAGCTCGCCGGTGACGCGATCGCGATCGTCGACTCCACCGGCGCGATTCAGTTCGCGAGCCGGTCGTTTACGATGCGATTCGGTGCCGACGGTGACGAGCTCACCGGCACCCCGTGGCGAGAGCTGTTTACCGACGACGCCGTCGCGCACCTCGAGTCGGTAGCGGTCCCGACCGTCGCGGAGGGGTGGCGATGGACCGGGACCTGCACTGGGCGCCGACGGACGGGTGCGACGTTCCCGGTCCGGATTCGCCTCGGCGGCCTCTCGGATGGCAGTCTGGTGTTCGTCGTCAGCGAGGTTACCCACAGTCGTGACGAACGCGAGGAGTAAGCGCCGGCGAGAAGAGTCCGCTTACGTTCCGTGGTCCCAGCTACCCATGTACTCGCGCTGGGTATCCGTCAGCGAGTCGAAGTCGACGCCTTCGGCCTCGAGTTTGATCTCGGCGATCTCCTTGTCTAAGTCGTCGGGCACGTCGTGGACGCCCGCGTCGTAGGCGTCGCCATTTTCGATCAGTTCGCGGACACAGACGGCCTGAATCCCGAACGACTGGTCCATGACCTCGACGGGGTGGCCAAGCGAGACGGGCGCGGCGAGGTTGACGAGCCGTCCCTCGGCGATGACGTTCAGTCGGCGGCCGTCTGCGAGTTCGTAGGCCTCGACGCCGTCGCGGGCCTCGTAGCGATCCACGGCGAGGTCGTCGAGCGCCTCGAGGTCGATCTCGATGTCGAAGTGACCCGCGTTGGCGAGTAAGACGCCATCCTGCATCTTATCGAAGTGTTCCTCGACGATGACATCGCGGTTACCCGTCGTCGTCAGGAAGACATCGCCGACTTCGGCGGCCTCGGCCATCGGCATCACGTCGTAGCCTTCCATGTGGGCCTCGAGCGCGCGCCGGGGCTCGACTTCGGTGACGATGACGTTCGCATTCTGGCCCGCGGCCTTCTTCGCGACGCCCTTGCCACAGTAGCCGTAGCCGGCGACGACGACGTTCTTGCCGGCCCACGAGAGGTTCGTGGTCATGGCGATGGAGGCCAGCGAGGATTCGCCGGTGCCGTGGACGTTGTCGAACAGCCGCTTCATCGGCGTGTCGTTCACAGCAAATACGGGGTAGTCAAGCGCCCCGTCTGCGTCCATCGCGCGCAGGCGGTGGACGCCGGTCGTGGTCTCCTCTGCGCCGCCGATGATGCCGTCGATCAACTCGGGGTAGTCCTCGTGGATCGCCGCGACGAGGTCCATCCCGTCGTCGACGGTGATCGTCGGCTCGTGGGCGATGACGGCCTCGATGGCGTCGTAGTACTCCTCGTCGTCGACGCCGCGTTTGGCGTAGCTGGTGATGTTCTCGTGGGTATCCAGCGCCGCCGAGACGTCGTCGTGGGTCGAGAGCGGGTTACAGCCGGTGACGGCGACCTCCGCGCCGCCTTCTGCGAGCGTCTCGACTAAGATCGCCGTCTTCGCCTCGACGTGCATCGCCATCGCGATGCGCTCGCCCGCGAAGGGCTGGTCGGCGACGAACTCCTCGCGGACGTGCTCGAGAATCGGCATATGCTGGGCGGCCCAGTCCATCTTCCGGCGTCCCTCCTCCCGGTGGGACTCGAGATCCGCCAGCTGTTCGCTGATCGGCGGATACGCAGTGTTGGTCATACATCGACCGAAGGACAGCGGAGGCAAAACGCTACCGAACCAGTGACGATCGAACGCTGACCTGGCCGTCGAGAAGATACTGTCTGACAACACGGTTCACGCCGGACACACTCGAGACGCGATCAGGTGTTCGGAGACTGTCGTCCGACAGCATACCGTCACGGTCCAGTTGACTCGAGCGGCAAAAAACAACAGGTTCGAACGGATCGCGATCGGTTATACGATCAATCGCGCCTGTATGGCGGCGAGCGATCGATTCGGACACTGGCGACGGGGTCGTGCCTCCGACACGAGAGAAACGTGCCGTCGACCGGCATCCGTGTCAGGTCGTTACTTCGATGGGCCAGCGTGGTCTGGCGGTCCGCCGCCGTTGCTCGGTCCGCCACTGTTGTCCTTCTTGGTGTCGTCATCGCTGTCTTCGCCGTCGGTGTCGTCAGCACTGTCGTCAGTGGTGTCCTCACCCGGCGGTCCACCAGCGTGAGCCGGTGGGCCCTGGCTGTCTTTCTTGTCGTCACCCGGCGGACCGGGGTCGCTCGGCGGGCCAGCGTGTGCCGGTGCGTTACCGGGGTTATTCGCGACGACGAAGCTCGCGACCGAAAGGCCCATCGAGTCGTTCGTGTCGTTCGATTCGTTCTGTAGACTCTCGACGTGATCGGAGACGAGCGAGCCGAAGTTCGTTTCGTTGTCCTCGGTCTCGTTATCGTCCGTCTCATTTCCGTCCAACTCATCCTCGGTCTCGTTTTCCTCAGTATCGTTGTCGAGGGTCTCGTTTTCCTCAGTATCGTTGTCGAGGGTCTCGTTTTCCTCAGTATCGTTGTCGAGGGTCTCGTTTTCCTCAGTCGTGTTATCCTCTGCGAGCGAAAACGTGGTATCGCCGTCGACGGATGCCGCATCGGCACCGCCCGTACTCGCCGCTGCGGCCATCGGTGCGAAGACGGACGCGACCATCGCGACCGCCAGTACAAGTGCAAAGAGTCGTTTCTGTCTCATTCCGAGTAGAACATTCAGCGATCCCTGAATAAACCCTTCCGGCAGTTCGATTAGTTCGAAGACCCATTTCGACCGATAAGAATAGTTTATATCGTTTATAGACTTTTTTGAGAGTTTAACTTTCGATCATCACTCGACCCTAGCGGCCAGCGACTCGGCCGCCTCGAGCGCCCGCTGCCGAACCGCCGCTTCGTCCAGCGTCAGCACCTCGCGGTCGCGCATGAGTACCTCTCCGTCACAGACGGTGTGGCGGACGTCCGACGCCGCGGCCGCGTAGGCGAGGTGACTGACGAGGTCATGGGGCGGGGTCAGGTGCGGTTGCTCGAGGTCAATCACCGCGAAATCGGCCGGTGCGCCTTCCTCGAGCCGGCCTGACTCGACGCCGATCGCGTCGGCGCTGCCTGCCGTCAACATCTCGACGACAGCTTCGGCAGGAACCGCGCTGGCATCGTCGGCGGCGAGTTTGCCAAGCATGGCCGCGTCGCGGGCCTCGTCGAGCATCGAGAGGTCGTTGTTCGAGGCCGCGCCGTCGGTGCCAAGGCCGACGGTGACGCCCGCCTCGCGCATGCGCTGGACGGGAGCCATCCCGCTTGCCAGTTTCATGTTCGAGGCCGGGCAGTGGATCACGCCGGTGCCGGCCTCCGCGAGCAGGTCGATCTCCGTCTCGTCGACGTGGACGCCGTGGGCGACGAAGTCCTCGGGCTCGAGCATTCCCTGCTCGGCGGCGTACGCGAGCGGCCGCTGTCCGTATTCGTCGACGATCGGCGCGACCTCCTCGGTGGTCTCGTTGGCGTGGTAATGGATCGGGACCCCCGCCTCGCGCGCTTCAGGGACGAACTCCTCGAGGTACTCGTCCCCGACGGTCGTCAGCGAGTGGGGCATGAACGCCGTCGAGATCCGGCCGTCGGCCGCGCCGTCGTACTCGCGGGCGATCTCGAGACTCGTCTGGGCGTCTTCGCGGGCGACATCGCCGTCCTTGCCGACGGTGACGATCCCGTGACCCAGGCGGGCTCGGAGTCCGGCTTCCTCGACCGCGGCAGCGATCTCGGGGACGTGGAAGTACATGTCCGCGAATGCCGTGGTGCCGGCCTTGATAAGCTCGAGCAGCCCCAGTTCGGTCCCGACGCGGACGTCCTCTGGGGTCAGCTCGCCCTCGGCAGGCCAGATGTCCTCCTGGAGCCACGCGTCGAGCGGCTTGTCGTCTGCGTACCCCCGCAGGAGCGTCATCGCGACGTGGCAGTGGCCGTTGACGAATCCCGGCGTCACGAGCGAACCGGCGGCGTCGAGCGTCTCGTCGGCGTCAGCTCCGAGGTCGGAACCGAGCTCGAGGATCTCACCGGCGTCCTGATCGATCAGTACGTCCGCAGTCGTCACCGTCAGATCGGACTGGAGCACCTGCCCGTCGGTGATCGCAAGCGTCGTCATTGGATTGGGGTTCTCCTCTGGCGGCCTTAGCCTGTCGATGGACCGCGACGAGCCGAGCCACGGGGTTTATGGGTCGATTCGCCAACATGAAACTATGGACGATCGAATCCAGCGCGGACGCGATCCCACCACGAGTGGCGATCCGGCCGCGAACGGGTATCCACCGCGCGACGCACTCGCCGACGCGTGGGACGAGCACAGCCGCTACGTCGGCTTCGCCGCCGGCCTGTTCGCGGTCGGCATCGTCGTCGGAATCGCGCTGATGGTCGCCGGCTACAACTTACTCGAGATCATCCAGGACGTGGTCGGTGAGCCGCTGTTTCCCGATATCAGCGACCGGAGCCGGCTCGAACTGGCACGCTTTCTGCTCGTGAACAACAGTCGTGCGTTCCTGCTGTCGATCCTCGGGGTGCTGACGCTGGGGCTCCTGACGGCCTGGGCAATGCTGTTCAACGGGGTTATCGTCGGGAACGTCGGCGCGTTCATCGCCAGCAGCGTCGGTATCGGCTACATCCTCGTCGGCCTGCTGCCCCACGGCATCTTCGAACTCCCCGCACTCTTTATCGCCGCCGGCGTCGGCTTCCGGCTGCTCTACCGGGTCGGCCAGCGGCTTCGAGGCACGCGCGATGCGATCGTCACGAAACGCTATCTGTACCGAACCGGCCTGCTCGTGCTCGCGGGCTGGCTCCTGCTAGTCGTCGCCGCCGTCGTCGAGGCGTTCGTCACGCCCGCGTTGCTCGAGGCGTTGTTTGCCGACCGGCTCGAGTCGATGGGGTCGGCCCCCTGAACAGGCGGAACCGACACCGTTTATCCAGTTTACCGGCGGCTGAACGATCGTGAACGGATCGAATCGTCAACTCCCTTTTTCTCGAGGAGGTGACTGTGGTCGGGTATGAACAGACGCGCGATCCAACTGGTACTGGTGGCCGCCCTCGTCGCCATTGCCGGCTGTGCCGGCGGGATGGGCGGCGATCCGGGGACTGACGCGACGACTGACGACTCCTCGATGATGGACTCGAGCGACGGCACGGGAACGGCCGCGTTCTACGTCAGCGACGAACCGAACGCGATCGACGACTTCGAACACCTCAACGTGACGATCACGAAGGTCGGGTTCAAGAAGACCGGCAGCGTGACCGCCGATGCGACGAACGAAAAGGATGGAGAGGCAAACGAGACCGACGGTGAGACGAACGAAACCGACGGAGAACTCGAGTCCGACAGTGAGAGCGAGTTGAACAACGAAACCGAATCTGAGTCCGAGACGGACGGCAAGGAGTCTGAAGCGGACGAGACGGATGGCGACGGAGACGGCGCGTCCGACGAGCACTGGATCGAGCGCGACGTCAACGAAACGACGGTCGATCTCACGGAGCTGAAAGGCGCGAACGCGTCCATGATCGACGAGTTCGAACTGCCTGCCGGCGAGTACGAGACGGTCTTCATCTACGTCAGCGACACCGAGGGTGTCCTGACCGACGGGACAGAGACGCGAGTGAAACTGCCGAGCGAAAAGCTCCAGTTACACACGACGTTTACCATCGGGAACAACGAGTCGGTCGACTTCGTCTACGACATCGCGCCCCACAAGACTGGCAAGAGCGGAAAGTACATCCTCAAGCCGGTGATCAGCGAGAGCGGCACCGGCGACAAGGTCGAGATTCAGGATATCGACAAGCAGAAAGACGAGAGCGAAGCAGAGCGGGAGAACGAACAGGGACAGCAGTCCGGTGAAGAACCGCCGCAGAAGAACTGAGGAAACGAACGCGCTTCTCATAGCATCACAGCGCTGAATCGTTCGCTGCCGCCCAAGAGGGTTTTCGACCGGATCGGCAGTGCAGAAGTAGTCGACTCGAGCCGGTCAGCGCCGAAGCCACCCGAACAGTCGGTAGTCGTGGTCGGGCGTGTACCGGCGGAACAGCAGGCTGTTGGAGAGGACCGACACGGACGACAGTGCCATCGCGCCGGCCGCGAGCACCGGCTGGAGCAGCCCTAGCGAGGCAAGCGGGATCATCGCAGTGTTGTAGCCCAGCGCCCAGACGAGGTTCTGTTTGATCTTGTCGAGCGTGGCCTCCGAGATCCGGATCGCCTTCACTACGTCGAGGGGGTCGTCACGCATCAGCGTCACGTCCGCCGCCTCGATGGCCACGTCCGTCCCCGAGCCGATGGCGGTGCCGACGTACGCGACCGCGAGTGCGGGTGCGTCGTTGACGCCGTCGCCGACCATCATCGCCTTCCGACTGCCGGACTGAATGTCCTCGACCGCGTCGGCCTTGTCCTCGGGAAGGACGCCCGCACGGACGTTGTTGGGGTCGATCCCGACCTGCTCGGCGACGGCCCGTGCCGTCCGCTCGTTGTCGCCGGTGATCAGCATGACATCGAGGCCGCGGTCCTGCAGGGCTGCGACCGCGTCGGCCGAACTCTCCTTGACCGTGTCGGCGTCCGCGACCACACCCGCGACCGCGCCGTCGACTGCGACCAACATCGCGGTCTTGCCCTCGCGCTCGAGTCGTTCCATCTCGTCGGCTGCAGGCGCAGGGTCGACGTCTGCCCCCTCGAGCAGCCGGCGATTCCCGACCAGCACCTCGCGACCCTCGACGATCGCCCGGACGCCCTGTCCGGGGACGTTTTCGAACTCGTCGGGGGAAGTGAGGTCGAGGCCGCGTTCCTCGGCTCCCTCGACGATCGCCTGTGCGAGCGGGTGTTCGCTGTTGCGTTCGGCGCTGGCCGCGAGCCGGAGCACCGCGTCGCCCTCGAGCGGCGCTCGAGTCGCCACTGCGCCGCCGTCGGTCACCGGATCGCCGCCGTCAGTCGCCGCCCGATCGCCCTCGAGAGCGACCACGTCGGTCAGCGTCATTTCGCCGGTCGTCAGCGTCCCGGTCTTGTCGAAGACGACGGTGTCGACGTCCTTTGCGCGCTCCAGGACGTCACCGCCCTTGAACAGGACGCCGTTCTGTGCGCCCAGGGTGGAGCCGACCATCGTCGCGGCGGGGGTCGCCAGCCCGAGCGCACAGGGACAGGCGATCAGGACGGCCGAGGCGAAGACGACGATCGCGAACTCGAACGCCGAGATGGCGGCTGGACCGCCGCCGACGAGCCCCCACAGCGGGAGCGCACCGACGAAGCCGGCCAGCGCCTCGGGGAAGAGATACCAGATCAGGCCCCAGAACGTCGCGTTGAGGATGACCGCAGGGACGAAGTACGCCGAGATGCGATCCGCGAGGTTCTGGATCTCCGGCTGGCGCGCCTGAGCTTCCTTGACCGTCTGGACGATCCCCTGCAACGCCGTGTCCTCACCGACTTTCGTCGCCTCGACGACCAGCACGCCGTTCTCGTTGATCGTCGAGCCGATCACCTCGTCGCCGTCCTCTTTCTCGACGGGGACGGACTCGCCGGTCACCATCGACTCGTCGACCGCGGACTGGCCGTCCACGACGACGCCGTCGGTCGGGATCTTCTCGCCCGGCCGGACCTTCATGCGGTCGCCGACCGCGACGTCCTCGAGTGGCACCTCACGCTCAGTTCCATCGTCGTCGACCAGCGTGGCCGTCTCGGCCTCCATCTCGAGGAGTTTCCGCAAGGCATCGCCGGCCTGGCCCTTCGAGCGGGCCTCGAGGTAGTTACCCAGCGTGATGAACACGAGGATCATCGCGGCGGTGTCGAAGTAGAGGTTCCCCGCGAGCAGACCAAGCAGGACGATCAGGCTGTAAATGTAGGCCGTCGACGAGCCCAGCGCGATCAGCACGTCCATGTTGGCGGTCCGGTTTTTTACGATCGCGGTATACGAGTTCGCGAGGAACTCGCGGCCGAGGACGATGTAGACCGGCGTTGCGAGCAGGAACTCGACCCAGCCGAAGCTCACGCCGAAGACCGTCTCGGGCAGCAGTTCCCCGCCGAGCAGGAACCGGTTCGCGAGGAAGAACAGGAACGGGGCCGAGAGGACGGCACCGAAGAGGGTCAGCCGAAGCTGCTTGCGGATCTCGGCCTGTCGCGCCGCGTCGCGGCGCTCCTGATCCGACTGCCCTTCGCTGTCGCCGCCGTCCTCCTCGCGGACGGGCATGTAGCCTGCGTTCTCGATGGCCGCGTAGAGATCCTCGAGCGAGGCGTCGACGGGGTTGTACTCGACCTGGGCCTCGTCGGTCGCGTAGTTGACCTCCACGTCGATGACGCCGGGGACGGACTCGAGTGCCGTCTCGTTGGCCTCGGCGCAGTTCGCACAGCTCATGTCGGTGATGCCGATCGACCGGCTGGCACGCTCGGCGTGGTAGCCGGCGTCGTCGATCGTCTCGTAGATGTCGGCGAGCGACACCTGTTCGGGGTCGTATTCGACGGTTCCCTCGTCGGTGGCGAAGTTGATACTCGCCTCGTGTACGCCGTCTGTGGACTCCAGGGCATTGTTGATCGATTGCGAACAGTTCGCACAACTCATGCCCCGGATGTCCAGGTGTGCGGTCCGGGTACTCATTGATAACCACTAGGGGGTGGTGACTTACCCTCTTTACTGGTCAGAACGCAAAGTTTCGGGCCGTGATTTCTTTCGAGTCGTAACTCATACTGCCGGACAGAACGACGTGACGCCGGTCGCGACTTCGGGGCCGTCACCTGGGGACGGCCGCACGCATGCGACCGGCTTCGTCGAGGGGTATTACGCGTCCGCCTCGAGCCGATCGTACCGCTCTTCGAACCGGCCTCGACAGGACGGACAACAGAAGTGATACACCTCACCGTCGATGCGGGTCGACTCGCCCTCGCTGTCGACGGTGTTGCCACACTCCGCGCAGGTGAGCGCGAACGCGGTGCCGTCCAGCGACGGCGTCCATTCGGCGTCGTCGATCAGCGTTACGTCGTAGTCGACGCCGTCGACCGGAAACAGTCCCTCGAGCCACTCGTGGACTCGCTGGAGCTGTGCGCGCGCGTAGAACCAGCAGTCGCCGTCGGCGGTGACGAACACGTGTTCGACCGCGTCGGCGTCGACGAGCGCTGCCTTGCACTCACCGACGGCACCTGGGGGAACGGTCGCCCGGATGAACACCGGGACACCCGCCCGAAGCTGTGACTGGTCGACGTCGACGGTGAAGCCGTTGATGACACCCGCCTCCTCGAGGCGCTCGACGCGGTCGGAGACGGCAGGTCCGGAGAGGCCGACCACGTCAGCGATCTCGCTGTAGGGTCGGCGCGCGTTCTCGGTCAGCAATCGCAGAATCTCCATGTCGGTTTCGTCGAGGTCACGCATACCACCGGTTGGGGCTCGAGAGCGAAGAGCGTGACGACCGCTACTTTGGGATCGAAAGTTTCGGGTAGATTCTACTACGGATCCAAATTAGTAATGTACAAAGATAGGTCAACCGTACACGAACGTATGCATCAGACGATCACCGTCGAGGGACTGTCCTGTGAACACTGCGAACAGAGCGTCGAAGAGGCCCTCGAGGACGTTCAGGGCGTGCAGTCGGTCGCCGTCGATCGGGAGGCAGCGCAGGCAACTGTCGAGGGCGACGCAGAGATCACCGCTCTCATCGACGCGGTCGAGGCGGCCGGCTACGACGCGTCGGCGTAGGCGCGGTCTCGAGGTTGGCGACCGACGTACTCGTTTTTCAGCGGTATAGGAGCTCTCGTCCCGCGCACCCGCGACCATCCAGGGTGTGCCGGCACTGGCTGACAGCCGTCCGTCTCAGTGATGCTCGTGTGACTGGTCGATATCCGAAATGCGCGGTGGGGTGTCCGCGAACTCGGCAGGTGCGTCCTCGAACGCGCGTTTACAGGTGCCCGAACAGAAGTAGTAGGTCTCGCCGTCGTGTGTGGCGCTCGGACCGTCGTCATCGGTACGCATCCCACACACCGGATCGCGGTACTGCCCGGGTGCGCCGAGCCCGCGGCGGTAGACGTACAGGAGAACGCCGGAGAGCCCGAACGCGACGAGGTTGAGATAGAAGGTGTAGTCGACCGCGAAGTACGTCTGCTCGGTCGCCGTCTCGCCGCCGGCCAGATTCGGGATGATTCCGAGCGCGTCGAAGAGCAACTCCATGAGAAACCCGGTGAAGGCCATCGTCACGAAGAAGACGCCGAGGATGTAGAGCATGACCGCCCAGCCGTAGTACTTCCGGTAGACGTTCAACACCGGAATCGTGATGAGATCGGCGTAGACGAACGCGATGACGCCGGCGAAGCTAATGCCGCCGCCCCAGAGCGCGACGGCGAACGGGACGTTTCCCATGCTCCCGACGAAACTGATGACGGCGATCGTGACGCCCATGATCGCGTTTTCGGCGGTGACCAGGAGACTATCGCCCTCGAGAAACAGCGCGTTCCAGATCCACTGGGGGACGAACACGATCACGAACCCCGAGATGAGAAAGCCAGCGACGACGTCCGTCCAGATCATCGACCACTCTTTGCGGTACTGGTTCCCGAGTTTGTACCAGCCACCCCATGAGCGGAGGTCGTCGTTCCACGTGCCGCTGCCCGCTGTCTGCTGTCGATAGGTCTCTCGGCAACCCTCAGAACAGAACTGCAGCGTCTCGCCGCCGTCAGTGATGATCGTGTGTTCGTCAGAGCCCTCCATCCCACACGTCGGGTCCACCATGGCGCTGTGGTCGTGCTCGCGCCGTGTGAGTTCCGCACGAACGTCGTCGAACAGCGTCTCCGGGAGCGTCAGCCGGACGATGAGCGCCATGACTGCGATAAGGACGAGCCCACCGAGCAGTTCCGCGACGAGGAACTCCCAGCCCAGCAGGATCAGGATCATCAGGCCGAGCTCGACGATGAGGTTCGTCGAGGCGAACATGAACGCGAGGATATTCACCGCGTGTGCGCCTTTCGCGAACAGTCCCTTGCCGATAGCGACCGCGCCGAAGCTACACCCGCTACTTGCCGTGCCGAACGCCGTCGCCATCGCGAGACTCGAGAGGTCGTCGTCCCCGAGTACCCGCGCCATTCGCTCCTTCGAGACGTACACCTGCACGAGGCTCGTAATCGTGAGCCCCATGATGATCGCCCAGGCTGCCGTCCAGAGGAACCCGAGCCCGATCCGGAGTGACTCGAAAACCCCCTCGAGGAGCGTCGGCTCCATACGTAGTCTAACGGCGAGCGTGGCTATTGCGATTGTTCTTCAGAAAACTGTGTCAGCCCCATCGCAAAGCATTAACTCGAAAGTAGACGGGCACCCAGGCATCGGATAGGAGTGGAATAACGCGACCGACGGCACAGCGCGTCGGGACGACATCGATTGTGGCGTCCGAGACGTGAGGGAACGCGGTGGCAGTTGCCGGACTGACGCCGACGAACTGGCGGTATACGGCACGCACTACCGACTGCGTAGATTCGGTCGTCGTCGCAGTTCGTGATGGACGGACCGCCACAGTGATTGTGGACGGACATTGGATTCGAAGGGAGAACTGCATTGAGTCGGGACGCCGTCAGTTTACATGGGGACGGGACGCTCCGTCGCCGGTGAATGAACATGGCAACAGACACACACGACACGCGACTCGTCACGATCGCCCTCATAGCCATCGGCGTCCTCGTCCTGCTACCAACAGTCTTCATGGGGTTCGGAATGATGGGCTTCGGGCCGATGATGGGCGGCATGTGGGGCCACGGAACATGGGGTGGCGGCACGGCACCCGGCTGGCTACCCCTCGTCGGCGTCCTGATGCAACTGCTGTTCGTCGCCGCCATCATCGGTGCCGGCTATCTCCTCTACCGGACGATCGCGGGGTCGGACGGCGACTCGGACCGGGCGCTCGAGGAACTGCGCCTCGCGTACGCCCGCGGCGAGGTAAGCGACGAGGAGTACGAGCAGCGCCGGGAGGCGCTCGAGCGGGACCGATAACAAAACGACGATGACACGCGGTCCGACTGCGGTCGCCGATCCCGATTGGCGGCCGTTTCCGCGGATTCTCGAGCAGGCGCTGGCTGTGGATCGGCTGTTTCCAGCGGTGTTTCTGGCCGGCGACCGACAATAAAAATTGTGCCGCGAGTTCAGAGTTGGACTGTGGCTCGCCGGGCGCCCGGCGTGGTGGGACCAATTAATCAGCCGGTCGCGACTCGGCCGGCGCGGTGACGCCCGGCAGGTCAGGCACCGAGAGATCGACCCGCCGGAGGAACTGCGCGTTGATCGCGACGATCACCGTACTGAGCGACATCAGCAGCGCGCCGACGGCTGGCGAGAGGAGGATTCCAATGGGTGCGAGGACCCCGGCCGCCAGCGGGAGTGCGAAGACGTTGTAGCCCGCCGCCCAGACGAGGTTCTCTTGCATCTTCCGGTAGCTTGCGCGACTCAGCGTCACGAGTCGAACCACGTCCATCGGGTTGTTCTGCACGAGGATGATGTCCGCCGACTGGACGGCGACGTCAGTTCCGCTCCCGATCGCGATGCCGATGTCGGCTCTCGTGAGTGCCGGTGCGTCGTTGACACCGTCGCCGACCATCGCGACCAACCTGCCCTGTTCCTGTAACTCGGTTATCTTCTCGTCTTTGTCCTCGGGCAATACCTCGGCGAAGACCGTATCGATCCCGAGGTCGGCCGCGACCGCGCGAGCGACGTCTTCGGAATCGCCGGTCAGCATCGCCACCTCGAGTCCCAACTCGTGAAGCGCGTCGACGACCCGGTAGCTCTCCTCGCGGATCACGTCCGCGAGCGCGAACGCGGCGACTGGTCTCTCGTCGCGGAGGAGGTAGACAACCGTCCGTGCGTTCTTACCGGCCCGCTCGGCGAACCGCTCGAGTTCGATGGGGACCTCGCCCTCGAGGTCCGAGAGGAGATTCGGGCCGCCGACGTGAATCCGCTCGCCATCGACGGTCGCGCGAACGCCCTTGCCCTTCAGCGCCTCGAAGTCGGAGGCAGTCCGTCGGTCGACGCCGCGTTCGTCGGCAGCGTTGCGGATTGCTCGAGCGATCATGTGTTCCGAGTCGCCCTCCACGGTCGCCGCGAGCTCGAGGGCGTCCGGTTCGGAGACGCCGTCGACGGTCGCGATATCGACGACGCCCTGCTCGCCCTCGGTGAGCGTGCCGGTCTTGTCGAAGACGACGGTGTCGAGGTCGCGAGCCTGCTCCATAGCGATCCGATCCCGAACGAGCATCCCGTTGCGCGCGGCCAGCGAGGTGTTGATCGCGACGACCAGCGGAATCGCCAGCCCGAGGGCGTGCGGACAGGCGATGACGAGGACGGTGACGACCCGCTCGATCACCGCCGAATCGAAGCCCGTCGCGACTGTCCACGCGATGGCCGTAACGACGGCCGCGCCGAGGGCGACGTAGAACAGCCAGCCCGCAGCGCGATCGGCGAGCGCCTGCGTTCGTGATTCGCTCTCCTGGGCCTCCTCGACGAGGCGCATGATGCCGGCCAACGTCGTCTCTTCGCCGGTCGCGCTGATCCGTACCCGAAGGCTGCCGTCGCCGTTGACCGTCCCGCCGATCACCTCGTCGCCGGGGTCCTTCGAAACCGGCGTCGACTCGCCGGTGATCATCGACTCGTCGACGTCCGAGTCGCCCTCCTCGATAACACCGTCAGCTGGCACGCTCGCGCCGGGTCTGACGAGCACGAGATCCCCCTCCGCGAGGTCGGTCGCCGGAACCTCCTCGACATCCCCATCATTGGTGATCCGCTCGGCAGTGTCGGGCATGAGCTTCGCCAGTTCGTCCAGCGCGCTCGAGGCCCGCCGGATGCTGCGCATCTCGATCCAGTGGCCCAGCAGCATGATGTCGATCAGCGTGACGAGTTCCCAGAAGAAGGCCGACTGAGTCGGCACGACGATGCTGGCGAGGCTGTAGCCGAACGCGACGGTGATCGCCATCGAAATGAGCGTCATCATCCCGGGCGCGCGCTCGCGCAGTTCCGGCACGGCCATCCGGAGGAAGGGAACACCACCGTAGGCGAAGACGATCACCGCGAAGACGGGGGAGAGCCACTCGCTGCCGGGGAACGCCGGGACCGAAAAGCCGAGCCACGCCTGCAGCGTCTCGCTGTACAGGAGGACGGGTATCGAGAGCAGCGTCGAGATGACGAACCGCCGCCGAAACATCGTTTCGTGGCCAGCGTGCATGCCGCCACCATGGTCATGGCCGCCACCGTGACCATCGTGACCGTCGCCAGCGGCGTGCCCGCTGTGGTCCGTCCTATGTTCCTGTCGGTCGCGAATCGCCTCCCGGCCCCGCTCGGGGTCGTCGGCCTCGTCCTCAAGGAGCGACCGCTCGACCTGGTCCGACTGCTCGTGGTCGCCATGACTGTCGGTATCGGCGGACTCTGGGTGCGCTTCGGTTCGGCGGTCGTGGTCGTCCATCGACGGTCTTGTTCGGCCGATACGACGTCACACGTCAAGGAAGTAGGGCAGGCTTCTTCCGGGCACGAAGCCAAGCGCGACCGTTTGCCCGGATGAAAAGACAATTCCCCACCGCGATTCAACACTGGTCATATGCGAATCGCCGTTCCCAACAAGGGCCGCCTGCACGAGCCGACGATCGACCTTCTCGAGCGGGCGGGGCTCCATCTCGAGAACGGAGCCGACCGGAAACTCTACGCCGATACGGTCGATCCCGACGTCACCGTGTTGTTCGCCCGTGCGGCCGACATCCCGGAGTACGTCGCCGACGGCGCGGCCGACCTGGGTATCACCGGCTTCGATCAGGTCTGTGAGGCCCGCGTGGACAACGTCGAAGAGTTGCTCGACCTCGAGTTCGGGCGCTGCCGGCTCGTTCTCGCAGCGCCCGAAGACGGGGACATCGAGTCCGTCGACGATCTGGCGGGTAAGATCGTCGCCACCGAGTTCCCGAACATCACCGCCGATTTCTTCGCCGACACCGGCGTCGAACCCGAGATCGTCGAGGTCTCGGGCGCGACGGAGCTTACCCCGCACGTCGAGATGGCCGACGCCATCGTCGACATTACGAGCACCGGCACCACGCTGAAAATGAATCGACTGGCCGTCGTCGACGAGGTCCTCTCGAGTTCGGTGCGGCTGTTCGGCCGCGACGACGTCCTCGATGAACCGAAAGTCGGGGAGGTCAGGACTGCGCTGTCCTCGGTCAAACACGCCGAGGGCAAGCGCTACCTGATGATGAACGTGCCGCGGGATCGACTCGACGACGTCCGTGACGTCATCCCTGGCCTTGGCGGACCGACGGTCATGGATATCGCCGACGAAACGGACGCGGACGGGAAGGTCGCGGTACACGCCGTCGTCAACGAGACGGACGTCTTCGAGACGATTACGGAGGTCAAAGCGGCCGGCGCGAGCGATATTTTGGTGACCGAGATCGAGCGGCTCGTCGAGTAATCACGGGCGAGCGCGGCGCGGATTGTTTTATGCGACCGACTGCTCGAGCGACTCGGATTCGAGCAGGGATTCGAACGCCGAGACGTTTACCGCTGGCCCGACGAGGCTTTGCGCCCGGTCGTAGCGCACGACGTCGTGTTCCTCGAGCAGCGGCAGATGCGTCCGACACAGCGAGACGTGGATCCGCTGGCGGAGCTGGTGGATCGGCGTCCCGACCGTGGGATCGTATTCGGCGTCGGCGAGTTGAGCGACGAGCCGCTGGACCGAAATCAGGTCGTCGGCCGCAAGCACGCAGCGAAGCACCCCACGCCGACGGTCGTTGTCGACGATACGGTCGATCGTCTCGCGTGGGAGCGAACGACGATCGATCACGCCGTCGTTACCGAGGTGAAATCGATCCGAAACGGCGAGCGATCGATCAGAGTGGATCGTCATGGGCACGTGAGAGTCAGCGACGAGATACCGGATAAACGGAGTCGGTCGTTTCGATGAATGTGGTCCGATTCAGGCGAGTCAGCCGTTCTCCGGCCGGAATGAACGATCGGTAATCCGACTAAAGCGACGATTATTCATATGATTAGTGCTGAATCCGACAAGAACGGTACTCGAATACGATCACGAGTAGCAGTACGTCATCACTCTCGATTGGTAGCAAAACGAGAGGTTACCGGGACGAGATCGACGACAGTCGAGTACCGGCGATCCGTCGCTGACTCTGTCGAATGCGGGCCAGAAAGGTTCGATCGCGTCCGTCGCTTCTTGGGCCGGCGACGGTGGCTCGCGTGTGACCGGGAGCAGCACCGTCGTGGCCGGCAGTATGAACGGACTGCGCTGGTGGCGTCGACTCGAGCGAACCCGATCCGGACGAGGTTGTACGGTCTGCTGTCACGAGTGACCGGCGAGACCGCGGGACTGCTCGCGGTCGCGCTGGCACTGACGAAGGGGAGTCCGTGTTACTCGAGCAGCCCCAGATCCTCGAGCCGGGAGACGATCTTGTCGACGGCGTGTTCGGCGTCTTCGGGCTTTTTCCCGCCGGTGATGACGAGTTTGCCCGATCCGAACAGCAAGGCGACGACTTCGGGTTCATCGAGGCGGTAGACGAGCCCCGGGAACTGCTCGGGTTCGTACTCGATGTTCTCGAGGCCGAGCCCGATCGCGATCGCGTTCAGGTTGAGGTTACGACCCAGGTCGGCCGAGGTAACGATGTTCTGGACGACGATTTCGGGGTCTTCGTTGACCTGAATCTGGAGTTCACGAAGCTTGTCGAAGACGATCCGCAGGCTCTCGTGGACGTCGTCGGTGCTTTTCGCGCCGGTACAGACGATCTTCCCCGACCGGAAGATCAACGCGGCGGATTTGGGATTCTGAGTTCGGTAGACGAGACCGGGGAACTGCTCGGGGTCATAATCGGCACCCTCGAGGTCCATTGCAACGCTCTGGAGGTCGAGTTCCTGTCCAATACCGGTCGACGCCACCACGTTTTCGATGTTGATGGTGTCCTTCGGATCCGTCATTAGTCGCTTAAAAAGACGTATTTAAGGTTTATAAAGGTTGGTGCCGCCACCTGATATATCCGGTATATATGATTGGCATCGAGCCGGGAAAACGGCAGCCTCATAGGTGCGGGCGGGCCACCATCGACCGTGTACCTGCTCGAGTTAGGCGGCGAGGACGATGCGTTCGCGGCCCGCGAAGCGGCGAGCGCCGCGGCAGGCGTCGACCGGATCGCACCCGGCCTCGCCGTCGCCGACGCGGTCGTCCCCGAGCGCATCCGCGGACTCGCCTACACCCATCGTGCTAGCGACCTCGTCGGCCGGGGCGACGCCGATCTCGCAAGTGCCCGCGCCGTGCTCGAGGCCGCCCCGATCGAGCGGAAGGGAACGGTCGCGGTGCGAGCGACCGACATCCACGGCTCGAGCGGTGTGAGTACCGAGCGCGCGGAACGCGAGCTGGGGCAAATCCTGGTTAATCGCGGGTTCACAGTGGATCTCGACGACCCCGACCACCTCCTGCGGGCCGTCTTTTCCGCGGGGACGCTCGAGGAGAGCGACGACGGTGGCGTCCGCGAGTCGCTCGAGGACGACGGCGACGCCTCCGCAGGCGAGACGGTCTCCGTCTGTGCACTTGGTTGGCTCACGGCCGAGAGCGTCCGCGACTTCGGGTCCCGCGCACCCACGGACAAGCCCTTCTTCCAGCCTGGCAGTATGGATCCGCTGCTCGCACGCGCCGTCGCGAACATCGCCGGTGCGCGGCCGGGGACGACGATCCTCGATCCGATGTGTGGTACCGGTGGCGTCCTCGTCGAGGCCGGACTCGTCGGCGCGGACGTGATCGGTACCGACGCACAGGCGAAGATGGCCGACGGCGCGCGGACGAACTTACGGCACTTCCTCGCACGCGACGAGCCCTCGCCGACCGGCAGCGACCGCGGAACGTGGCACGTCGGCCGCGGCGACGCGACTCGACTCCCGCTCGCCGACGACGCGGTCGACTTCGTCGTCTTCGACGCTCCCTACGGCCGCCAGTCGAAGATCGACACCCATCGGCTCGAGGACCTCGTCGCGGGTGCGCTCAGCGAGGCTCGGCGGGTAGCCTCACGGGCAGTCGTGGTCGCCGATCGGTCGTGGGCAGGCGAGGCCCGGGCGGCCGGCTGGGAGATCGAGTCGGTCTTCGACCGCCGTGTGCATCGATCGCTGACGCGGTACGTTATGGTGCTCGAAGAGGGGGAGAGCCGTCAGTAATCGGCCTCGAGCGCTCGCTGACGGAGCCGTTCCCCTTCGTCCGTTTCGACACTGAGATCGGGAACCGGAACCGGCGAGCCGTCCTCGTCGATCGCCACGAATGTAAACGACGACTCGGTCGTCTTTTCGGTCTCGCCGGTGAGCGGATTCTCGCGTCGGGCCTGCAACGCGACGTGGACGCTCGTTTTCCCCGCATCGTAGACGTAGGCCTCGACCAGCGCCGTGTCGCCGATCTGGATCGGGCGTTCGAACGCGAGGCTGTTGACCTGGGCAGTGACGCAGGTCTCGCCGGCGAATCGCATCGCTGCCATGCCGGCGACCTCGTCGAGCCACTTCATCAGGGTGCCGCCGTGGAGCGTCCCGTAGCTGTTCGCGTGGTTTGGCTGCACGGGAAAGCGGTTCTCGATATGCGTCTCACGAACCGTTGGCATACAACGTGTCCACCCACAGCGCGGAGAAAGGTGCTTCGGTCACGCTGTCCTAATCGGCATCGCGACCCAGTTCGGCCAACAGGTGTGAGACGTGAATCCGGTCGCTGGTTCCTTCGTGGAGTTCGAACTCGACATCGGCGGCGAGCCGGTGAATCCGGGCTAACTCTGCGCCCTGATAGCGCTTGCGGGCCACGCTGAGGATCGACTCGAGCACCTCGGTGCCGTCGAGCCCCTCGTCGACGAGCAGGTCGTCGAGCGTCGACCGGGCATCGGTGAACTGGCCAGCCTCGGCGTCGTCGAGCATCGACTCGATCTCGTCCTCGAGGCCGACCTCGCCGAGCGTCTCGTAGGCCGCGCTCATCGTGAGTTCGCCCGCGTCCTCGACAGTCGTCTGGGCTGCCAGGATCGCCTGCCGGAGGTTGCCGTCCGCGTAGCCGGCAACGAACTCGAGGCCGTCGGCGTCGTACTCGACGCCTTCGCGCTCGACGATCCGCTCGAGGACGGTCACGATCTCTCCGCTGGTCGGCGACGGGAACGAGACGGGGAAACACCGCGAGCGGATCGGCGGAATGAGCTTGGTGGGCTGGCGGGTCGCGATGATAAACTGGGTCGTCCGGTGGTGTTGTTCCATAATCCGGCGCAACGCCTGCTGGAAGTCTTCGCGGACGTTCTCGGCGTTGTCGAGCAAGATCGTGGTGTACCCACCTGAGACGGGTGCATAGCTCGCGGATTCTTTGAGGACGTGGTTGATCATGTCCCGTTTCGACATCGACGAGCGGCCGACGAGGAAGTGCTCGAACCGCGGGTCGTTCTTGATCTCGGTTTTGGTCCGGCCGAAGAAGTCGGCGACGTTGATCTCGACGAAGTCGTTGTCCGGATCGTCGTGGGCCTCGCGGGCCAGTGCGCGCGCTGCGGCCGTCTTCCCGCTGCCCGGCGGACCCTGCAAGAGGAGGTTGATCGGCTCTGCGACGGCCCGTTCGAGGTACTCGCGGGCGTCGTCCTGTGGCAACTCGGCCAGCTCCGGGGCGTGGGTTTCGGTCCACAGCGGCGCGTCCATCGCCAGCGGCTAGGATCGGGGCGGGTAAGAATCGGTCGGTTACTCGTCACCGTCGTCGGACTCGTCGGCGACGGCGCCGAACGTGAACAACGTCTGTATCGACTCGCCCTCGAACTCGATCGGCGACGCCGACTCGACGTCACCGGGATCGCCCGCGTAGAGGGTCGCCGTCAGTTCGTCGTCCGCGTCGAACGAGACGTCGTCGTCTACGTCGACGGTGACGTTGTCGTGCTCGCCGGGCTCGAGTCGCTCGCTCGTCCCAACGACTGACCCATCCCGCTCGAGTGCGACGAACCCCTCCTCTGGAATCGCCGTGGTGACGGTCACGCTCTCGTTGCTCGCGGCCTCGACTGCGACGCTCGGCTCGGTGTGGAACTCGAGGTCGATCCGACTGAGTTCGCCGTCGTCGTCGGTGTAGACGCCGATCGACTGGTTGCCGGGTGGCGCGCCGTTGGTCTCCGTCTCGAAGGTCACGTTCCTGACTTCGCCGGGCTCGAGTTCGAACACCTGACGGGCGAAGACCGCCCCGTCGATTCGGACCTCGACGGGCTGTTGGGACTGGAACTCGGTCGGGTTGCGGATCCGGGCGCTCACCGAGATCGTCTCGTTGGTTGTCGCTGACGACGGTACGTCGCTCGATTCGACGACGAACGAGTTGCTGCCCGCGCTGTCACCGCTCAACACCGTCGCGGTGTCGCTAACCGGGAACCCGTCCTCGAGATAGGGCTGGTCTTCTTCGCCGTCAGTGGCCTCGTAGGCGTATCCTTCCTGGTTGGACGTGTCCTGATGGACCGTCGCGGTGAGCTGCCCGACGAGTTCGCGGGACGCGTCGTCCTCGCGCTCGATGGTCACGTTCTCGTGGGTGCCGGACTCGAGTCGGTCGGAGACGGCAAGCGGCTCGTCACCGCCGTCGGTGATGACGACGTAGCCGCCGTCCGAGAGGGTCACCTCCTGGATCGTGACGCTGGTGCCGTTGCCCCGCTGGTCGTCGAACGTGATCGACGCCTCTGGTGGTTCCTCGACGCCGAAGATGGCGGGTGCCTGCCCGACGAGGATACCGGCAGCGATGACGATCGCGATCGCGATCAGGATCGCGCCGATCCGCTTGAGCGTGCCGAACGTCACTCTCGAGCTCATTGGGGGTGTCGTCGTCTCGGTGTTCGGGTTCGACGAACGTAAAACGCGCTGACTGTTCGCAAGACGGTAACACAGTTCAAGGGGTACGACACGGACGGGCCGTCGGCCGGTAAGCGCAGCCGGCAGCTTGGTTGTCACTGCCTACCACGAGAACGTATCGAACCTTTGTTATGATCGGAGTGAGGCGAGTGATTGGCGGGTTGCGTGCCGGACATCGCGTCCGAAAGAGGTGTGACTCTTGCCAGAGACCGCTATACGTCAGGTGTGTACTTTTCTCTGACAGCCTCGAGGAAAGACTCCAATACGGGGGGTCCATAGTTCGTCTTCTCCTCGGCCGAACGCGACGCAGATCGATCTGCGCCGCCGACATGTAGTGGCGTACGTGAACGAATCCACACCTCGCCGAATGTTTTTTTGTCCAAGCATTAGACGACATTGATAATGTATTCTGGACCGATCGCGACGATCATCCATCTCACTGCTGGGGTGTTTGGGATCGGATTTCTCTGGCAGGCAGGTATTTTATTCCGCCAACGGATTATGATGACTAATCCCGATGCACAACAGATTCAGGATATCACCGACGGCGATACTGTCGCTCTTGAGGGGACGGTCCAAGCAAAACAGGACGAGACCGGTGGCCTCAGGACAACCACAGCACCACTGAGTGGTGAAACGTGCGTCCTTGCGACTTGGCGCGTTGAGGAGTTCTTCGGACATGAGTTCGGTCAAAACAGTGGCTGGACCGAGCAAGCAGAGAATTATGTCACGACACCGTTCGAACTCACCGATGGGAGTGGTGCAATTACAATCGACATCCGCGGGGAACAACAATTCCTCGAGACCGAATTCAATCTCTCGGGACTCGAGTCCCCGCAGGAAACGGTTGCCGTTGAAGAAGATGTCCCACCGGAGATTCAGCAGTTCGAGGAGACTCACGATATCCCTGAGCGAACACCGGCATATCCGAAAGTACCGAGTACCGAGTCCGGACCGACGCAGGCTGATCGTCGGTACTACGAAGCCACGGTCACAACTGGTGATTCGCTATTTGTTGTTGGAACTGCAACAGACACCGACGGAGAGACTGAGTACGTTGTGAGGGACAGTACCGGTCGACGGTTCTACATTTCAGACAAAGGGCGCAACGGCGCAGCCAGAGAACGTGCCGGAGCGGCAGTGCTCTTTGTTGGTGTCGGACTTCTACTACTTTGGTATACTCTGCAGCCACTGCTCTAAATTACAACCATGTCCACGCTACCGCTACTCCTGGGAGGAACAATCCCGCCCACCCTCATCATCGGTGTGGTGTTCGTACTGACGGGTCTCGTCTTCGCCATCAAGCCCGAGTTGAGTCTCCCAGTAAATGAAGATGCAGGACCGATCGCGAACGCCGCGCCCCTTTGGGGCCGTATCGTGGCCATATTGTGCCTCCTGCTGGGCGGGTTGTTTAGTTGGATTGGCGTCTGGAACTTACTCTACGCCTACTAGTAGTTCCTCTCGCTCATACGGAGATTCAATACTTCACAAAGCTCGCAAGTTGAAGGAGTCCGCCTGCTGAGTTGAGTCTAATTGAACGGAAACGGGAAGGGGAGGGTCTACGCCGTCTCCGACTTCTGGGTTTTCCGTTCGTTTTCCGCTATCTTCTAGAATCTCGACCGCACGAAAGGCAGAACTGAAATAACCCTCCGCCGAATGGTTTTTTATCCAAGTATTAGACGGCATTGATAATGTACTCTGGACCGATTGCGACGATTATTCATCTCACTGCGGGGGCGCTTGGAATCGGGTTTCTCTGGCAGGCAGGTATCTTACTACGCCAACGAAATACGATGACCAGTCCCGATGCACAACAGATTCAGGACATCACCGATGGAGATACTGTCGCCCTTGAAGGAACGGTCCAAGCAAAACAGGACGAAACCGAGGGTCTCAGGACAACCACCGCACCACTAAGTGGAGAAACGTGCGTCCTTGCGACGTGGCGCGTTGAGGAGTACCTCGGGCATGAGTTCAGTGAATATAGCGGCTGGACCGAGCAAACAGAGAATTATGTCACGACACCGTTCGAGCTCACCGATGAGAGTGGTACAATTACAATCGACATCCGCGGGGAACAAGGATACCTCGAGACCGAATTCAATCTCTCAGGACTCGATTCCCCGCAGGAAACGGTTGCCGTTGACGCGGATGTCCCACCGGAGATTCAGCAGTTCGAGACGACTCACGATATCCCTGAGCGAACACCAGCATATGTGGACGTGCCGGATACCGAGTCCGGACCGACAGAGGGAGATCGTCGGTACTACGAAGCCACAGTCACAACTGGTGATTCGCTGTTCGTTGTTGGGACTGCAACGGACGCCGATGGCGAGACGGAGTACGTTGTGAGAGACAGTACCGGTCGACGGTTCTATCTTGCAGATACTGAACGCAACGGCGCAGCCAGAGAACGTGCCGGAGCGGCAGTGCTCTTTGTTAGTGTCGGACTTCTGCTACTTTGGTATACGCTGCAGCCACTGCTCTAATACTGTCCAAAACTAGTGCTGCTCGCACCAGAGATCGCTATACGGCAGGTGTGTAACCCGGCTCTGACACCCACCGCACAGCGACGGTACGCGAAATCAGCTTGCTCGAGCCAAGGGCATGCAGACACTGCTCAGGGACACGTACGATCGAAGCCGGTTTAGCTACGGCCCGTTGAACATCGATCAATGCCGCTTCGCGTGACGTTTCTGGGGACGGCCGGGGCGATTCCGACGACCGAACGGAATCCGAGCAGCGTCTTCGTCACCCGCGAGGGTGAGGGACTGTTGTTCGATGCCGGCGAAGGAACCCAGCGCCAGATGATGCGCTTTGGTACTGGGTTTTCAGTGTCGCACCTGTTCGTCACGCACCTGCACGGCGACCACGTCCTCGGGATTCCGGGGCTGCTCGAGACGATGGCCTTCAACGACCGCACTGAGCCGCTGGCGATCCACACCCCCCATGGCACGCGCCGCCAGCTCAAGTCGCTGGTCAACGCCCTCGGCAATCGTCCCTCGTTTCCCGTGCGGATCAACGAGGTCGGCGGCGGCGACGTCGCCTACCGCGCCGACGAGTACGAGGTGCGGGCGTTCGCGACCGATCACGACACCCGCTCGGTCGGCTACGCGCTCGTCGAGGACGACCGCAAGGGCCGGTTCGACCGCGAGCGCGCCGAGGAACTCGGCGTCCCCGTCGGCCCGAAGTTCTCGAAGCTCCACGAGGGCGAATCCGTCGAACTCGAGGACGGTACCGTCGTCGACCCCGAGCAGGTCGTCGGCGAGCCCCGGCCCGGTCGATCGATCGTCTACACCGGCGACACCCGTCCCGCAGAGGCGACGATCGAAGTCGCCGACGAGCCCGACCTGCTGATCCACGACGCGACGTTCGCCGACGACATGGCCGATCGGGCGACCGACACCGCCCACGCGACGGCCCGGCAGGCCGCCGAGATCGCCAACCGGGCCGGTGCGGACCGGCTCGCACTGATGCACATCTCGTCGCGCTACGCCGGCTACGCGGGCGACCACCTCGAGCAGGCCCGCGAGGTCTTCGCGGGCGACACCGAGAACGTCTGTGTCCCCGACGACGGGCAAAAACTCGAGATTCCCTATCCCGACGGCGAGGCGTAATCGACCGGCGACCACCTCGAAACCCGCGCCGGATTTATAGCCGACTCGTTCCTAGAGGCGCCTGTGAGTACGCGAACGAGTGCGCTCGATGCGGTCGTCTTCGGTGTCGACATTCAGAGCGGTGACGTGCGCGGTGACGCGCCATCGTACGCACTGGCTGTTTACGACGGCGACGACGTTACCCGGAACGTCGTCTCCCACCGGAAACTCAGACGGTTGATCGACGACGAGGAGCCAGCGATCGTCGCGACCGACAACATGTACGAGCTCGCCGCCGACAAGGACCAGCTGATCCACTTTCTCGGCTCGCTGCCGGCCGACACGCGGCTCGTCCAGGTGACGGGTGCCGAACAGCCCGAACCGCTGTCTCGCGTCGCGAAACGCCACGGGATTCCCTACGGGAAGGACCCGATGCAAGAGGCCGAAGCCGCGGCCCGGCTGGCCGCCCACAACGTCGGCCACGAAGTCTCGGCGTTTACCGACACGACGGAGGTCAAGGTCTCTCGCGGGCGCTCGACCGGCAGCGGCGGCTGGAGCGAAGACCGCTATACCCGCCGTATCCACGGCTCGGTCAGGAAACGGGCCCGCGAGGTCGAGTCAGCACTCGAGGAGGCAAATCTCGAGTACGAGCGGGACGTTCGCGAGGCCTACGGCGGCTTCGCCAACGCCGTCTTCACCGTCGAGGCGCGCCCGAGCGACATCCCCGTCTCGCGCAACCGGTCGGGCGACGTCCGCGTCGAGATCGAACGCGAACGCCGCGACGGGATCGAATTCCGGCCGCTGGTCAAGCGCCGCGATCACGTCATCGTCGGGATCGACCCCGGGACGACGACCGCCGTCGCCATCGTGGGTCTCGAGGGGGAGGTGCTTGACGTCTGGAGTTCCCGGACCAGCGACACCGCCGAGGTGATCGAGTGGATCGTCGAGCGCGGCCGGCCGATCATCGTCGCAGCCGACGTGACGCCGATCCCCGAGACCGTCGAGAAGTTCCGCCGAAGCTTCGACGCCGCGGCCTGGACGCCCACGCGAGACCTGCCGGTCGACGAGAAACAACATCGCACGCGCGAGCATCACTACGAGAACGACCACCAGCGCGACGCGATGGCGGCCGCACTACACGCCCTCGACGCCCACGAAGACCAGTTCGAGCGGATCGCCGCCAAGCTCCCGCCGGGCATGGATCGCGGCGAAGTCACCGCTCGCGTCGTCGCCGGCGAGGAGAGCGTCGAGGCCGTCCTGCGGGACCTGCGCGACGACGAGAGCGACAGCGACGACGACACGACCGAGCACGAGCCCCGCGAACTCACCGCCGAAGAAAAGCGGATCAACTCCCTCGAGCGGCAGGTCGAACGACTCAAATCACACGTCGACACCCTCGAAGGGCGGCTCGAGGACCGCGACGAACGGATCAACGAACTCGAGAACAGCCTCAGCGGTGCCCGACGCCAGGAGCGCAAGGAAGTCCGCAAAGACCGCGAGGTCAACCGGTTGGAGCGAAAAGCGAACCGGCTCGAGCGCGAACGCGACGAGGCTCGCGAGCAGGTCGAGCAACTCGAACAGAAGGTCGAGCGGATGAAGGCCCTCTGGAAGCTCGATCACTCGAACTTCAGCGACGTCTCCGCGAAGAAAGAGGGGCTGGTCCCGGTCAAGGTCGTCGAGAAGTTCACGAAGGGTGCGATCCGCGAGGCCGACGAACAGTACGGCATCGCCAGCGGGGACGTGGTCTACATTCGGGATGCAAGCGGCGCGGGCCGGTCGACGGCCGAACTCATGGCGGAGTTCGACCCCCGCGTGATCCTCAAGGACGGCGGCCTCTCGGAGATCGCCGACGAGATCCTCTTCGAGGCCGAGATCCCGGTCGGCCCCGCCGACGACGTCGCCATGCAGGAGGTCGACGAACTCGCCGTCGCCCGCGAGGACGACGTCGAGGCAGTCATCGACGACTGGCACGAACGCGCCGAAGCCCGGAAACGGGACCGGAAAGCCGCGATGGTCGACCAACTCATTAGTGAGCACCGCGCCGGGAACAACGAGGTCTGACGGGGTTCGAGCCGCCGTACGTTACGTCTCGGGACCGGTTTCCATCGGCGACAGTACCTGTGGCACCTCCTCGAGGGCGACCTCCTCGGTCAGATCCTCGGTGTCGTCGACCGGCCCGTTAATGAACAGCGCGTGGGTGATGAGCGCGATCGCGACGCCGCCGAAGCCGACGATCGCAGCCAAAAACGAGACGGCTGTCGCGTAGCCGATGAGCGCACCGAGCACGAGGCTCGCTCCGATAGCGCTCAAGACGAGATCGTAGTAGTGGAGCGTATATCCCATACAGGGAGTACGCGACACAGGAGGAAAACGCTTGAGCTTCGGTTCCGGATCGCTCGCTGCTCGAGCAGTCATCCCATCGGTCGTCAGTCAGTGCTGTCGTATCCGCGACCGTCGTGCGGTCGCGTCGGGAAACAGGGACAGCTGACGGTATCAGAACATCCCGAAGCTCTGGAGCAGTCCCGATATCAGGGATTTGACGACCAGTCCGAGGCCGGCGACGATGAGGGCCATCCCCGCGGCGATCAAGAGGCTCTTATATGCGACGAGTGCGATGCCGGCGAGCAAGAGCACGATCCCGACGACGCCGAGCGCACCGAGGTTGCGGAACATATCCACGCGTCGAGAGCCAAGCGAAATAAGCAGCGTGGTTCCCGCGCCGCTCGAGTCGAGTCGCCAGTGGCCGGGACGCTAGCCCGAACGGCAAGCGAGGAAGACAATAAAGGGTTAAACCGCTCGAACGCGAAGCCGCGGCCATGAGCGACGACGGAGACGGCGGTCGAAAGAACCTCCGGATGCCCGAGGACGACGAGGTCTTCGCGACCGTCACGAACATGCTCGGGGCGAATCGCGTGAAAGTACGCTGTGCCGACGGGAAAGAGCGCACCGCACGCATTCCCGGCAAGATGCAAAAGCGCATCTGGATCCGCGAAGACGACGTAGTTCTCGTCGAACCCTGGGATTGGCAGGACGAGAAGGCCGACATCACCTGGCGCTACGAAAAAAGCGAAGCCGACCAGCTCCGTCGCGAAGGTCACATTCAGTAATCGACGCTCGTTTTGCGTGGCTTCATCCGGGACGAACGCAGATTGAGAGAGTTCGAACGCGCAACCCGGTTTCAGTGCGGTATCAAAAGTACCATACCACCTCGCGACCCAGTGGAGCGTACTTAGGTGGTTTCCGTGACCAAGAAACAGGAATACAAAGACGACTATCCGGATAAAACGCTGTACATCCCGGGGCCGACCGAAGTACGCGACGACGTCATCGAGGCGATGTGCGAGCCGATGTTCGGCCACCGCATGGACCGGATGACGGACCTCTATACGACCATCGTCGAGGACACGAAGGAGTTCCTCGGGACCGACAACGAGGTCGTCATCCTCACGGGGTCGGGCACGGAGTTCTGGGAGGCGTCGACGCTCAACCTCGTCGACGAGAACATCCTCGTCCCGACCTGTGGCAGCTTCAGCGAGCGCCACGCCAACGTCGCCGAGCGACTGGGCAAAGACGTCGACCGCCTCGAGTACGAGTGGGGCCAGGCGATCAAGCCCGAGGACATCCGCGCGGAACTCGAGGAAAGCGACAAGCACTACGACGTGGTCGCGACCGTGATGAACGAGAGTTCGACGGGCGTCCGCAACCCGGTCGAGGAGATCGGCGATGTCGTCGCCGAGTATCCGGACACCTACTTCGTCGTCGACGCCGTCTCCTCGCTGGGTGGCGACTACGTCGACATCGACGAGCACAACATCGACGTGATCTTCGCCTCCTCACAGAAGGCCTTCGCCATGCCGCCAGGACTGGCGATCTGTGTCGTCAGCGACGACGCCTACGAGCGCGAACTCGAGAAAGACTCCGCCTCGTGGTACGGCGGCTTCCAGCGGACGATCGACTACTACGAGCGCAAAGGTCAGACCCACTCCACGCCCGCGATCCCGATCATGCTCGCGTATCGAAAGCAGATGAAACACATGCTCGAGGAGGGCCACGACGCGCGCGACCAGCGCCACCGCGAGATGGCCGAGTACACCCGCGAGTGGGCCCGAGAGCACTTCGACATGTTCCCCGAGGAGGGCTACGAGTCCCAGACGGTGAGCTGTATCGAGAACACGCAGGGGATCGACGTCGCGGAAACCATCGAGGCCGTCAGCGAGGAGTACGACTTCGTCTTCTCGAACGGCTACGGCTCACAGCTCGGCGAGAAGACGTTCCGCATCGGGCATATGGGCGAACACGACCTCGAGAGCATCAAGGAGCTCACCGACGCGATCGAGGACGTCGCCGACCTGTAAGCGCCGCTCGAACCGCTCGGTTTCGAATCGACGGCCGTTATTCGACCCGGATGGAACCGATCATCGTGGTCTCGTGTGGGTGACAGGCGTACTGGGTCATCTCACTGCTGGCGGTGAACTCGAGGATCTGTTGCTCGCCAGGATCCGTGACGGGATCGCCCGTCGTGAGGTCGTCGACGACCTCGTCGCTGTCGTTGCGGATCTGCAGATTGTGCATGACACCGTCGCCTTCTGTCCAGCCGATCGAGTACCGCTCGCCTTCTTGCATGACGAGCGTCGGATTTTCGACGCCCTCGAGCGCGGACGGCGCGATCCCTTCCCAGTGGGCCGTCTGGCCGCTGAATCGGATGTCTGCACCGGGCTCGAGTTCGATCGTCTTCCCGGCAGAATCCGTGGTCTCGTCGGCATCGGTGTTCTCCGATTCCATCACTGTCCCGTCGGCGTCCACGATCACGATTTCACCTTCCATCTGCGGGTGAGGATTGCAGCGATATTTCGCCAGCTCGCCGCTGGCAGTAAACTCGAGACGTTGATCGTCGCCCGGTTCGGCGACGAGCTCCGTCGTGAGGTCGTCGACGACCTCGTCGCCGTCGTTCCATATCTCCAGGTTGTGCTTGGCACCGTCGCCGTCCGACCAGCCGATCGTGTACTCTTCGCCTTTCTGAAGGATGAGCGTCGGATTCCATTCGCCTTCGAGCGCAGCGGGTGCGACTCCTTCCCAGTGGGTTGTCTGCCCGCTGAGGTCGATGTGCGTCCCGGGTGCGAGTTCGATACCCTGAATGTCAGCCGCGCCAGCGTCACCATCGCTGGCATCGGTACTGTTGTCGTCCGACTCGATGGTCCCGGCGTTGGTCGGGTCCTCGCCGTCGTCACTGACGCTGTCGTCCAGACAGCCCGCGAGTGATCCACCGGCGACCGCGACACCGGCGAGTTGCAGTACTGTTCGCCGGGTGCAGGAAGTAATATTGTTTGACATGTTCGGCCACTTCGCCGCCAGTATTGTAAGTGTACCGTATTTTAGCGCGTGAAAATATCACAGCCACACAGCGGACAGCGAACGAGAGACGAGTGCACGGGCCGACCAGTCACGGTCTAAAACCCCTTTCAGTGGAAAGGGGAAAATCGGTCAGGAGCAGCAATCGACAGTCGTTATTCGACGACGATTTCGCCTTCCATCTGCGGGTGAGGGTCGCAGCGATACACTGCCATGTCGCTGTTGGCCTCGAACGTGAGGGTCTGGTCGTCGCCGGGTTCGGCGACTGGGTCGCCCGTCGTGAGGTCGTCGACGATTTCGCCGTTGCTGTCGCGGATCTCCAGGTTGTGGTTGGCGCCGTCGCCTTCCGACCAGCCGAACGTGTACTCCTCGCCTTCCTGGAGGATGAGCGTCGGGTTCTGTTCGCCCTCGATGTCGGACGGTGCGAGACCTTCCCAGTGGGTGGTCTGGCCGCTGAAGTCGACCTCCGTACCGGATTCGATTTCGACACCGTCGCTGCCGCCGCCGTTGCCGTTTCCGTTGCCGTTTCCGTTGCCGCCACCGCTACAGCCAGCGATAAGCGCCGTCGATGCAGCCGCACCCGTCAGCTTCAGCGCTGTCCGCCGCGAAACTGGATTGTCTTGTGCCATCAGCGGACGTTTAGGCTGAGAACATAAAAATTGATACCTTCTTCTGGTAGGGTGTTATGGTAATACATACCACAATATAGCACTACCACAGACTACTGACTAGCAAGTAGAGAAATGGGTACGGTGACAGAGCGAATCCACTCCGTGGCAGGAGCCGGAGACGATACTATTCCCCATTGATGAACGCAGAGCGACATCGACGGACAACTTTTGGACCTATTCGATCCAGTACTAGTCTCTTATCGATCAGTAACACGTCCTTTGGAGTCAGTACCCTGTTGATACCAAAATAGGGTGGGAGGTATCACCACACATGGTGGTGCCGAATCACTCAGCTGTGACGCGGCGGCGACTCCTTGGTGCCGGGGCTGCCGTCTCTGCGTCGCTGATCGCAGGATGTATCGGTGGGGAAGGTCCCGCAGGTGGCGACCGATTGCACTTTACCCAGGAGCAATCGCGCGAAGAACAGTTCGATCCCGTCGTCTCGAACGACGCCTACAGTTTCCAGGTCATTCAGCTCGTCTTCGACGGGCTCTACGAGTACGGCGAGGGCCTCGAGCTCCAGCCCAAACTCGCGGCGGGCGAGCCGACCGTCGAGCGCGACGGCACACGGTACATCTTCGAACTCGAGGAGGGTGCCACGTTCCACAACGGGGACGAAGTGACCGCCGGGGACGTCGCACACTCCTTTACCGCGCCGGTCGAGGAGGAGACCGAAAACGCCTCGGAGTACGACATGATCGAGAGCACCGAGGTCATCGACGACTACCAACTTCAAGTCGATCTCGGGGAAGACCCGTACGGCCCGTTCGAACTCGCGACGATGGGCGTGACGGTCGTTCCCGAGAGCGTCCGTACCGACGACCGCGAGGCGTTCAACACGGACCCGGTCGGTTCTGGCCCGTTCGAGTTCGCCGACCTGCAGGAAAACGAGTACGTCGACCTAGAGCGCAACGACGACTACTGGGACGACCTCGAGCCGAACATCCCCGAAGTCCGCTTCGTCGCCCACGACGACGACGCGGGCCGGGTCTCGGACATCCGAGCGGAGAACACCGACGTCATCGCCGGCGTGCCGAACGAGGACTGGGACGTTCTCGAGGACGAATCGGGCGTCTCACTCTACTCGGCGGAGAGCCCGACGTTCATGTACATGGCGTTCAACTGCAACGAGGGGCCGACGACGAACCCCGAGGTGCGACGGGCCATCGCCCACTCGTTCTCGATATCGGATTTCATCGAGTCCAACGCCGCGAACGTGACTTCGCCGATGTACAGCCCGGTTCCGCCGGTCGTCAACGAAGTCTGGGGATTCCCGCAGGACGAGTACCAGGAGATGCTCCCCGACTACGATCCCGACGAGGCGCAGTCGTTGCTAGACGAACACGCGCCCGACGACTTCACGCCGACGATTATCACGCCGGAGGGGATCCGCGCGCAGTTGGCCGAGCGGATCGCGACCCGGCTGGACGAGATCGGCTACGGTGCGGACGTACAGGTGCTCGACTTCGCGACGCTGGTCGACACCTACACCAGCGGCAGCGCCGACGACTACCAGATGTACCTGCTGGGCTGGACCGGCGGGCCCGACCCGGATTACTACCTGTATCCGCTCTTTCACGAGAGTCAGGCAGGAGTCAATCAGGGTCACTACTACGCCGGCAGCGACGGCTTCCACGCGGCGATTGCCGAAGGGCGCAACTCGGCCGGGCAGGAGGAACGCTACGACATCTACGAGCCCGTCATCAGGGAGATCGTCGACCAGTTGCCGGTCCTCCCTGCGTTCACTCAGGACAATACGATGGCCGCGCGCGACTACGTCCAGGGGCTACAGGCTCACCCGGAGGTGACGCGGAACCCGACGCTGGTCGCGGACTACACGAACGTGTCGCTGGAGTGAGCCAGCGGCCGGACGGCCGGGCTCGCGCTCGATGACGGTCGCGGCTCCCCGCCGAGCCAGCAACGTCGAATCAGTGAGAGACCGACTCGCGGATCAATGAAGCTACTCAAGTACACCATATACAGGCTCTTGCAGGCGATCCCCGTCCTGATCGGGATCTCCATCATCACGTTCCTGCTCGCGAACCTGGGCCCGGGCGACCCGGTCAGCCTCATGCTGCAAGGCCAGGAACACAGCGAGGAGCTGGTCAGGACGATCGAGCGGCGCTACGGCCTCGACAAACCGTTACACGAGCGATACGTGACGTACATGGCCAACCTGCTGCAGGGAGACCTCGGTCAGAGCATCTACTACCAGCGGCCAGTCACCGATCTGATGTTGGACCGACTCGGGCCGACGCTCCTGTTGGTCCTCTCGGCATACGCGTTCGCGCTGGTGACAGCGATCCCGCTCGGCATCGTCGCCGCCGACCGGCGAAACGAGCCGACCGATCACGCCTCGCGGCTCGTCGCGCTCGTCGGCGTCAGCACCCCGTCGTTCTGGATCGGCATCGTCCTGATCCTGGTCTTCGCAGTCCAGCTCGGCTGGCTGCCCTCGAGCGGGCTCGTCTACCCGTGGCGCTCGCCCAGTTCCTACCACGGGATCGACGGCCACCTCGAGCTGTACTACCAGTCGCTGCGCCACCTGCTGTTACCGATGATCGCGCTTGGAACCTTGCAGATGGCGACGATCATGCGCGTCGAGCGCACGCAGATGCTCGAGTCGCTGCAAGGCGAGTACGTCAAGCTGGCCCGGGCCTACGGCGTGCCTGAACGGACGATCCTCCGCAAGCACGCGTTTCAGGTGGCCCAGCTGCCAATTATCACCATCGTCGGCCTCAACCTGTCGACGGCGATCGGCGGCGCAGTCCTGGTCGAGACGGTGTTTAACATCAACGGCATGGGCCAGCTGTTCGTCGAGGCGATCCAGCGCAACGACTACCAGCTCGTCATGGGCGTCACGATGGTGCTCGGCACGCTGTTCGTGATCGGCGTCATCATCACCGACATCTCGTACGCGTACGTCGATCCGCGAGTTACCTACGGAGAGGGAGAATAACGATGGCAATCGGCGACTCACAACTCGAGGGCGATACGGACACGGTGGCCGACGAGGACGACGACGTCGAGGCGCGCGTTGGCTGGCAGTACACCGTCGCGCGGATCAAGCAGGACACGACGGCCCGGTGGGGGCTGTACATCGTGGCGATCGTGTTGTTCGTCGCGGTGTACGCCCTCGTCGACAGCAATCTCTCGCGGCTCACGTTCGGCCAGGTCTCGGACTACACGTTCGCGGAGCTGTTGCCGATTTTCGACCATCCCACGCGCATCCCGCCACCGGGCGAAGGGACCCAGCACTTGCCGCCGTACTTCCCGCTGGCCGAGCAGTCGTGGAATCCGTTGCCGGCAGGTGGGACGCTCGAGCATCCCCTCGGTACCGACCACACCGGCCGGGACTACTTCACCAGAGTCGTCTACGGCACGCAGGTGTCGGTGTTCGTCGGGCTCGTCTCGACGGTCATCGGCCTCACCGGCGGGACGGCGGTCGGTGCCGTCGCGGGCTACTATGGTGGACGGGTTGACGACGTCCTGATGCGGCTCGTCGAGACGGTCTACGCCATCCCGCCGCTGATCCTCATCATCGTCTTCACCGTCTTCGTCGGCGGGGCGAACATCTGGTATGCAGTGCTCGGCGTCGGCATCGCCTTCGTCCCCGTCTTCGCCCGCATCATCCGGAGCCGGGTGCTGAGCATCCGCGAGATGGACTACATCGAGGCGGCACGTGCGGCCGGCGTGCGGGATCGAAACATCATCCTGCGACACGTCGTTCCGAACAGCTTCGCGCCGGTGCTGGTGTACGCGACGCTCCAGATCGGCGTGACGATCCTCATCGTCGCTGGGCTCTCGTTTCTCGGCTACGGCGCACAGCCGCCGACTCCCGACTGGGGACAGATGCTCAAGGTCGCACACGGCAGCTACATGCACTCGAACGTCTGGCTGTCGATCTGGCCGGGGCTGGCGATCATGATCACCATCATGGGCTTCAACCTGTTCGGGGACGGGCTGCAGGACGCTCTGGACCCGCGAATCGAGGACTAACCATGCATTCGGACCCACTCCTTCGCGTCGAGAACCTCACGACACAGTTCTTCACAGAGGCAGGCACAGTACGCGCCGTCGACGGCATCTCCTTCGAGGTTCACGAGGGCGAGATCGTCGGCCTCGTCGGCGAGAGCGGTGCCGGGAAAAGCGTCGCCTCGATGAGTCTCATGGGACTCGTCGAGAGCCCCGGCGAGATCGTCGCCGGCGAAATCAGCTACAAAGGCGAGACGATCATCGCCGTCGAGGAGGGACCGGACGGTCAGCCCCGAAGACGGGACGACGCCCTCTCGAACGAGGAACTTCGGACCCGGATCAGAGGGAACGAGATCGCGGTGATCTTCCAGGATCCGATGGAGTCGCTCAACCCCGTCTTCACCGTCGGCGGCCAGCTCCGGGAGTTCATCGAACGGAACCGTGGACTCGAGGCGGACGAGGCCCGCGAGGAGGCGATCGAGATGCTCCGGGAAGTCGGCCTCCCCGATCCCGAGCAGCGATACGAGGAGTACCCCCACCAGTTCTCCGGCGGCATGCGCCAGCGCGTCCTCATCGCGATGGCGCTCGCCTGCGAGCCTAGTCTGATCATCGCCGACGAGCCGACCACGGCCCTAGACGTCACCGTCGAGGGCCAGATCATCGATCTCGTCGACGACCTGCAGGAGAAGTACGGGACGAGCGTCATCTGGGTCACCCACGACCTGGGCGTCGTCGCCGAGATCTGCGACCGCGTGAACGTCATGTACCTCGGCGAAATCGTCGAGCAGGCACCGGTCGACGAGCTGTTCTACGACACCAACCACCCCTACACGAACGCCTTACTGAATTCGATTCCCCGACCCGACCGAACCGTCGCGCAACTCGAGACGATCGAGGGCGTAATGCCCGAGGCGATCGACCCGCCCTCGGGCTGTCGGTTCCATCCGCGCTGCCCCGACGCGCGGGCGGTCTGCGAGCGGGTCCACCCGGAGACGAGGGTCGTCGCCGACGCCGACGGCGAGCCCCACCGCGCAGCCTGCGTGAAACACGACGCGTTCGACGTCGACTACGACGGGAGCCCGCCGCTCGAGGCGGCGGATGAAGGCGGACGGAGCGAGCCAAGCGAGACGCCGGGGTCGGAGCTCGCGGCGAACCCGACCGTCGACGACAGCGGGGGTGACGGAAATGAGTAGCGGGGTCCGGCTCGACGAGGAGCGCGAGTACGACCGGGACGGCCCGCTGCTGGAACTCGAGGGCGTCTCGAAACACTTCGCACAGGAGTCGGGCCTGCTCGCGGGTTTAGAGTTCGATCCGAGCGAGTTCCCGCCGATCAGTGTCGACCGCGAGCGGGTACTGGCGGTCGACGACGTCTCCCTCGCGATCCAGCCCGGCGAGACGCTTGGACTCGTCGGCGAGAGCGGCTGTGGCAAGAGCACGCTCGGCCGGACGATCCTGCGCCTGCTCGAGCCCACCGAGGGAGACATCTACTTCAAAGGAGAGAACCTGGCCGACCTCGGCGGCGAGGCACTCAGACAGCGCCGATCGGACATGCAGATGATCTTCCAGGACCCGCAGTCCTCGCTCGATCCGCGGATGAAGGTCGGCCAGATCATCGAGGAGCCGATGCGGGCTCACGACATGTTAGACGACGAAGGTCGGCGCGCCCGAGCGAAAGAGCTCCTCGAGAAGGTGGGGCTCGATCCGCGCCACTACAACCGGTACCCTCACGCCTTTTCCGGCGGGCAGCGCCAGCGGATCAACCTCGCGCGGGCGCTGTCGGTCGACCCGGACTTCGTCGTCTGTGACGAGCCCGTCTCCGCGCTGGACGTCTCCATCCAGGCGCAAGTGTTGAACACGATGGAGCGACTGCAAGACGAGTTCGGGCTAACCTACCTCTTTATCGCCCACGACCTCTCGGTGATCCGCCACATCAGCGACCGCGTGGCGGTGATGTATCTGGGCCACATCGTCGAGCTCGCCGACAAGGAAGAACTCTTCGAGAACCCCCAACACCCCTACACGAAGGCGTTGCTCGAGTCGATTCCCGTCCCCGATCCGCGGGAAACCGGCTCGCGCGGGGTGCTCGAGGGTGAGGTGCCGAGCCCGGTTGATCCGCCCTCGGGCTGTCGGTTCCGGACGCGGTGTCCGCGCCTGATCGCGCCCGAGGGATACGACTGGACCGACGAGGAGTGGGCACAGACACGGGCGTTCATGCGAGCGATCAAACGACGGACGTTCGAACCGATGGCAGCCGCGCGGATCGAGGCCGAGTTCTTCGGCGGCAGCCTTCCGGGGGGCGAGGCAGGATCGATCGTCGACGAGGCGATCTCCCTCGTTGCCACCGATCGCGGCGCGGACGCCGACGGCGACGACGATTCCGAGCGGTGGGCGGCGGCGACCGACCTGCTGCTCGAGGCCTTCGCCGCGGAGAGCATCTGTGCCCGCGAGCGGCCGGCCTACGAACTCGCGACCGAATACGGCGACGGCGAACACGTCGCCGCCTGTCATCTCCATCGATGACCGACCCTGGTGTCGGATTTTGTATGGTTGTGAATCGATCCCGAGCCACAGGAATCTGTCTCGGTCGATTTGATGAATACGGGCTCTGGACGGCTCAAAACCTCGGTTTGATCGATAGCAAAATCGAGACCGGCGCTGTCGAACGTACACGATCTTTCATCTCGAAAATACTTAAGTGATCCGCGGACTTCTTTACTCATGTATGAGTAAGATCCTCGCCGCCGTCACGGCAAGCACGCAGCAAATCGCAAAGGCACGACGAACGATCGCACACTCCCCCGAACTCGGCGACGACCAGGCGACTGACGAGCAGGGTCGTCCCGCGACCCGCATCTCGCCGGGTGGCTTCCTCACCGGGTGAGGACGCGCGTCGATGACCGACCGTCCCGGCGCGATCCTTCTCCTTCCATCGAGTTACTCGAGTACTGACGACGGCCGCTTGAGGTAAACGTCCTGCTCGGTCACCCGCTGATAGATGTCATAGAGCGTCTCCACCGCTGCCTCGTCGGGCATGAACCGAATGTGGGGCGCAGTGTGATAGCCACGGCAACTGATCAGGAAGAAGTACAGCGTCCGGTGGTGCGCCGGCGTTGCGTCGACGACACCCATCGACCGGCCGCCGAGGTCGTCCGAGAAGTCGTTGAGCAGCGCGGCGATGTCGTCGTGGAGCTGTTCGTCCGGTCGGTACTGCGGCAGTCCGAACGTCCGTTGCATGTACGTGGTCGCCGCCTCGAGAACCGGGTTCACGTCCAGACCAGTCGGATCGACGTCCTGAAACGTCTCGTACAGTTCGAGAACCGTCGACAGTTCCGTCCGCGTGATCGCGATCGGCAACACGGGCTCGCCGCGCGGAAGCGAGTAGTCGGGAAACGTGTGCGAACCCGGGTCCGGGAGCCGGTCGAACACCTGCTCGAGCGACATGCGTGACCATATGTCACGGAGAGGCAAACTGTTACCGGTGCGAAATCAGCCACAGTGTGACGTCGGTCGTGACTCCCGAACTGTCGGTCTCGGCCGCGATACCCGTCGCGACCGAGTAGCGAAAAATCCCGTCCCACCCCCAGTTATCGCCAGGCAGGTAGCGTCGGTGCGTCCTCGGCCTGCATGGACAGCCAGGCACCGTCCGCGGAAATATCCGCAATGACGTACTCGTCGCTCGCGGCCGTCGAATCGATCGAACCGACGATGGTATCGTCGGACGACATGGCGTTGGGGGATGCTGCCATGGTAGTGAGTCACACCCACCACTATATAAAGTCATCGAAAGCGACTGTCCGATCGCGATACCGATCGGAAATCGGACCGATACTGGGTGTGAAACACTGGGTTTATACTCATTTTCGCCGTACCGTGGTGATATGAACGTAGCCGACGCGATGACGCCTCGCGAGGACGTGGTGAC
Organism: Haloarchaeobius amylolyticus; assembly: GCF_042678045.1. Taxonomy (GTDB): domain Archaea; phylum Halobacteriota; class Halobacteria; order Halobacteriales; family Natrialbaceae; genus Natrinema; species Natrinema amylolyticus_A. The sequence goes on from NZ_JBHUDI010000011.1 coordinate 162,043, forward strand.
CGTCGATCTGCCGGGCACCCGGACCGACGTGCTCGAGTACCTCCAGGAGCAGTCGTTCTCGTCCGTGCCGGTCGTCAAAGTGACCGACGACGGCCTCGAGTACCGCGGGCTGGTCACGCGGGAGACGCTGATCGAACAGCCCGACGAGGACCAGCTCGTCATGCTGATGGAAGAGGACATGCCGACGACGACGGCCGACACGAGCCTCGAGGCCGTCGCCCGGACGATGGTCGAAGAGAGCGCACGGCGCGTGCCCGTCGTCGATGGCGAGTTCGAAGGGATCATCACGGTGACGGACGTGATCCACGCGATCGCGACGGGCGATCAGGAAACCGATACTACCGTCGAGTCCTACGTCAGCGAGAACGTGAACACGACCTACGAGGGGGCGCCGCTGCCCGTCGCCGAACGGGGACTGTCCTACGCGAACGTCCCCTACACCGTGGCGCTGGACGACGACGGCCAGATGAGCGGGATCCTCACGGAGGTCGACATCATCGACGTCGCCCGGATCGTCGAGGGCGAGGAGTCGACCGGGGACAACTTCGGCGACCAGGACGACGAGTGGTCCTGGGAAGGGATCAAAGCCGTCGGCAGCCGCTATCTCCCCACGCGGGATATCGAGATTCCGACCGGACCGGTCGAAGAGTTCATGAGCGACGACGTGGTGACGGTCTCGGTCAGTACGTCGGTACAGGAAGCCGCACAGCAGATGATCAGCAACGACATCGAACAGATCCCGCTGGTCACGGGCGAAGATCTCGTCGGCATCGTCCGTGATATCGATCTTCTGGAGGCACTTTATGAGTGAGCAACAACACACGGACGACGGCAGCGATAGTACGAGCGAGAAACTGGTCGAACTGGCCAAGCGACGCGGCTACTTCTTTCAGTCCTCAGGAGCCTACGGCGGCGTCGGCGGCTTCTACACCTTCGGCCCACAGGGTGCAGCCCTGAAAGGTAACGTCGAGGACGCCTGGCGCGACCGCTTTGCCGTCGCGGAGGGCAACATGGAGATCGACGCGCCCACGATCATGCCCGAACCCGTCTTCGAGGCCTCGGGCCACCTCGATGGCTTCGACGACATGCTCGTCGAGTGTCCCGAGTGTGGCGAGAGCCACCGCGCGGACCACATCGTCGAGGACAACACGATGTACGAGGACGCCGAGAGCCTCGAGATCCCCGAAGTCGAGGATGTCATCGCCGAGTACGAACTCGTCTGTCCCTCCTGTGGTGCCGGGCTGGCAGGCCAGGCCGTCGAAGACTTCAACCTCATGTTCGCGACGAACATCGGCCCCGGCGACTCCGATCCCGGCTACCTGCGCCCCGAGACCGCCCAAGGCATCTTCGTCGAGTTCCCCCGCCTCAAGGAGTACGCACGCAACCAGCTCCCCTTCGGCGTCACCCAGATCGGCCGTGCCTACCGCAACGAGATCAGCCCGCGGCGATCGATCATCCGCACGCGGGAGTTCACGCAGGCCGAACTCGAGTATTTCATCGATCCCGAAGTCGACGAGCCGGATCTCTCGAGCGTCGAGGACGTCGAAGTCACCCTCTACCCGGCCAGCGAGCAGAACGAGGAGGACGGCGAGGCCTTCGAGACGACGATCGGCGCGGCCGTCGACGAGAACATCATCACGGACCCGTGGGTCGCGTACTTCCTCGGCGTCGCGAAGCCGTGGTACGAGGCGGTCGGCGTCGACATGAATCGGTTCCGCTATCGCCAGCACCTCGCCGGTGAACGGGCCCACTACGCCAGCGACTGCTGGGACGCCGAAAGCGAGATCGACGGCAACTGGATCGAGATGGCCGGCTTCGCCCATCGGGGCAACTACGACCTCTCGAAACACGCCGAACACTCCGGCGACCGCTTTACGATCTTCCGTCAGTACGACGAGCCAAAGACCGTCGAGCGCGCCACCGTCGATCCCGAAATGAGCTATCTCGGGCCCGAATTCGGCGGCGACGCGCAAGCGGTCGTGAAAAAGCTCGAGGACCTCGCCGCCCGCGACCGATCGGCGTTCGAGGGCGAGACCGTCGCGTTCGAACTCGAGGGCGAGACCCACGAGGTCCCCGTCGAAAAGACCGGCTTTTCGGTCGGCGAGGAGACGATCTCCGGCGAGCACATCACGCCCCACGTCGTCGAACCCTCCTTCGGCGTCGACCGGCTGGTCTACACCGTCCTCCACCACGCCTACCGCGAGGACGAGGTCGACGGTGAGGACCGGACCTACCTCGAGCTCGAGCCGGAAGTCGCACCTACCTTCGTCGGCGTCTTCCCGCTGCAAAGCGACGACGACCTCGAGGCCCAGGCCGACGCGATCGTCGAGGACCTGCGCGAGGCGGGTCTGTCGGTCACCTACGACGACTCGGGCAACATCGGCCGGCGCTACCGCCGCCAGGACGAGGTCGGCACGCCGTTCTGTGTGACTGTCGACTACGAGACGATCGAAGACGAGGAAACCACTGTCACGGTCCGCGAGCGGGATACGACCGACCAGAAGCGACTCCCGGTCGACGAACTCGCCGAGACGCTGTCGGCGATTCGAGCCGGCGACCTCGAGTTCGAAGAGCTGTAGACGGCCGTAGCGACACCGATTTTGTTGCATCCGCGAGTGAACCCGAAGGGTGAACGAGCGGGCCGGCGACCGATGTGAAGGCCCTTCGGGGCCGAAACGGAGGGAGGAGGCTTTTGATCAACCCTAAGCAGGAGCGAAGCTCCCGCGAGGTCCGAGAGAGCTTCGCTCTCTCGAGATTTTACCGAGGGACGTCGCGAGCGAGGCGCTCGCTCGCGACATGTAGCGTAAAAGGTTGGAGGTGATCGACGGACTGAAGGTCACCTCTCTCGAGCCACGACATAATGGCCGACGAACTGAAGCGGCGACTCGTCCACGCCAGCGGCTCGGGGCTTGTCGTCCTCTATCTGCTCGCCGACGCTCTCGAGCTCGGGCTCACGTGGTTCCGGTTTCAGCTCCTGTTGGTTCTGCTCGCGACCGGGGCGCTCGTCCTCGAGTTTCTGCGACTCCAGGTCGGACTCAACTGGCGGCTCTACGACGTGCTCACTCGCGAGTACGAACAGGACAATCCCGCCGCCTACGCGCTGTACATGATCAGCATGGCCGCCGTCGTGGTGGTCTTCGAGCCGGATATCGCCCTGCCGGCAATGTTGATGCTCGCGCTAGGCGATCCGATCAGCGGGGCGGTCTCGGACAACACCCTCCAGCGAGTCAAGCCGCCAAAAGTGCTCGTCACGATGTTTCTCGTCTCGACAGTCGTCGCGATCCCGTTCCTGCCGCTCGCGGTCGCGGTGATCGCCGCGCTTGGCGCGACGCTCGCCGACGGCGTCACCCTCGAGATTCGGACCTACATCATCGACGACAACCTGACGATCCCGATCTACGCCGCCTGTCTGGCGTGGCTGGCACTCGAGGTCGTCCCGGTGTGAGCCCGGCGGCGTACTCGCAGTGAGCGGGTGATCACAGTGATGATGGGTGACAGTAACATTGTCCGCTTCCGGTATCGGCAAGCTCGTACCGTTCTGGGCCGCTCAAGACAGTCGCCGGCTAACGGATACAACAAACCGTGTCGTTACTGGAAACAAAGAATCGATTCACTCCCGTGCGAGCCTTTCTGGCGGGCGGTCGCGGCGAAATTCTGGCCGCCGTTGCCGCCGGGTGGTTTCTCTCGATCGGCGTCCGGCTGGCGTATCCGGTGTTGCTCCCGTATCTCCGGGCGAGCTATGGCCTCGATCTGACGACGGCCGGCTTCCTGCTGACCGTTCTCTGGCTCTGTTATGCGCTCGGACAGCTTCCGGGCGGACTGCTCGCCGACCGGTTCGGTGAAGGAAACGTCCTCGTCGCGAGTACGGCGATTTCGGCGGTCGCACTCGGGCTCGTCGCCGTTGCCGGCTCCGCGCCGATCGTCTACCTCGCGACGGCAGCCTTCGGCTTCGGGACGGCGCTGTACGGCGTCGCTCGGTTTACGACGCTATCGGCGATCTACCCCGACAACGACGGCACCGCGATCGGGATCACGATGGCGGCTGGCCAGGTCGGCAACACCGTCCTGCCGCTTGCGGCCGGCGGCATTGCCTCGGCGTTCGCCTGGCAGTACGGTTTCGGCCTCGTCGTCCCGGCGTTCGTCGTCGTGGCGATCGGCCTCCGGCTCGTCGTCCCCGCACGCACCTCGAGTACGACCAGTGCCGTCGACAGCGTCTCGCTCGAGACGGCACGCTACGTCGGCGCGCAGCTGCGCCGGCCGGAGATCGTCACCGTGACGGCGATCCAGATCCTCACCTACTGCGCCTGGCAGGCGTTTACGGGCTTTTACCCGACCTACCTGATCGAGATCAAGGGGTTCTCGGAGGGGGTCGCGACCGGGCTGTTCAGCACCTTTTTCGCGACCGGGGTCATCGTCCAGCCGTTGACCGGCCGGCTCTACGACCGGTTCGGCATCCGAACGGCGCTGCCACCGGTACTGGGCGTCATCGTTGCCGCGCTGGTCGCGTTGCCGTTTCTCGAGGGCTTCTGGCCGATCGCCGTCGGGACGGTCTTCCTCTCGAGCATCCTCGGCTACGGGACGATCACCCTGCCGTACATGACGACGGCGTTTCCGTCGGACATGCAGGGGACCGGGCTCGGATTCCTGCGGACCGTCTACATGACCACTGGCGCGGCGAGTCCGGTCCTGTTCGGCGCACTCGCCGACCGGGGCTACTTCGATGAGGCGTATCTCGTGCTGGCCGGCCTCGTCGCCGTCGCGGTGACCCTGACGCGGTGGCTTCCCAGCCTCTCGGAACAGTGAGCGCGGCGGGCGGACTCGAGACGGCTGTGTTCGGCGAATTCATACGGACTGCTGTCAGTCAGCGCCGGTCACTCGAGACAGCAGACCGTATCAGGCGTTCAGCCGCCAGAGTTCGAAATTGAGCACGGCCGCGAACGTTATCCACGCGAGATACGGGACCAGCAACGCCGCCCCACGGCGGTCGACCCGTCGGAACGCGAGGATCGTTCCGGCGACGAGTCCCCAGAGGACGACGATGACGCCGAGGGCAGCGAGCGGCGCCTCGAGCGTGAAAAACATCGGCGTCCAGACGACATTAAATAGCATCTGCGCGCCGAACAGCCCCAGCGCGAGCCGCCGGCCGTCGGCATCGCTGCGCCAGACGAGCCACAGCGCTACGCCCAGCAGGGTAAAGAGGAGCGTCCAGACGACGGGAAAGGCGATCGTTGGTGGGTAGAACCACGGCTTCTCGAGGGCGCGAAACCACGGCGTGTCGGGCGATCCGATCGCGCTCGGTGCCGCCCCGACGAGGTTGACCAACAGGACGAAGCCGACCGCAGTGAGGATCGACCCGAGGTCCGGCAGGCGTTGGCGGATCGTTCGGGTTTCCATGCGACAATGTAGGCAGTCTCGGTGTATATATCAGCAGCCTAATCAACCATGGGTCATCCGGCACTACTGCAGCCGCGAGACTACTTTCACTGTACTATCTCAATCCTTAACAGAGCCCGCGTCGAATCGCTGCCAATGGCAACGACGGACGAGGACGTCGCGTCGATCGAGCATCCGCTGCTCGAGCCCGACTTCTTGGAACGCCGACTCTACCAGCTGAAACTCGCGGGGACGGCCGCGAATCATCACACGCTCGTCTGTCTCCCGACGGGCCTGGGGAAGACGACGGTGAGCCTGCTGGTCACGGCCCGGCGACTCGAGGAGGTCGGCGGCAAATCCCTGATGCTCGCGCCGACGAAACCGCTCGTCCAGCAACACGCGGACTTCTACCGGGAGGCTCTGCAGATTCCCGACGAGGAGATCGTCGTCTTCACCGGCGACGTGAGCCCGGACGACCGCGCCGTAATGTGGAACGATGCAACGGTCGTGATGGCGACCCCACAGGTGATCGAAAACGACCTCGTCGGGAGTCGTATCTCGCTTGCGGACGTGACCCATCTCACCTTCGACGAGTGTCACCGCGCGACCGGCGACTACGCCTACAATTACATCGCCGAGCGCTACCACGAAGACGCTGCCCAGCCCCTCGTCACCGGGATGTCGGCCTCACCCGGCGGCGACGAGGAGGCCATCCTCGAAGTCTGTGAGAACCTCGGCATCGGGGAGGTCGAAGTGATGACCGAGGAAGACGCCGACGTCGAGGAGTTCACCCACGACACCGAGGTCGAGTGGGAACGCATCGACCTGCCCGACGAGGTCATCGAGATTCGAGACGCGTTGAACGAAGTCATCAAAGACCGCCTCGAGAAACTCAAAGAACTGGGCGTGGCGAGTTCGACCCAGCCCGATCAGTCCCAGAAGGACCTCAACCGGATGCGCGCGGAACTCCAGCAACTGATCAACAACGATCAGTCGGAGGGGTTCGAGGGGATGTCCGTCCACGCGGAGGTGATGAAACTCCGGCAGGCCGTCACGCTGGTCGAGACCCAGAGCGTCGAGGCCCTGCGCCGGTACTTCGAGCGCCAGCGCAACCAGGCTCGCTCGTCGGGCGCGTCGAAGGCGAGCCAGCGAATGGTCTCGGACCCGCGCGTCCGCGAGGCCATGCGAAAGGCCGAGAGCTTCGACGAACTCCACCCAAAATACCGCAAGACCCGGATGCTGCTGGCCGAGACGCTGGGCCTCGAGGGTGGCGAGCGCGTGATCGTCTTCACCGAGTCCCGCGACACGGCCGAAGCGCTGACGGATTTCTTGCGCGAGAGCTTCGACGCGAAGCGCTTCGTCGGGCAGGGCGACCGCGAGGGTTCCGATGGGATGACCCAGAAGCAACAACAGGAAGTCTTAGACGAGTTCCGCGCGGGCGAGTTCGAGGTGCTCGTCTCGACGTCGGTCGCGGAGGAAGGGCTCGACGTGCCGGAGGTCGATCTCGTGCTCTTCTACGAGCCCGTCCCGACCGCGATCCGCTCGATCCAGCGCAAGGGTCGAACCGGCCGCCAGTCGGAGGGCCGCGTCGTCGTCCTGATGGCCGAGGACACCCGCGACGAGGCCTATTTCTGGATCTCCCGTCGACGCGAGAAGGAGATGGAAAGCGAGTTGCGCGACCTGAAGGGGATGGCCGACGACCTCGAGGATGAACTCGACGACTCCCAGCAGTCACTGGCCGATTTCGAGGCCGGAAACGACGGTGAGCGCGGAGTGAAAGTAGACGAGGGCGACGGAAAAGTCGACGCCGTCGGCGACTCTTCCACCGGAAGCGAGGGGGTTGCGGGCCAGCCCGGCCTGCAGGACTTCGCCGACGCGTCGACGGAGTCGGACGAGCAAGACGACGTCGAAACCCACGAGCCACACGCCGAAGGCGACACCGTCGCGATCGTCGCCGACCAGCGCGAGATGGACGCCAACATCGCTCGCGACCTCTCGCGGCGCGAGGAGATCGCGGTCCGCCTCGAGACGCTCGATGTCGGTGACTACGTCCTGTCGGATCGGGTGGTCGTCGAGCGCAAGTCCGTCGCCGACTTCGTCGACTCGCTTGTCGGAGGCGACCGGTCGGTCTTCGAGCAGGTCGGCGCGATGGCGCGTCACTACTCGCGGCCGATCGTCGTCGTCGAGGGCGAAGGGCTGTACGAACAGCGCGACGTCCACCCGAACGCGGTTCGGGGCGCGCTCTCGAGTCTCGCGGTCGACTTCGGTGCGAGCGTTCTACGAACTGAAAACGAGGCCGACACGACGGAACTGCTCGCCGTGATCGCCGGCCGCGAACAGGCGACCGCCGACCGGGAAGTGTCGGTCCACGGTGAGAAAGGCACCAAGACGCTCAGCGAGCAACAGGAGTACGTCGTCGCCTCGATCGCCGAGATCGGCCCGGTCACCGCGCGCTCGCTCCTCGAGGAGTTCGGCACGGTCGAGGGCGTGATGATCGCGACCGAAGACGAACTGCAGGAAGCCGACGGCGTCGGGCAGGTGACCGCCGAGCGGATTCGAGAAGTGATCGGCAGCGACTATACAGGATAAGGAAGCTACGGCAACGGCGCTCATACGGACTCCTGTCAGTCAGTGTCGGTGCATCCGTGGACCGTCCTGCGGGCCCGCCGGAACAGCAGACCGTATCAGTCGCTCGCGTCGGACGCGATGGGATCCTCGCCGGTGTGAACGTGGCCGGTCGCTCCCTCCACGCGGGTAACGATCCGTTCGGCACCGATGACGCTCCCGAACGCAAGGAGCAGCCCCGCGAGAACGTCGATCAGCCAGTGAATACCGAGGTACATCGTCGAGAAGACGACACAGCTCGTCACGAACGACGAAATCCAGAACCACCGCGGGTACTCCCGTCGCGACCGCCAAGCGAACAGCATAACGACGACCGCCAGCGACGTGTGAAGCGAGGGAAAGACGTTCGTGTTCGCCGACACTGCCGCCGTGACCTCCTGCGTTTGCGGGTAAAACGAGTACATCAGGCCATCGACGGACGAGAGGTAGTTGCGCGGCCCGTAGACGATGAAGAGCGTATAGAAGAGCGCCCCGATGACGTAGTTCAGCAGGTACGCGATAAGCAATTCCTTCAGGTACCGCTGGGAGAGCAACAGGAAGTACAGGACCAGCGCCGTCACCAGCAGGAAGGGGAATCCGAACATGTACATCGCCGAGAAGAACTCGAGCGTCGCCACGGGGACGATATCTTGCAACACCGCGACGAACTCGCCTTCGATGGCGTAGATCTCCGCGGTGAGATCCCAGTCGAGCGCACGCGAGAGTCGCAGACTGTGGCCATGAGTTGCCCGTTTGCCGAGGAAAAACAGCGCCGTGACGCCGATATATGGCGTGAGTTCGGTGAGCCGACGATCGTAGTCGGCTGCAGTCCGACTCAGCGCGGTTCGATCGAGACAGATCGCACAGGTCCCGACGAGTCCAATGCACACGACAAGTACCGTGAGGGAGACGACGAATCCAAGTGCCATCGTTCGTATCTCGTCCGCCCAGCATTCAGTGGATGACTGCGGGCCGGTAGCACGGAGGGCGGAGCCGGTAACTACCGGAGAAAGTCGACACAGCGGCCGACCTAATCAATGTCCATCTGTGACACACCACACACTGCTGTCAAATATATATCTAACTCTGTTTTTCAATCTGATACGTTCGATGGAAGGATTCGATCACAGATCGACGGAACGACATACGCCAAATCACGGAGTGGAGAGATCCGGAACGAACGATCGGCGACCGTCTCGAGCGCCGTCAGCGAACGGTCGACAGCGCCTCGCCGGCCTCACGGGCCGCCTCGAGACACTCCCGTGCGTAGCGTGGGTCGTCCGTCGCGGCCGCCTCCGTGGCGAACTTCTCGAGCGCACGAACGAGCGCGTCGCGAGCAGCCTCGAGATCGCCGTCGGCCGGTTGTGGGGACGACACAGAGGCCCGAGACGGGGCGCTCGAGTCGCGTGTCCGGCCCTCGGCGGCCTGGGTCGAGCCGTCGGTCCGGGACGACCCGGCGTCGGAGCGGGGAGGGGACTGTCGCTCGTCCTGGGGTGGCGTTGCAGGTGCCCCACGCTGGCTGCTCGCGGCCGTCTCGGTGTCAGAGTTACTCGAGGGGGAGTCGGGTGACGACTCGGCCGATGGCGCTTCGTCGCGGGCAGCGGGAGCCTGGTCCGTGGCAGCCTCGCTCCCGGCGGACTGGTCCGTATCGGACTGTTCCTCGGCCGGCTGGGCCTCGAGGTCGGTCCCCTCGACGGCGTCGGGATTGCCGTGACAGCTAGGACAGAACGTGGTGCCGTCCATCTGGAATAGCGGGTCGCCGCAGGTTCCACAGTGGGTGTTCGTCATCGTCGCGCCCTTGAGTAACAGATCGCTCATTCGCTGAGTGGCCTTGCGCTCTTGTTTGTCGCGCTCGTACTTCTCGCGGAGTTTCTCGCGCTCGGCTTCCTTGTCGAAGTCGCTCATACCCAGCTAGAGGGGTCGGACCGTCGAAAAAGCTGCGACAGCGAACGTCCAGAGCCGTGACGGCGTCGATTATGCTTCGAGTGCGGCTTCAACGGCGTCGACAGCCGCGTCCGGCGTGTCGACGGACTCGAGGTCGACGCCGGCAGCCGAGACGTCGTGGGTCGCGAGTCCGACGACGGGCCGGTCGTAGATCCCGGCGAACCCCAGTTCCGAGAGCGTTCCGACGCCGCCGGTGAGCGCGATCACGGCGTCGCCGTTCAACGGGACGAGCGCGTTTCTGGCGTGGCTCAGCCCGGTGGCGATCGGGATGTCGACGTAGTCGTTAGCCTGTTCCCGGCACTCGCTCGGCAGGATGCCGATCGTCGTTCCACCCTCGGCTTTCGCACCACGACAGACCGCCTCCATGGTGCCACCGCGACCGCCACAGACGACCGTGTGGCCGCGCGCGGCGAGTTCGCGACCCACTGCCTCGGCCCGGGCCGTCTGTTCGTCGGTGACCTGTCCGCCGCCGATAACGCTGACACGCATAGATGAGCGACCGTGGGCATCGGGCATGATCGGTTCGGTCTCGAGGCGGGGCGCGATCGGCGCCACCTCGACGGTGAGTCAGGTGTGGGGCAGGCAAAGCGGACGACACTCGTCGAATCCGCAATCGTCACGTCAGCGTAACACTGGAATTTCCGACGGATTTAACGTGTGGGATGGGGAAGCATTACGCGATATGACGAAAGTAAGCGTGGTCGGGGCGGCCGGCACCGTCGGGGCCGCCGCAGGCTACAACATCGCGCTTCGGGACGTTGCGGACGAGCTCGTGTTCGTCGACATTCCGGACAAGGAAGACGACACGGTCGGTCAGGCCGCCGACGCCAACCACGGCGTGGCCTACGACTCGAACACGACGATCCGGCAGGGGGGCTACGAGGACACCGCGGGATCGGACGTCGTCGTCATCACAGCTGGCATCCCGCGCCAGCCCGGCCAGACCCGGATCGACCTGGCCGGCGACAACGCACCTATCATGGAGGACATCGGCTCCTCGCTGGCCGAGTACAACGACGACTTCATCACCGTCACCACGTCGAACCCCGTCGACCTCCTCAATCGGCACCTCTACGAGACGGGTGACCGCGCCCGCGAGAAAGTAATCGGGTTCGGTGGCCGCCTCGACTCCGCGCGCTTCCGGTACGTGATCTCCGAGCGCTTCGACGCGCCCGTCGGGAACGTCGAGGCGACCATCCTCGGTGAACACGGCGACGCGCAGGTTCCCGTGTTCTCCAAAGTACGGGTCAACGGGCAGGACCTCGAGTTCGACGAAAACGAAAAGGAAGAGCTACTCGAGGAGCTCCAGACCTCGGCGATGAACGTCATCGAGAAGAAAGGCGCGACGGAGTGGGGCCCGGCGACCGGCGTCGGTCACATGGTCGAGGCCATCCTCCGCGATACGGGCGAAGTGCTGCCCGGCAGCGTCAAACTCGAGGGCGAGTTCGGCCACGAGGACACCGCCTTCGGCGTCCCGGTCAAACTCGGGTCCGACGGCGTCGAAGAGATCGTCGAGTGGGAGCTGACCGAGTTCGAGCGCAATCAGCTCGGCGAGGCCGCCGAGAAGCTCTCCGAACAGTACGACAAGATCGCGTAGGCACCGCCACGCCGGTCCGATTTTTCACATTATCGGATACCAGTCAGTGAGCAGCCGCTCACGTCTTGCAGGCAAGTTGGTGAAAAGCGCATTGACCGGTAGTATCTGAAAAGCGCAGTTCGTCGAGGGCGAGGACTGGCCCGGTTCAGGGGATCAACTGCTCGCCGTCGTCGTCGTAAATGGTGATCGCGTCGACGGGACAGGCCCGGGCGGCGAACTTCGCGTCGAGTTCCGCGCCCTCGGGAACCTCGCGGACGAAGACACCGTCCTCGACCTCCTCGCTCCCCTCGAGTACGGCTTTCCCCTTCGATTTGTCCTTCTCAAAAGCATCCCACTCGGCGACGCACTGGAACATCCCGATACAGGTGTCCTCGTCGTATTCGACCTTCATAGACGGAAGTTAGGGTAGTCACGGTAAATCGATGGCGGTCGCCGATCATGCGGAACGGTACGCGGAACCATATGACAGCGCGTCTTCATTACCGACGAGCTCGTCGACTCACGCATGAGTCGGGACGGGGCAGGCTCGGACGGTTCGCCAGCGGACGGAGACCGACGACGTACTCGAGCGGACACGTTGGGGCGAGCGATGCTCGCGTTCCACCGCGACGAGCCGGGATGGCTGACGTATCGCGACGGCTCGGACGAGCGAGACGGAGCTGTCGCCGAGTTCTACTTCTCGACGGCCGAGTCGTGAGAACCGGCAACGATCGAACTACTCGAGCGTCTCACCGGTTTCGAACCAGTCCTCGACGTGGGGTGTGGTGCGGGCAAACACCTCCGCTGGTGGGCCGGTCGCAGCGTCGAAGCGGTCGGCGTCGACGTGAGTCCGAACGCCGTGCGAACGGCCCGCGAACGCGGGCTCGAGGAGGTACTCGTCGGTGACATGTTCGCACTGCCGATCGAAACGGGGACGGTTGGCGCCGTCCACGCGGTCGGCACGCAGGTGGGGCTCGGTCGCTCGCTGGCCGGGATCCGGGATCTGCTCGCCGAATTCGCTCGCGTCACCGACGACGCAGGGGTGGCCGTCGTCGACAACTACGATCCGACGCGGCTGAGCGAGGATTTCTTCGGCTATCGAGCCGATCCGCGCGAGGGGATCGCCCACCGGTGTTTTCACCCCGAGTTCGAACGCGAGACGGCTGGCGGTGAGCGACGCCGCGAGGTCGGACGGACGATGCAGTTCCTGCTGTGCTCGCCCGATCGGCTTCGCGAGGCGACGATCGGAACGGCATGGGCCGTCGGGAGCGTGCATCGATCCGACGGTGTGGCACATTACAGGACGGTGCTCGAAAAGGCAGGAGCGGGAGGCATCGTGTTCGGATAGTGGCGGAGCCACAGCCACGTAACCGGCTGCCGAGCCAACGCTTTTGCAACCAGTCACCAAACGGGATAGACGAAACGAAATGGCCGCACTATCCGTCGGCATCCTCATCGGGGCCGCGATCCTCACCTGTCTGTTCATGGCGTGGGTCCTCGGCGCGAACAGCAACTCGCCGCCGTTTGCTCCCGCGATCGGTGCGAACGCGATCTCGACGATGCAGGCGGCGTTCGTCATCGGACTGCTCGCGGCTGCAGGGGCGCTCCTGCAAGGCGGGAGCATCTCCGAGACGATCGGGGCGGACCTCATCAACGGCGTGACGATCACGCCGCTGGCGGCCACCGCTGGCTTGCTGACCGCGGCGGGATTCATGGCGATCGGCATTTACACCCGATACCCGATTCCGGCGGCGTTCGCGACGACGGGTGCGATGGTCGGCGTCGGCCTCTCGCTGGGCGGCGATCCGGCGATGGCAACCTACCGGCGGCTCGGCACCTTCTGGCTGCTGGTGCCGATCATGTCCGGCGGGCTAGCCTACGTGACGGCGACGATTCTGCGGCGCGACGACGTTCCCGAGACGATCGGGGTCCCGCTACTGGCCGGCCTCGTCGGCGCGATCGTCGCCAACGTCCGACTGGGTGTGATTCCCGATCCGGCTGCCGACCAGGGAACCCTCGCGGGGTTCGTCGCCCGGTTGATCGGCGGCGGCCCGACGCTCGCCGCGGGGATCGATCTCGGCACCGTTCTCGTGACGATCGGCTTCGGACTGCTCGCGTTCTTCTGGGTTCGCAAACGAGTGCTCGTCTCCGTCGAGAGTGGAATCCGCTCGTTCCTGCTGGTCCTCGGCGGTATCGTCGCCTTCTCCTCGGGGGGCTCGCAGGTCGGGCTCGCGACCGGCCCGCTCGAGAACCTCTTTCGCGTCCAACTCGGCCTGCCGAGACTCCTGTTGCTCGCGATCGGCGCGACCGGCATCCTCGCGGGGGCCTGGATGGGCGCCCCACGGCTGTTACAGGCCACGTCCCGGGAGTACGCCCAGCTCGGCGTGCGGCGATCGATCGCAGCGCTGGTTCCCGGCTTCGTCATCGCCCAGCTGGCGATCGCACTCGGCATCCCGATCTCGCTGAACAACATCATCCTCTCGGGCGTCATCGGCGGCGGGCTGGCTGGCGGTTCAGCCAGCGTTTCGCGGCGCAAGATCGGCATCACGATTACCTTTTGGCTGCTCACGCTCGCGAGTTCGGTCGCCGTCGGCTACGGCCTGTACCGGCTGTTCGCGACGGTTCTCGGCGGCTGAGAGATTCGCGTTCGCTCGAGCTTACTCGAGGACCGTCACCGGTTTCGCAGTGCGCTCGACCACCGTGGTGGCGATATCGCGACCGAGAAATCGCCTGATGAACCCGTTCAATCGGGTTCTATCGCCGGCCATCACGACGTGATCGATCCCCGACTCCGACGTGTACCGGGGAACGACGGTGCCGGGTCGCCCCTCGACGAGTTCGATCCGGACACGGTCCGTCGCGTCGGGATCGGCGACCGACTCGAGCAACTCCTCGGCGCTGGCTCGCGCCTGTGTCGTCCGCTGCTCGTCACGCTCTAAGACACCGCCCTCGCTGAGTGGCGCGTCGAGCGGCGTTACGACCACCAGTAGGGTGAGCTCGGCATCGGGAAACGTCTCGAGGGCGTAGGAAAGCGCCTCGTCCTCGTGGGGACGGCCAAGCGTCGGGACGAGAACGCGGTCGGGATCGATCATGGGGCAGTCTTCGGGCGCCGGTCGCATCGGTCTATCGCCGTCGAACCCGCTTGCCGTCGTGTGTCACGATCACCACCGGTCGGTCACCGTCACTGGTTCTCTCAGCGGAGGATCGTTCGCGGACGATCGAGACGCGGTCGGCGTCTCGTAGCCGGATCCCTGGCAGTCAGTGCCGGCGTATCCGCAAGGCGGGTCACGGGTACGCCGACGTCCAGTGACAGCAAACCGTCTCAAACAGCGTATCACTCACCGATCCGAGTATAAAACGAATATCTGACAAATGTTTTTCATCAGTTGGGTTGTAGTCGCAGGCATGAGCTCCGAAACAGGGATGTCGTCATCGGCACGACCACTTTCGTTCAGCGACCTCGCACGATCGGGGGCACTAGCGCTCGCAGTGTCGTTGGTCATCAACTGGCTCATCGTGTTCGTGGCGAACACCGGCGGCATCGCGCCGCAACTGGAAGCACTGAATTACGGCCCAGTAACGTTCTTTACGACCCTCGGCGTCATTGGTGCGACCGTCACCTACGGGGTGCTCACGCGACTCAGTTCCAGCCCTGATCGACTGTTTCTCACCGTGGCAGCGATCGTCCTCGTCCTCTCGCTCGTGCCGGATTTCACGGTCATCCCCAATCAGCCCGGTGGGAGCCTCTTCGCCGGCGCGATCCTCGGGCTGATGCACGTCACGACGGCGGTCGTCTGTGTAGGTGTGCTGACCGGCAGTGCCGGCCGGTGACCTGACACACCGCACGCGAGAAAGCACAGCGACCCCGCTCGAGGGAGCCCACGAGACGACAGTTTAAACCACGGGACGCGCCAAGCACGGACAATGAATATCGAGGAGCTGTCGGGGCTCCCACCCGGTGCCATCGATCACTTCCGGAGCGAGGGCATCGAGGAGCTCTACCCGCCGCAAGCCGAGGCGGTCGCGGCCGGCGCGACGGAGGGCGAAAACCTCGTTGCGGCCGTCCCGACCGCCAGCGGGAAGACGATGATCGCCGCCCTGTCGATGCTGTCGGCGATCGAACGCGGCGGGACGGCGCTGTATATCGTCCCCCTGCGAGCGCTCGCCAGCGAGAAAAAGGCCGAGTTCGAGGCCTACGAAGGGTTCGGCGTCACGGTCGGCGTCACGACCGGCAACTACGAGTCGACCAGCGACTGGCTGGCGACGAAAGACATCGTCGTCGCCACCAGTGAGAAGGTCGATTCACTGGTTCGCAACGGCGCGGAGTGGCTCTCCGATCTCACCTGCGTCGTTTCCGACGAAGTTCACCTGATCGACGACCGCAATCGGGGGCCGACTCTCGAGGTGACCTTGGCAAAACTCCGCCAGCTCAACCCCGGGCTCCAGACCGTCGCGCTCTCGGCGACGGTCGGCAACGCCGACGAGCTCGCCGACTGGCTCGACGCCGAACTGGTCGACACCGACTGGCGACCGATCGACCTGCAGATGGGAGTTCACTACGGCAACGCGCTGAATTTCGACGATGGCTCGACGCGCGAGGTGCCCGTCGAGGGCAGCGAAAAACAGGAGGCCGCGCTCGTCCGCGATATTTTGCAGGAGGACGGCTCCTCGCTCGTCTTCGTCAACTCCCGCCGGAACGCCGAAGCCGCGGCAAAACGGTTGGGAGGAGTCTCGAGATCCGAACTGACCGCCGCGGAAGAAGCCGAACTCACCGAGTTGGCCGACGAGATCCGCGACGACAGCGACACCGAGACGAGCAAAGACTTGGCCGCGTGTGTCGAACAGGGCGCGGCGTTTCACCACGCCGGCCTCTCGAGCACCCAGCGGAGCCTCGTCGAGGACGCCTTTCGCGACCGCCTGCTAAAGGTCATCTCGGCGACGCCGACGCTTGCCGCCGGCGTCAACACCCCAGCTCGCCGCGTGATCGTCCGTGACTGGCGGCGCTTCGACCCCAGCGCCGGCGGGATGGCACCCTTGGACGTCCTCGAGGTCCACCAGATGATGGGGCGGGCCGGCCGGCCGGGGCTCGACCCCTACGGCGAGGCCGTTCTGCTGGCCAAGAACCACGACGAGAGCCAAGAGCTGTTCGACCGCTATATCTGGGCCGACCCCGAGCCGGTTCGCTCGAAACTGGCGGCCGAACCCGCCCTGCGGACTCACGTGCTCGCGACGATCGCCTCCGGCTTCGCCCGCACGCGAGCGGAACTCCTCGAGTTCCTCGAGGCCACCCTCTACGCCAGCCAGTCGACTGAAGCCGGCCGGCTCGAGACGGTGACCGACACCGTCCTGGGGTACCTCGAGTCGAACGACTTCGTCGAACGCGACAGTGGCGGCGGTGACGACGACGGTGCGTTCACCGCTGCTGCCGATCTCGCCGACGACGGCGGCGAGGAGACGCTCGCGGCCACCAGCCTCGGCCACACCGTCTCGCGGCTCTACCTCGATCCGATGAGCGCCGCCGAGATCGTCCACGGACTCGAGCGCGCCGAGGAACGGCCGACTGCACTCGGCCTCTACCAGCTGATCTCGCGGACGCCGGACATGTACGAACTCTACCTGCGGTCGGGCGAGGACGAGAAATTCGGCGACCTCTACTACGAGCGCGAGGCCGAACTGCTGGGCGATACGCCGAGCGAGTTCGAGGAGGAGCGCTTCGAGGACTGGCTGGCCGCGCTCAAGACCGGCAAACTGCTCGAGGACTGGGCTGACGAGACGGACGAGGAACGGCTGACGGATCGGTACAAGATCGGGCCGGGTGACCTGCGGGGCAAAGTCGACACCGCCGAGTGGCTGCTGGGGGCGGCCGAGTCGCTGGCCGCCGAGATCGACAGCGAGTGGACCGTCGCCGTCCGCGAGGCCCGCGCCCGCGTCGAACACGGCGTCGGCGAGGAACTGCTGGAACTGGTCTCGGTCGGTGGTGTCGGCCGCAAGCGCGCCCGCCGGCTCTATGAGGCCGGAATCGAGGAGCCTGCTGACCTGCGAACAGCCGACAAAGGCGTCGTTCTCGGCGCGCTCAAAGGAGAGAAGACGGCAGAAACGATCCTCGAGAACGCCGGCCGCGAGGATCCCTCGATGGACGGCGTCGAGCCGACATCGTCGGATTCGGACGACAGCACGGCAGCGAACGCGAATCGTGACGACGAGAACACTGACGCGACAGCGACACAAACGACCGACAGCCAGTCGAGCCTGGGTGATTTCTGATGGAACTCCTCGAATGCCGACTCGCGATCGACGACATCGATTCGTTCGTCGCCGAACTCAACGAAGTCGGCGACCACCACGGCGTGACGATCCAGGCGTTCGACGCCCGCTACGTCGCCGACCGTCGCCACCTCGAGCAGGCCGTCGCGTTCGCCGACCGCGCGATCGATCGCGGGGAGAACGTCGCTCGCGATCGTGCCGTCGAGATCCTGCTGTACGCCGCCGGTCGCCGGCAGATCGATCGTGCGCTCGCGATGGGCGTCGACGAGGGAGACAATCGGGCGGTGGTGCTCGTCGACGGCGATTCCGGCGACGCCGAGACGGCCGCACTCGACGCAGTCGAAACGCTGGACGCGGTCGTCGCCCACGAACCGACGCTCGAGACACAGGACATCGAGACGTTGTGTGACTTCTTCGAGATCTCCGACGCCGAACGCGCGGCAACCGACGCGTCGCTGTCGGCGCTGGTCCGCGAGCGGGTGGCGCTGCTCGAGGTCGAGAAGTAGCCCACGGCTCGCGAGCGGCACCCCTCACCCGAGGGCTGCGGGTTGACGACCATCCAGTTGGGGCGGTCGGGGTCAACAGATCGTGGCAAGTCGAGAAGCCGGCAGTATATCTCGCTGCTATCCCTGAATGGGAGTATGCGAAGGCTACTCCGGATCATGCTCGCGGTCGGCGTCGGCCTCATGGCCGCGCTCGGCGGGCTCTTCGCCGTCGGCGTGATCGGGGTCCCCGACGCTGGCCTCGAGGACAACGCGTGGGGGAACGTCTCCGACGAGGAGATCGAGGTGCTCACGACGGTCTGGATCGATAACCCCAATCCGGGCGTCTCGCTCGGTGAGACGACCGTCGACTACACGCTGGCGATGAACGACGTCGAACTCGCGACGGGGTCGGCCGACGACGTGCGCGTTCCGTCGGGCAACACCACGACGGCGCTGCGAACACAGCTGCGGTACGACCGGCTCCCGGCATGGTGGGCCTCGCATATCCGAAACGGCGAGCGAAGCGAGTTGGCCGTCGAGACGACGGCCCACGTCGACGCCGGGCCGCTGTCGGGCTCACCGTCGGGGACCTACACGACCGAGACGGCGACCGACCTCGAGGCGATGCTCGAGGAGACGCTCGCGGAAACCGAGGGCGAACACTCGCTCTCGCCGGTCAGCACGGGTACTGGGCCCGTGAGCCGGACGGTCGAGCCGACCGTCGAGATTCGGGAGACGGACGTGGAGTGGGGGACCGTGACCGAAAATCGGACCGAACTCTTCCTGACCGTCGATGTGCACAACCCGAACGCCTATCCGCTGCCGACGCCGGCGCTCACCGGTGAAATGGTGTTCAACGACGTGCCCGTCGCGACCTGGGACGCAAACGAGCTCGAGGTTCGAAACGGGGCGTACGACGCGACGATTCCACCACAGGACACTCGAGAAATCACCTTCGTCGCCGAACTCGACAACGACGATGTCGCCGCCTGGTTCGCGACGCACGCCGACAACGAGGAAGTCACCGACGCCGAGTTGCGAGCCCAGTTGGCAATGAATATCGACGGCGAGACGCGAACGATCCCCGAAGAGGGGGACGCGATCCGCTGTTCGTACGAGCTTCGGACTGACATCTTCGTCGAGCAAAACGCGGGCATGGACCGCCGGGACTGTACGCTCGCTCCATGGGCGACACCCGACGACGCGACGTTCGAGGACCTCGGGGCGACCCTCGAGCTTACCGAAACGGAGTGGTGGACGGACGGTGCTGACGGCGATAGCTCGGACGGCGACGTACTGACGGCGCTCGCCTCGTGATCGGCCAAAAAACGCTCGAGTGGCGGTCCACGCAGCGCTCAATCGTCCGCAGTCCCCTCGAGACGACCTTCTCTGGCCTCTCGAAGGCCGTCACAGATCCCGCCCTGACTCGACATATTGACCTGTGCGAGCCGTCCGCGTCGGTGGACGAGATCGAACGAATCGGGATCGATCGGCTCGCCCTCCGGCGTTCGAAAGAGGCGGTCGGCCGGTGCCGAGACGAGGCCGGTTTCGCGGGCTTTCTCGAGATAGCGCTCGATCGGCGCTTCCGGAACGGTGATAGCAAACGAGCTATCCCGGACGTAGATGGAGATGGAGTCAGCTCCGTCGGCGTACTCGAGGTCTCGCACTTGGAGCTCGACGATCGTCTCGGCGTCGAGTCCGGCCTCGAGCAGCGCCTCGACCGCCTCGTACTGGCGAGCGACGCGAGCCTTGTCGTCGAGTTCCGCGCGGACCGCGGCGACGTTGCCGTCGGCGTCCGGAAACGCCTCGGCAAACGAGAGTCGCTCGTTGACGCCGCGGTTGATCTCCGTCTCGTGCATGTGCTCGTGGAGCGTGATCTGTGCCTCCTCGACCGTCGGCAGCGATTCGATCTCGTCGCGGGCGTCGACGGCCATCATCCAGGCGAAGGCCGGCGAACACCACGCGGTCGGGAGCGTCAGATCGACGCCGACCCGGCCGCCGTCGATCTCGATCGCGTCGACGTACTCGAGCGCGACGATCGAGCGGTCGAGTTCCGGATCGGTGACCCGGTCGAGTCGGTCGCGGACGGCCGCTCGTGTGGGAGCGGCGCCGTCGGATGTCTGGGTACTCATCAGTCGTCCGCGGGCGCGGGTTCCTCGCTCGCGTAGTGATCCTCGAGCCCGAACTGCTGGCTGATCTCGTCGTCCTGAAGCGCCTGCCGTTTCGCCTCGATGTCGATGTCGTAGAGTTCGGCAGCGTTCTCGCCCATGACCTTCTTTTTCGTCTCGAGGTCCCACTCGACGCCGTACTCCGCGCGGTGTTCCTGGGTGAGTTCGGCCTCCATGACCTCCTCGACGAGCCAGTCGGGATTCCACAGCGCGTAGTCCGAGCCAAAGAGGATGCGGTCCTCGCCGAGCCACCACAGGAGTTCGGACATGATCTCGGAGAACTTGCCCGGTCGGTTCTGGGCGAACGGTGCGGCGACGGCCAGGCCGCCGTAGACGTTGTTCTCCTGGGCAGCGATCCAGCAGAAGTCGTCCAGTCGTGGCAGGCCGACGTGTTCGACGACGAAGTTGAGTTCCGGGAACGACGAGGCTGCGTCGTCGACGTCTTTCACGTCGAACGCGTCACGATTGAGGGGTCTGATCGTCGGCCCTTTGTGAGCGTGGATGTTCTCGATCCCGAGTTCCTGGCACTTCTCTAAGAACTCGAAGGCGTCCTCGTCGTCGAGTCGCCACCCCTTCGAATCGTCGCGCCACTCGGCAGTGTAGAGTTTGACGCCTGGGATCTCGTATTTCTCGTGGAGTTCCTCGAGGTACTCGAGGCCCTCCTCGCCGTCGCGGGGGTCGAACGTGCCGTTCAGGACGAACCGTTCGGGGTGTTCGGTCGCGAGTTCGGCGTTCTGTTCGGTGGTGTTGAATCCCTCCGTATAGAAGTCGGTGAGGTACGTCGGCTGAAAGATCGCCATATCCGTGGCGGCGTTACTGAACAGGTCCTCGACCATCCGGTCGGCGCCGTACTTGCGATACTCGTCTAGATCCCACTGGCGTTCCTCGGGTGTGAACGTCGTGTGATAGTCGTAGAAACACTGGATGAACTCTACCCCTCCCTGGTGTTTGATGTTCCTCTCCGTCGCATCCCACAGGTGTACGTGACCGTCGATGACGAAGATTTCCTCTCCGTTTTGCTGATACATCGCACAGTGAAGATCGTTACCAACACACATGATTCTTTTTCACATACTCGTGAACAGTTATTCGGAGTAAAATGATCGCCAGCCGGCCGGAACACGGACATGTCGAACCCCGCACAACAATGAGGAACGTTTTCACGAACCACGGTAAAGAGAAACACGCGACTATGCAAGCAGCCAGACTCCACGAATATACCGACGACATGAACGACGCGCTCTCGATCGACGAGATCGACCGTCCCGAGATCGAACGATCCGACGGCGTCCTGATCGACGTCGAAGGCGCGGGCTGGTGTCAGACCGACAATCACATCATCGAGGGGATGTGGGCCGACTACGCACCACAGGACCTGCCGATGACGCTGGGCCACGAGAACGCGGGGATCGTCGCCGAGACCGGTGACGAAGTAACGCTGGTCGAGGAAGGCGATCCGGTAATCTGCCATCCCGTCCAGACCTGTGGTATCTGTCGCCCCTGCCGGCTCGGCGAGGACATGTACTGCGAAAACAGCGCGTTCAACGGCCTCACGACAGACGGCGGCTTCGCCGAGTACCTCCAGACCAACGAGCGTGCGGTAATTCCTCTCCCCGACGGCGTCGATCCGACCGACATCGCTCCCCACGCCGACGCGGGGATCACGGCTTACCACGCCGTCAAGAAAGCGGTCGACGAACTCAACCCTGGCGACACCAGCGTCGTCATCGGCGTCGGCGGCCTCGGGCATATCGGGCTGCAGTGTCTCGAGGCGATGAGCGCCGCCGACATCGTCGCCGTCGACATCAAAGACGGGGCGCTCGAGCTCGCCGAAGACCTGGGCGCACGTCACACCGTCAACTCCACGGAGGAAGACATCGCAGACGTGGTCGCCGACCTGACCGACGACGAGGGCGCCCAGCAGGTCATCGACTTCGTCGGGGCCGACGAGACGACCGGGCTGGCACCCGAAATCGTCGCCGCTGGCGGCGACCACCACATCGTCGGCTACGGCGGTCACATCCACGAGCCCAGTCAGGCGCTGGTTGACGGCGAGTTCGCCTACCGGGGGACGCTGGTCGGCAAATACGCCGAGCTTCAGGAACTCGTCGCGCTTGTCGACCGCGGCGCAGTCGAACTGCGTACCGAACGCCACGACTTAGGCGATATCAACACGGTCGCGGAACAGCTCGAGCACAACGAAATCGAAGGCCGTGCGGTCATCCTTCCGCCCTGAATCCGCCGGCAGTGCGACGCCGACGGCTCGTCACAGGACGGCAAACGGGTCACATCTCCGCTTGCGATCTCGATGATCGATTCTTCGGTTGGCTGTCCGATATCTAACGGCGTAACAAGTGGTTTGCGGGCGATACGCCAGACGTCAGCGTCGGGTGTCCCACATCCGTCGTGGCCGTTCACATGACCGCACGCGACCACTCGTCGTCCGGGTCGTTCCGCTCGAACCGAGCGCCCTGACCGCACTCGGGACAACCGAACTGCTGGTACTCGATCTCGCTCCCAACAACGGGGACGGTCTTCGTGGTCCCCGCGGCTCTGAGTTCCATCTCGGTTCCACAGTGGGAACACGTCGGTGGATCTGTGGCGGGTTCGGTCTCGAGGGACATCATCTCACCCCATTTGTATGTTACCACCCAACATATATTAGGAGTTCGCGTCGGCAGTGAGTCGCGATACCGAAACCTAATCGAGAAACGGACCACCAACCGGCACTACACTCTTGTCGGGCCGCGTGATACGCCCTGCATGGCCACCCTCGAGGACCCCATCGAGATCGGCGGCGTGACGGTCCCCAACCGGCTGTATCGCGCGCCGCTGCTCGAGTGTGCGGGCAATGGTCCCGACGCGGTCGACACGTTGATCGACGACCTCGAACCGGCCGCCGAATCGGGTGTCGGGCTGATCTGTCAGGGGGCGACGATCGTCCGCGGCAACGGCGGCTGTGCCGCACCGGGGATGACCCGCGTCCACGATCCCGACTTCGTCGCACGACTCTCCCGACTGACCGACCGGATTCACGGCCACGGAAGCCGGATCGTCATCCAACTCGAGCACGGCGGCCTGCGAAGCATGGAGACCTGGCACGCCGAGTACCGCGACGAGCATCCGGACCTCGAGCAACTCGCCGTCTCGGAGCCGCCGTGGCAGTTGCAGCTGCTCGACCGAGTTGGTTTTCTCGAGTGCGATCCACACGTCCTCACGACCGCGGAGGTGTACGACCTCGCCGCCGATTTCGGCCGCGCGGCGGCCCGCGCCATCGACGCGGGCTACGACGGGATTCACCTCGCCGGGGCCAACATGGGGATCGTCCAGCAGTTCCTGTCACCCTTTTACAATCGACGGGACGACGAGTTCGGCGGTTCGCCGGCGGCCCGCCTCGAATTCCTCGCGGTCGTCCACGACGAGATTCGCGAGCGAGCCGGGGACGTGCCGCTCCTGGCGAAAGTGCCGGCCGAGACGCCCGCGCCGCCCGCGCCCGTCGTCCGCCGAAAACTCTCGCTGTCGGACGGCGTCGAGATCGCGCGCCGACTCGAGAAAATCGGCTACGACGCGGTCGTCCCGGTCCAGACATCGGTCACCTGGGACATGAGCATCGTCCGCGGGGCGTACCCCGAGCGGGCGTGGAACAACGAGGCCCTGCGGGACGCATACGACGCGGCCTTCGGCGGTGCGACCCGCCGGCGGCTCGTCGCGCTGGCAAACAGGATGCAGTCGCTCCAGTACAACTTTGAGTCCGCGTGGAACGAGGACTTCTGCCGTCGCGTGCGCGAGCAGGTATCAATCCCTGTTCTCGCGGAGGGCGGCATTCGAGGACGGGAGGAGATGGATCGCCTGCTCGGCTCGAGCGCGGATGCTCCCCCAGCCTGCGACATGGTCGGACTAGCCCGACCTTTCTACGCCGAGCCGAAACTGGGGGCACGACTGCTCGACGCTGCATCGGGAGAGGATCGCCCGCGTGTCGTCTGCGAGAGTTGCAACAACTGTACCGTCCCACAGGTAACGGGTGCGCCGGGGATCTGCCGGACGCCCGACGTACTCCGAAAGCGAGGCGAACTCGAGCGAGCGGGGGCCTACGAGCGACCCGAACAGTAGTCACTCACGGCGTCACAGTTGTACTCGTCAGTTCCACGAGCGTCCCTTCGACCGTGTAATCGGGCGCCTCGACTTTGAACCGGGAGTCAGTCGATCCCGCGTAGTGGAGTTGTAACGTGTACGAGCCGTCGTCGGCGATCGGGGCTGCCTCGAGGCGGTCAGCGTCGACTTGCTCGAGCATGACCATCTCACCGGGCGCGGCGGTGGACTGGCCCTGAATGCTGTAGGTCGCCCGGTCTTCCGAGACGGACGATCCCTCGAGTGGATAGCCGGCATCGATCCACGCCTGAAAGCCATCGTCGAGGGCATACACGTCCTCGTATCCGGCGTCGATCAATGACGCGGCACGCAGTCCCGAGAGGTGGTGTGGACAGCCACAGTACGTCACGATGCGCTCGTCCGTAGTCCACTCCGCAACCGGATCGTTCGAACCGCCGTCCGGAGCGGGGCTCAACGGTGCGCCAGCGATGTGTGCCTGCTCGTACTGATCGGACCCGCGTGCGTCGGCGATCCGTGCCTCCTGTCGCTGGTACCAGTAGAAGACGTCCTCGATCGGTGCCAGCGGGACCGCGACGCCGTCGAACGTTTGCGTCGGATACGAACCCGTGTCGATCGATCGGTCGTCGGGCTCGTTCTCCGGCTCCGGACCGTATCCGTTAGCATCACTTCCACCGCCCAGACAACCGGCGACCCCGCCGAGAGCGACCGTTCCGCCAACGGCGAGGAGCGTCCGTCGATTCATACCGGCTAGCTACTAACAGCGATGAAATATGATTTCTGGTGACTCGAGTGATACCACCCGACCCCTTCGTTTCAACTGGAAATCGGCAGCGGGTGCTCAGACAGTTCTCGAGTCGAAAGAACGGAAACAGTAGTCCCCACAGGATTCGAACCTGTGTCGAAGCCCCCAGAAGGCTTCAGGATTGGCCACTACCCCAGGGGACTGCGCTGCGATAGATCGTTGGCTGCGACCCTATTTATGATTGTCGGGTTAGAGTCGAGTCGGGTCGCACTCAGGTGGGTCAGCGTGCTCGAGTCGGTGACAATTCGCACAGAGAACGATACAGCGCTCGATCTCCTCGCGAATGTTTTCCTTCGAATGCCCGTTGACGACCATGGTCGCGATACTGTGTTCTTTCTCGTTAGGATGGTGAAAGTCGAGACATGGTGGCCGCCCTTCATTACACCGAGCACACACGCAGTGTCGGTCCTTGTACGCGTAGAGCCATCGGCGAATTTCCGCCCGATGGCGATCCTTCCGCTCGATTCGCTCCTCCCGATTTTTGTAGTACCAGCGCTGTTGACTCGTGAGCTCCGCCCACTTGAGGTCGGCAGGAATATCGACCCACTCGGGTTTCGGCTGAACTGGCTGGTCGCCCGTTGCACCGCGGTCGAACGTTTCCAATCCCGCACGTTCTTTCGCCGCGTTCCAACGGCCCATCGTCTCCATAATCGTCGCAGAGGCTGGCGTCAATCCCAACTCCTCGTACTGTGCTTTCGTCGGCGACTCGCCGAGTCGGTCGGCGGCCTCCCGGAGGGCCTCGAGACACGCCTCTTCCGTCGTCACACTACCGTTGGCCGTGCCATCCAGTATAAACCCTCGCCGAGGGCGGCGAACGCGAACCGACATTCCTTTTTCCCACTCTCGCGCACCCTCGAGTATGTACGTCGGACGATTCGTCGTCGTCGGCCCCGAGGTCGGCGCCTATCGCGTCTCTTCACGCTCGTTCCCCAACCGCGAAATTACCGCTCGAGACGAGGCGCTCACCGTCGGGCCGACCGACGACGCGCCGGAAACGGACAACCCCTACGTCTCGTACAACTGCCTGCGCGTCGTCGAGACGCCGACGGGCGAGACGGCCGCGTTCGGCAACGGCTCGCACGTCGACCCGATCGCGGAGAAACTCGAGCTGGGCTACCCCGCCCGTGACGCGCTCGCGGAGAGCCTGCTGGCGCTCGATTACGAGAAAGACGACTACGATACGCCCCGAATCGCGGCGACGATCGGTGACGACGGTGAGGCGCTGATCGGCACGGTTCGCAAGGACGCCTTGCTCGTCGAGACCGTCGACGAACCGACGCTGGTCGCCACCTACGAGAAAGACACCCCCGAAGCGTTCGCCCTCGAGTCCGACGGCGCTACGGCGGCCGCGAGCGAGGTCTACGACCACGAGTTCGAGCACGCTGTCTGTGCGGCCGGCGTCGCACGGACTGACGACGGGTTCGAGACGGCGATCGAGAACGGTAACTGAGCGGCGCGCTCCGCTTTCTGCTACGTTCGCCAGACCAGCGTGAGCTATCGCTACCGAGCGGGTGTCGGCAGGGTTCGGGTCGTCGATCGCCGGCCGCGGTGACCGACTGCTGGATAACTTACAAATTACTGGCAATTGTTAGCTGTGAGCATGAAGGTCGGACTCATCTCGGACATCCACGGGAATCGGGTCGCCCTCGAGGCCGTCCTCGAGGACATGCCCGATGTCGACGAACTCTGCTGTGCGGGGGACGTGGTCGGCTACAACCCCTGGCCGGCCGACTGCGTCGACGCGCTTCGGGAACGGGACGTGCCGACGGTGATGGGCAACCACGACGCCGCCGTCGCTGCGGAGACGCCCTTCCGATTCAACGGGATGGCGCAGGCAGGCGTCGAGCACGCCGAAATACAGCTGTCGGACGACCAACTCGAGTGGCTTGCCGAACTTCCAGCCGAGCGTCGCGTCTGCGACGGGCGGGTGAAACTCGTCCACGGGCATCCGGACGATCCGGACCGCTATACGCGATACACGTACCCGCGGGAGTTCTCGCCGCGGCTGCTCGGCGATGAGGACGTACTGGTGCTCGGTCATACCCACGTGCAAGGCGTCGAGCGGTTCGCGGAGGGGATCGTCGTCAACCCCGGCAGCGTCGGCCAGCCCCGCGACGGAGATCCGCGGGCAGGGTATGCCGTCGTGGACCTCGAGGCGCTGACCGTCGACACCCACCGCGTCGAGTACGACGTCGAGGCAGTGCAGGAAGCGGTCAGCGAGGCCGGGCTGCCCGACCGCATCGGAACGCGGCTGGCTCGCGGCGAGTGAGCCGGCAAGCGATCACAGAAATGGTGCCTTTTACACTATCCCCACGGCTACGGTCTGCTATGGTATCCACCGGCTCGACTGTGTGTACAGATCGGAACCAGCCACGGCACATCGTGGGCCGGTGGTGTCGCTCGCGTTCGTCCCGGAACCGACGCCGTCTCGAGATCGGATCGGCAGGGGTGACGATCGGGACCGATGTTTAGGCGCATCTACGAGGACATACGGGCGATGCGTAAGCGTGACCCCGCAGCGAAGGGCTGGCTCGAGGTGCTGTGTTGCTATCCGGGGCTGCACGCGGTCTGGGCCCACCGGATCGCACACCGCTTGTGGACCGGCGGCGGGGCCGGCGAGCGATTCGTGGCACGGCTGCTTTCCCATCTCGTGCGGCTGTTGACCGGCGTCGAGATCCATCCGGGTGCGGACCTCGGCCGACGGGTGACGATCGATCACGGGATGGGCGTCGTCATCGGCGAAACCGCCGAGATCGGCGATGACGTCCACATGTACCACGGCGTCACGCTCGGCGGGGCCACGAACGAACCGGTCAAGCGCCATCCGACGGTCGAATCGGGGGTGCAACTGGGAGCCAACGCGACGCTACTCGGCAACATCACGATCGGCGAAGATGCGGCCGTCGGTGCCGGCTCGGTCGTCACGCAGGATGTCGAGCCCGGCGCGACCGTCGTCGGCGTCCCGGCGGAGCGAGTCGAGTAAGAAGAGAGCCAAACGGCACTCAAACCAGCGGTTCGACTAGACCTTCACCCGCCTCGAGCAACTCCCGAACTCGTTTCTCGTCCGCTGCCTCGGCGTAGACCCGCAACACCGGCTCCGTGCCACTGGGGCGAACGAGCAGCCACGAACCGTCGGCCAGCAGGAGTTTGAACCCGTCAGCAGTGTTGACGTCCTCGACGGCGGTGTCCGCGACGGTTTCGGGGATCGCCGCCTCGAGGTCGTCGAGGACTCGCGCCTTCTCGCTGTCGGGGCAGTCGACGCTGATCTTGTCCTGGACGACCGTCCCGTGTTCTGCGAGCAGCCGATCCACGCGCTCGTCGAGCGGTTCCGCCGCGTGCATCGCGGCCGCGAGCAGCGCCATCAACACACCGTCTTTCTCGCGGACGTGTCCGCGAACGGTGAAACCGCCTGACTCCTCGCCGCCGACGAGGGCGTCGCCCTCGGACATCGCCTCGGCGACCCACTTGAAGCCGACCGGGACCTCCCGGACGGTCTCGCCGTGGGCCTCGGCGACGCGGTCGATCAGGTAGGTCGTCGAGACGGTTCGGACGGACGATCCGGACGCGTCCTCGAGCAGGTAGTCGTAGAGCGCGGCGAAAAACAGGTTTTCGTCGAGATAGCCCCGCTCGGGCGTGACGATGGCGATGCGGTCGGCGTCGCCGTCGTTGGCGATCCCGAGATCGACCTCGCTGTCGTCGCTGGTGACGGTTTCGATCAGCGTCTCGAGGTTCTCAGCGGCGGGTTCGGGCGCACCGCCGCCGAAGTCGGGGTCGCGCTCGCAGCGATAGCGTTCGAGGTCGGCCCCGGCGCGCTCGAGGAC
This sequence comes from Haloarchaeobius amylolyticus, assembly GCF_042678045.1. GTDB lineage: Archaea > Halobacteriota > Halobacteria > Halobacteriales > Natrialbaceae > Natrinema > Natrinema amylolyticus_A. The sequence goes on from NZ_JBHUDI010000011.1 coordinate 191,190, forward strand.
GGCGTCGGTGGTCCCGCGACCGCTGCCGTGCATGGCGTCGTAGGCGACGGACAGCCCCGAGAGATCGGTGCTGCCGGTGATCGATGCGACCAGGTCGAAGACGGCGTCCGCGTGGGACGCGGCGAAGTCGACCTCGCGAACGGTGCCGTGCTCGCTCTCCGGAAGTGACTCGGGTTCGGCGAGGCGATCCGCGATGGCGTCGGTGACGGCGGGCAGCGCCGGCGCGCCGTCGTCGGGGATGAACTTCACGCCGTTGTACTCGGGCGGGTTGTGGGAGGCCGTCACGACGAGCGCACCCGCCAGCCCGCGGTCGACGATCGCGTGGGCGACCAGCGGCGTCGGCCGGTCGCGGTCGGACAGCAACACGTCGACCCCGTTCGCACACAGCACCCGCGACAGTTCCTCGGCGAACCCACGGGAGGTCTCGCGGGCGTCGTATCCCACGGCGACCGGGCCCTCGAGCCCTTCGTCGGCGAGATACGTCGCCACCGCCTGTCCGACCATCCGGACGCGGGGGGCAGTAAACTCCTCGAGCGTCGCCCGCCAGCCGTCAGTACCGAAACTGATCGTCTCCATGGTGCGGTGGTCGCGGGCCGATGCGAAAAAAGCGACGGGCAACTGCGACCACAGAAACGTAGCACGTCACACAACAGCAGATCGTCTCAGGCGTCGACGTCAGCGAGACGCTGCTCGAAGAGCCGTTCGCCCGTCTCCTCGCAGGTGACCGCGACGACCTCGTGGGAGTGACAGCAGGATTCGACGACCTCCTCTCCCATCCGGACGTCGCCACCGGAGGGACAGGTCTCGAGGAACATTCGGAGGCCGTTGAGCACCGCGCCTTTCATCTCGGGATCGTAGGCGTCCCAGTCGGGCAGCCACGACTCGAGGGCACGGCTGGCGGCGACGTCGGCGAGCAACGCAGCACGAGACGGCCAGCGGCCTGCGACACCGGAAGCAGAGCGAAGCGTGCGGGCCTCGCCGCGGTCGTCGAGGTCGAATTCACCAGGGTCGGCGTCGAACCCGAAGGCGTCGACGGCCGCCGAAGCGTCGAGTCCGGACTCCTCGACGGCGTCGATCTCGTCGAACCAGTCGGCTTCGAAGGCGTCAGTCAGACAGAGGTCGTCCCGGTCGTCACAGGGCTCGAGGACGTCGTGGTCGAGAAACAGCGTCTCGAGGTCGAGCGCCTCGGGGGCTTCGACAGCAGCCTCGGCGTCGGGTTTGGACGCCTCGTCTTCGTCAACGGTCGTTACGTCGCCGGCGCTGGCCGGATTGGCGTCGGGTTCGCCACGGCCTGCGTCGGTGGTCGCTGTGGTATCGCCGCCGAGGCCGCTCGCCACGTCGGGGGCGGGGTCCTTGCCGAACCAGCGCAGGACCTCGGGTGGGAGGTAGCGTTTGGTCAGCGTCGGCGTCCCGGGGACGAGATACCCCCGGAGGTAGATCAGTGAAATCGAAATCCCGACGGCGAGGAGGCCGCCGAGGCGGGATTTCCGCGCGATGAGGGAGCCAGCGACCGCCGCGATAACCAGATTCAGAACGGTACACGGTTCACAGCGATTCTCGCCCGTGTATTCGGGCTGTCTGAGGTCGTCGACGACATCGAGTTGCATCTCGAGCCGACTGTCATCGCCATCACACATCTATTTGATGGAGATCGGCTCGAGCTGCGAGCGGGAACACTGGGAGACGGCTGGGCCGTTCTACGAATCACTCGAGTCCAACGAGTCGTTCCTTCGCCGCTCGCGACAGTTGCTTGATCTCGTACTCGCGGGACATCGCGGCCGACTTCGAGTCGAACCGTTCGTGATAGCGGAGTTCGACCGGCGTTCGACCACGGGTGTACTTCGCACCGTCGCCGGCGTCGTGTTCGGCGACGCGTCGCTCGAGATCGGTCGTGTAGCCGGTGTAGAGGGAGCCGTCGGCACACTCGAGAACGTAGACGACGTGGTCAGCCATCGACTGTCGAATGGGACGGAGCCGCAAAAAGTCTCACGTCCGTAGGGGTCCCTGGTCGGTCGTCGCGATACGTTCAGGCGCCGCGAGCGCGTTCTTTCGCGGCTTCAGCGATTCCAGCGTTCGCCGAACAGCTGACACACGCGTGGATCTCACCGCGTTCGTTGGCGAAAACGCGTGCGAACCGTTCGGAGACGTGTGCGCCGCAGTGGTTACACTTGGGCATTGGACACACCGGCCGAAGCCGGTATTCGAATATATCGGGTGGATAGTTAAATAGGCTTCTCCAAACACTGTTTGGCTTTTCGCATACAGCAAATATTTTTCCCCATGAGCGCATGCGAGCTATTCGCGAGCAGCGGCGATCGCTCGTGCGATCAGCGTCGCCTGTGCGCCGGCAACGAACCCCGCATCGACGTTGACGACCGAGAGAACGGTACAGGACTGGAGCATCCCGGCAAGTGCCGCCTCGCCGTCGCCGCCGTAGCCGTAGCCGCTCGAGACCGGGACGCCGATGACCGGCGTGTCGACGAGGCCAGCGATCACGGTCGGCAGTGCCCCTTCCCGGCCGGCGGCGACGATCAACACGTCGGCCCCGCGGAAGCGCTCGAGCTGGTCGAGCATTCGAGAGAGCGCTGCGACGCCGACGTCGTCGAACCGGTCGACCGTCGCGCCAGCGTCCAGACAGACGGCCTCAGCCTCGTCGGCGACCGCCTCATCGACCGTCCCACCGGTGGTGATCCCCACGGTCGCCTCGAGCGACGGCGGCTCGTAGTCGGCTGCCGTCACCCGGACCGCGTCGCTGTGGCGGTGAACCGTCGCGTTCGGGGCCGTCTCGTCGACGTAGTCTTCGAGGGCAGCGAACTGCTGGTCGGAGACGCGGGTGAGCAGTGCCCGGCCCGTCGTCTCGAGGGCGGTTTCGGCTAACGCGACGACTTGCGAGACCGACTTTCCCTCCGCGAAGATCGCCTCCGGGACGCCACGGCGCTGGTCGCGGGCCGCGTCGAACCGTCCCGCCTCACCGGTGACGTATCCCTTGAGTTCGGCTTCGGCCGCCGCCGGCGAGAGCGAGCCGTCGGCGACGGCTTCGAGGAGTTCACGCATACACGTCCTCCGCCATCGAGACACTCGAATCCGTCGACCCGGGCTCGAGAACGATCGGCCGGACACCCGACTCGGAACGCGACGGAACGTGCGCGCGAGCCCCGGAGGGCCGCGCGCGAGCCGGGTTCAGCGATTCGCGGACTGTGAAATCGCGCGTGGCTACTCATCGGACATATACTTTCCGGTGATGTCGCCGGTCGAAACCGGCGAATCAACCGCTGCAACCTCCGTATTTCCGGTAGTAAGCACAACAATTATATAGGGTAACGGGAAAGGAATACACCGTATGGCTGATCTTATCGTCAAAGCCGCCGTAAAGGAAGCGCTCGATGACAAAAACGTCGCCTCGGACTTCTACGACGCCCTCGACGAAGAGGTCTCCGAGCTGCTCGACGACGCTGCCCGACGCGCAGAGGCCAACGACCGGAAGACGGTCCAGCCCCGCGACCTGTAAGGTCGACCCGTTTCGTTTTTTATCGACGCCACGCCAGATAGCTGAGCGTCTCGGTCGCGTCGCTGATTACCGATCAGTGACGGAATCGAGAGGGCAACGAAAAAACAGTGCTCAGCGGCGCTGTGTCACGTACTCGTTTGTTCGACCGAGCAGCACGTAGTCGGTTTCCCGCAGCTCCGGGATCGACGCCGACCCGGTGACGAACATCGCCGTCCGCAACTCGAGTGCGAGCGTCTCGATCAGGTCGACGACCGCGTCGGCCCCCTGGCCTGCCGGTGCGAGGAACGGCTTGGCGAGCCCGCCGGCTCGCGCGCCGAGGGCGATCGCCTTCGCGATGTCCAGCCCGGAGCGGACGCCGCCGCTGGCGATCACGCAGTCGTGAACGGAAGCCGCCTCGAGCGTACTCACCGCGGTCGGGACGCCCCAGGCCCGGAACAGCTGTCCGATCGCTTCCTGGCGGTCGGCACCGACCGCGGCCGCGCGGTGGGACTCGATCCCCGACCACGTCGTGCCGCCCTGCCCGGCGACGTCGACGGCGTCGACACCGGCGTCGGCGAGCCGTCGGGCCGTCTCCCGTGAAATTCCGTTGCCCGTCTCCTTGACGATCACCGGCACCGAAAGGTCGGCAGTGACGGCCTCGATCGCGTCGAGACAGCCGCGTGCGTCGACGTCACCTTCCGGCTGGACGGCTTCCTGCAAGAAGTTCAGGTGGACCGCCATCGCGTCGGCGTCGATCATCTCGACGGCCCGCTCGACGTCGTCGACGTCGTACTCGAGCAACTGGGCCGCGCCGACGTTGCCATAGAGGAAGGCGTCGGGCGCGACCTCGCGAACGACCGTGTAGGACTCGAGCAACGCCTCGTCGTCGATCTCGAGGCCGGCGCGCTGGCTGCCGACGCCCATGGCGACGCCGGTCTCCTGGGCGGCTTCGGCCAGCGCCCGGTTGATCTTCGTCGTGTTGGGGTGGCCGCCGGTCATGCTCTCGATGACGATGGGGGCGGCGAGTTCGTGGCCGAACAGCGTCGTGGTCGTGTCGATCTCGTCGCGGTGGACATCCGGCAGTGCCTCGTGAACGAGGTCGATATCGGTGAACCCCGCGCCGTCCGTTTCGATGTCTTCCTCTTCGATGATGCGGATGTGATCGTCTTTCCTGTCGGATGTCTCGGGCATCGAATCGTCTCCATCGGAGGGTAGTGTGACGGTATTGAAAAGGTGTTCATTCATCGCGCTCGTGAGCGGTCGCTGGCTCGCTTTTTTGCCCCTCGCCGCGGTAGAAGGGCATCGATGTTGCGCACACTCCTGCTCGGCTTCGGGCTCGTCGAGATCGTCATGCCGCGGCCGGTGATCGAGGCCTGCGAGCGGATCGGCCTGCAAAACCCCGAGACGGCCCGGCGACGGCCGCTGGCGCTGACCGGCGCGGCTCGAGGGGCTGGTCTTCGTCTGGCTGCTCGCCCGCGGCCGCGAGGGATCGACGCTCGTCAGCGCGCTGCTCGGCCTCGTCGGGCCCGTGCTCGTGCTCGTCCCGCGGCCGATCATCGCGCTCAGCCAGCATCTGGTGTATGCCAACACCGACGAGCTCGAGCTCCGACTGTGGGTGGTGCCAGCGGCACGGCTGCTGGGCGTGCTCTATCTGACCGTGCTCTTGCTATCGCGCTCGACGGACACCGAGCAGACGGCCGATACCGCCGCCGACGCGGCGGCCGCTTGAATCAGTACTCGCGGCGCTCGACGCCGTCCTCGCGACCGACGTAGGTCACGTCGGCGAGTCCGACGAACAGTCCGTGTTCGACGACGCCCGGCACCGCCGAGAGCCGCGTCGCCAGTCCGTCGGGGTCGTCGGTCCGACCGAACGCACAGTCGAGCACCAGATTTCCGTTGTCGGTCACGACCGGGCCGTCCTTTCGCTCGGCGGCACGAAGCGTCGGCTCGCCGCCTAACTCATGGATGCGATCCGCCACGACGGTGTGGGCATCGGAGAGGACTTCGACCGGGACCGGCCGCTCGAGGCACTCGGTCAGCTTCGAAGGGTCAGCAACGACGAGAAAGCGGTCGGCCGCCGAATCGACGAGTTTCTCGCGCGCGTGGGCCGCGCCGCCGCCTTTGATGAGCGCGCCGTGAGCGGGCGCGTCGGGATCGTCGACGACCTGATCCGCGCCGTCGATCGCGACGTCGACGCCGTCGACCGCATCGAGGTCGGTCAGCGGAATGCCGACTTCGAGGGCCAGTCGGCGGGACTGAAACGAGGTCGGAATCCCACGGATCTCGAGGCCGTCGTCGACGGCCCGGCCGAGCGCACGGATCGCGTGGGCGGTCGTCGAGCCGGTACCGAGCCCGACGACGTCGCCGTCTTCGACTGCCTCGGCCGCGCGTTCGCCGGCGCGTCGTTTCGCTGCGTCTGAGCCACCGTCCGTCTTCATGCGTGTGCAACCGAGCGGCGACGGGAAAAGCGTTGTAACTTGACCGCGTCGGCACCGAACGGGGCGGTCGAGCCGGCACCCGCGTTGCGCAGAACTTTTTTCAGATCATCCGTCGTCGAACGCGCATGGCGAGTTCGGGTACGGCCGTCTCCCTCTCTGATGTCCGCAAGACCTACCGCATCGGCGAACCAGTCCACGCACTCGACGGCGTCTCCCTCGAGGTGTCCCGTGGCTCCTACACCGCGATCATGGGACCGAGTGGCTCGGGGAAGTCGACGCTGATGAACCTGGTGGGCTGTCTGGACACGCCGACCGAGGGGACGGTGGTCGTCGGAGGTCGTGATGTCGGCGCATTAGGCGATCGTGAACGAACGCGGCTTCGCGGAACCGAGGTCGGGTTCGTCTTCCAGACGTTCAACCTGATGCCGCGGCTGAACGCCGTCGAAAACGTCGCGCTGCCACAGCTGTTCCAGGGCGTCGACCGCGCCGAGCGCCGCGAGCGAGCGCGGGATCTCTTAGAGCGCGTCGGCCTCGGCGACCGGACCGATCACATGCCCAACGAACTGTCGGGCGGCCAGCGCCAGCGGGTCGCGCTCGCCCGTGCGCTGGTCAACGACCCGGCGATCGTGTTGGCCGACGAGCCCTCGGGGAACCTCGACACGGACACCGAGGCCGACATCCTCGACCTCTTCGACGAGTTCCACGCGGGCGGAACGACGATGCTCGTCGTCACCCACGAGCGCCACGTCGCCGAGCGAGCCGACCGGATCGTCCACCTCCTCGATGGGAAGATCGAACGGATCGAAGAACTCGACGGTGCCGGCGAGTCACAGGCGGGTTCGCCGACAGGCCAGGAACCCGGAGGGGGCAGCGAATGAATCCACTCGAGAGCCTGCGCCTCGCCTGGCGGTCGATCCGCGGCCACCGGCTCCGGTCGGCGCTGACGACGCTTGGGATCGTGATCGGCATTGCGGCGGTGATCGCGTTCGTCACGCTGGGTGCGAGCCTGCAAGCCGGCGTGATCGGCGACATCAGCCCCGACGACCAGCGCAACGTCTACGGCTGGGCCGCCGAGCCCGACACCGAGGGCGGTCCGCTTGCCGGTGCCCAGCCCGTCTTCACACAGGACGATCTCGAGGCGGTCGAGGACTTGGAGGACGTCGAAGCGGCCTACGGCTACGCGACACTCCAGACGCAGGCGATCTCGAACGGCGAGGAGACGGTCGCACAGGGCAACGGCCTGATCGCGTCAGGGCCGTCGTATATCCGCGAGGAGCGGCTCGCCGAGGGCAGACAGTTCGAAATGGGGGCAGACGAAGCGGTGATCAATCCCGCGGCTGCGAACCAGTTCGAGGAGAACGTCAGCGTCGGCGACACCCTCACCGTGGCGCTGCTCGGCGGGCAGCAAACCGAAGTCGAGGTCGTCGGCATCACCGACGACAGCGAAGGGCTGAGCCCGTTCGAAGGGTTCGAATCCTCGCCGCGGGTCTACGTCCCGACTGACCCCTACTACACGGAGCGGGCAGCTGGGATCGGTTTCGGTGGTGAAAGCGACGGCAACGGGACTGGAAGCATTGGGGCTGGCGGGGGGACCACCAGCGACGCTCGCTTCCTGGCGATCATCGTCGAGGCCGAGTCGGCCGACCAGGCGGACATCGACGCCGCCCGCGAGAGCGCGACCGACTATCTCGAGAGCGACGCCTCCGACGCCAGCGAGTTGCTGGGTGACGACCTCGCGGTGCAGTTCCGGACGAGCACGGAACTACTCAGCCAGCTGCAGGACGTGTTGAACCTCCTGCAGAACTTCATCGTGGGGATCGCAGCCATCTCCCTGCTGGTCGGCTCGATCGGCATCGCGAACATCATGCTCGTCAGCGTCACCGAGCGGACCCGCGAGATCGGCATCATGAAAGCCGTCGGCGCGCAAAACCGCGACGTTCTCGGCCTGTTCCTGACAGAATCGGTGATCCTGGGGATCATCGGCGCGATCCTGGGGACCGGACTGGGCCTCGTCGCGGGCTATCTCGGGGTGCAGTACATCGATCTCCCGTTAGTCTATCCCCTCGAGTACGTCGCGCTCGCGATCGTCGTGGGGATCGTCGTGGGGATCCTCGCCGGACTGTATCCAGCCTGGCGGGCCGCGCGGACGGACCCGATCGACGCACTCAGATACGAGTAAACTCACAACTCGCGATCGGAATCTCGGTCGCGCTCTCGCCCCGCGTCTCGGTCGTCAGCGCGGTTGCTCGAGTCCTCGAGCCCGGTATCGAACGCGGACGCATCGCCGAACTCGTCGTCTCGGGTCGACGACGCGTCGGAACGGCGAGACGAGTCCGTCGGGTCCGTGTCGAACCCGACCGTCTCCCGGGTGCGTCGGTGGCGATCGGGATACTCCCGTGCGAGGTATGCCCCCAGATAGCCGCCGAGCAGTGAAAGGCCGACGGTATAGAGCAGCAGGAAGAAGCCGGCGCTGAAGATCACGAACGTAAACAGGAACACCCCTTCGATGGGGACGCCGCCGAGCAGTCCGAGGCTCAGCACGCCGGCGAGGAGAAACCCGATGCCCAGGAACGGGATGAACGTGATCGCCCCGGCCAGCGCACCCGCGATCGCGCCCGCCCGTTCGTCCGGGCCCTCGAGAAAGCCCGCGATAGCCCCACCGAGGACGGTCGAACCCGGAATAAACGAGAGGACGACGCTGATCACGGCGCCGATAACCGCGTTGATGAGCGTTCGCGTCCGAACCATACTGAACGAAGGAACGGCAGGGAGAAAAGTGTCGGTGGTCCAAGAGGGTTCGTGGGAGCGTCCAGTCACCGATTCAAATAGCCGTGCTCGTACGGAGCCCTGTCAGTCAGTGCCGGCGCACCCACACGACGGATTGCAGGTGCACCAAGGACCAGTGACAGCGAACCGTATCAATCGTCGGCGAGCTTCGACTCCGGTTCCTCGAACGTCGTTTCCGTCTCGTCGGCGTCGTCCGGCAGTTCCTCGGGATCGTCGACCAGTTCGGCGAACGTGGCATCGCCGTTGACCTCGTCGGCGAGCAGGTCGACGGCTTCGACGAATACGGCGACGAGTAGCGGGCCGACGACGACGCCGATCGCGCCGAGGGTAAAGAGGCCACCGGTGAAGCCAACGAAATAGAGGCTGCCAGGAAGGCCAGCCGAGCGTCTGGCCAGCCGTGGCCGCACGGCGACGTCGGGCAACCAGGCGATCAGGACGAGCCCCAGGGTAGCGAGTAGCGTCGCTGCGACGAGCTCGCCGGCGGCGACGTGGTAGAGCGCGATCGGGACGACGAGCATGCTCGGGCCGATGATCGGGACGAACTGAAGGATAGCTGCAGCGATCGCGAGCGTCAGCGCCGCCTCGTAGCCGAGCGCCCAGAACAGTGGGTAGGCGACGGCCAGCGTCGCGATCGACGTCGCGACCTGCAGGACGTAGATCGCATACAGCGTCTCGCGGGCCCGCCGAGCCAGCGCGTGGACGACATCGCGATACGCGTGGGGCACCGGTGCGATCGCGGCCCGTCCCGCCGCGTCGCCTTTGAGCAGGAGGCCGAACAGGAGGACGGCAAACAGCGCGAACTTGATCGCGAGCACCGGCAGCGCCAGTGCGAACGCGGTCGCGGCCCCCTGTACGAACTCTATGGCGGTAGCCTGCACCTGCCCGGTCTCGAGCGCGTACGTCAGCCCGAACAAAGAGACCGACAGCTCTCGAGGGAGCGCCGTGACGGCGTCGACGACCTGCTCGAGCCGGAAGTAGAACGCGACGACCAGCGGCGTGCTGGCTGCAAGCGCAGCTCCGAAACCGACGAGCGTCGCAGCCAGCGCGCCGGTCCACTCGGTGAGCCCACGCCTGACGAACCAGCGCTGGACCGGGACGAGGACGTACGCCACAGTCAGCGAGAGGAGGATCGTTCCGAGCACCTCGAGTAAGATTCCGCCGGTCACGACGCCAAGGATGACGACGATCCCCGCGAGGACGTACCGGCGCTGACGGCTCGAGCCGACGTCCTCGTTTGCGGTCCCTGTCACAACCGGGACTCTCACTGGAGGACTAAAGTCTTTGTCTGGCGAGCGAACGGGATTGCACGGGGTATCCTTTTTCGACGGTGGCGTGGTATGTATTTGCATGAGAGTAGTCCGTCGGCTCCGGATCGACGTCGACCGGCGAGAGGTGGCTGTCGGGACCGAACTCACTGTGCGCGTCCGTGACGATCGACGACAGCCGGTCGAGGGAGCGATCGTCGCAACGCAAACGAAATCGGCACGAACGGACGAGCGTGGGCTGTGCCGATTGCGGTTCGACTCGCCCGGGTTCTGGAAGCTCACCGCGGCGAAGTCACCGACCGACCGCGAGGCGTACGAACCGATATCGGCGCTCGTTCGAGTGGTGCCGAACGCGGCCGCGCTTCGCCCGCTTGGTAGGATCGGATCGCGGTAACGGCTGCGCACTGAACGGGCACAGCGTTATGCCGCTCACTGGTGTAGGCTATGGGGATGGGAGACACGAAAGAGGGACGAGACAAGCAAGCCGACGACGCGGAGGAACACCAGCGAGAACGGGAACTTTCGGAGGAACTCGAGCGCGGTGACGAAGCCGAACCGCCACGCGAGGACGACGAGGAGTCGAGCGAGGACGACGACACAGCGGACGAGTAGTCACCGCACGGAACCGAACTACAGTCCCCAGAAGAACGCGATACCCAAGACAGTCACGACGGAAAGCAACAGCTGCAGCGGTGCGCCGACCCGGACGAAGTCCATGAACTTGTAGCCGCCGGGGCCGTAGACGAAGAGGTTCGTCTGGTAGCCGACGGGCGTGAGAAACGCGGTCGAGGCCGCGAACGTCACGGCGAGTACGAACGCGAACGGGTTCGCGCCGATCTGGGACGCGGTCTCGACGGCGATGGGCAGCATCAACACGACACTCGCGTTGTTGGAGATGACGCCCGTGATCAGGCCCGTCGAGAGGTAGAACACCCACAGGACGCCGAGGGCTGGCAGATACGCGCCGGTCGCGGCGACGAGACTCCCCAGCAGGTCCGCGCCACCGGTCTGCTCCAGGGCCATTCCCAGCGGGATAATGCCGGCCAGCAGGAAGATCACGTCCCACTCGACGGCGTCGTAGATTTCGGTCGGTCTGAGCACGCCCGTCGCGACCATCGCGACGACGCCCGCGAGCGCGGTCACGAGGATCGGCAAGGACAGTGCGGACAGCGCGTCGAACGCACCGATGCCAGTCATGCCGGCGAGGGCGGAGCCGACCGTTCCCCAAGGGACGGCGACGAAGCCGACGACGCCCGCCATGATCGCCGTCGCGTGGGGGATCTTTTCGGTCCGATAGTCGGGTTCTTCGGGTTCGTGGGCGACGATGAAGTCGTCGTTTTGCGAGAGGCGATCGATGCTGTCCGGAGCCGCCTGGACCAACAGCGTGTCGCCGACGCGAATCCGGCGCTCGTCCATGTTGGTCCGGACCGTCTCACCCCGGCTACGGAAGGCCAGCACGGTCGCGTCGTAGCGCTGGCGAAACGTCGAGCTCTCGAGCGATTCACCGACGAGAAACGACCCTCGCGGGACGACGACCTCGACGAGGGTCCGATCGGGGGCTTCCTCGGGCTCGAGTTCGTCCGCAGTCTGGGGGTTGCCGGCGAGGGTCAGCGTCTCCCGGTCGACGAGTTGCTGGACGGTCGGACGGTCGGCCCGCAACCGGAGCAAGTCGCCGGCCCGGAGCGTCTTCTGACCGATCGGTTCGATGAACTCCTCACTGTCACGGACGACCTGCAGGATGTTAGCGTCGAACGCGACGCGATCGATGGCGTCGTCGACGGTCGACCCGATCAGCGGCGAGTCGTCGTCGACGACGACGTCGGTCAGGTACTCTTCGATGGCGTACTCCTGGACGTAGTCCTCGTCGACTGGGACACGCTCGGGCAACAGTCGGTGACCGACGGTCATGAGATAGATGCTGCCGACGACGAGGACGATGATTCCCAGTTGGGTGAACTCGAACATCGAGAAGGGCTGATCGAGCAGGCGTGCGGAGACGTCGCTCGCGAGGATGTTCGTCGAGGTCCCGATGAGCGTGAGCATCCCGCCGAACATCGAGGCATACGAGAGCGGAATCAGCAGTTTCGAGGGCGAGGTCTTCCCCTTGTGGGCGATGTCGGAGATGACGGGCACGAGGATGGCGACGACCGGCGTGTTGTTGATAAAGCCCGAGATCGGGCCACTGACGCCGATCGTCGCGAGCAGCTGTTTATCGAGGTCGTCGCCGGCGAATGCGGACATCTTCCGGCCGATGATCTGGACGACCCCCGTCTGGCTGATCCCGGAGCTGAGAATGAGCATCGCCAGCACGGTGATCGTCGCCGAGTTCGAGAAGCCGGATGTCCCTTCTGTCGTCGAGATCTCGGTGAGATTGACCACGCCGTCGACACCGAGAACCATCAACAGCACCATCACCAGAATGGCAGTCACGTCGATCGGGAGCCATTCGGTCACGAACAACACGAGGGCGATGAGAATGATCCCAAACACGACCAGCATCTCGGGCGTCACCGCCAGCCCACTGGATTCAACAGCGAGCGGGATCGGTCCGACGCCAAGCGGCGAAAATTCGGACACAGTTGACAGTCAGGGATCGGTGATGGTCACGCTTGAAGGACCCGGTTCGGCGTCGTCTCGAGCCGCTCGCGCTGACTGCGTAACTCGAGGCCGAGAGGCCGCGCTCACTGCGAAGAGAGCCGCGAGCGGAACCGCTCGAGGCCGACGTCGAGCATGTCGGGACTGACCGGCTGGAACTCGCTGTTCTCGGGTAAATAAGGTCGGACCGAGTCCCAGCTCTCGCGGGCGTAGCGTTCGTCTAACAGGACGCGCACGCCGACGTCGTCGGGGCTGCGGATGACGCGACCGATCGCCTGCCGGGCCTTCCGCACTGCGGGGATCGTCAGTGCGTAGGTAAAGCCATCGCCAAAGGCATCGTCGTAGGCCCGGCGGACGGCTTTCGTCCGCGGACTCGAGGTGTTGACGATCGGGACGCCACAGACGACCGCCGCGGCCAGCCGGTCGCCGCTGTAGTCGACGCCCTCGGTCAGCGTCCCTCGCAGGCTCGTGACGAGGACCTTGCCGTCGCCCGCGAAGAAGTCGTCTTTGAGCGACTGGGTCGTCTCGTCGTCGCTCGCAGCGTCGCGCAGGATCGGTTTGTCGACCCGCTCCTCGAGGACGCCGGCGGCCCACTCGGCTTCGGTGTAACTGGGCATTCCGACGAGGACGTTCCCGGGGAGGCGGGCGACCTTCGCGATGGCGTTGATGTAGGATCGGCGCGTCGGATTGTTGTCACCGGGTCGGCCGCGGTTGTCGTATGTGAACTTCGGCGCGGCGACCGCGAAGCTCTCGCGGTTTTCCGCGGGGAAGTGCAGGCCGTATCGGCGTTCGACGACCGGCCGGTCTTCTTCGCGTGCGAGATACTGAAGACCCGTCACTTCGGTGAAGGCGTCCATCGGCTCGAGGGTTGCACTCATCAAGACCCCGCCACCGAACATACCGAGCCGGTCGCCGATCGCGTCGCTGGGCACGCAGTTGTGCAACGCGAGTCGGGCGTTGTAGGCCCGCCGCCACGAATCGGCGGGTTCAGTGTCGTCCCAGGTGCGCTCGAGTTCGATCTCCCGGAAGTAGTCGGTGTGGTCCCGCCGGTACCACTCGCCGAGGACGCGGCCGACTGCGGGGGCGGCGCGGGTTCGATCTTCGTCTTCGGCTTCGTTCAGTACCCGTGCGACGACCGCGCCGACGGATTCGGCACGGACCCAGTCTGCGTCGCCGTATCCTGCTTCGCTTGCCCACTCGGAGAGTTCGTCTTCGGCCGGCTCGGCGGGATCGCGGAGAGGGATCTCCTCGTCGTCGAGGTCGGTCAGGTTCGACTGCCAACCCCGATAGTTCCGGTCGAGATAGACGGTGACCCGGCGGTCGAGTTCGGCTCGGAGGTCGCGGACGAACTCGAGAGTTCGGTTGAGTTCCTCGAAGGAGACGTCGCTGTCTTTGAGTTCCCCGCGCACGAGGTCGGCGTCAGCAGTCTTGGAGCCGCCTTCGGCCTGCCGACCCTCGCGTTCGAATTTGATCGGCTGGATGACCCGCGAGAGTTCCGTTTCGGCATCTCGAAGCGTGGAGTCAGCAACCCCCTCGCTGACCAGATCGCGCACGCGTGGCTCTAACATGTGGGCCTCGTCGCAAACGACGAAGGTGGAGTCGTCGAGTAACGCGCCGGTAAAGGAGCCGACCGTCCGGGGATCGAAGGCGTGGTAGTAGTTCCCGATGACGACCTCGACCTCGCCGAGGGCCGCCCCCATCACGGAGTGCGGACAGGTGCCGTGTGTCACCGAGCGGGCGACCAGGTCCTCGGGCGTGACCATGCCAGCGTCGGTAAGATCGTAGGGGACCGCTTCGGCGGCCGCACCGTCCTCGTCGTCGGGCAGATCTTCCAGATACTGCGCGTAGAACGGGCAGTACTCGGTTTCGGCACCAACGGGGCCGCCCTCGCCGTACTCGGGTAGGTCGGGCGGGTAGGGTGTCGGTTCGCCCGCGGTCTCGAGGAACGTGCTCTTGGCCCGACTGCCGCTGTCGGCTAAGCCGATCTGCTGGCTGCGGGCGCGGGCGGCCAGATTCGCTGCGGTCGTGTCGCCGCCTTCGCCAGTCAGATCGCGGGTGCGGTCCCGGAGCGTCTCACAGCGGTCGTAGACGTTCCCGTCGTCGATCCCCGCCGCCCCCTCGCGGTTGTACGGACAGACATCGGCCTTCCCGACGAGGGTGAGTCCCGAAACCGGCACCCAGTCGGTGGGCAGGTTCGCATTGATCGTCTCGAGGTCGGCCTCGAACTGGCGCAGTTGCTGTTTGACGCTCGTAAGCACCAGCACGCGCTCGTAGTCGGTGTCGGGATCGCGCACGAGGTCGATCCCCGCAGTGAGCGCGATCATCGTCTTCCCGGTGCCACAGGCCCCTTCGATGACGGTGTAGCCGCCTTGCCGTCCAGTGTCGATGGCGGCCTCGATGCCGTCGACCTGCGGGTCGTAGGGGCTGTCGTGGCCGAAGATCGCGCGCCAGTTCGTCATTCCTGCCGTACTCATCGTCGGTCGGTCATAGGGTTGACGAACACGACTGGCCGCCTGACAGTATATAAATGTCAGCTCGAGCGGGGAGCCGTCGCGACCGTCAGAACGTAACGCCTTCCACTCTCGCTGCCGTACCTCGGCTATGAGCGATACCAGTTCTATCGACGCCGACCAGTATCGGGACGAACTCAAATCCAAACGCGCCGAGAAAGACGACTTCTTCGCGACCCATCCACAGTCGCCGATCCCGCCCGAGGAACGCGACGACTTCGACGGGCTTGACTACTTCGACCCTGATCCGACCTACCGCGTGACCGCGACCGCGACGGTCCACGACGACCCCGAGGTCGTCCTGATGGAGACCACCGCAGGGAGAGAGGTGCGCTATCTTCGCGTGGCGACCCTCGAGTTCGAACTGGATCGCGAAGACGAGGACTTAGAAGACGGCACGTTCGAACTCGCAGCCTACCAGCAGGAGAGTCCGAACGAGGAACCGCTGTTCGTCCCGTTCCGCGACAAGACCACGGGACAACAGACCTACCAGGGCGGGCGCTACATGGAACTCGAGGCAGAGCGCGACCTCGAAGACGGCGACGAGCTCGTCGTCGACTTCAATCTCGCGTACTCGCCGTTCTGTGCCTACAGCGAAACGTTCGACTGCCCGCTACCGCCCGAGGAGAACTGGCTCGAGATCGCGATTCCAGCGGGCGAACGATACGAATAGCACGCTCGCAACTTGCGGCTCGACGCGCCGCGAAGTCACAGGCTGTCGCTCCGTCCACTCGCGAGCGATACGGATGTGAGTGGTTCTCTCAAGAGGGGCGTTTCGACTCGAGCCACCGGCCGCGTTGCGGGCTGTAGGACGGGAATCGGGGGCTCGAGTGGAAATGAGGGGGTTCGGAGCGGTCAGGGAGCGACGCCGACGGTCAACAGCGTGCCGAACTCGCGGTAGCGCTCGACCATCGCCTCGCGGGTGTCCCAGTCCTCGAGCGGGAACTCGTCGTCGTCGGGAATCGTCACCTCGCGGTCGGGGATGTTATTCTGTTCGGCGACGTACAGGCCCGCCTCGCGGAAGGCATCGCGATACTGTTCGCGGTCCCAGCGGGTCATCTCGACGGAGATAGAGTCCTGCCACTCGTGGGAGTGGACGTTCTCCTCGTAGTAGTTGACGGCACAGTAGAAGGTACCGCCGGGTCGGAGGATGCGGGCGATCTCCTCGAGGGTATGGTGTGGGTCCGCGGCGTAGTAGAAGGCCTCCATTGACCAGACGTGATCGATCGAGTCGTCGGCGAAGGGCAGCGCATCGAAGTCACCGACGAGGAAGCCAACGCTCGCGTCGTCAGTGTAGCTGGCCGCATTGCGGGCCATTTCGGGTGCGCCGTCGAGTCCATAGACGCGGCCAGCGCCCGCGGTATCGCGGAGTGCGCGGCCGGCGTAGCCGCTCCCGCAGCCGAGATCGAGCACGGTTTCACCCGGTTCGACGGGCATCCGCGCGAGCGCATGCTTTGCGGTGTGCCAGTGTCTGTCTTCCATCCCTTTGTCACGGCCGCTCGTTGCCCAGTCGTCGAACTCCTCGCGTACGCTCATATCGGGGCGATGGGTGACGCAGGGATAAACGCGTTCGCATGACGCCCCGGAACGCTGGGCGTCGCTCGCTGTCGTGTTCGGAGTCGGTGCGCCAGCCGGACAACGCCACCACGAGAGTCTTTCTCACTGTTATGAGAACCATCGACAGATACTTTAGGCTGGCCTAAAAGCTAGAGCGTGAAGGGTCGTCGGTGATCGAACTCCGTGGGCATCTGGAGTTCGCGATCCTCGGTGAGTCACACTGTCCCACCCCTCGCCAGTTTTGGACCCTTCCTCCGGGTTTCCGGAGTCCAGTTTCGTCGCACGATATATCCGCACGCTTAAGGGAGTGCCGAAAGTTGTTGCTTCCAATATGGACTACAGCCTCGAGATAGACGGCACACCGGAGACGATTCCGGGCGGGACCGGCGTCCTCCTCTTGCATCCAAGCACTGGCGAAACCGACCGCATCGACACTGATTTCCTCAAGATCGATACCGATAGCTTCCTCGTCGTCTCGACGCGAACCACAGCTCGCGAAGTCAGACAGAAACTCGAGTACTACGACGTCGACGAGGAGTGTGCCGAAATCCTCGATACGCTCAGTATCGAACGCGGCTACTCCCGACGGTCGTCCGATACCGTCCACTACGTGGCTGCCCCGGACGACATCGACGGCATCGTCGAACACATCGACGGCTTCCTCGACGCACACGACGGCAAACTCCGCATCAGCTTCGACTCCGTTACCGAACTCGCCTACTACGCCGGCGACGAGCAAGCCATCGAGGCCGTCGAACGGATCCTCGCACTGCTCGAAAACCACGACGCCGTCGGTCTCTTTCATCTCGCGGAGGAACCTCACGACGACGCGCTCGTCGAGGAGTTCCGCGGACTGTTCGACGGTATCATCGACCTCGACGAAGACGGCAGCATCGACGCCGAGTTCTAACCACGAGGTGCAGTCGCGTCCGATATCGAGCACGCTCGAGCGACGGCGTGGTATCGCGACACCCGAACCAAGAGGAAAAGCTACTCGTCTGCGAGCGACGTGAACGTCTTCTCGGCCCACCGGATCGCGTACGCTGGGCCGTGCTCCCGGTAGGCGTCCGTATCGAGCGCGGCGAACGGCGCCGGCAGTTCGATCGCGTGTTTGATCGCGGCACACGCCAGTTCGGTCGCGTCCGCGAAGTCGGTCTCGCCGCGGGCGACCGCCTGGGGCAGCCCCGCGACTCGATCCTCGAGTCGCGTCCCTGCATCCTGCCAGGCGTCGGCGAGGGTCGGCCGGTCGTCGTGCCAGTCGGCGAAGACCGCACGCGTCTGGAGGCCGATCCAGCCGTCGTACAGCGCGGCGGCGACCTGATACGTACCGTTCGGGTCGAGCGGAACCGCTCGGTCGAGGTCGCGATACGAGTCTTCGAAGAACCCGATGAAGTGTTCGGGCACATCGAGCCCGAGCTCGACGAATGCCTCGGCGAGTAAGAACTCGACGAACGATTCCGGCGAGCCCTCGACTCTGGGTTTGACCAACACGAGCGGCGGGTCCGTCTGGCGGGTCCAGGCGACGCTGCCGTCGCCCGGCATTCCGATCGTGAGATCAGAACTCGCGTAGCGAGCGAGCAGCGTCGGCGCGTCCTCGGGCAGCCATGCAGCCGGATAGCTGGCCGGCTCGAGGCTGTCGACGAGGAGGCCGAGATCCTCAGCGAGCGCTGGCGGCAACGTCTCGAAGTCACGCTCGCAGTCGAGAACTCGAACGCCCGGCGCGTGAGCGTCGCGGACCGACGCGAGCCGATCCGGGAGCGCACGAGCCTCGAACATCAGGCGAACGCCGTCTGGAAAACGAGCAGGATCGACAGCAGTGCCGATGCGGCGACCGTGGAAAGAACAACCTTGGTTGCAGTGCTCATATGTGCCGTCTCGTATCGGTATCGCTTAAATCCATCTGTCTCCGTCCGCCGTCTCGACCGGACTCGTCCCCGTGTGCCGGTCGAATTACGGTGGCTCGAGCGGGCACGCTGCACGACCACCAGCGGCTCGCAACGATTATTTCAGGTGGAGTTCGATCTGCCATCGTAACGGGAGCTGCAGGGAAGATTCTCAGGGTTGCAGTCGAAACGGTCCGGTGTATTCTCGCGGACAGCATGGGACGAACCGAGCAGAAAGACGGCGGGATGGCATCCGAGAGCGATCGGAACGGGAACGAGAGCGGTGAAAGGGCTCGAGCGTGAGAACGACCAGTCGGCTGTGCCGACTACCGATATCGAGACCCGTGTCGCTTACTCGTCGTCGCCGTCGCGCCAGGAATCGGGGACGTCGATGACGTATCGACCGTCTTCCTGCAGGGAGATGATGTACTCGTCGCGGTTGTAGAGTTCCATCAGATTGAGTTCGTACTGGCCCGGTCGGACGATCTTGATGCTCTCGAACTGTTCGTTGAGCTCTTTCCGAAGGTCTTCGATCGAGGGCTGGTCCCCGCTCGGTTCGCTGACGACGCGACCGTGTTCCGGCGGCTGATCGTCGCCGGGAGTCGAGCCAGCGGTCGTGTCACCTGTATCGCCGCCGTCGCGGGGGTCGGAACCGGAGGGGACATCGCTGTGAGCCGGCAGGTCGTCCGCAGGAACGACTTCGCTGCGGGCGTCGGCCTGTGCCGAATTCTCATCGTCCGCAAACGTCGTGGTTGACCTGTCTGGTCGCTGGGACGGCGGCTCGCTCTCGTCGGACTCGTCGCTCGTCTCGGTCACCGTGCCGGTTCGGTCCTCGGGTCGCCGCGCCGTGTCCGGCCACTCGGTCACCGTCTCGTCGGCTGCGGCGTCGGACTCGGTGGCGGTCGGCTCGTCAGTTGTGGGCCAAGACCGATCCGACGCCGGTGCCATGCCCGAGTCACGGGAATCGGAACTGGCGGCGAGCTCGGCGTCCCCCCGGCCCGCATCCGCCGACGTGTCCGATGTGTCGCTCGAGACCCACTCGCGAACCGTTTCGGTGGCACGCGTCGTGATCCCTCCCGAGTCGGACCCCGACGTGGGCTCGACCGATTCCGAGCCGTCGTCCTCGCCGACCGATTCAGCGGCGCTCGCGGGGGCAAACTGGAACTTGTTCCCGCCGCAGTCGGGACAGCCCGACAGCATCTCCTTGGAGCCATCGGCGAACGTCCGGCCGCAGTTCGTACACTGATGTGGCATTAGTTACGGGACACGAGCGCGCTGATGAGCGTTTCGTCCTTGTGGAGCGTCTCGATCTGGTTGGCCGGCCCGATCACCGTCAGTTTCGTCTCCGCTTTATCGCTGCCCATGATACGACCGAGCAGCGACGAGTCGCGGGTCTCGGATTTGGGATAGGTCTCGATCTCGATCCCGTTGAACTCGTCGGGGCTGATTTCGGCCATCGTCACTTCGATGAGTCGGCTCTCCTCATCCGGGGTCAGCCCCTCCTCTAAGACGACGATGTTGCCGTCGTGGACGCCGTCCAAGATCATCCTGATCTTTTCCATCGTAGCCATCCCGTCCATGCGCTCACCGCTGATCAGGTCGATCTGTACACCGTCGGACGGCTCCGAGTCGTCTGCGTTGGTTGCCTTCGGCATCGATATCACCCGAAGTACTCCGCGATCTTGTCGTACACTTCGTCCATGTTGTCGCCTTCCTTCGCGGAGAGCGGCACGGTCGTGTGCTGTGGGAAGGCGTCCTCGATCCGCTTGACGCTCGAGTCCTCGAGGTCGGTCTTGTTCGCGAAGATGAGAACGGGAAGGTCGCGGGATTCGATGATGCCGATCAACATCGTGTTGACCTGCGTGATCGGGTCTTCGGCGCTATCCAGCACGTAGATGACGCCGTCGACGTCTTCGCGCAGCCAGTGCATCGCCTCGGCGACGCCTTCGGTCGCTTCACGGGAGCGACGAATCGCATCCTCTTCGTCGAGTTCGTCGGTGAACTCCTCGTAGTCGACCTTCGTCGTCACACCGGGCGTGTCGACGATGTCGATCGTCACCGTCTTGCCGTTGCGTTCGATTTCGACGTTTTCTTTTCGGCGTGCGCGACGCGTCTCGTGGGGGATGTGACTCTCCGCACCGACGGCGTCACCCGTCCAGTCGCGTGCGATGCGGTTTGCGAGCGTGGTCTTGCCGGCGTTCGGTGGACCGTAGATACCGATTCGTTTGGGCTCCTGTTCCGAAAACAGGCGATCCGTCACCCGAGAGATACTATCTTTGAGTTCTGTGAACAGTCCCATCTGTTGGGCCCTCCAGCACCGCGGGGTGCATCTGCGCGTACTACTAAGCGAACTCACTTAAGCCTACGTCAGACATGTTGACACTCCGGACAGGAACAGTTGTCAACGTATGGGACGGAGCCGTCGGACGCGCTGGGGTACATTGAGTGAGATAGTCATACATGATAGTCGTTAGGCCGGGTGGGAGAAACGAGCACGATGAGAGCCCCCCACCCCTTCGTTTCAATTGGAGAGCAACGAGAGCGTGGGTCGATGAGTGGCCGAACTGAAGCAGTAGCCCCCTCATTTCCACTCGAGACAGGTTCTACGGCAGAAAAATGGCCAAATTGGATGCTAAGAATGATTCTAGTAACAAATTCGTCTATCTACTAGTATCAGTATTGCTGAGAAAAGATTCTAGTGAAGTCTAGTAATAAAGAACAACTCTCTAGTACTATTTTCTGTTCTGCTAGTTCTACGGTTCCTGTTTCTGGCCGACCGTCATAAAACTTCCTCTTATAGAAACCTCTCTCACCCCCTCCCCTCCTCTGAGCCGTTCCACCTGAAACGAAGGGGTGGGGG
Source organism: Haloarchaeobius amylolyticus (assembly GCF_042678045.1). Lineage (GTDB taxonomy): Archaea > Halobacteriota > Halobacteria > Halobacteriales > Natrialbaceae > Natrinema > Natrinema amylolyticus_A. Next base: position 212,572 of record NZ_JBHUDI010000011.1, read on the forward strand.
GGTGGTGTATGGTGGCTGCTAACTACACCCTCTCCAGTCTGACCGTCACAAAGTCACCACAATTCCATCAACATCATCAGATAGTACTCCCGAACCATCGGCCCTCCAATCACATACTCCCCCAAACTATCGGGCGACTCAATACATCTCCAATCAATTGCTGTCCTCATCAGTACACGCTCGTCCGTCACCCTACACGCTCGTCCGCGCGTAACACATTCTGGTAATACGGTTTCTTTATTCAGAGTAACTCGTGGAACTCGCGTTCAGTATAGGGAATGCATGTATCAGTTAATGAAGTCGTACCGCACCCCAAATTGTTTAATACCTCGTAAATGAATAAAAACATGAAAAGACGTTCCGTTCTTGCTGCGATAGGGACTGCTCTTACAGTTTTCTCTGCGGGCTGTTCAAGTAGGATAGCCAGTGACCGGGAGCGGAACTACGAGTTTGGAATACATAATGGCTCACGGGACCCTTATTCGTTCAGAATTCGAATTGGAAATGACTTGGATGGGTATTTCCAAGAAGAGACGTTTGAGATGGAGGGCGAGACAGCCAACGAAAACGTTCCAGTAGAAGATACACCGTCCCGTATATATCTCAAAATAGATTCAGCCGAGGAACGAAGGTTTCCATGGCCAGCTTCAACCAGTGAGTTAGGGAAGATTGCGTTAAAAGCAGATATTTGGTATGAGCCGACACTTCAACAAGATATTTTGATTCAAGAGGGGTAAAGAATTCCCCTTTCCTGACAAGTAGACATGTGTAGTGATCGAACCGAACTGCCCGGTTCAGTTTCAGGCAGGATTCTGAATAAAGAAATCATGCTACTATCTACTGCTATAGTTCACTTCTCGAACTGACTTTGGACGACACAGCTCTCCGGTCGTCGTTCCAGCACGAGATGAAGGGAACGGAAGAATTTATTACCGTGGTTTTCCTCTGTTTCGTTTGCATCAACTGGACTCGAATCGGGTATCTGAAATCGTGGATCTTCCGACGGAGACCATCATACCATGATATTCCTGATTCCCGGCTCGACACTCCACACGAAATAAGGGGGCCTGTGTACGACGGATGTCAGACGACTCAGAAACCGCGGATTCGGACGAGGTTGAAATCGACAGAACGAGTGGGTTCTCGACGAACTTCGAGAACACTGATCTCGGCACCGATGAGTCGAATCAGGGATTGTTCGACGATCTCCTCAGCGGTGAGCCCATCTTCGAGAACAAGGAAGTTCTCCGTCCATCCTATACGCCACACGAACTTCCCCATCGGAGCGACCAGATCAACAAGATGGCGACCATCCTCGTGGCCGCCCTTCGGGGTGAAACGCCGTCGAACATCCTTATCTACGGCAAAACCGGCACCGGCAAAACCGCGAGCGCGAAATTCGTCAGCAAGGAACTCGAGAGCACGTCCCAGAAGTACAGCGTCCCGTGTGACGTCGAGTACATCAACTGCGAGGTGACCGATACCCAGTATCGCGTGCTCGCACAGTTGGCGAACAAGTTCATCGAGAAGAACGAAGAACGAATCGATGAGCAACTCGCAACCCTCGAGTCGCTGCTCGAGGCCGTCGACGAGTACGACGCGACCGTCGACGTACACGAGCCGGAGGCCTCCAAACGGGCCGACGAGCAAACGGCATCGAACCCGTTCGAGTTCGCGGCCGAGGACGCGACGGAACGCGACACCGACAGTTCGTCTGGAGACAGTATCGCGCCCGAATCGGGCGATTCTCCACCTGAAGCAGGGGGGTCCCCGGACGCTACTGCGCCAGCATCCGCTACCGAGGCCGAGCAGGCCGCGCTCCCGCCGGACCATCCCCTCGCGTCGACGCCGTTCGAGAGCCGCGAGGCGGTCGAAGCGCGCATCGACGACCTCGAGACCGACAGGGAGTCCTTCGAGGAGGTCCCGATGACCGGGTGGCCGACCGATCGCGTCTACAGCGTCTTCTTCGACGCCGTCGACTACGACGAGCGGGTCGTCGTCATCATGTTAGACGAGATCGACAAACTCGTCGAGAAAAGCGGCGACGATACGCTCTATAACCTCTCGCGGATGAACTCCGAACTCGAGAACTCGCGGGTCTCGATCATCGGCATCAGTAACGACCTCAAGTTCACCGATTTCCTCGACCCGCGCGTCAAATCCTCGCTCGGTGAAGAGGAGATCGTCTTCCCGCCGTACGACGCGAACCAGTTGCGGGACATCCTCGAGCACCGGTCGAACGTCGCGTTTAAGGATGGCGCGCTCTCGGAGGACGTGATCCCGCTGTGTGCAGCGTTCGCCGCACAGGAACACGGCGACGCACGGCGCGCACTGGATCTGCTTCGGACCGCCGGCGAGCTGGCCGAGCGATCCCAGGCCGAGACGATCGTCGAGGAACACGTTCGACAAGCGCAGGACAAGATCGAACTCGACCGCGTCGTCGAGGTCGTCCGCACCCTCCCGACCCAGAGCAAACTCGTCCTCTTCGCGATTATTCTGCTCGAGAAAAACGGCGTCCACAGCATCAACACGGGCGAGGTATTCAACATCTACAAGCGACTCTGTGAGGAGATCGACGCCGACGTTCTGACCCAGCGCCGGGTGACAGATCTCATCAGTGAACTCGACATGCTCGGCATCGTCAACGCCGTCGTCGTCTCGAAGGGGCGATACGGCCGGACCAAAGAGATCAGCCTCTCCGTACCACTCGAAGAGACGGAGGCCGTGTTACTGAGCGATTCTCGGTTGAGTGACATCGACGACGTCCAGCCGTTCATCCAGGCCCGATTCGAGAACTGACGAGTCAATCGTCTCCCGAAGAACTGACGAGTCGATCGTCTCCCGACATTGCGGTCGTGTTTGTTCTCGGCACCGACCGCCGGACTACTTCGGTCTCGAGGACGCAGGAACGTTTCGACCTGGCTTCCGCCAGCACGACTTGTGCTATGCCGTTCCCCTCAATTTCGACTCGAGAATCAGTGAACGATGGGAATGGGATGGCGATGTGCCACCATCCGGCGTCGCAACTCAGGACCGATACCGACCCGCGGCCAGTGCGATGCCGCCGCCGGCGAGCCCGGCGACACCAGCGAGTTCTTCGCTCGACTCGAGTCCGGCGGCTGGACCGGCCGGTGTCGCCGTCGTCGGGTCGGGGTGTGCGAGCTGTGTGTCCAGCGTGCTCGCGGGTGACGACGGCACGACCATGCCCCCGAAGAGTCTGTCGACGGTCAGTCGAACGTGGCCGAGCCACGGGATCCGGTACTGTGCTTTGCCGGTGACCCACTCGGGTTTGACGACGGTGGTATCGGCACCGCCACCGGTTTGATCGTAGCCGGGATTGTTGTCTCCTTTCGTGACGAAGCCGGCGTGTGGTGCGGGACAGTTCGGGACTTCGCGACAGGTCGCGTCGCCGACGATCGCCTCGCTGCCTTTCGTCTCGACCCAGCGTTCGCCGTCGTCGACCCAGAAGTGGGCGCGATGGATCACCGGTGTCTTCGCCGGGTTGCCGTTCGGTCTGAAGACGATGACGTCGCCGGGATTGCCGAACTTGGTGTAGTCGTTCGCCTGACCGCGCTCGAGTGTGACGACGCCGGTATCCGCGGCCGTGTCGTCACCGGCGAACCGCCCCTCGTCGACGACGAAGATGAGATCGCCGCGGTGCATGTTCGGCTCCATACTCCCGCTTTCGACGGCGACCAGGGGCGGCCAGATTCCGCTGACCCCGAACAACAGGATGGCGACGACGGCGACGATAGCGACGCTGCTCAAGACGTCCCGTGCCACCGTCACGTTCTCGTCGTTGGATTTGAGAAACCAGCGGACAAGTCCGTCGTCTTCGATCGTCACGCCGTCGGAATCGGACGCGGTCCGTGACGGGTCCGGGGATGGCGTCTGGGGGGCGCCGGTGTCTTCTTCTGACCCCGCGCGGTCGTCGTTGCCGGAATCGCCAGGAGGCGTTCCGGGACTAGAGCCGCTCATCGTCACCCGTTTCACCGGGCGCGAAAATCAACCTTCTGTTCGCACAGGCTATCGATCGTGTGTATCCGCGGCCGACCCGTACCAGATGAGCGCGATCACGCTACCGACAGTGGCAACGACGATCGGCCCGGTTCCGACAACCGAGCGGACCGAATCGATCGCCAGTCGGACCTGTCCGATCCACGGAACCCGCACCAGCGCCTTGCCGATGATCCACTCGTCACTGACGACGGTCGTCTCCGCACCCGACTGCGGTACCTGATCGTAGGCCGGATTGGCGTCGCCTTTCGTGATAAATCCGTCATGGGGCGCTGGACACGACGCGATCTCGGCACAGGTCACACCGTGCATATACGCTGGATCGGCCTTCGTTTCGACCCAGCGTTCGCCCTCGTCGACCCAGAACTGGGCGCGGTGGATGGTCGGCGTCTTCGTCGGATCGCCGTTCGGCAGGAAGATGACGACGTCGCCGGGATTGTCGAACTTGGCGTAGCCGCGTGCGTGGCCGCGCTGGGCGGTGACGACGTCCGTTCCGGCGACGGCGCCGTCGCCGACGAACCGTCCCGAATCGACGACGAAGACGAGGTCGCCTTGCTCGATGTGCGGGTCCATACTGCCGCTCTCGACGGCGACCAGGGGCGGCCAGGTCCCGCTAACCCCGAACAGGAGGCTTCCCGCGATCGCGATGATCGCGATAATCGTCGCGAGATCTCGTATCGTGGTGCCCATTCGATCGTCGGTCTCGAGGAGCCAGCGGACGAGCCCGTCGTCGATCGTCACCCCGTCGCCGCGACTCGTCGTCGCTCGCGAAGCGGCCGTCCGCTGATGGCGACTGCGATCCGACGCCGGATCCATCTCCGATTCGGCGTCGTCTCGAGGGCCGGATCGGTTGCGGCTCCGTTCGCTGACGTCGGGACCGTCCATTGTCGTTCGATTTCGCCGACCCCGGTATCAACCTTCCGGCACTCTCGGTTTCAGTTGGCTCCCGTCGTTTCTCGGTGCTTCCGCCGTACCTGCCCGTCTCTGCGAGTCGATGGCACGTGGCGATGCGATCGCTGATCCGCTATCCTTTTTGGGCCCCTCACGAATGCGAAGTGTGTGCCACTCGAGGCCGCCGCCCGACTCGTCAGTGAACTCACGAGCCGCGGCTACAACGCCGAGCGCGAGGCGGTAACGCGGCTTACGGCGGCCGAGAACCCGAACGCGGCTCTCGAGCGCGTTCTCGAGGAAGTCCCAGACGATGCGCTGGTCGTCCGGGTGGATCACGTGGAAGCGGCGCTTGCGACGACCGACGCTGGCGGGACGACTCGATCCGATAGCCCGGCCAGTGAACCGGCCGAACCGACCCCCTCTGTTTCAACTGGAACGTCCGAGACTGTGGACTCTGATCCGACCGATCAGTCTCCAGTCGAAACGGAGGGGTCTTCTTCGATCGGTCGATCCACGGGCCCCGCGACAGCCGAGCGATCCGCCGATCCCGCGCTCCGTTCGCTCGAGATCACTGGTGATATGACTGGCGAGAGCACGGGGACCGGCGAGTACGAGGACTTCGTCTCCGTCTTCCGGGACCGGCTCGATCGGCTCGGCGGGAAACTGCGAAGCCGCGTGAATCACCGGCCGGCGACAGCCATTCAGGAGATGCCCGGCGGCAGCGAGGCCGCGATGGTCGGGCTCGTCAACGATATCCGCTCGACCGCCAGCGGTCACTGGCTGATCGAACTCGAGGACGCGACCGGGACCTTTCCCTGGCTCGTGATGAAAGACCGCGAGTACGTCGACCTCGTCGACGAGTTGCTCTGTGATGAGGTGCTGGCGATGGAGGGAACGCTGGCGGACGACTCGGGGATCGCGTTTGTCGACTCGATGTATTTCCCCGACGTCCCCCGCACGTACGAGCCCTCGACGGCCGATCGCCACGTCCAGGCGGCGCTGATCAGTGACGTCCACGTCGGCAGCCAGGAGTTCATGGAAGACGCCTGGAACGCCTTCGCCGACTGGCTTCACACCGACCAGGCCCAGCACGTCGAGTACATGCTGTTAGCTGGCGATATGGTCGAAGGCGTCGGCGTCTACCCCGATCAGGACGAGGAACTCGACATCGTCGACATCTACGAGCAGTACGAGGCCTTCAGCGAACACCTGAAGAAAGTGCCGGGCGACATCGAGATCGTCATGATCCCCGGCAACCACGATGCCGTGCGACTCGCCGAACCCCAGCCGGGATTCGACGAAGAACTTCGGGAGATCATGTCCGCCCACGACCCCCAGATCGTGAGCAATCCATCGACAGTGACCCTCGAGGGTGTCTCCGTGCTGATGTACCACGGCGTCTCGCTGGACGAAGTCATCGCGGAACTCCCCGAGGAAAAGGCCAGCTACGACGACCCGCACAAGGCGATGTACCACCTCCTCAAGAAGCGCCACGTCGCGCCCCAGTTCGGTGGCCACACGCGGCTGGCTCCGGAGGAGAGAGACTACCTCGTGATGGAGGAGGTTCCCGACATCTTCCACACCGGTCACGTCCACAAACTCGGCTTCGGGAAGTACCACAACGTCCTGGCGATCAACTCCGGCTGCTGGCAGGCCCAGACGGACTTCCAGAAGAGCGTCAACATCGATCCCGATGCCGGCTTCGCGCCGATCGTCGATCTCGATACGTTAGACGTGACCGTCCAGAAGTTCAGCTAAGACGATACGAATCGCCGCCAGCGGTACACCTATTCATGGCGACCGCGTTAGCGACTGCCACCCCAACCGATATGTCTCCTTCCAACGACCGGGCCGCCGCCGAGGCCCCCGAAACCGCGTTTCGTCCCGCGATCGATGCCCATACGCATCTGTTTCCCGAACGGCTCGCCGCCGCGATCCGCCGCTCGCTCAGTGCCGAGGCTGACTGGGAGTTTTCCCATCCCGTGACTCGGCCGGCGATCGAAGACGTCCTTCACGCTGCAGGCGTCGCTGCTTACGTCGCGCTTCCCTACGCCCACGAGGCCGGCCTCGCGCGAGAACTCAATACGTGGCTCTGCGAGCAGGCCGCCTCGTCGGATATGCTGATCCCGTTTGCAACGGTCCACCCCGACGATGAAGACGTCGCGGCCGTCGTCCGAGACGCGTTCGAGGCGGGCGCTCGCGGTCTGAAAATTCACTGCCCGGTCCAGGAGTGTCGACCTGCGGATTCACGCCTCGAGCCGGCCCTCGAGGTCGTCGCGGCGTACGACCGCCCGATCACCTACCACGGAGGGACGGCACCGATGTTCGAGGACAACTCCTACGTCGGCTTCGACGCCTTCGCCGAGTTAGTGGATTCCTATCCGGCGCTTCGCGTCTGCTGTGCGCACATGGGGACCTACGAGGTTGAGGCGTTTCTCGACCTCGCGCGTGATCACGACTCCGTGTATCTCGATACGACGTTCGCGATGTCGACGTCGGCCCCGGAGACGATGGGGTTCGATCCGTCCTCGATCGCCGACGAGACGTTCGTCGAGCTCTCGGAGTCGATCATGTACGGGTCTGACTTCCCGAACATTCCGTACCCCTATCGCAACGAGCGGGCCGGCCTCCTCGCTCGTGACCTGCCACAGGAGACGATGCGAGATCTCTTCTATCGGACGGCGATCGACTATCTCGGGCTCGAGTCCGAACCGGATCTCGAAACGGCGGCGGAGACTGACTCGGGTCAGTTGGGACTGTAGCTCGCTGGCTCGAGTCGAAACCGCACCGTCGGCGCGCCGTCGAATCGCGGGCCGCGGCCACGTCGTTCGAAGCCGAGTTCGTCGGCGGCGCGCTCGATCGCGGTGGCGTCCTGTGCGGCGAGTACTTCGACGGCCATCGACTCGCGTTCGGCAAAGCGCACTGGTTCGGCCAGCAGGCGCTTGCAGGCGTCGTTCGTTCCGTCGAGTTGGGTGACATGAACGGTGTCTTCGCGCGCGTCGAAGCTAATGAAGCCGAGGAGATCCTCCGGATCCGAGCCGTCGTACTGTGTGTCACCGAGATCCGCGTTCGGATCGTGAGTGCCGTCCTCGGCGACGCGAACCGTCCGATCGTGGACGAGGTTTCGCATCACGTCCGTCGGGGAGTCGGCGATCGACGCGAGCGCGTCGGCGTCGGCCTCGAGTGCGTCACGTACGTTCATCGACGTATGGTAATGCTGCGCACAACAGTGAATGTTGCCCCGCCCCGTTGACACAGCGCTGTGAGCGTTCGGTGCAAATTCCGACAGCGGACGAGCCATCGACGGGGGAGCAATCGGTGGTTTCGAGACGTGACCGTCGACAATTGGACGGATGGTAAAAACGGGAACGATGGGACACAGTTATCTGCCCGCTCTGGTAACGTCTCGAGTATGAGTCACAGCATCGCAATGTGGGCCGTCTGTGAGGTGGCAGCATGCGCGTCGTAGCCAAGTTCGGCGGAACGAGTCTCGGCAGCGGGGATCGGATCAACCGTGCCGCGGACTCGGTCGCCGCCGCCGTCGAGGACGGCCACGAGATCGCCGTCGTCGCTAGCGCGATGGGGTCGACCACCGACGACCTGCTCGACGAGATCACCTTCGAGACTGACGAAGCCGACCGTGCTCAGATCGTCAGTATGGGCGAGCGGACGTCGGTCCGGATGCTCAAGGCCGCGCTGTCGGCCCGCGGGATCGACGCGACCTTCTTAGAGCCGGGCAGTGACGAGTGGCCTATCGTCACCGACGAGTACGGCGAGGTCGACGTCGAGGAGACCCAGCGTCGTGCCCAGGAGGTCGCAGCGGAGATGGACGGGACCGTGCCGGTCATCACTGGCTTCCTCGCGGAGGGACCTGACGGCTCGATCACGACGCTCGGTCGCGGTGGCTCCGACACCACGGCAGTCATGATGGGCAAGTACATGGACGCCGACGAGGTCGTCATCGTCACCGACGTCGAGGGCGTCATGACCGGCGACCCGAACGTCGTCGAAGGGGCCCGCAACGTCGGCGAGATTTCCGTCGACGAACTCCGGAACCTTTCGTTCCGCGGAGCCGAAGTCGTCGCACCCTCTGCGCTGTCGTACAAAGATGGCGGCCTCGATGTCCGCGTCGTCCACTACCAGCACGGTGACCTGCTGTCGGGCGGTACCAGCATCGAGGGCGAGTTCAAGAACCTCGTCGACCTGCGCGAGCGACCGCTGGCCTGTCTGACCGTCGCCGGCCGCGCGATCCGCAATCAGCCTGGGATCTTCAACCACCTCTCCGAGTCACTCGCCGAGAGCGAGATCAACATCGACGCCGTCGCCAGCGGGATGGACACCGTCACGTTCTACATCGACGAAGAGGAGGCCGAACGCGCCGAGAACATCCTCCACCGCGAGGTCATCGCCCGTGACGAACTCTCGAGTGTCACCGTCGACTCGCCGGTCGCCGTCGTCCGCGTCACCGGCGGCGAACTCCCCAACCAGCCGGGGATCATCAGCGAGATCGTCAATCCCCTCGCCGAGGCTCGGATCCAGCTCAACGACATCATCACCAGCGCGACCAGCGTCGCGCTGTTCGTCGACTGGGACGACCGCGAGGAGACCCTCGAGCTAACCCAGGACCTGTTCTAACCGGGCCGTTCGGCCCGCAGTTCCATCGATTACAGACTGATTTCTCGACGTGACAGTCATAGAGACGAACGTATTCACCCCGTAATCCAGCGGTAGCGCGTTCGTAACGAAGGGTGGGCGTGGTGACACTGTAGCCATGAGTACCGAACCGACAGTAACGGAGGTCTTCGCGGAGATCGACCCCGATCCGGACGCGATCCTCGCAGCCCACGACGCGGACGATCCGGACGCGCTCCTCGCGAGTGGCGGTGAGCACGACCCGAGTACCGACGAGGCGGTCGACGCCGACGACGTGACGGCAGCCGACGTATTCGCGGACCTTCAGGCGGCCGCACGCGAGGTTACGGCCGCGACCGACCGGCGTGACGACCGCGACTGCGACGACGGATCCGACGCCGGGTCCAACCTCGAACTCGTCGGCCCGGGGCCGACCGAGACGAGAATTCCATCCGATGCGTTCGGGGTCGGGTCCGACGCCGGAACCGAGACGGCCGACTTCTGCTGGGTTGGTGCGGGGACCGCCGGCGTACGACGCTGACCCGGTCGGCTCGCGCTTCCTCGAGCCGTCCGACCGACGAACCCGTCCACTAGCGGACGGAGTTGCACCCCGGTTGTCGAGTCGGTCCGACGGCACCCGGTTTTTCTCACTCGATTTGAACTGGTCGGCCGTCGAGGGGATCGATATGGTCGCGTACAAATCGAAGATGGTCGAGCGGATCACCCTCCCGTCGCGAGACCAGCGAGAGCGGGCCCTCGAGGCGGCCGGCTACAACGTCTTCAACCTCGACGCCGAAGCGGTGTTCGTCGATCTGCTCACCGACAGTGGCACGGGCGCGATGAGCGACGCCCAGTGGGCCGCGCTGATCAGGGGTGACGAGGCCTACGCGGGGTCGCGCAGTTTCGACCGGCTCGAGTCAGCCGTCGCGGACGTGATGGGGTTCGACCACGTCGTGCCGGCCCACCAGGGACGCGGCGCGGAGAACGTCCTCTACGGTACCGTGCTCTCGGCAGGCGACGTCGCGCTCAACAACACGCACTTCGATACGACCCGCGCCCACGTCGCGAACCAGGATGCCGACCCGGTCGACTGCCCGGTCCCGGAGGCACACGACCCCGACGCGGACGCGCCGTTCAAGGGGAACCTCTCGCTCGAGCGGGCCCGATCGGTCGTCGACGAGGTCGGCGCCGAGCGGGTGCCACTCGTAATCCAGACGATCACGAACAACTCCGCGGCGGGCCAGCCGGTCAGCGTCGCGAACACCCGTCGCGTTCGCGAGTTCGCCGACGAGATCGACGCGACGTTCGTGATCGACGCCTGCCGATTCGCGGAGAACGCCTACTTCGTCACACAGCGGGAAGCCGAGTTCGCGTCGGCGACGGTCGCCGAGGTGGCTCGCGAGCAACTCGGCTACGCCGACGCGGTCGTCATGAGCGGCAAGAAAGACGGGCTGGCGAACGTCGGTGGCTTCGTCGCGACCGACGACGAGTCGCTGTTCGAGCAGTGCAAACAGCGCGCGATCCTCTACGAGGGCTTCCCCACCTACGGTGGGATGGCCGGCCGCGACGTCGCCGCGCTGGCCGTTGGCCTGCGCGAGGCCGTCGAGGAGTCGTATCTCGAGGACCGGATCGCAAGTGTCCGCGACCTCGGCTCACGGCTCGCAGAGGTCGGCATCCCGGTCTACACCCCGACGAGTGGCCATGCGGTCTATCTCGACGCCGGGGCCGCGTTCCCGCACGTGCCTGCCAACGAGTTCCCGGGGCAGGCGCTGGTCTGTGAACTCTACCGCGAAGGCGGGGTTCGGGGGGTCGAACTCGGAAGCTTCGCCTTCCCCGAGACCGACCGGCCTGAACTCGTCCGGCTCGCGGTGCCGCGTCGCACCTATCACCGCGAGCACTTCGATCACGTCGTCGAGACCGCCGCAGCCGTTCTCGAGGACCGCCGCGACGTGGCCGGATTCGAGATCGTCTCCAATCCCTCGATGCCGGAACTTCGTCATTTCACGGCGCGTCTCGAGCCGTGCCCGACCTAAGTCGAACCCGAACGCGGCCCCGCTACAGGCTCGCGAGAACGCCGCGGGCGCGATCCCGCAGTGTCGGTTCCGGTTCTGGTTCCGACCGACCGAGTTGTTGCTTCGCGACCGAACGCAGTCCCGACCGCGCGGCCTCCGAGCGCATCGCGTCGGCCACCCAGTCGGGAACCTGTGACTCGAGTTCCTGTCGCTTCTGGGCTTTCATCTTGCTGAACCGGCGCAGCGCCAGGCCGGCGCCGAGAAACAGGCCGGCATCGAGCAACTCGCGTCGGAACCGATCCCGGTCGTTGCGAACCGCGATCGCTTTCACCAGTGAGAGGGCACCGATCGCCAGATAGACCTTCGAACTCTTCGACGGATCGCCGCTGAGCATCCCTTGGAGCGCCATGCGGCAGTGGCTACCACGTTCTCGCTGATAAAGTTCCGCCGGCAGGAGACGGCCCCCGGCGGCAGTCGCGCTCAGACGGGCTGCCGTCACGAGTTGCCGGTGCACCCGCAGGACGGTCGCGGGTGCGCCGATACTGACTGACAGCGGTCCGGATGACAGGAGTCCGTATCAGACGCGGTCGACCGTGATGATGCCCCGGTAGCGCTGCTCGTCGATCGGCTCGATCGAAAACCCCAGCCGCTCGTAGAACGGGCGGACGCCGTCGTCGAACCGCACAGTGAGTCGGCCTTCGCGCTCGAGCGCCGTTTCGATCAGTGCCGAGCCGATTCCGCGTCCCCGATGGCGACGCCGGACGCCGACTGCGCCGACGTGGGCTCCGGACTTGCGCTCGAGGGGCTCGAGGACGACCGTTCCGAGGATTCGGTCGGTGGCGTCGCCATCACGCGCCGATCCACCGCGTCGATCGCCGCCCACAAAGACGTCGCCAGCGTCGATTCGCCCCTCGACGTCGCCGGGTTCGAGCAACGCGGCGTCGAGGATGCGCCGGACCTCGAGGGCGTCGTCGGTGGTGGCTGTGCGGACGAACATTCGTTCGGAGCATCGACGGCGTGCGTCAACAACGCGTCGGTTGCGGGTCGGTGTCGGAGGACTGCAGAGCTGCTGGCGACGCGTGACCGCGCTCGCGTTCGTGGCAAGCATCGCGGGCCTGGCCGACGGCGCTGTCCAGCACGGTGGTCGCGAACGGAGACGGGACGGCGGCTACCGCAGTTCGACCAGTGTCGATTCGATAACTGAATGTCGTCTTCGGATCGAATTTCGCGTGCGTGGTAACGGTTAAGTGGTGCTCTGTGGTATCTGTTATCAAGGACCGACATATCACGGTTTCCCACTGACGGTCGGTCGAATCACGATCGATCGGAACGCGATTTCCGAAGTGAGACACCAAACACCGATGTGAACGCCCGTGAGCCTGATTGCAATACTCGACGTCGCACACCCGGATCTCGCCTTGACGCCGACGATCCGCGACTGCCCGAACGTCTCTATCGAGGTCGTCCCTCACTCCACCACGGATCCAGAGACCGGACTGTTCTTCTATCTCGTCGAGGGTGCGAACGACACGTTCGAGGACGTCCTCGATCGCGATCACACGGTTGCAGACTGGATGCTCGTCGACGATCTCGGCTCGACGCGCATCTATCGGCTCCAGCATACCGAGGAGACCGTCCTCATCTCGCCGATGACGACCGAACTCGGTGGACTGTTGTTGCAAGCGGAGAGCACTGATCGGGGCTGGACCAACCGTCTCCACCTCCCCGATCGCGAAGCGCTCGCGGCGCTGTGGGAGTGCTGTGAGGAGTCGAACATCTCGTTCGAACTCCACCGGATGTTCCGCCACGAGGCGTGGACCAGCGAGACCGTCCCGGAGTTGACCGACGAGCAACGCGTCGCGCTGGTGACCGCCCACGAGGAAGGGTACTTCGAAGAGCCCCGCGACACCTCCCTCGAGGAACTCGCCGATCACCTCGATATCTCGCCGACGGCCGTCGGCGGACGCATCCGTCGCGGAACCGGCCAACTCGTCGAGACGCTTCTCGAGGACTGACGACCGTGACGAACGACCGGTCGCCTCAGACGGCGGCGAGGTGATCGTCGCGAGGCTCGTAGAGTGCCCCGGTCATCCGTACGTCGTAGATCGCCGCGAGCGTGTCGCCGACGGAGAGCCCTTGTTCGCGCATCGCCGTGGCGACGATGCCGATCGGAATGCCGTCTTCGTAGCGCGTCTCGAGGTCGGCGACGACGGTCTCAAGGTCGCCGTCGGCTGGGGGGTCGAACGCGAGCTCGGCACGCGTGATAGTCACGTCGTGGCCCGTCTGCCGATGATGGCGGCGGTAGAAGTCGACGATCTCGTTCGCCGAGTCGAGCTCCGTCTCGACGCCGCAGTCCTCACACGCGACCGTGAACGCGGATCGTTGTCGTTGGGTCATGGCGAAGGCTGTGGCTCGATTACGCCTCGTAGGCCTCCTGTGCGAGGCGGTGCAATTTGTGGACGGTGTGTTCGTTCGGTCCGAGCCTGGCCTGGGCGATCGCGCCCGACTCGAGACCGCGTTGCTGACGCTCGACGAGTTCGAAGTCCTCCTCCTGGATCTGTCTGCTCGTCCGGATGAACTCCGCTTCCTCCTCGCTCAAGTCGGAGTCCTTGAAGTAGTAGTCCGCGACGAGCTGGAACCGTCCCTCGTCGATGGGATCGATGATGTAGGTGCCGTAGCCGTCGGCGGTCCCGTACATGTTGAACGTGAAGTTCGGCCAGAAGTAGTAGAACTTCGCCTCGTGCTCTTCGTGGATGCGCATCTCGTCGTCGACGTCCTCCTTATGCTGGTAGTGAAGGATCCAGTGGTAGTCGTTGACCTCGAGTTCGGATTCGAGCAGTTCGAGGTCCTGGACCCAGTCTTGATGGTTGGCCTGGCAGTGGTCGCACTCGGAGTAGTTGCCGCCGAAGACCTTCCAGTTGCACTCGACCTCCGAGACGATGCGCCGGGCGAGCTGGTACTCCTCGATCGGGAGCGCCTCGAGTTCGTCTTTCATCGTCCCGGCCTGGTCGGCGAGGGACATCGGCTCCTCGGCGAAGTTGACGAAGACGAGGGGCCCGATCCGGTCGGTGTGGACCTCCATGAGGGCGTTTTCCTCGGCGTCGAGCTCGGGGACCTCTTCGTCCTCGAGGTCGGGGTTCAGCCGCGCGTCCTCGAAACTCTTTGGCGTGCTCGCGAGGTCGCCGTCCAGATCGTACGTCCAGAGGTGGTACGGACACTGGATTCGGCTTGCGTTGCCCGGATCGGTCATCGGCGTCTCTTCGACCATCGCGGAGCCCCGATGTGCACAGACGTTGTAAAACGCCTGAACGTCGCCGTCGTGGCTGCGAACGACGATGATCTCTCGATCACCGATCGTCCGGGTGAAGAAATCACCCGGCTCCGGAATGCAGTTCGCGTGTCCCGCGTATACCCAGTACTGGCCGAAAACCGCCTCTTTCTCCATCTCGTGGACATCCGGGTCGGTAAAGTACCGCGCCGGCAAGGCGTTCGTCTCGTCGGTGATGTCGGGACTGACCGGTTCGATCTCGTCGCGACCGTTGTTCCACTGTGACATACTATGTGGTGTGGCTTGCCGTATCACTCAATAAGGGTTGATCGCAGGTAGTTCGTACGTATAAGTGATGGGGGACGACCGCAGCGTCCGGGGGTCGTCGACGGGTCGAGAGATGGTTCACGACCTGCTCTCGGTGACGAACGATCGACGTTCCGGCCTCTATCCACCGACGGTTCAAAAAGGTACGATATGAGACAGACTAACAATCAAGGGATACGTCGTCGAAATCGACGGCAGTATGAGTACGACAGGTGGCCGGCACGATGTCGTCGTCATCGGCGTCGGCGGGATGGGCAGTGCGACGACGTACCACCTCGCCGACCGCGGATACGACGTGCTGGGACTCGAGCGCTACGACGTGCCCCACACGATGGGGTCGTCACACGGCATTACGCGCATTATACGGCGCGCCTACTACGAACATCCCTCTTATATTCCGCTTATCGAGCGCGCGTACGAACTATGGGACGATCTCGCGGCCGAGACCGGTCGCGAGGTGCTTCACCGGACGGGATCGATCGACGCCGGCCCCGAGGGCAACGTCGTCTTCGAGGGCTCGCTGCGCTCGTGCGAGGAACACGACATCCCCCACGAAGTGCTCACGAGCGAGCAGGTCTCCGAGCGGTTCCCTGGATACGACCTTCCGGACGGCCACCGGGCGCTGTACCAGCCCGACGGCGGGTTCGTCGTCCCTGAACAGTCGATCATCGGCCACGTCGAACGAGCACAGGCAGCAGGTGCCGACATCCGTGCCCGCGAACGGGTCCTCGAGTGGGAGCCGACGCCCGACGGCGGCGTCCGCGTCGAGACCGACCGCGGCACCTACGACGCCGAAAAGATGGTACTCGCCGCCGGGGCCTGGAACTACAAGTTCACCGACGCGCTTTCCGGCCTCGCGGTCCCCGAACGGCAGGTGCTAGGCTGGTTCCAGCCCGAGCGCCCGGCGACGTTCGAACCCGCGAATTTCCCCGTCTGGAACCTCAAAGTGCCCGAGGGCCGGTTCTACGGGCTGCCGGTCTACGACGTGCCAGGGTTCAAGATCGGCAAGTACCATCACCGCGACGAGCAGGTCGATCCGGACGACTACGACACCGAACCGAACCGCGAGGACGAACGGCTCCTCCGTGAGGTCACGGCGAATTACTTCCCCGAGGCTGCCGGGCCGACGATGCGACTCGCGACCTGCATGTTCACGAACTCCCCCGACGAGCACTTCATCCTCGATACGCTCCCCGACCATCCGCAGGTGGCCATCGGAGCGGGCTTCTCGGGTCACGGCTTCAAGTTCGCCAGCGTCATCGGCGAGATCCTCGCCGATCTCGCGGCCGACGGCGACACCGACCACCCGATCGAGATGTTTCGATTGGATCGATTCGACGACTGATCGCTCCCTTCCGTCTCCGATTTCGTCGGCTCGAGTCGATGGCCGCCGGCTAATAGAGTCACCACTGACAGTCACTGCACGCCCGATCGCACGACGGGAGTGCGTTCGGAGCGGGCACCGGGAGCGAGACCGCAGACTGTGCGATCGGTGTGGAAATCGGTTCAGCTGCTACTATAGCTCGGCCTGCCGTCAGGCGCCGGATCGGCCGGCGGCGGCCGGTCTGTCTGTGGGGTTGTTATAGGCCACAGATTATTCACCCGGATAGCTATGCTCGGTCGTCTGGCAGTAATTGTGTCACATGAGTACAGGGAACACACTTCCTGATAGCGCAGGAACTGTCATCGTCGGCGCCGGCTGTGTCGGCTGTAGCGCCGCCTACCACCTGACCCAGCTCGGTCGCGAGGACATCGCCGTCGTCGATCAGGGTCCGCTGTTCGAGACCGGGGGCTCCACCTCTCACGCCCCCGGGCTGGTGTTCCAGACGGGCGGCTCCAAGCTGATGACGCGGATGGCGTCGTACACGCGTGAGTTATACGAGGACCTCGAGAGCTTCCGGACGTGTGGCGGCATCGAGGTCGCCTACACCCAGGACCGCTGGGACTTCCTGAAACGAAAACGCGAGCGTGGCCAGGCCTACGGTATCGAGGGTGGAGAACTCCTCTCGCCCGACGCGGTCGCCGACCGCGTTCCCCAAATCGACCCCGAAACCATCCACGGCGGCTACTACGTCCCGACGGACGGGAAAGCGCACGCCGTTGACGCTTCGGCGACGATGGCCGAGCGCGCTCGAGCCGCTGGGGCCGAGTTCTACGGCGAGACGACGGTGACGGACCTCGAGGTCGAGGGCGGCGAGATTCAGGCGGTCGTCACCGACCGCGGCCGCATCGCGGCCGACGAGGTACTGCTGGCCACGAACATCTGGGGGCCGCTGTTCGGCGACATGGTCGACGTCGATATCCCGCTCGTCCCCTGTGCCCACCAGTACCTCGTCTCGGACGACCTCCCCGAACTCGCCGGCGCGAGCCGCGAGATCGAACAGCCGCTGTTGCGCCACCAGGACCGCTCGCTGTACTTCCGCCAGCACGGCGAGCGCTACGGCATCGGCTCGTACAACCACGAACCGCTGCTGGTCGATCCCGAGGACATCTACGGGCCCGATCAACTCGAGGATCTGGGCCTCGAGTATCCCTCGCTGCGGGAGTTCACTGCGGAGCATTTCTACGAAAACACCCATCCAGATCACGAGCAGACGGCCTACGACGCGGCCTGTGAACTCGTCCCCTCGCTGCGAGACGCCGAATTCGAGTCCGCAATCAACGGAATGTTCTGTTTCACTCCCGACGGGATGCCGATCCTCGGCCCGACGGAGGAGATCGACGGCCTCTGGTGGGCGCTCGCGATCTGGGTCACCCAGTCGGGCGGCGCGGGAAGCGTCGTCGCTCACTGGATGGAAGACGGCGTCCCCCGTCTCGACGGCGAGCGCGTCGACGCCACGGGCGCACACCTCTCGCGGTTCCAGCCCCACACGGGCTCGCGGGAGTACACGCGGGGCCGCGGCGCACAGCAGTACCAGGAGGTCTACCAGCTGATCCACCCGCGCGAGCAGCCCGAGGGACAGCGCGGGCTCCGCCGAAGTCCGTTCTACGGACGTCAGGACGAACTCGGCGCGGAGTTCTACGACTCCGGCGGCTGGGAGACGCCGCAGTGGTACGAGACGAACGAGGCGCTGCTCGAGGAGTACGACGTACCCGACCGGCCGGACTGGCTCGATCGCAACTGGTCGAAGGCTCAGGGTGTCGAGCACCAGGCTGTCCGCGATCGCGTCGCGATGGTCGACATGACAACCTACACTGGGATCGAGGTGACCGGCGACGGTGCGACCGACCTCCTCCAGCGGCTGCTGACGAACGATATCGACGTTTCGCCGGGCCGAATCCGTTACGCCGCGATGTGCAACGAGGACGGCGGGGTTCTCGCCGACGTAACGGTCGCACGGTTCGCAGACGATCGATACATGGTGTTTACCGGCGGGGGCAACTCCGCGACGCTGCACTCGCGGTGGATCCGCGAGCACGCGCCCGACGACGGCTCCGTTGCGGTGACGACCCACGACTCGAGCATGTGCGGAATCGGCGTCTTCGGCCCCGACGCACGCAACGTCCTGTCGTCACTCGTCGAGACGGATCTCTCGAACGACGCCTTCCCCTTCTACACCGCCCAGGAGACCTATCTCGAGAGCATCCCGGTCACGATGCTTCGGCTCTCTTACGCGGGCGAACTCGGCTGGGAACTGTATGCGCCGATGGAGTACGGCGCGCAACTGTGGGAGACGATCGAGGACGCCGGCGAGGAGTACGGCATCGTCCCGATGGGCTGGGAAGCGCTCGATTCGACGAGCATGGAGAAAGGGTTCCGGCTGTGGGGCACCGACATTACTCCCGAGTACAACCCTTACGAGGCCGGAATCGGCTTCGCGGTCGACCTCGAGACCGATTTTGTTGGGAAAGAGGCGCTGCTCGAGGCCAAAGAGACGGGCATCGATCGCAAGATCGCCCCGATCACGCTCGACGAGCCCGGAACCGTTGTCGATGCAGGGCACCCAGTGCTCGATCCCGACAGCGGTGACGTCCTCGGCGATGTCGTTCGCGCCGACTACGGCTACACGGTCGACGCCGGGATCGCCTACGCCTACCTGCCGGTCGAGTACGCCGAGGCGGGATGTGATGTCGAGATCAGCTACGAGAACGAGCGCCACGCCGCGACGGTCCGGGACGAGCCGCTGTTCGATCCCGACCGCGAGAAAATGATCCGTTGACAACCATGAGTCAGGAGTACAGCAGTGTCGACATCGCCGACATCGAAGCGGCCCGCGACCGACTCGACGACGAGTCGGTCGTCAAACACACGCCGGTCGAACGGAGCACCTCGCTCGACGAGCTGACCGGCGGCGAGGTCCACCTCAAGATGGAGCACCTCCAGTGGACGGGCTCGTTCAAAACGCGCGGCGCGTACAACAAGATCGCACAGTGCGTCGCCGATGGAGAGACAGATCGGGTCGTCGCGGCCAGCGCTGGCAATCACGCACAGGGCGTCGCGCTCGCAGCAACGGAACTCGGCGTCGACTCGACGATCGTCATGCCCCGTGGTGCACCCCAGGCGAAGGTCGAGGCGACCCGGGGCTACGGTGCCGACGTCGAACTCGTCGGCGACGACTTCCGCGAGGCGATGGATCACGCCAAGGGGCTCGTCGACGACGAGCGGACGACGTTCGTCCACGCCTACGACGATCCGGCGATCGTCGCCGGGCAGGGGACGCTCGGCCTCGAGATGTACGAGGACCTCCCGTCGGTCGACACCGTGGTTGTCCCGATCGGCGGCGGCGGGCTCATCTCCGGGATAGCGACGGCGTTCGCCGACTGTTCACCCGAAACGCGCATCGTCGGCGTGCAGGCAAGCGGCGCAGCGACCGTCGCAGAGAGCCTTCGCAAGGGAACGCCCGTCGCACTCGATTCCGTGGATACGATCGCGGACGGCATCGCGACCGGCGGCATTTCGGAACTGACGCTCTCGCTGATCGACGAGCACGTCGACGAGGTCGTCACCGTCACCGACGGCGAAATTGCCCGGGCAGTGTTGCTGTTGCTCGAGCGCGCCAAACAGGTCGTCGAGGGTGCCGGCGCGGCGTCGGTCGCCGCGATCATCAGCGACGAACTCGACGTCGCGGGCGAGACGGTGATGCCGCTGCTGTGTGGCGGCAACCTCGATATGACGATGTTACAGACGGTGCTCGTCCACGCGCTGACCGACCGTGAGCAACTGCTGCGGTTGCGCGTGCGGATCGACGACCGGCCAGGCAAGATGGAGGACGTCTCCGGTATCATCGCCGAACACGGCGCGAACATTCAGACCGTTCGTCACGACCGCTCGGCACCCGAACTCGACGTGGGTGAGGCGCATCTCGTCTTCCAGATCGAGACCAGCGGCTCGAGCCAGTCGCGGACGATCGTTCGGTCGATTCGCGACCACGGCTACGAGGTCCGCCACGTCAACGCTTGATACGGTCTGCTGTCACGATGTACCAGTGCAACCGCAGTGCAGGTCGCAGTTACACTGGAACTGACTGGCAGTAGTCCGTATGAGGCGGTTTGCTGTCCCGAGTGGCCGGTGCGACCGCAAGACGCTCGCGGTTGCACCGGAACTAACGTACAGTAGTCTGTATGACGATTTTCGTCTCAGTGTCGAACCGGTTCGGTCGACGATTAAAAGTAACGCTGATTATTAAGATGAACCTTGATTGTGGATGTTGTTATCTCTCACCATGGTGTATGGAATCATGGTATGTAATGGCACAGAGCCTGTGCCGGTACAGCACGACGGTGTATCCGGCGATCTGACCGCGTGTGTACTCGACCTGAATCGAACAGACAGACGAGACGCGGCACGCCACGGGCGTGTGATCCGCAATGAGTGAGCGCGATTCGGACGGCGCGGTCGGAACGTTCCTCGACGAACTCGATCCGACCGTCTTCGGGATCGGCTTCGTCATCGCCGTGCTGGTCGTCGCGGCGTTCCTGTTCTGGGAGAGTCGCACGCTCGAGTTCATGGAGGGAACCAACGAGTTCCTCTGGACGAGTTTCGGTTGGGCGTACCTCGTGTCGATGTTCGCCCTCGTGGCGTTCGTGTTGTACCTGATCCTCGGCCCGTGGGGCAACATCAAGTTGGGTGAGGAAGACGAGGATCCGGAGTTCAGCTTCCTCGCGTACTTCGCGATGTTGTACTCGGCGGGGATCGCCGCCGGCATCGTCTTCTGGGGGCCAGCGGAGGCGATCTTCCACTACTCATCCCCCTCGCCGTTCTCGGGTGTCGAAGCTGAGTCGACGGCCGCCGCCGTCAGCGCACTCCAGTACACGTTCTTCCACTGGGGGCTCTCGGCGTGGTCGGCGTACGTGATCGTAGCGATTCCGATCGCCTACTTCGTTTATCGCAGGGACGCGCCAATGCGGATCTCGACGATCATCGGGCCCATCGTCGGGTTCGACAACCTCGACAGTCCCTGGGCGAAACTCGTGGACATCCTCGCCGTCTTCGCGACGATCGGCGGCATCGCGACGACGCTTGGCCTGGTCGGGAATCAGTTCCTCGTCGGTCTCGAGTACGCCGGCGGCGTCGCTTTCGGCGACGCGGGGACCGTCCTCGTGATCACGGGGTTCACCGTGGCCTTCACCGTCTCGGTCGCACTCGGCGTCGAGCGCGGGATCCGCCGCATTTCGTACTTCAACATGGGACTGTTCGCCGTCCTGACGGGCGCAGCGTTTATCCTCGGACCGACGGTGTACATCATGACCGTCGGCACCCAAGCGCTGGGGGCGTACGTCAACGAGTTCATTTCGATGAGCCTCTACATGGGCGCGGGCGAAACCGGCGGCCAGGGAGCCGACGCCGGCTTCGTCGGCGCCTGGACCGTCTTCTATTGGGCATGGTGGTTCTCCTGGGCCCCGTTCGTCGGCCTGTTTATTGCCCGGATCTCTCGCGGGCGGACCGTCAGACAGGTCGCCGCGACCGGCGTCGTCGCCTCGACGGCCGTCACGATCCCCTGGTTCGCGACGATGGGCGGCACCTCGATTTTCATGCAGTCGAACGGTCAGGCCGACATCCTCGGCACGCTCGAGGCCTGGGGCTTCGAGGAGGCCGTCGCCGGCTACCCGCTGTTCGAGGCGCTGCCGGCTGGTGAGGTACTCACCGCTCTCTTCCTGGTGTTAGTGACGACCTTCTTCGTGACGTCGGCGGACTCCTCGACGCTCGCGCTGGGAATGCTCACCACTGGCGGCAAACAGAAACCCTCGACGATCAACCGCGTCATCTGGGGCAGCCTCATGGGCGCGCTGGCCTCGCTGCTGATGGTCGCCGGCGGCACCTCGGCACTGCAACAGGCCGCGATCATCGCCGGTGGCCCCTTCGCGATCATCACGCTGCTCGCCGTCGGCGTCATGATCTGGGTCTTCGGCAGCCGCCGGGCGGTCTTCTTACGCGAGGAAGACCGGTCTACCACCACGACCGGGCCGGCCACCACTGACGACGATTGAAGCGATCGCAGACGACTATCACGTCCCCGTCGCTTCAGGTTCCGTCGACACACTCGCGCGATAATGAGTGCATGACGGATGCCCGCATGACGGATGTCCGGTTCGAACGCATTATGAACCAACGCAACCCCGTCAGCGGACGGCGATCGCTAGTTGACGATTGCGCGCTCGTCGTTGCCGAACAACTGTCCGAGGAGTCGTTGTTGTCCGAATCGGAGGTGGCGGTTGACTGTTGGTTGGGACACATCGAGCAATTCGGCAATATCCTCACCTGTGCTCTCACGTGGCCACTCGAAGAAGCCGGCGTAGTAGGCCGTTTTCATGACCTCGAGCTGTCTCGGTGTCAGCTCGGCTACCAGCGACGTGACCAGCTCTTCTCGGGTGTGCATCGTCCGCTTGACGTCGCGTCTGGCGACGAGGTCGACGCTCGGGTACTGTTCGGAGAGCATCCCGACGAACTCCCGGACGTTGCTCGTTGGCGATACGTCGACGACGGCTTCGAGTTCCGTCTCGGTGGCCCGGATCGACCGCGGGCACGCACCGTGTCGGAGGAGTTTCGAGGCGATGACGCGACCGGTAATCGCCGCTTCGAAGAGACAGCGGTCGCCAGATTCATTGACGAGGGTGTGGCTTCTGACGGAGACGCAGTCTGCGAGATAGTCGCGGATCGCGTCAGGATTGCCACCGATCGTCGAAAAGAACAGGCGCGTTTCATCGACCGAATAAGCCGTGACTCCTTCGTACTCGACGTGACAGCCGGCGTTCCGTGCGACCCGTGCGAGGAACGTCTCTGCCCCGTCGAACCGAAACGTCAGCTCGAGGAGCGTGTCGGCCTGGAGCGCCTGTCGTGTCTTCACGGCGGTGATCGAGTTTGCGATACTCTCTCCTAGCTCTTCGAACACCGTTCGCTCGAGGTCGTCGAAGACGCCCGGTTCAGTGGCATAGACGGAGAGGACGCCGTACGAGTATTCGTCGACCGTGATGGGGACGGCCAGGCAGGACGAGAAGCCGGCAGTGAGGGCGTGCTTTCGCCAGGCGTCGGTTTTCAGATCCTCGAGGACGTTCGTGACGACCGTCGCCCGCTCGGCTCGCGCCGTGCGGACGGACGGCTCTCGAGACGGTCCGGTCGTCTCGAGGGAGACGGCATTCAGATAGTCCTGACTGGTACCGGCCCAACTGTGTGGCTGGAGCGTGGTCTCGCTGGCGTCGAGGCTCCCGATCCAGGCGAACGCGATGTCGTTGTTCGCCACCAGTCGTTCACAGACGGTTCGCTCGATCTCCTCGCGAGTGGTGGCGTTGACGAGTGACTGATTGACCGTCCGAATGATCTCGGTGATCCCCATCTGCCGTTCCAGACAGTCGGTTCGCTCCTCGAGCTCGGCGTCTTGTTCCCGGAGGCTTGCTTCGCTCTCGAGTCGATCGAACGCGGCTTCGGTCGTTGCCGCAAGCGTCTCGACAAGCTTCCGGGTCTCGTCGTCGATCGTCGATGGGGGTGCGAGAACGGCGAAGACACCGGACCCGCTGATCGGAACGAACAACCCACCGTCGATGGGCTCGTCGAACAGCTGTAACTGTTCAGCCGGTTCGGTCTCGTCGACGATCGTCTGTGTTTCCGTGACGAACGTCTGCCAGACGATGGAGTCGCTGTCGCCGATAGGGACGGACGGGGGATCACCGTCTCGGTCGCCGAATCCGGCGGTAGACGCGATGGGCTCGAGCCGACTCACGTCGTTGCTGAGTCGATAGATGCCGACACCGGTGACATCGAGGACGTCCTCGGTCGTCTCGACGATCAGTTCAGCGACGTCGGATGCCGTCGTCGTGTGGAGTAGCTCGTGGGTGGCCTCGTGGATCGAGGCCAGCGCCTGCTCGTATTCTTTTCGGTCGGTGATATCCAGCGAGGAGCAGCTCAAACCGACGATCTCTCCGGAATCGTCGCGCAGTGGTTCGACTGTCAGGTCGTAGGTGACGACGCTGCCGAATAGCTCGTACGTCACCTCCTTGCGGACGCCCTCGCCGGTCGCTAACACCGTTTGCTTCGGCGTCATAAGCGTCTCCGCTGCCGCCGGTGGTAACAACTCGTCGTCACGTTTGCCGAGCACGTCTTCGCGTCGGAACTCCGGGTGTGGATTGCCGATCCACGTGTAACGGAGGTCGGTGTCCATCCTGAACGCGACCATGGGCGAGTTCTCCAGTGCCACGCGGAAGTGCTCTTTCTCGGTTTGCAGTTCCCGCTCGAGGTGTTTGCGCTCGCGTACGTCCCGACCGATTCCCGCCAGTACCGGATTTCCGTCGAGATCTTCGAGTTCGACTGCGGTAAATTCGTGGGGAACGAAGTCACCGTCGGCAGTGCGGACGTCGGCTTCGACTCGAGCGCTCCCCGCCTCGTGAGCCCGCTCGATCGCCGTCCGGATCAGTTCCTCGTCGTCTCCCTCGTAGAACTCGAGGACGTGCATCGACTCGATCTCGTCGTTCGAGTAGCCCGTCATCGCGGGTAGTCGCTCGTTCCAGCGCTGGACGGCTCCGTCCTCATCGAGCACGTAGAACACGTCGTCGATCGCATCGAGCACGTCGTTGGTATGGCCGACCTGGCGCTCGAGCCGCCGTTCGCGATCCCGGACGGTCTCGACCATGGTGTCGATGGCGTTTGCCAAGTCTCCGAGTTCGTCGTCGCGGTCACTCGAGAAGTCCACGTCCTCGCCCGCGTCGAACCGCTCGATTTTCTCCGTCAACCGTGCGATCGCGTTCCCCGTGCCACCGGGGACGACGAGGCCGAGGAGCCCGACCCTCGACGGCCCCGCGAGCAGTGACTGGTCCGCGACGGATCGAATCGGCGCCGTGGTTCCGTCCCAGACGATAGCAAGGGCGACGAGCGTCAGTGCGAAGGCCACCGTCCCCGTCCGACTGGTGGAGAATCTAGCGGCCAACACTCGTCGGCGCGTAGCGTCTCTCATGTGCCTCTCTTAGCCGCGAGCGGCTATTACTGAGAGGGTCACCGTCCCGTACTGCCATCGACCGATCGCGCTCGTCGATCGGACCGCAGCGAGCAGTCGATTCGGATCGAGACGGCTCGAGAACAGTTTCGATGCGCAGCGGATGGCCACGACAGTACTATTCTCCTGACGGCGAGCTACTCGACGACGAATCGGTCGCCGACCAGACGCGCCGGTGTCTCGAGAACGTCGCCGCGATCCTCGAGTCGGACGGCGCGACCCTCGAGGACGTGCTCAAAGTAACGATCTTCCTCGACGATATCGACGATTTCGAGGCGATAAACGAGGCCTACGCAAACTTCTTCGACGGCGAACCGCCGGCCAGAAGCGCCGTCGAGGTCGGTCGCGTTCCGAAAGGAGCCGCCCTCGAGATCGAGGCCGTGGCAGTGCTCGAGTAGCGGCCGCGAGTCGGCGACGGTACGAGTTTCCTACGGCGAGCCACCCTTGATAAGTCGTAACACTGTCACGTGGTCGCTCTCGACCGGCTGGTCCTCGGGGACCGGACGGCCATCGACGAGAACGCTCACCTCGTGGGGACTCAGATCGACCGCATGCAGGAGGTCCGCGTAGGTCGGCGTCGAATCGACAGCGCTGTCGTCGGGACGATCGGACGCGTCGGTGGCCACCGCCTCGAGCTCGAGTTCGTAGGTGTCCTCGCCTTTGACGTCGACGGTGACGTGCATACGCCGGGTTACGAGGCGACAGTCTTGAGCGCGTCGCTCCGGTCCGACAGCGGGGGTCCCGGCGTCTCGTCAGTCCATCGCCGGTTCGTCCGAGCCGGTGCCGGCTCGCCGGTTTCGAACGTTTCGCCGGTGGCCGTACAGCGCCCGTGCGATCGCGCCGAGCCCGAGCAGGAGGACGAGCAGGTTGAACACGCCGCCGACGATCGGCACCCGAGAGAGTGCGGCCCCGACTAGCAGGCCGACGATCAGCGCGAGCCAGCGATTGCCGAGGCCGACCAGCGAGAGTACCCACGACGCGACGGCGAAGAGCCCGTAGACGGCCCCGATCCACAGCAGCAAGGCGAAGATCAGGATTCCGATGATCGACAGCGGAATGCCGATGACGGTGATCGCGAGTGCGATCAGCAGGATCGGCACGCCGACGAACACCCCCAGTCCGACCAGTCCGGTGCGAAGCGGTCCCGTCGCGACGCTGCTGGCGACGCGGCCGGAAAACCGTGGGAACAGCGCGAGCAGTATCGCACCGAGCACGAGGTTCACCGCGAAGGCGTAGGCGGCGAACAGCCACGTCGCGAACGGCTGGATCGTCGGCGCGACGTCGACGCCCAGCGAGGGATCTTCCTCGATGTCGCCCGCGACCGCGTCGGTGTTGCCCTCGAGATCGCCGTCGTAGCGGAGATCGCCCGCGATCGAGGCGGTTTCACCCAGTCGGATCGTCTCGGCTCCGATCTCGGCGTCGTCCTCGAGCGTGCCGTCGATGACCACGGTGCCGGCCCCGGCGGTGAAGGCACCGCCGACGACACCGGTCTCGGTCACCCGCACGCTTCCTGCACCGGTCTCGACGTCGCCGTCGACGGTGCCGGCGATCGTCACACTCCCCGCGCCGCCCTCGAGATTCCCGTCGACCTGGCCGCTCTCCTCGATTCGGACGTCACCACCGGCGGCACTGACGTCGCCAGTGACGGTCCCGCGGACGATGACGGTGCCGCCGACGGCCTGCAGGTCGTCGACCGTCTCCCCTTCCTCGACGACGACCGTCCCGCCGGCCTGGGGGGCGGACTGGCCGGCGACGACCGCCGGGACGGTGCCGATGACGACGACAGCGATCAGCACCGCGACGACGAGCTGTGACCCTCGGCTCTCTCCTCGTCTCATGTCTCGTCCTTCGACGAGCACGACCAAAAACGTGTTATACTGGTGTCAGGACTCGTGTCGGTTTCAACCCCGGCGAGCCGGGGTCCACCCCGGCGTTGATCCGCTCGAGCGTACAGCCCCGATCACCGCTCGATCGTCTCCGTCGGCTCGCGACGCGAGGCTGGCCTTCGGGCGATTTATCTTCCGTCCCGCTCTGTTGCCGGTATGAGCGAGGCCGAGGCCGACGCCGAGGCGGCGGGGCCCACTCCCGGGAAGACTGAAGTCTGGATCGAGAAGTACCGGCCGGAGCGACTCGACGAGATCAAAGGCCACGAGAACATCGTTCCGCGGCTCAAACGCTACGTCGAGCAGGACGACCTCCCGCATCTCATGTTCGCGGGACCCGCCGGCACCGGCAAGACCACCGCAGCGCAGGCCATCGCCCGCGAGGTCTACGACGACGACTGGCGCGAGAACTTCCTCGAACTCAACGCCTCCGACCAGCGCGGGATCGACGTCGTCCGCGACCGGATCAAGGACTTCGCGCGCTCGAGTTTCGGCGGCTACGACCACCGTATCATCTTTCTCGACGAGGCCGACGCGCTCACCTCCGACGCCCAGTCGGCCCTGCGCCGGACGATGGAGCAGTTCTCGAGCAATACCCGGTTTATTCTCTCGTGTAACTACTCGAGTCAGATCATCGACCCCATCCAGTCGCGGTGTGCGGTCTTCCGCTTTACTGAACTCGGTGAAGACGCTATCGAGGCGCAAGTCCGCGAAATCGCTGCCACCGAAGACATCGCAGTGACCGACGACGGCGTCGACGCTCTGGTCTACGCGGCCGACGGCGACATGCGAAAGGCAATCAATGCCCTGCAGGCCGCGGCCGTCATGGGCGAAACCGTCGACGAGGAGACCGTCTTCGCGATCACCGCCACCGCCCGTCCCGAGGAAGTCGAGGCGATGGTCGAACACGCCATCGATGGCGACTTCACCGCTTCCCGTGCCGCCCTCGAGGAGCTGCTGACCGACCGCGGACTTGCCGGCGGCGACGTCATCGACCAGCTACACCGCTCCGCGTGGGAGTTCGACATCCCCGAGCAGGCGACGGTGCGGCTGCTCGAGCGTCTGGGTGAAGTCGACTACCGGATCACCGAGGGTGCCAACGAGCGCCTGCAACTCGAGGCGATGCTGGCGTCGCTGGCGCTCGAAGACGAGACCTAAATTCCGTCGAGCGCTCGCTCGCCGTCGGCGACACCGCGACAGACGACGGCGATTCGACCGTTGGTTTCGACGACATCGACGCTCCAGCCGTGCGCGTCGGCGATGCGCTCGACTGTCTCGAGATCGCCGTCGGCACCGTTGAGCGCAGCCGAGCGGTTAGTGTCTGACTCCGCCGCGTCTGGCTCCGTCTCGAGATCGACAGTTGCCTCGGTGTCCACGTCCGGATCGTACTGTGTGAGATAGAAGCCGTCGGCAGTCACGTCGACGACGACAGCCGGGACTGGGCCGTCCGCGACGACGAGCCGAAACAGGCACTCGAACAATTCCCGCAGCCGGACCGTGTCGGCCGCGAGGACGCGATCGGTCGCGTTCTGCGTGACGAGCCGTGTGTCACCGGTGTCGACACCGATCCAGGCCCGCCGTGCGATGTCGTGGACGCCGACGGGCTCGGGCTCGACGAGTCTGTCTTCCGCGGCGATCGCGGCCACTCGCTCGAGTCGCTCCTCGACGCGCTCCTGTGCGTCCGCGACGGTCGCGACGTGTTCGTCGTTACCGGTGTCGGCAGCGAGGTCGAGGTAGTTGCGTGCGACGTTCAGCGGCGGCCACACCTCGTTGTCGAGTGCGTCCGCGATCCCCTCGAGTCGCGCGTCGGCGGCGGCCCGCGCTCGTCTGCTGCGGTGCAGTTCGGTTACGTCGTGGTAGACGAGCACTCCGGCTGCGTCGCCCGTGACAGTATCATCGGTCGCGGTCGCCTCGAGCGGGACCAGTGTCACCCGGAACTCGCGGACGCCGTCGACGGTGTCGTGGCGGCGCTCGAATTGACTGCGCTTGCCAGCCTGCAACGCCTCGCGCAGCGTCGTCTGCCGGTGCTCGAGGCCGGACGGGACGAGCCACTCGTCGACCGTGTCGCCGACGACTTCGTCGGGATCGGTGCCGAAGACATCTGCGACGGCGTCGGTGGCTGCTCGCACGACGTGCTCGCCGTCTTCACGTTCGTACCACAGGGCAGGGAACGGGAGCGCCGCGACGACCGTTTGGAGGCGGTCGCGGTCCGGTTGGCAGCGCGGTTCGTCACGACAGACCCACTCGATCTCGTCCGCGAGGTGGACCATGGCATCGTCGGTGTCCCGACGGACATACCCGTCGATGCCGTCGGTCGACCGTGCGGCCCCCGGCGTGAACGAGCCGTCGGCAAAGAGGACGACCGGCGTCGACCCGCAGGCCGCGACGACCTCGAGCAGGTTCGCGCCCGCCGCCGTCGTCGGCGTCTCGGCGAAGACGACGCAGTCGACCGCGGGTGCCCAGTTTTCGACCCGTTCGATCGTCGTCGCCGGGCGGACGGACCGACCGGGACCCGAGCCGGACTCGACGGTCTCGAGGCGCTCGGCGCCCTCGCTGGCCGTCGCCTCGCTGGCGGCGACGTAGAGGATCGGTCGCGGTCGCGTGGTCGCGGTCGGCTGTGTCATGCGGTGGGCCAGTGGATACTCCATACGCGTTCCCACTTCCCCTTAAAAATTTACTGGCCGGCTCGAGGCCGATACTGGGCCGTCACTGTGGCTGTCGGATGACAGTTCGTGCTGGCTCTCGTGGTTCGACGCCGCTCGCCTACGACGGCGCCTCACGTTCGACCGCTGCCCGTCCCGTGGTCTTTGCGAGTCTGACTGCCGTTGGCGGGATGGCGATCGGTTTCGGCCACGGTTGCGGAACTGTTTTACGCGCTGCACGGGCAATAGACGCGTAATGAGCGAACTAGAGGAGGAGTACCGCCTCGAGTACTTCGAGGAGGAAGGATTCGAGCGCAAGGAGTGCCCGAAATGTGGCGCTCACTTCTGGACGCGCGACCACGACAGGGAGACCTGTGGTGAGCCGCCCTGCGAGGAGTACGGCTTCATTGACAACTCGGGGTTCGACGACGAGTACAGCCTCGAGGAGATGCGTGAGACCTTTCTCTCCTACTTCGAGGATCACGACCACGAACGCATCGAACCCTACCCGGTCGCGGCGAACCGCTGGCGTGACGACGTCCTGTTGACCCAGGCGTCGATCTACGACTTCCAGCCGCTTGTCACGAGCGGCGAGACGCCGCCGCCGGCGAACCCGCTGACGGTCTCCCAGCCCTGCATCCGGATGCAGGACATCGACAACGTCGGCAAGACCGGCCGACACACGATGGCCTTCGAGATGATGGCCCACCACGCGTTCAACACGCGTGAGGACGTCGACGAAGACGAGTACGCCTACCACGGCGAGGTCTACTGGAAGGACCGGACCGTCGAACTCTGTGACGGTTTCTTCGACTCGCTGGGTGTCGATCTCGAGGAGGTCATCTACATCGAGGACCCGTGGGTCGGCGGCGGCAACGCCGGGCCCGCCATCGAGGTCATCTATCGGGGCGTCGAACTCGCGACGCTCGTTTTCATGTCGATGGAGCAAGACCCCGACGGCGAGTACGAGATGAAAGACGGCAACCGCTACAGCCCGATGGACACCTACATCGTCGACACCGGGTACGGGTTAGAGCGGTGGACCTGGGTCTCCCAGGGGACGCCGACCGTCTACGAGGCGGTCTACCCCGATATGATCGCCTTCCTCAAAGAGAACGCCGACCTCGAACACACCGAGGAGGAAGAAGACTTGATCTATCGTGCGGCGAAGCTCGCGGGCCATATGGACATCGACGAGGCCGAGGACATGGAGACTGCCCGCGGCGAGATCGCGGCCGAACTCGACGTCGACGCCGCCGAACTCGAGGCGCTGATGGAGCCCCTCGAGGACATCTACGCGATCGCCGACCACTGCCGGACACTGGCCTACATGCTGGGCGACGGCATCGTTCCCTCGAACGTCGGGACGGGCTATCTCGCGCGAATGGTGTTGCGACGCACCAAACGCCTCTGTGATACAGCCGGCGTCGACGCGCCGCTTGACGAACTCGTCGACATGCAGGCCGAACGCCTCGAGTACGAGAACCGCGATACGATCCGCGACATCGTCCGTACCGAGGTCGAGAAGTACCGCGAGACGCTCGAGCGCGGTGGCCGCCGTGTCGAAGCGATGGCCGAGGAGTACGCGGAGAAAGGCGAGCCGATCCCGACCGAGGAACTGATCGAACTCTACGACTCCCATGGGCTCCAGCCGGACATGGTCGAAGAGATCGCTGCGGACGCGGGTGCAGAAGTCGACGTACCTGACGACTTCTACAGTCTCGTCGCGAAGCGCCACGACACCCCGGAGGCGGCCGCCGAGACGGAGGAAGGCGAGGACGAACGCTTCGAAGACCTCCCGGAGACGGAGAAGTTGTACTACGACGACCAGAGTCGTACCCAGTTCGAGGCGGTCGTCCTCGACGTCTTCGAGCGTGAGGACGGCTACGATGTCGTCTTAGATCAGACGATGTTCTACCCCGAAGGCGGTGGCCAGCCCGCTGACACGGGGACGCTCTCGACCGACGACACGACCGTCGAGGTCGAAGACGTCCAGATCGAGGACGGCGTCATCCTCCACCGGACCGACGAGAACCCGGGCAAGGGCGAACTGGTCAACGGCCAGATCGACGGCAGCCGTCGCCGGCAGCTGATGCGCCATCACACGGCCACCCACATCGTCATCCACGCCACACGCCAGGTGCTCGGCGAGCACATCCGCCAGGCCGGTGCCCAGAAGGGCGTCGAGAGTTCCCGAATCGACGTTCGCCACTACGACCGCATCAGCCGCGAGGACGTCAAACGAATCGAGGACCGCGCCAACGAGATCGTCATGGACAACACGTCGGTCACCCAGGAGTGGCCCGACCGCCACGACGCCGAAGCCGAACACGGCTTCGACCTTTACCAGGGAGGTATCCCGCCGGGCGAGCAGATCCGGCTGATCCACGTCGACGAGGACACCCAGGCCTGCGGTGGCACCCACGTCGCCCGCACCGGCGACATCGGCACGATCAAAGTCCTCTCGACCGAGCGCGTCCAGGACGGCGTCGAGCGGATCACCTTCGCCGCCGGCGAGGCCGCCATCGAGGCGACCCAGGAAAAAGAGGACGCACTCTACGAGGCCGCCGAGATCCTCGACGTCTCGCCCGAGGCGGTCCCCGACACCGCCGAACGGTTCTTCGAGGAGTGGAAGGACCGCGGCAAGCAGATCGAGGACCTGAAAGAACAACTCGCCGAGGCTCGCGCTGGCGGCGGTGGCAGCGGCGAAGAAGTCGAGGTCGGCGACGCGACGGCCGTCATCGACCGGATCGACGCCGACATGGACGAACTGCGCGCGACCGCCAACGCCCTCGCCGAAGACGGCAAGATCGCCGTCCTCGGCAGCGGCGCAAGCGGTGCCCAGTTCGTCGTCGCCGTCCCCGACGATGTCGGCGTCAACGCCGGCGAAGTCGTCGGCGAACTCGCCGCGAAGGTCGGCGGCGGCGGCGGTGGCCCGGCGGACTTCGCACAGGGCGGCGGCCCCAACGTCGACGATCTCGATGGGGCGCTCGAGGATGCCCCAGAGGTCCTTCGTCAGATCCTGAACGCTTGAGCGAGCGCTAATCCGGCTCTTACTCGAGCGAAACGAAACCGATCCCTTCTTTCAGCGTTCGTCCCCTCGAGTTACCCATGCCCACCGCAACGAACGGAACCACCTCGCTGTACTACGACCGCGCGGGCGAGGGTGACCCCGTCGTCTTCGTCCCCGAGGCCGGCCTCGGCGGCTGGCTGTGGGGGTGGCAACACGCTGCCATCGCCGGCCCGTACGAGGCCATCGTCTGGGATCTCCGGGGAACTGGCCGGTCTGACGCACCGCCTGGCCCCTACAGCCTCGAGACGCTTGTCGCCGACCTCGAGACAGTCCTCGCCGACTGCGAGCTCCGCAACGCCCACCTCGTCGGCTGTGGCCTCGGCGGTGCGATCGCACTCGAGGCAGCCCGGACCTCGAGTCGCGTCGCGACGCTGACGCTGTTCGGCACTGCCGCGCGCGGGGACGCGTTCGACCTCGAGCCCTTGTTCGCACCGCCGGACGACCTCGACGAACTTCGCCGGTCGCTTTCTGCGGGCCTCTCTGACGACTTTCTGGAGGCCCAGCCCGACGTGCGCGATGGCATCGTCGACTGGCGGGCCGACGGCGACGCCGACCGGGCGGGCTGGGCGGCACAGGTGGCAGCGCTCGAGGGCTTCGACGCGACCGACCGGCTGGTCGAGGTGACTCAGCCGACGCGGGTGATCCACGGCGGCGCGGACGAGCTGGTGTCACCCGCCGCCGGCCGGGAGTTGGCGCGGGGACTGCCCCGCGGGGAGTTCCGGGCGCTCGAGGGCGCGGGTCACCTCTGTTTCGTCGAGCGCTCGCGGACGGTCAACGACCTGTTGCTGGGCTTTCTCGAGGCGCAGACCGCCGACGGATAGGTGGAATCGCTCGAGACCGGAGGCGACCGCTTCTCACTTGAATCGCAGGAACTGTCGATCGTACTCCGGGTCGTCCTCTCGCGGGTGGAGCAGGAGGAACGACCCCGGGGGAAGCGCGGCCAGTCGATACGGTAGCTCCCGGAGCTGGTCGTGCCAGCCGACGCTGCCGGGTCGCGAGGAGATCACGCTGACCAGATCGTCCGCCGTCGCCTCGTCCTCGAGGGTCGAGTGCAGCGCCTCCCACGAGTGTAGCTCGCGGAACTCGGCGTCCAGTTCCGGTTCGACGAGAGCGAAGAGCCGTTCGTACTGGTGAGCCGAGCCGCCGACCGCGAGGACGATAAGCGGCGCGCCGAGGCGATCGGCGAGCCGCTTGAGCAGGGCGACGCTCTCGAAGAAGCCCTCGTGGTGGTCGATCCCGTCCGGGAGGACGACGAAGAGTCGGCCGGTCGTGTTCACCGGGTGACCGAGCCGGGCGACCATCACGGGGTCGGTCGTCCGCTCGAGGACCTGGTCGATGACGCTCCCGAACAGCCGCTGGCCGAGCGACCGCTGGGCGTCCCAGCCGAGCAGGAGCAGGTCCGCCTGCACCTCGAGCGCGCCGCGGACGATCCCGGAGGCGGGATTGTGGTCGACCCGGATCTCCGAGGTGACGGGGACCTCGGCCTCGCTCCCGGCGGCGGTGAGTTCCTCGAGGTCGTCGTAGGCCTCGTCGACCGCCCGGTCCGGGTCGCCGCTCCGGTCTGGTCGCACGACGGTGAGGGTGTGGATCGGTCGCTCCCGCTCGTCGCCTTTGAACAGCAAGGCCAACTCGAGCAGTTGTCGCTGGCGATCGGCGGTGTGGGAGATCGGCAACAGGATCCGCGGATCGGTGGGTGCTCCGTCGCCCGGTTCGACGTCTTCGGCCAGTGCGAGCCGCTGCCCCGCTCGCTTCGTCACCCACGGGCTGGCGACGGCGGTCACGAGCAACATGAGGACGACCGCGTTGAGGATCGCGGCGTCGAACAGCCCGACGTCGTAGCCGATCAGCGTGATCGCCAGCGCCGCCGCGGCCTGTCCGATCGAGAGCCCGAACATGACGCCCCGCTCGTCGGCGGTGTACCCCTTGACGCGGGTGACGAGCCACGCGGCCAGCCACTTCAGGGCGACCATGACACCGACGATCACGGCCGCCACCTCGAGCGTTCGCCGACCCCGGAAGACGACCGTCGCGTCGACCAGCATCCCGACGTGCAGCAGGAAGAAGGGGACGAAGAAGGCGTTGCCGGCAAACTCGATCCGTGAGAGCAGCGTCCCGCCCTGGGGGATCAACCGGTTGAGCGCGAGGCCGGCAACGAACGCGCCGAGGATGGGAGCGACGTCCAGCAGCGTCGCGAGGCTGGCCGCGCCGAAGAAGACGGCCGCGACGAAGAGAAACTCGAAGTAGCTCTCCTCGCTGAAGTTCCGGAAGAACCGGCGGGCGACCGGCGGAACGACGAACCAGACGCCACCCAGCAGGACGGCCAGCGAAACGATCTTTCCGACGACGACGCCGGCGGTCAGTCCCGTCTCGGCCGCGCTGCGGACCAGCGCGAGGACGAACAGGGCGAGCGTGTCCGTAAAGAGGATACCGCCGAAAACGGCCGTCACCGCCCGGTTCCCCGTGATGTCGTACTGGTTGACGATCGGATACGCGAGCAGCGTGTGCGAGGCGAAGACGGCCGCCAGCAGGAGGCCGGCGAGCGGATCCAGACCGAGAAGTCCAATCACGGCGATCGTCCCGACGACGAACGGGAGACCGAAACTCACGAGGCCGAACAGGGCCGCGCTGCTCGGATCTTCGGAGAACTGCCGCAGATCGAGTTCGAGGCCCACGGTAAAGAGGAGGTAGATCAACCCGACCTCGCCGAGCAGGACGATCGCGTCGCTGTGAGCGACCAGCCCCGTTCCGCCGGGACCGAGGATCGCGCCGAGCAGGACGACCCCGACGATCCCCGGCTGTCCGAGTCGTCGGACGACCAGCGGGCCGACCAGAAACACCGCCAGCGCGATGGTGAAAACGAGCACCGGCTCCTCGAGTGGGACGTCCGGAACCGCGACGACCGACGGCGCTTCGGACCACGAGAGCTGCATCTGTTTGCTTTCCGGAAAGTGAGGGGGTGCCTTTGATGTACTGTTTTTCGACCGATCTCCGCGGTTGCCAGCCAGCGGGAACGGAGGCTCGTCTCCGGTGCGCGGGTGCTTGCGATCGGACCCCAAGATACTACGAGCGACGACGTTGGAGGAGCTATCGTGACCCTCTCTCTGGCTCGACGGGCCGAGCAGTTTCCGGATCGGACGGCGGTTATCGACA
Organism: Haloarchaeobius amylolyticus; assembly: GCF_042678045.1. GTDB lineage: Archaea > Halobacteriota > Halobacteria > Halobacteriales > Natrialbaceae > Natrinema > Natrinema amylolyticus_A. Next base: position 248,888 of record NZ_JBHUDI010000011.1, read on the forward strand.
TCTCCGAGCGGCGGTTGTATGCCCCCGCGGAGACGATCCACGAGGATCGGGTCTCGTACCGAGAGCTGTCAACGGTCGCGGATCGGATCGCCGAGCGGCTCGCCGCGCGCGAGGTCGGGGCCGGCGACACGGTCTGTCTCGTCACCAGAAACCGGGTCGCCGCGCTCGCGCTGTTTTTCGCCTGTCGGCGACTCGGCGCGACGTTCGCGCCGATCTCGCACCTGCTGACGCCGGCTACCGTCGAACGACCGTTTGACGTCCTCGAGCCCGAACTGGTCGTCGCCGAGGCGGCCCAGCGCGATCTGGTGCGATCGATCCCCTTCGATCGGGTCGTGACGCTCGAGGCGCTGGCCGAGACCGAGGGTGAGCCGATCGACCGCAGCGAGCAACCGACGGACGCGACGCCGACGCTGGTGCTCCACGGTGAGACCGGCCGACCGGTTGCCGGCTATTCGGCTACCGCCATCGAGCGCAACTGCATCACGGGCGTCGTCGCGTGGGGGCTCGCCGCCAACGACGTCGTGCCGCTCACGACGCCGCTGTCGACCCCCGACGGCCTCGTCCGCGTCGCGCTGTCGGTGCTGTACGTCGGCGGCACGCTCTTGCTCGACCGCGCGTTCGATCCCGGCGACGCCACGACCGCGATGGCCGCGGAGAACGCGACGCTCTTGCTCGGCCGTGAACGGGCGATTCGCGATATCGCGGCCGAATCCGGATTCGACGACGCGGTCGACTCGCTCGAGCGCGTCGTCTGCGAGGGACCGGCCGACGACGAGGCGGTCGCGGCCTACCGGGACCACGACGTTCCGGTCGCACCGGTTTATGGCTGCCTCGAGTGTCCGACCGCTATGAGCGGCGGGTTCGACACCGACCCGTCAGGTTCCGACGGCGACGGTGCTCCCGTCGGTCACCCGGTGCCAGGTTGTCGCGCCCGTCTGGTCGACGAGGAGGGGATGGTCCTCGAGGGCGTGGCTGAGGGACAATTGCAACTGTCAGGACCGATGCTCGCCGACGGCTACGTGAGCGCTCTCGGTACCGACGATGGGGACTGGTACGAGCCCGCCGAACGCGGGCGCGCCAAATACGACGAGGCCGACGATCTCGGTCGGTTCACGGACGGCTGGTTCCACACCGGCGAGCAGTTTAGCCGGGATGAGAGCGGCATCTATCGCCCGCAGTGATCGGCATCGCTTTCCCCCGATCGCTGCGGGCCCGTCGGCTCGAGCGACGCGCCCACTCTCGACCTCGTCGGTCACGGCAACGTCGGCACTGTGCACAAGGCCTATTTTTACTGAGTTACCACTAGATCGCAATGAGTCACCTCCGAATCGCCGTCCTGAACGCGGCCCATCAGGACAAGAACACGACGCGGAACTTTCGTCGCGAACTCGACGCCTCGCTGGCGGAGTTCGACGCCACCGATGGGACGGTCCCCGACGGCTTCGACTACGACGGCGCTGTAGTCACTGGCTCCCGGTCGTCGGTCTACTGGGACGACGACTGGATGCGCCCCGTCAAGGAGTGGGTCGGCGAGGCGATCGACCGCGGTGTCCCCTTCCTCGGCGTCTGCTGGGGCCACCAGCTGCTGGCCGACGTCCTCGGCGGCACCGTCGCGGACATGGGCGTCTACGAGGTCGGTTACAGCGAGATCGAGCACACCGGCGAGTCACGGCTGTTCGACGGCATCGACGAGATCTTCACTGCCTTCACCAGCCACTCCGACGCGGTCACTGAGCTCCCGTCCGGTGCCGAGCCCCTTGCCGAAAACGAGTATTCGAACCATGGCTTCCGCAAGGACCGTGTCTTCGGCGTCCAGTTCCATCCCGAGTACGACAGCAAGACCGCCCGGGAACTCGTCCACCGCAAGGACCTCTCCGACGAGCGCCTCGAGTCGATCCTCGCCGAGATCACCCCGGAGAACTATCAGCAATCGTGCGAGGCGAAACTCGTCTTCGACAACTTCCTCGAGTTCGTCCGCGAGGTACGGGCCGGAGACGTTGCATCCGGGGCCGAGAGTCACGACGCGGTGACTCGAGCCAGCGGCTCCGACTGAAGAGCTATATTTTCACGATCCGGGTTCGCTCGAGACGAGCAACACCGTTCAGTAGTTGATTGATCTCCTACGACGAATCGATCACGCTCGAGTCACACCACGAAAACCGGTCGCGAGAGACGTCGTCGAAAACGGGTCGTCGTTAGTCGGCTGCGACCTCGACCTTCGCTTCCTCGGTCTTGCCGATCGCTTCGACGATGAGTTCGGCGATGTCGACGATTTCGATCTCGTCCTCGTAGCCGCCGGTCTTGCGGCCGTCTTCGTACATCGTCATGCACATCGGACAGGCGACGACGAACTTCTCGACGTCGCTACCAGCGTCGGTATCCTCGAGGGCTTCGCGAATCCGTTCTTCACTGGGTTTGGGCTCTTCTTCGAAGTCCATCCAGAGGCCGCCACCGCCGCCACCACAGCAGAAGGAGTTGCTGCGGTTGCGGGGCATCTCGTCTAACGTACAGCCCGTCGCTGTGATGAGTTCACGCGGGGCCTCGTACTCGTCGTTGTACCGGCCGAGATGGCATGGGTCGTGGTAGGTGACCGTGTAGTCGAGTTCGGTGCCGGTCAGGTCGAGTCGACCGTCCTGAACGAGTTCTTCGACGGCCTGGGTCCAGTGGTAGACCTCGACCTCGCCGTCTTTGTTCCACTGCTCGTCGTACTCGAAGGGCATCATGGGGTCGTCGGCGAACTCCTCGAAGTCGACCTCGGGATACTCGTTTTTGAAGGTGTTGTAGGAGTGCGGATCCGTACAGACGATCGTGTCGAACTCACAGTCCTCCCAGGTCTCGACGTGGTGGCCAGCGAGTTCGATGTAGAGGAACTCCTCGCCGACGCGGCGGATGTCGTTGCCGTCGAATTTTTCGTCGTCGAAGAGGATGCCGAAGCTGACGTCGGCCTCTTTCAAAATCGTGGCCAGCGAGCGTGCGACCTGTTTGTTGCGCTCGTCGTAGCTCGGGAAGTCGCCGACGTACCAGAGGTAGTCGACTTCCTCCTCGCGAGCGTCGGCCACGTCGAACTCGAGTTCCTCGGTCCAGTCGCCCCGATTCCGGGGTGAGTCACCGAAGGTGTTGCCGTTTTGCATGACGTTCTGGAAGACGTCCTGCATGCTCGAGTCGATGTCACCCTGATCGGTGAGCTGGCGGTTGAGGCGGGTAAAGCTCTTGAGGTGTTCGATTTCGACGGGACAGGCGTCCATACAGGCCATACAGGCCATACAGGACTCCATCGTCTCGGCGTCGATCACCGAGGTGCCACCGTGGGCGACGATCGGCTGGTCCTCCCCGCCGGCCTCGAGGTCTTCACGGTAGGATTTCAGGTCGAGGATGACGTTACGCGGATCGAGCGGGCGGTCGGAGGCTTTGGCGGGGCAGACCGACGAACACCGCCCACACTTGGTACAGGCGTCCTGGTCGAGGAGTTCTTTCCAGGTGAAATCGTCGATAGATTCGGCGTTGGTCGCGTCCAGATCCGAGGGGACGTTGGGCAGCCGTTTCCCGGCTTTCTCGTCACGGGTGACGACGTTGGCGAACGACGAGAGCATGTGGAACGGCTTGGCGTAGGGGATCCACGCGATGAAGAAGAAGGCGATCAGCGAGTGGGTCCACCACGCGAGCCAGTGGAGGTTCTCGACGTTCAAACCGGCCCCGTTGAGTCCGGCCTGTTCGGGCCCCAGCGTCGCCAGTCCGATCGCGTCGAAGCCCAGTGCCATCCCGTAGGCGACGAAGCTGACGGTCTCGTGGTCGGGAATCCCGGCGCTGTAGACGCGCAATCCCTCGAGCAGGAAGCCACCAATGCCGAGGGCGAACAGCGTCCAGATGAACAGATCGTCCTCGAGAGAGGTGTGGCGATCCCAGAGACGGTGGTTGCGGACCCAGTAGCGCCGATAGAGCGCCATGCCGATGCCGACGACGAACAGCAGGCCCATGGCGTCGACGATGAACTGGTAGGCGAGATAGAAGTCACCGTTCCAGAACGAGGCGTGGAGGAGCTTCTGTGCGCCGTACTCCTCGACCATCAGAATGGAGGTCGCGATAAACAGCGTCAGAAAGCCCCAGAGGATAAACGAGTGCATCAACCCGCCGTAGAGGTCCCTGTTGAACTGCTTCTCGTTCGAGAGGACGATCTTGGCTGCGCTCACGACGCGCCGTTGCAGCTCGTCGAGACGGGGGAGCGAATCGCCGTCACCCTGTGCGTACCGAGCGAACCGGCGGTAGACACCGTAAGTAAAGACGGCGACCGTCACGAACGCAAGGAAGTAAAACACCGCGTACTCGACGCTGGTGATTCCCCAGTACGTCTCCCTTGCGACGTCTGCCTGTGCTAACGTATTCATGCACAATGAGGTGGGTGGCTGTGACTTAATTCTTGTCACACTGAACCGAGGCAAACCCCGTTGCAGTCGTGCGAAAATCCTACAAGTATTTGAAGTTCATAATTCGATCCGCATTCGAACGGCCTCCCTCGACGTTATCTGGCAACAGGCTTAAATAGACTCCCGTCGGGAGTGTCCACCCATGAACGAAAAAACTGAGGAACTCCGTGATATCTTCACCGACGTCACCGACGGCGAGGAAACCATCACCGAATCACAGGAGGACACTCGCGGCTCGCTCGAGCGAGACGAGCGCTCGGACGAGGAACGCCTCCGGAGCGTCGTCCAGCAGATGCGCGAGCGCTACGCGTTCGAGACGCCGCTGTCCGACGACGAGTTGATTGCTGTTGCCAGAGGCTTCTACGACGAGCGAAGCGACGCCGACCTCGCTGCCGAACTCGAGGTCGACGAAGACGTGGTCTTCGACGCGCGGCTGTCCTTGCACCTCATCGACGAGGACGACGCCGACGACCTCGACCTCGCGGCGATCCGCGATCGCGAGGAAGACGACGCGACGCTCGCCGACGAGTACGACGTCAGCGAGGCCCAGATCCGTCGTGCTCGCCGCGTCGCCGAGGCACAGACTCAGTCCCGAACGGCTAACGACCGCTACCGCGACGAGTTCGACAGCATCCTCGCCGACGCCGACATCACCGAACGTATGACCACCGATGTCCGCGAAGACGGCCTCGAGGACGCGACGGAAGGGATGGAGACGGACGTGGACTTCTAACAACCTTTTACGCTGTCGTTCGAGAGAGCTTCGCTCTCTCGTGATGACGAGACGCCTTTGGCGTCTCGAACCACGGTCTGTCACGCTGGCGGCTTCGCCACACAGCGTGACGTCCCTCGGTAAACGGTTGATCAAAAGCACTCCTCCTTCCCCGTCGCTCGCGTCGCTCGCTTTGGGTCAGTCGTCGGCCCACTCGCTCCCTCGGTCGCTCGCGGATGCAGCACTGACTTCCGCCGACCCTCTCACGAACCGCTAGCGGACAGCCGTCGGATCACTCAGCGAGCCTTTTTATGGGAAGCCGCGGCCAGACGACCCGTGACTCGCCCCCACGTTTCCTTTAGCGACCTCCGAACCGCCGCTTACTGTGCGCGGAAGTGTTACTATCAGCGGACGCTGCCGGCCGAAGAGCGTGAACCGCCGCCGGAAGTCGAGGCGATCCGCGCACTCGAGCTCCGGTACGAACCCCTGCTCGAGGCCCCGCCGGATGCCCTCGAGTCCGAGCCGATCGCCGTCCCTCCCGGTCGCTATCGTGAGCGGCTGGCAGCGACGAGACGGCGCCTCGAGGATGCAGGCGACTGGAAGCGGCTCCGTGACCCTGACAAGCGGGACGTGTTCGCAACCGGACGGCACTGTCGCGGCATCGTCCACAAGGTTCTTGCCGAGCCGCTCGAGCCGGCGCTTGTCTCGTCGGGAGAACCACCTGAAACAGGCGTCTGGAAGTCACAGTCTGTTCACGCGGTCGCGGCGGCAAAGGCACTGGCATGGGAACATCAGGAATCGATCGAACGGGTCTGGCTCGAGTATCCGGCCTACGGCGTGATTCGGTCGGTCGACATGACGACCCGCCGGAAAGCACAGTATCGCAGTGCGCTCAGGACGGTTCGCGAGCTGGATGGCCCACCGCCGCGGACGAAGACCCGTTCGAAATGCGAGTCCTGTGAGTTCGCCACCGAGTGTGGGGTCAAGACGCGAACCTTGCGTTCGCTGCTCGGGATCGGATAGCGGTCAGTGCGTCTCGAGCCAGGCTTCGATCTCGTCGGCCTGTGCGCCGCGGCGATGGATCGTCTCCGAGGAGACGTCGACAACGGTGCTTTCAGTGCCATCGGTTTCACCGCCGTCGAGTGCCACTGCGGCGGCCTCGCGGATTTCCGGGTCGAGGTCCTCGAGTTCCCGGACGCTCGGTCGGCCGCTGACGTTCGCGCTCGTCGCCGTGATCGGCGTGCCAGCTTTCTCACAGAGCCTGAGCGCGAGGGGGTGATCTGGGACGCGAACGCCGACGCGGTCGCGACCCGCCGTGAGTTCGTCGGGGACGGCCTCGCGTCGCCGACAGAGGACCGTCACGGGCCCGGGAAGGAACGTCGCCATGAATCGCCGTTCCCGTTCGGTCGCGCGAACGTACTGCAGCGCCGACGGCACCGACGGCACTGCAAACGACAGCGGCTTCGATCGGTCGCGTCCTTTCACCTCGAAGACCCGCTCGACGGCATCGGGCTCGAGTGCCGCCGCGCCGAGGCCGTAGACGGTCTCGGTGGGATAGACGACGAGTTCCCCGGCGTCGATCGCCTCGGCTGCACGGTCGAATTCGCTCATTCGATTCGAAATCGGCCGATCTCGAGCAAAAAGCTGTCGCTCGGGGCCGTGTTACTCGAGGCCGAGGTCGGCCTCGAGCTCGTCGTAGTCGGGAAACTCGGGCCAGTCGGTGGCGACCCACGCGCTCTCGACGGTGTGGTCCGCGTCGAGCGCGAAGACGGCGACGCGGGGTTCGCTGATGCCGGTCATCCCGTCGAGGTCGTGCGCGATGCCGTAGGCCTCGGCGACATCGTTTCCGGGATCGGCGAAGAACCGGAAGGGGTAGTCGTTGTCGTGGACGAACCGTTTGATCTCGTAGGGGGTCGACGCTGTGAGGCCGACGACTTGCGCTTCGTGCTCGTCCCAGCCGCGGGCCGTGAGTTCGTCCCAGACGTACTTCGCGAGGAAGGAGCCGGCCATCGGCGTGAATACGAGGACGGTCGGGCCGTCGTGCTCGTCGACGAGCGCCGACAGCGACTGATCCTCCCAGAACTCGTCGGTGACCAGCGGGCGGGTGAACGCAGGTGCTGTCTCGCCGGGTTCGGGATGATCCGCTGGACCGAGATCGACGACGTCGAAGCCGAGCATCAGTTCTCGCCTCCCGCGTTCGCCGCGGCCGTGTCGGGACGGTCGCCCCCGCTGTAGGTCGTCTCGAGGTAGTCGACGATGTTTGCGCTCTCGGCCATCGTGACGCCGGTGGTGTCGTCGACGATGACGGGGACGGTCCGGACGCCGGCGACGCGTTTGACGACGTCGCGCTCCGAGTGCATCGGTTCGACGAACCGCGAGCGATACTCGAGGTCGTACTCGTCTAACAGCCGGGCGACCCGCTCGCAGAACGGACAGCCCTGCAACCGGTAGAACGTGATCGGTGGCTCGGCGGTTTCACTCATACCCGTTTGTAGCGGAAACGGCCGGGTAAACGTGTCGTCGGCGGCGGCGATGGCCGTCATTCGACCATCAAATAGGAAACTGTTAACCGATTCAGCCATAAGGCTGTATATCAATGGCGTTGTCTCTGCTGTTCGAAGCGCTGGTGGCCGCCTACGCGCTCCCGATCGTGGGCGTCGAGGTCGATCAGTCGCTGGTGACGACTCTCGGTACGGTCGCGATCGTCGTCCTTATTGCTCTCTCCGCGTTCTTCTCTTCGTCCGAGATCGCGATGTTCAACCTTCCGAAACACCGCCTCGAGGGAATGATCGAGGACGGCGTTCCGGACGCAGAACTCGTCAGAGGGCTCAAGGACGACCCACATCGGCTGCTCGTGACGATCCTGGTCGGCAACAACATCGTCAACATCGCGATGTCCTCGATCGCGACGGCGATCCTCTCGATTCACTTCGGGGGACTGGTGGGCGTCCTGCTGGCGACGTTTGGGATCACCGCACTCGTCCTCCTGTTCGGCGAGAGCGTCCCCAAGTCCTACGCCGTCGAGAACACCGAAACGTGGTCGATTCGAATCGCCAAACCGCTGAAGGCGACGGAGTATCTGCTGTATCCGCTCATCGTCCTCTTCGACTACCTCACCCGACAGATCAACAGGCTCATCGGGTCGACGGGCGCGATCGAGTCGCCCTACGTCACCCGCGACGAGATCCAGGAGATGATCGAGTCCGGCGAGCGAGAGGGCGTCTTAGAGGAGGAGGAACACGAGATGCTCCAGCGGATATTCCGCTTTAACAACACGATCGTCAAGGAGGTCATGACGCCGCGACTGGATATGACGGCGGTGCCGAAAGACGCCGCCATCGACGAGGCGATCGAGACCTGTATCCAGAGCGGCCACGCCCGTGTGCCCGTCTACGAGGGCAGTCTCGACAACGTTCAGGGAGTCGTTCACATCCGCGATCTCGTCCGCGACCTCAACTACGGCGAGTCCGACGGCGACGACCTCGAGCTCGCCGATCTCATCCAGCCGACGCTGCACGTCCCCGAGTCGAAAAACGTCGACGAGTTGCTCTCGGAGATGCGCGAGAACCGGATGCACATGGCGATCGTCATCGACGAGTTCGGCACCACCGAAGGGCTGGTGACCATGGAGGACATGATCGAGGAGATCGTCGGCGAGATCCTCGAAGGCGGCGAGGAACAGCCGATCGAGGCGATCGACGAGGACACCGTTCTCGTCCGCGGCGAGGTCAACATCGAGGACGTCAACGAAACCCTCGAGATCGACCTCCCCGAGGGCCAGGAGTTCGAGACCATTGCCGGCTTCATTTTCAACCGTGCGGGCCGCCTCGTCGAAGAGGGCGAAGAGATCACCTACGACGGCGTCCGGATCACGGTCGAGACCGTTGAGAACACGCGTATCATGAAAGCGCGACTCAAGAAGCTCACGGTGCCCGACGACGACGCCGAGGAGGAGGGCGACGAGGCTACCACGCTCGAGGTCGACGATCACGACGAGTAATGTCGTCGGCGGTACGGAATGTCAGTTCTTCGATTTGACGAGCGCCGCGACGTCGCGTGCGACTGCGGGCGGCACGACGAGGCGACGCGGGCCTTCGACGTACTGGCCGTCGGGCTGGGCGTAGCTGAGCGTCAGCAGAGCCGTGTCGCCGATCGTGCGAATCGAAACGTCCTCGATCACCGCGAGGTCGATCGCTTGCTTGGGTTCGTAGAGGTAGATCGTTCCCGCCTCGTGATCGAACGTGCCGACCGACTGCAGAAACGAGGAGAGCACGAGTGCGACGAACGCAAGCGGCAGCAACAGCGTGACCAGCGCGGTGAAGGGGCTGGCACCGACGGTCAACACCTCGTTTTGGGAGACGTATCGGCCGATACCCAGCAGCGTGCCGATCACGATCCCCATTACGACCGTGCCGACGGCGGCGTCTATCGTTCGATCCAGACTCGCCCCCGACGAGACATCGATAGGGAGTCGCTCGAGATATCGCTCGGTCTCGTCCGTGGCGGCGAGCGCGAGAACCGTCGCGGCCAGTGCCGCGATGAGGGCCACGACGACGATGCCACCGCCGATCTCGCTGGCCATCCTGTACAGTCGCCAGCTGACGACGATACTGATCGCGGCGAAGAACGTCCCGACGCCGAAGGTCCAGAGCAGTCGCACAGTACGCGAGGTGCTTGTGTCGCGTCGCCACTGGATCGCGTCGTCTGGGATTTCGGTGCCATCGACGGCGTCCTCGTCCATACTCGATTTCACGACCCGTCGTGTAAAGACCGTTCGATGTCGCTCGACAGGATCTTGATCATCCGACGGCTGCGCTGGTACACCGTTAAATTACTGTCTTACAACACGAGCGCATCGACCGCGATGTAGCCGACGTAGGAGACGACGATCGAGCCAGCGAGCGAGCCGACCCAGGCGAAGACGGTGAAGCCCATCTTGCGAGCGCTGACGCCACCGCCAGCGCCGGCCGCCGCGTAGCCGCTGCCGATGATCGCGCTGACGATAATCTCGTTGAACGAGACCGGGATGCCGAAGAACACAGCGGCTTGCGCGATAATAAATGAGGGGATCAGCGCCGCGATCGATCGGCGCGGCCCCAGCGATGAATAGTCTTGTGCGATCGCCTTGATCATCCGTGGTGCACCGGTCCACGACCCGAGCAGTAAGCCAAAGCCGCCGCCGACGAGCATCGCGAGCAACGGTAACTCGAGGTCGTTCGAGAGCGGAATCAACGGGCCGATCGCGAGCCCGACCTGACTGCCGCCGGCCGAGAAGGCCACGAGGCCGCCGAGGACGAGCAGGAAGTGTCGCTCGCCGCGTTCGGTTCCGTTGCCGAGATCGAGCGCGATCGCGCCCGCCCACAGCGCCGCGATGATCAGCGTGGCAGCGGCGGTACCGGCAGCCGCGGGGACGGGGAGCGAACTGCCAGATACCTGTGCGATCGACGCGCCGCCGGCACCCGCGCCGAGGATCGCGAACTCGATGTTGGCGACGATCGCGCCGACGACGGCGGCCAACCCGATGACGAGGTGTTCCTCCGTGATCGTGTCGGCCCGGAGGGCTCGAGCGACCGCGTACGCGATGAAGCCGCCGACGAACGGCGTGAGCACCCAGAGGGCGGCGATCTCGATATACTTCGCCCACGCGGGGTCGCCGCCCATGGCGAGGCCGGTCCCGATGACCGCGCCGGTGACGGTAAACGCCGTCGCGATCGGATACCCCGTGAAGATGCCGATCGCGACCAGCGCGGCCGCGATGAGCAAGGCGAGCGTCGCGGCGGTCGACGACAGCGTCACGCCGCCGATAAGTTCGGTGCCGACCGCCTCGGAGACGTTTGCGCCCTGTAACACCGCGCCGGCAAAGCCGAGCAGCCCGACGAGAAAGCCTGCTCGCATCACCGAAATCGCGTTCGCACCGACTGCCGGGGCAAACGGCGTCGAGCCGCTCGAGCCGGCACCGATCGCCCAGGCCATGAACAGACTCGCGACCGCGGCTACGGCGAAGGCCCCGACTGTAGCGATATCGACCATCTACTCGTTTTCTATATGGTGTTCCTACAAGTGTGTGCCGACCTTCGGCTGGCAGTACCGCTGTCGGCCGTCCCACGGCTGACATGTTCGCCCGCCTCAGTTCGTTGTCGACTTGGAGTTGTCGTCGGGTTCGGGTGGCGGCTCCGCTCCTTCGATGGCTTCGGCGGCGTCGGTGTCCTTTTCGACTTCGACGTGCCAGCGGTCGATCTCGTCTTCGTACTCGGCGAGGCGGTCGGATACGATCTCTTTGAGCTCGTCGTCGTTGACGTTGATCTCGAAGACGAACTGCTCGCCGTTGTCGCCGTTGCGCGCCGACTGCTGGATGTTGGCGCTGACGAGTTCGTTGTCGAAGTAATACGGCGCGAGCTGGGTCATCACGTTCTGGTAGACCGTGTCTTCGACCCGTCGCAGGGCCTTGCGCCCCGCGGAGTCGGCCGCTCGCGCGACGTAGTCGATCGACTCCTTCCAGTTGCCGACCGCCGCCTCGGCGTCGTCTTCCTCGAGCCGTTCGTACGACTCCGAGAGTTTCTCGCCGGCGGTCTTGATGTCCTCGTCGGGCTCCTTGCCAGCTTTTTCGCCCTTGCCCTCTTCGACGCTGGCCTGATCGGCCGTCTTCTCGCTGACGTCTGAATCGAGCGTTTCGTGGGCCTTCGGACGCCATTCGTCCCACTCCTCGAAGGCAGCGGTGTAGTCCGCGTCGCCGGCCTGCTCGGAGTCGTGGACATCGACCTCTCGAAGCGCGCGCGTGATGCGCTCGCCGTGTTCGACGATGTCGCCCCAGTCACCGCGAACTTTGAATCCCGAGATGCTCTCTTCCATTCGACTGGCCGACTGATAACGTGCGAACAGGTATAAACTTCTCTGCCGGCACTCGTCTGGTGACGACCGCGTCTGCCTGTCACACGGCACCGAGTCGTACGCAGGTATGCTGTACCTGCTGTCTGTGGGTCTCAGTGTGAGCTGGGGCTCGCCGGTGATCGATACTGTGAACTACCCGGCGAGTGGCTGTTGGGATATGCCGATCGAAGACCGGGATAACGCCTATCTCATCACGCACGCACTGGCGAAGGACACGCTCTCGCGCCTGCGCGACGTCGAGACCGAGCAGGTCAGCTTCCGAAAGGGATTGGTCAAACTCGGCCGAATCTGTGGCTACGAGATCATCGACGGCCGGATGGAAACCGAGTACGTCGAGATTGAAACGCCGCTCGAGCCGACGATGGGCGAGCGCGTCAAGGGGCTGGACGACGTGGTCATCATCAACGTTTTGCGCGCCGCGACGCCGTTCGTCGAGGGACTGCTGAAGGCGTTCCCGCGGGCGCGACAGGGGGTCATCAGCGCGAGCCGTGACGAGGAGGCCGGCCGCGACGAGGACGGCTCGTTCCCCATTACGGTCGACTACGTCAAACTGCCCGAGATCACCGAGGAGGACACGGTCATCATCGCCGATCCCATGCTCGCGACGGGGAGTACGATGTGTACTGTTCTGGATCACGTCATCGAGAACTCGCCCGACCCCGAGAACCTGATCGTCCTCTCGGCGGTGTCGGCACCTGAAGGCCTGCTTCGCGTCGGCGGCGAGTTCGACGAGGCCGACCTGCTGACGGTCTCGATCGACGACCGACTCGACGACGACGGCTTCATCGTCCCTGGGCTCGGCGACGCCGGCGACCGCGCGTTCCGGACGACGTGAGCCGCGTGCGCGCCAGCTCTCACTGAACGGGACAACGGACTTTTGCGGATCGCCCCGAATCGAACTGTGATGAGCTACAGCGTTGTCGATCCGGACGACTGCGAGTACGTCGATAACCGCCCCTGCGATCTCAGACGGCTGAGCGACGCAGCCGGGATGGACGCGATCGCGATCAATCGCTTCGACGCAGCACCGGGCGAGCAGCTCCCGCTTGCCTACCACTCCCACGAGACTCAAGAGGAGGCATTCGTCGTCCTCTCGGGGACGCTGCACGTCGAGACGCCCGAGAAAGAGTTTACCGTCCCCGAGGAATCGATGTTCGCAGCCGAGCCCGAAGCACCCCACCGGGCGTACAACCCCGACGACGCCGACGAACCGGTCTCGGTGATCGCGATCGGTGCACCGCCGGTCGACGACGACGCGGTCCCGTACGAGCCCGACGAGGGGAGCAGCCGCTGATGGAATAAGTTGAGAGCCGCCTGGACTCGAGTGTCCGCTCTTTTGCTACGGTGTGGTGTCGCAGGTGTCGATCCCAAGCAGCGCGTTTACCGGGCAGCGCTGAATGACCGCGGTGGCGAGGAGGTCGCTGCCGGCGACGAACGCGAGCGTGCCGAGCGTCCGCTGTCGGGTACGATAGCCGACGATGAGGAGCCCCATCGCGAGAAGCACACGGCCTGCCCGGTTGACTCCACAGACGTTCCTGTCCATGCTCAGTCGAACATGACGAAGCGGGGTATAGATTCCCCTGCCACAATCGGGGTCAGACGGATTCGGTCGCTACTCGCAGTCAGAATATAAATAATATACCTTATATTACACAATATGGATAATATTAGTTAACAAACACTTGTTGGATGTCCACAATCAGTAACAGATGTGGAAACATGACCCTTCGAAATTGATAATGCATAAATAGCCTCGCTATTATCGTGCAAGTATGTCATACGATCTCAACAGACGACAATTCGTGACGGCAGCAGGTGCTGCCGGGTTGACGGCACTTGCCGGCTGTAGCAGCGATAGTACGAGTGGAAACACGCTCTCGTGGCACGCCGGCGGCACCGGCGGCACGTACTACCCGCTCTCGAACAACTTCAAGACGATCGTCGAGGACAACACGGACTACTCGCTGCAGGTCAAGTCGACCGGTGCGAGCCTCGAGAACGTCGGGAACCTCAACCGCGAGGACGCCGACTTCGCGCTGATTCAAAACGACGTCGCCTACTTCGCAGTCAACGGCACGGGCCCCGAGGACCTCGAGGGCAACGCGATGGAGAACATTCGCGGCGTCGCGACGCTGTACCCCGAAACGATCCACGTCATCACGCAGGCTGACTCCGGGATCGAGACGGTCGAAGACCTCGACGGGAAGACGGTCAACACCGGTGACGCCGGCAGCGGGACACAGGTCAACGCCCTGCAGATCCTCGAGACCGCCGGCATCGAGGAGGGCGACTTCACCGAGCAGAACACCGGCTTCGATACGGCGACCGACCAGATCCGCGACGGTGATGTCGACGCGGCGTTCGTTGTGGGCGGGTGGCCGGTCGGTTCCGTCGAGAATCTCGCGACCAGCTCGGATATCTCGCTCGTCGAGATCGGCGGCGAGACCCGCGAGGACATCATGAACGACGCCGAGTGGTTCGCCGAGGATATGGTTCCCGCCGACACCTACGACGGCATCAGCGAGGACCTTGAGACGGTGTCGGTCCAGGCGATGATCGCGACCCACGCGGAGGCCGACGAGGCGGTCGTCGAGGACGTCACGACGGCGATCTTCGATAACGTCGACGATATCGACCAGAAGTCGGACTTCATCGATGCCGACTCGGCACAGGACGGAATGCCCATCGACCTCCACCCGGGCGCTGCGGCATACTTCGGCTGAGCCAAACGGCGCAACCGACTACGTACTTTATCGACCGTGACTCGCCTACCATACCGTTATCTGGCCGTGGTCGTGGCCGTCCTCGTCCTAGTCGGAGCGACAGCGACCGTCACCTCGACCGCGTCGGCACACCGGACGCTCGTCGTCACCGATACCGACACCGACGAACGACTCCTGTCTGTACCGGTCGACGACGGGGACGTCGTCACGCTCTCGTACACCCACAGCGTCGAGAAGACGGCCATCGAGGATATCTACGTCGTCGACGGGACCCAGCTCCGAATGGACCGGATGGTTTTTCATTCACACGGCGCTGGCCTGCCCTCGGATGCGCCGGTCGAGACGACCGAGGAGGGACTCGTTCTCGAGGTCGACGAATCGTACGACGAAATCGGCGTCGTTCCGGGCTCGATCGCTGGGCACGAACTCATCGTCGACGGTGAACGCTACGACCTCGTCTCGCTGTCCGATGGCGACGTCACCCTCACAGTGACCGAGCAGACGCTCGTCGGCGACCTCCTCGAGTCGACGGCTCGAACCGTATCGATAGACGAACCGAAATCAGCACACATGATACCATGAGTACAGATTCACGAGACGCAGACTCCCTTTCGAATGAGGAACAGGACGAACTACTACAGGAGGTCGAGCGAAGTCGATCTCATCAGGGGCTGTCGGCTGCACTCGTCGCCCTGATCGGCATCACGTTCTCGGCGTTCCAGATGTGGATCGCGGCCCGCAGCTACAAGTTCAGTGCGACGCTGCCGGGTATCGGAACTGTCGAAATCGCGTCGCTCCAGCCGCTGCAGGTGTACGCGATCCACGTGACCTTCGCGCTCGTCCTCGCATTTCTGTTGTTCCCGGCAAGTACCGGCGACGAGTTCGTCGCTCGCCGACTCGGCGCGATCGCCTCCGCCGTTAGTAGTCGGTTCGGTCCGGACAGCCCCGTCACGCACGCCGTCGAACGGCTCCGGGACGGCGTCCGATGGGCGGCCGTTGATCCGAGCCTGAGTCGGATCACGCCACTCGACGCCCTCCTCGCCACCCTCTCGCTGTTCCCGGCGTACTACTTCGTGACTTCGTACGAGGAGATCCAGGAGCTGGCGACCTTCGGCATCCAGTCGGGTGCGCCACTCGACGAGGCCGTCCCGCCACTCGCGCCTCTCGTCGCCGGACTGACCACGCTCGGCGTGCCGATCGACGGACAGTCCGGCGCGTTCTTGCTTGGCGTGCTTGGAATTCTGCTCGTGCTTGAGGCGACGCGCCGGACACTGGGCGTGGTCCTCATGTCGCTGATCGCGTCGTTCATCGTCTACGCTCGATGGGGGTATTTCATCTCGAGCGATTCGGTGATCGGAGCGCTGGCGATCCAGCCCGAAACCTGGGGGAGTATCGTCTACGACCTCTGGTACACTACGGAGGCGGGCATCATGAGCACGCCCGTCGCCGTCAGCGTTCGCTTCATCTACATCTTCATCCTCTTCGGGGCCTTCCTCGAGATGAGCGGCGCTGGTAAGTGGTTTATCGACCTCGCGTACTCGCTGACCGGCACTAGAAAGGGTGGTCCGGCGAAAGCGAGTGTCGTCTCGAGCGGGTTCATGGGGATGCTCAGCGGTTCGTCGATCGCTAACACGGTGACGACGGGCGCGTTCACGATCCCGCTGATGAAGCGCTCGGGCTACTCGCCCGAGTTCTCCGGCGCGGTCGAAGCCTCAGCGTCGTCGGGCGGCCAGGTCCTCCCACCAGTGATGGGCGCGGCCGCGTTCCTCATCGTCGAGTTCACCGGAACGTCCTACTCCGACGTGATCATGGCCGCGACCCTACCCGCGATCGCGTTCTTCTTCGGGATGTGGGTCATGGTTCATTTCGAAGCGGTCCGCGGTGGGATTGGCGGCCTCGCACGCGGTGAACTTCCAAACGGTCTCGAGAACTTCCGGTCCGGCTGGTTCTACCTGATTCCGCTCGCGCTCCTGATTTACTTCCTGGTCGTCGCTCGCCTGTCGATCAACCGCGCCGGTTGGTACGCGATCATCGCTATCACCGCGATGATCGCCGTCGTGGCCGCCTACGACAAGCGCAGCCGCGTGCCGCTGCTCGGCTCGATCACGGCGCTCACGCTTGCCAACGCCGCGGCCTTCGCGACGTACGGCGTCGGCCTCGGGTCTGTAGTGCAGGTCCTACTCGGCCTCGAGTCGGCGGCTGACCCGTACGCGCTCGGTGCCGCGGCGGGCGCGGCCGTCTCGGATCTCGGAACGATCGCGATCCTCGTCAGTGTCGCCTTCCTGTTCGTCCGTCCGCGTGCCGATGCGCCGCTGCTCGAACTCGACGACTCGATCGACAACTCCGCGCGTCGGAGTGCAGAATTGCTCAGCCGCCCGTCACTCGGAAAAAACGCCGGCTACCGGTTCGGGACGTTCATCCTGAAATCGATGGATTCGGGTGCACGGACCGCGACCACCGTCGTCATCGCCGTCGCAGCCGCAGGCGTCGTTCCGGGCGTGATCAGCGTCTCTGGACTCGGCCCGAACCTCGCAGCGCTCATCGACGCCGTCAGCGGCGGTTCGATCCTGATCCTGCTCAGCCTGACGGGCGTTGCGGCGATTATCTTCGGGATGGGAATGCCCACGACTGCGATGTACATCATCCTAGTCGCGATGCTCGGCGGGCCGATGGAGGATCTGGGCGTCTGGGTCGTCGCGGCTCACCTCTTCGTCCTCTACTTCGGCCTGATGGCTGACGTCACGCCGCCAGTCGCCGTCGCCGCCTTCGCCGGCGCAGGCGTCGCCAAAGCCGACGAACTCAAGACCGCGACCGCCGCGTTCCTCCTCTCGCTGAACAAGATTCTCGTCCCGTTCGCGTTCGTGTTCTCTCCGGGCATCCTGCTCGCACGGAACGTCAACGGCGAGTGGGGACTCATCGGCTGGAGCGACGTCACGGATCTCGGCTTCTTCCTCCCCGAAGTCGTCGTCCCCATCCTCGGGATGTTCCTCGGCGTCTACGCGCTCGGGGTCACGATCATCGGCTACCAGTACTCGTCGGTCGGCGCCGGCAAACGCGCGCTGTACGCGATCGCCTCGATCCTCCTGATGGTACCCGAGGTGCCGCTGCTCGTCCTCGAAGGCGTGCTCGCGCTCGTCGGCGTTTCCACCGGTCTCACCGGCCTCTCGGCGACGCTTCTGCTTCGCATGCTTGGACTCGCGATTCTCGTCTCCCTGTCACACCGTAACTACACGCGACCGTCCGGGTCCGAGTTCGAATCCGCCGCGCCGAGCCCGGCCGACGCGTAAGCGTTCGTCACGGTTCCGTTTTTTCGACGTGCCGACGGCTGGTCGGATACTGTACCATCAGTCAAGCCAGCGGGTCCGAGACCGTGTTGTGGGTGCACTAGTCACTCGGGGCACTCGCTGTCTCACTCGAGGTCGGCCCGGCCGCTCGTCGCGCTGCGGAGCCGATCCCGAAGCGCCTCGGCGTCCGCACGCGGGACCCGCACGTCGAAGGAGACCGTGGTCTCGTAGTCGGCGTCGAACTCGTAGCCTTCGCTTTCCAGAATCGAGCGGACCGTTCCCGAGTCGTCGTAGTCGACGGTGATCCCGACACGCTCGTGTGGCCGCTCCTCGACGACGCCCGCCGCTTCGACGGCCTCTTTCACTGCCCGGGAGTAGGCCCGAACGAGCCCGCCGACGCCGAGGTTCGTCCCGCCGTAGTAGCGCGTGACGACGACCGCACAGTTCTCGAGTTCTTGCTGGGTGAGGACGTTCAGCGCTGGCTTGCCGGCCGAACCGGAGGGTTCGCCCTCGTCGCTCGAGTACTCCCGGAGGAAATGTCCGTCGGAGCCGCCGTCGCCGGTTCGCACACGATAGGCGGGGACGTTGTGGGTCGCGTCGGCGTATTCGTCTTTGACGGCGTCGATAAACGCCTCGGCGGCGTCGACGGAGTCGACTGGCCGGACGTGGCCGATGAACTCCGAGCCCTGGACGAAGAACTCGGCGGTGGCGGCCTCGGCGACCGTCCGGTAGGCATCGCTCACTGCCACTCACCTCTTGGGGCGTCTTCCCACTGTCGGCGCTCGAGACTGGCCATGGCGCCACTATTCTGGCCGGTGAAAAGAGCCCGTCGGTCCCCTCGTCTAGCGGCTACAGATGGGCCGTCAGGTATGTTTCGCCCCGACCAGTACGTTATTATTTCTCTATGCGGTGTGTGGGCACATGGAAAGCGAGGCGATCGATCCCCAACTCGCGGACGAACTCCGCAGCGTCTGTCGGACGACGGTGGGCGACGAACTGCGTAGTATCACCTACTTCACCGAGGATGTCGTCGAACAGCTCTATCTCCGGTCGGATCTGGAACAGACGGCCGATCTGGTCGGATTCGCCGACCACGAACGGCTGGGTTTTCACTCCCAGTCGGCCTACCGCAACACGCAACTCGGCGAGTACCAGGCGACGATCCGCATGTTCGAGAACGGCTACCTTTCGCGAGTCATCCGTGGTCCCCACGGCGTCTGGGTGACGGTCGACGCCATGTCGATCGACCGATTCGAGGAACTCACGAGCGCGCTCGAGGCAGTGCTCACCGACTTCGCTGACGTCGTCGATAGCGAGCCCACCGACTACTGAAGTTCGATCTTCCGGACGAACGCGAGGTCGCGGAGCTCGGTGATGACCTCGCCCGGCAGTTCCTCGTCGGTGATCAGGTAGAGTCGCGGTTCGTCGGTGAACTCCGGGTCTTCGCTGATGGTCTGGCGGATCGAGATGCCGTTGTCGGCGAGTGTCCCCGTGACCTCGGCGACGATCCCCTCCTGTTCGGCGTCGTCGGGCGTGATCGTCAGCACCGTCAGATCGAGCACCGGCGCCAGATCCATCAGACTCGGCACCTGCGAGATGTTCTGGAAGATGCGCCGGAGTTCGGGATCCTCGAGGATGACGTCGGTCGTCGAGTCGACGACCCGCCGATCGACGCCGATCTCGCGGGCGATTCCCGTGTTCGGGATTTCGATACCGCCCGAGACGACCCGCCCCTCGTCGTTGACGGAGAAGCCGCGCTCGAGCAACAGCCGGATTACAGCCTGCTGACTCGGCGAGCCCTCGAACTTCTCCATGATCTCGTCGAACATTCGTCGTCGACCCTACGGACGCACCGGTATAAGGTCCAGCGGTCGGGCATGCTCACAGTGGTCGCCCGCGAACGCGTCCGGCTCCATCGCCGTCTGACGGATACTTTTTGCTCTCGGCGACGTGACCCATCAGTATGCGCGAACTTCGGACCTGTGACTTCTGTGCCGCCGACGCCGTCGGCACGTTCGAGATCGTCCCGCCCGAACTCGAGCCGACGGAGGCCGAACAGCGCCGCGTCGTCTGCTGTCCCGACTGCCGGGATCGTCTCGAGACATTACTCGAGCCGCTGCTGGCCCGCGCCGGGGTCACGGACCGCGACTCGACTGATAACAGCCGACCCGCTGGCGACTCGGTCGTCACCGCTGCGGACAGCGCGACGACGACCCGCTCCCGAACCGCGTCTTCGAACGCGACCGTCACGGACGCTGCCACCGACGGCAGCACTGCTTCCGACGCGTACGACCCCGAATCCGCTGACAGCGAGGCCGATGCGGATGCCGCCGAGTCCAGCGCGGACGCCGACGAACCCAATTCGGACACCGCGACCCTCGACGGAGGAATCACGCTCGAGCGCGACGAGCAACCGGACGAGACAGTGGACGACACAGCGAATGAGACAGCAGACGACATAGTGGATGACACAACGGACCAGGCCTCTTCGTCGGCGAGCCGGCCACGAGCCTACAGCAAGGTCATCCGGCTCCTGCGCAACCGCGAGTTCCCCATGAAACGCAGCGCTGTCGAGGAACTGGCGTCGGGAGCCTATGATCTCGAGAACGACACCGCCGCGGCGATCGTCGACTACGCGATCGAGGACGGCGAGTTCGTCGAAAACCGAGGGAAACTGCGCCGGCCATAGTGAACCGGCAGCCGCGCCCCGCTACAGCGTGCCTTTGGTGCTCGGCGTTCCCTCCCGTCGCTCGTCGATCCGCGTCGCATCGTCGAGGCTCCGGGTTAGCGCCTTGAACAGCGCCTCGACCTCGTGGTGGGCGTTCTCGCCGGTGACCTCGAGGTGCAGCGTCAGTCCGGCGTTCATCGCCAGCGACTCGCCGAAGTGACGCGCCATGTCGCTGGTGAACCCTCCGATCTGTTCCTGGGAGAACGCCCCGTCGAAGTAAAACCGTGGCCGACCGCTCACGTCGACGACAGCCCCGGCGACGGCCTCGTCTAAGGGAACCTTCCGGTCGGCATATCGGACGATCCCCGACCGATCACCCAGCGCCTCGTCGAACGCCTCGCCGAGGACGATCGCGACGTCTTCGACCGTGTGGTGGTCGTCGACCTCGAGGTCACCGTCACAGTCGATCTCGAGGTCGAACAGGCCGTGTTTGGCGAACGACGTCAGCATATGGTCGAAAAAGCCGATGCCAGTGTCGATCGCGGCCGTCCCGGTGCCGTCGATCGCGAGCGTACACTCGATCGACGTCTCGGCCGTCTCGCGCGTGCGGGTTGCCGTTCGCTCGCTCATGTCGAACGCATATCGCCCCCGGTACAAGGCGGTTCCGCTCGCCTCCGCAGATGTCGGTTCGGATTCCCTCTCTACCCCGTTCGACACCGATTCGGGAAAATCACCTCAAAGGCAGTTATAAAATGTCTAAACGGTTCTTACACTGTATAAAAACATTAGTGAGGTTACAACATTCACGTAAAACGGACCGAAACCACGCCAACCTTCGACCCGTTATATGGGCTCTGGGGTGAATGGTGTATTCGAGAAGAGGTACTCCGCTCCGATGTCAAACTCTCCCGTTTCAAACGACTCGATCGCTCCCTCGAGCCCCGAACCGGAGGCTCAGCGCGATCGATCGAAATGGCTCCTCCGTTCACTCAAGGGTCCAACGCAGTTTCTCTCGTTCTGGGCCGCGATTGCGCTCCCGTTCGTCCATCTCCCCCTGCTCGCACAGGGCCTTGGCGATCCCGACGTGACGCTGGTGTTTCTCCTCTTGCTCGCCGCCAACGTCTTCGCGCTCTACGTCGGCCACGGATACAATCAGGAATGATACGAACTCCTGTCAGTCAGTTCCGGCGCACCCGCGACCTGTCCTGCAGGTGCGCCAGTATCGGGACAGCAGACCGTATGAGTCACTCCGCCGTTCCGAACCGTTATCCCGTCCGCCATCTACATGTCTCCGTAGATGACGTTTCGCGTCGACTGGCGCTCGAGTTGTAGCCTCACCGGGACGGTCCTGAAGTGGCTCGCGGTCCCGACGATCGCGCCGCTCGCGCTGGCCGTCGTCGACGGGGACGATCCGCTGCCGTTTCTCGTCACACTCGTCGTCACCGTCGTCCTCGGAGCGGGCCTCGAGGCACTGACCGACGAGCGCGAGATCGGCCAGCGGGAGGCGTTTTTGATGGTCGCGCTGACGTGGCTCGGCGTCGCGCTGGTCGGGGCGATCCCCTTTCTCGTCGCGGGGACGGGGGTGTTCACACAACCGGTCAACGCCGTTTTCGAGAGCACGAGCGGCGTGACGACGACGGGAGCGACCGTGATCGCCGAGTTCGGGATCCACTCCCGTGCGATCATGCTCTGGCGGGCTATCCTCCAGTGGCTCGGCGGCCTCGGCATCCTGATCGTCGCGATCGGCCTGTTCTCGCACCTGCTCGTCGGCGGTGCCCAGCTGATGGAGACCGAAACCCAGACCCAGAACGTCCACAAGCTCCATCCCCACCTCGACGAGACGGCTCGTCTCATCTGGGGACTGTACGTCGGGATGACAGTGCTTACGACGCTCGCCCTCGTCTCGCTTTCGCTGGTCGGGCTCGCACCGGAGATGGACCTCTACAACGCCGTCGCACACGCCCTGACCAGCGTCTCGACTGCCGGGTTCTCCCCGCAGCCCGACAGCATCGGCGCGTTCTCGCCGGCCGTCCAGTGGACGCTGATTCCCGTGATGGTCGTCGGCGCGACCAACTTCGTGTTGCTCTACGCCGTGACGCGAGGCGAGTTCCGACGACCTTTCGAGTCCGCCGAGTTCCGGTTCTACGCCGCCCTCCTCGCGTCGATTGCGACGATCGTCGTCGCCACCCTTGCTCTCGATCCCGAGATCGCGATGGGGCTCGAGCCGACGATCCGCCACGGCCTATTCAACGTGGTGTCGATGGTGACGACGACGGGCTACGCGTCGGCGAATTTCGACCTCTGGTCGCCCGGTGCGAAGCACATGCTGTTTCTCTGTATGTTCACCGGCGGGATGGCCGGCTCGACGACGTGTTCGATCAAGTCGCTGCGCTGGCTGGTGATCCTCAAGGCGTTCCGCCGCAACCTGTTTCTGGCCGTTCATCCGGACGCCGTTCGACCGCTCCGCCTCGACGAGACCGTAGTCGATGAGGAGACCATCGGCGACGTCTTTACGTACGTCACCCTCGCACTGGTTATCTTCTTCCTGCTGACGGTCGTCATCGTCGTCGACGCTGCCCGCGTCGGCAACCCGGTCGACGAGTTCGACGCGCTCGGGGCGGCCGCCTCGATCTTCCTCAATATCGGCCCCGCGTTCGGCGTCGCCGGCCCGTTCGACAACTACCTCGCGTTCTCGCCGCTGACCCGGGCCGTGATGATCGTCATGATGTGGATCGGCCGCATCGAGATCATCCCCGTGCTCGTCCTGTTGACCCCCGAGTTCTGGGAACGCTGAACGCTGGGTCGGTCGGCGGTCTGCTTACGGGCGCGCTGTGACCTCGAACGGAGCGTCCCGCTCGAGTCGCCGGCCGCGTCTACTCGTCTCCGTCGATCGCAGCCTGCGCTTCGTTGAGCGTGAACTTGCCCTCGTACAGCGCGCTGCCGACGACGACTGCGGCCGCGCCAGCGTCTTCGAGCGCCCGCACGTCCTCGAGGGTCGCGACGCCGCCGCTTGCGATCACCGGGATGTCGGTTGCCTCGACCAGCTCGCGGACGGGCTCGGTCGCGACGCCCTCGAGTTGGCCCTCGACGTCGACGTTCGTAAAGAGGATCGCGGCGGCCCCGAGGTCGTCGTAGCGTTCGGCCGCTTCGACGGGCGAGATCCCGGCTCCTTCGGTCCAGCCTTCGACGACGACCTCGCCGTCTTTCGCGTCGAGGCTGACGACCACGCTGTCGGGATGCGCTTCGCTGATCTCGGCCACGATCTCCGGGTTTTCGACCGCTGCAGTGCCGAGAATGACCCGGTCGACGCCGCGCTCGAGGAGGTCGATCGCGTCGTCGGCAGTACGAATCCCGCCACCCAGTTGGGTCGGGACGTCGACGGCGTCGATGACCGCATCGATGGCATCGGCGTTCGCCCGCTCGCCCTCGAACGCGCCGTCGAGGTCGACGAGGTGGAGCGTCTCCGCGCCGGCGTCGATCCATCGCCGGGCGGCCTCGACGGGCTCGCCGTAGGTCTTCTCGGTGCCGCGTTCGCCCTGGACGAGCTGGACGACCTCGCCGTCCTGGATGTCGACCGCCGGGATCACTTCGAACGCCCCGCTCGCGTCGTTGGCATCAGTGCGCATACTCGAGTGCGCGAGGCCGGCGCGAGTAAAGGCGACGGTTTCGTCGACCGCCATCGCCGCGACACTGTTCTCGATAGTAACAGAATCCTTACAAGTGTGGTCGGTGTCGGTCGCCCTATGCCGGTGTCGGCGTGCGATTTCCTCGCACAGACGACTGTAACTCGACCCGACCTGACGACGGACGCCCTCGTCGTCTTCGGCATCGTCGGACTCGCGCTCGTGCTCTTTCTCACCGAGCGGCTGCCGATCGACGTGACTGCGATCCTGTCGATCGTGGTGCTGGTCGTCCTCGAGCCCTGAACGGGCGTCGATCCCGCGACCGGTCCCATCTCGGGCTTTTTGAATAACGTTCGAGTTTACGAAACTCGCGTGGTCGTCCTCCTCGTCGGCTCGCTGTACCTGATCTTCGTCAGCCACTACCTGCTTCCCGAACGCGTGAGTGGACGACGGAACGACTGACTGCCGGCAGCGGACGGCAGTGCGAACGGATTCCGGTTCGAATCGCCGAACAACCTGCGGCCGACGGCCCGACATCCCACCGTTATCTGGTTCGCTCTCGCCACCAGTGACAGCAGTTTCCCCAAACTGATTTCACACGCTGCCCTGAAATGACACTACGACATGCGCTCCTGTATCGCTCGAATTCGACACCGACCCGCGACACTGGAGGGGCCACGCGAGCGATGAATTCGCGCCGTATCGACGCCATCATCGATCTCGCCTACGGAGCACTGATCTTCGTCTCGGTCGTCCTGATCGTCTCCGTCGGAACACAGGTCGGGTTAGCGTTCGGATTAGGCGTCTTAGTCTCGTACGCACTGCACGTCATCTGGAAGATGGCTCGCTTCGATCCGGAGTGGATGACGACGGCAGTCGAAGAGACGGTCGAAGAGACGGTCGAAGAGACGATCGGCGAACAGGTCGACGCGGTCCAGGACCAGATCGAAACCGTCGACCGTCGCATCGATCGTCGTCCACGTGAAGACGAGATCCAGGACTTACTCGAAGAGACGGCCAAGGACGAACCGCGACGGGAATCCGATCGGTGAGGTGAGTCTTGGGAATCGCTCGACCAATTTGGGTGCCCCGGCTAATTCTGCCCCGCGATGTAGTTCGAATCAGGAACGGTCGAACCTTGATCAAGTAACGAAACTCATGCGCCACGGGTAGTTCAAACCCCGTCAATGCCCGGTACAGCGCGGCACAACGCATATGCGAATGCACGTGAAATCCGTACAACATATGAGCACGGTGTTGCTTCTCGTGGGGGTCCTCGTGGCGGTCTTCGTCGGCTACAACATCGGCGGTGCAACGACGGGACCTGCGTTCGGTCCAGCCGTCGGTGCTGACGCCATTTCGAAGGTCAGTGCCGGTGGGCTGATGACGATATTTTTCTTCGTCGGCGCGTGGACCATCGGCCGTCGCGTCGTCGATACCCTCGGTACCGAACTCGTCACCGACACCGCCGTCTTCACGCTCGAGGCGAGCGTTGCCGTGCTCTTCTTCATCGGCATCGCACTCTTCGTCGGTAATTTCTTCGGCGTCCCCGCGTCGACGTCGATGACGGCCGTCGGCTCGATTGCAGGACTCGGACTCGCCGCCGACGAACTCAACTGGGCAGTCATGGGCGAGATCGCCATCTGGTGGATCGTCTCCCCCTTTATCGGCTTCTGGGTCTCGCTGATAATCGGCCGCTACTTCTACTCCTCTCTCAATCGCGTGATCGCGATGGAGCGAAGCCAGGGGCCGTTGTTCGAGATCGACCGATCCCGTCCCGTTCCGATCCCAGTCCCGAGGGACACGACGAACCGGCGCGAATTGGTTGGTGTAACGATGGTGATCGTCATCGGCTGCCTGATGGCGTACAGTTCCGGAACCTCGAACATCGCGAACGCGGTCGCCCCGCTCGTCGGAAGCGGTGAACTCGCGATGAATCCCGCCATCATCATCGGCTGTCTCGCGGTCGGGATCGGCACGTTCACCATCGCGCGGCGTACCCTCGAGACGATGGGCAACGATCTCACGGAACTCCCGCTGCCGGCGGCGATCGTCACCGCGACGGTCAGCGCCTCGCTCGTCATCTTCCTCTCGGCGATCGGCATCCCCGCGAGTTTCGTCATCATCGCGACGATGTGTATCATCGGCCTCGGCTGGGGACGGGCGACGCGGCCGGTTACGGTGGCCGAGGCGGTCCGCGGCGAGGAGACGGTCTCGGTCTCTGTCGACGCCCTGACCGCCGACGAAGCGGGAGAAGAACTCCCGCCGATCGGCGAAGAGGAACCCGAACGGATTCCGAGCGCGGCCGATCTCTTCGATCCGGCGACGACGGCCCGCGTGGTCCTCATGCAGAACGTCGTCCCGCTTATCGCGACGATCGGGGCGTACGCGACGTTTCGGTTCGTTCCCGTGTTCGGACTCTGACTCGAGACGGTCTCTCGTACGACCACCTGTCAGTCAGTGTCGGCACACCCGCAACCCGCTGTGCGGGTATGCCGGTACCCAGTGACAGGGGGCCCTCCAGGAATCAGATCTCGCGCTCGGCCGAGTCACAGGCTGTGTGCTGCACCCGATCGAGCCCGGGTCTGTGCCTCCCCTGCGTGTTTGTACTGGATAGCAAGACGAATACCCGCCCCGCCGTAGGCGGGGTAACATTCACTCGTTCCGGCGTGGAAGGGGACGTATGGTCTCACGTATCTTGGTTCCGATGGAAGACTCGGAAATGAGCGAACATACCCTCGAGTACGCCCTCGAGGTCTTTCCGGACGCCGAGATAACCGTCTTACACGTCGTTGGCGAACCGTCCCAGATGTGGGGGCACGCGACGGGGCTTGCGCTCGCCGACGATCTCGAGGAAGCCGCGGAGGAACACGCGAAGAAAGTGTTCGATCGCGCACGCGAAATCGTCGCGGACGCCGACGGCGACGCGGAACTCGAGACCGCGATCGAATTTGGCCATCCCGCTCGTGCGATTATCAACCGGGCCGACGACTACGAGACGGTCGTCATCGGTACCCACACTGGGTCCGTTGCGGATCGCATCTTCGTCGGCAACATCGCCGAGAAGGTATTCCGGAGTTCCCCGGTTCCGGTGGTGGTCGTCCGGTAAGCTGACGACCCGCAGTTGTTCGTGAGCCCCAGAACTATGCGCGTCTCGGATCGCCCCGCACGTCTTCGGTTCGACGACGGGAATCACAAATAGGCGCGTTTTTACCATCGGACGTACGAGTTGTCTGCCGTGACGGAAGTACTGCTTATCGTAGGGATTCTCACCGCGATCTTCGTCGGCTACAACATCGGCGGCTCGACGACGGGCCCCGCGTTTGGACCTGCTGTCGGCGCGAACGTGATCACGAAGGTGATGGCTGCCGGGCTGATGTCGGTGTTCTTCTTTCTCGGTGCCTACACGATCGGCCCGCAGGTCGTCGATACGCTCGGTAACGAACTCGTCACCGACACCGCCGTCTTCACGCTGCGGTCGAACGTCGCCGTGCTCTTCTTTATCGGCGGCGCGCTGTTCGTCGGCAACTACGCGGGCGTCCCCGCCTCGACGTCGATGACCGCCGTCGGGGCAATCGCCGCGCTGGGGATGGCGACCGGCGAACTCAACTGGGACGTGCTCGGCGAGATCGTCGTCTGGTGGATCGTCGCGCCGATCCTCGGGTTCTGGGTGGCCGGCGTGGTCGGGCGATACTTCTACCCCCGAATCAACGCCTGGGTCGCCATCGAGGAAAAAGAGGGCGGCCGACCGATGGTGTCGATCGACCGATCGGGACTCGTGCCCCGCCTCCAGTTCGGCGTCGACGCCAGCCGCCGAGAGATCGTCGGCGCGCTGACCGTCGTCGCTATCGGCTGTCTGATGGGCTTTTCCTCGGGAACGAGCAACATCGCCAACGCGATCGCGCCGATCTACGGCACCGGCGACGTCGACATGGTGCCCCTGATCCTGATCGGCTCCGTGGCGGTCGCGGTCGGCTGTTTCACGATCGCCCGCCGTACGCTCGATACACTGGGCAACGACATCACGAACCTCCCGCTGACGGCGGCGATCGTCGTCGCCGTCATCAGTTCGGGAATCGTCATCTTTCTCTCGTCGATCGGCGTCCCGGCGAGTTTCGTCGTCATCGCGACGATGAGCATTGTCGGCCTGGGCTGGGGCCGGGCGACGCGAACGACGACGCTGTCGGAGGCCGCCCGCGGCGAAGAGACGCGCGTCTCGGTCGGTGCCCTGACCGCCGAAGCGGAAGGCGAACGCTCACCTGAAATCGGCGAAGAAGAACCCGAGGACATCCCACAGGCGTCGGACCTATTCGATCCCTCGACGACGGCCCGCGTCATCCTCATGCAAAACGTCGTGCCGGCGATCTCGACGGTCGGTGCCTACCTGACCTTCCGATTCCTGCCGATCTTCGGGTTCTGATCGGGACTGGCCGGGACGTGGTCGGAATCACGTGCCCGAACCGGCAAGTATTTCGATCAACTGGCTGTTCGTGGGAAGGCTTCTCGTTTCTCTCCCGTATTTCGCACTATCGTTCAACGAACCCTGTCTGTCTTGGGTTCGAATTGGTCGATCCTGACTCAAAGACGATTGAGGACTGAACAGCAAGCTATACCAGTACGGCGCTCGAACCGGGGAGTGATGCCCACGGTAGAATACCTCAACTACGAAGTACTGGACGACCAGGGCTGGGACATGGACGACGACGACCTCTTCGAGAAGGCCGCTGACGCTGGCCTCGACGGAGAGGACTACGGCTCGCTCGACGTCGCCGAGGGCGAATACATCCTCGAGGCGGCCGAGACCCAGGGCTACGACTGGCCCTTCTCGTGCCGCGCCGGTGCCTGTGCGAACTGTGCCGCGATCGTCAAGGAAGGCGAGATCCAGATGGACATGCAGCAGATCCTCTCCGACGAGGAGGTCGAAGAGAAGAACGTCCGTCTGACCTGCATCGGCTCGGCCGAGACCGACGAGGTCAAAATCGTCTACAACGCAAAGCACCTCGACTACCTGCAGAACCGCGTCATTTAAACGGCACACCGCGTGTCGACAGGTGACCGTCGCCCCCATTGTGGGGCTGTTTTTCGCGCCGACCGTCACAACCGCTCGAGTAGCGACCGGGTCGAACGGGCAACTGTGGCTCGATGTCGCCCGACAGTCTCAGTGCTCGACTGACATGTAGTCACCGAACGCCCGTTCGTGCGTGACGAACTCGTGTGCGCCGACGAGGACGACCACGGCGACGACGATGAGTGTCGCGTCGACGAGCGATGGGAGCAAGCCGAGTGCGACGATCAGCGTCGTCGCGCAGGCCGGCGGGTGGCCCGTCTCGGTCGCGAACATTCCGCCTGTGGTCAGTGCGACGGCGACGACGCCGCTGGCGACGAGTCGGAGCTGGGCGGTGGCGAGCATCGGTGCAGCCACGGTCACCTCGAGCCCAGGTGCGATCGTATGATAGGAGAGCAGGCCGGCGACGACGGCGGCGAGGTGGCCGCCGATCACCCGTCGCGGCGTGACCGTTTCGCCGCTGCGGACCGTCGCCAACAGGAACGCGGAGGGTCCGAGGCTCGGAAAGATCAGCGCCTGCCCGCTCACCCAGGCCAGGACACCCGGAACTGCGAGCAACACGCCGACGTACAGAGTCGCAAACGGCGCGTCCTCTCTCATTGCGGTCGCGTTAGAGATGTGAACGGATAGACGCAGTGTTTCGGCCTCGTCTCGAGTCGCCGATCACTCGAGGCATGCTCGCTGTGAGTCTCCGAGAAACACTCTATCGTCTGGCGGCGGTCGCCATCACCGAACTGTCAGGAGTTCGGCGTGGGGGAGCATCGGGTGTGGCACGTGAACCCCGAGGGCCATCAGCCCGTGACCGACCAAGACGTATCCGAGCGCGACGAAGACGACGCCGAGGGCGCGGTGCAACCGCTCGGTGTGGAGCGGGTCGAGCGAGTTGATCGCCGTCCCGTAGAGGAAGACGGCCGGGAACGTCCCGAGACCGAGCGCCGTAAGCGCGGCAGCGCCGGTCGCGGGGGACCCGATGGCAAACGAGTAGACGAACGCGGAGTACAGCATCGGACAGGGAAGCAGGCCGTGGGCCAGTCCCAGCCCGAAGATGTGCCGTCCGGACGCCCAGTCGTCGATGCGGCTCGAGGCCGCGCGCAGCAACTGATCGATCCCGAGACCCGGGAGCGGGAGGCTGTGCAGGCCGACGTCGGACTTGCCGACGACGTGTCCCAACCCCAGACCGATCACGAGAACGCCGAGCGCGACGCCGACCGATCCTCGGATGACGTTCGTGACGGCGAGAACCGAGTCGGTCGTCACGTACAGGACGCCACCGAGCGCCCCGAAGAGGCCTCCGAGCGTCGCGTAGCTGACGGTTCGGCCGAGATTGAACAGGCCATGGCGATACATCGCCCGTCTGGACGGCTGACGCGAAGCGCCGCCGTCGGTTCGCACCGATCCCGCCCCGTCGTACAGCGTTATCAGCGGCCCACACATGCCGAGACAGTGGACGCCGCCGAGCAGGCCGATGCCGAATAGCAACAGGAAGTCAGTTCGTACGATCGCGACGGGGTCGATCATACGCGATCTTCCTCCCGCGCCGGCGACCGGCCGAGCGCCGCCGGACGACTCTTCGCCTGCCGCGTTCGTTCTCTTCGTCGAGTCGAATTCATGGTATCGATACCCAGGGATCGAGCGAGCAAGGTGTCTCGTTACCACTCGATAGTTGTTGGAAGACCGGGCCTGAGATGCCGCCAAAAAGGCCCTCTGATCCGGCGGCAGCGGCCGGTCGGGCTGCCTCCGCTACTCAGTCATCACACTCCGCACAGTCGTCGCTCGGGGCCGTGATGTCGTAGTCGGTGTGACACGGCTCGGGCGGCAGCGAGATCGACGGGTTGCTATCGAGGAACCCTTCGGGTTTGAGGTGGAAACTCGCGATCTCGACCGGGAGGATGGGCCAGTCCTCAGCGCTGGGGACGTGGTTGACCCCCTGCGTGTACCAGACGACGAGGTCCTCGTCGACGAGCGACCGGTCCTGTTCGGTCCACTCCGGCAGCCCGGTCGTGTCGTCGTTGAGGTTCGGATAGTCGCCCGCGGCGAAGCGCTCGTCGTCGTCGTACGGCGTCACCCAGAAGTTGTTCTGGATGAACCCCGAGCGCTCCATGTAACTCGAGGTCGGCTTCATCGGCGCGGCGACGTTGGTGTGGGGCTCGAGTTTGTAGCCACAGCTGCGTCCGTAGGAGTTTTCGGTCTCGCTGCTGGCGATCCGCCAGTACCGGCCGCGAAGCGGATCGATGTCCTGCCGGGCCTCGTTTTCCCGCTCCAGCAGTGTCTCCTTCGCACGGAACGCGTTCTTCCGGTTTCGTTCGCTGCCAGTCGGTTCGTTGTGGACTTCGTAGGCCCGCATCGGGCCGCCGTCGATGTCGAAGTCCAGCCGGAAGTTGAAGAAGTGCTGATGGATCGGGGCTTTCACCTGCGGTGCGACGATCGCGTACTGCCCGTAGGTATCTTCGGCGGTCTCGTCGGCTGGGATGACACCGTTCGAGTCGACGCCGGTCAGGCGCACTTCGGCCTCGATACTGCCGTCGGGGTAGAAGTACCAGTAGAACCCGTAGTCGTAGTTGTACACGGTCGCGATAAAGGAGATGACGAGACGGCGGCGACGCCGCACCTCGGTGTGGGGCTTGCGCTCCTCGGTGTGTTTCCAGAGGACGCCGTCGTCTTCCTCGTGCATACAGATCGCGCTCTCTAACGTCTCGGCCTCGCCCTCGATGGTGTTCATCTCGACGTCGAAGTACCTCATGACGCCGAGACAGTCACAGCCCTCGGTGAGCCGGTTGGCCATCCGACCGACGTGATATTCGCCGATGTCGAAGGCGTTCTTCCAGGAGTGGTTCGGGTCCGGATCGCCGTACGGAACGGCCATCTCGCAGGCAGACGCACGGTGGAGGACCCGGCGCGACTCGTCGCCGTCGTCGAATTTGACATCGTGGAAGACCAGCCCCTCGCGGGCGGTCCAGCCGACTTGCATCTCCCAGTCGAGCCACTCGACCGTGTTGCCGTCGACCTCCCAGCTCGGACCGTCGGGCTGGACGACGTCGAGGTGCTCGAAGTCGTCCCTGGTTTCGACCCTGTCGGCACGGTAGTCGGCGTCTTCGGGTGGCAGCGGGTTGTCCGGATCGGGAACGCCGTTGTCTTCGATCTCGACGACCTCCATCTCGTCGAGATCGACGAACGCGAACAGCCCCTCGATCGGCCGTGCACGACCATTGTCGTGCTCGCTCGTGCGAATCCACGAGATCGCCCGACAGAGGCGTTTCCCCTTGTGTTCCTCGGGTTCGAATCCGCTGGCCGACCAGGGGTCGACCATGACCAGCTCGAAATTCTCGACGCCGCGTTTCGCCGCCGCGGCTTGCCAATCGGGATCGGTCTTGACGACCTCGCGGGCTTCCTCGATTTCTTCTGGCATTACCGCGGGCTCAGCATCCGGCAGATGGTCGCACTCGAGAACGGTTTCCTCAGTCAGAGAGACGGTCGCTTCGTACGTTTCCCCCGCCTCCCGCGCGACGATCAACACTTTCCGATCGAACGCATCGCCGGGCTCGAACGCCCGGATATCTGCTTTCGGCGGCTCTGCGAGCGTGACGTTATGATACTGTACTTCGTCGCCGAGATCGGTTTCCGTCTCGAAGATTTCGACGGCTCCCTCGATCTCGTCAGCAGTGAGCGGATCGAGCGGATGATCGACAGCTGTGTGTTCTCGTTGTGTACTCATGGGCTAATCTGGCTCATTCACCGAACGTTCGTCGAGTGAACGAGCCGACGATCTACTCTGTGGTCGGTTTCGTCTTGGCGGTTGTTTACAACCCGGGCGTAGTAACCGACGAAGCGCCGCTGGCGAGGAGAGACCGACGGCTCACCGGACGATGACGACGGGAGAATTGAGGGGGTGAGCGACTGACAGTCGGGAGACACCCACCTGCACGGCAACTCGAGCGGTGTCCCTCAGGGAGTCGACGAGACGTCGAGACAGCATCGTGTTCGGCTATCGTTCCGCCAACGGGTATAGGCGCGGCCTCGAGCGCCCGTCGCCGCTGTCACACGCCGTGCGAGCGGCCAGTCAGGCGGGCGCTCGTCGCGTCCGCGATCGGCTTAGACCGCGTCAGTCCCGGTGGCACCGGTTCGAATCTGGGTGGCCTGCTCGACCGGCAGGACGAAGACCTTGCCGTCGCCCGGCTCGCCGGTGTGGGCGGCGTCGGCGATGGCGTCGACGACAGCCCCAGCGGGCACGTCTGCGACGACACACTCGAGTTTGAGCTTCTGGTGAAGGTCGACGGTATATTCCTCGCCACGCCACTGACCGGTCTTTACCGGCTGGGACCCGCGGCCGGAGACGTTCGTCACCGTCAGCGAGGGCGCGCCGATTTCTGCGAGGGCCGTCTTGATCTCGCCGAGCCTGTCGGGACGAACGTACGCGACGACCTGCTGGACGTCAGTCATCGTCGGATACCTCGCCGCCGTCGGCCGCGGGCGTCCCCTCCGGCGGGCGGCCGGGTGAGGTGACGTCGTCGACGATGTTCTTTCCGAACTCGGGGTACGTTTCGATGCCGTGCTCCGCTGCGTCGAGTCCCTCGATCTCTTCGTCGCGGCTCACGCGCGCCCAGCCGACGGCCTTCAACGTCCCGTAGACGAGCAGCGTGATCCCGGCAGCCCAGACCCCGAGGACGACGACGCCGGCGATCTGTGCAACGAGTTGGGAGACGGCAAACGCCGATGTCGTGTCGACGAAGGGGACCGCGAGAGCACTGAGGAGGCCTGCCGACCCGTGGACCGGGAAGACTGCGCACACGTCGTCGATACCGGCTCGCTCGAGCCCCTCGAACACCAGCGGGACCTGTATGCCGGCGATGAGGCCGACGACGAGCGTCCCGCTCCAGCCCGCGACCGCCGCGATCGAACAGACGCTGACGAGGCCGGCGAGGAGACCGTTGGCGGTCATGAGGGTGTCGACCTTACCCTGGCGGGCGTAGCCGACGGCCGCAGCGCCGATGCTGCCGGCTCCCATCACCAGGGCCGTGTTGAGCGCGACCCGACCCGCGTAGGCATAGTCGCCAAGCGCCAGTTCGCCGCCTTCGGAGACCTGGAAGACCTCGACTGCGGTCCCGACGTTGAAGCCGAACCAGCCAAAGGCGAGGATGAGCGTTCCGAGGATCGCGTAGGGCAATGAGTGGCCGGGAATGACGTTTGCAGAGCCGTCCTCGTCGTACTTGTCGATCCGTGGGCCGATGACGTACGCCGCGGTCAGGCCACAGACGCCGCCGGTCATATGGACGACGGCTGCCCCGGCGAAGTCCTGGAAGCCCAGTTCCGCCAGGAACCCGCCACCCCAGGTCAGCCCCGTTGCGACGGGGTAGATGAGCGCCCCAACGACCACCGTGAACACGAGGTAACCGCCCAGCTGTGCCCGCTCGGCGACGGCACCGGAGACGATCGACGCGGCGACCATCGAGAACGCCGCCCCGAACAGCCAGTTCGCCCAGACCGTCGAGCCGCCGTTGATGTAGCCGAACGCACCTGCTGTACTCCCGCCGGTCGTCACCGCGGCGACGAGCGCCGACACGCCAGCGCCTACGAAAAAGTAGGCCATGACGCCGACCCCCCACGTGAGTACGTTCTTCGTCAGCTGGTTCGCGACGTTTTTCGACCGGACCTGACCGGACTCGAGCATGCCGAAGCCAGCGTGCATGAAGAACACGAGGAAGGCTGCGACGAGGACCCACACGAGGTTGACCCCTTCGGCGACCGTCACCGGATCGGCCTGGAGCGGGGAGACTAGCATCCGTCCACCCTCCCGGCGTCGATCGGTGACTGGTACTGGGCCGACGACCGTCCACCGGCCCGCGTGCGTACGTGCTTACGCACCGTCTGACTCCGGCTCGACGCGGCGACGGGTCCGTTCCGGCAACCGGTATCTGAACATCTTCTCCCTATCCCAATATTTTGCACACACATGTTTTGATTACCTCGGACAACCGAAACGGTTGTAGTCCGATGGGGGAGTGTATAGGTGATTGTCTGTTATACGCTGGTCACAACTGGCCGGTAGTAAAACCGTCTTGGCGAGTAACTGTCTTCACGATTCTACGATCATTCTCTTTTGCCAGTATAATTCGGATGTATGTGTGATGTATAGTCGGATATGGAACGTATGATCCTCTTATTTGTACTATAGGGAAAACACTTCAATCGACTCCCACAGTCAATTTCGTATGGGTACCGAGCCGTCGATGTATCTGAAGGAACTAGGGTTGTCCGAATACGAGGCGTGTGCATACGCCTGTCTCTTGCGTCGGGGGGTATCGACTGCACAGGAGGTCTCCGACGGAGCTGGCGTTCCGCAACCGCGGGTGTACGACGCGCTGGACGACCTCTCACGGAAGGGCTTCGTCGACGTCCAACCGGGCCGGCCCAAGAAGTTCGGGCCGGTCGACCCCGACGCCGCGATCGAGCGCTTCTGTGAGTTCAAACAACGCCAGTACGACGACGAACTGGCCCGCATGCACCGACTCGGCGAACAGTTGTCGGAGGCGGTTGACGACCAAACGGCACCGACCGAGCAATCGGAGATCTGCTGGACGTACGCCGATCGCCACCGCATCCTTGAGAAACTCTCCGAACTCACGGCCGCGGCGACGTCGGAGATTCGGATGATCACGACGCCGGCCAGTTTCGAACGCATGCTCAACCACCACGTCGAAGAACTGGCACGGAAAGCCGCTGCCGGGACGCGGATTCAGGCGGTCGTCTCCGACGACGGCGTGCTCTCGCCGGCCGTCGCCGACCGCGCTGCGGAGATCATGGACGTTCGACGGGTCCCGAACGTCGAGGGGCGGATCTATCTCTACGACGACGCACACGTCCTCGTCGCCTTTGCCGCCAACAACGCCGACGGCTACGTCGGCATCTCCACGACGAGCGATACCCTCTACTGGACGCAGTCGCAGTTGTTCGATCTGCTCTGGGCGAACGGCCGTGAGATGAGCCACCGCGCCACCAGTCCCGACGCTGGCGCCGCTCGCGCCGGCGACGACGCCTGATTCCGCGAGCGATGGGCTGCCGCCGAGAGAGCCGAAACAATAACACCGCCGCGCTCGAGAGAGCCGTACGTGACGCCCGCTGGTGCCGTCGCGACGGGACCGGATCTCTGCCGACTCGTCGCTGTTCCCGTCTTCGCCTGGGTCGCCTACCGCGATCTCGAGACCAGACGCGTCTCGAGTAGTGTCTGGATTCCCCTCGCACTGCTGGGGACCGCCCTGCTCGTCTGGGACGGCTGGCTGGCCTGGACTGCCGGCGAGACCGTCTGGACCTACGACTTTCTCATCCCGACGGCGCTTAGCCTGGGGCTTGTCGTCCCGATCGCCTACCTGTTTTGGTGGGTCGGCGGCTTCGGCGGGGCCGACGCGAAGGCCCTGCTCGTCCTGGCCGTCCTCTTTCCGACGTTCCCCGAGTATACGCTGGGTTCGTGGACGCTGCCCTTCGAGACGCCGCCGCTCGGGGCGTTCTCGTTTACGATCCTGACCAACGCCGTCCTCGTCGGGGTCGCGCTGCCGCTCGTTCTCGCCGTTCGCAACGCCGCCGCGGGCCGGTTCGCGCCGGTGATGGTCGTCGGCTGGCCGATCTCTTGGGAGCGGGTTCCGGAGACACACGGTAGCCTACTCGAGACGCCGGCGGGGCTCACCCGCAGCGGGCTCGATCTCGACGCGCTGCGGATGTACCTCCGCTGGCGGGGGCTCTCGCTCGCGGAGGTACGCGAGCGACCCGACCGGTATCGCGATCCGGCGAGCCTGCCCGCCGAGCCGAACCCGCCGACTGACGGGGCCGTCACCGCCGACGGGGGGCCGCGCGGCGACGGCGGTACGCTCGCGTCGGACGACGATAGCGCGGCCGCCGAGGCCGAGGACGGCTCGACGACTGCCATCGAGTACGATGATCCGTGGGGTGCCGAGACGTTTCTCGACGACATCGAGGGCTCGGCGTACGGGACGACCCCTGAGACGCTCCGTGACGGCCTCGAGGTACTCGCCCGCGAGGAAACGGTCTGGGTCTCGCCGGGAACGCCGTTTCTCGTCCCGGTGTTCGTCGGCCTGCTGATCGCGCTGGGTTACGGTGACCTGTTGCTGGGCACGCTACTCTGAGTACAGCGTTCGCTCGTACAGCGGCACGATCACCGTCCAGACCAGGACGAACGCCGTCCCGACGCCGATCAGCACCAGCCACGGCTCACCCGTGCCGGTCGGCGCGCCGCTTACAAGCAGGACGAACGTCCCGAGAAAGAGCAGACACGAAACGAGAACGCTGCCCAGCTCGAGGGCCATGGCGACAGGGTACTCGCGAACCTGAGCGACGATATCGGCGAGCATCATACCCGAGACTCACACGCGGGGAGTAAAAATAACCCGGCAGTGTGCGAAACCGATACTGAAACCGTGATCCGTGGACGATTCAGGCTCGAGATTCGATATCGTCGGCGAGCTCGTCGAGTTCGTCGTCGTCGAGTTCGGGCCGCTGGCCGAACATGGCGTGGATGGGGCCAGCGTCGTCGTCCTCGAAGCGGGGGACGATGTGACAGTGGACGTGGGGCACTTCTTGGCCGGCCGCTTCGCCGTTGTTGAACGCGACGGTGGTCGCGTCGGCGTCGACGGCGTCCTCGACAGCGGGAACCATGCGGTGAATCGTCGCATAGAGATCCGTGGCGACGTCGTCGGGCACGTCGTCCAGCCGTTCGTACTCGTCTTTCGGAATTACCAGCGTGTGGCCAGGTGACAGCGGATTGGCGTCCAGAAAGGCAACCGTGGTCTCGTCTTCGTAGACGATTCGTGCAGGGATCTCTCCCTCGACGATCTGCGTGAAGATCGTACTCATACGGGAGTGTGTGTTGGCCCACTGTAAGAAGGTTATCGCCCGCACGTTACGGACCACCCGACGGCGACCCGGTGTGGGGGAAGATGCCAGTGGTGACAGTCGCCATCCGTTTGCCTCGAGAACGAGTCTGATGAAAGCGGCAGGCGATCCCGAAATCGGCAGTGACTGTCGTGAAACGAGGTGAGTACCGTAGTTGAGTTAAACGAAATCGTTTAGCGGGTCTATACTTACCCGGGACCCGGTATACTGACTAATCGACGGGGAGGACAACTGTCGTTGCCGACGGTGTCCGTCTCTGAGACATCACACGCCCCGTCGATAAGAGATCGCCCCGACGTCGCCGATCTCTCCCTACCCCTACCCATTTTCATCCCTCAATGGATAGGGGGCTCCGATGCCAGCCTCCGGCTGGCGATTTCTGCGTGCATCGGGAAACGTGGTAGGCACACTTCTCGAGCGTCGTGACCAACCACCCTCGAGCGACCGCTCGGTGCGATACCACTGAGGGAGTACGCCGACGACCCGCTTCGCTCGAGTCAGTTACCCAGACCATCAACGGACACAGCGAGCTTGGTTTCCAAACCGTAGATTATTACAGAAATATACGTTCTAGATTGACTATCCGTGAAATAGTACAGGTATCCACTACAGCCATTATAATGATTGCCGGCTTAGTCGTGGGTATCGTTTAATCGAACACGGCACGAAGATCCGTCCTGACGATCGACCTCCCGGCTCGTACGCGACGTTCGGGCCGGGAACAGCGATGGGTCGTGCTCGAACGGCTGGCTGGTGCCGAGTGCGAGCGGCCGACATCGCCGATCGGTCGATGGCAACAGCGACACTCGCCCGCTCCCGGCGTCGACCGGTCGAATCTCGCCACACCGTCACCGTGTCGTCTCGAGCACGGCGGCCGACTGCCACTCGAGGATCCGAAGCGCAGCGAGGAGATTCACACGATGGGAACGATACTGTACGCGATCGAGCGACCGTTCATGCGAAAGACGTTCGAGGCGATCGACCGCCACGTCGACAGCGAGTCGGCGTACGTCCCGGTTCGAGCGAACGCCCGCGGCTGTAGCGACCGCATCGAGGAAATCGAGGTGGACGACCCCGGCGCGGTCGACGAGAACGTCCGGGCGATCGACCCCGACGTAGTCGTCTACAACCACCGGTTCGGCATCGAGCGTTTCACGTTCTACGAGGAGTACCCGCTCGTCCACGTGCGCCACGGCGCGTCGATCGGTCGCGGCGAAATTTCCGTGACGGCGACGACGATCCTGGAGCACGTCAGCGCCGCGCTCGCACCCGGCGAGCGGTGGGCGGCGGCGTACCGGGACGCTGCGCCGCCGGACGTGCGCGTCGCCGTCGTCGGTATCCCGGAAGCCGACGTGCTAGTCGATTCGCCGCCACCCCGCGACCGGCGGGTGCTGTACGCCCCGACCAACTACATGGTCGGCCAGGGAGCGTACGCGAACACGGCCCGCTCGGTCGTCGAGTGTTTCGCCGACAGTGAGTACGAACTGCTCTTTCGACCCCATCCGACTGACAGACGCGAGGGCCCGGGACTGCCCGTCACGCGAGCGTGTCGCGACCGGATTGCAGAGTTCCCGAACGTCGTCTTCGACACGACCACGACGCCCGCCGAGAGCATGCGCCGGTCGGACGTGCTCATCTCGGATTACTCCGGCTCGATCGCCGAGTGGCTCCACACGGGCCGGCCGTTGATCCAGTTGACCGACATCGACGCGCCGGACCGCGAGGTGCCGCGGATTGGCACCACGACTGACGCGATCGATCTCGAGCTCGTCGACGACCTGTATCGCAACGGCGAACCCGACGCTGTCGCACGCCGACGCGAGGAGTGGCTCGCAGACCTCGGCATCCCGATGGACGGCCGAGCGGGCGAACGCGCCGCCGAGGAGGTGATGCGATGCGCGCAGTGATCTTAGCCGCGGGTGAGGGCAAACGAATGGGCCATCACACCGACGACGTCCCGAAGGCTTTCCTCGAGTTCGACGGG
Organism: Haloarchaeobius amylolyticus; assembly: GCF_042678045.1. GTDB lineage: Archaea > Halobacteriota > Halobacteria > Halobacteriales > Natrialbaceae > Natrinema > Natrinema amylolyticus_A. The sequence continues at coordinate 289,154 of NZ_JBHUDI010000011.1, forward strand.
CGGACGCTGTACGACCGCCAGCGCGAACTGCTCGAGCCACACGTCGACGGCACCAGCATCGTCCTCGGCTATCGCCACGACACCGTCCTGGAGCGGTACGATCCCGACGATCCGATCGTCCTCGCGGACTGGAATCAGTACGAAAACGCCGCGTCGTTGCTCCTCGCGCTCAGACGCATCGACGACGACCTGTTGGTGCTCAACGGTGACATCCTCGTCGACGAACGCGAACTCGAGCGACTGACCGAGCAGTTCGACGCGCTCAGGGGCCGGCTCAACCTCGTCGGCTGTATTCCCGGTATCCAGAGCGAATCGACCGCGATCCGCTGGGACGACGCGGGACGTGTGACGGCCTACGGGCTCATCGAGGGCCACCAGCACGCCGGCTTCGGCATCGTGAGCCGCAACCATCGACCGGCAGCGATGCGAATTCTCCAGGAACGGCTCGACGACTGGTACCCCTACATCTACCCGAAGACGCCGACACAGCCGCTGTTGATCCCGGCGACCCGTCACGTCGAAGTCAATCGCCCGGCCGACTTAGAGCGCGCTCGAGCGTGGCTCGCGTCCGAGCGGATCCAGTGTGCGTGATCGACGGCCGGCATGAGGGCTGTCATAACAGGACTTCGTCACCGACTGCCGATTACCGAGACAGTACGAAAGACGAGACATTGTGTACGATTGGCCACTCTACTGCGAGGGAAACAAAATATTGATGCGTCCTGACTCCTGCGATCTCGATAGATGGAGATTATCGGCCATCGTGGCTGTGCAGCGCAGGTTCCGGAGAACACACTCCTCGCAATCCGTGAAGCCGCCCGCCGACTGCCCGCCGTCGAGGTGGACGTGCGGCGCTGTGGATCGGGTGAACTGGTCGTCGTACACGACGAGACCTTAGACCGCGTCGCTGACGTCGATCGACGAGTTGCAGAGACGCCATGGTCCGAGCTGCAAGACCTCACCGTCCTCGAGTCGGACGAGTCGATTCCGCGCCTCGAGGCGGTGTTGCGAGCCGTGCCGGACGACGTCACCGTCCAGCTCGAACTGAAAGAGCACGGTATCGCGGCGGACACGCTACAGTTGGCGATGGCGGCCGGCGCGGACGTCCGCGTCTCGTCGTTCCTGCCGGAAGCGATCGCGGAAATCGAGGCGGCCTGCCTCGACGTACCGAACGGACTGCTCTTCGGCGAGGAGCCCGAGGCAAACCTCTCGCGGGCCCTCGAGTACGACTGCACGCACGTCTTCCCCCACTACGACCTCTGCGTCGAGACGGACATCGTCCCTAACGCGCGTGAACACGACCTGAACGTTATCGCCTGGAAGGCGGCGCGGACGGTCGACGACGTCCGGACCCTCCACGAACTCGGCGTCGACGGCGTGACCGCGGACCGCTGGGACATCGCTCCGCCAGCGCTCCAGCCGACGGTGACGACACACGGATAGTCACGAACCGCCGGCTGGAAGCGCGCCTCGAACACCGCGAGAGGCGCGTACTGAACGGGTCAGCGGCTTTCCTCCGCCGTTCCACGGCAGTTCTCGATCGTCTCCCCGATCGCCTCGAGGTACTCCGCTGGCTCGTAGCCGAGCCGGCCGATCCAGACGTCCTGATACGAGGGATGGAGAATCGGCACGAGATGAACGCCGAGCCGGTCACACCACACTGGCTCGAGCACGCTGTCGAGAAAGCCCTCGAGGTCTCGCCCCTCGGCTGCGAGCACGCTCGTCGTCGCGTGTTTGCCGGTCGCGAGCACGACCGTCGGCGCTACGTCATCGAGTTCGGTCAACAGGTGCGTCCGGCAGGTCGCTCGTTCCTCGTCGGTGGGCTCGCGGTTCGTGGTGGGATCGTCCGGATCGGCTGGAAAGCATTTCACCGCGTTCGTGTAGTAGGCATCGTCGTAGCCGATCCGCTCGAGCATGCGGCGGATGCGCCGGCCGGAGTGGCGCGACGTGTAGGCCTTGCCGGTCCAGTTGCCGCCCCGCCAGCGCTCCGCGCTGGGGTTTCCGTAGCCCGGTGCCTCGCCGACGACCACGACGTCGGCGTCGCGGTCGCCGGTTCCCCACGAGATGCACTCGCGAGCGTCGGCGAGGGCGCGACAGCGCGCACAGTCGGCTGCGAGGACGTTGCGACTGGTCGGATAGGCGGGTTCGCCGGCCGTCGAGTCGGTGTTAGCGTCGGTGTCTGGGTCGGACGCAGGCACACTCGAGCGTCCGTTGCCGAGGCAGTAATTCGAGTCGGTTCGGTGTGATCATAGTCGTGTGATCGCGTCGCACGCGAGGGGACAGGTTTACCTTAGCTGGGTGGCTACCTGCGTGCTAATGACATCGATCGGTCCGGAACTGCTCGTGGAATCACTCTCGCTGATCGTCTATACCGTCGTCGCCGGCGCGTTGACGGTCGGCGGCATCCTCGTCGAACAGGCGAGTCTCCAGCATCTCGGTGCCGGCGAGGCGATGATCGCGCTGTGGCTGGCTGCCCTCGGCGGCGTCATGCTGTATGCGGGCGTGTACGGGCTCGGCTATCAGAAGGTCCTCGCGGAGTACGTCTAAGCGATCGCGACTCGATTTTGCGTACTGATACTGACCAGCGGAGCTCGGCGGAACCCGCAATATCGATTCCTCTTTACTGCCGGAGGCGATTAGGTCGGATATGAGCAGGTTCGGCGAGGTCGACGACCAGTACGACCCACACGAACTCGAGCAACGGGTCTTCGAGTACTGGGACGACGTCGACGCCTACGAGCAGACGGTCGAGCACCGATCGGACGGTGAGTCTTTCTTCTTCGTCGACGGCCCGCCGTACACGTCGGGGTCGGCGCACATGGGGACCACCTGGAACAAATCGCTGAAGGACGTCTACCTCCGCTACCTGCGGATGCAGGGGTACGACGTCACCGACCGCCCGGGCTACGACATGCACGGGCTCCCCATCGAGACCCGCGTCGAGGAGCGCCTGGGCTTCGAGAACAAGAAAGACATCGAGGAGTTCGGCGAGGAGAACTTCATCCAGGAGTGCAAAGACTACGCCAACGAGCAACTCGAGGGGCTGCAGTCTGACTTCCAGGACTTCGGCGTCTGGATGGACTGGGACAACCCCTACAAGACCCTCGAGCCGGAATACATGGAAGCGGCCTGGTGGGGCTTTTCGAACGCCGCCGACCGGGGGCTCGTCGAGAAGGGCCACCGCTCGATCTCGCAGTGTCCACGCTGTGAGACCGCGATCGCGAACAACGAGGTCGAGTACGAGGACGTCGAGGACCCCTCGATCTACGTCAAATTCGACCTCGAGGACCGCGAAGGTTCGATCGTCATCTGGACGACGACGCCGTGGACGATCCCCGCGAACACCTTCGTCGCCGTCGACGAGGAGGGCGACTACGTCGGCGTCCGCGCCGAAAAGGACGGCGAGGAGGAACTGCTGTACGTCGCCGAGGCCAAACACGAGGAGGTCCTGAAGGAGGGTCGCTACGACGATTACGAGATCGTCGAGGAGCTGACCGGCGAGGACCTGCTCGGCTGGTCCTACGAGCACCCGCTCGCCGAGGAGGTGCCGGACCACGTCGATGCCGAGGGCGTCTTCGAGATCTACGCCGCCGACTACGTCGACACGGACGGCGACGGCACCGGCCTCGTCCACTCCGCACCCGGCCACGGTGAGGTCGACTTCGAGCGCGGCCGCGAACTCGGCTTCCCGATTTTCTGTCCAGTCGGCGGTGACGGCGTCTACACCGAGGAAGCCGGCAAGTACGAAGGCCAGTTCGTCAAGGATGCCGACGACGAAATCATGGCCGACCTCGAGGACAACGGCGCGCTGCTGGCCTCCGGTACCGTCCACCACAGCTACGGCCACTGCTGGCGCTGTGACACGGGCATCCTCCAGATCGTCACCGACCAGTGGTTCATCACGGTCACCGACGTCAAGGACGAACTCCTCGACAATATCGAGGACAGCGAGTGGCACCCCGAGTGGGCTCGCGACAACCGCTTCCGTGACTTCGTCGAAGAAGCGCCGGACTGGAACGTCTCCCGGCAGCGCTACTGGGGCATCCCGCTGCCGGTCTGGACGCCCGAAGACCGGGATGACGATGAAGATATGATCGTCATCGGCACTCGCGAGGAACTCGCCGAGCGCGTCGATCAGGACATCGATCCCGAAGCCGTCGACCTTCACAAGGACACGGTCGACGATCTCACCATCACCGAGGACGGCACCACCTACACCCGCGTGCCCGACGTGTTCGACGTCTGGCTCGACTCCTCGGTCGCATCCTGGGGCACGCTCGACTACCCCTCGGACGACAGCCGGTTCGACGAACTCTGGCCCGCCGACCTGATCCTCGAGGCTCACGACCAGACACGTGGCTGGTTCTGGTCCCAGCTGGGGATGGGCACCGCCGCACTCGGCGAGAGTCCGTACACGGAGGTGCTGATGCACGGCCACGCGCTCATGCCCGACGGCCGCGCGATGAGCAAGTCCAAGGACATCCTGATCGATCCCCACGAGGCGATCGACCGCCACGGCCGGGACGTCATGCGGCTGTTCCTCCTCTCGAACAACCCACAGGGTGAGGACATGCGCTTCGACTGGGACGGGATGCAGACGATGGAGAACCACCTCCGGACGCTGTGGAACGTCTTCCGGTTCCCGCTGCCGTACATGCGCCTGGACGACTTCGATCCCCAGCAGACGACGCTGGACGAGGTCGACGACGCCCTCGAGCCCCTCGACGAGTGGGTACTCGCCCGGCTGCAGTCGACGAAAGCCGAGATGACCGCTCACTTCGAGGACTACCGCCAGGACAAGGCTGTCGACGAACTCCTCGAGTTCGTCGTCGAGGACGTCTCCCGGTTCTACGTTCAGGCGGTCCGCGAGCGGATGTGGGAGGAAGACGACAGCGCCTCCAAACAGGCTGCCTACGCGACGATCTATCGGGTGCTCCGCGAGAGCGTCGCCCTGCTTGCACCCTACGCGCCGTTCATCAGTGAGGAGATCTACGGCACCCTCACCGGCGAGGATGGATTCGACACCGTCCACATGGAAGACTGGCCCGACGTCGACGAGTACTGGGAGGACCAGCAACTCGAGGAAGACGTCTCCCTCCTCCGCGCCATCGAGGAGGCCGGCGCGAACGCCCGACAGCAGGCCGGCCGCAAACTCCGCTGGCCGGTCCCGCGGGTCGTCGTCGCCGCCGACGACGAGCGAGTCGTCGAGGCCGTCGAGCGCCACCCCGGACTGCTCGAGGAGCGGCTCAACGCCCGCGAGATCGAACTCGTCTCGCCCGACGAGCGCTGGGGCGAACTCCAGTACAGCGCCGAGGCGGACATGAGCGAACTCGGCCCGGCTTTCGGCGACCGCGCTGGCCAGGTCATGAACGCGCTCAACGAGGCCCGCATCGACGAGCCGAGCCTCGAGGCGCTCGAAGATGCCGTCGCGGACGTCCTCGAGGACGACGAGGAGATCACTGACGAGATGGTCTCGTTCGTCACCCAGACGCCCGACGACATCGCCGGCACCGCGTTCGGCACCGACGGCGACGACCGTGGTGTCGCCTACGTCGACGCCTCGCTGACCGACGACATCGAGAGCGAGGGCTACGCCCGCGAGGTCATCCGTCGCGTTCAGGAGATGCGCAAGGATCTCGATCTCGACGTCGAAGAGCGGATCGCGCTCGACCTCGCGATCGACGACGACCGCGTCGCCGACCTCGTCGCCGAGCGCGAGGATCTGATCAGCCAGGAGGTCCGTGCCGACGAACGCCGCACGGTCGAGGACGGCCACCGCAAGGAGTGGGACGTCGACGGTGTGACGATGGAGATCGCGCTCGAGCCGCTGGCGACTGCGGAAGCGTCGGAATAGGACTGCCGAGCGAAGCGAGGCAGCTTTTTCGTCCAGATTTTTCGAGGAGTGGTGAGCGAGGTACGAGTGAACCCGACGAGAAAAAGGTGGATGCCGAGATCGCATTCGAGCCGCTGGCGACTGCGGAAGCGTCGGAGTAGCTCTCGAGCAGTCCAACGCGGTTTTTGTCAGCACACGTTTCGAGGGCCACGACGAGCAGTGCGTAGCCTTGCGAGGTTCCAGCGGTGATTGTGTCTGTTTCTGGCCGTTCAAAATGAGCTGAACGGTTCGCAAACGCGGGAAAACGGCCGCAACGACGACTCCTCTATTTGGGACAGCGGGTCGCTGTCTCGAGTACAGCAATGACTGGCAATCGACTCGAATACGCTGCAGTCGATCGTGAGACGGTCCGACGGATCGGGAAACTGCTGCTTGTCACTCTGTCGCTGATACTGCTGTTGACGCTCGTCTCGTTCTTGCCCGGGATCGACCGACTGGTCCCGGGGTCGCCGATCACGTTCCTCGCGGTCGTCAGCGCGATCGTGACGATCGCGACAGTTGCACTCCTCCTCTCGCTAGCCCCTGCGGTCGCGACGCTCGTTCACTCGGTGGTCCAGAGGCCAACACAGGTCGCCGAGGACGTCGCTGCTATCTCACAGCTGCTCGTCGTGTTCGTCGCGATGGTCATTGCCCACCGTGGACTGGCACCAGCGGTAGTGCCGCTGCTCGGGGAGATCGCTTGGGTGTACGATGTCGTGTTTTTCGCGCTCACGCTGCCCCCGCTCGCGATCCTTGCCGTCCGTGTGTACGTCTCACTCGATCCCCTGGCTGACCTGCTGGCCGAGCGGGTGACGCGGTCGGCGACTGACGGCGAGGAGACGCAATAAGGGTGAGAACGCGGCTTCGACGCTGTCCCGGATTTTCCCCGAGTACGGGGACTACCGGTCCGAGAAGCGGCGAATGCATGGAGACGGGAAACGAACACGAGCGGGAAAAATAACCGACATAACGTGACAGTCACGGTGTCATAAACGTCTTGACTGCTGACTGACCAGCAATGGGTAGTGGCTGCTCGAGCCCCAACCGTCGCGTTCGTCGTCTTGCTCGTCTGTAGTCTGCCGGCCGGCGTCGGTGCCCTCGAACCGGCGCAGCCGGCGACACCTGCTGGGACCACCGCTCCCACCGGGGAACTGGTTGCGAGTCCCAGCGAACCGCTCGGCTCGGTCGGAGCGAGTACCGGCTCCAGAGACGTCTTCGACCGAACGACTGTCCTTCGCCATCGTCCCGCCGACACCGACGTGTTCGAGACGGAGACGACGTTTCACGTCCCCGACGCCGTCACCCAGTTCGAGATCGAACTCCAGCAGGGTGCGAGCGTCGAATCGGTGACGGGCCTCGAGCGGACGAGCGAGCGGACCTACGAATGGACCGGCGCGACCGACGAGCCGACGATCCGCTACACGATGCCGGCCGACCGGCGAGGCGGGAGCTACGGGACACGGACGTCGGAGACGGGGTACACGTTCGTCGATACGGGCGACTGGGGGATCGTCCCGGTTCCCTCGCTCAACGTTTCCCTGCGACGGACCGACCCGGTCGGCATCGAGGAGACGGTGACCGTCGACGGCCCGGGCGCGACCGGCGGCGACATCGCGGTTTTCGGTCCGGTGACGACGCACGAGCGAGCGACCGACGGTGGAACGATCCGGCTGGTCGTCCCCGAGGCCGCACGGCTCGAGGAGTCGCCGGATGCGATCCTGACGGCGCTGGCGGACGCACGTGACCGCCTCGCGGTCGGGATGCGACGTGACGAGGTGGTCGTGATCGCAGCGCCTACCGAGGCCGACTGGGGGCCACGCGGGATCCAGTACGGCCGCGCCGACGCGTGGGTCGTCGCCGATGCCGAACTCGACGAGCCGAACCCGGCTTGGCTCCACGAGTACGTCCACGTCCGGCAGCGCTTCTCGAGTGCGGCGACGGACACCACACCGAAGACGGCGTGGCTCGTCGAAGCCCAGGCCGATTACTACGCGGGGCTGCTCGCATTCGAGCGCGGCGACACCGACTTCGGCGACTTCAGCGACCTCCTCGAGCGTGGCGAGCGCTCGCCCTACGCCGATGGGGTGCTGGTCGATCGCTCGACGTGGAACGACGACCGCACTCACTACGTGAAGGGGGCGCTCGTCTACGGCGAACTCGACCGCCGACTGCGGCTCGCGACCGACGGTGATCGTACGCTCGCGGATGTCTTCCGCTCGCTGAACGCCCAGGAGGACCGGATCACCGAGGCCGACTTCCTGCGAACGCTCGAGGAGTACGGCGGGGTCGACGTTCGGGTTGCTGCCGAGCGGTACACGCGAACCGAGGCGACCCCGGAGATGTGGTCTCGGAGCCAGCAGTCGGCGGCCTTCGAGCAGCCGGTCGCGGCCTTCGAGTACGGGGTCGGCTCGGAGCCACTCGAGGTGGCAGGCCAGGAGTGGCCGCACTGGAACGCCTCGGGGACAGCTGGGACCGCCGGTGAATCTGGTGGCGTGATCGCGGTCCCGGCCGGTGAACCGGTGTCGCTGCCGGTCACGGTCGAGAACGTCGGCAGCCGGAACGGAACGTACGACGCGACGCTGCAGGTCGACGGCCGGCCAGTCGATGCTCGTCAGGGTCGACTCGCAGCCGGCGAGGAGGCACAGCACCGCCTCTCGTGGACCCCGGCTGAACCCGGCGAGTATGCGGTTCGTGTCGGCTCCGAGCGACTGACTGCCGTCGTTCGCTCGGCGGCGAGTGTGACCGTCACCGATCTACACGTTTCGGCCGAGCGCGTCGAGCCCGGCGAGCCGGTGACGGCGACCGCAACGGTCGAGGCCGCCGGCGAGCGGCCTGCTACAGCCGTCATCGCGTTCCGAACCGCCGAGGGTGTCGTCGCCGAGCGACCGGTGGCGCTCCGAGCCGGCGACTCGACGACGATCGAGGCTGAACTTCGATTCGACGACCCGGGCCGGTACCAGATCGCCGTCGGTGACCGAACCACGACCGCACGCGTCGGCAGCGGGCCGACCGCGGCGCTCGAGACGGTGTCCGGCTTCGGGATTCCAGCGACGCTCGTCGCCGTTGCGATGCTCCTCATCGTTGCGATACGAGCGCGCCAGTACTGACAGGTGGCTGTGGCTCCGTGTTCGTCGCTACTCGAGGTCGACGCGGAACCGACACGCGTCGGCCCCGTCGTCGACGCAGGCCGTCTCCGTGACGGTTGCGTCGCCGTCGAACGCGGCGACGACCCCCTCGAGAATCCCGTGGGCCATGCCACAGTAGGTGGTGTCGCGGTGAGTCTCGTAGGTGACGACCCCGTGATCGGACTCGAGACGGGAGGAAATCGCAGGCAGTGACGCGTCGTCGGTGGCGGTTTCGATGTCGTCGTAGACGCCCTCGAGTTCGCCGAGCAGGTCCGATACCGTCCAGTTGCGGCTGACGTGGGCGCTGAACGTCGAGAGCAGTTCGGGCGCGAGCGTTCGACCCACGTCGCGTTCGATCGCGCGCCTGTCCTGGGTAGCCATCCCCGACAGCGTCTCGAGGACGGCGTCGATCTCGGCGTCGTCGTAGTAGCTAACTGGGAGGTAGAGCGTCGGCTCGAGGCCGGCGCGGTCGACGATCGTGTCCCAGGTCTCGTCGTCGGTCCGGTCGACGACGTACTCCTTGAGGGTCTTGTGGACGATCCCGTGCATTGATACGTTCGTGCAGGTGTCGGCGCAGTTCACACAGCCGACACCGCACCGTGCGAGACGCTAACGACTAGGCCACGTGTGGGCGAGTACTTAACCGTTTGCTTACAGGTACGACGCGAGCGCCGGTGCGACCGAGACAGTGCTGACGCCGCGCTCGATGGTGTCGGTGCCGTAGATCGCTTCGACGCCGGCCCGCGAGAGCTTCGTGACGGCGTTGCGAGCCAGCAGCGGGTGGACGCAGGTGACGTAGACTCGTCCGACCGAGCGCTCCCGGAGGACGCCGATGGCCTCACTCATCGTCGAGCCAGTCGCGATGATGTCGTCGACGACGACGACGTCGCGGTCGGTCACGTCGACGTCGCTCGGCGTAATCTCGACCTCGGTACCGGAGTGGCGAACCTTCTCGAAGTAGTCGGTCTCGCCTTCGCCGTAGGCCGCCTGGACTGTCTCGGCGAGGCCGATCGCGCCCGCGTCGGGCGAGAGGAAGACCGGATCCACGAGGTCGTCGGGCAGTGGCTCGGCCAGTCGGCCCGCGGCGTCGACGGCCGTCGCTGTCGGCTCGAAGAACTCACAGCTCGCTTCCTCGTGGGGGTTGACAGTCAGCACGCGATCCGCGCCCGTCGAAATCGCGCGGGCGACCGCGCGCACGGAGACGGGATGTCCTGGTTCGAACGCCGCGTCCTGCCGGCCGTAGCCCAGATACGGCAGGACGGTGACGACCTCGTCGACGCCGGCCTCGCGGACGGCGTCCTGGAGCTGGAGCACCTCGAGATGGGCGTCGCTCGAGACGGTCGAGGCGACGATCACTGCCCGGTCGGGCTCGGCGTCGGCGACGCCGGGGGCGGCCGCGAGCAGTTCGCCGTCGGGAAACCGGTCGTACTCGACGGCGGCGAGCGGTTCCTCGAGTTCACGAGCGAGCGCTGCGGCGAGCGCTTGGGACGTGGATCCACTGACGATCATAGTCGGTGGCACACTCCGCGGGCTAAACCAGCTTTCGTTCTCGTCCGCGCTCGGCGCTCGAGCGTGCCGAATCCGTCGCGTCCGTGGCTGTCGGCTACGCGCTGGTGTCGTCGCTGCTCCCGTCGTCGGCACTGCCCGGGCCGCTGCTCGTATCGCTTAAGACCGTCAGCGCTCCGTCCCGGTCGATCCGCACGAAGAGGTTCAGACACGACGGCTCGTTCCAGTCGGCCGGCGTTACCTCGACCGGCTCGCTCTGGTCGACACGGACCGTCACGCGGAACTGCCCCGGCTCGGACGGCCAGTTTCGCTCGAGGGTCGTGCCACCGCCAGCCTCGAGCGCCTCGGTCGCCCACGCTTCGATCGTCCGGTCGAACTCGACGATGACGTCGATCGTGTGGGCGGACTGGTCCAGGTTGTCGACGGTGATATCTCCGAGGAGCGTCCCCGCGGTATCGACCGTCGAGCGCTCGTCGGCTCTGCCGTCGTCAGGCTCGTCGCCGTTGCCCCTGTTTCCATCGGTTTCGTCGCCGCTGCCCATACAGCCTGCGACGGCACCGGTACAGGCGGTGCCGGTCGCGGCCAGGAGTCGTCGTCGTGAGAGATCGCTTATCTATCGAAGGGTGTCATTCATGATAGTTAACTCTTGCAGGCTTCGTTTCTCTCCCGACTGCCACGAGAACGGCGTGTGGTCGGTTACTGCGTGCTGGCGTGTGGCGGCACGGCGAGGCCCGCAACGTCCCTGACGCCCAGCGCTCGCGTCCGCCACTCTCCGTCGCTCCACGCGAGGAAGGTCCCCTCGTCCGTGACGGCGTAGGTCGTCTCCCCGTAGCCGACGTCGACGAGGTGCTCGTCCGTGTCGTCGATCGCGTGCCACTCGTCGGCGACGAACTCGTAGACGCCGTCCTCGGCGACTGCGTGTGCGCGGATCAGTTCACCCCGGTCCGAGCGTGGGTCGGTGGCGACGGTCTCAAACGTACCCTCCAGGACGGTCATCCAGCCGTTGCCGAGCTTGTAGAGGCCGTCCGCGGTGGCGGCCAGTGGCACGCCAGCAGCCGAGACGTCACGTACGTCCGACAGGCCAGCGTGCTCGAGGCCGCCGTCGTGGACCCGATAGACGCCGTCGTCGGTGCCGACGAGGTCGCCGTCGATCGCTCGCACCGCCGTCTCGAGGTCGTCCTCGAGAGGTCTCCATTCGTCGACACCGGCTGCCCGACGCGCAACGCGACCGTTCGGACCGGCCGCGAGCAGGGCACCGTCGTCGTAGCCGACGGCAACTGCCGGTCCGAACCCTGTCTCGACGAACGGCTCGGCGGCGGCGACCGGCGCGTCGTCGTCACGGTCGGTTTCTTCGAGGGCGAGCACGCGAACGTCGTCCTCGGTCGCGACGGCGACGGCATTGGGACTCGCTGCGACGTCTCGAGCCCCACAGCGCTCACAGAGGCCGAACTCGCCGACGGTGTCACCGGCGACCCGGACGCGAACGACGCCCATCGCGCTCGCGACGTAGGCCGTGATCGCCCCCTCGCGATCGCCGTAGACGCGTTTCTCCTCGATCGAGTGCATACAGGAACGTGAGGGGGGCGGGCCGAAAACGTTCCGCCCTGCATCCGAGAAGCACGTTGCGGAATCCCTTTGAGGAATCCGGCCGGACTAGCGTGTGATGCAAGTCTTCGGATCGAGTGGGACGCGGGGCGTCGCCAACGAGGAACTGACGCCCGCGTTCGTCCTGCGCGTCGCGAAAGCGGCGGGGACGACCTGGGGTGACGGTCACGGTGGGGACCGGGTTGCAATCGCTCGCGACACCCGCTACACGGGGCGGATGCTGGCCGATGCGGCCGCCAGCGGGCTCGCGAGTACGGGTGCCGACGTCGACCGCCTCGGAGTCGTTCCCACGCCGGGAGCACAGGCCTACGCCGAACGGGAGGGGGTGCCGGTCGTGGTCATCACGGCCTCGCACAACCCGCCGCCGTACAACGGCGTCAAACTCGTCGGGTCCGACGGCGTCGAACTCTCCGTCGCTGCCCTCGAGGAGATCGAGGAAACCCTACTCGCCGAATCCTTCAGTGTCGCCTCGTGGGACGAGACGGGGCGCGTCCGCGAGATCGACGGCGTCGGACGAGCGTACGTCGACGAACTGCTCGCAGCCACCGACCGAGAGACGATCGCCGACGCCGACCTGACCGTCGCACTCGATCCGGGCCACGGCGCAGGCTCACTGACCAGCCCCGAGTTCTTCCGAAAACTGGGCTGTCGCGTCGTCACCGTCAACGGCCAGCCCGACGGCCATTTCCCCGGCCGCGACCCCGAACCTGTCCCCGGCAACCTCACTGATCTGGGCCGCCTCGTCCGCGCCACCGATGCCGACGTCGGCATCGCCCACGACGGCGACGCCGACCGCGCGATCTTCTTCGACGAAGACGGCGAGTACGTCGAGGGCGACGCCACGCTCGCCGCGCTCGCCGCCGCCGAACTCGAGGCCGGCGACACGGCCGTCTCGGCGGTCAACGTCTCCCAGCGGCTCGTCGACGTCGTCACCGAGGTCGGCGCTGACCTCGAACTCACCCCGATCGGCTCGACGAACATCATCACTCGCATCCAGGAACTCGAGGCGAACGACAGACACGTGCCGATCGCCGGCGAGGGCAATGGCGGGATCTTCTTCCCCGACTATCGGCTCTCACGGGACGGGGCGTACACGGCCGCGCGATTCCTCGAACTGGTCGCCGAGCGACCGGTCAGCGAAATCGTCGCGCCCTACGACGGTTACATCAACGTCCGGCGTAACGTCGCCTACGAGTCGACAGCCGAGCGCGACGCGATGCTCGACGCGGCGGCCAACCAGGCTCAGGCCGCCGACGCCGAGCTCAACACCCGCGACGGCTACCGGCTCGACTACGGCGACGCGTGGGTGCTCGCTCGCCCCTCCGGCACCGAACCGCTCGTCCGGGTCTACGCCGAAGCCCGCGACGGCGACCGCGCCGAGGCCCTCGCCGAAGACATGTACGAGGCGCTGACGACTGCGAAAGCCGACGCATAACGCTGTTTTCGGGTGCGCGGGTCGTTACGCCCGCTCGATCACGACGAGATCCACTCTCGAAGCTCTCCGTCGACGACGATCCGGTCCCCGACGTCGTCGAACGTGACACCGCCGTAGGCGACGCGACTGCCGGGGCCCACGTAGAGACCGACAGTGCCACAGTCGGCCGCTCGGGCGGTCGTGAGCGTCGCGTCGACGTTCTCCCTGAATCGGAACGACTGGTGGGCCGCGCCAGTCGCGGTCACGCCGCTGAGCTTCAGGTCGGCCATGTCGTCGAAGATGATCGCGTTCGTGAACGGCCCGCTGACGGTGACATTTGATATCGCAGCGCCGTCGAATCCGGCCGCGTACAGCCCCGATCCCGCGGCCATATCGCCGTCTTCGGTCCTGATCGTGACGTTGCTGATCGTCAACTCCCGGCGGCCGTCCGCGACGTGACCCAGGGTGATCCCGCGTGCGTTCTCGCGACACGAGACGCCGTCGATCGTCAGGTCCGCGACCGCCTCGTTCGGATCGGCTCTGATCGCCGTATACCCACAGCCGGTGATCTGACCGTCCGTGATGGTGATCCCCTCGTTCGTCCCACGGTGCAGGTGGACCCCGTAGTCGGGGTCGTTCGCCGGGTCGATCTCGAAGTTCGTAAGCGTGCAGTCTCTGGTCGGCGTTCCGTCGTCCGCGACGAGCACGTCGTCGCTGCCGTCCCAGACGCTGTTCCAGCCCGTTCCTGACTGCTGGCTGTCGAACTGCACCGGCGCGTCCGAGTCGCCTTCGCCGCCACGCGTCGCCCAGTAGCCGTCGATGACGACGTTTTTCGATGAGACGACGTCGATATGGTGATAGTGAATGCGGTCGCCGTAGATCCGCTCCAGCCGGACGTTTGCCGCGTGGGCGGGCATGATCCCCGTCGACTCCGGCGAGTCGATCCGGACGTTGCAAACGCCCCAGTTCGACGCGCCGTCGTAGCCCGGCTCGTCGTAGCCCATATTCGAGAGCAGCGCACGCCCGTTCTCACCGTCGGGGCGAATGCCAACGAGGACGGTCGCACGGCCCGCACCCAGCACGATCGTGTCGTCGCCGATCAGCGGCGTCCGCTCGAGCAGATAGCGCCCCGGCGGGAAGTACACGATCCCGCCGCCGGCCGCGGCGACCTCCTCGAGGAGGTCGGTGACGGCATCGCCGACTTCGGTCGTCCCGTCGCCCTCGATGCCGTGGGCCTCGACGTTCCAGACGGGGGTCTCCTTGGTTCGAGCGTGGGCGATCCGGGCGGCCTCGAAGTGACTCGTTCCCGGGACCGGCTGGTCGTCGCTGCCGCGACCGCTGAAATAGGTCCAGTCGTCGCTCGCGGCGTCCCAGCGCCAGGTGATCCCCTGGTCGGTCGCGTGATATAGTTCGTCGTCGTGCTCGCCGGTTGCCGGGCGATCGGCGATCGGGCCGCGGACGATCGCGTGTGCGTCGATCGCCTCGACCGCGTCGGTGTGGTCCCACGGTTCGCCCTGCTCGTACGTCCCGAGGCCGAGACGTGGCGTGTGATCGACCATGCTCACTCGGCTCCGTACCCGTCTCCGTACGCCGTTCCGTAGCCGGTTTCGGCGGCTGTGCTATCCGTACACCCCGCAAACGCGAGAATGCCAGACGTTGCGATGAGGACGTCCCGCCGTCCCGGCCCTGAACCGTCCATGACATTTGACTCGTCTTCCAGCGTATAAACCACCTGTTAGGCGGCCGACGGTCTACTCGAGCTGTCCGTCGATCGCGGCGCTGACCGTGTCCCACTCGTAGCTCTCGAGGAGGGTTCCGTCGACGAAGACGGCCGGCGTTCCGGGGATGTCGCGGTCGTCGCCCGTCTGTTTGTCCGCCTCGACGACCTCCCGGTAAGCCTCCTGGTCGGCCGCCGCGGCGATCGTACAGCCGTCGATGTCGTGGTCGTCGGCGACCTCGCGGATGAACTGGTAGCCGTCCTCGCCGAGTCGGGATTGCTCCTCGTAGAGTGCCTTGGCGAAGGAGAAGAACGTCTCGGCGTCGGTTCGGTCCTGCACTGCGCGGGCGGCCGAGGCGGCACGCCACGACCAGGTCTCGTCGACGGGGATCGGGTAGTCGAAATAGCGGTAGCGGACGTCACCGGGCTCGATGTAGTTCGATTCGATCTGTGGATAGACATTATTGGAGAACGTCGCGCAGTGTCCGCAGGCGAAGTCCTCGAAGACGTCGACGGTGACGGCGGCGTCTTCCGGGCCGAGTGCGGGCCGGGAAAGCGACTCGACTGTCTCGACCTCTCCGCCGTCGCAGTCGTCGGGGAGCGATTCGCCGGAACCGCCGAGACAGCCGGCTGTGGTTGACAGCGCGAGCGTTCCACCGAGCGCAACGAGAGTTGACCGCCGCGTCGTTCGCATAGTCGGTGGAAGGGGGCAGCGACATATATACGATGCCGTTTCTGAACGCGTGTGGTTCCCACGCAGACGTTCTCGGAGTCAACCCGTGATCTCGGACGATGTCAAACCGGATCGTCGACCGCGAGCGCGTTCACCAGTCGCTCCCGTTCGGCCCGCAACGTCTCGAGTTCGTCGGCGACGCGGCCGTCGGCCAGCCGCTCGCGTTCGGCGGGCGTCAGCTGGGCGACGGCCTGGGCTGCGGTCTGTAAGCGGTCGTAGTCGGGGTCGGTCGCCAGCAGCCGGACCTCGCGCAAGGCCGCGACGACGTCCTCGTCGGCGACCCGCGCGACGAACGGCTGGTACTCCCGCGTCCGCGCTCGCAGGGCGCCCGCGGGATCGGGCGGCCAGTCGATCGTCAGCGGCTCGGCGTCGATGCTCTCGAGATAGGTCTGCTGAGTCGCGACGTTTCGTTTGAGTTCATCGGCGCTGTCGACGTAATGCGAAAGCTTCGAGCGCGAGTAGTCAGCGTACTCGAGCAACTCGGGGATGGTGTACTCGCCAGCCGGGTCGTTCCGGACGTACTCCAACAGGTCGTCGGGCGGCTGCACATAGGACACGAACGGATACCACCGGCTCCGCTCGACGAGGGCGAACACCTCGCGTGCGCTGGTTTCGAGTCGATACGCCTGAAAAGCCTCGCGGATCGCCTCGTTGTAGCGCTCGATGGGGTCGCGAAGTCGCTCGACCGGGGCATCGAGGTCCGCATCCGCGAGTTCGAGCAACCGCTCGCGCTCGTCGATCTCGTCGTCGATCGTCCGTAGCCGTCTGTTCGCGGCTTTGCGGGCCTCCGCCAGGTCCTCGCGGGCAGCCTCGCGGTCGTCGAGCATGTCCGCATATCGGGCCGCAGGCTCGAGGGCGTCGCGGGCCCGTTCGAAGTCCGCCTCGCTGAGTCGGCGTTTGTCGATCGCCTCGAGGGCGTTCTCGAAGGCCGCGTGCTCGGGGAGGTCCTCGGAGAGTCCGGAGACGAGCCCGTCGAACTTTCCCTCGAGTTCGATATATGCTTGAAAATTCTCTTTGCCGGTCCCGGTCGCGCGATCGACGTAGGTCTCTAACAGATCGGTTGCGGCTCGATAGGCGGCCGCAACCTCCTCGACGGTTTCCTCGTCGTGATCGTCGATCCGTGTCTCGATCGTCTCGAGGCGCGCGCGGGCGGCCTCGAGGGACTCGAGCGGTGTCGGATCGTCGTTGGTACTGTCGGCGGCGTCGGAGCGGGCGTCGGAGGGCGGGACGCGCTCGCTCATCTTACTCGTAGACGGCGTCTGGATCGAACACTTGCTCGCCGACGTTCTCTCCCTCGATCGTCCGGTAGAAACACGACCGGTGGCCGGTGTGGCACGCCCCGCCCTCCTGGTCGACCAGATAGAGCAGGGTGTCGGCGTCGCAGTCGACGCGGATCTCCTGGACGTCCTGGACGTGGCCGCTCGTCGCCCCTTTCTTCCACAACTCCTCTCGGCTCCGGGAGTAGTAGTGTGCCCGCCCGGTCTCGCGCGTTCGCTCGAGCGCCTCCGGCGAGACGTATGCGAGCATGAGGACCTCGCCGGTGTCGGCGTCCTGTGCCACGGCGGGGACGAGCCCGTCCTCGCCGAAATCGACTGCAACGTCGTCGGTCATACTCGAGACGTTGTTCGTCCGAGCGATAGGTCTTTTGCCGCGGTCGGCTCCATGGTGTGGTGACTCGAGAAGCGAGCCATCAAAAGCGGCAGGCAGGATCAGTGCCACGGTAACGAAGTGGTCTTTCCCTCGTGACCGATACGGGGAACTGGACGACCGCTATCGGTTCTGCCGGTGGATCGGGACGGGAGCAACACGATAATAACAACTGAAACGATTGACACACCGGTCGCACCGTCCGCGGGTCTCGCTCAGGCGCTCGCTCCGTCGTGAGATCGGGTGTGCAGCGACGTTCAGTGGCTACTATAGCGGCCGTCCCAGCTCCAGCGGGCGATAACGACCAGCGCAACGGCGAACACCAGTAACCCGATCGTCGCGGCGACCGTCGCCGGCGCTGCGATGAGTCCCGGAGCTAGCATTAGCCCAACGACCAGCAGCAGCAATCCGAAGATCGAAGCGAGCGAGAGCCCGACCCCCTCTCGGATGCCCCACTTCGTTGCTGCGGCGTCCTCGAGGGCGCTCGTGGTCGGTTGCTGTTCTGGATCGCGGTACGGAATTGCCATGTTGTCTGCCTCCTACGGAGATGAGGCTCTCGACGGGTATAAAGAGCGCTCACGGACGGGCGGAGTGTCCGATCGGTGGGTAGTTCGTGGCTCGGATGCCGACTATTGATACGAGACCGCCTGAAGATCGACTCGACGAAAAATAGCGCGTGCGTCGTCTCGCGGTTAGTTCTGACCGTTCAGCGTGATGTCGCTGACGCCGATGACGCGCTCGTCGGCCTTGAGTTCCGCCTTCGCTTCCTCGGGGACCTCGCTGTCGACGTTGTAGACGGTCAGGGCCTCGCCGCCGATGGTCTCGCGGGCGTTGAACATGCCGGCGATGTTGACGTCGTGGTCGCCCATCACGGAGCCGATGAGGCCGATGACGCCGGGCTCGTCGGTGTTTCGCGTGATGACCATCCGACCGTGTGGGATAGCGTCGACGCGGTAGCCGTCGATGCGGACGATCCGCGGATCGTCACCCGCAAAGAGGGTGCCGTCGACCGAGACTTCGTCCTCGTCGTTGCTGACGGTCACCGAGATCAGGCTCTGGAAGTCCTCGGCCTGTCGGGTCTTGGACTCGGTGACGTCGACGCCCCGGTCCTCGGCGATCTGGGGCGCGTTGACCGCGTTGACCTGCCACTCGAGGGGTTCGAAGACGCCCTTGAGCGCGCTCGCGGTGACGAACTCGACGTCCTCGTCGGCGATCTCGCCCTCGTAGACGACCTCGACGTCTTCGATGCGGCCCTCGAGCAGTTGCGCGGCGACCTTGCCGGCCGTTTCGGCGAGGTCGATGTAGGGCTCGACGCGGGGGAACGCGCTCTCGTCGATCGAGGGAGCGTTCAGGGCGTTGGCGACGGGTTCCTCGGCGAGTGCGGCGTTGATCTGCTCCGCGGTGGAGGTCGCGACGTTCTCCTGGGCGGCTTCCGTCGATGCACCGAGGTGGGGCGTGACGATGATGTCGTCGTGCTCGAGCAGCGGCGAGTCTTCGGGGAGTGGCTCCTCGGCGAAGACGTCCAGTGCTGCGCCGGCGACCGTGCCGTCCTCGACTTTGGCGGCAAGTGCGTCCTCCTGAATGATGCCACCGCGGCCGACGTTGACGATGTAATCGCCCTCGAGGAGGTCGAGTTCGTCAGCGCCGATCATGCCCTCCGTCTCGGGCGTCAGCGGCGTGTGGATGGTGAGGAAGTCGGCGCGCTCGAGACACGGTTCGAAGTCGACGAGTTCGGCGCCGAGGCGGTCGGCGCGCTCCTCGGAGATGTAGGGGTCGAAGGCGACGATGTCCATGCCAAGCGAGTCGAGTTTCTTGGCGACTTCCTGACCGACGCGGCCGAGGCCGACGACGCCCAGCGTCTTGCCGTCGAGTTCGGTCCCGAGATAGTCGCTTTTGGCCCACTCGCCGTTTTTCAGGCGGATGTGTGCCTGCGGGATCGAGCGAGCGGCCGCGAACGTCATCGCGACGGTGTGCTCGGCGGCTGCGCGCACGTTCCCTTCGGGCGCGTTGGCGACGATGACACCTTCGTCCGTGGCGGCCTCGATGTCGATATTGTCGACACCGATGCCCGCCCGCCCGACGATAACCAGTTCCTCGGCGGCCGCGAGGACCTCGTCGGTGACTTCGGTCCCGGAGCGAACGATGAGCCCGTGTGCGTCCGAGACTGCCTCGAGGAGGTCGTCGCCCTCGAGTTCGTAGCCCGTTTCGACCTCGTGGCCGGCGTCTCTGAGTACGTCCAGACCCGCATCCGCGATCGGATCCGTGACGAGAACCTTCATGTGCGTGAGAACCGTGCGGAGCACGTAAACCCTTCCGTTGTGCGCGTGCCCGGCAAAACATACCGCTGTTCTAGATCGTGACCAGTCTGACACCGGTCACGAGCAGTAGCCGCCGTTGCCGATGCAGTCCGGGCTGGAGGATCACGCCTCGAGCGGGCCTCCGATCGTCGTCCGACAGCCACCGATCTGTGGATCGGTTCGGATCTCTCAGTGAGCGGAAATACCCGGGCAAGGTTTTGGGAGTGGCTCACGTACCCCCGACCATGTACGAGCACATCCTGTTGCCGACCGACGCCGAGGAAGGTTCCGAACTCGCGATCGAACACGCCGTCGCCGTCGCCGAGCACGCCGGGGCCGACCTCCACCTGCTGTACGTCGTCGACAGCGACGTCTACGGCTCCTACAGCGGCGACGAGTACGTCCACGAGTTCGAGGGCCTCGAGGCCGCCCTCGAGCAGGCCGGCGAGGAGGCCCTCGAGTCGGCCGCCGAGGCGGCCGAGGAGGCTGGCATCGAGACGACGACGGTCGTCAGACACGGCGCGCCCCACGAGCAGATCCTCGACTACGCCGAGGAGGCAGACGTCGACCTGCTCGTTATGGGCTCGAAAGAACGATCCGGCGACTACCGTCAGCTGCTTGGTAGCGTCACCGACCGCGTCGCACGGCTGGCCTCGCGGCCGGTAACGATCGTCAAGACGCCGGTCGAAGCGGACGAGTAGTCGATCACGGGGCCGCGATCGAAACCTGAACTGGTTTATCCGGGGACCCACAACCGGCGAGCAATGACAGTCGTCGCTTTCGACTTCGACGGAACGCTTTCCGACTCCGAAATGACCGTCTTGCTCGGTGACCGCTGTGGCGTCGCCGACGACATGGAATCGATCACCGAGCGCGCGATGAACGACGAGATCGGCTACGCAGAGAGTCTGCGCGAGCGCGCGGCCCTGCTCGAGGGCCTCCCTAAAGCAGAGGCCGAGGCCGCTTTCGACGAGGTCGTCCTCCGCGAGGGTGCCGCCGACCTCATCGATGAACTGAACGACGCCGGTGTCACGACCGCTATCCTCACCGGCGGGTTCGAGCGTGGCGTCGCAGCTGCCCTCGAACGCGAAGGCGTCTCCGTCGACCACATCGTCTCGAACCGACTGCCGATCGAGGGCGACGAACTCACCGGCGACGTTGAGGGGCCGTTGATCGAGGGCACCAAAGACAACGCGCTCGAGGCCCTCGCAGACGACGTCGGCGTCGACCTCGACGAGACCGTTGCCGTCGGCGACGGTGCCAACGACCTGCCGATGCTCAAGGTGGCCGGCCTGGCGATCGGCTTCGAACCCAAACCGGCGGTCGAACCCCACTGTGACGTCGTCGTCACGTCGATGGACGAGGCCCGCAAGACGCTGGTCGAAGAGACCGTCCTCGCGGAGCCGTGATCGCTCGAGAATAATTCGTAGTTACAGTTACCACTGAACGTCACTGCACACCCGATCGCACGACGGCTGTGCGATCGATGTGTCAACCGTTTCAGTTGTTGCTATCGACCACGTAATCACCTGTTGTAGTCCCGCGACAATGGGTCGATTCGGTTTCTGTCGTCGCTTCCCGTTTCACTCGCTTTTTCTGTCGCTTCGTCAGTGATCACTGACTATCAGTGCTAACTGCCTATTTCCCGACCGAGAGAGTTTTAACTCACAACTGAGTAAGCAACTATGATGATGTGGCAAGACCTCGTATTCATGCTTGGGAGCAGTCTCTCGATCGTCTTTCTCGCGCCGACGCTGCGCGACTCGAGTGCGCGTGTACCACTCGGCACGAGCCTCCCGTCGATGGGCATCGGGTTCGTCTATGCGACGACGTTTTTCACGCTGGGAATGAGCTTCTCCGCGCTGGGTGCGTTCGCCGCCGGCTCGATGTGGTCCCTGATCGCCTTGTTCCGCTCGCCACAGGGCGTCACGATGAAGCTGCTCGCCCGCGAGAACCTCGCGCTGTTCGTCGCCGATCTCCAGTACTGGCTCGCTCGCCGTCGTGGCGATCGATCGGTCGGGAGTCAGTACGTGTCGTTCGACCGCGGCCACGAACAGCAGTACTGAACGATTGCCGACAGTCCGTGAACACTCGATCGAGTGCTCGCGTCGCTGGATCTCTTCGTGGCCACTGCCGATCGTGGATCCAGTGTCAATCTCTTAGGTATCGGGAACGATACTATCTCATCTGGAAAATAAACTCGTGTGAACCGGCGCGAACTCTCCGGTCTCGTCGGGTTGTTCCGGTGCCGTATCAGTGATCGAGCTTCCGCCGAGGCCATCCGCGAGCAGATCCGACAGCGGCGGGCCAACGGTCTCGGGTTCGACGAGGAAGGCGTCGTGGCCGTGGTCGGACTCGATTACGTGGTGGGCGACGTCGACGCTGGCCTCGCGTGCCGACTCGGCCAGCGACTCGGCTTGCTCGACGGTGAAGTGCCAGTCCCCGGTAAACGACAGTACGAGGAGTTCACCCTCGAAGGCCGCCAGCGCGTCGGCGTCGGACTCGTAGCCGGCCGAGAGGTCGAAGTCATCCATCGCGCGCGTCATGTAGAGGTAGCTGTTGGCGTCGAACCGATCCGTGAACTTGTCGGCCTGATAGTCCAGATAGGACTCGACCTCTCGATAGGGGAAGAAGGCAGCTGCGGGATCCGGTGGCTCCTCACGGACGGTCTCGCGACCGGCGGAGCGGCGGCCGAACTTCCGGGCCATCGAGGCCTTCGAGAGGTACATGATGTGTCCGATCTGGCGTGCGCGAGCCAGCCCCTCCTCGGGTTCCGGCCCGCCGTAGTAGTGGCCGCCGTTCCAGTTGGGATCAGCCGTAATCGCCCGTCGAGCGACGGTATCGAGCGCGAGACACTGCGCGTCGAGACGGGCGGCGGTGGCGACCGCACCGGCCCGTTCGACGTCGTCGGGATACCGGCGGAGCCAATCGAGAACGTTCATGCCGCCGACGCTGCCGCCGATAACGGCGTGCAGCCGCCCGATCCCGAGTTCGTCCAGGAGCCGTCGCTGGGCACGGGTCCAGTCACCGATCGTCACTGGCGGGAAGTCGGTGCCGTAGGGTTCGCCCGTCTCCGGGTTCTCGCTTGCGGGTCCGGTCGTCCCGTAACACGAACCGGGCGTGTTCGCACAGATCACGTAGTACTCGCTCGTGTCGACCGCCTTCCCGGGGCCGACGACGTCGCCCCACCAGGCGCGGGCCTGACCGGCGGTCTCGTCGCCGGCGTCCGGTCGGCGGGCGACGTGGGCGCTGCCGGTCAGCGCGTGACAGATCAACACCGCGTTGTCGCCGGTAAACTCGCCGTAGGTCTCGTAGGCGACCTCGAGACGCGGGATCGACTCGCCCGAGAGGAACTCGAACTCGCCGAGGTCGATCGTGTCCTTCGTCGTCATCGTCCCTCACCGTCGGATCGACAGGCTCGTGTTGCGGTCTCGATCGCTTGCTCGAGGTCGGCCAGGATGTCTTCGGGGTCCTCGATGCCAACCGACATGCGAATCAGGTCCTCCGTGACACCGGCCTCTTCTCGCTCTTCGGGCGTGAGCTGGCCGTGGGTCGTGCTCGCGGGGTGGATCACCAGCGTCTTCGCGTCGCCGATGTTCGCGAGGAAGGACGCCAGCTTGACCTCCTCGCAGAAGGCCTTGCCCGCCTCGAACCCTTCTTCAAGGCCGAACGCGACCATCCCGCCGAAGTCCGCGAGGTATTCCGTGGCGTTGTCGTGGGTTGGATGGGACTCGAGGCCGGGGTGGGTGACCCAGGCGACGTCGTCGTGGTCATCGAGGTACTCCGCGACGATGGCGGCGTTCTCGCAGTGTTTCTCGACGCGGAGCGGCATCGACTCGAGACCCTGTAAGGTCTGCCAGGCGTCGAATGGTGACTGCTGGTTGCCCAGACTGCGCAGCGACCGGAACCTGGCCGTTGCGGCAAACGGTGCCTCGGAAAAGTCCCGCGAGAAGTCGACGTCGTGGTAGGCATGGTTCTGTCCTGCGATCTCGTCGTAGCCGTGCTCGCCCCATGGGAACGAGCCGCCGTCGACGAGGACGCCGCCGATGGTCGTGCCCGAGCCGTGGAGCCACTTGGTCGTCGATTCCCAGACGACGTCGGCCCCGTGCTCCAGGGGCCGACACAGCGCCGGCGTCGCGAACGTGTTGTCGACGACGAGGGGGACGCCGTTGTCGTGGGCAATCTCGGCGACGCGTTCGAAGTCGGGCGTCACGAGCGAGGGGTTGCCGATCGTCTCGACGTGGACGAAGGCGGTGTCCTCGTCGATGGCCTCCTCGTAGGCGTCGTACTCGAGGGTGGGGACAAATTTCGGCTCGATGTTCCGCCGGGTGGCCGTCTTCGAGAAGTAGGTCGATGTCCCGCCGTACGTGTCGGTCGAACAGACTATGTTGTCGCCCGCCTCGGCGAGGATCAGGACTGCAGAGTCGAGCGCGGCCATGCCGCTGCCCGTCGCGACTGCGCCCGCGCCACCCTCGAGTGCGGCGAGGCGCTCCTCGAGGACGGTGACGGTCGGGTTGGCGATCCGAGAGTAGATGTAGCCGTCGTCCTCCAGGGCGTAGCGGTCGGCGGCAGTGTCGGCGTCCTCGAAGACGTAGGAGGTAGTCTGGTAGATCGGTGGTGCTCTCGCGCCGGTGGTCGGATCGGGAGACTGGCCGGCGTGGACGCTGCGCGTGCCGAGCCCGCGCCCGCCACGCTCGGCGTCGGAGTCGGCCTCGTGCCCGTCGCTCGCGTCGTCGCTCATGTTTAGTATGCATACTCCTCCACGTTCATATGCGTCGCAGTAACGGCAAAAACAGCAGGCTAGAGAATGCTACACATCCACTGCCGACAGTCGGCACGACGACAGTCCGATGCAGAACGGACGCTTCATAGGATCGTAGCACCAACGACTGCCCGTGCACTCGAGTGACCGCGATCGGGTCGTCCTCGCCGTCCTCGTCTTCGCAGTGTTGTTCTCGCAGCTGTTGCTCTATCCGGGCGTGTCGACGCTCGTTGCGACGCTTGGAGCCGACGAGACGGCCTCGGCCTTTGCCGCGAGCGCGCTCGACGCGAGCATGTGGTTTCTGATCGCCGAGTTCGCCGCCTACGTCGCGTTCGTCGGCGTCTGGGGGCTCGTGAGCGACGTGACGGGACAGCGGACGCCCTTCATCGTCGCCGGTGCGATCGCCGGCGCAGTCGGCTACGCTGCTCTCGCTGCCGTCCCCACGCTGGGCTCGATCCCCTTCGCGGGCGTGCTCGCCCTTCGCGTCTTTCAGGGGGCGATGACCGTCGGGGCGTTCTCGCTGACGATGACCATGCTGATGGACCTGGAGGGCGGCCACGGCCGGAACATGGGTGCGGCCGGGATCGCCATCGGCTCCGGAGCCGCACTCGGCGCGCCGATCGGCGGCCAACTGACGGAGCTCGACCCGCGCGCGCCGCTGGTCGTCGCTGCCGGCTTGCTCGTCTGTGTGGGTCTCGCGGTCTCGAGCGTTGACGACCGCACGCCCGACACGCGCCGGACTGCTCGCGCGCTCGTCGACGGGATTCGCCGGCAGCCGACGCTTTCCGTTCCGTACGCATTCGGGTTCGTCGACCGGCTCACGGCCGGCTTCTTTGCGCTCGTGGGGACGCTGTATTTCCAACAGCAGTTCGGCCTCGATGCCGGACTGACCGGGCTCCTGCTGGCGTGCTTTTTCGCGCCCTTCGCCCTCCTGCAGTACCCCATGGGTGCGCTCTCGGACCGGATCGGGCGGACGATTCCGATCGTCGCCGGCTCGCTGTGTTACGGCGTCGGCATCATCGCCGTCGGTGCCGCGCCGTCGGTTCCGACCGCCGCGGTCGCGATGATCGCCGTCGGCGTCCTCGGCGCGTTAGTCGCCCCCGCGACGATGGCGCTGGTCTCCGATCTGGCTGCCGAGACCGAACGCGGCCTCGCCATGGCCGGGTTCAACCTCGCCGGCAGCCTCGGCTTCCTCGGCGGCTTCGCCCTCGGTGGCACCGTCGCCGGCCGCTACGGCTACGAGCTCGCCTTTCTCGTCGTCGGCGGCCTCGAGATCGCCATCGCCGTCGTCACGGTCCCGATCTTCCTGCGACTCTCGCCCGGGACCGATCGGTTCCGCTCGAGCGACCGCGGCGACGCCTGATACGGTCTGCTGTACCGATGTCCCGGCGCACCCACAGGACGGGTGGCGGGTGCGCCGGAACTGACTGACAGTAGTCCGTATGAACACTGCGACTTCCGCCCCCGATGGGCTGCAATCCATCAGCGACCGTGGCAGTCTTGCATCGCGACCGGTGGGCTTTTTCTGCCGGCCGACACAGTAGCTGTATGAACTATCGCGCCGTCGAGACAACCGACGAGTACGTCGCCCGCCTCGAGACGGGTGCCGACTGGCGGGCCGAGATCGAGTCCCTCGCCGACGCGGTCGACGCCGATGCCGCCTGGTTTACCGCGCTCGGCGCGGTCCAGGACGCCGAACTGTGGTTCTACGATCAGGACGCGTGTGAGTACGAGCCGATCGAATTCGACGAACCGCTCGAGGTTGCGAGCTGTGTTGGAAACGTCTCGTTGCTTGAAGGCGACCGCTTCGCTCACACCCACGTCGTCCTCTCGGGGCCCGACGGCAACGCGGTCGCCGGCCATCTGAACGAAGCGACGGTCTGGGCCGGTGAGGTCCACATGCGCGTCTTCGAGGAGCCACTCGAGCGCGAGCACGACGAGACGACCGACCTCGACCTCTGGCTCTGACATGCGGGCGGAAGACGAACGCTACTTCGAACGCCTCGAGTCCCAGCTCGAGAACGCCTTCGACGTCGCCGAGCGGGCCAAACAGCGCGGCGGCGATCCCAAGCCCGAAGTCGAGATCCCGACCGCACGCGACATGGCCGACCGCGTCGAGAACATCCTCGGGATCGACGGCGTCGCCGAACGGGTCCGCGAACTCGAGGGCCAAATGAGCAGGGAAGAGGCCGCGCTCGAGCTCGCGGAGGACTTCGCCGAGGGCCGCGTCGGTGATTACGAGTCGAAAGCCGGCAAGGTCGAGGGGGCAGTCCGCACCGCGGTCGCTCTGTTGACCGAGGGTGTCGTTGCTGCGCCCATCGAAGGGATCGACAAGGTCGAAATCCTCCAGAACGACGACGGCTCCGAGTTCGTCAACGTCTACTACGCCGGTCCGATCCGCTCTGCGGGAGGTACTGCACAGGCGCTCTCGGTGCTCGTCGCCGACTACACCCGTGCGCTCGTGGGGATCGACGGGTACAACGCCCGCGACGAGGAGATCGAGCGCTACGCCGAGGAAATCTCGCTGTACGACAAGGAAACCGGCCTCCAGTACACACCCAAGGACAAGGAGACGAAGTTCATCGCGAAACACATGCCGATCATGCTGGACGGGGAGGCCACCGGCGACGAGGAGGTCTCTGGCTTCCGCGATCTCGAGCGGGTCGACACCAACAGCGCCCGCGGCGGCATGTGTCTGGTCCTCGCGGAGGGGATCGCGCTGAAAGCGCCGAAGATCCAGCGCTACACCCGGAACTTAGACGAGATCGACTGGCCGTGGCTGCAGGATCTCATCGATGGGACCTACTACGACGACGCTGCGGATGCGGACGACGAGGGGAGCGACGCGGATGTGGACGCGGACGACGAGGGAGACGGCGACGAAGAAGACGCAGCCGACGACGGAGACGACGCCGCGGACGACGAGCCCGAGGGCCCCCCGCGCGTCGAGGAGTCGACGAAGTTCCTCCGCGATCTGATCGCCGGCCGGCCCGTCTTCTCCCATCCCTGTGCCGAGGGCGGCTTTCGGCTGCGCTATGGCCGCGCACGCAACCACGGCTTCGCGACCGCCGGCGTCCACCCCGCGGCGATGCACCTGGTCGACGACTTCCTCGCGACGGGGACCCAGATCAAGACCGAACGCCCCGGGAAAGCGGCCGGCGTCGTCCCCGTCGACTCCATCGAGGGGCCGACTGTCAAACTCGCTAATGGCGACGTGCGCCGGATCGACGACCCCGCGGACGCACTCGAGATCCGCAATGGTGTCGAGAAGATCCTCGATCTCGGCGAGTACCTTGTCAACTACGGCGAGTTCGTCGAGAACAACCATCCACTCGCGCCTGCCGCCTACACCTACGAGTGGTGGGTCCAGGACTTAGCGGCCGCCGGCGCGGACGTCCAGGCACTCGAGGACGACCCCCGAATCGACCTCGAGTTTCCCGACCCGGAGGAGGCCCTCGAGTGGGCAACGGCGTACGATGCGCCCCTCCATCCCGAATACACCTACCTCTGGCACGACCTGTCGGTCGACGCCTTCTGTACGCTCTCCGAGGCGGTTGCGGCGGGCCGGGTCGAGGACGATACGCTCGTCCTCGACTACGCCGATCCCGTCCGCGACGCCCTCGAGACGATCGTCATCGAACACCGCCAGCGTGAGAGCGAGAGCCGTATCGAGGTCGACGACTGGCGGCCGTTCGTCCGGACGGTCGGCTGCGAGCCCCGCCAGACCGTCGCCGACGGTGCGGCCCTCGAGCCCGAAGAACAGGAGCCGACCATCGAACTCGAACGCACCTGGACCGTCGACGACCTCTCCGAGCGCGCGCGAACGTGGGGTCACGAGACGGAGGGGGACAACGCCATCGAGGCGGTCAACGAGGTCGCACCCTTCCAGGTCCGCGAACGAGCCCCGACGCGGATTGGCAATCGGATGGGCCGTCCCGAGAAGTCAGAGCGCCGTGACCTGAGCCCGCCCGTCCACACGCTGTTTCCGATCGGCGAAGCCGGCGGCGCACAGCGCAACGTCGCCGACGCCGCGAAACACGCCGAGACGATGTCGGATACCCCTGGCGTCGTCGAACTACAGATCGGTCGGCAGCGCTGTGAGGCCTGTGGCACCGAGACGTTCAAGAACCGCTGTCCCGACTGCAACGAGCGGACGACGCCGGACTATCGCTGTCCCGACTGTGACCAGCGACTCGAGCCCGACGACGCCGGCCGCGTCGAGTGCGATCGCTGCGAGCGCGAGGGGACCTGCGTCGAGACCCGCGAGATCGACGTTCACGAGGAGTACCGCGACGCCCTCGAGTCCGTCGGCGAACGCGAGAACGCCTTCGAGATCCTGAAAGGCGTCAAGGGACTCTCCTCGCAGAACAAGGTTCCCGAACCCATCGAGAAGGGTATCCTCCGGGCGAAACACGACGTGTCGGCGTTCAAAGACGGCACTGTCCGCTACGACATGACCGACCTCCCGGTCACGTCGGTTCGAGCGAGCGAACTCGACGTCGACGTCGGCCAACTGCAGGCACTTGGCTACGAGGAGGACATCCACGGCGAACCGCTTACCCACGAGGATCAACTGGTCGAACTCAAAGTCCAAGACATCGTCCTCTCCGATGGCGCGGCCGAGCACATGCTGCAGACGGCCGACTTTATCGACGACCTCTTGGAACAGTACTACGGCCTCGAACCCTTCTACGAGTTCGAGGACCGTCAGGACCTCGTAGGTGAACTCGTCTTCGGCATGGCACCGCACACGTCGGCGGCGACTGTCGGACGAGTGATTGGTTTCACGAGTGCGGCCGTCGGATACGCGCATCCGTACTTTCACGCCGCGAAACGAAGGAACTGCGACGGTGACGAAGACTGCGTTATGCTGCTCCTCGACGGGCTTCTCAACTTCAGTAAGTCTTTCCTGCCCGACCAGCGCGGGGGGAAAATGGACGCCCCGCTGGTCATGTCCTCCCGGATCGACCCCTCCGAGATCGACGACGAGGCTCACAACATGGACGTCGTCTCGCAGTATCCCCGCGAGTTCTATCTCGCGACCCGCGAGCAGGCCGACCCCGAGGACGTCGACGTCGAAATCGCCGAGGCAAACCTCGGCACCGACCTGGAGTACACCGGCTTCGAGCACACCCACGACACCACCAACATCGCGATGGGCCCCGATCTCTCGGCGTACAAGACGCTCGGGTCGATGATGGACAAGATGGACGCCCAGCTTGAGCTCTCCCGGAAACTCGTCGCCGTCGACGAAACCGACGTCGCCGAGCGGGTCATCGAGTATCACTTCCTGCCGGACCTGATCGGGAACCTGCGGGCCTTCTCGCGACAAGAGACGCGGTGTCTCGACTGCGGCGAGAAGTTCCGCCGGATGCCCCTGACCGGCGACTGCCGCGAGTGTGGCGGTCGTGTCAATCTGACCGTCCACAAGGGCTCGGTGAACAAGTACATGCAGACGGCCATCCAGGTCGCCGAGGAGTACGACTGTCGGGACTACACGAAACAGCGGTTAGAGGTCTTGGAGCGCTCGCTCGAGAGCATCTTCGAGAACGACAAGAACAAGCAAAGCGGGATCGAGGATTTCATGTAACTTTCACAGTTCTCGGAGCCCGTTCCCGGCAAACTGGACGTACTGAACGGGAACACGCACCCGGCCGACTCGTCACTGACTCGAGGCTCACACGATTGGATTGTGTGCTACCGACGACTGCTCGAGTATCGTGTCTCTCAGGCTCGTGAGCGGGACCCGAACAATGCGCGCTGTGACTTTATCGCCGTCGCGCATGTGGATTCGTTTATGGTCAACACTGGTGAGACACCGGCGTCGGAAGGCGAGGAAGCGGCCGTCGAGGAGGTACGGAAACTCAATTTCGGACAGTCGGTCTACGACGAAGAGGGGAACGAGCTCGGCCACATTCGCGGCTTCGAGAAGAGCGGCTTCTTCGTCACGACCCGCGAGGGTGCGGAGGCGATGAGCGTCGAACACGCTCGGTCGGGCCACGAGTTCGGCGAGGCGGAGCTCATGTGGCGCTGTATGGAATGCGGTGAGATGGGCGATATCGACGCTGGACTCCCCGACGAGTGCCCGAACTGTAATGCCGAGCGCGAAGGACTGATGTACTGGACCGAAGACTAAGCCCGTCTCGAGAGAGGTCGATTCAGTCCGGACTCGGCCGTGGCACGGCAATTCTATATAGCGTATAGGAATTTATCGTGGCAGCGGGCGTAGATCGCTAGTGGTGAGTCACATGGCTACCGGAGACCCACGACTGGCGTTCGGAACGACGGTCTACACCAAGGACGGCACGGAGATCGGCCGGATTCGCGGTGTCGACGAGGACGGGATCTACGTCACGCTCCGTGACGGGATCGAGGGCCTGAGCGTCGAGCACGTTCGATCAGGCCACGAGTTCGGCGAGGCTGAACTCATGTGGCGCTGCTGGGAGTGTGGCGAGCTCGGCCGCCTCGAGGGCGACCTTCCCGACACGTGTCCGTCCTGCGGTGCCAGGCGGGAGGAGCTGTACTACTGGACCGAGGACTGACCGCAGCTGACACCACGAACGCGGCCGGACGATAACCGTTTTTACCGCGCTCGCTCCACCTCGAGCCATGGAGATCGTCGTCTTCGGGGCTGGCAGCCTCGGAAGCCTCGTCGGCGGGCTGCTTGCACGCAACCACGACGTCACGCTCGTCGCTCGCGAGGCCCACGCCAGCGCCATCCGTGAGTCGGGACTGCGCCTCGAGGGTGCCGTCGACGGACCGCCCTGTGTCTCCCCTGCAGCAACGACCGACGGGACAGGGCTCGAGGCCGACCTCGTCGTCGTTACCGTCAAATCCTTTGATACCGCTGTGGCTGCCGATCGGCTCGCGACGGGCTCGATCGAGGCCGTCCTCTCGTTGCAAAACGGGATGGGAAACGAAACGACGCTCGCGACACAGCTTGAGGCCCCGGTACTCGCCGGCACAGCGACCTACGGTGCGATCCTCCAAGAACCGGGGGTCGTCGAATGCACAGGTCGCGGCGAGATCGTGCTGGGACCACGAGACGGTGGCTCCTCGGCGCTTGCAGAGCAGGTCGGTGAGGCCTTCCTCGCGGCCGGCCTCGAGACGACCGTCGCCGACGATATGCCTCGCCGACTGTGGGAGAAACTCGCTGTCAACGCCGGAATCAACCCTGTGACGGCCCTGACCGCCACCGAGAACGGAGCCGTCCTCGCGGAACCGGCGACCGCCCTCGCGCGTGCTGCCACCCGTGAAACGGCGCGGGTTGCACGCGCCTGTGACGTGTCGCTGTCGAACCGCGAAGCGCTGGCTGCGATGGAAGCCGTCGCCGAGGCGACGGCCGCGAACACGTCCTCGATGGCTCAGGATGTGGTTGCCGAACAACGAACCGAAATCGACGCGATCAACGGCTACGTTGTCGAGCGAGCGGCCAAGAACGGGCTCGAGGTGCCGACCAACCGGACACTCACGGCGTTGATCCGGACGTGGGAACGTGGTCGCGGCCTTCGGTGAGCGCCGCTGCTGTCAGTATCGACACAAAATACCGAACCCGACGGATCGAACGCGCTAAACGGGGATTAGAACGGTGCCTCAGGTCCTTCGTCGGCTTCGCCGTCGTCGTCGACGGTCTCGCCAGGGAAGGAGGGACTCATCCCGCCGCCCATATCGTCGCCGCCGTCCATGCCGGTGGTGGCGTTGACCTTCTCGATTTCGGGGATCTCTTTGACCATGCGGCTTTTGATCGCCTGAATCGTCATCGGCGAGATCCCACAGCCGCTGCAGGCACCGCCGAGAGCGATGCTGACTTCGCCGCTCTCGCGGTCGAGGTCCTGGATCGCCGCGCTGCCGCCGTGCATCTGGATCTGCGGGAAGTTCCGTCGCAGGAAGTTCGTCACGCGCTCTTCGAGATCGTCCCCGTCGTTCTGGGTCTCGGTGCTCATGAAATCCACTTGGGTATCAGCCCCCCTAAACCTTCCGTCCTTCATGTTCGGCTGCCGGCAGCTGCGACACTGCGGGACCGATTTATGCGAATCCGAACACGCGCTGGAGTTCGGTCTCGATCTCCTCGACGTGAATCTCGAGGATCTGCTCGAAGCGTTCCTCGTCGACGAGCACGCCCGAGAGTCGGTCGTAGGGGTCGTCGGGAAGTTCGACGCGGAACTCGCCGTCGCCCTCGTAGAAGGGTTCGCTTTCGTTCAGCACTTGCTGGTCGATCGCGTGGACGAGTTCGGAGTCGTACTGGTCGTTCATCCGGTTGAACGCGTTCTTATACGCCTGCTGGAGCTCGGGGAAGTAGTTGGCGTACTTGTCTTCGAACTGCTCAGGGTCGAAGTCGGCCATACCTGAACTGAGGGAGAGCGGCGACAAAAGTCGGACGATCGGTTCGTTCGCTCTCGATCCGCTGTGTCCCGGGTCTGTACCCGCCTTCCGACACGATCCGAGCCGAGTATCGGCGACTGATAACGGTCCGATACCAGTCCGCTGAAACTGTACGGGACACCTATACAGGTGCCCGCGTACGCAAGCGGAACGGACACTCCGACCCTTGGCGACACCGAGAACATGGTTACTAAACAGGACCCCATTCCTCCTGAGGCGCTCCCACCGGGATGGGGACTCGCGGAGTTCGGTGACGATCGGTTCGTCTACCGACACAGTAACCCGCCGATCGAACTGATAGCGGCCAGTACCGATCCGAGTCGATCCCATCCCGGGCTCGGGCTCTGCCGGTACTGGGAGCTTCGCTACCGGTACTTTCTTACTGATTCGACGATCTCCCGGCCGATCGCGTGCGTCGCGACGCGCCAGGCTGCTCTCGACGGCTTGCTCGAGAGTATGCGTGCTATCCACGAAGCTGCCTCGACGGTCGATGATCCGGTCGCGGTCGAAGCGATACTCGATACCGTCACTCTCTCCGAGCTCATTCCGGATGGGGCGTCTCCGTCGCTGTCGGATTGCTGTAGTAACAACTGAAACGATTTCCACACCGATCACACAGTCGTCGTGCGATCGGGTGTGCCGTGATGTTCAGTGGCTACTATAGTAGTCCGTTTCGATCGTCACAGCCGGGTCGACCCGATATCGTTCGGCGGATTCGATGGACCAGAGCAGGTTCGGAACGCCACTAGACGCGCCGCGTCAGGTGTGCTCGCACCGCTCTTTGACACCCGTCACAGACGCTGTACAGCCGTGTCACGGTCGACAGAAGCGGGTAGCGAGTCGGGCTGTTTGCGTGGATCGACGTGACGATCGATCGGTACCGGCTTCCGTCTGTCCCGTCCCGAGCCGTCGACCTGGAAAACTGTGCTTGCCGCCGGCTGAGACGGGTCTCGAGGCGATCCTGGTACGTCTCGAGCCGCTCGTGTTTGGCCCGCAAGTCGTCGAAGCCACACTGCAGGAACGACTCATCGGCCGTCGCCTGCAGCCAGCTGACGATTTCGTCGATCTCCGTCATCGCCGCCTCGAGCGTCGCTCGTTCTTCCTGGAGGATCCCTCGTCGAATCGCGAGGTTTCGGCGGCTGGTCGATACTGCCTCGAGAACCGCTGCTTTGAGTGGCGGTGTCCAGCCAGCGTCGGTCGCGAGCGCGGCGGCGACGTCTTCGGTCAACGCGGCCGCCATCGCCTCGAATCGCGATTCGTTCTCGTAGCCGCTGTTGCTCCCGATGGTTTCGTCGAACGCCGTCCTGACGGTGGCACAGCGATCGTCCGCCGCCGATGGGGCGGCTCCGCGCACCTGAATCGCCTGCGTCGCCGTAGGTGTCGCTGCCTGTCGGGCTTGGAGCGCGCTCGGTTGCTCGGCCGGAATTGCTCGAACACGCTGTGTGAACGTTTCAAGCGCCGCGTCGCGATCCGCGACCGTCTCCCATTCTTCGGCGATGTGTTCGAGCGCTCGGTGAACCGCCGTTGTCCCCGTCATCGGTCCTCCGCATGGGCGTGAGTGCAAACGAGACCGCCGCTCGTCCGTTCGTCGGTCGTCAGCACGAATTCCCAGTCACCGTCGCCGAGCGCGGTGACCTCGCGCACGCCCAGCGATGTCGTCGGCGACGCCGTCCGACGGAGGATGTCGATCCCGATCGGCAGCGTCGGAAATCGGCGGTCGCGGCCGTCGATCGCGTATCCTCGCAGGGTGACCGTCCAGCTGGCTTCGTCGGCTGCGTCGACCGATTCACGTGTGACGCCGTATGTGCCGATCAGTGAGAGCGAATCCAGATACGCAAGGCTCGTCGCAACCGGATCGTCGGCCGGATCGACCGGCGAGAGATTCGTTGCTGCCGCCCGCAGCAATCGAGTTCGCTCGGCCGCCGTGAGGTGCCGCTCGAGTTCGGCTGCGATCGTTTCGAGCAACACGAGACAGAGCGTGTTCCGGTCGGTCGTCGCTTCGGCAGCGGCCAGATACGTATCCATAATCGCACGCTCGACACGCTCGTGATCGTGACTCGAGAGCGCCTCGAAGACGGCACCGGAGACGTCGTGGCAGAACCCGTTCAGTGGCCCGTCAGTCGCCACAGCGCGCGCCCGATCGGCTGACCGCCGTCCCTCTTGGGCTGTCGTTGCGTGCTCGAACACGTCACCGGTGTGGGCCTCGGTGCCCGCTCGAGTTTGCCGGACGATCGGATCGTAAACCGGCAGTTGTGGATCGTACCGTCTGAGGGCGGCGCGATACTGTTCGGTCGCGCGCGCGGCGTCCGCTGCGTCCGGGCGAGTCGCGAACCGCCGACCGGCGACCGGGACGGGCTGTTCGCCGGTGCGAGCGCAGACCACGTCGTACTCCCCGTCGTTGCTGGCCAGCCGTTCGATGGACCGGCGAATCTCTCGGAGCGTCGTTCCGACCATGAGTTCCTCCAGTAGGTTCGTATCTCTTTAGGCTTGCCTAAAATATCATAAGTCCTCCGGATTTTAGGCAAACCTAATAATGGCTTGATACCACGTCGGCGCTCGAGTGTGATTGCAGTCTCGACGTGTTGATTCTGGGGTCGTTCGCGGCTGTCGTGGTCGATTTCGGCTGCTTCGAGCCGCGTCCGCTGTCGGCTCGGCTCGAGCCTTCCGGCAGCGGTAAACTGAATGATGATATATTGAATATGGCTGGCCGGACGGTGGCGGCAGCACAGTGTTTATGCTGGATAGCGAGTTATTGGTCGTATCGACATCCGCTGTATACTGACAGTTGCTCCTCCTATGACTACGCAGATTCCGTTTTCGATCGATTTTCACGTTCACTCCGAAGACTCCTACGACGGTCACGAACCGGTCGAACTCATCCTCGAGCACGCCGCCGATATCGGCCTCGACGGGGTGGTCATCACGGACCACGACGAGATCGACGAGTCGCTGCGTGCCGCCGCCCTCGCGCCGGAGTACGGGCTGATCGGGATTCCCGGTGTCGAGGTGTCGACCGAGCACGGTCATCTGCTGGCGATCGGCGTCGAGGACCGACCGGAACCCGGTCAGGCGTTTATGGATACCGTCGAGACCGTCCGCGACCTGGGCGGCGTCGCGATCGTCCCACATCCCTTCCAGCGCAGCCGTCACGGCGTTCGGAAACGCCACATCGCCGACGCCGACGCGATCGAGACCTACAACTCGATGGTCTTTACGGGGTACCGCAACCGGCGCGCCCGCCTCTTTGCGACCCGGCGGGACTACCCCCAGATCGGTGCCAGCGATGCCCACTACCTCCCCAACGTCGGCAAGTCCTACACCGAGGTGCTCGTCACGCCCGACGCGGCGACCCCAACGAAGGCCGATATCGACGGCGAGGATCTCATCGAGGCCATCCTCGAGGGCCGGACCCAGATCTACGGCAAGCGGACGCCGATTCACAAAAGCGCCGTCCAGTACGGGAAAGGAGCAGTGCGAAAGACGACGTACGTGCTCACCTCGCGTGCCCCGTTGCTGCCGACGGTGCCGGCCTCGATGGACCGCTAGGTCAGTTGCTCGCCGACGATTTCGTCGGTACGGTCGACGAACGCCGCTTTTTGCTCGCTGGGGATGGTCGCCCCCGCTGCGACGTCGTGACCGCCGCCGTCGCCGCCGACCGCTCTCGAGGCCTCGCCCAGCACGACCGAAAGATCGAGGCCCTGCCGAACGAGTGAGTGGGTGCCGCGTGCGGAGACTTTCAGTTCCTCGTCGTTTTTCGCCGCGAAGGCGATGATCGGCTTCGAACGGCTGATTCCCTCGTTGCCCATGGCCATCCCGGCGACGATCCCAACGATGGTCTCGCGGATCTCATCGCCAGCGTCGAACCACTGGACGTGGGCTTCTTCGGTCGTCCCCTCGCGGGTGACGAGGTCGA
The DNA here is from genome assembly GCF_042678045.1 of Haloarchaeobius amylolyticus. Taxonomy (GTDB): domain Archaea; phylum Halobacteriota; class Halobacteria; order Halobacteriales; family Natrialbaceae; genus Natrinema; species Natrinema amylolyticus_A. The sequence goes on from NZ_JBHUDI010000011.1 coordinate 326,127, forward strand.
TGCCGTTCGAGAGGTTTCGACGGTGTTCGGCCAGCAGTTGCCGGGCACGCTCGAGTGCCCCGTCGCGGTCGCCCAGACAGACGCCCAGCCCGACGTCGGCACGCTCGTAGCGGGCGGTCGCGTTGAGCAGCGTCGAGAACTCGCTTGCGTCCCGGAGTTCGGTGCCGACTGGCTCCTCGCTCAGGACGTAAGCCGTGCTGACGAGGCCGTCGATCTTCGCCGCGGGGACGCCGCTCGAGACGGCCTTCCGGACGAGCGCGCTGGCGACGGTCCGTTTCTCCTCGTTCGTGAGATCGGCCCAGCGGCGCCAGTCCCCGTCGCGTTTCAACTCGAGATCGAGCCCGTCGAGAAAGCGCAACGAACCGTTGGCGTCGTTCGAGACGCCTGGAATGTGGACGTCAGTGGCGTACTCGAGCAGCTTCGGGAGCGGCCGAGTCTGTTTCCCGTAGAGCGCGAGGTCTTTGCCCGTCTCGAGGACGCCGGCGTCGACGCCCTCCGCGACGATTCCCTCGTTTGCGCCGTGGAGTTCGCCGCCGGACGCCTGCATGTCGCCGACGGCGCCGACAACAGCCAGCGCGGCCAGATCGCGGTTGTCGGCGCGGGCTGTCGTTCCTGCTGGGCCGGCGATAGGGCCGCCATCGGCGGCCGTCGACGGCTCGTGTACGTCTGCCAGTGCCCGCGCGAGGACGTAACTCGCCCCGGCTCCCGACAGTTCCGAGGCCCCGTTGATGCCGAACAACAGCGGATTGAGGTGGTACTCGGTGTCCCGGTCGGCGGGCTGGTGGTGGTCCGCGACGATCGGCGTGAACGCGCCGGCGTCCTCGTACTCGCCGATCACGTCGAGTTGGCCGCTGCCGAAGTCGGTAAAGAGGACGGTGTCGTAGTCGGTCGCCGCGATCGCGGCGATCGCGTCCTCGTCGAGTTGCTTCTCGAAGACCGTCTCAAAGGGAATTTCCGCCCGCTCGAGTGCCTGGGCGGCAATCGCGGCGCTCGTGAGTCCGTCGGCGTCGATATGCGAGGCGAGCAACACGCGATCGGCCTCGCATAGCCGCTTGGCGCACGCTACCGCGCGATCCTCGAGTTCGGGAACCGGCCCTGCCATCGAGAAATCGTGGGGCGGCTTCGCCCATAAACCCGCGGATCGCTGGATCACCGCGTCTCATCCGCTGATTCGACTCACGGCGGTGGGTTCGATCAGTCGCCGTCGGTTACTGCGTCGATGGTTTCCGTCGCCAGTCGCTCGAAGGTAGCCTCGCTCGCGACGAGGTCGACATTGACGCCGTGATCCGCAGCCGTCTCGCGGGTCGGCCCGCCGATGACACCGACGACGGCGTCCTCGAGGCCTGCGACCGCATCCGCTCGAACCCCTCGCTCGGCGGCGGCTTCGAGGAAGTGCTCGACAGTCAGCGATGAGGTAAAGCAGGCGGCGTCGAGCCCGCCCTCGGCGGCCAGTTCGGCCGACTCGCCGCTCTCTGCGGGTCGGACGAGCCGGTAGAGGATCGTCTCGTGGACGTATGCGCCCGCGTCCTCGAGTCCCTCGAGCAATACCGGGCTGCCGTGGTCGCTGCGAGCGACCTCGATGCGTACGCCGTCGACGTCGTTCCCGAGCGATTCGACGAGGCCACTCGACGTGTATTCCTCGGGGACGTGGTCGACCGCGTAGCCCTCCGCGCGGAGCGCGTCGGCCGTTGCCGGGCCGATCGCACAGACGGTCTCGCCGTGTGGCTCCCAGCCCGCCTCGGCAACGAGTTCCGCGCCGGTCTTGCTCGTGAAAACGACGTAGTAGGCGTCGGTTCGGGGCTGTGCGCCGGTCGCCTCGACGGCCAGCATCGGATCGGGGATCGGCTCGGTGCCGCGGTCCTCGAGGAACGCGACAGCCCGCTCGAGGCGGTCGTCGTCGGGCCGGAAGACGGCCACGGTGGGTGTGTCGCTCATCGTTCACTCTCACCCTCGGCCGACCCGTATTCGGTTTGCAGGAAGTCCACGATCGACTCGCGCGTGCCCGCGACGTCGCCGATCACCGTCACTGCGGGCGGTGAAATGCCTTCCTCGTCGCGCACGTCGACGATAGTCTCGAGGGTGCCCGTCGCGACCTGCTGGCCGGGCCAGGTTCCCCGTTCGATCAGCGCGACCGGCGTCTCGGGGGCCATCCCGGCCTCGCGCAAGGCGTTGGTGTAGTCGGGCAGGCGGCCGACGCCCATCAGGACGACGATGGTGCCGCCGGTGGCCGCTAGAGCCTCCCAGTCGACCGCGGATTCCTCCTTGGTCGGGTCCTCGTGGCCCGTAACGAACGAAACTGAGGAGGCGTGATCCCGATGGGTGACCGGAATACCGGCGACGGCGGGAGCGGCGATCGCGGAGGTGACTGCGGGGACGACCTCGAAGGGGATCTCGTGGGCCGCCAGATACTCGGCTTCCTCGCCGCCGCGGCCGAAGACAAAGGAATCGCCGCCCTTGAGCCGGACGACGGACTTGCCCTCGCGAGCGAGTTCGACCAGCCGCTCGTTGATCTCTGACTGGGGCGTGCGCTCGCCGCCGGCACGTTTGCCGACGTCTTCCCGACGCTCCTCGGGGAGCCGGTCGATGATCTTCGGGCCGGGAAGCTTGTCGTGGAGGACGACGTCGGCGGCCTCGAGCAGCCGTTTCGCCTTCACGGTCAGTAACTCGGGGTCGCCGGGGCCGCTGCCGACGAGATAGACGGTGCCGGGTTCGGCGTCGATGTCGGTGTCTGCCATTCGGTATGTCCTCGCTATTTCCCCGCGGGCGTATCTTCTTCGGAGACGTCGTCCTCGCGGGCTGCATCGATCAGGTCCGCAGCGCCGCGATCTGCGAGATCACGTGCGAACTCGCGGGCGGCCTCGGCGTGGCTCTCGATCGGCAGATCCCGGCTGCCGGTCACCGACTCCTCGCCGTCACCGTCGAAGACGCTGACGGTCGCGTGGACGTACTCGCCCTGGACGACCGCGTAGATGCCGACCGGCGCGATACAGCCGCCGCCGAGTTCGGCCAGGATCGTCCGCTCGACGGTCGTCTCGACGCGACTCCGCGGGTGGTCGATGAGCGTCTGAATGTCGCGGGCCGTCTCGCCGTCGCGTGCGGTCACCGCGAGCGCGCCCTGTCCGGGTGCCGGGACGAACGTCGACGTCGGCAGTTCCTGATAGTCGACGTAGTGGTCGAGTCGACTCCGCTCGAGGCCGGCGTGTGCGAGGACGATCGCGTCGTATTCGGTGTCGACCTCTCGACCCAGCGCCTGGCGCTCGAGTTCGGAGAGGTCGTCGAACCACTCGTCGACGGTGCGGTCGTACTCGGCCTCGAAGTCCTCGTTCCCCGTGTTCCCTTTCCGTTCTTTGTCCGCCTCCGAGCGCTGCTGGTGTTCTTCCTGCAGCGCGGGCGCGAGCAACTTCTCGAGGCGCGTGTCGACGTTTCCGCGCAGCGGTTCGACGTTGAGGTCCGGCCGCTCCGACAGTAACTCGGCGCGCCGGCGGAGACTCGAGGTGCCGACGGTCGCGCCGTCTGGCAGTTCCTCGAGCGTCTTGCCGTCGGGCGTGACGAGCACGTCGCCCGGTCGCCCGCGCTCGGGAACCGCGGCGGTCACGAGTTCCTCGGGCTGTTCGGTCGGCATGTCCTTCATCGAGTGGATCGCGCCGTCGAGGTCACCCTCGAGGACGCGTTCGTCCAGTTCGCGGACGAACGCACCGGTCTTCCCGAGCCGATGGATCAACTCGTCTCTGATCTGGTCCCCCGTCGTCTCGACGGTGACGAGTTCCACCTCGTACCGGCGCTCTTCTAAGGCCTCTTTCACCAGCGAGGCCTGTCGCCGGGCGAGCGTGGATCCCCGCGTCGCCAGTCGTAGCGTCCCGCGCGTTCTCATACGCGTCAGTGGGTGCCTCGGGTATGAAAAGCGCACGCTTGTCCGACGAGGGGAGTCGTCGACCCGTGCGGAGTCTCACACGGTCTGGCAGTGACCAGTGATGATCGGCCCGCCGAACCGCCTGAGTCGGACACCGCTCGCAGACGAGATACCATCACGTTCCACGGAGCGATATCCCACCGTATAGCGGGTCTTGCGAATATATTCGTCCGTTCGTTTATTATGGTCTGGTGATTGGATACGTCCGATGAGCGATACGCTCTACGAACGACTTGGTGGCGAAGACGGAATCAAAGCAGTCGTCGACGAATTCTACGACCGCGTCGTTGCGGACGAACGAGTCGCATACTACTTCGAGGACATGGATATGCAGGAACAGCGCGCCCATCAGGCCCAGTTCATCAGTTCGGTCGCCGGTGGACCAATCGAATACACGGGTGACGATATGAAGACCGCCCACGAGGGGCTCGGTATCACTCTCTCGGAGTTCAAGGTGATCGCGACCCACCTCGAGGACGCACTCATCGAGTACGACGTCGATGAAGCCGACCGGCAGGCAGTGCTCGAGGCAGTCGCGAGCTATCAGGACGACATCGTAGCGACGGCCGAAGCGGCTGACTAAGCAGCGTCTACAGGCTGAGTAGGGCGAGTACCTCGGGGCTTGACCTGGAGGGTGAAGCCCGTCAAAGGATTAACTTACTTCCTCTCGTATCGTCGTTTAGCGACCGTGACATGGGTTAAAATGCGAATCCTCTCAACACCCTGCTACGGCAGGTGAGACGGGAGTTGTCGGGTCGTGGTGGAGCGACCGACCCTCACAGACACCAGCGAGGTGTTCGGGTGTTATAGTAACAACTGAAACTGTTTACACACTGATCGCACAGCCCTCGTGCGATCAGGTGTGCACTGACTTTCAGTGGCTACTATAATTCCAACCGACCTCAATGGGGAAGGTCGAGGGGAATTGAATTCGCCTGCGTCCGTCCGCCCGTTTCTGGGTGCTCGGACAAAACGGTGAAGCCTCGGGGCTTGTCCCCGAGGTACTTCACAGCGCTTCCTTGTATGCCTCGAGTGTTTGTTCGACGTCTTCCTCGGTGTGCCCGTAGCTGACGAACTGACACTCGAACTGGTTCTGTGAGAGGAAGATATCCTGGTCTTTCATCTGGCCCCAGAAGATGCGCCGCCAGCGCTCGGTTTCGGCGTTTTTCACGTCGGCGGCGTTTTTCGGACAGGTGTCGTAGCGCGGACAGGTCGGTTCCTGCCGACAGCCCGCGGTGCACTGTTCCTCGAGTGCGTCCGGCCCCGGTCCGTCGCGCGTGAAGATCACCTTGAACATGCTGTCGGTGCCGGTGACGGTGTAGCTGGGGGCCTGGTCGGCGACGATGTCGGTCAGGCCACTCCGGAGTTGCTCGCCGAGTCCGTTGACGTGGTCGTAGACATCGTTTTCCGCGGCGAACTGCAGCGTCTCGAGGCCGGCGGCCATCGTGACGGGGTGGCCCGAGAAGGTGCCGGCCTGGAAGACGTCGCCGGTCGGTGCGAAGCCCTCGATGATCTCGGCGCGCCCGCCGATCGCGCCGACGGGGAAGCCCCCGCCGATGATCTTGCCGAACGTCGTCAGATCGGGCGTGACGCCGAACTCGCTCTGGGCACAGCCGAGGCCGCCAACGCGGAAGCCGGTGATCACTTCGTCGAAGATCAGCAGTGAGCCGTGCTCGTCGGTGATCTCGCGCAGGAACTCGTGGTACCCTTCTTCGGGGTAGACGATGCCGTAGTTGCCCAGAATGGGCTCGGTCATCACGGCTGCGATGTCGTCGCCGTGTTTCTCGAACACGTCGCGGACGGCGTCCTCGTCGTTGAACGGCACCGGAAGCGTGTGATCGGCGAAGGACTGTGGAACGCCGGCCGACGACGGTTTCGGATCGTCGGCATCGCCTTCGACCAGCGTCGACTCCTGAGCACCGTGGTAGCCGCCCTGCATGACGACGATCTTGTTCCGGCCGGTGTAGCCGCGTGCGAGGCGCACCGCGGAGGTCGTCGCCTCGGTCCCGGAGTTGACGAAGCGGATCTTCTCGACGCTCGGCACGTGGCGGACGACGAACTCCGCGAGGTCGACCTCGACTTCCGTCGGGGTGCCGTACATCGGTCCCTCGCTTGCTTTCTGCTGAATGCCCGCCCGCACGGGCGCAGGGAGATCGTGGCCGAGCAGCAGCGGCCCGAGTCCCATTACCCAGTCGATGTAGCGGTTGCCGTCGGCGTCGATGACGTGGCCGCCCTCGCCTTTCCGGACGAAGAACGGATAGGGTTCGATTGCCGCCCGAACCGCGGAGTTGACGCCGCCGGGCAGCACCGAGAGCGCCCGGTCGTACAGCTCGCGTGAGTTGTCGTCGGTCATGCGCGCCCCTTCGGATTCGGACGGGAAAGGAGTACCGAGGTCGATTCGCGACGCGTAGTCCGTCGCCCGCGTTCGGCTCGTATCCGTCCGGGACCGTGGTTCGCGCCAGGCCGTCCGAGAGCGGGTCGTACGACGGGAATGTAACAGAAACCAGTAGTACACGCCAAGATTGAAATAGTCCGATCGGACATATTCGATCGTGAAACGAAGGAGTAAGTTACTTTTCGCCGGCGTCGGCGTCGTGTTACTCTTCGGTGTTCTCGGAACGACGGTCATGAACGCGTCCGCGGAGTTCGTCACGCCGACCACGCTCGAGGACGGCGACTACGACGGCGAGTGGGTCAACCTCGAGGGTAAAGTCGACAACCTCGAACAGGACGACACCGAGCTCCGGTTCGATGTCACGGACAACAACACGTCCGTCGATGTCGTCTATGACGGGGAGATGCCAGAGACGATGGCCGAGGGCCGGATCGTCGTCGCGAAAGGTACCGTCGAGGATGGCTCGGTCGACGCATCCGAACTCTCCGTTCGGGCCCACGAAGGCGGCGGCGACGAGAACAGTACCAACAGTACTGAAATGCCACCGACCGAGCGGGAATAACGACATGGGGACGATCAGCGTCGACGGCGTGACGAGACGGCTTGGCTCGACGACTGCGCTCCGTGATGTCTCGTTCACCGTCGACTCCGGTGAACACGTCGGACTGTTCGGCCCCAACGGCGCGGGGAAGACCTCTCTGATGCAACTGCTGTCGACGCTTGCCTCTCCCGACGACGGTCACATCCGGATCGACGGCGACGAGGTGACGCCGGACGCGACTGCTGTTCGTGCGAAACTCGGCGTCGTCAGCCATCGGCCGATGGTCTACGGCACCCTCACCGCCCGCGAGAACTTGCGACTGCACGCTCGATTGCGAACCGTCGACACAGAGCGCGTCGAACGGGTCCTCGAGGACGTGAACCTCCGAACACACGCCTCGACCCGCGTCGAGGACTTCTCGCATGGCATGACCAAGCGCCTCTCGATCGCGCGGGCAGTGCTTCACGACCCGACGGTTCTGTTGCTCGACGAACCGTACGCCGGCCTCGACCAGCGGTCGGCGATGGACCTCCAGCGGATCCTGACGCGGTTCGACGATCGAACCGTCGTCATCGCGACCCACGACCTCGAGCGGGCCGTCGACGACTGTGACCGCGCGCTCGTGCTCGTCGACGGGACGCTGGAACGAACCGTCTCGCTGACCGACCGCGACCGCCACTCGTTCGAGACCGCGTATCTCGAGGCGGTCGGCCGCTCGGAGCTGCAATGACCGACAGTACTCCCGTCAGCTACTGGCGGACCGTCTTCGAGGTCGCCCGCAAGGACCTCCGCATCGAGTTGCGTTCCAAGCAAGTGCTCAACACCGCGGCCGTCTTCGCACTGCTGGTCGTCATCATCTTCGCGTTCAGTTTCGCCCGTACGTTCGCGAACATCGACGTCGTCGCGAGCGGCGCGCTCTGGGTTGCGTTCGTCTTCGCCGGGACGTTCAGCGTAAGCCAGAGCGTCGCCGTCGAAGAGGCCGACGCCGGCCTCGACAGTCTGTTGCTCGTTCCCGTCGATCGCTCGGCGATCTACGTCGGCAAAGTCGTGAGCAACACCACGTTCACGGGGGCCGTCGCCGTCATCACGCTCGGGTGTATCGTCGTCTTCCTCGACTTTACCGTCCTGCCGGGTACGATCCCGCTGTTGTTGCTCGTCATCGCCCTCGCGGCCTTTGGCTTCGCCGCGACCGGCGTGCTCATCGCGACGATGACTGCTCGAGCCCGGCTCAGCGATCTCCTGTTGCCGCTGTTGCTCGTGCCGCTCGTGATTCCGGTGTTGCTCGCTGGCGTCGAACTCACGCGCGCGATCACGGAAGGGCTACCGCTGTGGCGCTGGTTCCGTCTGCTGCTGGCCTACGACTGCGTGTTGTTCCTGATCGGAATCGCGCTGTTCGAGTACGTCGTCGAACGGTAGGGGATTCTTCACTTGTTCTATAGTAACAACTGAAACGATTTCCACACCGATCGCACAGGCGTCGTGCGATCGGGTATGCAGTGACGGTCAGTGGATACTATAGTTCATCTGACAATCTCGCAGAAGCCCAGAGCAAAACTGTCTATAAGCTTCTCAAAAGCTACTGAGGTTCGATTATATTCGAAAAGAGAAGATATCCGCCATATACGACAACATAGATGGGGATCCCAACCAAGAACGGGAGAATAGGTACTAAAAACAGTCCGGAGAGACTGATTCCATTTTGAATACTATCTAGAATCAACGCGAGTTCGTATGCTATAAACGATAACAGAAAAATGACTGCCATAAGGATCCACTCGATTCTATTCATATATCATTCTGATAATTATAAATAATAATATGTTTATTATCTGTATGCGCTCGATAATAGCTACAGACGGTTCACCGAAATTCAAACGAAATCAACCGCTGTGAATCGGTCGTCGGTCCCTCACCGGTGGGAGACTGACCTACAGGTACCGATACGCGGCCAGTCCAATAGCGATGATGGCGACGAAGCCGAGACTCACCAGACCGAGCGGGAACTCGCCGGTCCCCGAACCACCGTCGGTCTGGTCGCTGGCGACTGATTGATTGGACTCGGTGATGCTCACCGAGATCTGGTCGTCTGCCTCGAGCGGCCCCGTACTCGTCACCATCGGCATCGGCGCGTCGGCTTCGGCGAGGTTGTCGGAGACCTCGACCTGAGCCAGGTCGTATTCGGCGAACTGGATCGCGAGTTGTTCGACGTCGTAGCCGACCGGTTTCTCGAACGCCCGGTCCTCGAGTCGGTAGAACACGTCGACGGTGGCGTTCTCCTGTGCGCTGACGGTTGTTTCAACCATTACCGTGTCGTTTGTACGGCTGGCCGAGGTGCGCTCGTTGTCGACCATTCCCGTGACGACCTCGGCGTCGGACGGGACCTCGAAAGAGACGTTACCGGCGAACGGCCGATCGGCGCCGTTTTCGACGGAAACCGTCTCGACGACGAACAGCCCGGTCCCGTTTTGAGGCGGCCCGACGCGCAGGAGGTGGTTCACCGGTTGGCCGCCTCCGAGGGTCAGCGCATCTCGGTCCGTCGTCGGCGTTGGCAACTCGAACGTCGTGTTCGCCGTGTCGTCGCCGGTCGAGACCGTTCGCTCGTAGGTGGCGCCGTTGGCCTCGATCTCGAGGGTGTAAACGTGATCGGGCTGAACCGGGCCGATCGTGTACGAGCCGTCGGTTGCGTTCACCTGCGTCACCTCGGGACCATGTTGGCTCGTGACGGTAATGGTGGCGTTCGAAATCGGCGTGCCGTTCTCGTCGACGAGCTTGCCCGAGATCGTTTCGTTCAGGACGAACTCGGGTCGCTCACCGTCGTCGACGAGCGCGTAGTGTGTCGCGCCCTCGTGCTCGAGTTCGACGAAGTAAGTGACGGCACCGTCGACGGACTCGTAGGTGAACGAGCCGTCTTCGACTGTCGTTTCGGTCGCGTTTTCGACGAGCTCGTTTCCGGGGTCCAGCGGCGCGATCGTGACCGTCTCACCGTCGGCAGAGCCGTCGGCGACGGTGACGGTTCCCGAAACCGATTCGGCGGTCGCGGTCGCGGGGACGATCAGGAGCGATACGAGGACGACGAGGCCGAGAAGTCTTGTTCTCATGGGTTAGTCTGATGTAGTTTCGGTGGCGTTCTGCTGGCGCGTGACCCGCGGCCACAGCCGTGCGAGTCCGTGTGCGGGATCGAACACGATCACGAGGAGCATGCCCAGCAGCAACACGCCGACACTGAGACGCATCACGGTCATCAGTGGGATTTGCTTGACTGTCAGTGACACGGTACCGTCGTCGACCGCCGCGATGACGTAGGTGTCGTGGGCCAGGCCACGGTCGACGAGGACGTCGCGGACTTCCATCCCGTCTTGCTGGAGGTACTGTTCCTGGCCGGCGGTGCCGTGGGCGATCTGCTCGCCGTTCTGGTACACGTTGAGTCCGACTGCCGTTCCATCGACGCGCGTCTGATCGAGCGCGGCCGGCGGGTTCGAGACGGGCCCGACGCTCGCCGCGTCGGTGACGACGACGCCGTCGGACTGTGGCAGTTCCGGCAGGAAATCCCACATAACGGTGCCGACGCCAACGACTTGATCGCCTTCTGCGATCCCGAGTTCGGTCTGGCTCGCGTTCATTACGCCGATCCAGACGCCCGAGTTATCGAGCTGGATGACGGTCGCGTCCGGCCCGGCGTTTATTTGTGTCGCCGTGCCGTAGACTGGCCGTCTCGTTTCGTGTAGCTCCTGTCCCCGGGACGCGATCTGTCCGCTCGAGAGCGCCATGTCTTCGACGTTCGGGTCTTCCGGGCGCTGATACGAGCGATAGTCGGATACCTGGACCGCATAGTTGGAGTCGGGGACCTCGTGGACGGCCGATCCCTCGATCGTCGCTTCGCGGTCGGCGTCGGCGACGACCAGCGACGACTGGGCGGTAAAGAGATAGGAGAACGTCACCGTCACCACGAGCAGCGCGAAGGCGACGTGAATCATCGTGATCCCCACCTGCTTGAGCTGGAAGTTCCGGTTCGGGTTGCCAGGAACGAGCTCGAGCGTTCGCTTGATGACCGTCAGGCAGACGTATGCCGCTGGCGGGAGGATCGACAGCGCGCTCGCGTTTCCGACGAGCCGATACAACAGCGCGTCGCTGCCATCGACGTTCGACAGTGTCCACGTCTCGCTGGGAACGACCAGTGCCGCGAGGACGGTCAACAGCGAGAAGATCCCAAGCGAGAGCAGCGCGCGCCGACGACCCTCGACGTCGTAATCCATGTAGAACCCGAGGACGAGCAACACGCCGAGGACGATCGGATAGCTCCAGAGGTTGTAGTACTGGCCGCCGACTTCGACTTCGACGCCGGTCACGTAGGTGTTGAGCACGGGGAACGTCAGTCCCCAGACGGAGACGAAGCCGAGCAGACCGATGCTCAGAACCGCGAGGTGTTTCAGGTTCACGCGGGTGATCCAGCGCTGTGAAGCACTCGAGGACTCCGACTCCGTTTCGGGCTCGCGGAGAAGCCAGTAGCCAAGCGGCAGTCCGATGCCGAGGATCGAGGTGATCGTCAGCAACACTAGAAGCGCAGCGCCGATGCCGCCGTCGGCGAAGGAGTGGACGCTCCGGAACACGCCGCTGCGCACGATCGCCGTCGCGTAGACGATGAGTGCGAGCGTCGCCCCGGTCATCGCGGGCGCAAGCGTCGCGTAGGTCGATCGGGACCGATAGTTCATCACCGCGTGCAGCGTCGCCGTGAGGAACAGCCACGGGATCAACACGGCGACCTCGACGGGGTCCCACGCCCAGATACCACCCCAGCCCAGCACCCGGTACGACCACAGCGAGCCGAGGACGATCGCAGCGGTCAAAAACAGCCACGCGATGCGCAGCCAGCGCGTGACGCTGCCGATCCACGCCTCGAAGAGGCCGCCTTCCCCGCGAACCGTCGAGATGAAGTGCGCGACTGCGATGGCAAACGGCATCGTCAGCAGCGCGTAGGCGACGAACATGATCGGCGGATGGATCGCCATATACGGATCGATGAGCAGGGGATTGAGTCCCGTCCCATCGATCGGGACGAATCCCGGATCCATCTCCGGGAACTCCGCCGAAATCGGTTTGAACGGGCTGTCTAGCACCAGCATCGCCGCGAAGTAGGTCACGACTCCCATCGTGATTCCCTCGACGAGTTTCGTCTCACGGCGCTCGAGGCCGCGGACGACGACGGCCCAGAACGCGACGATGGCCGTCAACGACGCCCAGAGAAGGATCGATCCCTGGTTGCCCGCGTACACACCAGTAATCCGATAGAAGAGCGAAATGTAGTTCGCAGTATTGTTCCAAACGTACGCATTCGCGTAATCGGTAGTGACGAACTGGAAGGTCAGATAGGCAAGCGCCAGACTGAGCAGCCCGGCAGTCACGCCGATCAGCGGCGTGACGGCATCGAGGTATCGCTCCTCACGCCGGAGATAGTTCCCGAAGAGGAGGACCGTTGCCGTGAGGCCGGTCAGCAAGGCGGCGCCGATCAGCAGCGTTCCGCCCATCATTGGCGTTCCCACGCCTCCGTTGCCTCCTCGAGATAGCCGAGAAACGCGTCCGTCTCGGCGTAGCCGTTGATTTCGACCAGTACCTCGCCGTCCGGCGTAACGGCGACGTGCTGTGGCGGATAGTTCGCGTCGTACCGTTGTTGGAGCTCACCTGCCTGTTGGCTGTTGTCCTCGAGATTGACCGCCAGGAGGACGAACTCGTCGAGTTTCTCGAGGACGGCTGGATCGCTGTACGCGTTCGCGTTGTAGTCTTCGCAGTACGTACACCAGGTCGTCCAGAAGTAGATGAGCATCGGCTTCTCTTGGTCGGCAGCGAGTTGCCGTGCGTCGTCGACGTCAGTCCGCCACTCCGTCTCTCCGTGGTACGTATAGGAGTCGTCGCTCAGTACCGGTGCGGCGTTCATCGAATAGTAGCCGATTCCGATCGCTGCGATGAATATCGTGATAGTGAATACCTTCCTCGTCGAGATTGACATTTTATTTGTATCCTCTGGGGGCTCGATCAGCAGCTACTGCAGTGGTTCTGGAATCTACCACTAGCGTGAAATTCTGCCGACCATAAATGTTTAATCATTAGTTACTGTATTCGGCAGTATGCAGAGACGAAAGCAGTTGTGGATCACAACCAGAGGTGATGTGGGGCGATGAACCGCAATCTCCTTTCTCTACTGGGGGTTGTCGTGTTAATCGCCCTCGCCGGCTGTGCCGCGCCGACGGCTCCCGGCGGGCAAGAGACCAACGAGACGACTGAGCTCCCCGAAGAGTGGCCCGATCGGAAGGTGTTCGACGAAGACCTCCGGGAAGGCGAGTCGAAAGACAACTTCGACTACCGGAACGAGACTGCCGGTGACGAGGTGGAGTTCTCCCCAAAGGAGATGAACAACTCGACGCTCCCCTCGAACGAAGAGGAGCGCGAGATGGTCCTCTACGGGCGCGAACTCATGCGAAACACCTCTCAGGAGATACCGGAACACGTCGGCAACGAACTCTCCTGTGCCAGCTGCCACGGCGGCACTGACCCGCGCTACGGGATGACAGAGGGGATGGTCGGCCAGGACATCGACATGATTCCGCTCGTGGGAACCCACGCGGACCTGCCGGAGTGGACGTCTCGGCGCGACCGCATGCGTGACTCGCGCCAGCGCCTGATGGGCTGTTTCGACCGGAGTATGAACTCCCAGAACTCCACCGAGGGGACGCCAGCCTACGACAGCCGAGAAATGCAGGCGATGGAGGCGTACATGCAGTGGCTGAGCGAGGGCACGCCGGTGAAGGGACAGCCTTACTGGTCACACCTGAACAAGCCCGGTGACGACGAGAAGAAACCGGTCGAAGAGATCAACCCCGTGCGCGGTGCCGAACTCTACCTCGAGAACTGCGCGTCCTGTCACGGCGATGATGGACAGGGTATCGAGGGAAGTGCACCCGCACTGTGGGGGCCGGACTCGTTCAACGACGGTGCCGGCATGAGCCGGATGTACACCTCGGCCTCGTTCATCCGCGAGGCGATGCCATACGGCACGCCGCATACGGTGAGCGACTGGGATGACTCTCAGGACATCGCTGGCTACATGAACGGCCACGACCGTCCCGAGTTCGTCGGAAAAGAGGAGGACTTCCCGACGACCGGACCGCCGGAAGAAGGCATTTACTACCCGCGGACGCAGGAAGAGCTCGGCTACGACATGAACCCGATGCGCAAGAAACTCGAGCTGGCCGGGATCCCGACGGGGACCGAATCGCTCAACGAGAGCGACATCCCCGACGACGTCGAGTACTACGATCAGCCGCTTCGAAACGAATCGGTCGACGGCTAGACCGTCGCCGATAGCCGAATCGGAGCCGTCGATATCGGTTTCAGTACGTTCTTTTGGCTCGTGTTATAACATCGTGTCATGTTCGATGTGGCCGGACTCGCCGCTGTCTTCGTTGCGGGAACGCTGACCGCGCTGACGCCCTGTTGTCTCCCCATGATTCCGCCCCTTCTCGCGGGCAGTGCCGGCCATCGACTGCGACCGATCGCGATCGTCGCGGGAAGTATCGTCTCGTTTACTGCACTCGGCATTCTCACGTCACTACTCGGTTCTGTGACGCCGGAGACGCTCAGAGTGCCCTTCGTGCTCCTGATCATCGCGTTCGGCGCGATCATGGCCGACGACGACCTCCACGCCGCCTACACGACCGCTGCCTCACGGCTCACTGGCCCGGCGTCTCGAGTGACGAGATCCGTCGAGAACACGCAGCACCCGCTCGTCAGCGGTGTCGTCCTGGGCCTGTTTCTCGGTATCATCTGGCTTCCCTGTGTCGGCCCCGTCCTCGGCAGTGTCCTCGCGTACGTCGGGACATCCGGCGACGTGACCCGGAGTGCGACGCTTCTGTTTACCTACGGCGTCGGGTTCTCGGGCCCGTTGCTGGCCGTCGCCTACGGTGGCAAACAGGCGAGTACGCTGTTCACGAACCGTGTCCGTTCGCTCGAGCGGCCCGCGCTGGTCCGTCGCCTGAGCGGGTACGCACTCGTCGTGACGGGGATCGGGCTCCTGTTCGGACTCGACAAGGCGATTTTGGCAGTGCTCGTCGGATAGCGACTGGAAAAAAACTAAGTCAGCCGTCTGCAAGTATGCGGTATGCGTACGTTTTCGCGACAGCTCGCGTCACTCATCCGCCTGTTCCACTGGGTCATGTGGAGTCGGGTCGTGCGATGGGGAGCGTTTACGTTCGGTCTGGCGTCGCTTGCGCTCGTCTTCGGCGTTGCCTCCCGAACCATGTACGGTATCGACCACGGAATCAATCTCATCGCCTACTGGCATATTCCGCTGGCGTTTCTCACGGCGTTTGCGCTGTCGACGACGTTTATCGGGAGCCTGCTGTATCTCCGGTACGAGGGACGGTTCTGGAATCGCCTCGCTCACAGCGGCGGCGAAATCGGCTTTCTGTTCGCGACGCTGACGCTCGCGACGGGGAGTATGTGGGGACGTGTCGTGTGGAACTCCTGGTGGGAGTGGAGCGACATCCGACTCGTCACGTTTCTGATCGTCTGGCTGATCTATGCGGGATATCTCGCCGTCTATGCCTCGACCGAACGGGGAAGCGACGAGCGCTTTGCCGCAGTGTATGGCGTCGTCGCGTTCGTTACGGTCCCGATTACGTACACTGCCGGCCGACTCTGGTCGCCGACGTTTCACGAGCCGACGATCGCGAACTCGAGTGTCAGTGCGAACATCGATCCGTTGATCCTCGGCGTCTCGTTTCTCGCGCTGGCGTTACTCTACATCTACGTGATGGCGATTCGTATCCGGCTCCACGAAATCGAAGATAAAATTATCCTTCAGAAAGAAGAGGTGCGGTAAGATGGACACTCTCCTTCTCGCCGGCTACGGGTCTGTGTTCGTGGTATTGTTCGTGTACCTGCTCTATATGCAACGGCAGTTGCGCCGGCTCGAACGACAACTGCAAGATTTGCAGTAATCTCTGACGCAGTAACAGATTGCTACCCTGATTTCTGTCGAGCCGAGTGGTACTGCTCGGTGTCCGAAGTCGACTCGGAAAGAAGAAGGTGTTCGCGGTGATCGCGAGTTAGACGGCGTCCGGACCGGTCTTGCCGGTGCGGACCTGCATCGCGTCCTCGACAGGCATGACGAAGATCTTGCCGTCGCCGGGTTCGCCGGTCTCGGCGGCCCCGCGGATGGCGTCGACGACATCCTGGGCAGGGATATCGGCGACCACACACTCGATTTTGACCTTCTGGTGGAGGTCGACCGTGTACTCCTCACCGCGCCACTGGCCCTTCTTGGCGGGCTGGGAGCCCCGTCCGGAGACGTTGGTGACGGTCAGCGACGGCGCGCCGACTTCGGCGAGGGCCGTCTTGATCTGGCCGAGACGGTCGGGGCGGACGATCGCCGTGACCATCTTGATTTCGCCGCTGTTGGGGCTGCCGCCGTCGGAACGGAGTTCCGACGAGGATCGCGACTCGTCCTCACCGTCGAGTCGCTCACCGCCGTCGGTACGGATGATCTCATCGGCGCTGCCGCCGTCAGTGGCGACATCGGGCTGGCCGAACTCGGGGTAGGTGTCGACGCCGTGTTCGGAAACGTCGAGCCCGTCGCGTTCGTGTGCAGCCGAGACACGGGCCTGGCCGGCCGCTCTGAACGCGTACCAGATGACGGCCGTCGTCGCGATCGTCCAGGCGCTGATGAGGACGACGCCGGTGAGCTGTGCGACGAACGCGTTCGCGACGCTGTCGACGACGCCCGGGGCAGCCACGAACGGGAACAGCAGCGTTCCAAGCACCCCAGCCGAGCCGTGGACGGGGAAGACCGCACACACGTCGTCGATCTTCAGGTACTGTTCGACGAATTCGAAGACCAGCGGCAGCTGTGCGCCAGCGAGGCCGCCGACCACGAACGCGCCCCACCACGCGGCGGTGTCGGGGATCGCCGTGATGCCGACCAGGCCGGCCAGCAGGCCGTTGGCGACGTACAGCGTGTCGACCTTGCCGGTCTTGAGCCAGGCGACGAGCCCGGCCCCCATCGCACCGCAGGCCATCGAGATCGTCGTCGTCATCGCGACCCGACCGAGCTGGTCGCCGAGGAAGACGCCGTTCTCCATGTCGATGATCGCCGACGTGCCGACGTTGAAGCCGTACCAGCCAAAGGCGAGGATCAACGTCCCCAGGACGGCGAAGGTCAGCGAGTGGCCGGGAATGACGTTCGCGGTACCGTCGCTGTTGTACCGGTCCATACGCGGGCCGAGAATCCACGCTGCGGTGAGACCGGCGATGCCGCCCATCCCGTGGACGATCATCCCGCCCGCGAAATCAGCGAACGGCGTTCCAGTGATCGTCTCGATGTAGCCACCGGCCCACGTGAGCCCGGTGACGACGGGGTAGATGACCGCCGCCAGCAGGAACGTGTAGGTGACGTACGCACGGAGCTTCGCCCGCCCGGCGACGGCACCCGAAACGATGGTTGCGGCGGTCATCGCGAAGACCGCACCGTACAGCCAGTCCATCCAGCCGGCCGCGTCGCCCTGGAAGCCAGGCGTGAAGCCGCTTCCAGCGACGACACCCTCGACGCCGACGCCGATGAGGAAAAACACCGTCACGCCGACGCTCCAGGTCAGCAGGTTCTTCGTCAGCTGGTTCGCCACGTTCTTCGAGCGCACCTGCCCCGCCTCGAGCATGGCGAAGCCGGCGTGCATGAAGAAGATCAGGAACGTAGCGATCAGGATCCACGTGTAGTTGATCGACTCCATCAGCATCTCGGTCTCGGCCTGCAGAAGCGTCGCGTCCATCAGGCGCTCACCTCGGGAGTCCACACACCGCACGCGCTATCGATCAAGTGATCGTGCTTTTCTCCTGCAATCCGCACCGCATTCGTGTTCCAAATCACGTTTTGACTCGTAGCTCTTGCACCATTTAAGGATTAGCGTTGTTATTCGTCCAAAATACGCTCTGTAATAGGCCCATACGGACAAAGCTAAATGGAGTATAATGTGTATAAGGGTCGCAGCGATGTGGACTGTTTCCTGCGGCGGTTATATTCTACGCGTTTGTCAACCCGATCGATCGTCGGTGCACCGTGTCAGCGGGGGCACGGCCCAGTCTCCCACCGTCGTCGTGGGCGTTTCGGCGGCCCGTCGCTCGCACGCGGCAGATGTTGCCACTGTATGCTGTCGGCCCGATCGAATTTTGACATTCGTCTATCGAGCCGTCTCGAGTCACAACTAACGGGCACCTCGTCGACGCACGACGGTAGCGACCGCCGCTACAGTTGTCGTGCGATGTCTTCCGCGAAGTAGGTCAGAATCAGATCCGCGCCGGCCCGTTTGATCGACAGGAGCGACTCGAGTGCCACCGCCTCGAGATCCAGCCACCCCTTCTCGGCGGCGGCATGCAGCATGGCGTACTCGCCGGAGACGTTGTAGGCTGCGACGGGATGATCGAACTCCCGGCGGATGGCGCTGATGACGTCGAGATACGGCAGGGCGGGTTTGACCATCATGACGTCTGCGCCCTGGTCGGCATCCAGCCGAACTTCCCGCAGAGCCTCGCGGGCGTTCGCGGGGTCCATCTGATAGTGTCGCCGGTTGCCAAACGACGGCGCGCCGTCGGCGGCGTCCCGGAAGGGGCCGTAGAACGCGCTCTCGTACTTGGCGGCGTAACTCATGATCGGGACGCCCTCGAACCCTGCCTCGTCTAACGCCGATCGGATCGCACCGACCATGCCGTCCATCATCCCGCTCGGAGCGATCATGTCTGCGCCCGCACGGGCGTGGGAAGTGGCGATCTTCTCTAAGGCTGTGAGCGTCGCGTCGTTGTCGACGGTCATCGTCGGCTCACAGGCGGGGCCGTCCTCGAGCGCGTCGCCGCGCAGTTCCTCCTCGAGGGGTCCGCAGTGGCCGTGATCGGTATACTCGCACAGACAGACGTCGGTGATGACGTAGGCGTCGGTCTCGCTCGTGACTCGGCGTAGTGCCTCCTGAATGACGCCGTCGTCGGCCCAGGCGCGGGTTCCATCGGGGTCTTTCGACTCCGGAATCCCGAAGAGCATGACGGCCTCGACGCCGGCCTCGAGGACTTCCTCGACGCGGGCGACGACATCGTCGATCGGCACCCGCTCGTGGCCGGGCATCGACTCGATCGGGACGCGCTCGTTGGTCGTCGCGTCGACGAACACCGGTGCGATCAGGTCGGTCGGCTCGAGACTCGTCTCGCTGACGAGGTCGCGGATCCGGTCCTGGCGGAGCCGTCGCGGACGATGTGTGAGGTCCATACCGGGGTTACTGACGGAACGTGCAAAAGCGGTGCGTTCACGGGCGTCGTTCGAGGTGGAAGCCACTCGCGTTCGCGCGGCCGTCGCCGGGGTATCGAACGACGTCGCGTATCCGTCCCGTGTCGCACTGGGGGCCAGCCGAACGGGTCCGTGGAGACCGTCTCGAGGCTATACTGTCGGATAAGAGTCCGTGAACACTCGATCGTGTTCCGACGTCTGTCGCTGTTGGCGACGGCGTCTCGAGTTCGATCGGTGTGTGAACCGTTTTGTCCGACAGTATACTCGCCGGACACTGGTCTCCGTCTCATGGCCGGATCGCCTGTTGTTACGGTCGGAGCACGGCTACGTGTACTCCTCGTCTCCTCACAACCGGCTTATAAGCGGCGTGGAAGAAGATCGTTCGATGGCAGCGCAGTCGCGGCGGAAAGGCGCAGCGCAATGTACGGACTGTGGCAGAATACTGGCAGCCTGGTTCTCGACGGACGGGATCCGCCCGATCGGAAGCACTGACGGCTGTCCCTGCGGCGGGACGACGTTTCGCCCGTTCGACGGGCCCGTATAACGCCCTGGCGGCAGACGGCCGCGTCCTTTCCTGACCGCCACTCGTACCCCCGCCGTGTCAAACGCCGAGGAAGCGGTCACATCGCTCGAGGAGCTGGGCCTGACGGAGTACGAGGCTCGCTGTTTCGTGGCATTGACCCGCCTCTCGAAGGGGACCGCCAGAGAGATCAGTCAGGTCGCGGACGTCCCTCGCTCGCGGGTGTACGACACCATCGAACGGCTTGACCGAAAGGGACTGGTCGACGTCAAGCAGGCCGATCCTCGCGAGTACAAGGCCGTGCCGGTCGAGACGGCCTGTCGGCGCATCCGCGAGGATTACGACTCCCGGATCAACACCGCCGAGAACGCCCTCGGCCGCCTCGAGCAACCCGACTCGAAAGACGACGAGGGAATGTGGGCGATCTCCCGGAAGGAACACGTCACCGAGCGCGTCGTGCTCTTCCTCGAGGATGCCGAGGACACCGTCCACTACCTCGTTGCGGCGACCGAGGTCCTCGACCGCGAGATCCGCTCGGCGCTCGCGTCGGCCGCTGACCGCGGCGTCAACGTCCACGTCGAGGTTCCGAGCGGCGACGACGCGGCAGCGTTCTCGGAGGCGGTCCCGGACGCCGACGTCGGCGTCTCGTCCGACCTCGAGGCGACGAACGACGTCTACGACGAGTGGCCTGCCCAACTCCTCATGGTCGATCGGCAAGCGGTCGTCGCGGCGGGGATCAAGGAGAGCGACCTCCCTGACGTGGTCGACGAGATGGCCGTCTGGACCTACGGGCGCGACCACGGGTTCGCCGTCTGGATCCGCGAACTCCTCGACAACCGGCTCGAGAAATACGACGAGGGTCGACCCGACGAGTAATCCAGTCCCCCGTCATCGGGTCCCGGCGGGCCCACATGGCGGGTCGTGGGTGCGCCGGCACTGATACGGACTTCTATCAGTCATTACCGGTACGATCGCGACCGTCCTGCGGTCGCACCGGTAAATCGTTGTAGCAGGCCGTATAGCTGCGGCGGACGTCTCGGTGAACGCTGGCACGCCTACTCGAGGGCTTGGCGGAACACGAAACCGTCGTTTCACGATCTTCAGCGAGTACGCACTTTTAAGTACACGTCTCTCATTTAACAGGCTAGTCATGGCTATCGATCCACAGTTTACCGAGAACCGCGAACAGGTCGACGAACACAACGGACATTCGGTCTGGGGCCCCGTCGACGAACCCGAAGAGCTGGGAATTCACGGCACGCACGTTGCGGTCGATTTCGACATCTGTCTGGCCGACGGTGCCTGCGTCGAGGACTGTCCGGTCGACGTCTTCGAGTGGGTCGACACGCCGGGTCACCCCGAAAGCGAAGAAAAGGCCGACCCAGCGAACGAGGCACAGTGTATCGATTGTATGCTCTGTGTCGACGTTTGCCCGGTCGACGCCATCGACGTCGACGCCGGCCGAACGGCGTAATTATTCGGCGCGGTCGACGTCGACTTTCTCTTTGAGGCTCTCGAGCCCATCAGCTTCAGCGAGCTCCTGTAACCGCTCGCGGAAGTGTTCCTCGCAGAGACCGACTTTCAGTCCATCGGACTCGGCTGCGAAGGCAGCTTCGCGGTCACAGTAGTGGCAGTTCATACTCGTCTCTATGGACCACGACGCATTGAACCCTCCGCTAGCAGTCAGCTGTTACCACTCGGCTGTCAGCTCGAGACGCTCGTAGGCCCGCCGGGAGAGCCCGTCGATACCGAGGCGCTCGTCGTGTGCGTCACTGCCGCCGGTAGCGAGGAGATCGTGGCGCTCGAGCGCGTGTTCGACTGGCTCGCGGTCGACGTCGCGACCGTAGGGATACTGGAGTTCGACGGCATCGAGGTCGGCCGTCAGCGCGAGTGCCCGCTCGGGATCGCGGTATCGCAACGGATGGGCGAGCGAGACGAGCCGACACGACTCGGCCAGCGCCGCCCGTCCACGCTCGAACGACGGGACCTCGCGGGGGACGTAACATGGGCAGTCGGAGCCGATGAGGTGATCGAACGCGCCCTGGTAGTCGTACCCGGTCTCGGGGTGGGCGTCGATCGCCCGCGCGATGTGTGGCCGTCCGAACCCGCTGTCGATCGTCACGTCGAGGTCGACGCCCAATCGCGACTCCACGCAGTCGACGATCGCCCGGCCGCGCTCCATGCGGTTCTCCTGAATGGTCTCGAGAATCGCCTCGAGGTCGGCACTCGGCTCGAGGCCATAGCCGAGCAGATCGATCCGCTGGGAGGCGTCGGTCCCGACCCGTAGCTCGATCCCGTGGATGAGCGTCACGCCGTTGCGTTCGACGGCCGGTCCGTCGAACGGCTGGACCCGGTCGTGGTCCGTCACCGCGACGACATCGACGCCGTCGCGGCGCGCGACCTCGGGGACTGCCTCGAGTGGCAGGCTCCCGTCCGAGCGCGTCGTGTGGACGTGTAAGTCCGCGTATGGCATACCGTACCCGAACAGGGCCGCTCCTAAAGGCGTTTCTCCGGATCTGCACCCCTTTGACGTGTAAACAACGTATGAGTTATCTGTCTACTAGGCATATAAGGAACCTAGTGAGACTAGAAAACATGCATGGACAATGTTTATAATTATCGTTCACGGATGATAGGGCGTAATGCTGCTCAATGGCACCGGCGACGTCATCGACGACCACGAGTACCCCGCCACGACTGAGGAACTGATCGACGAATACGGGGACCGGACCCTCGAACTCCCCAACGGGTCCGAAACGGTTGGTGACGTACTCGCCCGCCTCGAGTCCGAAACCTTCGAGCATCCGGAAGACGCGCGTCTCGCCGTCTACTCCGCCGTCAGCGACAAGGCCGTCGGTCGCGTCGGCTACAGCGACCGTGACCCAACACCGGTCGGCAGTCCGTACTCGCCCGACGCCGTTTCCTTCTAGAACCGAACTTTTTCCGCCTCGGGTTCGCTTGCGGCGAACCACTCGGCGCAAAAACTTCGATGAAAAAGGCCGAGCGCTCGCTTCGCTCACGGGTCGTGCCTCCCCGTTCGCTTTTCCGGGGGCTTCGCTTCCCTCAGCCCTCGCATCGCTCGCGCTCGGTACTACTGTTTGTCCGCACTACGGCCGCTACGGGTAGCGGAACACCGCTAGCATCCGCGAGCGAACGGAGGGAGGAGTGCTTTTATACTAAATTTTGCCGAGGGCGCGGCCTCGCCGCGCCCGCAGAGCAAAATTTAGGTTCTAGAAGGTGTCGATCACTGGAATCCCGACGGTTTCGAAGTCGGTCATCGCCTCGAGTTTGTCGGCGACGTCCCCGAGTTCGATCGTCTCGGAGACGACCTTCTCGGGTTCGAGTTTGCCGGTCGAGACCATCCGGAAGATCTCGTCGTAGCGGGTTGGCGGCATGCCAAGCGAGCCGATAAACTCGATTTCCTGCATGACCATCGCGTCGGTCGGCAGCGAGACCATGCCCTGTTCGTCCTGGGTGGTGAGTCCGACCTGAATGTGCTGGCCGTGTGCGTCGAGGCTGGCCACCGAGTTCTGACAGGTGGTCGCAATGCCGAGCGCGTCCATCGAGACGTTCGATCCACCGTTCGTGATCGCCTTGATCTCACCGGGGACGTCCTCGATATCCTCGGCGTTGACCGTCTCGACGGCGCCGAGGTCGCGGGCCTTCTCGAGTTTCTCGTCTTTGAGATCGACCGCGACCACGTTCGCGCCGAGCGCGTCCGCGATGTGGACTGCCGAGAGCCCGATCCCGCCACAGCCGTGGATCGAGATCCAATCGCCCCCGCCGACGTCGGCGCGGTGGGCCAGCGCGTGAAACGAGGTCATGAACCGACAGCCAAGGCCAGCCATGTCGACCGACGAGACGCCGTCGGGAAGCTCGACGAGGTTGTGGTCGGCGACGGGGACGTGGACCTGTTCGGCGAACGCGCCCTGAACCGTCTCGATGAATCCCAGTGGCATCACGTTCTCACAGATGTTCGAATGGCCACGCTGACACCGCGGACAGGTCCCGTCGCCGAGGTTGAAGGGAATCGCGACGTGGTCTCCCTCGTCGACTTCCTCGACCTCGTCGCCGACGGCGACGACCCGACCGGCGGGCTCGTGGCCGAGGATCTGTCCTGGCTGGGTCTCGAGGCCGAGCCAGCCCCAGTCACCCTGCCAGCCGTGCCAGTCGCTCCGGCAGACGCCGCAGGCTTCGACCTCGACGACCGCACCGTCTGGGGCCGGGTCCGGTGCATCTACCTCTTCGATCGAGAGCGGTTCGCCGTGTGCCTCGAGTACTGCTGCACGCATGACGCTGTCTCACGATAGCATATTACAAATATATGTCTCTCCGCTGCACCGGCTGCCAACTGGTGGAACAGAGCGCGTCGGGTGGCTGTACCGTTAGTCCAGCACGGTCAGTACGTCGTCTAACTCGAGCGGAACCGACCCCTTTCGGTAGCCTTCGACGTGGCCGTCCGGCCGGGTGCGGTAGACGACGGCAGGACGGTGTCGGACGTCGGGTTGCTCGCCGCGGACGGCGGCCCACTCGTCGTCCCGGAAACTCGAGCAGTCGACGAACAGGGTCGCGCCGCCGCCGTGGTCGGCCAGCTGGCCGTTCGTTTTGGTTTCGGCAGTCTCGCGGACGGCGGCGACGGGGCCGGCGGCGGCGCGAGTACCCGGCGGCTGTGGTCGAGTGACTTCGACGAGGCGGTTGGTGTCGTCGGTTTTGGCCCGGAAATCGAGCGAGTGACCGGTCGTCACCTCGATCTCGGGGACCACGTCGTAGCCGGCACCGGTCAGCAGTTTCGCGGCGATGAACTCGGCCATCGCGGCGCTCATCCGGACGCGGTCGACGTGATCGCTGGTGCCGAGTTTCCCCGACATGACGTGGCGGTACTCATCGAGGGCGCCGGTCGACAGGAAGTCCTCGAAAAACTGGGTCGCCTCCTGATAGTCGGCGTCGGGAAACCCTGCGGCGTGGTCGCGAAAGAACGCGCGGGTGGAGTCGCGACCGTCTTTGGACATGAAAACGGGCAGGAAAAACCACGAGAGATGGGGGTAGTCCACGAGCCAGGGGGCACGCTCGTGGAGCGTCGCGGTCAGTTCCCGCTTGGCCCACCGCGCGACGTGGTGGGGGACTTCCCGCCAGCCGAACTTATCGGTCTTCCACAGCGCGGACGGCGTTTCGGTGTTGCCCATCCAGTAGGCGTCCCCGTCGGTGCGCGCAAAGAGTGCGACGTCGCCGTTTTGCATCTCGAAGCGGTGTGTCTGCCAGTCGCCGCCGATCTTGAACCAGGGCGTGACGGATTCTGCGCCGATGTTTGACTGCAGCGGCTGGAGGATCTCTTGGTGTACGCGCCCGTCGCTCCAGGACTGGGGCGAGTAACGAAAGCGAAGCGGCCGTGCCACGATTCCTTCTAGGGTGTGCGGGTGCATATATCGTTCGCTGTGTCCCAGTGTGTCTCACCTCGATCGGCGCGATTCTACCGCGCTGACGCGGCGGTAGAGCGTAACTACCACCGGGTGTGAACGACCGTTACATTAATAGTCGCGACGCCCGTACCATGTTGGTACTTACCATGTCAATGGGTGCCTATGACGAAGACGAGCACGAGCGCCGCGAAAAGCAGGCCTCGACCGTCGACACCGACTTCGACGACGAGCGAACGATCTATCGCGGTGAAGTCGAGTACGACGCCGGCGACTCCGCCGAGGACCTGCTCGATACGTTCGAGCAGATCAAGTCGAACTAACGGTGATCGATAGACGCCGCCTCCATCGTTTTTCGCCGTCCCTGAACCGTAATCGAGAGCGTCGTGACGATCACGACCGCGACGACGTGACCGACAAGCGTGAGAAGTAACACTGCGTGATCGACGACAAACGGCGCTATCAGCAACTGCACCGCCGCGAAGCCGACGTTTATCGCGTCGATGCGCTGGTAGGCTCGTGTCGATTCCGGCCCGAACTCGTAGGTGACCGCCCGCCACAGTCCGACGACGCTCGCCCACCAGCAGGTCCCGATCCGATAGACCACATCCCAGAGGACGAGCAACGCGAGCCCGACAGCAAGCGCCGGTGGGTCGGCCCCAAAGAGGTCGACCAGCAGCGACGGGTCGCCCTCGCTACTCCGTGGATCGACGACGAACAGGTAGGTGACCAGCGCCACGAACGCGATCACGCCGAGGACGACGTCGATGCTCGAGCCGAACAGCAACCGTCGGTACGCCGTCGGCGTCGGCAGCTCGCGAACGGCCCGGCTGAACCGCAGCATGAGCCAGCTCCCGACCGTCGCGACGACGACGGCGACCGTGCCGGGGACGACCGCCGCCCAGAGGTCGTAGATCGCCGCGACGACGAGGATCGCCGCCTCGAAGCCGAGAAACTGGATGCCGATCGCCGTCCGACTCGAGACGCGTACGCCGGGAATCGTCCCGAGGAGACTCTCGTAGACCCACGTCTCGCCGTACTCCAGTGACTCCGTCATGGTTCGTTTCGGTCCGTCGGTGCTGCCGTCTCGGCGCGGCCGACGCCATCGGTGCTGTCCGACTCGAGCCCGACCGCGCGCCGAACCGCGACGTCGAAGGGCGTCAGTTCGAGATCGACCAGCCGTTCGAGCCGATCGTCCGTGACGACGACGCGGTTGCGCACACCCTCGATCAACGGGTAGGCGACCTCCCTGGGAACGTCGGTGACGAGCCCGACCCAGTGTGCCGAGAGCCGTGGACTCAGGACGGGCACGGAGAGAATGATCGGGCGGCGACCGGTCGCGATCTCGCCGGTTGCAAGCAGCATCTCGCGGTAGGTGAGCACGTCCGGCCCGCCAATCTCGTACGTTTCGCCGGCCGTCGCCGGTCGCTCCAAGATCGCCAGACAGTATGCGATCACGTCGTCGATCGCGATCGGCTGACAGTCGGTGTCGACCCACTGCGGCGTGATCATCACTGGAAGCCGCGTCGCGAGCTGGCGAACCAGCCGGAAACTCGCGCTACCGTCGCCAACGATGATCGCCGCTCTGAGGACAGTCACGTCGGCGCTACCCGCCCGGAGGAGCGTCTCGACCTCCCGGCGCGAGGCGAGGTGACTCGAGAGCGTGTCAGCCTCGTTGCCGAGCCCACTCACATAGATCACGCGCTCTGTGCCGCCCTCGCTCGCGGCCCGTTCGAAGTTCCGTGCGGCGCGCCGATCCCGCTCGGCGAAGTTACCACTGGCCCCCATCGCGTGAATCAGATAGTAGGCGACATCGATGTCCGCCAGCGCGCCCTCGAAGCTTCCGGGCTCGAGGACGTCCCCTTCCACGACGGTGACGCCGGCCGGCGGCTCGTAGCTCGCGGCGTTTCTCACGAGGACCGTCACGTCGTGGGTCGTCTCTCTGAGGAGGGCGGCCACGAGCCGCCGGCCCACGAACCCGGTCGCTCCCGTTACCAGTACGCGCATACCATCCGTTGGGGCTGGATGCGCTTAATGACACGTGCGGCCGTCACCACCCCGATGTCTCGGGCGCACCCCGGTCGCGCTCGACGGCGTCGGCGACCGCCGGCGACGGAACCGCCTCGCCGGCCTCCCGGTAGTGCTCATACCACTCGCGGATCGCGGGGCCGACCCAGGAGTCCCCGACAGTCGGCTCCGCGTCGGTGTCTACTCCCTCGAGCATCCGATCTTTCGCCTGCTCGTAGTGATAGTCGGAGATCGCGAGCGTCCCGGGGCTCGATGCTGCGGCGACCGCGATGGCCTCGGCGCGGTCCCGTCGGGTGAGCGCACTTGCGGCGGCCCGCTCGACGATTCCCTCCAGATCGGCCGGCCGCGGATGACAGAACAGCTTTGCCCCGATCGCCTGCGAGCCCAGTAAGAGGCCATCGGGATCGTCGTGGTCGGCGTCGAGCAGGCGGTCACCGCCGAAGACTGACTCGACGCGCTCACACTCGGTTCCGTGTGCGAGCGCGAGGTTGTGTTCCGGATACGCGCCACATTCGTCGGGAAACAGGTCGTCCTCGTGGATCCGACACTGCAACGTCGTCGGATCGAGAAAGACGCAGGTCGGCAGCCACGCTGGTTCGTCGCGGCCGAACGGGGCTACCGGCTTCGGCGGCTTTCGGAGGCCGATAAAAAAGACCGGTCGGCCCGCGATGGCGGCGACAGTGTGGCCGTCGATCTCGACGCCTTCGCTCTCTCGTGGCGCATCTTCGCTCGAGGTGTCCGAGGAACGTGGTTCCTCGCCCTCGTCGGTCTCACGGGCGTGCCAGAACCGCGGGGTCAGGGCGTCGGCCATCCCCGCCTCGAGAAACGCCCGCACCTCGTCGCGGGTCAGCGGGACGAACGTGGGGTCGTCGTCGAGCGGCTCACGGGACGAGTCGTTCCCGTCCTTGCCCGCGAACGGATTGCGCCGCCGGTGTCCGTGCCCGTCGGCAGCGTCTCGAGCGCCAGGCTCCCCGTCGAGCAGCGCTCGCCAGTCCAGACAACAGCCCGCACAGCCTTCGCAGTTCACCTCCATATGCGGCGCTACATCGCTGTGACCTATAATCGCTGTGCGGGCACTCGCGATCCCGTCTCGAGCGTGCGGTGTCGCCGCTCGGGCGAACGTCTTTCACCATGCGACACCCACACTCGGATATGTCGAAAGCCTCCTGTGACGGCTGTGGCCGAACGGTCACGATTTCGGGCGGGATCGCCAACCTCTGGTCGTTCGGCACCGACGCCGGCACCGTCGGCACCGCGATGACGCTGGAACTCGAGGACGGGACCTCACATCTGCTGTGTTATCCGTGTCTCGAGGCGCTGCCCGACTATCCGACGGCCGAGGACGTCGAGCGACTCGAACAGGTCGACGATGAGACCTCACAACTCGGATCAAAGTAAAAATGTCGTGACAGGGGTGTGGAGGCGATTGTGACGGTACCGCCGCTGCGTCGAAGCGTGTCAACTCGCGACCGCAGCACACAGCCACAATCACGGGGCGGGGAATTGCAACCGCGAGCGGAAGGGGTGGGATTTGAACGCCACGGGGCGAAGTGCCGCCGCGGAACCAGGTGGCACCGCGGTGCTCTACCGCTGAGCGACCCTTCCACACGTCAGTGCGACGGCGGGTTCCGTATTTGTAATCGGCCGACTACCGCCCCCGCCGTCGGCTGCTCCAGATCCGTAGGCGGCTGATACCGACGGGTAGCCGCCGGTTTCATCGACGGTCAGCGGTCTCTGTGACAGGGCCGATTCACAACGGACGCGACGGTCCGCAGCTTTTAGGACGTGGCCGCGCCGTGAGACGAACGGTGAATCCCGAGCGGCTCTTCGAGGAGTTTCCCGCGCCGAGTTACCGCGGGGCACAGAAACAGGCCCTGCGCGACATTCGCGACGCCTTCGCGGCCGACAACGACGTCGTCCTGGTTCGCGCGCCGACGGGCAGCGGCAAGTCCCTGCTGGCTCGCGCCGTCGCCGGCTGTGCCCGGCGGGCCGGCGAGGGCGACCCGAGCGACGCCACAGGTGCCTATTACACGACCCCGCAGGTGTCCCAGCTGGACGACGTTGCGGCCGACGACCTGCTGGCCGACCTCAACGTCATCCGCGGCAAGTCGAACTACACCTGCATCCTGCCCGACGAGCGCGAGACGCCGGTCAATCAGGCCCCCTGTGTCCGCGAGCGGGGCTACGACTGCGCCGTCAAGCACCGGTGTCCGTACTTCTCCGACCGGGCGATCGCGTCGAACCGCGAGATCGCGGCGATGACGCTGGCCTATTTCATGCAGACCGCCGGCAGCGAGGTCTTCCGCAAGCGCGACGTCGTCGTCGTCGACGAGGCCCACGGCCTCGCCGAGTGGGCCGAGATGTACGCGACGATCCAGCTCGGCCCGCGCACGGTGCCGTTCTGGGACGAGCTTCGTGTTCCCGAGGTCGACTCCGTCGAACGTGCCGTCCGCTACGCCGACAGCCTCGCCGGGACTTGCGAACGCCGAAAAGACGACCTGCTCGCACAGGAGACGCTTTCCCCAGCCGACGTGCGCGAACGCGATCGGTTACAGGAACTCATCGGCGAACTCGAGTGGTTCGTCTCCGACTACCGCGATCCGGAGAGCCCGACGACGTGGCTGGTCGACCAGTCCGAACCACGCGATCGCGATGCTAGCGAGGGCGGCGACCCTGCGGGCGGTCCGCTGACGATCAAGCCGATGAACCCCGAGAAGTACCTCCAGCACACCGTCTGGGACCGGGGCAACAAGTTCGCGCTCCTGTCGGCGACGATCCTCAACAAGGCCGCGTTCTGTCGGCAGGTCGGGCTCGAGCCCGATCGAGTCGCCCTGGTCGACGTCGAGCACACCTTCCCCGTCGAAAATCGACCGCTGTACGACGTGACACAGGGGAAGATGACCTACGAGCAACGCGGGGAGACGACGCCGAAGATCGCCCGGACGATCGTCCGACTAATGGCCCGCCACCCCGACGAGAAGGGGTTGATCCACGCCCACTCCTACGACATCCAGGAGCGACTCGCCGACCTGCTGGCCGACTTCGGCGTCGGCGAGCGGATTCGGACTCACGACCGCGACGGCCGCGACGCCGCGCTCGAGGCCTGGAAAGCCAGCGACGAGCCTGCCGTCTTCCTCTCGGTGAAAATGGAGGAGGCGCTGGATCTGAAAGGCGACCTCTGTCGCTGGCAGGTGCTCTGCAAGGCCCCGTTTCTCAACACCGGCGACTCGCGGGTGGCCCACCGGCTCGAAGAGGGCCAGTGGGCGTGGTACTACCGGACGGCACTGCGCACGGTGATCCAGGCCTGCGGCCGGGTCGTCCGTGCGCCCGACGATTACGGCGCGACGTATCTGGCGGACTCGAGTCTGGTGGATCTGTTCGAGCGCGCGCGGACGGACATGCCCGACTGGTTCGCGGCACAGGTCGATCGAATGGAACGGCCGGACCTGCCGGCGTTCGATCCCCAGGCGGCCCTCGACGGAGCCACGGGGACAGCACGATCGGACGATGCGTCGCGCTCCCGTCGCGCCAGTGAGACGGACGCCGGAACCAACTCTGGTAGAAACTCGTCGCGATCGCGACGGTCACGGCGCTCCTCGCGCTCGAGTCCGCTAGCGGACGTCTGGGAGACCGACGAATGACGGCCGGATCGCGGTGGACCTGTCGCGTCGTGGACGTATAGGCATGACCTCGACTCCGGCCCACCGCTGTCGCCGGCATGTGGGGCGAGACGGCCGTCGATCAATTATCTGTCTCGCGGAACATGTTGCACGGTGTGTAACAGTTCGCAGCGGGTGGGATACTGACGGACACCTGGTCTCTCAGGTCCCCGATTCGATCGTTTCGCCGGTTATCTGCTGTGCGTCGTCGCGGAGTCGGCTGTATCGATCGACCGCCCATTCCCGAAGCCGATCGTTCGGACTTTCGAGGGCGACGACGAGGCGGCCCTCGTCGTACGCGCTCAGGATAGTCCGTTCATCGCCGAGCGTCAGTCCGAGCGACGGCGATTCCGGCGTGGCGTACAGTTCGAACGCATCGCTCGAGAGCGACGCACGCAACCGCTCGGGAGACTGTCTCACGACGGCTCGAAGGACTGCCTCCTCGACGACGAGCTCCGTCGGCGTTCCCGTGTCGGCGATCGAGTCGTGTGCAGCCAGCAGTTGTCGGGTGAGCGTCGGTGTGGCGATCCGCAGCCGCGCTCGATCCTCGGCCGTCTCGAGGGCCGCGAGCCGGTCGCCGTACCACTCGAGGGGATACTGCGGGTTCGTCTCGGCCGGTGTCGCCAGCCGCGCCTCACACAGCCACTCGAGGTCGAGTTCCGCAGCCGCCGCGCCGGCGTGAGTACAGAACGGCTCGAGTCGCTCGAGGGTTTCGAGCCGGCTCCGTGCGCGCTCGTACGTTCGCAGTGCCAGCTCGCCGATCGCGGTCGCTTCGTAGCCGCCGTCGATCCGTCGCGCCCAGTCGCGTTTGACCAACTCTGAGAGCGTCCGGTGGACGGTCGTCCGGGAGACGTCGGCGACCGAAACCAGCTCGGCCGGCTGGGCGGTGCCGTCGACGAGTCGCTCGAGAATCGTGGGCCGAACGGTCGAGCCGGAGAGATAGCGCAGCGCACGTGCTGGCTCGTCGGACATCTAGTTGCCAGACTGACTAGTCTGTAGTAAACCCTTACGATTGACGGCTGCCTGTCACGATCCCGTCTTAAAAGATAGCCGTCGCGCCCCAGGCGACCATCGAGGACACCATGAGGAACGCGAAGACGAGCGCGATGACCTGATTCTTGTCCATAGTCGACGACAGCAGGCCCGCAAGTATCAATGTCACGACCGGAGGCGGGCCACCTAGTCGAACCTGGCGTCGACGACGACGTGTTCGACGCCCGCGCTGTGGCTTTTTATCCGTCGCTTCTCGAGGATCTCGAGGTCGCGGTCGGCCGCGTCGGCGGCCCGCTCGAGTCGGGCGAGCGGTCGCTCCCAGAGCCGCGACTCGGGCGTCGCCTCGTGGTAGTGGACGACGCCGCCGGGAACCAGTACCTCGAGCGCGTCGGGGAGAAACTCGTGTGCTTCGTCGGTTCGCGTGCCCGCTTCCTCGCTGTCGCCATCCGAACTGCCGTAGTACCCCATGACGACGCGATCGGCTTCGAGGTCGCCGGTGAGGTCACGGCAGTCGGACATGTAGGCGTCAACTCGATCACTGACGTCGTTGAGCATGGCGTTCTCGAGCAGGTAGCGAAACGCCGTCGGGTTGAGTTCGGTCGCGGTCACCTGTGCGCCGGCCCGCGCCAGCGGCAGCGTGAAGTAGCCAATACCGGCGAACATATCGAAGACGCGTTCGTCGTCGCCGACGACCTCGCCCATCCGGGCGCGCTCGGCCTGATTCCCCGGCGAGAACATCACTTTCGTGGGATCGAGACCGTACCGGGTGCCGTGTTCGGTGTGGATCGTCTCCGTGTCGCTGCTCCCGGCGAGCAATCGCGTGCGGGGCTCGCGGTAGGTGCCGGCTGTGCCGTCGTTTGCGATCCCCTCGTCGGCCAGTACGCTATCGGCCTCGCCGTGTAACTCGAGCAGGGCCTCGCCCACTGCCGTCTCGTCGGGACAGTCCTCGGGCACGGTCACGAGGATCACCGAGCCGATCACCGCCCACGAACCTGGGGCTGCCTCGAGGTCGCCGTCGCTCCAGCCCCGCTCGGCCAGCAGATCCTCGAGATCGGGATTCCGGGGCTCGGGATCGAGTTGCCGAACGACCTCGAGAACCCGTGTTTCAGCCGGTGGCTCCGTGACAGGCAGGGCGACCCTCTCGGGACCGTCCTCACGCACGCGCCGCGACTCGTCGTAGACGTCTTCGGCGCGCAGCGACTCGATCGCCGTCTCCGTCCGCCGTTTGTCGACGATCGCTGCCAGCGGCGCGTCCGCGTTCGCTTGTTCGAGGACGGCGTCGGCGATCGGCTCAAGGTCGGGGTCCGTCTCGCTTGCGGACCCGTCGTCCGCGTCCTCAGTCATCGCGCTCGTCGGGCAGAATGTGCAGTCCGGCTCGGCTCTTCAACACAGGCACCGTCTCGGCCTCGGGATCGAAGTAGTCCGGTCGCGCGACGGTTTCCGCCTGGAAGGTCTCGGGGTCGAGTATCTGCACCGCGTTGTCGTCTTCGACCGTGACGACCGTTGCCTCGGTCGCGTCCTCGAGGGCGCCGAGTTTCCGTGCGTCGGGTGAATTACCCTCCTCGTAGCTCGCCTCGTAGCGCTCGCCGGTCGTGACGCGGATGCCCTTGAGGTTCCCGTGGGCGCTGCGGACGAGGACGGGACCGCCGTCGTCGTCTGCGAGGGCGATGACGTCGCCGGGCGTGTACGGCGGCAAGCGGACAGCGAAGGTGACCCGATAGACCTCGTTGCCGTCTTCGTCTTCCGTGACGAGCGTTTCGGCGTCGTTGACGGTGCCGCCGAACTCCTCGATCATCTTGTTCGAGATCTTCTTGCCGATCTTGTTCGTCGAGACCTTGATGTTCAGCCCGTCGTCGGTCTCGCCGACCTCGGTGACGAAGGCGTTGCGGTCGCCCGTGGCCTCCATGTCCGCGACGGTCTGGTTTGCGATTTCCTTTGCCCGATCCATCTCGTCGCTCGTCGGGGTGCGGTCCTCGGCGCGGATCTGGACGATGCTGGCGTAGTAGTCGCCGGCGATCCGCCCACACCGCGTACAGGTCTGGCGGGCGATCTTGACCGGCACCGTCACCTGCTCGTCGACCGGCGTCCCACGAACGACGCCCGTGAAATAACAGTGCATCCGGATCGTGTTCTGGTCGACCTGCTCGGGATCGATCTGCCAGGCGACGTCTTCGACGTCGACGTGGACGGCAAGCGCCTGACTGACCTCCTCGATGGCGATGTCGGTGTAATCTTCCGCACCGACGTCGACCCACCGGTTGCCGCGGTAGACCGCCCCACACTGGGCACAGACGCGAACGTCGATCCGGTCCGGCGCATCCACGAAGTCGAAGTCCTCGAAGTAACACGAATCGCAGAGTTCGACCTCCGCACCGGGCCGCAACGGATCGTTCGCGTCGCTCGCCGATCGCTCGGGCACCGCGTCCCCACACCGGGGACAGAACGCACGCGACTCACTCATTGTCCCTGTTTGGGATCTCACGGAGTTAAGCGACCCGTCTTGACCCGCTGCGCTTGCCCACTCGTGTCGCTCGTTCGCTCGAGACGGCGGAATCGGGGCGGCGAACGCGGCAGACGCTCGTCGGACGGCCGCTCGGTTCGAGCGCGTCAGACGTGATCCAGTCACACGGTCTCCATCCGAAACGAAGGGGTTCGATCGTCGCTGCGAGAATAGGGTCGCCTCGCGGCGGGTCCGGTGGTGATACTTATTCCGTCGCGTCCCGTAATTGACGATATGAACTGGCAGGCGGACTGGGGACTGCGCTTTCGGATGTTCGTGACGATGTTTCTGTTGTTTGCGCTGTACATCGTCTTCGCCGGCGTGATCACCGCCTACGTCGGCGGCGGACTGCTGGTGTTCGCGCTGTTCTTCGGCGGGTTCTCGCTGGTCCAGTACTACTTCAGCGACACGCTTACGCTGCGGAGTATGGGCGCGAAGACGGTCTCGCGCGACGAGTATCCGCAACTGCACGCCTCGATCGAACGGCTCTCACAGCAGGCCGACCTCCCGAAACCCAAAGTGGCGGTCGTCGACTCGAGCGTGCCAAACGCCTTCGCGACCGGGCGCAACCAGCGCAACGCGGCCGTCTGCGTGACGACCGGCCTCATGAACACGCTCGAGCGAGACGAACTCGACGGCGTCCTCGCACACGAACTCGCCCACGTCAAGAACCGTGACATGATGGTGATGACGATCGCGTCGTTCCTCTCGACGATCGCGTTCATGATGGTCCGCTGGGGAGCCTTCTTCGGTGGCGGGCATGGCCGTGGCCGGCAGGGCGGGGGCGGCGGCATCGTCGTCGCAATCCTCGTCTCGCTGGTCGTCTGGATCATCAGCTACCTGCTGATCCGGGCGCTTTCCCGGTACCGCGAGTTCGCCGCCGACCGCGGCGCGGCCGCGATCACCGGGAACCCATCGGCACTGGCCTCCGCGTTGCTGAAGATCTCGGGCCAGATGGACAAGGTCCCCAAAGACGACATGCGCGAGGAGGCCGAGATGAATGCCTTCTTCATCATCCCGATCAAGTCCGGCGTCGTCGGGCGACTCTTCAGCACGCATCCGCCGACCGAACGGCGCGTCGAACAGCTCCGCGAACTCGAGCGCGAAATGCAGTCCTTCTAAGGGTTCCCGGCGCTCACAGGACCTATGGGACTGCTGGATGGGCTCCGCGCCGTCCTCGGGATGCGTGCCGAGACCGACGCCGGACGCGACGCCGACCCCGACGACCTCTTCGGGATGAGCACCGCCTACCTCACGATGGAGGCCGACCTGGGCTACGAGTCGCTCGACGTCGGTGCACTCTGCTTTTCGGGCGTCGACTCGGCCGACTTCCGGGACGCCGTCGACGAGGTCGAGGCGATTCTGGAAGCCGGGCAAGAAGAGACTGGGACCGGCTTCTCGGTTACGTCGGACGACCACGGCTACCAGTGGGTCGTTCTCGAGGACGACGACCCGGAGGACCTCATTACGAGTATGCACTTCGCTGCGGACACGTTCATCGAACACGGCTACGGCTCGCGGCTGCTCGCGGCGGTGTTTGCCTATCGGGACCGCGATGGCCCCGCCTACTGGATCTACTCCTTCCGGCGCGGCCGCTTCTATCCGTTCGTCCCGCAAGCCGGCCGCGAGCGCGATTCGAGTGCAGAGTTCTCCCTCGAGTCTGCGCTGGACGGCGAACTCGAGATCGAACGCGAGAAGGAGTACTGGTACCCGCTCTGGCCCAGCGAGGGCGGGACCCACCCCTGGGAGTGAGGTCGGTGAGCGATGCCACCCCGTTACCCGGTTTTCGCGTTCCGGCTGATGGACTCCCAAATCGTGTTGGGAACACCGGTATTGCAGTCCGGTGGTTAGAGACAAGTACGCGACAGGAAGCCACATCATCATCATCACAACTGCGCCATACACCAGTTGCTCCTGCTTTCCGTTTCCTGTCGCGCCGTTTCCGTTCAGTGAGCCGGTGGCTCGAGGAACGCCGGTCGTCGTTCCTACCGGCTGGCAATGTCGTGGATTGACAAGTCGAAAACGCTGTAAATTGAACCAAAAACTCGACCGGACGGATGTCCGCTCGAAGCGCAGCCGACGTGCGCGTGATACACGTGGATACTCAGCCCAGCAGGTTGTTGAGCGTCATCGCGATGAAAAAGAGGATCACGAGTTCGTTGATAACCCACGAGTTCGCGTCCATCCAGTTGCGCGCCTCCGGAAGGAAGGTCTCGGCGCGCTCACTGAAGGCGACAAGCGTCAGCGATGGGAGTGCAAGCACCAGGAGCGTACACAGGATAAACGGGATAGCCTCGAGCAACGACGCACCGCGGGCCGCCAGATAGGAGCCGACGGCGACCGACGTGAGGATGTCGGTCGGAAAAAATCCCATCAGGAGAAAGCCGAGTCTGAACGAAAACCGCGGTGTTGCGGTCTCGAGTTTGCCCATCCATCGCGGCGGTTCCGACGTCTCTCTCGTGAGGTAGGTGTGAACCGCCGCGAGCACGAGCGCGACGAGGACGATCGCGCTGAGCGTTGTATTCGATTGACCCTGTTCGGTCACACCCGCGCTTAATTCGTACGCAATCGTGACGACGAGCGAGATCGAGATGGCTGCACCACCGACGAACGCGGCCGAGTTTTGCCGCCAGCGGTCGCTCGTCGCGAGGAAGATGGCACTGAGGATCTGCGGGCCCGCGATCATCACGAACACCATCGGCAACACCTCGAGAAATCTCATGTCTCGCTCACCGACGCAGTGCGTGTCGACCCGTCAGAAATCGACCGACAGGCTGCTGTCGGTGACAGCCAGCGGCCACCGCCGGAACCGCTCCCGCCCGACGGTGCTCGCGTGGATCGCTCGCCGGTCGTCAGGGAACACATCGAAGCGATGTCGACTGTCTACCACTGCAACCGTGGTTAAATCTTGGCTGTGTGGCTCGTGCCGAGAATGCGAGCAGCGCGTGCTCCCCATCCATTATATCGGTGGGGTCGGTAGCCGCATGCAGTGACTGAGTGGAACCAGTACAAGGGTGACTCGCAGCACTCCGGCCTCCGGCGTGACTTCGAGGGTCCTGCCCGCGTCACCGAGGCATGGACTGCCGACCTCGTCGGCCCGCCGGGGTCGCCAGTGTGCGATCGCGACACCGTCTACCTCGGCACGGCTCGTGGGAACTGCTACGCGCTCGAGGCTGAGACGGGCCGCCGCCGGTGGGTCTTCGAGACGACGGCCGCGACCGACGCGACACCGGTCGTCACTCGCGACCGACTCTACGTGGGGACCGGCGACGGACTGATCTCCGCGCTCGATCCCGCTACCGGGGAGGAGGAATGGCAGGCCGAGCTGTCGGCCGAACTCGAGTCCAGCCTCGCGCTCTCGAGTGGCCGACTCTATGCCGGCCACGCCGACGGGCTGACTGCGCTCGCGGCCGAGACGGGGGCGGAACTGTGGACGTACGAGACCGAGTCGGCAGTCGCTGGCACCCCAGCGGTCGCCGACGGACGGGACGTGGACCGACGCGGATCGACGCAGCCCACGCTCTCGGAGCCGGGCGAGACGGCCCTGTTCGAGGACGATCGGCTGTCGGAACCCGACCAGCGGTGGATCGACGAGCGGGTGTTCGCCGGCACTGCGGACGGGACGGTGTTCGCGCTCGAGGCCGAGACCGGCGAGCAGGCCTGGGCTGCGCCGACCGGCGGCGCGGTCGCGACCGGGCCAACGGTCGCCGCAGATCGGGTTTACGTCGCAGACGACGCGGGCACGATGCTCGCACTGGACGCCGCTACCGGCCAGACGTGGTTCACTTACGAGATACAGGGCGGGTTCACCACGTCACCAACCGTGCTCGCGGCCGCCGAGACGACGTTCGTCGGCGCGACGGACGGCTACTGCCACGTCACCGACACGACCGTCGGCCGGCGCAAACTGCGCGGCTGGCTGTTCTCGCGCAAAGGCGTCGAACTCGACGGCCCGGTTCGCTCGTCGCCCGTCGTCGCCGGCGATGTGTGCTGTGTCGGCGACGCGAGCGGCTCGCTCTACGGAATCGCCGTCGACGATGCTGAACCGATCTGGCACGTCGCTCTCCCGGACGCCGTCAGCGGAACGCCCGCGGTCGAACCCGGCCGACTCTTCGTCGGCAGCGACGACGAGCGGCTCACCTGTCTCGAGTGGGACACGGACGGACCGCTGCGCTGAGACGCCCACATCGATTCCTGCCTACGAGATGCGTCTTCCCTGATAACGCTAGTGCATCCGTTTCGGAGCACCCCGGCGCCTTCCTGCACTTTCACTTTCACCCTCCTGTTAACAAGGGTTTATGGGGGGTCCGGCACAACGGGGGAGTATGCCCGAAGCAGATCTCGAGACGCTCCCCGGCGTTGGACCGGCGACCGCAGACAAACTCCACGACGCAGGCTTCGACTCTTTCCAGAGCCTCGCCGTTGCTTCTCCTTCCGAACTCTCGAATACGGCCGACGTCGGCGAGTCTACCGCATCGGACATCGTCCGCGCCGCCCGAGACGCCGCCGATATCGGCGGCTTCGAGACCGGCTCGACGGTCCTCGAGCGCCGCAACGAGATCGGCAAACTCAGCTGGCACATCGACGAGGTTGACGACCTGCTGGGCGGCGGCATCGAAACGCAGTCCATTACCGAGGTCTACGGCGAGTTCGGCGCCGGCAAGTCCCAGGTCACTCACCAGATGGCCGTCAACGTCCAGCTCCCGAAGGAAGTCGGTGGCCTCCACGGCTCGTGTATCTTCGTCGACAGCGAGGACACCTTCCGCCCCGAGCGGATCGACGACATGGTACGGGGGCTACCGGACGAGGCGATCGACGCAGCCCTCGAGGACCGCGAAATCGAAGGCTCGGCCGCTGACGAGGACGCCGTCGACGAACTCGTCGAGGATTTCCTCGAGAAGATCCACGTTGCGAAGGCGTTCAACTCCAACCACCAGATGCTGCTGGCCGAGAAGGCGAAGGAACTCGCGGGCGAACACGAGGAGTCGGAGTATCCTGTCCGCCTGCTCTGTGTCGACTCGCTGACCGCTCATTTCCGTGCGGAGTACGTCGGTCGTGGCGAACTCGCGGACCGCCAGCAGAAGCTCAACAAGCACCTCCACGACCTCGATAAGGTCGGCAACCTCTACAACTGCGCCGTCATCGTCACGAATCAGGTCGCGTCGAACCCCGACTCGTTCTTCGGCGACCCGACCCAGCCCATCGGTGGCAACATTCTGGGCCACAAGTCGACGTTCCGGATCTATCTGCGCAAGTCCAAAGGCGACAAGCGGATCGTCCGCCTGGTCGACGCACCGAACCTCGCCGACGGCGAGGCCGTCATGCGCGTGCAGGACGAGGGCCTGAAGCCGGAGTAAGCGGTCCAACGCCAGTCTCTCCCCGACTAGAACCAGCGGCGGCCGTTTCTCTCACGATTTGATCGCCGAGCGACGACTGTCACCGTCTCGAGACTGACTGCTGTCTCTCGGGCAACCGCTCGAGGCCGTTGCTATCACGGCAGAAAACGGATGCAGGAACAGCGGAACGCGAAAACGGCGTCCTTAATCGTCTTCGGTCGTGGTCTTGTCGACGTCGAGGTCGCCCTGGTAGATCTCCGCACCGTCTTGGGCGACCTTCTCGGCTAAGACCGCACACTTGACCCGCATCGGTGAGATGTCGACGCCGAGCATGTCGATCACGTCGTCACGGTCCATCTCGAGTAACTCGTCGACGCTCTTGCCCCGGAGTTCGCCCGAGAGCATGCTGGCGGAGGCCTGGCTGATCGCACAGCCGTCGCCCTGGAAGGCGACCTGTTCGATCGTCTCCTCGTCGTCGTCGAGTTTGACGTCCATGCGAATCTCGTCGCCACACATGGGGTTCTCGCCGATGTGGGTGAATGTGGGATCCTCGAGTTTCCCGTAGTTACGCGGGTTCTTGTAGTGGTCGAGGATCTGCTGTCGGTACATATCGGAGCCCAGTCCCATCGTTGGATACGAATAGGCCAGTGAGTTGTAAAAGGGTTCCGGGGCTGAAACCGGGGTTCGCATCGGTCTTCGACGGATTCAGACTGACCCGTCGACCTCTCTGTCGAAGCGCTCGAGGAAGTCCCGAACGAACGCCACGCGGTCGATGGCGAGGTCGTGACCCACGTCGGTGTGCAGCCGCGCTGGTAACTCGAGAAGCTTCTTGGAAACGTGATTGTACTGAGTCGCGCCGGCATCGGTGTCGTCCTCGGTGACCGGACGGGCTGGGTCGTAAATCGGTGAGCCGATCGCGCCACCGTGGGCGAACGTCCGAGCGATGCCGACCGCGACCAGCGCGTCGAGGTCGTCCGCGTCGGCGACGACCTTCGCCTCCGGCGTCGCGGGCTCGACGTCGTTCGAATACCTGTGGGCGCGAATGCAGTGCTGGACGCGTTCGATCGTCTCCGCGTCGGCTCCGCAGTCGCGCAGAATCGTCCCGGCTTCCTGTGCACCCCACTGCGCATGATCGTCGATCTCGCCGTGGTCCTCCCGCGTTCGGCCGATGTCGTGGAGGACGACGGCGAGTCGAACCACGCGCTCGTCGACCGGTTCCGGATGGCGCTCAGTGAGTGTCTCGGCGAGGGTCTCGACCCGCTGGACGTGGTGCCAGTCGTGGGCCGGCGGTGCGTCCTCGAAATAGGTGCGAGCGCGAGTTCGGACTGCCTCGAGCATCGCCGCTCGTGTTTCGCCGGCCGGCTGATAAACGCGTCACTCTCAAGTACGGGGTCACTGCGACTGCTTCTGAACGATCGCGAACCAGAACTCTTCGACGGATCGGACGAACTCGACGAATTCCTCCGGCTCGATCGGCTTCCGCATGTAGGCATCCGCCTCGAGGCCGTGGGATCGGACGATCTCTGCGCCCGCATCCGAACTCGTGAGCACGACGACGGGAATTTCGTCGAGCGACGGCTCGTTTTTCAGTTCCGAGAGGACGTCCATTCCGCGTTTGCCGGGGAGCTGTGGCTCGAGCAAGACGATATCCGGGCGCGGTTCGTTCGCGTACTCGCCACGCTGATGGACGAACTCGAGCGCGGACTCCCCGTCGGAGACGGTATGGATGGTGTTGAGCAGTTTTGCATCACTGAAATTCTCCTCGAAGAGGCGACTGTCGCCGGGGTTGGGTTCGACCAACAGGATATCGATCGGGTCGGCCGAGTACTCG
Organism: Haloarchaeobius amylolyticus; assembly: GCF_042678045.1. Lineage (GTDB taxonomy): Archaea > Halobacteriota > Halobacteria > Halobacteriales > Natrialbaceae > Natrinema > Natrinema amylolyticus_A. The sequence goes on from NZ_JBHUDI010000011.1 coordinate 367,567, forward strand.
CCGTCCGTAGTCATCTGTGACACGTTTCGTGTGCGTCGATAAAACACTGCGGTCACGACGATTGAACAGTCATGGCCTTCGAATCCAACCGATTGGTCGATAGTGGGCGCTCGAGTGAGCGCGCACGTAAACTAAAACGCTGACGGCCTGGCAAGAACTTCGTTCGGGAAGAGATCTACGAAGCGGCGACGCCGCTTCGAGCCTTGCTTCGCACGCTCGGCAAGACGTCCACGTCTCCTTGCAGTCAGTGTTCGCTCACCCGAACAACTGACGCGCATCGTCGATGGCTGCAACCAGCTTGTCGACCTCAGCTTTCGTGTTGTAGACGTAGAAGGAGGCTCGAGCGGACGCTGCAACCCCCAGTTTATCGTGCAGCGGCTGGGTACAGTGGTCGCCGGCGCGGATCGCAACCGCGTAGTCGTTCATGATCGAGGCCAGGTCGTGGGCGTGGACGCCGTCGACGTTGAAGCCGACGAGGCCGGCCCGCTCCGGGCCGGGTTCGGGGCCGTAGATCTCCACGTCGGATTCGGCCGCGAGTTGCTCGTAGGCGTACCGGGTGATCTCTTCTTCGTGGGCCTGGATCCGTTCCATGCCGATCTCCTCGAGCCAGTCGATTGCGGCGACGAGGCCGACGGCCTCGGCGATCTGGGGCGTGCCGGGTTCGAACTTCCAGGGGAGGTCGTCCCAAGTCGAGTCCTCGAAGGTGACCTTGCGGATCATGCCGCCGCCGTAGAGGTAGGGTTCCATCTCCTCGAGGAGTTCTTGTTTGCCATATAGGACACCGATCCCGGTGGGGCCGGCCATCTTGTGGCCGGAGAACGCATAGAAGTCGGCGTCGATCGCCTCGACGTCGACGGGGCGGTTGGGGACGGCCTGTGCGCCGTCGATGAAGGCAAGGGCGTCGTGATCGTGGGCGATGTCGACGAGGTCGGCAACGGGGTTGACGGTGCCGAGCGTGTTCGAGACGTGAACCGCCGAGAGCATCGCGGTGTCGTCGGTGATGCACTCGCGGGCGTGATCCATGTCGAGTCGCCCGTCCTCCGTTACCCGGATGTACTTGACGTCAGCCCCAGTTTGCTTGCCGATCTGTTGCCACGTGACCAGCGAGGCGTGATGTTCCATCTCCGTCAGCACGATCTCGTCGCCGGGACCGAGTTCGTTCAGCCCCCATGCGTAGGCCACCAGGTTCTCGGCTTCGGTCGTGTTCTTCGTGAAGATCACTTCCTCGCGCCCGTCAGCGCCGATGAACTCGGCGACGCGGTCGTGGGCCTCCTCGTAGAGGATCGAGGCCTCCTGGCTCAGGTGATGGATCCCGCGGTGGACGTTGGCGTTCGACTCGCGGTAGTAGTCGCTCATCGCGTCGACGACCGGATCGGGTGTCTGGGTCGTCGCCGCGTTGTCGAGGTAGACGACCTGCTCGCCATCGAACTCCCGCTCGAGAATCGGGAACGCCTCGCGGATCGCCTCGACGTCAAGCGACTCGAGGTTCTGTTGACTCATTGGTGACTAGGATGGACCGCACACAAAACACTCCTTCGGTCCGGCGAGACTTGCTGCTCCGGAGGCGCGAAGAATCGGCTCATCGTGTCGTTGTGGTCGGCTCTGGGATCGCGTGCGACCAGTGTGTCCAGCCGCGTCCGCCAGTGTACTGTCGCGTCGATCGGACGCTGTTCGGAACGGAGGGGAAAGGGGGGAAGTGGGATGGGCGGTCGGGAGGTGACGGCAAGGGGTGGGGAGAGGGGGGTACGCTGGTGGGCCCCTTGCCGCAGTACCCTCTTGGAGCCCCCCAGGGAAACCAGTACTTCCAAATAAATTTGGACCGACGAGCCGGCAGGCATCGAACTGGGGGCTATCGTTCCGGCGGTTCGCTGACGATCGACGGCTGCGTGTTCCGAAGCAGCAGTTCCGTGTACCGTGCGAGAAGCCACGCGATGGCGTTGAACAGGTGCAAGACGACGAGGCCGACCAGGACGCCGACCGCCGAAACGACGAGCGCTGCCGGCACCGAGTCGACGTACAGCGAAATCAGTTCGCCGTCGGCGAGCGAGAGCGTGATCGGGGAGATGTCGATCGTCCAGCCCTCGTGTCGGTACGTGAACTCGGGGACGAACTCGATCGCGTCGCCGAGGTGGATGCCGACCCGCTGATCCCGGTAGTGAAGCGGTGCGGCGACCAGCGTGTACGTGAACGTCGTCCCGACGACGAGACAGACGAACGAGGCGATCCCGATCACGAACTTGCTGAACAGGTAGCCGACGCCTTTCCACGTCCCGCGATCGACGACAACCCGACGGGCTCGCTCGCGGAGCCCCTCGGCCGGGTCGGCCGTCGGGATGGCGGTTCCAAGCAACCGATCGGCGAGTCGCCGCTCGAGTGCGCTCAACTCGATCGTGGCGACTAGCGTACAGAACGCGATTGGAATCCCGAGACAGCCCACGACGAGCGCGAGCGGAATCCCGGCGACCAGAAGCGCGACCGGCTCCGTTCTACCGATGTCGACGACGGCGAAAGCGAGCCCGATCGGGATCGCGAAGCCGGTCACGAGGACCGTGACGTAGCCGATCCCCAGCGGAAACGAGAGGAAAAGATACGCTATGTTGGCGTACGTCCGTTTCCGAGCAACGACGCCGACAAACCAGCGGATGCCGTCACGAGCGCGCTCGAGAGCGGTCCCGTCAGTCGAGCGTTGTGTCATGGACATAGCTATCAGTTGGGCCGCCTGAACGAGCGAACGATCGCGACGAGTCCGAGCAGGTGACAGGCGGTAACGACCAGCAACACGGTCGCGTCGGTCGCGTCGGTCACTCGATCGATCGTATGCGAGAGCACGAACGGCACCACCGTGAGAAAGGCGACGCCGATCGCCAGAAACAGCATGGGCCGGCTGTCGTTGCGGGTGTAGCCGCGATAGGCCGTCCACGCGACGACGGTGCCGAGGACGGCGCTCGTCATACCGACGAAGAAGATCGTCGTCGACTCGTCGAGGCCGAGGACCGTCGTCTCGAGGGGCGCAGCGGCGACACCGTCGACGAGTGCGGCGGTGCCTGAGACGGTCATCGACCCCACCTCGACTGCGCCTGCTCGAGCGCGGGGGCTAAGAATCGGCCCGGCGGTAATCGATCCGGCCGCGTCACGGGCGGCCGTAGACGGTATAGAGGATCGCAGTGAGTCCCGCGATCTCGCTCGCGGTTGCGAGGACGGTCGTCGTCAGCGAGGACGCACCGACCAGCGTCGGGAGTAGGAACCGGACGGCCGTCGGCACGGCAGCCAGGAGCGCGATTCCGAGTGCGAGCCAGAGCAACGGCGGGCGGCGAGCCTCCCGATAGCCGTCGTAGGCGCGTTTCGCGATCCAGCAGGCGATCACGAACGCGATGGCCTGTCCGACGAAGACGGCGATCGCGATCGATGCGTTGCCGCCAGTGACAGTTTGGAGGACAGGCCCGGCCATCGTGATCACAGGTCCTCGAAAAGCCGCGTGAACCGGTCTGCGGGGTCCTCCTCGCGGCGGTACACGTCGATCTCCATCGAACCCTCGGCGATCTCGATCGCCACGCGCTCGAGTCGCGTGCTGTAGGTCTTGTAGTGGTGTCCATCGGGATCGAGCTCCTGGTAGGTCTCGAGGAACCCCTCGGCTTCGAGCCGATCGATCCGGCGGTAGATCGTCGGCGGGGAGGCGTCACAGCGATCGGTGAGTCGATCGACTGACATCGGTTCCTCGCTGGCTGCGATGAGGATCCGGCGAGCGTACTCGTCGTCGAGCAACGCGAGCACCTCCTGGTCCCCATCGTCGGTCATCCTGTTGGTCGTATGCCAGGAAGATATAAAAGCGTCCACAGTTTCACGGTCGGAAACTGTGACTGCCGGCCTATGTGCCCGTCCGATGTAGCACCGATCGGAATGCCCGCGATAGAGACCTCCGGTTTGACGAAGGAGTATGGCGAGCTCACCGCTGTCGACGACCTCGACCTCACTGTCGACGAGGGCGAGGTCTTCGGCTTTCTGGGTCCGAACGGGGCCGGGAAGTCGACGACGATCGACATGCTACTGGACTTTACGCGGCCGACGGCCGGCTCGGCCACGGTCTTGGGATACGACGCTCAGGCCGAAGCCGACGCGATCAGTCCTCGTGTCGGCGTCCTCCCCGAGGGGTTCGACATCTATCCGCGGCTCTCGGGCTGCCGGCACGTCGAGTTCGCGATCGAGACGAAAGATGCCGCCGACGATCCAGCCGAGATTCTCGAGCGTGTCGGGCTCTCGGCCGACGACGCCGCGCGGCCGGCCGGCGACTACTCGAAAGGTATGTGCCAGCGCCTCGCGACTGCCATTGCGCTGGTCGGCGACCCTGACCTGCTGATCATGGACGAGCCCTCGAGTGGGCTCGATCCCAACGGCATCCGTGAAATGCAAGAGCTCGTCCGCAGCGAGGCCGAACGGGGGACGACCGTCTTCTTCTCGAGTCACATTCTCGAGCACGTCGAGGCGGTCTGTGACCGCGTCGGCGTCCTGACTGACGGCGAACTCGTCGCCGTCGACACGATCGACGGCCTCCGCGAGCGCCTCGGCGGCGGCGCGACGATGACGCTCACGCTCGCCGGTCCCGCCGCCGACGTGCGCGCGGTCGCCGACGGAGTACAGGGGGTCACCGAGGCCATCGCGTCCGGCCGCACCCTCGAGTGTACGATCGCCGACCCGGCCGCGAAGGCGCGGCTGGTGACTGCACTCGCTGCTGATGGGGCGACGGTTCGCGATCTGCGGATCGAAGAGGTCTCGCTCGAGTCGCTGTTTACCGCGCTGACTAACGGCGACGCGGATGGCCCGACGGCACAGGCTGGAGCAGCCGATGCGACCGCGACGAAACCGGAGGTGGCACGATGACCTCGCACATTCCGACCGTCGCCCGCAAGGAGTTCGCTGACGCCGGCCGGTCGAAACTCCTCTGGTCGTTGATCGGACTCCTTGTCGGAATCGTCGCCGTCGGCTACGTCGCGATCTGGCAGACGGTCGACGAAACCACCGCTGCCGAGGTGCTGAGCTTCCTCGGGGTCCCACTGCAGGTGATCCTGCCAGTTGCCGCGCTGATCGCTGGCTACATGGCCGTCGTCGGTGAGCGCCGTTCGGGGAGCATCAAGCTCCTGCTCGGCTTGCCGCCTAATCGAACCGACGTCGTCGTCGGCAAACTCCTCGGTCGCATGGGCGTCGTCGGACTGGCTGTCGGGCTGGCTTTCCTCGTCTCGCTGGTCCTCGGGATCGCCCTCTTCGGCTCGATCCCGATCGTCGACTGGCTCGGCTTCGCCGCCGTCTCGCTGCTGTTCGGGCTGACTTTCGTCGGGCTAGCCGTCGGCGTCTCCTCGAGCGTCTCCACACGGGGCAAATCGATGGCCCTCGTCGTCGGGCTCTACATGGTCTTTGTCGCCCTCTGGGAGCTGCTGACTGCCGGGCCCTACTACCTCATCTACGATGAGTCCGTTCCTGTCGAGGCCGAGACGTGGTATCTGGTGCTCGAGCAGTTCAACCCGATCTTCGCGTATTCCAACCTGGCCAGTGCCATCCTCGAGAACGCGGTCGTTCCCTTCCGGTTCCAGTACGGCCTCCAGGAGATGGAAGCTGCCGGCATGACGCCGGCCGAGCGCTATCCGGGGGACGCGCCGTTTTACTTGCAGGACTGGTTCGGCGTCGTCGTCATGCTGTGCTGGCTGATCGTCCCCGTCGCGATCGGCTACTACCGGTTCCAGCGGACGGATCTCTGATAGATAGCTGCCATTGTCGGTACCGACCTGACGATATTTCGCTCACTGGATCACTGTGTCGATCGCCTACTCGTGGCGATTCCTGACCGCTTCTTCGTGGGCTTCTCTGCATCGAGATTTTTGGGTTGCCCTGCTGTCTGAATGCGGATAGCTAGTATTTTACCAACCAGTTGTAGTTAATTATATACCCCTATAGGAAAAGAATCAGGGTGAAACGGAATGGGATACACAGGTATACGATCGAATTCGGAGTCGCGGGCGGAGCAAACCGACGACTCGCGGAGTCGTCGGTCCCGATCGCCGATGTCGAACACGAGAGCGCAGTCGAACGCGAGGCCGACTGGCACGTCGCCGACGCCGGCTCGAGCGGCCATCGAGCAACGGTATGGCCTCGAGTTGTACGCCCCCGGGCAGGAAGTCCAGATCCAGCGGTTGGAACAGGCCTGCGGTCCCGCGGAGGTCCAGGGCTGGGTCGACGAGGGAATGCCGGTCGAACTCATGGGGAAGCCGGTGGATATGGATGCGTTCCGTGAGCGTCAGGCCGAGCGACCGGCGGCGGTACCACGAGATATCGAGCGCCAGAACGCGGCGTCGGTCCAGCGCAGCCGCGAGGCACAGTACGAGACCGACCGAGCCGGGGACACGAGTGTGCCCGCGTCAGTACGAGATGTCCTCAGCACACCTGGCCAGCTGCTGGACGGCGGCATCCAGCGCGCGATGGAAGAGCGGATGGGTGATTCCTTCGGTGACGTACGGGTTCACGCCGATGCGACCGCCGCAAAGGCCTGCGATGAGATCAACGCGCGGGCGTTCACCGTTGGCAATCATATCGCGTTCAACCACGGCGAGTACGACCCCGAGTCGCCAGAGGGACAGCACCTTCTCGCTCACGAACTCGCACACGTTCGCCAGCAGACCGGGGCCGCGATCAGCATGATGCCCCAGAAAGGCAGTGGACTCGAGATCGATCCCGATCCGCGACTTGAGCGCGAGGCCGAAGAGGCGGCCAAGCAGGCGATGGCCGACGGTCCGGTGACGATCAATCGGATGGGGACGGAGGTGCACATCCAGCGCATGCCCGAGGCCGAGCAACTTCAGACGGCCCGTGAGGAGGCTGCGTCCCGGAATGACGGGATGTTACTCGCACAAACGGTGTCACGACTCGAGGAACGTGTATCCTCGATCGAGGAGATGGTCACCGGCGACGATTCGGTGATGAACAGCGTCGGCAAGGCCCTCTCTCAGGGTGCTGTCGGCGCGGTAGGTGGCCTGCTCGGGGGCGTTGCTGGTACCATGGTCTCGCCTGGCCTCGGTACGATCGGTGGTACTGCGGTCGGGCAGGAAATGGCCAAAGGAATGGCTGGCGATGTTACCAAGACGCTTACTGGCCAGGTCTACGACGTGGGATCGGATTTCGTGGCTGAGAAAGGACGCCAAGCAAGATTGTTCCTTGAACAGCTTATCGAAGAAAAGGTTAACAAAGCTCTTAACGGATCTGACTATGGCGGCGACTCACGGGGGCTTAGCTAGCATGGAAGCTACGATCACTGGCGAAGATGATGTCCGCGTTGGTCTTCATGTGAAAGACAATAATGAAGAAAAACACAGAATTGAGATGGAGTTCGACGGAGAAATAAAATTCCATCAGTGCGATGCGTACGCTACCAAAGCGGCCGACCGATCTCCAGAAGAAAACGAGTACAACGAACAAGCTCGGAAGTTCGCTCGGTATTACGTCTACATCGAGCGGGGGTACGACACGATGCCACCGATGGATCATCCCGAGCGCATCAACGCCGTCAGACTCACTGTTCAGGATCTCGATGACGACCGGTTTGACGAATTGTTTGGTGATCTCTACAACCAGCTACGGAGTTACTACGACTTCGACGCCGAACGACCGATACCCGTTCCACCGCTTGCATCAAGCTCTGATAGTGTCCTCTACCGACAGAACGTGTATCTCGGCGTCGATCCACTCGAGACGGAGTTGACTGATGTCGCCGAGGACATGGCGACCGCTTACGGGCTGGATCTGTCGAACCCGTCGGTAAAAGAGCAACCACTGAACACACTGTCTGCTGGTGCAATCGCTGACTGGATGTCATTCGCCGCGGATCTCGTTGACCGGGCCGACGAGCAAGAGATCGACCTCTCCGACGGTGCCTATATTGATGCCGTATCCACGCTCTATACGTCGTATCTCGACAATGACGGTGCACAACACACTGCCGAGCCGGACACAGATCCGTTCGAGCGCGAACCGGACACGTTGATCGAGTTACCACCGATCGATCCCGGCCCGCTCCCGGAGTTCCGCGAGTACCTGGACCATCATCTCAAATGCCAGATTCGGGACTGTTTCGTCCGCATGGGTGTCGAGCCACCCGAGGAATTCCGGGTGCTTGGGAATGGGCGACTCGACGCAACGGCTGCCTACAAGCTCTTGGACATGTATCCGAGATATCACGACCCCGACGCACAGCGCTTGCTCGGGTAAGAAGCGACCTCGTCTTCTGTTTCCGAACAGATTCCAATGTGCGGGTGTTTACCGTGCAATCACGGTGAGCACCCCGAGTGTCCCGACGGCCAACACATCCTCGCACGTGTCCGCCAGCAGACTGGCGCGGATACCAGAATGGTGCTTCAAGCGGATACCCGGTTGAAAATCGCGCGTCCGCAGGAATGGATCGGCGCTGACGATTACTGCATCCGCAACAACTGTGCGTGCAGCGTCGTGCCGACCTCGAGAACGTTCGCCTCGTCGATAAAGCCCTCCTCGACGGCGAGTTCAACGGCGCGGGTGCCGACGATGTTGGCGACGTCTGCCTGCGCGAGGCTTTCGATGACCGCACCTTCCTCGACCGCGTCGCCGCCGTAGAACTCTTCGGTGACGGTCAGCGAGAGTTCACCTTCCTCGAACGTCTCGCCGAGGACCTCCTCGTCGCAGACGGCGACCAGTAGCCCTTCCTGGGTCTGTCGTTCGTTGACGATCATTCGTTACTCGAGTTCCCACTCGCGGTCGTCGTCCTCGCGCTCCTCGGCGTCGCCGCCGCCGAGCCCGCCGAGTCCGAGGTCGTCGAGGTCGATGTCACCCCGTTGTGGTGGCTGCCGGCCTGCGCCGCGACCGCCGCGTCCAGCGCCAGCACCGGCCCCGCGACCGGCACCTCCGCCGGCGCCGCCCGGTCCCTGGCCGTACAGCTCCTCGCGGTCGTCCATCATCTCCTGTTCGGCCCGTTCGCGCATCTGATTTGCCTCCTCGGCGAGTTCCTCGGCCTGGTCGTACTCGCCGAGTTCCTCGAGGATCTCGGCTTTTTCTTCGATCACCTTGGCGTTGCGCAGCCCCAGTCGGATCGCGTTGTCGATGCAGTTGAGCGCCTCCTCGGCCAGCCCGCGCTCCGAGAGGAAGAAGGCACGGTTGAACCAGCCGGCGGCGAAGCGCTCGTCGATCTCGACGGCGCGTTCGGCGTGTTCGAGGGCTTCGGAGGTCTCGCCGAACTCCCAGAGCGCGTACGCGAGGTTCGTCTCGGCGGTCGCGGCGTGTTCGCTCGAGTCGTCGATCCGCAGGGCCTCGCGGTGGGCACCGATCGCTTCGTCCCACTCCTCGAGTTCGCCGTGGGCGACGCCCTTGTTTACCCAGGCCTCCTGTGCGAGTTTGTCGTCCTCGGCGAAGCGAGCGGTCCGCTCGAAGGCGTCGGTGGCCTGCTCGTAGCGGTTGATCTGCATGTAGTTCAGGCCGACGTCGAGCAACTCGGCGGCGTCGACGGCGTCTCGATCGATGTTGTGCTCGTCTAACGTGTCAGTGACGACGCGGGAGTCGACGGGGTCGACCTTCGCCGGGTCGACACCCAGCTCCGGCGGGTCCAGGTCGAACTCCTCGTAGGGATCGCCGAATCCCTCTCCCTCGGAGAAGCGATGGTCGCGCTCGTCGTCTCGGTCAGTCATTAATTGAATGTGGCAGCGACGACTGTTAAGGGCTGCGACCCGGGTACCGGCGGCGTTCCGATAGCGTCGAGCGCCCGTCGGAACGCACCTCTCAGATTCGTCCCACGAGGCGTCTGGTAACGCCCCGAAGCGACTGCGTCACCGCCGCCGGATGGGGCAACCCGAGGCGGTACCGGACTCGATCCTGTCGCTTGAACGGCTCGAACACCACGGGTTCCTCGAGTTCCCAGATCCGCGCCTGGCTGTGTGCCCCGTGTCGGTCGACGATCGCGTTGGTCGCACGGCGGCCGGCTTCGTTCGCCGACTCCATCGAGGCCAGGTCGGAGTTCGTTCGCACGTAGTCACTCGCCAGCGTCAGGTTCCGGACACCGACGTCGGCCGGCGGTCGGTTCTGCAACGACCCGACGGTGTTGATCAGCAACGGCGAGCGGTTCTCGACGCGGTCGGTGACGGCGTCATCGGCTGCCCGTTGTGTCTCCGGTGCACCGCCGGTCTCGACGATCGCTGGATCGAGAAACCAGTCGACGAGCAGCTCGTCGGTCAGGCGCTCTCCGGCCGCGTTCAGATGTGTTTTCAGTTGTACCCAGATCTCCTCGGCGATCTCCTCGCGCGTACACGCCCTGGCCGGCTTTCCATACAGAATTCCTGGCGAGTCCCAGTCGGAGGCGATCACCGAGAGAACGCCCGCGACATCCTCAGAACCGTGCGTCTCGAGGTCGTAGCCGGTCCAGAACTCGCGCTGGGCGATCGAGGTCAGTGCCCACGGTGCGTCGGCATAGACCTGGTGGCCCCGCGGCAGGTCGACGGGCTTGGAGAGGTAAAACTGGATGCCGTTCATCCAGGCTGTGTCCAGTCGCTCGATGCGACCCAGTTCCGGCGCGAGTCGCTCCAGTGCCGGCGTGACGAACGTGGGGGCGGCCTCGACTGGCACGGCCAGAACGTACTCGTCTGCGCTGACGGTCTCGCCGTCGGCCAGGACGGCGCCGGTGACGTGGGTCCTGTCCGATTCGAGTCGCTGGACCGGAGTGTTCGAACGGCACGTGACGCCGAGCGATTCGAGGTGGCGCACCCAGGGGTCGATCCAGGCCTCGTTCGTCGGCGCGTTCAGGACGCGCTCGGTCGGCCGGGTCGGGTCGAGCTGGCCGAGCAGCAGTTGCAGGTAGATCGTGCCGATCGTCCGGGCACTCCCGACCTGTGGTCGGAGGGCGACCAGCGCCTGGGTGGTGTTGGCGACTTGATCGCGAAACGCCTGCGAGCGGTTCTCGGCGTCGATGAACTCCCACCAGGAGGTGTTGTCGAGCTCGCCCTCCCGTCGATCTTCACAGGCAGTCAGCAGGTACAGCAGTCGCTCGAGTAAGAAGCGAACGTCCTCGCGTGGCAAGTCCTCGGCGAACGCTGGACGAAACGCCTCGAGCCAGCCCTGTACCGAGTCGGGCGTGCGCGTTTCGGCGATTCGACCCGGCCCCGTCGTGGTCGCGATCAGCGTCGCCTCGGTCTCGACGAGGTTGTCCGCGACGGTGCCGTCACCGTCCGGGATCCGTTCCATCGTGTCGATGACGTGGCGGTAGAACGCCGGGAAGAACCGGAAGCCGTGTTCGCCCTGCAGCGCGTCGGGGTCGTCGTCGATCGGCATCGACCGGGCCTTCCCGCCGAAGCGGTCGTTCGCTTCGAGGACGGTCACGTCGAAGCCGCGGTCGGCAAGTTCGTGGGCCGCGGTCAGGCCGCCGATTCCGCCACCGATCACGGCAACGTCTGTCATTGCAATTACGTGCGTGAGCTGTCCACATAACCGGTGCCCCTAACCACGAACGACTCATACGGTCTCCTGTCAGTCAGTGCCGGCACAACCGCGACTGTCCTGCGGGCCCACGGGTATATCGTGACAGCAAACCGTATCACTGCCCGTCACTATTGAGTGCGCTGCCCACGATGGATCGAGTATGCGACTGTTCGTCAGCGTCGACCTCCCGGACGACTTCGCCGAGCCGGTCGCCGACCTGCAAGCCGAGTTCGCCGAGGCCAGCGGGCTCAAGTTCACGGACCCCGAGCAGGCCCATATCACGATGAAGTTCCTCGGTGATACCGACGAGGACCGTGTTCCCGACCTCGAGCGCGAACTCGAGGCAGCCGTCGACGATGCCGGTGTCGATCCCTTTACCGTTCGCTACGGCGGCCTCGGTGTTTTTCCGAGTCTCGAGTACATCAGTGTCCTCTGGCTGGGCGTCGAACAGGGTGGCGAGCAACTCGCCACGCTCCACGAATCGATCGAAGCGCGGACGACCGACCTTGGCTTCGACCCCGAATCACACGATTTCACGCCCCACGTCACGCTCGCGCGAATGGAACATGCCGGCGGGAAGGAACTGGTCCAGGAGCTCGTCGAAGAGCGCGATCCGACGATCGGCGAGGCCCGTGTCGACGAGGTTTGCCTGACCGAAAGCACCCTCACCGAGGAGGGACCGGTCTATTCCACAGTCGCGTCGTTCCCGCTCGAGTCTAGTACCAATTGAAACGGTTGCCACACCGACGTAGGGCCGTCGTGCGATCGGGTGTGCGTTGACTTTCAGCTGTTATTAGAAGGTCTGTCGTCCGACGGTTGCGCGGGCGGCGATCGGGTCTCGAACGGTCGCTGTAGCCCGTCTATACGGAATATAATCACGAAATACAGAACAAGGAATAATGGTATGGTGCCATGTATCGGCGGTGGCCCATGGCGCCCGGGTCCGACGAGTCCCCGTCGAACGCACGCAGCTGGCGGCACGTCTCACGCCGCGAAGCCCTCCGCGATACCGTCGCCGCCGTCGGTGGCGCAGCCCTCGTCTCGCCGGCCGGTGCGTCGAAGACGACTGCTGTCGATCACGGCGGCGACGCAGTCGTTCGCGTTCGCGTTCACCCCGGTGCTGTGCCGCTTCAGGCGCGGTTGTGGTATGGCTCCGGACTCGATGCGGTGCGTCGCGACTGGCCGGCCCCCTTCCGCGACGCGCTGGCGGCCGTCGAGGCGGCGTTCGAGCAGGTGGTTGCATACGCCCGCGAGCAATCCCGGCTCGAGTCCCTCGAGATCGCCGTCGAGCGCGGGCGCCCGATTCGGTTTCCGCCATCGACGTCGCTGTCGCCCGACGCCGTGCTTCCGTCGCTCGAGGGGCTCCTCGAGCGCTTTCGCGAGCGGTTGCGCGCTCACGATGCGCTCGCCGGCGACACCAGCCACGTGCTGTTACACTGGTCGCCGCTGAACTATCGCGTCGGCTACGGCGGGACGCTGTCGCCACGTTCGCTGATCGGCGCGGGTGACGACGGCGACGCACAGACGGTCGTCAACGTCGGCGCGACGGAACGCTGGGACTCGCGAGCCGTGACACGGAACATGGCGATCCACGAGACGATCCATACGTTCCTCTCGGAATCCGTCGTCGAGGAGGTCGGCGGGACACGCTGTGAACACGACCTCGGAACGGCGATCCGAACGGATACGAATACCCTGGAGATCTCGCCGATCGCTACCGCCTACGCCAGCCCGGATCGGATCGGGGCCGGCACCCGCTTTCAGGGCACCGGCTGTTACGATCACGATCTGTTCTCGCGCCACGACGGCACCGACGACGTCGACACCTGGACGTATACGACCACCCTCAGTGACGCCACCTGCGAGGCCATCATGCGCCACCTCGAGCGCCGCTTCGAGGCCTGAAACCTTACGGCGGCCCTCGTCCCTGCAAGATGGACAAGATTTTAAGCCAGCGTGGGCTACGTCCGGCCACTATGGGTAAAAAATCGAAGGGCAAGAAGAAGCGGCTTGCCAAACTCGAGAACCAGAACAGCCGGGTGCCGGCCTGGGTCATGATGAAGACCGACATGGACGTCCAGCGCAACCCGAAGCGACGCCACTGGCGGCGAAACGACACTGACGAATAACGATGAGTGCAAGTGATTTCGAGGAACGCGTCGTAACCGTTCCGCTGCGTGATGTCAAGAAGGGTGCCAACCACGAGGCCGCCGACTACGCGATGCGGCTGGTCCGCGAACACCTCGCGAAACACTTCGCGGTCGACGAAGACGCCATCCGGCTGGACCCCTCGATCAACGAGACGGTCTGGGCGAACGGCCGATCCAACCCGCCGCGAAAGCTGCGCGTCCGCGCAGCCCGCTTCGACGAAGAGGGTGAAGCCGTCGTCGAAGCCGAGGTCGCCGACTAAACTTGCAACGCCTCGCCTTCGCCGGGTCGGCCTACGTCGGCGTCTTCGCCCGCGCGACCGACTCGTGCGTACTCGTTCGCCACGACGTCGACGACGATGTCGTCGCCGACCTGACCGACGAACTCGAGGTGCCCGCGATCACGACGACCGTCGGCGGCTCCTCGACGGTCGGCGCGCTAGCGACGGGTAACGAAAACGGCCTGCTCGTCAGTTCTCGCGTCCTCGAGTACGAACGCGAGACGCTCGAGGAGGCAGTCGACGTTCCCGTCGCCGAGCTGCCGGGCACCATCAACGCCGCCGGGAACGTCGTCCTCGCGAACGACTACGGGGCCTACGTCCATCCGGACCTGCCCCGTGAGGCGGTCCAAATCGTCGAAGACACGCTCGCGGTACCCGTCGAACGCGGCGACCTCGCTGGCGTCCGTACCGTCGGCACCGCCGCTGTCGCGAACAACACCGGCGTGCTCTGCCATCCGAAGGCGACCGACGCGGAACTCGACGCGCTCGAGGCGGCCTTAGACGTGCGAGCCGACGTCGGCACGGTCAACTACGGCGCGCCGCTGGTCGGTTCGGGCCTGATCGCCAACGACGCCGGCTACGTCGTCGGTGAGGACACGACCGGCCCCGAGTTGGGTCGAATCGAGGACGCACTCGGATATCTCGACTGATACGGCCTGCTGTTCCGAGGTGACCGGCGGGCCCGCAGGGCGGTCGCGGGTCCACCGGCACTGACTGACAGGAGTCCGTCTGAACCGATCGGTTCTGGACTCGAGTCCGGTCTCGGCCGGTGTCGCTCTCTTATTGGCGTTCGAACCGGTGTAACACGACCTCGCTGTCGTCGTCCCACTCGAAGTTCTCGTGGGCGCGCTCGAGTAAGCGCTCGTAGGCCGCGAGGTCCTCCATCCCTTCGGCCCGTGCGTCCGCGTCGGTCAGCTCGCCGAGCGTGCGCTCTCGAACCGCGGTCACCTCGAAAGTCGTCCCGTCGATGGTGAACGTATCGCCTTCTTCGGCGTACTGGTTGCCGCGGTGGATCTGTGTGACCTCGCCCTCGAGAACCTGCGTTTGCATTCGCTCGCTGGGCAACAACTCACCGGGGTCGAGTTCGCTCATGGCTGCGGATTCGGGCCGATGCGGTAAAATCGTTGACCCTCCATCGGTGGGCACTCCGCAGTTGCCGTCGGTTCGGTATCCCTTCGTGTCGGTTCCGAACGGCCGAACCGGAAGGGAAGATTCTTCCGACTGCCTGCCGGAGGGATAGCCATGAGTCAATTTACGGTCAGTGGACGGTTCAAGAGCCGCGACGGCTACGCGCCGTTCGAGACGAGCATCGAGGCCGAAAACGAGAACGTCGCCCGCGAACACACGCTCTCCCAGCTCGGGAGCCAGCACGGACTCAAGCGGACCGAGATCGAACTCGACGAGGTATCCGAACAATGAGCCAGCAGCAACTTCAGCAGCTATCCCAGCAGCTTCAGGAGATCGAAGAACAGATCGAAGGCCTCCAGACGAACGTCGAGGCCGTCCAGCAGGAGAAAACCAACGTTGACGAGGCGATCGAAGCCATCGAGACGCTCGAGACCGGCTCGACCGTCCAGATGCCGCTTGGCGGCGGCGCGTACCTCCGTACGACCATCGAGAACATCGACGAAGTGATCGTCGAACTCGGTGCTGACTACGCCGCGGAGTTCGAGGAAGACGACGCCGTCGACGCCCTCGAGAACAAGAAAGAGCGTCTCGACGAGCAGATCGACGAGCTCAACGAGGAGATCGCCGAACTCGAGACCGAGAGCAGCGAACTCGAACAGCAGGCCCAGCAGCTCCAGCAGCAGGCGATGCAACAGCAGATGCAGCAGATGGGACAGGGCCAGGGCCCCGACGAGTAACGCGGCGGTCCTACCTCGATACCTATGTTCGATAACCTGAAGGAGAAGCTCGGAAGCTTCCGCGAAAGCGCCGAAGAGGCCGCTGAAGAGAACGTCGAGGACGTCGACGAAGCAGATCTCGAGGAGGAAGAACTCGAGACCGTCGAATCGGAGGCGGACACCGACGTTGCGGAAGCCACCGATACTACCCCCGAACCGGCGGCCGATGAGACGGCCGAACTGGCGGCAGGCACGGCCGAGACGGAAACGGAATCGGAGCCGGAACCGGAACCAGAGTCGATCGAGTCCGCACCTGGGGATGCGGCTGGGTCTGCAGAGCAGGAGCCGGCGACCGATTCCACTCCCGACCGCCGCGAGGCCGACGACGCTGATTCGGTCTCGGAGACGGCTGCCGACGAACCCGCTCCAACGGCCGACTCCGACGAGGAATCGGCTGGCGATGAAGACGATGTCGACGACGACACCGGCGGTGGGTTCGGCCTCGGTGCCAAAGCGCGATCCCTTCTCAACGGCTCCAACGGCGACGCCGATGACGACGCGGAGTCGGACGGAGAGACACCCGACGAGGAAGCGACAGCACCGTCGCCCGAGTCATCGACCGAGACGGCCGCCGATCGAG
The DNA here is from genome assembly GCF_042678045.1 of Haloarchaeobius amylolyticus. Classification (GTDB taxonomy): domain Archaea; phylum Halobacteriota; class Halobacteria; order Halobacteriales; family Natrialbaceae; genus Natrinema; species Natrinema amylolyticus_A. The sequence continues at coordinate 383,951 of NZ_JBHUDI010000011.1, forward strand.
CTCCGACAGTCGATGAGGACGAGCAGACCATCGACACGGATACCGGAGACGAACGTCCCGCGGACGACGCCGATGCTGGCCGCGGAACCGGCTTCGGTGCAAAGGCCAAATCCCTCGTCAAAGGGAAGTTCGTCATCGAGGAGGAGGACCTCGAGGGCCCCTTGCACGAACTCGAGATGGCGTTGCTCTCGAGCGACGTTGAGATGGGCGTCGCCGAGGAGATCCTCGACAACATCCGCGACGAGCTGGTCGGCGAGACACGGACGTTTACGACCTCGACCGGCGAGGTCGTCGAGGAAGCGCTGCACGATGCGATCTACGACGTGATCAGCGTCGGGCAGTTCGATTTCAACGAGCGGATCGCCATCGAGGACAAGCCCGTGACGATCGTTTTCACCGGCGTTAACGGCGTCGGCAAGACGACGACGATCGCCAAACTGAGTCGCTACTTCGAGGAGCGCGGCTACTCGACGGTGATGGCCAACGGCGACACCTACCGTGCCGGGGCCAACGAGCAGATCCAGGAGCACGCTGACGCCCTCGATACGAAGTGTATCAGCCACGAACAGGGCGGCGATCCCGCGGCGGTGCTGTACGACGCCGTCGAGTACGCCGAGGCCAACGATATCGACATCGTGCTGGGCGATACGGCGGGTCGGCTCCACACCGACGAGGGGCTGATGGACCAACTCGAGAAGATCGATCGCGTCGTCGGACCGGACATGACGCTGTTCGTCGACGAGGCAGTCGCCGGGCAGGACGCGGTCAACCGCGCCCGCGAGTTCAACGACGCCGCCGAGATCGATGGCGCGATCCTGACGAAAGCCGATGCCGACTCCAACGGCGGGGCGGCGATTTCGATCGCACACGTCACCGGAAAGCCGATCCTGTTCCTCGGTGTCGGGCAGGGCTACGACGACTTGGAGCGGTTCGACCCCGAAGAGATGGTTGACCGGCTCCTGGCCGACGAGTAGCTCGCCGACTGGGGATCGTCGTATCGGTTTCTCGGTTGAACACTCTTCCAGAAGACACTTATTGTGAGTCTGAAACATTAGTGTATGCACCGCCCTCGCTCTCGACGTGCGCTCCTTACGTCGGCGGCGGCGACGGTGGCGGTTGCGACGGGCGGTTTCGAGTACGCATCGAACGCCACGGACACACCGCCACTCGAGTCCGGGACCGTCTCCCCCGACTGGTACGAGTGCAGTTCGGTCACGCGTCCAGAGCCCACTGCACCGGCCGATGACGATGCGCTCGCACCTGAACCGTATCCGGCGCCGCCGTCGGCGATCGGTCCCGCCGCGGCTCACAACCGGACGACCGGCTCGACGTCGATGGTCGACAGGACGGTTGCGTACGTCACCGAGTTCGAGCGCGCGTATCGGCGGAACGCGTTTCTCGCCCAGTACGGTGTGACGACGCGGACGTTCGAGCTTCGTCGAACGGACTACAGAACGAGGACGCTCGGCTCGTCACCGGATCCGAACGCGATCATGGTAGCGATCCTCTACGACCTGCGGATGGGGACCCGACAGTCAGCCACCGGTCCACGTGACCAGTGGGACGTCCACACCGTCTACTACGTCGACGAGCACGTCGTTCTCCGGGCACTATACAACGGCGTCGCCGACGAACTGCAGTTCGAACCCGATCCGCGAACACAGGGCGACCTCGTCGCCTGTTTCGACTGACTGCCGGCGGACTCAGCTCCTGGGTCGATCACATGCGAGTCGCCGTCGCCGCTGGTCAGCGTACAACCCGATCCGGCGGTGGTCGACGGAACGCTCCCGCGTTCACGGTTCCGATTGCCGCTATCGTTGACGGCACTCTCGCCGGGCTCGAGGCAAATGATCCGTTCCGGCCTGTCGTGGTATTTCCTGCTCCCGGCTGTCGCTACCGGACTGATTGTTGCGGTAATACTCTCTGGTGTATCCGACCACTCCCATGATTCGCCGAGTTGCGGGAGTGTATACGGATGGGTGGCATCATCTGTCGCATGACGATAGTTCACAAGTGTGCGATCGCTCGAGAACGCCCTGACTCGCTCGATGACGGTAGTTACCGTCGTGGAACCGCGAGCGCAATCGAACCGACGCGACCCGAGGTGTGGTTCGTATGAACACGGTCGAGAAGCACAAACAGGAGAAACATCCGCTCGAGGTCATCGACGACGTCTACGAGTACGCCGCAGACGGGCTCTCGTTCGAGGAGATCGAAGCGCGCGCTGGCGACGGCGAGTGGGAGCGCCTGAAGTGGGCCGGTATGTACGCCCAGAAGCAGGCGGGGTACTTCATGATCCGGACCAAGGTGCCGGGCGGGAAGCTCACCCCCGCGCAGGCCGAGGTCATCGGCGAGTGCGCCGACGACTACGCGACCGCCCCTGCGGAGTACGGCGGTGAAGAGCAGAACGAACTCTGGGGTGACGCCTACCTCGATATCACGACCCGACAGGACATCCAGAAACACTGGATCCGGATCGAAGACGTCCCCGAGCTATGGGACCGCTACGACGAGGTTGGCCTGACGACGGTCCAGGGCTGTGGCGACTCCGCCCGGAACGTGCTTGGCTGTCCGGCGGCCGGGCTCGATAACCACGAGTGTTTCAACGCCCAGCCGGTCATCGACGCCGTCTCGGACTTTTTCACCGAGAACCGCGAGTACGCGAACCTCCCGCGGAAGTTCAAGCTCACGATCACGGGCTGTGCCCACGACTGTGCGCAGTCCCAGATCAACGACGTCGGGCTCGTCCCGGCGAAGAAGACGATCGACGTCTCCGGCGAAGCCGGAGGCTCGCCGGACTCGTCTGACGGTGGTCAACAGCTCTACGGTTTCCACGCCCGCGTCGGTGGCGGTCTCTCCGACGGCCCACGGATGAGTTCGGCGCTCGATGTCTTCATCAAACCCGAAGACGCCGTCGAGTTCTGCCGTGCCGTCGCCCAGACGTTCAAAGAGCTGGGCGATCGGAACAACCGCGGCGTCTGCCGCATGCGCTATCTCGTCGAACAGCTCGGGCCGGAGACGTTCGAGCAAGCGGTTCGCGACCGCTGTACCGTCGAACTTCCCGAGGCTGGCCAGGGCCTGACTGTCGGCTACCAGGGCGACCACGTCGGCGTCCACGAGCAGAAACAGGACGGGCTCAACTACGTCGGCTTCAACGTTATCGCCGGCCGCATGGGCGGCGACGAGTTCGCGCAAGCGGCTCGCGCCGCGAAGCAGTACGGCACCGACGATGTCTCCGTGCGGCTGGCGACCGACCAGAACTTCCTGATCACCCACATCCCCGAGGAGAACGTCGACGACCTCCTGGCAGAGCCGTTCGCCCAGGAGTACAGCCCCGATCCGGGGCCGTTCGCCCGCGGTGCCGTGGGCTGTACGGGCAACGAGTTCTGTAACTACGCCATCATCGAGACCAAGAAACGGACCAAGCGCTGGGCCCGCGAACTCGACGAGCGCATCGACGTGCCCGACGACATCGAGGCCATCCGGATGCACATGTCCGGCTGCTCGGCCTCGTGTGCCCAGCCCCAGATCGCCGACATCGGCTTCCGCGGCGAGACCGTCAAGCTCGACGATGATGATCGTCCCAACGACGAGGGAGACAATCTCGTCGAGGGGATGGACGTCGGACTCGGCGGCTCGCTGGGAGCAGACAACGAGTTCCTCGACTGGGTCGAGAGTGCCGTGCCTGCCGATGCCGTAATCCCAGCGCTCGAGCAGCTGTTCGAGGCCTACTCGGCGGACCGCGACGAGGGCGAGACGTTCTACGAGTGGTGTCGCGACGTCGACAACGACCAGCTTCGGTCGATCATGCAAGGGGCCGACGCGCCGGTCGCACGGGGTGTTGCCCATGGGGACTGACCGCGAGGCCTCGAGTAAGCGAGCGGGAGATGCGGGGACCGAGCAGCGCGAGGTCCCCGGTGAAGCGAGCGATGTAACCGCGAGCGAGAAGCGACACGCGAGCCGTGACGGCGACGACGAGCGCGCGTTTCCCCACGTTCCGGAGTCGGACGACGATGACGACGCGGTCATCGTCCCCGATGCCGACGGCGGCGCGTCACGTTCCCGAGAGCACGCGGACCACGCTCGAGCGGGCACGATCCGAGCCGACGGAAGCAATGTCGACGAGACGAGTACCGATAGTTGCTCGCCGGACACCTGCACCTGTGGCGAGAAAACGCAGGCCGAGCCGACGGCGGACCAGCCCGTCGCCACCGACGGGGGTGACGCGAACGCAGTGAGCGGATCCTCGCCAGCGCTTTACTCTGACGGTGCGGGCGTCGCCAACGTCGACGAGATGGGCGACCTCGGCGACCTCGAGTTCACCGAGCCCGCCGAAGCCGTCAGTCAGGACGTCTACGACGACGCGCCGGATACCCGCGTCGGCGTTCCCGAGGGCGTCGATCTGGATACACCGGCGTACTCCATCCGGTCGGAAATGAACGACATCGAAACGCCGGACGAGAAGACGTGGTTCATGGAACTCGACGAGGCAGTTATCGACGAGGGTCGGTGTATCCAGTGTGGGACCTGTGTCGCCGCCTGTCCCTCGGACTCGATCGGTATCGGCGACGACGACCTCCCGAAGCTGGTCAAGATGTGCACCGGCTGTTCGCTGTGCTGGGACTTCTGTCCCCGCGGCGGGCTGCGGTACGAACGCCAGTGGAAGATCACCGGCGGCGAGGACAACGTCAAGGGCGCGGGCGACCCGATCACGGAGTTCTCCGCGACGGTCGAGGACGACTGGACCGCCAACGCACAGGACGGCGGCGTCGTCACCGGCATCCTCGCGACGCTGCTCGAGGCGGGCGAGATCGACGGTGCGCTGATCGCCACCGAGAGCGACGAGGAGCCCTGGAAGGCCGAGAGCTACCTCGCGACGACGACTGCGGACCTCATCGAGAACGCCGGCACCGTCTACAACCAGACGCTGGCGCTTGGCAACCTCGATCTGAAACAGTGGGAGCACAAGCTCCCCGACAAGGACTGGGACGACCTCTCGCTGGCCATCGTCGGAACGCCCTGCGAGATCGAGGGCATCCGCGCCTTACAGGACTTCGAGTGGGATTATCAGGCACAAAACGAGGGAGTTCGCGCGGTCGACTATACGATCGCGCTGATGTGTACGAAGAACTTCAACTACTACAGCCTCATGGGCGAGCAACTCGAGGAAAAGCGGGACGTTTCGCCGGCCGAGATCGGCAAAATGGACGTCCTCCATGGCAAGCTGCTGGTCTACGACCACGACGGCGAGCTGATCGTCGAGGAGGACATCGAAAACTTCCACGACGCCGCTCTCAAGGGCTGTGACGAGTGTGCCGACTTCACCGGCTTCTGTGCGGACATCACAGTCGGCTCCGTCGGCTCCAGCGACGAGTACTCGAGCGTCATCGTCCGCACCGAGCAGGGAATGGCAGCGTGGGAGCTCACCGAGCCGAAGCTTGAGTATCACGACCTGGAGGACAAGAGCGCCGTCGGCAAGCTCCAAGGCTGGGACAAGAAAAAGGCCTTCGAGAGTCTCGAGCGCCCCTTCGACCCCGACGCGCCGCGGTTCATCGACTACACCGACCACGCCGAGAACTACGGTACCGAGGTGAACCCCCACGACCAGGGGCACTGATACGATCTGCTGTCCTGATGTCCCGGTGGGACCACAGTACGGTCGCGGTCCCACCGGCACCCACTGATAGGAATCCGTATGAGTCCGGACCCGTCCGCGATCCGTTTTTCCGCCTCGTCGACTTTTCTGTCGTTCGATATCAATGATCGGCAACTACAGCCTGCGTGCGCACGGCATAGCATCACGTGGTTTCTCCTGTGAGGATCATTCGAGTAACATGGATGATCCCGGTAGTTCGATCCCCGACAGCGACTTAGTTCGTGTCGAGTACCGCTACGACGACACGCCGCCCAGCATCGCCATTGTGAGGGCCATCGCTGCTCTCGAAGACGTCGATCCGATGGAATCATCGGCGGATCTCGGGATCGTCCTCTACGACCAAATCGATCCGGAGGCACTCGACAATTTCGTCGCCGCAACGACCGATAGAGCGACTGTTTCCGTCGATCTGGTGCTTCGCAACGACCGGCAGTATACCGTGCAGATACGGGATACCGGGTGGATATGCGTGCAAGTGCCCCGCTGAACGGGAGCCGGCCGTAACGAACCGCGCGCGTCGAAACACGATCGAGTGTCCACGGACTGCTGTCCGACAGTATACACGACGGGCTTCGTGCTCGTCGAGTACGGATTCAGATCACCACACCGGACCGCAAGATCGCAATCAGAACGGTCAACACCGGGATCGACAGAAGCGTCGTGATGAAGACGCACGTCGAGACGTACTCGGAGACGAGCACCCCATCGGAGCGGGCGCTGCCCGCGAACTCGATGACGAGAATGAGCGGTGTCACCGCGGCCGGCATAGCGGTCTCGAGGACGAACACGCGCGCGACGGTCGGGTCCTGAAAGCCCAGTGCGAGCGCGATCCCGAGGCCGACGACGGGCGCGACGCCCATCTTGAGCGCCGTCGCGGGCCAGGCCCGCGAGACCGCGGCGGCGGTGTCGGTGCGCGCGAGCTGGATGCCGAGAATGAGCAACATCAGCGGGATCGAGGCGTCGCCGACGAGCTGGAGCGTCTCCATCGCCGCGGTCTCGGCGGGCGGTACGAGATCGAGCGCCCGTGCAAGCAGTGCTGCGATGACGGCGTAGACCAGCGGAATGTAGAACACCCGGCGGACGCCAGCGAGCCCGGCCGACCCGCTGCTCCGGGAGGCGACGTAGACGCCGAGGGTGTACATCAGCACGGACTGGACCGAGAGAAAGAGGACGGCCGTCTGGCGGCCGACCTCGCCGAACGCGAAGTCGGAGACGGGAATGCCGAGGTTCCCCGAGTTACAGAAGATCGCGACCAGCACCAGCGCGCTCAGCGCCGGCTCGCGTTCGCCGACGCCGCGGCCGACGAGTTCGGCGATCCCCCACATCACTGCAGTAAAGATACCGATGCCGATCGTGACCCGTAGGAGCGTCGCCGCCTCGAGTTCGGTGACGGCGAGGCTGTGAAACACCAGCGCGGGTGCCAGCACGTAGACGACGGCCGTGTTCAACGGTTCCGGGTCGATCTCTTTGACGGTCGCCAGCACGTAGCCGACGGCCGCGATGGCGACGATCGGCCCGATCGCGGACGCGAAGATGCCAAGCAGTCCGGCCATCAGTCGGCGCTCGACCGTGCGCGAGGACGTTCGACTCGAGCGGCGCTCTCCCGAGCGGCGATTGGTTGCTGCATTCGCAGCCTGTTACTCTCCGCGCCTGATATGGAAGTTGCGATCGGCGCGAAGCGCCCGTGTACAGCAGACCGTATCACGCAGGACGCGCGATCAGGATCTCCGCCGGCCAGACGTATCCTCGGCGGCGTCGTTCCCGTCGCTCGATTTCGAACCCACCTTCCGCGAGCGCCTGACGGGCGTATATCGGACGGCAACCGATACGGTCGTAGCCCGGGAGGTGTTCGAACAGCCACTCGTACACCCGGACGAACGGATCGTCCTCGACGCCGGATCGCTCCATCGTTACGACACCGAGCCGACCGTCGGCAGCGAGAACACGAGCACATTCGGCGACGACAGTCTCGATCTCGACCGGACTGAACAACTCGAGCGTGTCCTCGACCAAAACGGCGTCGACGCTGTCGGCCGGAACCGGCAGCGCCCGGGCGTCACCGAGGAGGAGCCCGATTCGGTCCGCCTGGTCCGACTGCTCGACGTGACGGCGAGCACGGTCTAGCATCCCTGGCGCGGCGTCGAGTCCCAGCACGTAGCCATCCGGACCGACACGTGCGGCGAGTGCACCCAGCGCGTGTCCGGGTCCACAGCCGATTTCGAGGACGATCGCGCCGGCACCGAGCTCGAGACGCTCGATCGCACGGCGTCGGGTTCCCGTGTCGACGTGGGTGATCACCCAATCGTACGGCGTCGCTATCCGGTCGTAGACCTCCACGATCGCGTCGTTCGACACCCTCGCGCTCGCCGGGGCGCTCATAGTACCGTATCGACGTCCACCTCTTTACACAGCGGGGTTGGACGACTCGATGAGTGGCCACACTCTGGACTCCGTCCCCAAAGCGATCGCTGGCGCAGTGGCGTACCGGCAGGAGACCGGAGCGAGATCGAGTCGCTCGTCCGTGTCGCCCGATCGCCCGCGTCCGTTTCCGACGGTTCAGGCGGACAGCGACTGGGACTCGCTGCGTCGAACGAGGAGGACACCGTCGATCTGCCTTGACCGATCAACAGCCCAGTCGGTCCGCCAGCTCCGCGAGTCCCTCGGTGATCAGATCCGGTTCCGCGCCGAAGGGTTCCCATGGCGTCGATTTTCGGTCGAGCCAGGCCCCTTGCATGCCGGCGTGGATCGCCCCCTGCACGTCGAACCACAGCGCCGAGACGTGGACGAGTTCGTCGATCGGCGTCCCTGTGCGGCCGGCGGCGTGGCGGTAGAGGTCCGGCTCGGGTTTGAACGTCTCGAGTTCGTCGGCACTGATCGTGTCGACGACGAGATCCTCGATTCCGGCGTGGTCGACCATCGAGTCGAGCATCTCCGGGTTGCCGTTCGAGAGGACGTAGGTGTCGTAGCCGGCCTCGTGGAGCCGTTCGATGCTCTCCCGGACGTCGTCGAAGACCTCAAGCTCGTGGTACACTTCGAGGATTTCCTCGCGGTCGTCGGCGGGAACGTCGAGTCCGTGGGCCGCGAGCGCGTAGGCGAGCGCGTCCCGGTTGATCTCGTAGAACGTCTCGTAGTTCTCGAGGTGGTTCGCGACGAGCGTGTACTGCATCGAGCGCTCTCGCCACGTCTGCGAAACCGGTGCCGGGTCGTCGATGTCGGTGTGTTCCGTGAGCGCGGCTGCGGTCGCATCGACGTCGACGAGTGTGCTGTAGGAGTCAAACGTGACCGTCGTAACGCGGTCAGGATCGAATGCCATGGCTGGCAATATGTCGAAGAGTATCAAGAACGTTGGCCGTTCGTTCCGTCGGCGAGCCGGTCGAACTAGAGTCCGATCGATGGACCGACCGAAGCCGCTTAGTACGACCACCGACTGATATCCCTCATGAATCCTTCGGACTGGCGGACCTACCTCGTCACGCAGGCGTCGCTGTCGGGTGATCGGACGACCCCGGAGATCGTTCGTGCGGCCATCGACGGCGGAATCGACGCCGTCCAGTTGCGCGAAAAGGAGACGAGTGCCCGCTCGCGGCACGAACTCGGCCACGAACTGCGCGAACTTACGGCCGAGGCGGGCGTCGACCTGATCGTCAACGATCGACTCGATATCGCACAGGTGATCGACGCCGACGGCGTTCACGTCGGCCAGTCCGACCTGCCGGTCGGCGTCGCTCGGGATCTGCTCGGCCCGGATGCGATCGTCGGTTGCTCGACGGCGACGGTCGCTGAGGCTCGCAACGCGGAAGCCGAGGGGGCGGACTATCTCGGCGTCGGGGCGATCTACGGCACTTCCTCGAAGGACGTCGACGACGGCAAGGACGGCGTCGGCCCGGCGCGGATCGCCGCGATCGCCGACGCGGTTTCGATCCCGGTCGTCGGAATCGGCGGGATCACGGCTGATAACGCCGCTCCCGTTGTCGATGCGGGGACCGCCGGCGTCGCCGTCATCAGTGAGATTACGGCAGCCACAGATCCCGAGGCCGCGACCGAATCACTCGTCGCCGCTGCCGAAACGACGAAGTCCGTTGCTACCAGAGAACATAGTCAATGAGTGTTACCGACATCGACGCCACGACCCTTGTCGACTCAGTTCGAACGGTTCGAGAGACGCAACCGCTCGTCCAGTCGCTGACCAACACGGTGACGATCAACGACGTCGCGAACGTGACTCTCCATTGGGGTGGGCTGCCGGTGATGGCTGATTCGCCGGGCGACGCCGGCGAAATGACCGACCTCGCGAGCGCCCTCCTGATAAACACTGGCCAGATCCCCGACGACCGTGTCGAGGCGATGCACGAAGCCGGCCGGAAAGCTAACGAACGCGGCATTCCGGTCGTCCTCGACCCGGTCGGCGTCGGATCGACGCCCTCACGCGAGGCGGTCGCCGAAAGCCTCCTCTCGGAGATCGATTTCACCGCGATCAAGGGCAACTACGGCGAGATAGCCGCCTTCACGGGCGTCGAAGCCGAAGTCAAGGGCGTCGAGTCCGCCGGCGACTACGAGGAGATCGAGCGGACGGCCCGCTCGCTCGCCGAGTCGACCGACGCACTCGTCGTCGCCTCGGGCGTTGACGACATCGTCGCGGACGCCGACGGTGCCGTCCGCCTCGCTGCCGGCCACGAAATGCTCGGCGAAGTCGTCGGCACCGGCTGTATGCTCGGCGTGACCATCGCGACCTTCTGTGGCGCGCTCGAGGATGCCCATACCGCCGCCGTCCACGGCACCCTCGCCTTTGGCCTCGCCGGCGAGCGCGCGGCCGAGATGGGGAACGCAGGGCCAGGCAGCTATCGGACGAACTTCCGCGATGCCGTCGCCGACATGACGGCCGACACCGTCGCCGACCTCGACCTCGAGGACCAGCTCGAGCAGGTACTCTGAACTCGAGTGTCCGGTCTCTCGTTCGGGTGGCGTTCCCTCGAGCCGACAGGTATTGAAACCGTTTTGACACCCCCAGACGAACAACTTCGTATGGCCCGAGACGAACTCGAAAACGCAGCTGAATCGATCAGACAGGCAGCCGACGCCGCGTCCGACGACGAGGCACGAGACCGGCTGCAGAACCAGGCGATAAAGTTCGACGACTACGCCGATGCCGACCGCGGACCGGACCACGGTCAGCTCGCACGCCACGAACACATCCTGAACGACATCGCGGACGACGAGGGTGGCGACGTCGCGTCGAATCTCGAGGACGCGCTCGCGTCGATCAGCGCGTTCCGAGAAACGGTCGAGGGCGTGTAAGCGCTCGAGCAGGCTCGTTTTCGCTCACTGTAGCGGTCGATACGACGGTTCGAAAACGGAAGCCGGCACGCAGGGCAGTCATACGGACTCCTGTCAGTCAGTGCCGGTACACCCGCGACCCGTCCTGTGAGTGCACCGGTCGCTCGTGACAGCAGACCGTATCAGCAGACCGGCTTCGGGTTCGCGCCCATTGCCTCGAGCGACTCGACGTACTCGTCGTAGGCGGCTTCGATCGCGCCCGCTGCGGCTTCCTCGGCGCGGTCCCAGTCGTCGTCGGCCTCACATACCGTTTCGAGCAACGACTTCGCGCGCTCGAGTTGCTCGTCTAGATCGTCGCCGAACTCGCGGAACAGGCTGGCGGTCTGTGGGTCGGCGTCACCGACGAAGTAGCCGACGACCTGGTTTTTCGACCGCTGGCTCGCGAGGATGCGGCCGACGAGCGCGCCGACGCGCTCGACGGTGTCGTCGCACTCGCGCAGGTACTCGTGGAGTTGTGGCGTCTCTTGCGGGTCGTAGTCGTCGGCAGCGAGTTTCTCCTCGACGGTCTCGTAGTGGTTCTGTTCTTCCTCGGCTGTCGTCTCGAAGGCTGTCTGTGCCTCGTCGGTGGGCTCGTCGTCGGCCCACCCCTGGAACGTCTGCCAGGCGGCGTACTCGGCGTCGGCGGTCGCCTCGAGGACCGGCTCGGTGTCGATGTCGCCGCCGGTGTCGGCGTACAGCGACTTCGAGGAGCCGAGTCGCGAGAGCGCGGTCTGGTTGTCCTCGCTGACGGTCTCGACGAACGCGTCCGGATCGGTCATGGGAACGCCTTCGACCGGCCGCGAGTTATGTCTATCGTGACCGTATTCTGCTCGACGACTGTGACAGTCGGCCGTGGGGCTGTCGATGTCGCAAACGGCGGGTGGCACAAGTGCCGACGCAACCACGTGGACACTGCCCGTGGCCGGGCAGGCACGAACAAGAGCGGTTGCGTCGATTCGGTTCGGTCAGTGTCGCGGGACAGCGGCTGCCGGCTGCTGTCGTCGGTTATTCGCCCTTCTCGATCGGCGCGCTGACGAGGTTGCCCCACTCGGTCCAGGAGCCGTCGTAGTTGACGGCGTCGTATCCGAGCAGTTCGTGCAGCGCGAACCACGCGACCGACGAGCGCTCGCCGATGCGGCAGTAGGCGACGGTCGTCTCGTCGCCGCTGATGTCCTCCTCGGCGTAGAGTTCTTCGAGCTCCTCACGGGTCTTGAAGGTGCCGTCGTCGTTGGTGACGGCGGCCCACGAGATGTTCTTCGCGCCGGGGATGTGGCCGCCACGCTGGGCGGTCTCCTGGAGTCCTGGCGGGGCCAGCACTTCGCCGGAGTACTCCTCGGGCGAGCGGACGTCGACGAGGGGGACGCCGCGCTCGATCGCCTTCTCGACATCGTCGCGGTAGGCGCGAATGGTCTCGCGCGGGCCGGCGGCGTCGTACTCGGTTTCGGAGAAGTCGGGTTCTTCGTCGGTGGTCGGGTAGTCGTTCTCGAGCCAGTATTCACGGCCGCCGTCGAGCAGATAGACGTCGTCGTGGCCGTAGTACTTGAACTGCCAGTAGGCGTAGGCGGCGAACCAGTTGGAGTTGTCGCCGTAGAGGACGACCGTGTCGTCCTCGCTGATGCCGTGGCTGCCAAGCAGTTCCTCGAAGTCTGCCTTCTCGAGGATGTCTCGCTGCGTCTGATCCTGGAGCTGGGTTTCCCAGTTGAACCCGATCGCGCCGGGGGCGTGTTCTTCCTCGTAGGCTTCCGTGTCGACGTCGACTTCGACCAGTCGGTGGTCGGAGTCGTCGTCCTGGAAGTCGTCGAGGCGCTCCTCGACCCAGTCAGCCGTGACGAGTACGTCGTTGGCGTAGTCGTTTGCCATACACGGGACTACAACAGCGATACACAAAGGAACTGCCTAACCGGTCAATTCGGACACCGGTCGACCGTGGCGGAAATACTTGCCGTAGCGATCGTCGGGGCCGGTCGGGCCGTGGCTGTATTCGGCGGATTCGAGGCGCACTCGAGCATCCGCGAGCGGTGTCGATCGACCGGCCCGCAGAAAAGGGGAGAATGTTGCCTCTGTCTCGGTACCAGCGAATCGCCGTCATACCGGTGCGTACACGGATCTGCGTCACGTATGGGCGGCTAATGGACGACTCCGTTATCGTGTCCCCCGACTGGCTCGCAGCGCACCTGGACGATCCGACCGTTCGCATCGTCGACGTCAGAGACGCCTGGGAGTACGACGGGATCGGACACCTGCCCGGCGCAGTGAACATCCCGTTCGATAGCTATCGCGACGAAAGCGACGTGGACCGGGGTACCTTACCCGGTGCCGAAGCCTTCGCCGCCCTGCTCGGCGACGCGGGCATCGACCCCGACGACACGATCGTCGCCTACGACGACACCCACGGCGTCTTCGCCGCCCGCTTCGTGCTCACTGCCATCGAATACGGCCACGACGACGTGCGCCTGCTCGACGGCGACTACAGCGCCTGGAACCGCGAGTACGAGACGACCAGCGAGACGCCCGAAATCGAGCCGACCGACTACGAGCCCGACCCACTTGAACCGGAGGAAAGCCCGCTGGTCGGCTACGACGCCGTCGCGGACGCCCTCGAGCATGATGCCCTCTTCGTCGATACGCGCGAGCGCGACGAGTTCGAGGAGGCGCGCCTCCCGGGTGCCGTTCGCTTCGACTGGCGCGAAGTCGTCGACGAGGAGTCCCGGCGGCTGAAGCCCGAGGCCAACCTCGAGGAACTGCTCGCCGACCGCGGGATCACGCCCGACCGCGAGATCGTCCTCTACTGTAACACCGCGCGGCGGATCAGCCACACCTACGTCGTCTTGCAGGCGTTGGGCTACGAGGACGTTCACTTCTACGAGGGGAGTCTCACGGAGTGGCTCGACAACGACGGTGAGGTCGAAAGCGGGCCGGTCTCGGCCGAGTAACCGATCGGCTCGATCGCCGTCCGCCCGCGTCAGTCGTTCGTCTGCTACTCGGCGACGTCGCCGGCCGGCCGCTCGAGTCGCTCGAGACAGACCTGTCGGCTCTCGGTGACCGTGACCTCGTACCCGTGGTAAAAGAACGTCACCCGTTTGGGTCCGGCCGTTCCGGAGCCGTCGGCCGCGAAGAGCGCGTCGAGCGCGTCGGGATCGACGACGGTATACAGCGGCTCGAGAACCGGCGTCCCCTCGGTGGCGTCGGCGGTCGGTACCGGCTCGGCGTCCGACGCGGCAGCGATCGCCATCACGACGCCCGTGCTGATCGGTTCGCCGCTCGAGAGTTCGTACCGCCCGGCCGTGTCGGTGCTTCGCTGCTCGCTCGTTTCCATTGGCAGGACGTACTCGGGGCGGACTGGTGAGTCACTGTCTTACCTATGTAATTCACTTATATGCTCACTCGCCAGTCTGTGAGTTCCGGGCGATGGTTCCCTCGATGAGGTTCCGATACCCGCGTCTGAGCCGGGACGAGAACGCCTGCCGGGTGATTCCGAGTTGTTCGGCGAGGGCTTTCAGATCTGTCTCGCGCGTGTCGCTGTAGTACCCCTGGTCGTAGGCTAGCAACAGCGCCTCGCGCTGTTCAGCCGTGAGACCGTACTCGGCCCCAGTCGTCATTTCGGAGAGCCGGTTGAGCCGACTGAGCGTCACCTCGATGCCGTGGTCCTCACAGTACCGTTTGAACGCCGAGAAGCGATCGACACTGCCAGCGCGGAGTTCGAACAGCCAGCCCGTTCTGGTGCCGGTCGCGGAGACGACCGTGACGCCGGTCTCCGCGATCGCCCGCATGATCCCCATGTACTCCGGCTTCCACTCGGCTCGAAACAGCCCCCGATCGCCCAGATCCTCCATGAGCACCGCCGAGCGCAGCTCCGGCAGTCCCTCGAAGACCTGCAGGATCGATTCCAGCTCCCGATCCGGGTCCTGTACCCAGAAGTACGGCATGACCGTGTCGCCGCTCGGGACGACGCGGTCGAGGTCCAGCGTCACGTCGGGCCTGTCCTCGAAGACCCGACCGAGGGGGAAGTCAGTCGGCGCGAGGGTAAACTCGGCGATCGAGGTCATAGCGGCACTTGACTCTCTCGGCTGTTAAGCCTCACCCGCCCGCGTCCGTAAGGGGCTGCTACCCGTCGCTCACGTCCCGCCAGTCCGGAGCCGTCGAGTACTCCGCGTCCGAGAGTTCGTCGAACGCCGCGTACACGACTTCGTTCAGCGCGGGATGGACGTGGATCGGCTCCGCGACGTCGTCGACGGTGCCGCCGCCGTCCATCGCGACGACCACCTCGTGAAGCAGCGTCGACGCCTGCGGGCCGACGATGTGACAGCCCAGGATCTCGTCGTTCGGTCCCGCGATCGCCTTCACGAAGCCGTCGTCGGCCTCGAGGATCATCCCCAGCGGTGCGGCCCCGTACGGGACGGTGACGGCCTCGTACTCGCGACCCTCGGCCGCGAGATCGGCTTCCGTCCGGCCCACGCTGGCGACCCGCGGATCGGTAAAGACCGCGTGGGGCATCGCCTCGTAGTCGACGGCTCGCTGGCTCTCCTCGAGGACGTTTTCCGTGACGACACGGGTTTCGTAATCGGCAGCGTGCTTGAACGGCGGCGCGCCGACCGCGTCGCCCAGCGCCCAGATCCCGTCCGCGGTCGTCTTCAGGAACTCGTCGGTCTCGACAGCGCCCGTCTCGTCGGTCTCGACTCCCGTCGTCTCGAGGTCGAGCGTGTCGGTGTTCGGTCGGCGGCCGGTCGCGAGCAGGAGGTCGTCGCCCCTGAGTTCGACGGGATCAGCGTCGCGCTCGTCGTCCGTCGGTTCGGCGGTCACGGTGACGCCGCCGTCGCCCTCGGCGACTGCGGCCGCTTCGTAGCCCGTATACACGTCGCAGTGGGTTGCGAGCGAGTCGGTCACGACGGTACTGACGGCGTCGTCTTCGCGGGGGACGAGTCGATCGCTCCGGCCGACGATCGACACGTCGGTCCCGAGCGCGCCGAAGACGTAGCCCAGTTCGGCCCCGATGTAGCCGCCGCCGACGATCACCAGCTCGTCGGGCTGTTCGTCGAGGAAGAGCACGTCGTCGCTCGTACGGTAGTCGACGTTCTCGAGGCCGTCGATCGGCGGCTCCATTGGTCGGCCGCCGACGGCAATAATGACGGTTTCGCCGTGGATGCGCTCCGGTTCCCTCGTCTCGTCGCTCGGATCGATCTCGATCGTGCGATCGTCGACGAACCGACCCTCGCCGCGGTAGAGGGTGACGTGGTCGTCGGCTCGCAGGCCTGCAGCCTTCTTTTCTGCCTTCTCGTAGACCGTGTCGTGGATCGCGGCCGTGATCTCGCCGTAGTCGATATCCGTTACCTGCGCGCCGATGCCGAACGCCTCGGCAGTTCGGACGGCCTCGATCACGTCTGCCCGGTGGATGAGCGCCTTCGAGGGGACACAGCCGCGTGTGATACACGCGCCCCCGAGCGGGCCGGGTTCGACGACGGCCGACTCGAGGCCCTGATCGGCCGCTGCGGTGGCGACCTGGCTGCCCGAGCCGCCGCCGAGGACGACGATGTCGTATGTCTCCATACCGGCCCTGACCACGGACGGCTGCCTAAAACGGGCGCCTGCTATTCACATGCCGCTACTGGCTCCACCGATTGGAGCGGCTTACAGCCAGTCGTCGCCCGGATCGTCCGCGGTCGCTTCCGTGTACGACTCGACCGCCGCCGCGAGGTTGGCGATGGCTTCCTCGGGCGTCTGTCCCTGGCTCGAGACGCCGGTCACCTCGTCGTCGGCGATGTGGAGGCCGTGCTCGTTTTGGCGCATGGTCACGTCCGCGTCCGCGAGCGCCTCGTACTCGGAGGGGTCTACGTCTGCGTCGGAACTCATATGCGAACGTTGTCGCGGTCGCATGAAATACTCACCGACGCCGTCCGAACCGCCGTCGTGGCCGATCCGTCCGATCGGCTGTAGAAAAAGCCTTTAACGCCATCGCCCCGTAGACGGAGCAAATGGTACTCGACGATCTCGGGAGTTCTCTGCGGGGCACCTTGGACAAGCTCCGCGGGAAGTCGCGACTCAGCGAGGAAGACATCGAGGAGATCGTCAAGGAGATCCAGCGATCGCTGCTCTCCGCCGACGTCGACGTCTCGCTCGTGATGGAGCTGTCGGACAACATCAAAGAACGCGCACTCGAGGAAGAACCCCCCGCCGGCACCCCCGCGCGGGACTTCGTCCTCCGCATCGTCTACGAGGAGCTGGTCGATCTCATCGGCGAATCGACCGAGTTGCCCCTCGAGGAACAGACGATCCTGCTGGCGGGGCTACAGGGCTCTGGTAAAACGACCTCCGCCGCGAAGATGGCTTGGTGGTTCTCGACGAAGGGACTCCGTCCCGCCGTCATCCAGACCGACACCTTCCGGCCCGGTGCCTACCAGCAGGCCAAGGAGATGACCGAGCGCGCGGAGGTCGACTTCTACGGCAACCCCGACGCCGACGATCCGGTCGAAATTGCCCGGAAAGGCCTGGAAGAGACCAGCGAGGCCGACGTCCACATCGTGGACACGGCGGGTCGCCACGCCCTCGAGGACGATCTGATCGACGAGATCGAGGACATCGAGGACGTCGTCGAGCCAGACACCTCTTTGCTCGTCTTGGACGCCGCGATCGGGCAGGGTGCGAAGGATCAGTCCCAGCAGTTCGACGAGTCGATCGGCATCGACGGCGTCGTCATCACGAAACTCGACGGGACGGCGAAAGGTGGCGGTGCGCTGACGGCTGTCGACCAGACCGACTCCTCGATCGCCTTCCTCGGGACTGGCGAGGAGGTTCAGGACATCGAGCGCTTCGAGCCCGACGGCTTCATCTCGCGGCTGCTTGGGATGGGCGATCTCAGCCAGCTCGCCGAGCGCGTCGAGCGCGCGATGGAGCAGACCGAGATCGAGGAAGACGACTGGGACCCCGAGGACATGTTGCAGGGGCAGTTCACCCTGAACGACATGCAAAAGCAGATGGAGGCGATGAACAACATGGGTCCCCTCGATCAGGTGCTGGATATGATCCCCGGCTTCGGTGGCGGGATCAAAGACCAGTTGCCCGACGACGCGATGGACGTCACCCAGGAGCGCATGCGCACCTTCAGCGTGATCATGGACTCGATGACCGAGGCCGAAAAGGAATACCCCAAGGCCATCGGCGCGAGCCAGATCGAACGCATCGCCCGCGGCTCGGGCACCAGCGAGGAGCAGGTCCGGGAACTGCTCCAGCAGTACAAGATGATGGAGAAGACCATCAAGCAGTTCCAGGGCATGGGCTCCGACAAGGAGATGCAGCGCATGATGCAACAGATGCAACAGCAAGGCGGCGGTGGCGGTGGTGGCATGGGTGGCATGGGCCCGTTCTGATCGTTTTCCGTTCTCTGCGGCCACTACCGACGGCTGTCTCGAGACCGATATCGTAACGTACCAGTTCTGTTGCACTACGTTAATATCACTCTAGACGAACCGTCCTGTAGAAATGAACCGTCGGCAGTATCTCGCCCGCACCGGCGCAGCCGGTGTGAGCACAGGACTCATCGCGTCGCTTGCAGGCTGTCTCGATGGTCTTCCCGGGTCGTCGGAGGGAAGCGACGTCGAGGTCAGCGATCGCACGGGCCAGCGCGCGCTCGACCGCGCTGCGGGCAGACTGAACAAGGCCGCACAGTCACTGAACGACCTCGAGGGCCTCGAGAACCCCGAGGAGGTCGAGTTCGATCCGACCGAGCCGCGAGCCCACCTCGACGCGGCTCGCGAGCACCTCGAGACGGCCGAGACCGAACTGGGCGACGACCGGGCCGCCGACGTGGAGACGCTTCGCTCGTATGCGGACGCGCTCGACGGCCTCCTGTCGGTGACCGTCACCGTCACCGACGAGACGATCGCCGACGACATCGACGCCGTCAACGCGGCACTCGAGGAGGAAGGCGACCTCGAGAAGGCAAACGGGATCGTCGATGCCCGCTACACGAAAATCAGTGACGCGAGCCACCGTCACACGCAGGTGGACGCGACGATTACGGAAATCGACGATGAGCGACTCGCCGATCTCGCCGGGATCGAGCTCGCCGACCTCGAGGACGGCGCGGCCACCCTCGGTGATGTGGTAACGTCGCTGGAGACACTCGCTGGGGCCTACGACATGACGATCGACGACGACGAGGGCTACGGCGCGCTCGAGCACGGGCAGTCACACGTCGACGACGGCGAGTACGAGGCCGCACAGGACGAGTTCGAAACCGCCGAAACGACGTTTGCGACATCGCTGAGCCAACTCGAAGACGGGCGCGCGGAGGCTCCGGAGGGGCTCGCCGACTACTTCGAGACGGCAATCTGTCAGAATCGCCATCTCACCGAGGCGGCCGCGGCGTTCGCGGACGGGGCAGCAGCCGCAGCCGACGGCGATCCAGCTGCCAGAACCTACCAGTCTAAGGGTGAAACCGAACTCGAGGCGGTTCGGAACTGTACCGACTAGTCGGACGAGCCGGTCGTCGCCGAATCGATCGCGTCCGGGAGGGCGGTGACGACGTCCTCGATCGCGATCTCTGTGACGAGTGGCGCTTCATTCGTTTGCTGACACTGTGGGGTCGACGCCTCTGGTACGGTCCCCAGTCAGTCCTCGTGCATCCACGACCCGCCACGCGGGTGCGCCGGTAACCAGTTGCAGGGGACCGTATTACGCATCGACCGGCCGGCCGTCCTCGGTCGGCGGGGCGATGTGGTCGATGTACTCCTCGAGGCTCGGCTCGTCGACCCGGACCCGAACGGCGATCTCGCCGAGTTCGTCGGGCTCGCCGACCGAGAAATTGACGCGGTCCTCGAAGGCAGCCTGCTTTTTCAGCGCGAAGCTGAAGGTATCGCCGTCGCGATTCGAAAAGAACTCGCCGCGGGCGGTGTCGAGGATCTCCTGGCGGTGGAGCAGCTCAGAGAAGTGATCCATCGCGTGGGCCTCGGCTCTGACCTCGCCGAACTCCTCCTCGATGTCGGCGTTCGGGAAGATGTTTGCCACGGCATCGATCACGCGACTCGTCACCTCGGTGTCGTAGACCGGTGCCGTCACCTCGACGTCGACGCGGTAGATCTCGCTCATGGGTCGGCTTCGGCCTCCGCACGTTTCTCGTCGTCGGTCCCGCGGATGAGCGACCGAATTCGGTCGTGGAACGCCTCGAGCGAGTCGGTGTTCTCGACGACGACGTCGGCCCGCTCCATCGCGTCGTCCATCCCGAAGCCGCGCTCGCGCTCGTCGCGGGCAGCCAGATCCTCGCCGCCCTCGGCGGCGCTTGCGTCCCGTCCGCGGTCGTCGATCCGCTCGGCCCGCACCTCGAAGGGGGCTTCGATGCTGACCAGCGTGAACGCATCGCCGAACTCGTCTTCGAAGACGTCGACCTCGACATCCGAGCGGATGCCGTCGACCAGCACCGTCTCGTGGGTCTCGAGGCGGTCTTCGATCATCGGCAGCGACCGCTCGGCGATCGCTGCCGGGCCGTTTTCCTCGCGCAGCGCCTGTGCGACCGTCCCGTGGTCTTTCGCGGGATCGAGCCCGCGGTCAGCCGTCTCCTGGCGGACGACGTCGCCCATCGTCACCACCGGGATTCCGTCTTCGCGTGCGACGGTGGCGGCCTCGCCCTTGCCGCTGCCGGGCAGTCCCACCGTTCCGATGACGTGCATCGAGGGAACGTACCGGCGAGACGTGCATAAACGCTGTGTTCGCCGCTCGCATCGATCGCGGCCCTTGACTGCCGTCCACCGGGTCGCTGCAACGGTTTTATTCCCGATTTTACTGCCTTGCAACTCGGGTCGATGTGGCTCTCGAGCGGCGTCTGGTCGGATCCAGTTCCGCTCGAGTCGAGGTGACTTATGCGTCCGTTATCGATCGATTTCTCACGTGGAAACGACTCGTTCGACTGTCGCATTTCGCTCAATCGTCCGAATTCTGCATAATTCGAGCAAACCCCGATTGATCGCTGAAACGGAGATACGCCGTTATGTGGCTGTCCGGAACAGAGACAGGTGCCGTATCATGACAGACAAGCTCATCGACAGGCGTCGATTCACAGCTGGCGTCGGCACTGGACTGGCCGCTGCAGTGGCGGGTTGTATGGACAGCGGTGAATCCAGTGACGAAACGTCGGGCGACGAGTCGAGCGGAACGAGCGATGGATCCGACGAGTCCAGTGGCTTCGGTGCCGACGAACCCGAGGACAACGAGTCCGACGGCGGTGGACTCGGGAACGAATCCGACGACGGACTGGACAACGAGTCCGACGACGAGCTGGGCACCGAGTCCGATGACGGGGATGCCGACTCGAGCAACGAGTCAGACGCTGACTCTGCCACCGAAAACGAGAGCGACGACGAGTCCGAGGTCGAGTTCTGACGCCGGGCAGTGACATCGGCGATGCGCTCGTAACCTGCTTCTCTTTTCGGACGATTCGCCGGCTCGCGTCGGGTACTGGCCGCCGGAATCCCAATTGCTTATACTGTTCCATCGTGGATGCTGACTCGAGGGCACGTAGCTCAGTCCGGAAAGAGCGTCGGACTTCTAATCCGACGGTCGTGGGTTCAAATCCCATCGTGCCCGCTTGCTGTCGCGAACACTTCGTGAGCGACAGCAGAACATTGAGATGGGATTTGAATTAGACGGCGGCGAGCGTAGCGAGCCGACGGCGTCGTTCAAATCCCATCGTGCCCGGCCCTCGAGCACAAACCCTCAAGAGTCGAGCAACCAATACGACCGTATGGGTGGCCGCCTGCGGAAACTCCTCGTCGATCCGGCGGCGTTTTTCGACGCCGAAGCGCCCGCGCTTTCACAGTCGGTCGGCGTGCTCATCGCGACCGGCGCGGCGTGTCTGGGAGTGATTCCGCCGGTGCTCTCCTTGCTCGAGTCGCCGGTGATCCCCGACGAGGTCGTCTTCGATGCGTTTCCACCGATCCAGTATGTCACAGCCGACTGGGCGGTGTCCATCCCCGGGATCGTCGGCGTGCTGCTCGCGGCGGTGCTTGCGGTACCCTTGGTCGCCTGGATCGCGTTCGCGGCGCTGTTTTACCTGCTCTCGTGGCCGATCGCGACCGAATCTGGGTTTGACCGCACGACCAGTCTCGTCGCCTGGGGGTTCGTTCCCCAACTTCTCGCGAGCGGCGTCACACTCGTCGCGCTGTTCGTCGCCTTTCCGTCGACCCCGACCGAAATCTGGCGAATCGGGGTCACGATCCCGGCGCGGATCTACGCGTCGCCGCCCGGATTTGATCCGCCGTTCGCGGCGACGACCGTCGTCGGTGTGGGCTGTACGCTCTGGTCGGGGTATCTGTGGGCCCACGCCGTCGCTGCGGCTCGCGGGCTGACGCTTCGCCAGGGACTCGCCGTCGTTGCCGTGCCGACGCTCCTCGTTCTCGGCCCGGTTTAGGAAACGCGAACGCGGCGGCGCTCGAGGTCGGCCTCGAGCCGATCGGCGGCTCGGAGCCGCAGGTTCCGTGCCTGCCCCTCGGTGAGCCGCGAGTCGGGCATGCGGTCGGCGAGGGGGTTGTACGCCGACGGCGTGAACCCGAGTCCGCGCAGATAGCGTCGGACCCCCGTGCCGTCGAGTCCATCGTAGATCGCCGCGTCGGTGACCGACTCGACGCGGTCGAACGCGGGAAGGGCAAGCGGGTCGCCGGCCCCTCTCGAGTCGACGGCTGTGTCCGAATCGGTGGTCGCCGCTGAGCCGGCGACGACCGTCCCGTTGGCGTCTGCTTGCGAGACGATCGATCGGACTGCTTCTGCGAGTTGTAGCACCTGACTCGGCAGGGCTGTGTCGGGCGAGCGCCACTCGACCGTGGGCATCGCGGATCGCAGTCGAACCGGGTTCCAGACCGCGTCGTACGGGCTGAATTCGGCTTCGAAGGTGGTTCGATCGACGCCGCGCTCGAGCGCGCGTTCCCGGAACGAGTCGTAGGCGTCCGCGAGTCGCTGCTCCCACTCGGCGACGCTGTCGACGTAGGGCCAGAGCTGGCCCTGTTCGGGGCAGGTCTCGTAGCACGAACGACGGTAGAGGAACGGTCGGGCACACTCGAGGATGCGTTCGCCGCGATAGTGTGCAGCGCTGTTGACGAGCGCGAAGGCCGGGTCGATCGCGGTCAGGGTATTGAGCTGGTCGACGACGTTCGACTGTTCGAAGTGGACGTGTGTCCCGGCACAGAAACGGGCATCGTCGAACGTCGGCCCGACGATCCGCCGCTGGAGGTCGGTACTGTCCTTCTCGCGGTAGGGGATGTCGGCGGGTGAGGCGGACAGCGGTGTCGCCAGCGGGACGAGCCGCTTGTGCTGGTCGTGTGCCGCGTCGACGACGCGTCCGATCCGGCCGAGTAGCTCCTCGCGGAGCTCGGCTATCGACTCACACGGGGTTGTCTTGATCTCGAGCATCGGCTCGACGAACTCGGGATCGACCTGCTCCGAGACGTCGAGCAGTGTGTCGGGTGGGACGAGTTCGCCGTCATCGTCAACGACCCAGTACTCCACTTCGAGGCTGGTTTTCATAGATGTCTCCGTTGGTGTATCGTGAATGGCCCTCGAGCAAGCTGTCACCGGGCCATCACTGGCGAACGGCCGTCGGTGATCGACGGTCCGCGCCGAAGGCACGGCAGCTGAGCCGTCCGCCGGTCGTTCTCCTGTGGGATGTGACGGTATGCACGAGCTACGCGAAGGGGTTGAGCCTGCATGGGCAAGCTATGTATTTTGTTACCAGCACTCATGTAGCAATTCTCTAGGGCTACTAACACCGGTGTCACGTGGTTGCTCCAGGGTTGCTGCTGGGTTGATATCCCTGCGGTAACATTGTGTAACTACATGAGCGACGAAACGACTGCGGACGATGTCTCGGTGATTGTTGTCGGCGGCGGCCCTGCCGGACTGAGTGCGGCGCTGTTCACCGCGAAAAACGGCCTCGAGACGACGGTGTTCGACACCGACGAGACGTGGATGCACAAGGCCCACCTCTTCAACTACCTCGGGATCGGCTCGGTCGGCGGCAGCGAGTTCATGGCGACGGCCCGCCAGCAGGTGGACGACTTTGGCGTCGACCGCCGACAGGACGAGGAAGTGACTGCCGTCACCGAGTCCGGTGACGGCTTCCTCGTCGAGACCAGCGTTGCGTCGGAGACGCAACGAGCAGACGGCGATCGCGCGGAGCTTCGCTCCGCGGACCATTCGAGCGGGCAGCGCCCGCGAAAAGAAGCCGTCGACGCCGCTGGCGAGTACGACGCCGACTTCGTCGTGCTCGCGACCGGCGCGAACCGAGAGCTCGCCGACGACCTCGGCTGTACGTTTGCCGACGATGACACCGTCGACGTTGGCGTCGAGATGGAGACGAGCGTCGAGGGCGTCTACGCGACCGGCGCGATGGTCCGCCCCGAGGAGTGGCAGGCCGCCATCGCCGTCGGTGACGGCGCCGCCGCAGCACTCAACATCCTTTCGACTGTAAAAGGCGAACACTACCACGACTTCGACGTGCCCGACGACGCCACGCGCGTCTTCGGCGAGCACGTCGCGGAGTAATCGCGCCGACAACCGACTCGAACGGCCCAATCCCACTCACACGACCCGATCCCATATGTCCCACGACGCACCCACTCCAGTCACGCACGAACTGCCCGACAGCCCCGTCCACACGACGGGAACCGACCACATCACCATCTGGGGATCCAACGAGGAGGACACGATCGAGTTCTACCAGGACTTGCTTGGCATGCCGCTGGTACTCCGCCAGCCGAACCTCGACGATCCCTCCCAGACCCACCTGTTCTTCGATACGGGTGATGGCCGCATCCTGACCTTCTTCGTCAACGACGACCGCCCGTCCGCCCGCGGCCAGCGTGCCGGCGTCGGCGCCGTCCACCACCTCTGTTTCAGCATCGACCCCGACGAGTACGAGGACACAATGGACGCACTCGAGGACGCCGGCCACAGCTACAACGTCTTCGACCGGGGCATCTTCCACTCGATCTACACCCGCGACAACAACGGCCTCGTGATCGAACTCTCGACGGACAAGTACGAGATCCCCGACGATCGCCGGGGAGAAGTGCTAGCGAAAGCCCAGGAACTCCGCGAGGAAGATGGGGCCGAGTACGCCAAAGACGAGCACCTCCGTGGTGCGATCGAGGCTGTCGGGCTCGAGGTCGTCGAACACGACCTGCCCGACGCCAGCGCCGGCGTCGGTGGCCTCGAATGAGCGGCGACGGGCGCGTCGACGGCCCCCATCAGGGCCAGCAACTCGCTACCAGTGGGACCGATCTCGAGGACGCCGAGGCGGCACTCGTACTCACCCACGGCCGCGGTGCGACCGCTCGTGGAATGCTCCAGTTGGCTGACGAGGTCTATCAGGACGGCGTCGCCGCCCTCGCCCCACAGGCGGCCCGTCGGACCTGGTACCCGAACTCGTTTCTCGCGCCCGTCGAGCGAAACGAGCCGGGCCGCAGTTCGGGCCTGCAGGCGATCAGCGACGCGATCGACGCGGCGAACGACGCCGGTATCCCGACCGAGCGAGTCATGCTGATCGGCTTCTCGCAGGGGGCCTGTCTTGCCAGCGAATACCTCGCGCGCAACCCCCGCCGATACGGCGGATTGGCCGCGCTCAGTGGAGGACTCATCGGCGAACAGCTGGACGACGAGTATCCCGGCGATCTCGAGGGAACGCCGGTCTTTTTGGGCTGTAGCGACGTCGACCCCCACATCCCCGAAGAGCGCGTCCACGAGACGGCGGCCGTCCTCGAGTCGATGAACGCCGACGTGACGAAACGCCTCTACGAGGGGATGGGCCACGGCATCAACGAGGACGAACTGGGCGTCGTCTCGGGGATGGTTGCGGCCCTCACCGACGATTGATACGGTTTGCTGTCACGATTTACCGGTGCAACTGCAGGGCAGTCGCGGTTGCACCGGCACTGACTGACAGTAGACCGTATGATTGGGGCTGCCTCGAGACCTGCGTCAGATCACCGGAAGACGGTCACCGGGACGGGCGCACGACGGACGATCTTCTCCGCGACGCTGCCGAGCAGGACCCGCGAGAGCCCGGACCGGCCGTGGCTACCGATGATGATGTGGTCGACGTCGTTTTCTTCCGCGAAGCGGACGACCTCGCGTGCGGGCTTGCCAACGGCGGTTTCGGTCCGAAAGTCGATGTCGGGATCGCTGACGATCTCTTTGATCTCCTCGGGGAGTTCCTTGGAGACTTCCTCTTCGCGGTCTCGAAGCATTTCCTGTGCGGCCATGATTCCGGCACCCGTCGAGCCGTCGGCCGCTTCGACGACGCGTAGCAGGACGATCTCCTCGTCGGGATACGTGGTGAACGCGTGTTCGACTGCCTTCTGTGCGGGTGCGGAGCCGTCGTACGCGACGAGTATTGCCATACCTGTGATCGGCGTTTCAGAGGTATAAAGCCGCCCGATGGCGACCGATCGGCTTCGCGGCACGATTCTCTCGTGAAACCGCTTCGATGAAACTCCCTCGAGAACGGAATGTGTCGCGTTGTTACTCTTCGAAGCCGTCCTCAAACCGGAACGTCCCGTCGCGCTGGACGACTTCGCCGTCGACCTCGATGAACGAATCGTCGCTCATGTCGACGATCATGTCGACGTGGACCGCCGAATCGTTTTGCTCGTTGTCCTCGCCGACGGTGTCGTCGTAGGCCCGGCCGACGGCCATGTGGACGGTGTCGCCCATCTTCTCGTCGAAGAGCATGTTGTACGTGAACTGGTCGATGTCGCGGTTCATCCCAATGCCGAGCTCGCCCAGCCGGCGTGCACCGTCGTCGGTATTGAGGACCTCCGTCAGGACGTCCTCGTTTTTCGCCGCCGAGTGGGAGACGACCTCGCCACCCTCGAACTCGAGGTAGACGTCCGTGATCTCGCGGCCCTGATGGTACAGCGGCATGTCGAACAGGACCTCGCCCTCGACGCTGTCGGGCTGTGGTGCAGTAAAGACCTCGCCGCCGGGGAGGTTGTGTTCGCCGTGATCGTTCAGCGTCGGATTGCCGTCGACGGACATCGTCACGTCGGTCGTGTCGCCGCTGACGATGCGAACCTCGTCGGCGGGGTCCATGATCTCGACCATGTGCTCCTGGTGTTCGCGCTGGGCCTCCCAGTCTTTGTTGACGGCATCCCAGACGAAGTTCTCGTAGCCTTCGGTGCTCATCTCCGCGAGCTGGGCGTTGGCGGGCGCGGGGAACTGCGTGAGACACCAGCGTTTCGAGAGGCGTTCGTTCAGGATGGGGCGGTGGGCCTGCTGATAGGCCGCGCTGATCTCGGGGTCGACGTCGCTGGTCTGGGTGACGTTGTCGCTGGCCCGGATCGCGATGTAGACGTCGCTGTGCTCGACGAGCGCGCGTTCGTGCTCGGGCGTCTCGAACTCGCCGTCGGACGCCCGCAGGAAGGCCCGCTGGCTGCGCTTGCCCGTTCGCTGACTCGTGGTCACGGGGTTTGCCCCCTGATCGCCGATCACTTCGTGGAGTGCGACGACTAGGTCCTCGGCGACCGGGTGGGCGTCGATGATGACGTTGTCGCCCTCCTCCAGATCGACCGAGTGGTTGGCGATGATCTCGGCGTGTTCCCGAATGCGTGGATCCATGCTCCGGTATTGGGAGGGGAAGGAAAAAACGGTTCGTGATGCGGAGAGTCGCCTCGTTTCATACGGGCACCTCTCAGTCAGTGCCGGCGCACCTGCGACCTGTCCCAGGGTGTGCCGGGAACCAGTGACAGCAGCCCATCTCAGCGTTCGCCGCGCATCCCATCGCGGAACTCGAGGACGGTCCGGCGCAAGAGGAGATACGCGAAAAAGACCAGCGACAGCAAAATGGCGACGACCGCGATGATCACGGGATCGTCGGGGAGGAGACCGATGATGGAATCGAGCATACGCGGCCGCTACACTGTCACTGTGGTTAACCGTTTCGACCTCGACCGGTTGTATCCGTGTCGCCACAACAGTAACTAAAATCGGAATTTCAGCTTGCGCCGACTATAACGTGACGCGGCCCGTTCGGTCAGGTAGGCCTCGAGTCAGGTGACACGCCCGCCGTGGCGACCGCGAGCTCGAGGCCTGTCGCCTGCGCTGCGACACACCGGCCGTGCGACGCCTCCGTCTGACTCGTTCGTCGTGACGGCCGGCACCCTCTGACATCGCCCTCGAGTCGCTCCCCGCTGGCGTTGCCCACCAGTCCGAATCGCTTGCTGTCGCATCCGCGTTCGGAGTCCGTCTTGTCCCTTCGTGTTATACCGGTCGAATCTCGAACGACTCGATCGGTGTCCCGTCCGGCTGTCGGATCGTCCCTTCGAGAGCGCCATCGTCGCGTTCCTCGAGGACGGCAAACCCCGGCCGGTTCCCACGCGGATCGGCGTGGCTGCCGGGATTGAGCAGCGTGACATCTGCGGTCTCGACGACCGTCGGGCGGTGGCTGTGACCGAAGACGACGAGGTCCGCACCGCGCGAGCGGCCGAACATCGCGAGCCCGGTTTCGCCGCCGTCCTGCCGATGGGTGACGGCGATGCGAATGCCGCCCGCCTCGACGACGCGAGCCGTCGGCAGTCGCTCCCGTACTGCGGCGCTGTCTGCGTTCCCGTGGACCGCGAAGAAGCGGTCACACTCTCCCTGGAACGCCTCGAGTGCGGCCTCGCTCGTGAAATCGCCCGCGTGGACGACGACGTCGGCTTCGCGGGCCGCGGTCAGGGCCGCCCCCTCGAGTTCGTGGTCCTGTCGACTGTGCGTGTCCGAGAAGATCGCGATCATGGTCGTCTTTCGTCCGTCAGTGACAGGTTCCTTTCGGATGGGATCGCTGCCATTCGCGGTTCGGGCGACGCGATGCTGTTTCCGCCACCTGGGACTGGTGTGGCCGGCTCTAGAACGGCTTACACTTTTGGGAGTCCCCTCCGTAGTCGTCGGCGATGGCCAGTAGCACCTCCGTCGTGCTTGCCGCGCTGTTCGCAAACGGTGCGATCGCGGTACTGAAGTTCGGCGGCTTTCTGTTGACCGGCAGCCCCGCGATGTTATCGGAGACGTATCACTCGATTTCGGATACGGGCAATCAGATCTTCCTGTTGGTCGGGATCAAGTACGGCGCACAGGAAGCCACCCGGAGCCACCCCTTCGGCCACGGTAAGGCCCAATTCTTCTATAGTCTGCTCGTGAGCGTCATGCTCTTTGGCATCGCTGGGTGGGAGAGCGCCCGCCACGGCTACAGTGCGCTGCAAGAGGGTGGCGTCCACCGCGCCAGCGAGGATGTCACGCTGCTGGGCCAGACGTTCGATCCGGTTTACATCAACTACGCCGTGTTGCTCGGGGCGATCGCCTTCGAATCCTACGCGCTCTGGAAGGCCTATCAGGGGATCAGCCGGCAGATGGACGAGTACGGCTGGACGAGCCTCCGCGAGGCCTTCCGGAAGACCAGCGACGTGACGACTCTGACGGCACTTACCGAAGACACCATCGCACTCGCGGGCGCGGGCATCGCGCTGTTCGGGATCTACCTCACGCGAACTACCGGCAATCCGGCCTACGACGCCGGCTCTGCCCTCGTCATCGGACTCATGCTGATGGGCTTTGCCCTCGCGCTCGCCTGGGAGAACAAACGGCTCATCCTCGGCGAGAGCCTCCCGAAAGCCGACGAGGACGAACTACGGGCGATCGTCAGGGAGTGGGACGGCGTCACCGAACTCATCGACTTCCGAACCGTCTACTTCGGGGCAGAAGAACTGCTCGTCACTGCCGACGTGGCGTTCGAGTCCACTCTCGACGCTGAGACGGTCGACGATCGCATCACCGAACTCGAGCGCGCCCTGAAAGCCCACGACGACCAGATCCAGCGCATCTACATCGAGCCCGAAACGTAGCCGATCGGCCCGCTACTCGCCGGTTTCTTCGCCACGATCGTCGTAGACGGCGACAACCGTCGATCCCGGCGGCTGCTCGTTGAGCACTGCAGTGACCGTCGTGTCCTCGAGATCCACCGCCGAGTGGAGTCGCTGCCACTCGTCCCCGGTCTCGACGGCGACCGCGACGTCGGTCGGACTCGCACCCGGCGGCAGGGCCGTCGGATCGTAGTCGAGCACGAGCCGGAGCGCTTCGACCGCTCGAAGCTCGTCGCACGCCACGAGGTCGACCGGCTCGCCCAGCGCAGTCGACGGCGGTTCGCTGTCGCTCTGGGCGAGGCCAAACGCCTCCGGAACCACGTTCGCTACGAGATCGACGCGGGCACCCGCGTGCTCGAGAGTATATTCTGCGACGGTACTGGCATCGTATCCAGGGATTGCCATACCGGAGTCAGTGCCTCGAGATATATGGCCCTGTACCGCGCGGTTGCTGGCCGGCGGTCGATAGGCCGTGCCGGCTGCCGAATCGAGACGAACGTTTTTATCGCAGCGCGAACCACTCATGGACTGTGTCCGAGACCGGGTACCTGCGCTTTTTCCCGTACGACCGGCCGTACGAGAATCAGCGCGAGGCGATGGATCGCATCCACAACGCCCTCACACGGGGCCAGAACGTCCTCTTCGAGGGTGCCTGTGGGACCGGCAAGACCCTCTCGTCGCTCGTGCCGGCTCTCGAGGTGGCTCGTGAGCAGGACAAGACGGTCGTCATCACGACGAACGTCCACCAGCAGATGCGCCAGTTCGTCGCCGAGGCGCGCGCGATCACGCGCGAAGAGCCGATCCGTGCGGTCGTCTTCAAGGGCAAGTCCTCGATGTGTCACATCGACGTCGGCTACGAGGAGTGTCAGGCCCTGCGGGACAACACCCGCGCCGTCGTCGACGCCGAACGCGACCGCGCCCAACTCGAGCGCCGCCAGCGCGAACTGCTGGCCGAAAGCCAGGATGGCGACGGCGCGGCGGCCGACGCCCGGTCGGCGGTGATGGACGAACTCGAGAACATCGAGGAGCGCCTCGCCGATCTCGAGGAGCAGAACGTCTGTGACTACTACCGGAACAACCTGACCCAGGATACGGACGACTTCTTCGGGTGGCTCTTCGAGGACGTCCGCACGCCCGACGAGATCTACGAGTACGCCGATCGACAGCAGTTGTGCGGGTACGAACTCCTGAAGGAAGGCATCGAGGGCGTCGATCTGGTCGTCTGCAACTACCACCATTTGCTCGATTCGACGATTCGCGAGCAGTTCTTCCGGTGGCTGGGTCGCGACCCCGAGGACGTCATCGCCGTCTTCGACGAGGCTCACAACGTCGAGGACGCCGCCCGCGAGCACGCCACCCGGACCTGTTCCGAACGGACGTTCGACTCGGCGCTGGACGAACTCGCCGACACCGACGATCCACGCGCGGACGACGCCACGAACGTCCTCTCGGCCTTTCACCGTGCACTGGTCGAGACCTACGAGGACTCTTTTGGCTTCGGCGAACGCGAGCAGATCGGCGACAACTGGACCGACGTTCCCATCGCCAACGACGACCGCAAGGACGACCTCACTCTCGAGTTCCTCCAGCGATACTCCGGACGGGGGATCAGCGAGGACCTCGAGACCGCGATGAAGCTGGGACAGGAGTTAGATAAGGAGTACGAGGAAGCGTATCGGGAGGGCGAGACCGCGACGCGGACGGAATGTCAGACGCTGCAGGCCGCGGCCTTCGTCAGCGCGTGGATGAACGAGGGCTCGAAGGAGGGACTCTACCCGGTCGTCTCCGTTACGCGCGACGCCGGTACCGACGAGGTCTACGGCCGCGCGGAACTCTACACCTGTCTCCCGCGGCAGGTGACCGGCCGGCTGTTCGAGGAGGTCCACGCGACGGTCCTGATGAGCGCGACCATTCAGCCGTTCGAGGTCACCGAGAACGTGCTGGGGCTCGAGGACGCCGTGACGATGGCCTACGGGCTCGGCTTCCCCGAGGCAAACCGCCGCACGTACGCCGTCGAGACACCGCCGCTGTTCTCGTCGGATCGCGACGATCCCGCGGTTCAGGAGGCGGTGACCGAGACGATCCACGACGCCGTCCGAATGACCCCCGGCAACACGCTCGCTTTCTTCCCCAACTACGGCGAGGCGAGCCGATACGCCGATCGGATCGCGGGCCGGAGCGACCGGTCGGTGTACGTCGACGAGCCCGGCCAGTCCGTCGAAGACCTTCGCCAGCAGTTCACCGCGGACGACGGCGCCGTGTTGTGTACGTCGCTGTGGGGAACCCTCGCGGAGGGGGTGAGCTTCGACGGTGACGACGCGCACACGGTGCTGGTCGTCGGCGTCCCGTATCCACATCTGGACGACCGAGCCGAGGCCGTCCAGGAGGCCTACGACGCCGCCTTCGACGGCACCGACACCGGCTGGCGCTACGCCGTCGAGATTCCGACGGTTCGCAAGACCAGACAGGCGCTGGGGCGGGTCCTTCGCTCACCCGAGGAGGTCGGCGTCCGTGCGCTGCTCGATCGACGCTACTCGCGGCGGGCGAAACCGGAGCTCGGCAAGTACAGCGTCAACGGCATCTTCCCTCACGAGGAACGCGAGGAACTGATCGACATCGAACCGGACAAACTCAAGTTCGCGATGCGCAACTTCTACGGCGACCACGACGCGTACGACGGCGAGCCGCCAGCACCGTAATAGCCAGATTAGTCGGCAGCCACTGCCTCGAGTGGCTCCCAGTCCTGATAGCCACCGGCCATACTCACGACGCGTTCGGCGTTGCCGTATTCCGCGATGAGCCGGGCGGCCTGGATCGACGAGTTGCCCCTGTAACAGTAGACGACGACCTCGTCGGCCCAGTCGCGGTCGACGACGGTCTCCTCGAGTTCCTCGATGGTGACGTGATCGGCCTCGGGGAGGTGGCCGTCGGCGTAGTCCTCGTCCTCACGGATGTCGATCAAGTCGAACTCCTCGTCACGCTCGAGGCGTCGGCGAACCGTCTCGGTGGATTCCTCCTCGATCATGCTTGCTTTCGAAGGTAGATACGATAGGTCGCGTCGCCGCTGCGCCAGACCTGTGCCTCGGCGTCGTCGCCGACGGCGCGGGGCACGTTCTCGGTACAGGGGACGTGATCGGTCTCCTGGACGAGCAACTCGCCCGCCTCGAGGTCCTGCAGCCCCTTCTTGGCCTCGACCTGCGGGTAGGGACAGACCTCGCCGGTCATATCCTGGACGAGGTCGGCGTCCTCGAGCAGCGCTTCGGCTTCGTCGTCGGTCAGTTCGTCTGGCGTGTTCGTGACGTCGTCGATGGATGGCATTGTATGTCGTAATATCGAAGTTCAGTTAGCGAACGGTTCAGATCGCACAGCCGACTTCGCGGTAGATCCAGTGGGTCATCACGTAGACGCCGGCGACGATGCCGACGGCCGCGATGAACGAGTGGACCGACAGCTCCGCGATGCCGGAGTAGATGTTCCCGATGTTGCAGCCGGGGGCGAGCCGCGAGCCCGCGCCCATCATGAGGCCGCCGACGACGGCGTTGGGGAGCCGTCGGCGCTTCGGGACGCGCAGGGCGAAGTCACCGCTCCAGACGGCGGCGAGGAACGCGCCGACAATGACGAACGCGATCATCACCATGTCGACGGTCACGCCGACGCCCTGGCCCTGAAAGAGGATCGAGCCCCAGTACTCGAACGAGCCGGCGTCGACGCCGACTTGCGAGAGGAGGTAGCCCGTCCAGCGCGCCTCGGGGCCGGTGACGCCGACGACCGAGACCTGGGTAAACCAGAGCACCGCGGCGGCGGTGATCCCGAGTGCGGCAGTGCGGGGGTCCCACGGCTGCTTGCTCGCGGCGATCGGGTGTCGCCACGCGCGGACGAGCCCGCGGAAATACGTTTCCGTTCCGCGTGCGAACCGGCGAAGGCCCACGACCGGCGCGAGGAATGCAGTCGGTGTGAGCTGGGCCACGTCGGCGCGTTCGCCGAAGTCGGTGGCGGTCGACGCGCGGCCGGTCAGCGTCGCGTAGACCAGCAGTCCCACGGCCGCGACTAAAAGCGCCAGCAGACCAGCCGGCACGGACGTCAGCTCGAACAACGACGTACCCGTTCCGAACGTCAGCGGCCCGAAGTACGTGCGCTCGAGCGTCGGGAAGGCGACGGTAAAGCCGGCGTAGCCGACGCCCATGAACAGCAGCGTGAGCCAGAACTGCAGATAGCCCTCGCCGGCGCGGTAGAGTGTGCCGCTGGCACAGCCGCCGGCGTAGGTCATTCCGACCCCGAAGATGAAGCCGCCGACGAGTCCCGTCAGCCCCCAGTCGGGCGTCCAGAACCCCTGATAGTAGCCCAGTTGGTAGGCGATACCCCAGAAAATCATCGTCAGAAACGTCGCTGCGAGGACGCCTTTCGTGACCCGGGAGTCCTTGTACGCGAAGAAGTCCCGGAATGCGTTCACGAAGCAGAACCGCCCCTTCTGGAGGAAGGCTCCGAGGGCGATTCCGACGACCGCTGCGACGAGTAGCGTTGCGACCACATCGGAACCAGTAGCCAGATGGACTTAATCCACAGCGAGCCGGCTGACGCTACCCGGACTCTTGACGCCTCTCAGGGCCGAATTCGGGTGTTTTGTCCGTCTAGAACGCCACTCGCAGTGACGGGTCGCTGCAGTCGCCGACGGCGATAGCCGCGATATTTGCGGGTACCTCGGATGCGCTGTGTCATGCGTTTCGGCCGACAGCGCGTGTGACGATCCCTACGACGGCAAGGAGACGCGACTGACCGGTAACTTGTACGTCCCGTCCCAGAACTCGAGTTCGCTGACCGTCCACCGGACGGGTTCGATCTCGCGGTCGGCCAGCCGCCGTGCGGTCTCGATGTCGCCGCCGCGGGCCAGCGTCACGTGGGGGATGTAGTCCGCGCCCTCGAGGCCCTCGACGACCTCGAAGGCCTCGGTGAGATCGGCGTGGATCCCCTCGAGGCCGGGGCTCTCGACGGCCAGGTAGACGACCGGTGCCGAGCCAAGCGGCGGGTCCGCGAAGTAGTCGATCCCCGTAATTTCGGCTTCGACAGCGGGGGCGCCCTCGAGCGCGCGGTGGGCGCGGTGTTGCAGCTGTGCGACGTGGTCGGCCTCGCCGAGTCGCTTGAGTAGACACGAGTGGTCCTCGCGGACGGTCTCGAAGCCGACCAGTTCGGGATAGAGACGATCCGCGAGCTGGCGGACGCGACCGGGGACCGGGACGTTGACGCTGTACACTTCGGCCGATATTGGGCCGACGTAGCTATCAGTCTGGTGGTCTCTCAGAGACGGTCGAGCAACCAGAGCACGATCAGGACAGCGATCGCGAGCTGGATGACGACGAAGAAGGGGCCGAGTAGCCAGGCGAGCCCGCTGATCACTGTCTCTGCGATCTCGAGAACGAGCAAGACGGCGACCAGTCCGAGGACGAGTTTCAGCAGCGTTTCGACCTCGAGTTCGCCGCGAGTATCTGACATGGACGTTCATATTTAGACGACTGTGTGAAAAATATACTGCTACGCTGTCGGAAAGACCTATTTGGGCGGCCACAGCATATGACCGTAATGGAGGTGAAGGGGCTGCGAGCCCTTGTCTGCCTGCTCGTGGTGGTTGCGTGTTCGGGTGTGCTCGCCCCGGTGGCGCCTGCGACAGCGGATGCTGGGACACAGCCAGTGCTGCGACAGGTTCAGGCGGACGACGGTGGAACGGACACCAACGGAACCGTGCAACTCGAGGACGCCGATCGGATCCATATCGACGTCGCCATCGCCGAGAACGGCTCTGCGCAGGTGACGACGGACTACCAGTTCTATCCCGACGATAACGGATCGATGGCGGAGTGGGAGTCCCTGGACGCGAACATCACGAACAACACGGCGTGGTACATCGCCGAGGAGCGACGCGGGTGGAACGAGACGCTCACGGAGGGTGAAAACGCGACCGACCGGGAGATGAACATCTCGAACGTCTCGATCGAGACGGAGATGGATTCCCAGCCCGAAGAGATCGGGCACGCGAAAGTCACCTTCCAGTGGTCTGAATTCGCCCACGTCGAAGTGAATCAGATCGAGGCGGGTGCTGCACTGTCCGGGTTCACACTCAGCAACGAGACGACGTTGCAGTTTCGCTGGCCGGAACCGTACACGGTCTACGAGACCGAGGACGGGCCGCAGGTGACCCCTTCCCCGGACGAACGGTCCAATCGATCGGTAACGTGGGAGGGCGAGACGAACTTTCCCGACGATCAGCCACGGCTCGTGCTGATGAAAAACGGTGACTCGGCCACGACACAGCCGTCAGCCGACGGCGGTCCGGCAATGCCCTGGGTCGTCGTGGTCCTGGCGCTGGCGCTGCTGGCAACCGTCGCCGTTGCCGGCTGGCTGCGCAGTCGCAACCGAGCCCGAACCGGCGGCACGGACGGCGGAACCGACACGGCGTGGCGAACCGACGGCGCGGCCGAACCCGACTCGAGCGCGGCTCAGACCCCACCGCCGGAACTGCTGAGCAACGAAGAGCGGGTACTGCGGCTGCTCGAGCAACGCGGCGGACGGATCAAACAGCAGGAAGTCGTCTCGGAACTGGACTGGACCGAGGCCAAAACGAGTCAGGTCGTCGGCGAGCTGCGCGAGAACGACGAGATCGAGGTGTTCCGGATCGGTCGAGAGAACGTCCTGTCGCTGCCCGACGACGAGTAAGACGGGTTGCTGTCGCGATGTCCCGGCACATCCCACTGCGGGTCACGGGTGTGCCGACCATGACTGACGACAACGCGTATACATCCGTCGCCCGTCGGGAGCGCGATGTAGCAGGGTTTAAGACCGTGGATCAGCAGTGTTCAGACAATGAGTCAGTCCGTCGGCACCACGCTCGCCGTTTCCGGTACCGACGGGACCGTCGCTCGGCGACGACCGCGACGATTCCGACCGGGCCTTTGAGCCCGTCCTATACTACTCCCCTGTCCCGGTTCGTTTCAACGTTCCCAAAACTACAGTATTTTCGCTTAGCAGCCGCTCTCTCGTTATTTTGCGAAATTGAAACCAATGAGCTTAAGTCCGTCCTGTGAGTTCACTCGAGTACGATATGACCCGCGTGGCACTTGCGTTTTCGGGCGGCCTGGACACGACTGTCTGTGTCCCGCTGCTCGAGGAAGAATACGGATACGACGACGTGATCGGTGTTACCGTCGACGTCGGCCAGCCGGCCGCCGAGTTCGACGAGGCCGAGGAAACCGCCGAAGCGCTCGGCTTAGAACACTACGTCGTCGACGCGCGAGAGGAATTCGCCGATCTCTGTCTCGAGAGCGTTCGCGCGAACGCGACCTACCAGGGCTACCCGCTGGGCACGGCGCTGGCTCGCCCGGTAATCGCGGAGGCGATCCTCGACATCGCGAAGGAACAGGACTGTGACGCCGTCGCGCACGGCTGTACGGGCAAGGGCAACGATCAACTCCGGTTCGAGGCGATCTGGCGTGACTCCGATCTCGAGGTGTACGCCCCTGTTCGCGAACTCGGGCTGACCCGCGAGTGGGAACAGGAGTATGCCGCCGAGAAGGACCTGCCAGTCGAGGGTGGCAGTGGCGGCGACTGGTCGATCGACACCAACATCTGGAGTCGCTCGGTCGAGGGCGACGACCTCGAGGATCCCGGCTACGTTCCACCGCGTGACATCTACGCGTGGACCGACGAGCCCGGCAGCGAGACCGAAGAGATCGAGATCACCTTCGAGGAGGGCTACCCCGTCGCCGTCGACGGCGAGGCATACGAGCCGGTCGAACTCATCGAGTACCTCAACGAACTCGCCGGCAGCTACGGCGTCGGCCGTACCGACATGATGGAAGACCGCATGCTCGGGCTGAAGGTCCGCGAGAACTACGAACACCCCGGCGCGACGACGCTGTTGAACGCTCACGAGGCCCTCGAGGGTCTCGTCCTCACCCAGGAGGAGCGCCAGTTCAAGACCCAGATCGACCAGCAGTGGTCCCAGAAGGCCTACGAGGGCCTGATCGACGCACCGCTCGTGAGCGCGCTCGAGGGCTTCATCGACGAGACGCAGAAGCGTGTCACCGGCACGGTGACGATCCGCTTCGAGGGTGGCCAGGCCCGTCCGGTCGCACGCGAGAGCAAGTTCGCGGCTTACTCGGCCGAACACGCGTCCTTCGACACCGAGACGGTCGGCAAGATCAAACAGGAAGACGCCACCGGCGTCGCGAAGTACCACGGCTTCCAGCGCCGCCTCGCCAACGAGGCGATCGCCGCGAACGCCGACGACGAGGACGACGAGTAACGATGTTCGAGGAGAGTGCTCACGGCGGTGAGCGGTCCAGTGGACCGCGATCCTCGTCGGATCGCCGAGCCGGCAGTAGCGCGTCCCGCCCCGTCCTCACTGACGGGGGCACCGACGAGGGGGTCGTCCGCCGGGACCGC
The DNA here is from genome assembly GCF_042678045.1 of Haloarchaeobius amylolyticus. GTDB lineage: Archaea > Halobacteriota > Halobacteria > Halobacteriales > Natrialbaceae > Natrinema > Natrinema amylolyticus_A. The sequence continues at coordinate 422,222 of NZ_JBHUDI010000011.1, forward strand.
TTTAGCGGCGGCCCCGCCCGGAGCTTCCTCTCCTCGCTCGCAGCAGACGAACGCATTTTCCAGGCCGACCTCGCGGTCGACCGCGCGCACACGGTCATGCTCGCCGAGCAGGGGATCGTCGACGACGACGTCGCCAGTGAGATCCTGACTGCCCTCGATGCGATCGAAGTCGACGGCCATGGCTCGCTGCCCGACGGCGAGGACGTCCACGAGGCCATCGAGACGGCCGTCATCGAGCGCGTCGGTCCCGACGGCGGGAAGATGCACACCGCACGCTCGCGCAACGACGAGGTCGCGGCCTGTATCCGCTACCGGCTGCGCGAGGACGTCCTCGCGGCGATCGAGACGACCCTCGCGCTGCGCGAGTCGCTTGTCGACGTGGCCGAAGACGGCCGGGAGACGATCATGCCCGGCTACACGCACCTCCAGCCCGCTCAGCCCACTACGGTAGCTCACTGGGCGCTGGCCTACGAAGGTGCCGTTCGCCGTGATACCGAACGGTTGCTCGAGGCCTACGCGCGGATCAACCAGTCGCCGCTGGGCGGCGCAGCCTTCGCAGGCACGACGTTCGACATCGACCGCGAGCGCACTGCCGACCTGCTCGGATTCGATAGCGTCGTCGAGAACTCGATGGACGCCTCCTCGAGCAGGGATTTCCTGCTCGAGACGGTGCAAGCGCTGTCGACGCACGCGACGACGCTGTCGGGACTGGCCGAGGACGTGATCATCTTCGCGAACCGCGGCTTCGTCGAGCTGTCGGACGACTACTCCTCGACGTCGTCGATCATGCCCCAGAAGAAGAATCCGGACACGCTGGAACTCGTTCGCGCGGTTGCGGGTGACGCGGCCGGCGGGGTTCAGGGGCTGACGACGACGCTCAAGGGACTGCCCCGCGCGTACAACCGCGACCTGCAGCGGGCGACGACTCACGCCTGGGAGACCGTCGACGCGGTCACCGAGGCGAGCGAGGTCGCGGCGGGTGCGGTCGCGACGGCCGACTGGAACGAAGGGACCCTGGCCGCGGAAGCCGGCGCGGGCTTCTCGACGGCGACCGGCGTCGCGGACCTGCTGGCTGCGAACGGGCTCCCGTTCCGTACTGCACACGAACTGGTGGCCATCGCAGCCGAAAACGGTGCGGACGAAGACGCCCTCGAGGCTGCATCCCAAGAAGTTCTCGGCGAATCGCTCGAGGCCTACGTCGATCCCGACGCCGTCGCGGATGCACTCGACCCGGCCGAAAGCGTCGCGAGCCGCGACTCGCAGGGCGGTCCTGCCCCCGAGGCGGTTGACGATCAACTCGAGCCGGCCCGCGAGGCGCTCGCGGCCGACGACGACGCACATGCCGAGTTGACCGCAGCGCTCGAGGCGGCCCACGAGGCGCTCCGGTCGGAGGTGAACGGGTATGTCTGACCGCGTCACTCGAGCGATTGGAACGGGACGGACGGCGACGCCCTGGAGTGCCGACCGCCCGCTCCGACGACGATCCCCGTGAGGGGATGAATTACTCGCTCTATGATATGTCAAAGTAGAATTGCGGTGAAATGGCGTCTACGGTCCGTTAGAGGGCAGTGCAGTTAGTATAATTTTGCTGTTAGGTTCGAAGGCTTTAAGGGATCGCGGCTCCCACGTGCGAGTACAATGACCGAATGCGTCGAGTGTGGGGCTGAACTGTCCCTGCACGACGATCTGGAAGTCGGAGAGATCGTTGACTGTACGACCTGTGGTGCCGAGCTGGAAGTCGTCGACACCGAGCCGCCAGTCCTCGAGCGAGCCCCCGAGCTCGAAGAGGACTGGGGTGAGTGACCTTGCAGACGGGCGCGACACCGGCCCGCGCTGCGCATACGACTCGAGGGGCTCGTAGCGAGTTCCTCACATCCATTCAGAGGTGGCTCGCGTGAACGTAGGCATACTCTATTCACGGATTCGCAAAGACGAGAAGCTCCTGTTGAACGAGCTTCGCGAGCGTGATCACGAGGTCACGAAGATCGACGTCCGCAAGCAGACCTTCGACATTTCGGAGGCGCCAGCGGCGTTCGCAGATCTCGACATCGTCGTCGACCGCTGTCTCGCCACGAGCCGGAGCCTGTACGCCACGCAGTTCTTCGAGGCCTACGGCATCCCTGTGGTAAACAGCCACGAGACCGCCGATATCTGCGCTGACAAAGTGAAAAACAGCCTCGCGCTCGAGCAGGCGGGCGTGCCCACGCCCGCGACGAAAGTCGCCTTCACCAAGGAGACCGCGATGGAGGCCATCGAGGACTTCGGCTATCCGTGCGTCCTCAAACCCGTCGTTGGGTCCTGGGGCCGCCTGATGGCCAAGATCGACTCCAAATCGGCTGCCGAGGCCATCCTGGAGCACAAGGCGACGCTCGGCCACTACGAGCACAAGGTGTTCTACGTCCAGGAGTTCGTCGAGAAACCCGGCCGCGACATTCGCGTGCTCGCGGTCGACGGCGAGCCCATCGCCGCGATGGTCCGCTCGTCGGACCACTGGATCACGAACGCTGCCAAGGGTGCGGAGACGGACGTCTTCGAACTCGACGACGACGCGCTGGACCTCGTCCAGAAGGCCAGTGATGCCGTCGGTGGCGGCCTGTTAGGTGTCGACCTCATGGAAACCGGTGATTCCTACACCGTCCACGAGGTCAACCACACCGTCGAGTTCAAGGCTCTCGACGAGGCCGTCGAGACCGACGTCGCTGGCACCGTCGTCGACTGGCTCGAGCAGAAAGCCGCGGCCGCCGAGCAGGAACTCGAGGTGAGCGCCTGATGGCAGCCGAGACAGTCACCGCGACCGTCATCGGCGGCTCCGGCTTTACCGGTGGCGAACTCCTGCGCCTGCTCGCGGGCCATCCGAACGTCGAGCTCGCGGAGGTCACGAGCCGATCGAAAGCCGGCAAGAGCGTCGGCTCCGTTCACCCGCCGCTTCGCGGGACGGACCTGCGCTTTACCGAACCCGACGATCTCGAGAGCGTCGACGTCCTCTTTGCGGCGACGCCACACGGCGTCTCGATGGGCCAGATCGACGAGTTCTTCGAGATCGCCGACACGGTCGTGGACCTTTCGGCTGACTTCCGTCTCGAGACGGAAGCACAGTACGACGAGTGGTACGACGGCCACGAGGCCCCGGAGTACCTCGAGAAGGCCGAGTACGCGCTTCCGGAGATCAACCGCGACAACCTCGCGGGGGCTGAATTGATCGCCGGCGGCGGCTGTAACGCCACCGCGACGATCCTCGGGCTCTACCCGCTGTTCGAACACGACATCTTGGAGGGCGGTGAGCAGATCGTCGTCGACGTGAAAGTCGGCTCCTCCGAAGGGGGTGCCGGCGGCGGCGAGGCCTCGAGCCACCCCGAGCGCTCGGGCGTCGTCCGCCCCTACGCGCCGACGGGACATCGCCACGAGGCCGAGATCGAGCAGTTCCTCGGCACCTCGGTGTCCTTTACCTGCCACGCCGTCGACATGATCCGCGGCGCGAGCGCGACGAGCCACGTCTTCCCGTCGGGCCCCGTCTCGAAGGGCGACCTCTGGCAGGCCTATCGCGGCTGCTACGAGGACGAACCGTTCGTCCGCATGGCTGCCGGCGGCTCCGGCGTCTACCGCTACCCAGAACCGAAGTCCGTCGCCGGGACCAACCTCGCTGAGGTCGGCTTCGAACTCGACCCGTCGAACAAGCGCATCGTCGTCTTCTCGGCCATCGACAACATGATGAAAGGCTCCGCGGGCCAGGCGGTCCACGCCGCCAACATCGCGCTGGGCTTCGAGGAGACGGCCGGACTCGAGTTTACGGGGCTCCACCCCGTGGGGGCACCGTAGATGACAGTCGTCGTCAAAATCGGCGGCGCACGCGCCGTCGATCCCGAGGGCGCGCTCGCTGACGTCGCGAGTCTCGTCGAGGACGGCGAAGACGTCGTCCTCACCCACGGTGGCTCGACTGCCGTCGACGAGACCTTAGAGGAACTCGGCGAGGAGCCGACCTACGTCGAGACCCCCGGCGGCGTCGTCGGACGCTTCACTGACGAACGCACCATGGACGTCTTCAAGATGGTGATGCCCGGCAAGCTCAACACCGATCTGGTCGAGAGCCTGCACAACGAGGGCGTCGACGCGGTCGGCCTCTCGGGCACCGACGGCAAACTGCTGGAAGGCAAGCGCAAGTCCGCCGTCCGCGTCAAAGAGGACGGCAAGAAGAAGATCAAGCGCGGCGACCACTCGGGGAAGATCGAGTCGGTCAACGCCGACTTGCTCGAGACGACGCTCGCAGGCGGCTACACGCCTGTCGTCTCGGTCCCGATCCTCGGCAAGGAGAAGTCGGGCGGCTACACCGCAGTCAACGCCGATGCCGACCGCGCCGCCGCCGCGATCGCCGGCGCGCTCGAGGCCGACCTCGTCTTGCTGACCGACGTTTCGGGCGTCTACGAGGACCCCGACGACGAGTCGACCAAGATCGAGTCGGCTGCCACGCCGGAGGAATTCGAGGGTGTCAAGGACGCCGCCGAGGGGTTCATGACCAAGAAGGTCATGGCCGCCGAGGAGGCACTCGAGGGCGGCGCGTCTTCGGTCGTCGTCGCGGACGCGAACGCAGCCAAGCCGATTACGAGCGCGCTTGCGGGCGAGGGGACGACCCTCGCGCCCGGTGTGCTTGCGGATGAAGACGACGCTGAAACGGAGGCCGCAGAATGAGTGACCTCGATTTCGTCTCCGGCAGCAAGCCGATCGGCATCGAACGCGGCGAGGGGCCGTTCCTCTACACGTCCGACGGGACGGAGTACATCGACGCCGGCGCGAGCTACGCCTGTACGCCGCTGGGCCACTCTCACCCGGCGGTCGTCGACGCGGTCACCGAGCAGGTCGCTGACCTGACGTTCGTCGACTCATCCTATCCCGTCCAGTCGCGCGAGGATGCCTACGCCGCGCTCGTCGCGTCGACGCCCGACGGACTCGATCAGGCCTGGTTCTGTAACTCCGGAACCGAGGCCAACGAGGCCGCGCTGAAGTTCGCCCGGTCGGCGACCGGGAACTCGAAGATCGTCGCCGCGACCCGCTCGTTCCACGGGCGGACGATGGGGTCGCTCGCAGCGACCTGGAAGGACAAGTACAAGAAGCCGTTCGAGCCCCTGGCTGGCGGCGTGGAGTTCGTCCCCTACGGCGACGGCGAGGAGCTCGCGGCCGCCGTGGACGACGAGACCGCGGCCGTCATCCTCGAGCCGATCCAGGGCGAAGGCGGGATCAACGTCCCGCCCGCGGGCTACCTCGAGACCGCCCGCGAATGCACCGACGAGGCCGGCGCAGCGCTGGTCTTCGACGAGGTCCAGACCGGCATGGGACGGACGGGGTCGATGTGGGCCTGCCAGAACGCAGGTGTCTCCCCCGATATCCTCACGACCGCAAAAGGCCTCGGCAACGGCCTCCCAATCGGCGGCGTCGCGGTTCGAGACTGGATCGCCGACGGCGCGGCCTCGCACAATTCGACCTTCAGCGGCGGCCCCGTCGTTACCGCGGCGGTCCACGCGACGATCTCGACGCTGGTCGAGGAGGAGTGGCCCGCCCACGCCGCTTCGATGGGCGACTATCTCACGACGGAACTCGAGGCCACGCTCGGCGACGAGGTTCGCGAGATCCGCGGTGAGGGACTGCTCGTCGGCATCGAGCTGAAACGCGGGGCCAACCGCGTCGCCCGTGACCTGGCGATGAACCACCAGGTGCTGGCGCTGCCGGCGGGACGAACCGTCCTGCGCCTGCTGCCGCCGCTGGTGATCGACGACGACGCGGCGGACCAGCTCGTGGACGCGCTGGGCGCGGTCATCGCACCCGACTCCGAATCATGAACGCGAGCACGGACGACCCGACGGACGTCTCGCTCGAGGAGGCTCGAGAGTTGCTGGTCGACCTCGTCTCGATCCCCTCTCCAACCCGTGAGGAACGCGAGGCGGCCAAACGACTCGTGGACTTCTTCGAGGCCCACGACCGGGAGGTCTGGATCGATGCAGTCGGGAACGTCCGCGCGCCAGCGGACGATTCCGTCCTCCTGACCTCGCACATCGACACCGTGCCGGGAGACATTCCCGTCGAGGTCGAGGAAACCGGCGACGACGAGATCCTTTGGGGGCGTGGCAGCGTCGACGCGACGGGGCCACTCGCCGCGATGGCGGCCGCTGCCGTCCGCACCGGCGTTTCCTTCGTCGGTGTCGTCGGCGAGGAAGTCGACTCGAAGGGGTCGCGCTATCTGGTCGACGACCGGGAGAGCCCGCCGGACGCCGTCGTCAACGGTGAGCCCTCCGGGGCCGACGGGATCACGCTCGGCTACCGCGGACTGATCGCTGGCACGTACGTCGCGACCAGCGAGTCCGGGCATACCTCTCGGCCGGACCCGAACGCGATCCAACACGCCGTTCGCTGGTGGTCCGCCGTCGAGGAGCGCTTCGAAGGCGACGAGTACGAGCCGATCTTCGAGCAGGTAACGACCAAGCCGGTCGACATCGAAGGCGGCGTCAGCGAGGACGGCCTCTCCGTCGAGACGACGATGGACGTCCAGTTGCGCGTGCCGCCGGCACTCGACGTCGATACCGTCCGCGAAGCAGCGGAAGCCGAACTCGAGGTCGGGACCGTCACCTGGAAAGACAAGGTGCCGCCAGTGATGATGAGTCCGCGAACGGAGGTCGCCCGGGCGTTCCGCGTTGCCATCCGCAAGGAGGGCGACGACCCGCGTCTGGTGCGAAAGACCGGCACCAGCGACATGAACATCTACGCCGGGGCCTGGGACTGTCCGATGGTCACCTACGGGCCCGGCAACTCCGACCTCGATCACGCACCAGACGAACGGCTCCCGCTGTCGGAGTTCGATCAGTCAGTCTCGATCTTGGAGCGCGTCGCGCGGACGCTCAGTAAGGATTGACCAATAAGTATTCGTAGACGAGTTATTATACCATGACGACAGATACGGACGAGACACAGCCGAGACATTTCCTCGACGTCGACGACCTTTCCGAGGAGGAACTGTTCGCGGTTCTCGACAGGGCCGGGGAGTACAAACGCGCCGTCGAGAACGGCGAGGACCACGCCGACCTGTCTGGACAGACCTTAGGGATGCTCTTCCAGAAGGCAAGCACCCGGACCCGGGTCTCCTTCGAGACGGGGATGACCCAGCTGGGTGGCCACGCGATCTTCCTCGGCGAAGACGACATCCAGCTCGGGCGGGGCGAACCGCTGAAAGACACCTCACGTGCGCTCTCGCGGTACGTCGATGCGGTGATGGCCCGCGTGTTCAAACACGAGAACGTCGAGGTGCTCGCGGAGTACTCGTCGGTGCCGATCGTCAACGGGCTCACCGACGACGCCCACCCCTGCCAGACACTCGCGGACCTGCTAACGATCCGCGAACACGAGGGCGGCCTCGAGGACGTCTCGGCGGCCTGGATCGGCGACGGCAACAACGTCGCCCAGTCGTTCGCGCTCGGCTGTGCCCTGACCGGCGTCGACCTGACGATTGCAACGCCCGAGGGGTACGAAGTCGACGAGGCCGTCTTAGAGCGCGCCCGCGAACTCGGCGGCGATCCGACGACCACGACCGACCCCATCGAGGCCGCCACCGACGCCGACGTCATCTACACGGACGTCTGGATCTCGATGGGCCAGGAGGACGAACGCGACGTCCGGATGAACGACTTCGAGGGGTTCCAGGTCTCTTCCGACCTGCTCGAGCACGCCCCCGACGCATCCGTGATGCACTGCCTGCCGGCCCACCGCGGCGAGGAGATCACCGACGATGTCATCGAGGGCGACCACTCGATCGTCTTCGATCAGGCCGAAAACAGGCTTCACGCCCAGAAGGCGTTGTTGAGCTGGTTGCTCGAGTAGTCAGTCGATCACGAACGAAGTGAGTGATCGGTTTTTGGTCCAGATTTTTTCGTGAGTGGTGAGTGGAACGAACCCGAGCGAAAAAAGGTGGGCTGTAAAACAGACTTCACGCCCAGAAGGCGCTGTTGAGCTGGCTACTCGAGTAGCTGTTCGATCCGGCTTTTCCTCACTCGAGGACTGCGTACACGACGCCGAGAACGAGTCCGTACGCGGCGTGGCCGACGAGGCTCTCGATAGCGACGTTCGGGACGGCAGGTGCCAGTTCGAACCCGACCGCCGAGAGCCAGATCGGCATCACGACGACGGCGAGGATAAGCCAGACCCCGATGCCGTAGCCGAGTCCGAGGAGCCCGGCCGTCGTCGGACTCGCGTCGGCACGCCCCGTTGTGACGAGCAGCGCCGCGAAGACGACGCCGAGGACCGCGCCGTGTGAGAGGTGTACGATCGTTCCTGCGAGTCCACCCTCGAGCCCGTACAGCGCCGGGATCGCCATCTCGAGGACGCCAGGTGTCTGGACAACCATCATCGCACCGAACACGATCGCACCGATGATACCGCCGACGGTCCCCGCCTGCCAGGGCTCGAGTGCCGTTTCAGTTCGTTCTGGCTGTCGTGTTACTGTCTCTGATGCCATGTGATATTACACACCCTGGGTCAGTGTAGCGGTATCCCGGTTCGGTAATCGTCATGCACACCCGGTTCCCGGCGCTCGGTTTGGCCCGCCAGGTGGCCTTGAATCGTCCGAACGAGGTGGATTTCGGTAGCGGGGTGTGATGACACGAAGTTTCTTTGGACCAGCGCGCCCAGTCTCACTCGATGTCGAATCCGCTCCGGATCTCGGCTGGCGACCTCGAGGCGGATGCGATCATGGATGCGATCGAGGACGGACGACGAGTCGTAATTACGACGACAACAGCGCAGCAAGAGTACGAGGTGACGCTGCGGTACGACGGCTCCGTGTATTACTGTGATACACCGACGCGACTCCACCGCCACGAAACCGAACACGAAATGCGGGCCTGTATCCGGAAGATGGGCTACGGAGCAACGGCCGAAGACGCATGACGCCAGCACCTAGACGTTCTGGCCGACTGTGGCGAGTATTTTGACGCCTGCGTCCGTACGAGACTGTATGTCCGACACCCCCCAGCACCGCCTCGGGGAACTAATGGAGGAATCGAATCCGCCGTTCGAAAACGTCATGAGTTGCGTGTTTGGCATCGAGGATCACGAGACCCGCACCTACCTGACACTGTGTTCCCAGCCCGGCAGTACGATCGAGGAGTTGGCCGCGACACTCGAGCGAGATCGGAGTACGGTGAACCGCTCCCTGTCGACGCTACACGAACGGGGCCTCGTTCGCCGGGACCGACGGTTGCTGGACGGTGGTGGCTACATCTACCAGTATACCGCGATCGCGTTGCCAGAAGCCAAGGAGATGCTTCACGAAGCACTGGACGCCTGGACGGCGACGGTCCACGACGTGATCGACGAGTTCGACGAGACGGCCGATTGAACCGGACCACCGCCGAATCCACTCACTTTTTCCCTGTCGCATCCTTCCCACTCGATAATGAGTCTCAGCCTCTCGGCCGAGCAGCCGGACGAACCCGCCGACGCCGCCGACGGCGTCTGGCTAGAATGTATCGAGTGTGGCGACACGTTCGCCCCCTTCGACGACATCCGCTACACCTGCGACGAGTGCGACGGGCTGCTCGAGGTCCGCTACGCCGACTTGCCGACCTTCGACGACTTCGACGGCCACGGCGTCTGGCGCTACGCCGACGCGCTGCCCTTCGAGGAAGGCGTCTCGATTCAGGAAGGTGCCACGCCGCTATACGAAGTGCCCCGTCTCGAGGAGTCGGTCGGCGTCGAAGCGCTACGGATCAAACACGAAGGGATGAACCCGACCGGCTCGTTCAAGGATCGCGGGATGACCGTCGGCGTCCGCGTCGCGAAGGAACTCGGCGTCGGTCGGCTGGCCTGTGCCTCGACCGGGAACACGAGCGCCGCGCTGGCCGCCTACGGCTCCCGTGGCGGCATGCAGACGCTTGTATTGCTGCCCGCCGGGAAGGTCGCCGCCGGGAAGATCGCCCAGGCGAGTCTTCACGGGGCGCGGATCCTCGAGGTCGACGGCAACTTCGACGCATGCCTTGACATCGTTCAGGAGCTCGCAGCCCAGGGCGAGGCCTACCTGCTGAACTCGCTGAACCCCTTCCGGCTCGAGGGCCAGAAGACGATCGGCCTCGAGATCCTCGAGGGCTTCCTCGCCGATTACGACGCCGTTCCGGACCGGATCGTGCTCCCGGTCGGCAACGCAGGGAACACCTCGGCGCTGTACAAGGCCTTCCGTGAACTCGTCCAGGCGGGTGAACTCGACGAGGACGACGTTCCCAAGCTGACGGGCGTCCAGGCCGAAGGCGCTGCGCCGATGGTCGAAGCGATCGAAAACGATGCCGACGAGGTCCGGCGCTGGGACGACGTGGAGACGCGTGCCACTGCGATTCGGATCGGCAACCCGGTCAACGCGCCGAAGGCCCTGCCCGGCATCCGCGAGACCGGTGGTACCGCGGTCGCGGTCTCCGACGAGGAGATCACCGAGGCCCAACGTGACATCGCTGGCGAGGGAATCGGCGTCGAACCTGCCTCTGCCGCCTCCGTCGCCGGGCTGCGAAAGCTCCGCACCGAGGGCGTCGTCGACGACGACGAGCGCGTCGCCTGCCTGACGACGGGCCACCTGCTCAAAGACCCCGACGCGGCGGCCGCCGCCGGCAGCGAACCCGAGCCCGTGCCGGCAGAGACGCAGGGAGTGCTCGAGCATCTCTGAGTAACGTCCGTCGGACGCACGACCCGTGTCAGACGCGTCTGACACCTGACTGACTGACCTTTTTCTCGGCCCGTGTGGACGTCGAAGGTGAGCCATGTCCGTCGAGCAACGAGGCCCAGATCCCATTCACCCCGCTGACGAACGACGCCGACTTACTCGCCCGACTCCGGTCGCCGGATCCAGCTACCGACAGCGCAGCTCCTCCCACCAGTCCTCTGCCGTCTCGGACCGACAGGAACTGCCGCTTTCCTACCGGATCGAACGGACGCAACACCAGGTTCGGATCGCCACCCTCGAGCGGGCGCTCGAGGCAAGCGAGCGACGCCGGCAGGCGATCGTCGACCAGTACGAACGACTGCTGGCCGAGCGGACGGATACGACGGACTCGTCTCCCTGCGAATCCCCATCGCAGTCACGGTCCGTGCTGACGTGGCTCTTCGATCGATAGGATCTCTGCCGACTGTCGTTTCACGTGCTCAGTTCGTTCATCTTCTCCAACATTTTAAATACTAGAGAGTACCAACTGGATATAAGGGGAAATAACCAATGGCAGATGCCGATACAGCACCGGACTGCCCCGAATGCGACGGCAGATTACGGAAAGAGGGTACGGAAATCGTCTGTGAGAAGTGTGGACTCGTCTCCGCGGAAAACGAGATCGATCGTGGCCCGGAGTGGCGGTCGTTCGAGGACGACGACTCCGATCCGAGACGAACCGGCGCGCCGCTGACCCGGTCGCGACACGATCGTGGACTCTCGACGGAGATCGGATACGGCTCGAACGCGGGCACCAGTTCTCGTCTGACCGGCCGGAAACGGCGACAGATCGCGCGCCTGCGCCGCGAGCACAACCGCGCACGGATCTCGTCGAAAGCGGAACGAAATCAGGTGTATGGCTTCGCCGAAATCAGACGACTCACTGCTTTGCTCTCGCTGCCGGATTCCGTCAGAGAGCAATCCTGTGCGCTGTTCGAGTCCGCCCAGTCCGAGGGGCTCTTTCAGGGGCGTTCGCTCGAGGGATTTGCTGCCGCTGTGGTCTATGCGACCTGTCGGACGCGCTCGATCGCGCGAACGACCGACGAAATCGCTGCCGTCGCACGTGCCGACGATGCCGAACTCTCGGCCGCCTACGATGCGATGAACCGTGAACTGGGGCTGCGGACGGGACCGATCGATCCCGCGCAGTATCTGCCACGCTTCGCCTCGGAACTCGAGCTCGGAACGGCCGTCGAATGTCGCGCTCGAGAACACGTCGAAGCCCTGCTCGAGGCGGGCCTGATCGGCGGTCGAAATCCCGGTGGCGTCGCTGCGGCCTGTCTCTACAAAGCGGCCGGGGAGCGTGCGGAGTGGCCGTCGATCACGCAGGCTGCCGCTGCCGAGGTCGCCGACGTCGCAGCAGTGACGATCCGGGCGACCGTCACGAACATCGACGAACTTTAAGCTCGATTCGTCGGGTCGACGGCTCGAGCGAGCGTTATCCTGGCGTTACGTCGTCCGGAGCGTGTCCGTACTCGGCTCGTAGACCTCGCCTTTCTGTTTGAGTTTGTCGATCTCGTGTTCGGCCTTGGACTGGTCCATGCCGACCTCTTGGGCCCGTTCTAAGACGATGTCGACCGGCGCGCCGTCGTCGTACTCCTCTTCGATGTCGCTGATGAGTCCCTTGAGGTTCTTGATTCGATCGCGCTGGGACTTCGAGGTGCCGGCCTCGACGATGTCCGCGTCGAACTCGCCGGTCTCGGGATCGACGCCGATGTCCTGCAGACAGGAGCGAACGATTTCGACGGACTGTTCGGCATCGCTCTGCTCGACCGTGTCCGAGAGCCGAACACGGGCGCTTGCCTCTGCAAGTCGAACCAGCGCCTCGAGTTTCCGCGCCGTGACGGGGACGGCAGCGTCCTCGTCAGTTCCTTTCGAGCGCAGGTCGACGTAGAAGTCCCGAATCGTTTCTTGGGCCTCGTCGGTCATCCGCGGATGACAGTTCTGTTTGGCGTACGCGATGTACTTGCGCAGGAGTTCGGCGTCGATCTCGGGATCGACCTGCTCGGTCATCTCCTCGATCTCGTCGTCGCTGACCTCGAGGGAGGTCATCTCCGCTTGCTGGGTGGTCAACTCCCCCGCGTAGTTGGTCGTGAGGATGTGTTCTGCGAGATTCCGGTCTTTCTCCTCGTCTGGCTGGTCGGTGACCGTGAAAATGAGGTCGAACCGCGAGATGAGCGCCGGCTCGAGGTCGATCTGCTCGCCGATCGGTTCGTACTGATCGAAGCGGCCGTACTTGGGGTTCGCGGCACCCAGCAGCGAACAGCGCGATTTGAGCGTCGCGTTGATACCGGCCTTCGAGACGGAGATCTTCTGTTGCTCTAAGGCCTCGTGCATGGCACTCCTGTCTTCCGATCGCATCTTATCGAGCTCGTCGACTGCCGCGATTCCCTGGTCGGCGAGGACGAGCGCGCCGGCCTCGAGTGTCCACTGCTGGCCGTCCCCGAAGTCGTCGCGGACGGCGGCGGCTGTGAGGCCAGCCGAGGACGAGCCCTTGCCAGAGGTATAAACCGACCGAGGTGCAATATTTTGAATATACCCTAGCATCTGACTCTTCCCGGTACCCGGATCACCGATCAGCAGCATGTGCAAGTCGCCCCGAATCCGCGACCCGTCGGGTAACTGCTTGGTCACGCCCGAGAACAACTGCAGGATCATCGCGAGTTTCTCCTGCTCGTAGCCGTAGATGGAGGGCGCAATGGAGGCGATCATCTTCTCGTAGACATCGTCACGGTTGGAGATCTCGTAGATCTGCTTCTTGTCCTCGTCGGTGATGTCCATGTCCTCGAACTGTTCTTCGTCGATGTCGACGGACATTCCCTCCATGTAAAAGTCGAAGACTGGCGATTTGTCCTGGTTGTCGCCCTGTTGCTCGAGACGAAGGACACCCGTCGCCGAGACGTGGTCGCCGGGGGTGACCTCGCCGGTGATGTCGTCTTCGACGTGGACGTCGAGCGACTGGGGGGTTTCGCCGCCGCGTAGTCCTTCGGGACTTTCCTGGATGCGCAGCTTCTGGGAGTCGACGAATTCGGATTGGTCGAAGTTGATGCGGAAGGGGCCCTGTCGTTCACAGCCCTGACACTCGTGGGGTTCCTGGAAGTCGCCGCTGGATTGGGGGACGCGCGTGAGGGTGCCACAGAGCTGGCACTCGAAGGCAGCCTCCTCGATTTTGGGGCGGACGTCGGTGGCTTTGCGGACGATCCCGTGGACCTGCACGAGGGAATTCATGTCCCGCGCGCGGATTTCCCGGATCTCGGGTGACTCCGTCTCGGGAAGGTTTCGGATCCGGACGTGTGCCTGCCCGAGGCTGACGTCGATCGGGAGGTCGTACAGCCGTATCGCCTCCTCGGCATAGCGCTGGAGCTGTTCGGGCTGGGCGATGAAGTCGTCCGCGAGGTCGGGATCGAATCGATAGAGATCCTGCCAGTCGACGTGCAGCGACCGCTGCTCGTTGGGATACCGCTGCGCAAGCTGCTTGATCTCGTTGTCGTAGTAGTTGCGGAAGAACTGCTCGAAGGAGTCGACGAGTTCTGAGTTGCCCGCTTGCGCCATTGCACCGTTCTAGGGCTGCCATCGGGTATAAATGGTTGTAAACCGGGACGGAAGTGAACCGCTCGCAGCGTCGATCACTGCGAGCAGTCAGCGAGCCGCCATCGAACGCGAGCGGATTCAGGGTGGCAACCGACGATGCATTCGTGGCTTGTGCAACCGCGACTGGGTGCATTGACGATAACACGAGTTTATTGCCGCCAGTGGTCTCCGCTGTTCGACAGGGCAGTACTATTGCTTCCACGGAAGGCTTCATTGTTCGCACCCCACTACGTAGAATCGAGGTGATCCCAACGAATATCAAGATGATCGGTCCATCATCCGGTCCTCACTGTGGTCAGTCTGATCGTACTCCGTGTGGGTACTCACCATGGTTGTACGATCGTACTCCGTGTGGATCCTGATGATTGCTTCCCTCAGAACACCTCACACCCCGAACTCATAGTTCAGTTCTCTTCCTTCGGTTCTGATGCCGCTGGTTGATCAGTACTGTCGCTCGTCAGCATCGTCTCAGTAGCTGTCGGTCACGGATTCGCGCCGCGAAAGAAGATCGGGTGAGTATAGAGCCGCCACTTGCGGTGTCGTTCGTGACGAAAGCGAATGGGATCGCCCGGATTTGAACCGGGGTCACGGGCACCCAAGGCCCGAAGTATACCAAGCTAACCCACGATCCCGTACATCTCGATATCGCCCCCACACCATAAAGCGTTTCGTTATCCTGCTGGCCGTCGCCGTGTGAGCCGCCACGCTCGAGGCGTCCGCTCTTTCCCTCGAGACAGTCATCGGGAACCGACAGAACGGTTTTGCCCGATGGCGTGATAGCGCCTCTATGACCGGGCTCGAGTTGCTGCTTTTGATCCTCGTCTTGCTCCTCGTTCTTGCGGCGGCACAGCTCGTTGCGGTTGCCAGGCCGTTCATTATCAACACGGTCGGTGGGCTCGTGGTGTTGTATCTCGCTCAGGTCGTCTTCGGCGTCACGGTGGCAGTGTCGCCGCTGACGATCGTGATCGTCGCAATCGGCGGCGTTCCAGGCTCGGTGCTCGTGCTTGCGCTGTCGCTGTTCGGGATCGCGTTCGTTCCGTGACCGGCGAGACATACGGTCTGCTGTTCCGAGTTCCCGGTGCACCCGCGACCCGTCCTGCGGGCCCACCGGAACTGACTAACAGCAGACCGTATCAGTCACCGAGCAGTCGCTCGATCTCCTCGTCGGTCGCTTCGGAGATCGCATCCTGCTCGCTATCGATCAGCGCTGTGTCCGTCCACTCGGCCAGCATCGAGGCGACATCCTCGTCGGTCGCTTCCGGGAGTGGCTCGTCGCAGTCGGCGGCGACGACGGCGTCGAAGAGCACACTGAACGCCGAAACGACACGGTCCTCGTGGTGTGTCGGATCGAAGTGAACGTGGGCGTGGGCATCGACGCTCGCGAATCGGTTCGCGAGGACGTGTGTGAACTGGAAGACGTCCGCCGGTGGCGTGTGCCGGAGCAGGGCGTCGAGCGAATCGAAACAGACTGTCAGGCCCTCGTCTGTGTCGCCCCAGTGTTTGCAAAAGCGGCTCACTGCGATGCCGATCGCGGTGAGATCGGTCGGATCAGGCACCGTCTCGGTGACGACTGACTGAGTGAAATCCGGCGCCGAGTCGTCGGCGAGGACGTTCCCGATCGTGAGCTGGCCGAATCGGCCGCTGATCTCCTCTTCCGTGGGGCAGGACGGCTCCTCGTCGGCAAAGGTAACCGAGAGATGTGCCGTCTCACCGCCGCACAACTCCTCGCATGCGTCGGGCACTGTGTCGCTTGCGTGAACGAGCAGGACGAGTGCCGGAGGGTCGACTGCGGCTGGCGTCGTCGGCACGGCCTGCTGTACCGATTTCCCGGTGCAATCGCGACCGTCCGGCGGTTGCACCGGAACTGACTGACAGTTGTCCGTAGAGTCCATAGTGACAGCGTCGGGGCAGCCCCGTGCTGGCTGTCGATTGCGCGCTCGTCTCCTTTATGCTTCTGGCCGCTGAAACGCGGGCGTAAAACGATTGTGGCCGGGCTCCGCGCGTACCGACCGCGGCTGGTCCGATCAGCGATCCTCGTCGCGCAGTTCGATGTCCGCGACGAGCTCGTAGGGGTGGGCGTCCTTCCGGATGCCATCGAGGAGGGTAAACGCCTGTCCGGGCTCGAGGAAGTGTTCCGTGACCACGCGACCGAGCGGCGTGGGTTCGAAGCCGTCGATGAACTCGTACTGTAGCAGTTTGCCGATGGCGTGTTTCGTGGGGACGTCGCCGATCATGCGGTCGTTGAGCGCCTTTGCGGCCTTGCCGCCAACGGTGACGTTCGCCAGCGTCTCCTCGACTGCGGCGGCCTCGTCGTAGTGGGTCATCACCGACTCCATCTCGCCTTTGAGGAGTTTGAAGGCGACTTCGTCCTCGGACATCTCCATGGAGTTGTGGTAGGCGCAGTCGGGTTCGACGAGGACGTACACCGTCCCCTTGTCGTGGTAGTCGGGTCGACCCGCGCGGCCGAGCATCTGGTGGAACTCCTGGACGGAGAGCCACTCGATACCCATCGCCAGCGAGTCGAAGATTACCTGTGAGGCTGGGAAGTCGACCCCCGCTGCGAGTGCAGCAGTCGTGACGACTGCCGAGAGTTCCTGCTCGCCGAACTTGCGTTCGACCTCCTTGCGGCGTTTGTAATCGAGGCCGGCGTGGTAGGGTGCGGCAGAGTACTCGAGTTTCCGTGAGATCTCGTGACACCGTCGCCGGGAGTTGGTGAAGATGATCGTCTGCCCGCGATAGCCTTTGGAGGACTCGGTATCGAACGCGCGTTTGACGAGCTTGTTCTCGATGCGGACTTTCTCCTGGCCGTCTGCGAAGGTGACGTGGCGTTCGATCGGGACCGGGCGCTCCTCGAACTCGATGAGTGTCGACTCGAGCGCACCCGCGAGCTGGTCTGGGTTGCCGACGGTCGCCGAGAGATAGATCCACTGCGCACCCCCATAGTCGTCGCGACGCTTCGCGCGTTGCTCGCAGGTGTACTTGAGCCGCGAGATGAGCCCGTCCAGCCGGTGGCCCCGCTCTTCTTCTTTGAGGGTGTGAACCTCGTCGATGACGACGGTTCCGATGTCGCCCATGTCCTTGCCCGTCCGCAGGGCGTGGTCGATCCCCTCGTAGGTGCCGACGATGACGTCGGCGTTGGGATCGAACTGGTTGCCGTTGTCGGCGATCCGGCTCGCGCCCACGCGAATGGAGACGTCGACGAGGTGGCCGTACTCGTCCTGGAAGTCCTCGTACTTCTGGTTTGCCAGGGCCACCAGCGGCACGAGAAAGAGCATCGTGCCCTTGCCGTTGAGCACGCGGTTGATGCCGGCCATCTCCCCGACGAGGGTCTTCCCGGTCGCCGTCGCCGAGACGACCATCTGGTCGTCGCCGTCGAAGAGGCCGTTCTCGACCGCGAGACTCTGGACTGGCAACAGGGTCTCGAACCGGTCCTCGAGCAGGCCCTGCAAGCCGGGATGGAGGTTCAGCGAATCGACTCGAACGGGGTCGACCTCGTCGGTCGTCGCCGAAATCGTATCGAACTTCGTCAGATCCGGATCGAGCTGGCCCTTGAGCAGGTTGACGATCCGCTCTAAGTCCTGGACCTCGAGCATGAGTTCCTCGAGGCGCTCTTTGGCTGCGCCGGTGACCGCACCGCTGCCCGAAAAGGAGAGCTGGCGCTCGAGTTCCTGGCGAGCACAGTCCCGACAGATCCAGTCGTTGTCGTCTTTGACTGCAGTGTCGGTGGTGATCGGCGAGTACCGGCCCGCGGAGGCACAGTACCGACAGGTCCGGACGGCCTTGGCCTTGTCCTCGAGCTGGTAGCCCGAAAGCATCTCGGTGAGCTCGCGCCGGCCGTCGGGTGAGGTCTGCTCGGAGATGCGGATCCGTGCCGCTCGCCGGGCGAGTTCGATGAACTCGTCGGGCTGGCGAGGCTCTTCGCTCGAGCCCTGTTTGAGCCGGAACTTCGCGGGGCGGGGGCCGGCGGAGGTTTCTGAGAGTCCGAGTTTCGCTCTGAACAGCCGTTTGCCGTCACGTTCGACGACGATCAGGTAGTCGTCGCCGGTTTCGTGACAGAAGATCGTATCGACCTGCTGGACCTGCTTCGACACGGACGCGAGTAGGGCGTGGCGGTATTTCAGCGGTTCGGACTGGCTCGAGTGGGCCGGACCCACGCTGTCGACCTCGCTCTCGTCTCGTTTGCCCACCGGCGGAAATCTCGACCCCGCTGTGGCTATTGTATCTGATCGACGAGTGATCTATAGTATTACATATGATTCTTAGCGAGTTACATACCAGGTGCGTCGAGTCCCAGTTCCATATGGGCTTGAATCCGTGGGAGTACATCCCGGTCGTTCGCCGCCGCTATGCGCTTCGGTTTCTCGCCGCACTCGCTGTCATCCCCCTCATCGTGGGAGCGTTCGGCGGCACGATCTATGCACAGACCGGTGACGAACTCGAGTTCATCGCTGACGTCACGAAGGAGACGAACATGCTCGCGCTCAACGCCAGCATCGAGGCCGCCCGCTCGAGTTCGGACGATGCTCAGTTTACCGCGGTCGCCGAGCAAGTCAAGTCTCTCGCCGAGGACACGCAGGAGGCGGCGATCGACATCGAGGACCGTCTCGAGCGTGTCAGCGAGCAGACCGACCAGGTCGCAGCCGTCGTCCGGGAAACCGACGAGTGCATCGCCGACCACCGCAGCGCAGTGGAGACGACGGTCGCGTCGCTCGAGGAGATCTCCTCGTTCGCCGCGGAGACGAACGACGGCGTTCAGGAAATCTCGGCGGCGACCCAACAGCAGGCGGGCGCGACACAGGAGATCGTGACGATGACCGACGACGTCGCGGCGATCAGCGAGGAGACCAGCGCCGAAGCGGAGACGGTTGCTGCGGCCGCCGAAGAACAGACCTCCTCACTCGTCGAGGTCTCACACACCGCCACGTCGCTGTCCGAGCGAGCACGGGACCTCTCGGAGGCGCTGTCGTCGTTCCAGGTCTCGGCCGAGCCGGCTGAAGCCGTGGCGGTCGATGACGCGGGCCGGACCGGGCGCGAACTGCCCGCGGCCGACGACTACGAGGTCGACCCGAACGGATCGACCCGCGGATCGGCGTTCGACTGGTCGGAGCCGCAGTAGCTGCGTGACGGTCGCCAGATCGGCGTGACTCCGGGTGGCCACTCGAGGTGTCGGAAACCACTGGCTCCGGCCGACGACTACAGGTTGCCGTTGACGATATCACCGACTTCCTGCGGGTCGTATAGCTGTTCGTCGACGTCGTAGAGCTGTTCGGCCGCCCGCTGGGTGACGACGAGGTTCGTGATCGGCCCCTGATAGAGCGGGCCGCCGCGGTAGACGTCGCCGTTCTGGACGGCAGTCAGCTTCTGGGCAGTGTCATCCGCTTCCAGTTTAGAGACGATATCGCTCTGGAACTCCTGTGCGGTCTTGTTTTCCAGCCCGCGGAACAGGAGTACCTCGGGGTCGATATCGAGGAGCGTTTCGTAGTCGACCGCGCCGCGGTCGCTGTGGAAGTCTCGCACGTCCGTGTTGGCGAACGCGTCGGTAACCTCGAGGTCGCGCCACTGCTTGAAACTCGTCGACTCGTCGATCAGGTACGGTGAAAACGAATCCAGTTCTTCGGTCGCCCACATGATCGCAACGTCCGGTCGCTCCGCTTCCGGCGGCACGATATCCGCGACGTTCGACTGGAACCGCTCGTGGAGATCGACGAAGGCCTCGTAGCGGTCCTCTTCCTGGAAGACCTGCGAGAGCTTCTCGAACGCTTCCAGCAGCGTGAGATACTCGTAGTCGTGCCAGCCGTAGCCCCGCGAGAAGATGCTGTTTCCGAAGAAGGGAGTCCCGGTCGACTCGACCCGGTCGATGTCCTCCTGGTCCCAGCCGTCGGCTCTCCCGACGATGAAGTTCGGATCCATGACGAATAGGTCGACGTCCTCGCTCAGCGACATGAACTCCTCCGGGCTCAGGTTTCCGTCCCCCCAGAGCGCGTCCATGTCGCTTTTGTCGACGCTCACGTCCGGAATCTCGTCGTAGTACTGCGTGTGGTACCGGCTGGTGAGATACACCGCCTCGGGTGGCTCCTGACCCAGCGCGATCCCCATATCGGCCCAGCTCCCGTTGTTGGCGGCCCACGTCTCCGGCACACTCGGGAATCCGACCTCGCCGACCGGCGGCATCGACACCGTGTATTCGATCTCGCTCTCGGATCCGCCGAGGGAATCGAGACAGCCGGCGAGCGAACTCACGCCGGCGATCGCTCCACCCGTTCGAAGCACGTTCCGTCTCGTCCACGTCCGTTCGTCACTCATCAATTTTTAGGCTGACCTAAAATAGTAAAAGCCTTCCGAAGCTACCCTTTCGCCATCGGATATCGCGGTCGTCTAGAGCCTGGCAACCGCCCTCCGTTCCCGTTGGCCGCCGCCTCGTTACGTCTCGATGAACGGCGTCACGTCCGCCGGTCCGGCAGCGCCCGCTTCGGCAAGATCTGCAGTTCGGGCTCGTACTCGACGGCCGCCTCGACGCCGAACACGTCGGCGAGCAACTGCTCGGTCACGACCTCCTCGGGCGGCCCCCAGTCGTAGAGTTCGCCGTCTTGCATAGCGATCAGATAGTCCGCGAACCGGGCCGCCTGCGAGATGTCGTGGAGGATCACGGCGACGGTGACGCCTCGCTCTTCGTTCAACTGGCGGATCGTCTCGAGGACGCGGAACTGGTGGTGGACGTCGAGGTAGGTCGTCGGCTCGTCGAGCAACAGTACGTCCGTATCCTGTGCCAGCACCATCGCGATCCAGGCCAGTTGCTTCTGACCGCCGCTGAGCTGGCCGAGTTCGGTCTCGCGGAGGTCGTCGATCCCCGCCAGTTCGATCGCGCGCTCGACCGCGTCGTGGTCCTCGTCGCTGACGCTCTCGAAGAAACTTCGATGCGGATAGCGCCCGTGATAGACGAGATCTTCGACGGTAATCGAGCCCAGCGAGTCGTTTTCCTGCGAGAGTACGCCGAGTTCGCGGGCCAGTTCCTTCTGGCTGAACGACTCGAGGGGCTCTCCGTGGATTTCGACCGTTCCCGTTGCTGGCTCGAGATGGTTCGAGAGCGCCTTCAGGAGCGTACTCTTCCCGCTGCCGTTCGGCCCCACGAGCGCGGTCACTGCTTCTTCAGGGATGTCGATGCGTGCACAGTCAACGATGGTCTCGTCGGTCGTTGGGTAACTGAGCTCGAGGTCGTCGCCGATCAGTGCGCTCTCGACGGCGACGCCGTCGCCGTCGGTGATCCGGTCCCGTTCGCGGGTCGTATCCTGCCGTGTGCGTGCCATTATAACTCACCCATCGACTGCTGTTTGCGCATCAGATAGAGGAAGTACGGACCGCCGAGCAGGCCGGTCACGACGCCGACGGGCAACTGTGTGCCGCTCAACGCGAGCCGTGCGCCGACGTCGGCGGTGACCAACAGTGCGGGGCCGGCGAAGAGACAGCCGACCATTAGCCGCCGGTAGTCGCCACCGACCGTGTTCCGAACGATGTGCGGGACGACGAGGCCGAAGAAGCTGACGATACCCGCGACGGCGATCGCGACGCTGGCGGCCAGAATCGCGACCGCCGAGAGAAAAAATCGGACGCGCTCGACGCGCATCCCGAGCGACTGTGCGGTGCGTTCGCCAAGCAGAAGCACGTTCAGCTGCCGTGCGCCGGCGACGGCGATCGCGATCGAAACGATCGCCGGGACGATCGCGATTCGGACTTCGTCCCAACCGGTGCCCGTCAGCGAACCGGTGAGCCAGGCGACCGCCGTCTGGACGACGCCCAGATCGTCCGCGAAGAAGAACAGTCCCTGCTGAAGCGACTGGAAGACCATATTGACGATCACGCCCGCGAGCACGAGCCGGACAGGGCTCGTCCCGCCCTTCCAGGCGATCGTATAGACGACCACGAACGCGACCGTCCCGCCCAGCGCGGCGATCAGCGGCAGAAACGGCGAGAGGCCGCTGAAGACGACCAGTGTCGCCAGGACGGCGAATCCCGCGCCGGAGCTGACACCGAGTACGAACGGACTCGCCAGTTCGTTGCGCGTTACGGCCTGGAAGATCGCTCCCGAGATCGCAAGCGTCGCACCGGCGATGACCCCGACGAACACCCGCGGCAGCCGGAGGTTCCAGACGACGATGCTCGCGGTACTCATCTCCGGCAGTTCCGTCCCGAACAGGAACGCCGACCAGGTGTAGAGGTTGAACAGCACGTCGGGATCGAACACCGTGCGCCAGGCCTCGCGGATCGTCATCGAGTACTCTCCGAAGCTCACCTGGACGAGCCCGGCGACGACCGTGACGGCCATGCTCGCGAGACAAAAGAGGACGAGCCGCCCCGTCACCCATCCGCCTCGCCCCTCACGCTCCTGGGCGGACGCCTGCCCGCTGATCGACTGCGCTTCTGCCATCTGGTTTAGGTAGTCCTAAAAGACGTTTAGACGTTGCGATTGTCAGACGTGCCGACAGTGGTCGCGAGACGCGAGAACGGGTTACTCGAGCAACTCGATCTCGTCGTCGCCGTGGGGCACCGCACAGATGAACGCGCCCGGCTCGTCGCCGTCGTTGCGGTACCAGTGGACCGTCCCGGCGGGAATGAAAAGCGAGTCACCAGCCTCGACCTCGTAGGTTTCGTCGCCGTCGACGGCTTCGCCGTCTGCTCGATGCGCCTCCGGCGCATCGCTGATGCCTACCGTGTACTCTCCCTCGAGGACGTACTGTTCGTGTTCGACCTCGTTGGTGTGTTTCGGCACTTCCCCGCCGGCCTCGAGGACGAACCGCCGGATCGCGAAGTTCGGCGCGCCGTGGTCGTCGTTGAGCAGAACGCCCTTCTCGAGGCCGTCGGCGGCGTCGACCGGCTCGTACTCGATCTCGTCGCTCCGTCGCAGGACTGGATCGGTCATACCTCGAATCGGTGCCGGAGCCACAAAATCGTCCGGGTCGCTGGCTGCAGGTTACGACAGCAGTCGTCGAAACCTCGAGAGGAGATACCACAGCCCGCTGATGGATCCACAGACGACGAGGTTGAACAGCAAGATGACGAACTCGATGGGTCCCATCGTTGCCAGGATCGTCATAGACGACCTGTTGCTGGCCTCTCCCACCATCGTGTCGATATGCTAACCGCTCGGCGATCTCGTGGCGTGTCGTCACCGACGACGGCGCTGTCGCTCAGCGGTGTAAAATACTGCAGTCAAGAGTCGATACCGTACGAATCCGCCTTACAGGCGCTCGACGTTCGTCGCGCGCGGGCCCTTAGGGGCCTGCTCGATGTCGAACTCGAGCTCCTGACCTTCTTCTAGGTCCGGGCCGCCGATGTCTTCCATGTGGAAGAAAACGTCGTCGTCCGCGTCCTCAGTCTCGATGAATCCGTAGCCGCCAGTGTCGTTGAAGAAATCAACGGTTCCTTTCGCCATTGCTTCTAAAGAGAACGGCCGGGGACTGATAAACCCTCCGACTCGACTCGCATCGAGAAGACGGGCGGGAGAGAGCTTCTCGATCGGCGATTCGGCGATTCTGCCGAGTGAGTCAGACGTTCTCACCGTCTTCGAGTCGCTGGATCGAAATCGAGACGAAATACACCAGCATGAACACGAAGAACCCGCCCGCGAGCCCGACGAGTTCGACGGTGCCGACGCCGTCGGGGTCGATGATGGCAACCGCCGCCATCCCGATTACAAATACTGCGATGATGAAGGCCCCGACGGCGTAGTAGAAGCCGAGATCCGACTCGAGGTACTCTCGCATATGCCGTCATTTCGACGCGACCAGCAAAACGGTACCGACGTTCGGTTCGGGAGAGACGCCGGCGTGTGGCGTCGTCGCCTGCTGTGCTGTCTATGCGAGCAGGCGACGAACCGCGTCCGCGTACTCGTCGGGAACCCGTTCAACGATCGCGTCCGGGTCCGTCTCGCCGTCGTAGTTGACGAGATAGGTGCGGCCGCCGTCGTCGCCGTAGATCCCCTGGAAATCGTAGACGAAGCCGTAGACGGCGACGTCGTCGGGGACGTCCGCGGCCTCGCGCAGGAACTGGACTTGCGTGTCGACGTTGTACTCGACGAGCTGATTGATGACCGTCTCGTCGTCCGCGTCGGTGTCGATCTGGCCACTCTCGATGGCCTCTTCGACGACCGGCACGAGCAAGTCGACCCACTTGTCGACCCCCTGTGGGCCGGGCATATCACCGCCGGTTGCGACCTGGTAGGCGGCGGTGACGGCACCACAGCCGGTGTGGCCGACGACGACCGCGACCTCGGTGTCGGTGTGTGCGATCGGATACAGCATCCCGCCGTTGACGATCAGGTCGCCGTCGACCTCGTCCCAGACCTGATTGCCGATGTTACTGGGTGTAAAGATCGTCCCGGGCTCGTCGGCGTCCCACATGCCGACCTGCGGAACGCGCGAGTCCGAACAGCAAACCGAGACGACGTCAGGCTGTTGACCGTCCTGTACGTCGGCGAAGTGGTCGTCTGCGAGGCCGGCAACGTGGCGCTGGTTCCCGGCGAGCAACTCCTCGAGGACGTCCTGTTCCGTGTCCATATGAGACACAGGCGCAATGGTAGCCAAAACGATTACGTTCCATTCCGAGGCCGCGCTTCATACGAACTACTGTCGGTCATGTCCGGCGCATCCGCGACCCGTCCTGCGGATTCGCCGGGACATCGGGACAGCAGGCCGTACCAGACACCGACGCAGGGCCATCGTGCGATCGAGTGTGCAGTGCTATTATATCAGTCGGTCAGCCCGTAGCCGGTCTTGAACAGGTAGACGTCGATTCCCACGACGACCACGGTAAGCACAGCCAGCACAGCGAGCGACACGAGCGGCATGATTCCCTCGTAGCTGGCCGGTGCGACCTGCACCAGATCCGAGTAGCCGAGGAAGCCGTATCGGACGCTGTCGACCATCAACACCATCGGGTTCAGCAACGAGACCTGCTGCCAGATTCCCGGCAGGGTCTCGAGGGAGTAGAACACCGCGCCGAAGAAGACCAGCGGCCGGATGATGAACTGGTTCATCACGGTCAGATCGTCGAAGTCCCGTGCGACTAGGCCGCCGATGATCCCGAAGCCGGCGAACAACGCCGTGATGACGACCAGCGTGACGAGCAGGTAGAGTGGGTGCTCGACCGAGATCGCGGTAAAGGCGCGGCCGACCGCGGCGATGATGAGGCCGACGATGATCCCCCGCACCGCGCTGGCACCGACGTAGGCGACGACCATCTCGCCGTAGGACAGCGGCGAGGTCAGCGTCTCGTGAATGTACTCGTTCCAGCGGCCGTGGAAGATCGAGAACGAGGCGTTCTCGAAGGCGTTCGAGATCGCACCCAGTACGATGAGGCCGGGCACGATGAAGAGGATGTAGGGAAAACCGGCGATCTCGTCGATCCGATTGCCCAGAATCACACCGAAAACGGAGAAGTAGAGCACGTTCGTGATCGCCGGCGGCATGAACGTGTTCTTGGGACGGCGGACGAACCGCAGCACCTCGCGCCGGAAGAGCGCACGGAAACCGACCGAGAGCATCAGGCGACCCCCTCCTGTTCTCGCTTCGATGGGCTGTCCGTCTCGCTCGTTTCGGGCTCATCACTGCCGCTCGCGCTCTCGGCCGTCGAGCGGGTTACGGATCGATCCTCTCGTTCGGTCAGATCGACGAAGATCTCCTCGAGCGAGGTCCGGGTGATCTCGAGGTCGGCAATCTCGTACCCTCTCGCTTCGAGGTCGTTGAGCAAGCGCGGGGCGATCGACCCGCCGTCGTCGACGCGGACCTCGAGCCGGTCTCCGGACACCGTCGTCTCGTGTGCGTAGGGACCGAGTTCGGGTGCGCTGGTCGGTGTGGACTCGAGGCCGACGGCGACCGTGTCCGTCCCGCGTCCTTTCAGTTCGTCCGGGGTCGCGACGGTTACTTTCCGACCCTCGTTCATGATCGCGACGCGATCACAGAGGCGTTCGGCCTCCTCGATGTAGTGGGTGGTCAGCAGGATCGTCGTCCCCTCCTCGTTGAGTTCGGTCACGAGCTCCCAGAGGTCGTGACGAAGCTGGACGTCGACGCCGGCGGTCGGTTCGTCCAGAATCAACAGATCGGGGTCGGTAACGAGGGCGCGAGCGAGCAACAGGCGGCGTTTCATCCCGCCGGAGAGCCAGTCGAACCGTTCGTTGCGCTTGTCGTAGATCCCGACGCGTTTGAGCACTTCGTCGGCCCGTTCGGCGGCCTCGTCCTCGGGAATCCCGTGGTAGCCGGCTTTGTGCATCAGCACTTCCTTGATCGGAAAGAAGCGATCGACGTTGAACTCCTGGGGAGCCACCCCGATCGCATCCCGGGCCTGCTGGTAGTCGTCCTCGACGTCGTAGCCGAAGACGCGTGCCTCGCCGCCGGTCTTGCGAACCAGTCCGACTAGCGTGTTGATAAAGGTCGTCTTCCCCGCCCCGTTGGGGCCGAGGAGGCCGAAGAACTCGCCTTCCTCGACCGTCAGCGACAGTTCCTGGAGGGCGCGTAACTCCCCATACTCTTTGACGAGATCGACGGTCTCGATGGCCGGTGGCATCGATACAGGGTCAGCCCCGGCTACGGTTAAACCGTTTGTTCGCAGTATTCCTCGCTGCAACACGTGTGTTGACTCGATTCACGCTACCGGTTGCGTGTCACCGTGGTGTTCACACCACGACGTTTCCTGCCGCCGGCGACTGTTCGCGTGCGATCGGCGAGTAACTCGAGTCCGGGTCCACAGACTGTCTCATACGGACGTCTCTCAGTCAGTGTCGGCGCACCCGCGACCCGTCATGCGGGTGCGCCGAGAACTATAGTAACAACTGAAACGATTCACACACTGATCGCACAGCCCTCGTGCGATCAGGTGTACAGTGACTTTCAGTAGCTACGATACTGATAGCAGCCCGTCTCAGTCGGCGGCTCCCGGTCGCCCGGAGAAGGCGACGGCACCGCTTTGCTGGACGATGTCGAGGGCAGTCATCACGTCGGTCCGCGAGATCAGCCCCACGAGATTGTCGTCCTCGACGACGAGCAGGCGGCCGATATCGTGTTTTTGCATCCGCTCGATGGCCGTCATCGCGTCCGAATCGGGCGTGATCGTCTCCAGGTCCGTCGTCATCACGTCCTCGACGGTGTACGCATCGCGCTCGACCGGCTCGACTGCGCGTGCATCGCTCAGGGTCACGAGACCGACGAGGCGCTCGCCGTCGAACGCGTCGTTCTCGACGACCGGATACCCCGTGTGGCGTTCGGTAAACATCCGCTGGATCAGCTCCGCGATCGTTGTGCCGGGTTTGACGGTGTGGAGATCGCTCACCGGCGTCATAATGTCGCTGACGGTGATGTCCTGGAAGGCGGCTTTCATCGTCACCTGCTGGGCCTCGCCCGAGGCAGCGATAAAGACGAAGAAGGCGACGCCGATGAGGATGATGTTGAACGAGAGGAGGCCGAACAGGCCCATGGCGATGGCAAACAGCTTGCCGATGCTGGCGGCTTGCTGGGTCGCCCGTGCGTATGGTTGGTTGCGAGCCAGTAGCGCTCGCAGTACCCGGCCGCCGTCCATCGGGAACGCTGGAATCATGTTGAAGAAGGCGAGCGCGACGTTGAGAACCGCCAGGTAGCCGAGGACGAACCGTGCGCCGCTGAGGGTCGTGGGGATCACCGAAAAGAGCGCGTAGGAGCCGACGCCGACCAGGATACTGACGATCGGCCCGGCGACGGCGATAGTCAGCTCTTGGCGCCAGTCTTCAGGCATCTCGGAGAAAGCGGCGATGCCGCCGAACAGCCAGAGTGTGATCGAGTCGATCGGAAAGCCGAACCGCTGGGCGGTCAGCGAGTGCCCGAGTTCGTGAAGCACGACGCCGACGAACAGACCGACTGCCGCAGCTAGCCCGAGAATCCACGGCATCGGGCCGGCGCTGATCGCACCGATATCGATCCCCGCCGCGAGTCCGTCGTTCAGCAGTCCTGCGACGTCCCCGATCTGTGCGCCGATGATGTACGCGAACAGCGGGAGCACCAGTAGGAACGTCAAATCCAACTTGATCGGGATACCGAACAGGGACCCGATCCGGAAGCTTCTCATACACTTCTCTTGCGGCGGCGAACCCTTAAACACGCCGTCGAACCGACACCACAGCACCCGCCTACAGCCAGTGCTCGAGCAAGCAGCGCTCACTCAGATCCTTCTCCCCTCTGTAGTGGTAGCACTGATCATGTCTCCTGTGACCATGCACCTTTGATAGATATAACCATCCTAATATCTACTAACCACCATATATTTTCTACCCCATAGATTTATACGGAAGTTCGTGGATTATGTTAGTACGATGATGGAACTAACCCACGACACCGATCCGGCTGGCATCCCGTCCGAACTCGATTCCGCGCAGGCGAAACTCGTCTACTTCTACCTCGAGGCGTCCGAGGGCGCGACCGCGACCGATCTCCATCAGTCACTGGGACTCCCGAAACTGGCGATCCTGAGCGTCATCAACTCGCTTGCGAGTCAGGGACTCGTCGAGCAGCTCGATGCCGAGTACGTTACGGCCGACTCGGTTCAGGTCTAGGGCGGGGCTATCCTTGGACCGCCCGACGCGGCGCTTCGAAGCCTTTATCCGCGCGGTGGGCCTCCGTTTTCACAAGTAACCACAACCATGTCAGACAAGCCTGCCTCCATGTACCGGGAGATCAGTAAGCCGGCCTATACGCGCCGCGAATACATCACTGGCATCCCGGGCTCGAAGATCGCACAGCACACCATGGGCGACACCTCGGCAGACGCCGAGGACTACCCCGTCCAGATCAGCCTCGTCACCGAAGAAGAGGTCCAGATCCGCCACGGATCTCTCGAGGCCTCGCGCCTCTCGGCGAACCGCCACATGCTCAAAAACGCCGGCGAGGGCAACTACAAGATGATCCTGCGCAAGTTCCCCCACCACGTTATCCGGGAGAACAAGCAGGCGACGGGTGCGGGTGCAGACCGTGTTTCCGACGGGATGCGCCAGGCCTTCGGGAAGATCGTCGGCACCGCCGCCCGCATCGACGCTGGCGAGCGCATCTTCACCATCTGGTGTGACGTCGACGACGCCGACTTCGCCAAGGACGCCCTCCGCCGTGCCTACAACAAGATCTCGCCGCCGTGCCGTGTCGTCGTCGAGAAGGGCGAAGAGCAACTGATCGCGTAAAACCACCTTTTACACTACGTTCGTTTCGCGTCGACAGCAGCGTTGCTGCTGCACGACGCGCTGTCACTCGGTAAAAGCTGGACCAAAAGCACTCCTCCTTCCGCTCCCTCGCTCCCGATTGTCACTCGGTCATATCAGTCGTCGGCCTGCTCGCTCAGCCCGTCTCACGGCCGTCGGCCGCTCGACTGTTCGCGGCGCGTTTCGCCGCGCACGGCTTCGCTCGCGGTCGTAACGCTGTAAGCGCCTGCCCGCTGTAAGCGCCTGCCCGCTGTAAGCGCCTGCCCTCCCCCGTTGAGCGGACGCTGAGCGTCCGCGATGCTCGGAAGAGCGTGCTCTTCCGTTGGGTCGTGCGTCTCGAGCATCGCGAGAGACGCACTCCTGGCCATCGGAGTTCGTATTCGGGATTCGAGTCTCGAGCACCTTTTTGCCCATCTACTCCCGACTACCGCGTATGATCGATCTCGCGGTCGCAAACGATCAGGAGACGTTCCGGCGGATGCGTGAGCCGCTGGCCGAGCGAGGCATACAGGTTCATCACGTGCCCGTACGCGAACGGACGGTCGCACTCGGCGACCCGCCATGGGAGCCCGACGACTACGACGTTGGCTTCGTCTATCCCGGTCGGCTCATGGAGGGTGGGGTCGCCGACGCTGTGCTCGAGGTCCCGTGGCTCAACGACCACGAGGCCGTGCTGACCTCGCGGAACAAAGCCGAGGTGCTGGCTCGCCTCGAGCGAGCAGACATCCCAGTGCCCGACTCCGTGTACGTCTCGAACGATGTCTCGGAGGTCGAGCTGGTCGAGGTCTTCGAGCGCTTCGAGCCACCGGTAGTCGTCAAGCCGAACTCGACGACGCGGGGCGTCGGCGTCGCGAAGGCCCACGACCTCGATTCCTTTCTGGGTATCTGTGACTACCTCTCGCTGGTTCACGATTATCGGGCGACCGGCGACCGGTCGTTTCTGGTCCAGGAGTACCTGCCCGGGGCAACTGACTACCGCGTGATGGTCCTCGAGGGCGAGTACGTCGGCGCGGTCGAACGCCGACTGCCCGACGACGCAGTCAGTGAGGGCCAGTGGAAACACAACGTCCACCGCGGCGCGGAGGCGACGGGCGTCGACCTCCCCGAGACCTGGCGTGACCTCGCCGAATCGATCGCCGCCGAACTCGAGATCCCGTTTCTGGGCGTGGATCTGCTCAAGACGGACGATCGACTGGTGGTCAACGAGACGAACGCCAGACCAACGATTGACGCGGCGACGAAGTACGAGCCGGACTTCTACGACCGGTTGGCGGCGGCGATACGTGCTCGGTGTGAGTGATACGGTCTGCTGTCACGATGTGCCGGCGCACCCGCGACCCGGTCTTTCGGATGTGCCAGCACCCACTGACAGGAGTCCGTCTGAGAGATTAGCTGGTGTTTCGCGTGCCACCGTCGACGAGCAGCGATTCGGCGGTGATGTGACCAGCCAGATCGCTTGCGAGGAAGAGTGCCGCGTTAGCGACGTCCTCCGGCTGTGCGAGCTTTTGCAGTGGGATCATCTGTTTGAGCATCTCCTCTTGCTCGGTGCCGACGATCGGGAAGTCCTCTGTCGTCAGCGCCGTCTCGACCTCTCCAGGGTGGATGGCGTTGACCCGGATGCCGTGTGGACCGAGATCCTCCGCAAGCGAGTAGGTGAGGTTTCGGACCCCGGCTTTCGCCGTACAGTAGGGTGCGATTTCGCCGTATCCCTGGAGCCCGGCGAGACTCGAAATGTTCACGATCGCTCCGCCCTCTCCCTGCTCGATGAGTGACTCGGCGGCGAGTTTCGAGCCGACGAAGACGCTATCGAGGTTGATCGCCATCAGGTCGCGGTAGTCTTCGACGGAAATCTCCGTGATCGAACCCATCGGGCCGAACACGCCCGCGTTGTTCACCATCACGCTGAGGCCCCCGAACTCGTCTGCAGCGTCGATCGCCGCCTCGAGTGCGTCTCGGTCGGTGACATCGCACTCGACGTAGGTCGCGTCGGCGTCGGTCTCCTCGATGATCCGCTCGTGGGTCGGGACGCCGCCCTGGCGTGGCTCTTCGCGGAGGTCTGCAACGACGACGTCCGCGCCTGCTGTTGCAAACGTCGTTGCGATTGCGCGACCGATCCCACTTGCAGCGCCCGTGATCACTGCGGTTTCGCCTTCGAGTACAGTATCCATATTCGCTATATCAAATACGTTTACTATCAATCTTCCGCTGATATAGGTTTGATAGAAAACTGTTGACATAATCTATCCCTCCGCAGTCAGCTATTTTTCTGCTGTTGCTTTCGGTTACTTTGAGTAGATATATTTATGATGGATATTTATTAGTCGATATGACTCCCGTTCAAGAGGATATTTATCGTCGAACGGATGTCGGAACTGTCGGGTGGGACGACGAACTCGATGCCGTCTTGCTCCGATGGCATGGATTCGCGAGCAGCGAGAGCTTCCGGGCACACATGCGTCTCTGTATCGAGTTGCTCGAGGCGACCGGCGCCAACAAAATGTATGCTGATGCGCGCGATCAGGGGCCGATCAGCGACGAGGACAAACTGTGGTCGATCACCGAGTGGGCAAGTCAGGCGGACGACGCAGGTCTCGACGCCCTCGTGATCGTCTATCCCGAGTCGGTCATCGCAAAGATGGCTGTCGACAGCGTCATGGAACAGGTCGAAGACGACATCGATCGCCTGATCACCGACGACGTCGCGGAGGGACGGCAGTGGCTGGCGGACCGTCCTGCAACTGTGACGGATGTCACGGTCTCGGAACTGACGGAACCGACACTCGAGGTCGAGCCAACTCCCGGCACGGATGACGAAACGGATTCGGAGGAGGGGACGGACGGCGACGACGTGCTGACGGAAGCTGACCCGAATCCTGAGTCATCCGTCGATTCGACTGCAGACGACGCGACGCCGTCGTCCACCGAGAGCGAGACGGTGGCTGAATCGGCGAGTTCGGAGTCTGCGACGGCAGACGCGAGTTCGGTATCATCGACGACTTCGACGAACACGACCGCCGGGACCGACTCGACAGCGTCGGTAGATCCACCGACCGTTGCGGCAGTTGGAGGAATCGTTGGCCTCATCGGGATGACGCTGCTGACGCTTGCCATCGGACGAATACCGATACTCGTGTCGAACGGGGTGGCAAACGCCACGCTGTTGCTCGGTGGTGTCGCACTGGTC
This sequence comes from Haloarchaeobius amylolyticus, assembly GCF_042678045.1. Classification (GTDB taxonomy): domain Archaea; phylum Halobacteriota; class Halobacteria; order Halobacteriales; family Natrialbaceae; genus Natrinema; species Natrinema amylolyticus_A. The sequence continues at coordinate 454,922 of NZ_JBHUDI010000011.1, forward strand.
GGTATGGCATTCGGCTGGGCGGGTGCAAAACTCGTGGCGTGAACTAATACGGTCTGCTGTCACGATGTCCCAATGGGACCGCAGTGGGTGGGCAGTCCCACCGGAAATGACTTCCAGGAGTCCGTATGAGTCTTACAGCGATAGCCGCTTACGTCGACCCGATGGCACCGTTTTTGAGGCTCGTGTCACAACACAAAAAGCAGTTTTTCGACCGCGACGGCCCGGTTACTCGAGGCTGATATCCGAGGAGTTCTCCGCGCGATCGAAGACGACCTCGAGGACGCCGTTGTTGTAGGTCGCGGCGGCGGTGTGTTCGTTGACGCGGGTCGGCAGGGAGACGCGTTCGTCGTACTGGCGGTGTTCGCTCTCGGCGGAGATAGTCAGGGTCTTGCCGTCACACTCGAGGTCGATGTTGTCCTTCTCGACGCCGGGGAGGTCGGCGACGACGCGGATCTCCTCGTCGGTCTCGTGGATGTCGACGTGGGTGTCCATCCCGAAGCCGTTGTCGACGTTACTCGAGGAGTCGAAGTTCACGTTGGCGTCCGCGCTGTTCATCATCTCGTTCATCATCCGTTCGATCTCGCGAAACAGGTCGTCGAAGGGGTCGTCGCGGTCGTCTCGGCGCATGGGGAGGTCTAGGGTACCGGATGGCAAAAACTTTCTGTCGTTGCTATAACTCAGTCCGTCGATTTGAGACCGAAAGCGCCTACAGCCCGATGCCGAGCGCCTCGTTGGTCGTCTCGATGCTCTCTTCGGCGTCGGCGCTGCCGGTGATGGCACGGATCGCGTCGACGTTCTCGGGGACGACGTCGCTTTCCTGGTGGATCCCCTGGAAGAGATAGAGGTCCGTCCCGACGGTCGAGATCGACTCCTCCCAGATGCAGTTCTCCCAGAGGTCGCCACGTGGCCGGCCCGCGTCGAGGGCGTACTCCTTGAGTTTCCCGCTGCCGTCGATGTTCATCCGTTCGGGGATCAGGAACAGTCGCGACTCGTCTTCGAAGAGTTCGCGGACGTCCGCCGCGTCGACTTCCTCCTCGAGCGTGACGTTCAGGCTGTGCATGTGCATCTGCGTCGCGGGCACCTTCATCCCAAGCGTGTCGATGTCCAGATCGTCGAAGATGGTCTCGACGTCGGGGCCGTGGTGTGACGGAATGGTCACCGGGTTCGGCAGGATGTCGTTGATCGGGCCGCGGTCGGTCTGGCCGGGATCGCCGCCACGACGGACCAGCGTCGCGCGGACCTTCTCGACGCCGTAGGTTTCGCGCAGGGGTGCGATGACCCGGGAGAGCCCGGTCGTGTTACAGGAGACGACGCGGACGTGGTCGGCGTCGGCGGCCTCGGCGAAGTTCGAGCGCGCGTTGAAGCTCACGTCGACGAGGTCGGCGTCCTCGCCACCCTGATAGAGTGCGGGGGTGTCGTACTCCTCGTACAGTTCCTTGTTCTGGGCGCCGATCCCCGACGGCGTGGCGTCGACGACCACGTCGGCCTCGTCGACGAGGTCCTCGACCGGTCCCGCGATCTCGAGACCGGCTTCCTCGAACAGGTGTTCGCGCTCCTCGACGGCCGCGTAGAGCGAGAAACCCTTGTCGATCGCTGTTTCGGCCTCGAAGTTCGGACGCGTCTTCGCGACGCCCAGTACTTCCATGTCGGGTTGCTGGCGGACGGCGTCCGCGACGCGTTTGCCGATCGTACCGTAGCCGTTGATGGCGACCTGTAGCATATACCCGGGAGTGGACCACCGAGCGGGATAATCGTTTCGAGGACTCGCGGTCGATTCTTACTCGTATCGGAGTTCTCGCTCGCTCTCGAGGCCGATATCGGGACCTGTTCACATTGCTCGAGACGCCGCAAGCGCGACTGATACGGGCTACTGTACGTCATTGTCGGTGCACCCGCGATCGTCCTGCGGTCCCACCGGTCCATCGGGACAGCAGACCGTATGAGGGCAAGACATATCGGCCCGCTCGCCACACACTCTCCTATGACAGCACTTCGACCCGCGGCGGAGACAGCCGTCCGCCAGTGTCTGGGTCTCGAGGCCGAGGAGTCGTGTGCGATCGTCACCGACGACGAACGGGTTCCGATCGGTGAGGCGCTCTACGAAGTAGCGAGCGAGATCACCGACGACGCCGTGATCGTCCGCTATCCGCCGGGCGAGACCCACGGCAGCGAACCCCCTGCGCCGGTGGCGGCGGCGATGGCCGGTGCCGATGTCGTGCTCGCGCCGACGACCAAGAGCCTGAGCCACACTCGCGCCCGGACCGACGCCAACGAAGCCGGGGCGCGGGTCGCAACGCTTCCTGGCATCACGGACGACGTCTTCACGACCGGGCTCGACGCCGACTACGAGTCGATCGCGACTCACTGCGAGGCGGTCCGCGAACAGGTCACCGACGCCGACGAGATCCGCGTCACAACCGACGCCGGCACCGACATTACCTTCGGCGTCGCCGACCGCGAGTGGCTCGCCGACACCGGGATCGTCCACGACCCCGGCGAGATGTCGAACCTGCCAGCCGGCGAGGTGTTCATCAGCCCTACCACCGCGGACGGGACGTTCGTCGTCGACGGGACGATGCGGCCACACGGGTTGCTCGAGGAGGGCCAGCGGCTCACCTTCGAGGTCGAGGACGGCCTCGTCACCCACATCTCGGACGACGAGATCCGTGAGACGGTCGCGAACGCGGCCGACGAGGTTGGTGACGCCGCCTACAACCTCGCGGAACTGGGCATCGGGACCAACGTCGCCGTCACGGAGCTGGTCGGCTCGGTGCTCCTAGACGAGAAAGCCGGCGGCACGGTCCACATCGCGATCGGCGACGATGCGGGTATCGGCGGCGAGACTGACGCGCCGATCCACCTCGACGGCATCATTCGCGAGCCGACCGTTCTCGCGGATGGCGAGCCCGTCGACCTGCCGGTTGCAGACGACTGATACCCACCCCCTCCGCTGGTTAAATCACCGAGCGATCTGTACGGATCTCGTGGTTTCAAGTGTCGATGCCTTCTGTTCGAGACCGATGAGCGACACTCGAGCGTACGATATTCAGGGGATCGAGCTCACCGACGATCGGTACACGGTCGAACAGGGGCTGATCCGGAACAAGTACAGAGCGCTCGATGCCGACGGAAACGTCGTCCTCAGAGGAAAACAGAAGCTCTTCAAACTGAAAGAGGAGTTCCCCTTCGTCGATGGCAACGGTACCGAGGTGTTCACGGTGAAAGCCGGCGGCATCATCGACGTCGCGGGGAACTACGTCCTCTCGGACGCCCAGACCGGAGAGGATCTCGTCATCCTGGACAACGACTACTCGATTTTCCAGGATACGTGGACGATCCGCGACGCGACCACCGAGGAGACACTGGCCGAGATCACCTCCCGCGGTGCCGTCGTGACGCTGGCCAGAAACGTCGTCCCCTTCGGGGGCTGGATCCCACACAAGTACGAGATCACGGATCGCAACGGCGCTCACGTCGGGACCATCGGCGGCAAACTCCTCTCGCTTCGGGACCGCTACGAGATCACCATCGATGACGCCAGTTCCGTCCCGAAAGAGCCCGTCGTGGCCGCCGCGATGGTTATCGACGCGATTCAGGGCAACTAGTGCCACGGCGGGGACGACGGGTTCAATCGCCTTTTCAGTACGTAGGATCTACGACGGGCTATGAGCGATACACCGGATCGGGTTCCGACCCCCTGTCCTTCCTGCTCGCCGGACCTCGAGACGGTCCACGAGGTACTCACGACGGGCGGCGGCACCTTGACCGTTCGCTGCAGCGAGTGTAGTCACGTCCACAAGATCCAGCCCGACACCGAACGCGAGGTCACCCTCGACGTGGTCGTCTCTCAGGGCGGCGAATCGTTCACGGCGAACGTCACCGCACCCGAAGACGAGCCCGTCGAAGTCGGCGACGAGTTCATCCTCGAGACCGAGGAAGTGCTCTCGACGGTTCGGGTCACGAGCGTCGAACTCGACGATCAGAAGCGCGTCGACGAGGCACCTGCCGACGAAATCGAGACCGTCTGGACGCGCGAGGTCGACAACGTGGCGGTCAATGTCACCGTCCACCCACAGGACGGCTCGCGCGACGACAGCCGGAGTATTACGGTCCACGTCCCCGGCGATTACGAGTTCGAGGTCGGCACGGTCGAGACCTTCGGCGACGACGAGTTCGAGATCGACGCTTTCGTCGTTCGCAGCGATGCGTCGGGCTACCGGCGGGACCGCTTCGAGGAGCCGGGCGATACTGCCTTCGCAAAGGACATCAAGCGCGTCTACGCCTACGACGAGCAAAGCAGTGCCTGGTCGGCCTGGTAAGGAACGGCCTGCGGAGCGCCGACGATCTCTCAGAAGCCTGGTACTCGCCACCCGATACGATACGGTTCTCGAACCGCTATTCGACAGTACCGATGTCCGACAGCTACGAGGCCGCACGTCGGCGAATGGTCGAGACGATCGCGGCGCGCGTCGACGACGACCGCGTCCTCGCTGCCCTCGAGGCAGTGCCGCGCCACGAGTTCGTCCCGCCCGACCGGCGGGACAGCGCCTACGCCGACCGCCCGCTCCCGATCGGCGACGGCCAGACGATCAGTGCGCCGCACATGGTCGCGATCATGGCCGACCTGCTCGCCCTCGAGCCCGGCGACGACGTTCTCGAGATCGGCACCGGCTGTGGCTATCACGCCGCGATCACGGCCGAACTGATCGGCGACGAGAACGTCTACAGCGTCGAGTACAGCGCCGACCTGGCCGATCGGGCCCGCAACCAGCTCACGGACCTGGGCTACGATGGTGTCTCGGTTCGCGTCGGCGATGGACGCGAGGGATGGCCTCGACATGCACCCTACGATGCCGTGTATTTCACCTGCGCGACACCTGCGCTTCCCGACCCCATCGTCGACCAGGTCCGGTCCGGCGGTCAGGTGCTCGCGCCGATCGGAACCGGCCGGCAGACGCTCGTCGAGGCGACGAAACGACCCGACGGCTCGCTCGAGCGGACCGAGCACGGCGGCGTTCGGTTCGTGGGGATGCGCGGTTAGGAGGCCCGCGCAAGCGCGCCATTGATTACGGCTGGTGCGATAGCTGGCGTATGGACCTCGCGGTACTGCGAGAGGACATGGTCGACGGCCTCGAGGCCGCGCCCAAGAACGTCCTCGCGGACGAGACCGTCGCCGTCGCGATGCGCGACGTGCCCCGCCACGCGTTTCTCGACGACGAGCGGACAGCCTACGCGGACCGCGAGCACGAGGCACTCGGTACCCGCGTTCTCTCCCCCAGCACGGCCGCGCGGCTGCTGCAAGCGTTGGCGCTCGAGGACGACGAGACGGTGCTGGTCGTCGGCGTCGGCGTCGGCTACACGGCCGCTGTCGCGGCCGAAATCGTCGGCGAGACCAACGTCCACGCCATCGACATCTCCCGCCCGCTGGTCGTCGAAGCGCGACGGAACCTCGCCGAGGCTGGCTACGACGGCGTCCTCGTCGACTGCCGTGACGGCGCGAACGGCCTTCCCGAGTACGCGCCGTTTGATCGGATTCTCCTCGAGGCGGCCGCCGTCGACCCACCCCGGCCACTGCGCGAGCAACTCGCCACGGGCGGACAACTCGTGTTCCCCCGTGGGAGCCAGCGACAGCGTCTCGAGGCTGTTTCTCCCGACGGCGACAGCGAACAGTTCGGTCCCGTCTCGTTCGATCCGCTGCTCGTCGAGGGCGAGCAGTCAGGGGCCGTCGAGCGAAACCGGATGACCCGCGAAGACCGCGAGCGCGCACAGCGACGCGCCGAATCACGTCGTGGCTGGGAACAGGACTGGATCGAGTGGGACGAGGCGCTCGAGGCCCACTCACAGCGACGCCGGACCCGATAGCACGGCTGCCCGATCACCCGTGGCTGGTCCGAATCTCGCTGGGACCCTTTCAGTATTGAGACAGAATGGGTGAGAAAGGGGTAGCGACAGTCTGTTTCTGATCGCCAGTTACGGGTACGTACTGGTAGTGATTAAGTATACTTTCTAACTACGTGTAGTCTCTTTTCTCCACACACTAATTGATTATAGTGGTCTGCGTCCTGCGGCCATTGCCGTCCGTCGCACCGGCCTCGACCGATCGCTTGCGCTGCTTTGTGAACGTACTAAGTGCCGGTTTGAACGATCGAGCCTGACAGCGATGGACTCCTGTTTGACGAAATGGGGTGGGGGATTGGGGGGTGGCGACAGTTATCTGAGATCGCCAGTTACGGGTAGGAACCGATGGTGGTTAAGCCTACTTTCTAATTATTTGGATGGTCTCGAGAGTTACACTAATTAATTAGAGCCACCGTCGAACGCCATCGTGACGAGCTTTCGTTCGGCCGCCCGCAGGTGATAGTGGTACGTCGGTGGCGAGACGTCGAGCGCCGCAGCAAGGTCCTCACCGGTACTCTCCCGGGGCCACTCGAAGAAGCCGCTGTAATGGGCCGCCTGTAATGCCTCGAACTGCTTGTCGGTGAGCCGTTCCGCGAGATGTGTGTCGAACTGTCGTGCCGACTGCATCGTCGTCGTCTCCCGCTTGGCCACCAGTTCCGTCTCGGAGTACTCCTCGCTGATCGCCTCGACCAGCGACCGCGTCTCGACCCGCTGTGGGACCTCGAGAACGACTGTCGATGTTCCGTCCTGGGCCGTTGCCATCCGGATCACAACGTCGTAGCTGCGTAACACGTCGAGAAACGGCGTCGAGGGCACCGTCACCTCGAACAGCGTCTCGTCGTCGCCCTCGGAGACGACTGAGAGCGTGTCGATCGACGCCCACGCCGTTTCCAACGACGCGAACTCCGCCGTTGCCGGTGCAGTGACGAACAGGACGATGCCGTCCTCCCCGCGATCGACGACGCCCTCGAGCGTGACCGCATCAGTTCCGGAGACGTGTGTCGAGAGCCGATTGAGCAACAGTCGCGAGCTTCCGACGGCGAGTTCGAGTTCGACACGGCTGTCGGTCAACATCGCACGCGTTCGCTCGACCGACTTGATCGCGTGCCCGATCGTTTCGCCGAGTTCGACGAGCACCTCGCGCTCACGCTCACTGACTGCGTCGGCACCCGCAACGTGGACCATCAGGACGCCATACCGTCGGTCGTCTGCAGCGAGTGGGACGCCCAGTACCGTCTGAAAGCCGTAGGTCAACGCCTCTTTGCGCCGCATCGCCCACCGATCGTCCTCGAGGACGTCACGCACCGTCCGTCCCGTCCCCGACTCGAGGATGTCCCGGACGAGTGCGATTTCGGATGCGCAGTTACCATCGTCGCGAATCCGATCGATGTAGGCCGCGTCGACCCCGGCCCAGGCCGATGGCACGGGTGGATCGTCATCGCTTGCGGCGATCCAGGCGAACCGATACCGGTCTGTCGCAGCGAGGCGGTCACACACCGTCGCTTCGATCTCCGTGCGTGTCGAGGCCTGTGCGACGCCGTGGTTGATCTCGCGGACGATCTCGTTGGTGTGGTTGAGCCGTGTCAACTTCTCGTTTTGCTGGGTGAGCGTCCGGTCATGATCGCGGAGTAACTCCTCTCGCTCGGCCCGATCCAGCGCCGCTTCGGTGTTGGCCGCCAGAATGTACAGCAGTTCGGTCATCGTCTCGTCGAACCCGTCGACGTCTTCACAGCCTGCGACCACCACGCCGTGGGTCCCGAGTGGGACGATCAGCTCACAGCGGCTCACCGTTCCCCCGGAGCCGACGTTCTCGCGCGTCACGTCCTCGTAGTAGGCGCTTTCGCCCTCAGAGAACGCCTCCCAGACCAGTCCCTCTCCCCGCTCGAACGTCTGCGCCGGCTCGCCAGGTTTGGGGGCGTGGCGCGTCGACGCCACGCGCTCGAGGACCCCTTCAGTCGGCTCGAACGCATAGGCCGCAGCAACCGCCACGTCCAGGATCTCGCCGGCCGTCTCGATCGCCACCCGGTAGATTTCGGCTTTGGTTTCGGCGCGCATCAGCTCCCGCGTCGTCTCGTGTAACGCCGTCAGCGTTCGCTCGTAGCGCCGTTCGCTCTCCCGAAGCTCCGTCTCCGTCCGATACTGGGCAACGGCGTTCGTGATCTGGTTTGCCAACAGCGCGTACTGCTCCCGACCGGATTCCTTCTGGAGATACTGAGTCACTCCCGCCGCGATCGCCTCGCTGGCGACTTCTTCGGAACCTCGCCCCGTGAAGAGGATAAAGGGGAGCTCGGGATCGTCTTCGCGGACACGCTTTAGCAACTCCAGGCCGGTCATCGTCGGCATCTCGTAATCGCTGACGATACAGTCGACTTCGCGGCCCTCGAGTATCGACAGCGCATCCGTGCCATCCGTCGCTGCGAGGGCGACGATCGATTCGCGCTCTCGCTCGAGCATCTCTCCGGCCAGCGCCGCAAATCCGGGTTCGTTGTCGACGACGAGTACGGTGATCGGTTTCGTCATTGATCTGTCGACCAATCCTCTCAGTTGCCGATACATTGACGAGAGATTACTAAACAATTAGTATTCGTGGAATAGCGCCGAGACGAGGCGGTTCCTGACCAAGATTACGGGATGGTGCCGTCGAATTCGTACTCGGTCGCCCAGTTGATCGCGGGATGATCGATTTCGGAGTCGAATCGAAGCTCCATCTTTTGTTCAGTCGCGTCGGCTGCGTCGATCCAGTAAAACTGTCCGTTCGCTGGATAGTAGACCAGGAACGCGTCGATTGAGCCGTGATACGTGTGTTCGTGATAGTCGCCGTCTTTCGTCGTCTGTGAGTGTATGTTGAATCGAAGGGTATTCCGTTTGTTCGACCACGCGGTTTTACACTGGAGTCGGTAGAGACCGTCCTCGTCGTCGACGACGAGATCGTATCTGTCGTTGTCTCCGAACGGAACCGAGACGCTATAGCCGTGTGCGATAAGCTTCGACAGCGCCCTCGATTCAGTCTCGTCGCCGATCGATTTCGAGTTACGCATGGTCAGCGGTGCTGCGTTTTGAAATAAAAATACTGCTGGCTGTCGCGGACTATCTGCCACAAGACGCAGTAGGACAGCCAAAACTACTCAGCGTCGGACGCACGTACCGGAGTTCTCCTCTCTGGCGGGTCACAGCATTGTTGTGTCTTCCCCACGAGTTGGCAACCACTCGAGGCGGAATTTGACCCACTCGACCGCACTCGCTTCGCTCGTTCGGTCCAGAATCTGAATCCCTCGTTTGGATTCTCGGTACACGTGTTGCCGTCGCAAAACTTACTGCTCTTCGATTTCGGATATTCGCGACACAGCAAAGCTGGGCGCTCGCGGGATAGAACTCGAAGAAGCGCCCGAGGCGGGATTTGAACCCGCGTCACAACCGTGACAGGGTTGTATGATGGGCCACTACACCACCCGGGCTTGCAATCCTTGGTTTCGCGCTGGCAGTATTAAGGGTTTTGTTTCAGGTTCGTTCCTGCCGTTCAGAGATCCGAGCTCGTGAAGGGTTCGCTATACTGGCCCTCTGCGTCGTGAGTGGTCCGACACTCCGTTCGCTGTGCGCGACTGGCAGGACTCATATTGTTGGACAGAAATCAATACGAAGTCGGTCGCGAATTCGCGACCGATCTCCACGTCGTTCTGTCCGACAGTATCAAATCCAGATTCGCCGCTCTTCGATTTCGGATGTTCGCGACACAGCAAAGCCGGATGCTCACGGGATAGAACTCGAAGAAGCGCCCGAGGCGGGATTTGAACCCGCGTCACAACCGTGACAGGGTTGTATGATGGGCCACTACACCACCCGGGCTTGCAATCCTTGGTTTCGCGCTGACACTCTTATGGCTTTTCAATCGAGCGCCGTGTGGTACGGCCAGCCGCCCCACGATTGCTGTCTCGAGCTGACTGACACTGTGACTGTGCTATCAGCACACATGACCCACAAGGAATATAACCCAGAACCGGCTACGTTCGAACGTGATCGACGGTTCCGGTCTGGTTCGCCCGGCCGGGTAGCTTCGCTTGTGGATCGACTTAGTAACCGTTAAATGCCTCCCGCCGCTAACTGCCTGTAGTATCTCGTGACAGCCGCTTCTCTCCCAATAGCCGACACGCACACGCACACCCACACATGGTAGACGTAAGCCAACACGAACTGGTTCCGGAGCACACCGTCCTCGAGGAGGAGACGCTCGAGGAGGTGCTCTCCGAATACAACATCGATCGTACAGACCTGCCGAAGATCAAGCGCAACGACCCTGCCCTTCCGGACGAGGCCGAGGTCGGCGACGTGATCAAGATCGTCCGAGATTCACGAACAACCGATCAAGCAGTGGTATACCGACTTGTGGTAGAATAAATGGCAATGGAACTAGATCGCGACGAACGTCGAGAGATCTCGCGCGAATACTTCTCGAAGGAACGGATCGCCGAACACCACTATCGCTCCTTTAACGCCTTCCTCAACCGGGGTATGCAGGAGGTCGTCGACGAGAAGGCGACGATCGATACGGACATCGGTGACAAAGAAGGCGAAGAGCCGGTTCACGTCGAACTGGGCGACGTTCGCGTCGTCACCCCGCGGGTTCGAGAGGCCGACGGCTCCGAAGAACTGCTCTACCCACAGGAGGCCCGTCTTCGCAACATCACCTACTCCGCGCCGGTGTTCATGGAGATGTCCATCGTCAAAGGCGAGGAGGGCGACCAGCGGGTCGTCGACTCGACGGAGACGAAGATCGGCCGCATGCCGATCATGGTCGGTTCCGAGAAGTGTAACATCGCCGGCTTCTCCGACGAGGAACTGATCGAGATCGGCGAAGACCCTGCCGACCCCGGTGGCTACTTCATCGTCAACGGCTCCGAGCGGGTGCTGATGACCAGCGAGGACCTCGCACCCAATAAGATCCTCGCCGAGTACGACACCAAATACGGCGACGAGATCCAGGTCGCCAAGACCTTCTCCCAGCGCCGTGGCTACCGCGCGCTCGTGCTCTGTGAGCGCACCCGCGACGGCCTGCTCGAGGTCTCGTTCCCCTCCGTGTCGGGCTCGATCAACTTCGTGACGCTCGTGCGTGCGCTGGGACTGGAATCGGACGAGGAGATCGTCCACAAGGTCTCGAACGACCCCGAGGTCGTCAAGTACATGCTCGAGAACCTGGAGGAAGCAGAAGTCCAGACCGAGGAAGAGGCCATCGAGGCACTGGGCAAACGCGTCGCCTCCGGGCAGGGCAAGAACTACCAGCTCAAACGCGCAAACTACGTCATCGACCGGTATCTCCTGCCACACCTCCACGAGGACGGTGTCGAGGAGGAAGACGTCCGGATCAACAAGGCTCACTACCTCTGTCGGATGGCCGAGGCCTGTTTCGAACTCGCACTCGGGCGGCGCGAATCCGACGACAAGGACCACTACGCGAACAAGCGCCTGAAGGTCTCCGGCGACCTGATGAAAGACCTGTTCCGGACCGCGCTGAACAAGCTGGCCCGGGACGTGAAATACCAGCTCGAGCGCGCGAACATGCGGAATCGACAGCTCTCGGTCAACACCGTCGTCCGATCGGACGTGCTGACCGAGCGACTCGAGCATCCGATCGCGACGGGTAACTGGGTCGGCGGTCGCTCCGGCGTCTCTCAGCTTGTCGACCGCACTGACTTCATGGGCGTTCTCAGCCACCTGCGCCGACTGCGCAGCCCGCTGTCGCGCTCGCAGCCCCACTTCGAAGCACGGGACCTGCACGCGACCCAGTGGGGTCGCATCGGTCCCTCCGAGACGCCGGAGGGCCCGAACTGTGGGCTGGTGAAGAACTTCGCACAGTCGATGGAGCTCTCCCAGAACGTCGAGGACGAACAGGAACTCAAGCGAGAACTGGCATCGATGGGGGTCGAGGGCATTCCCGGCCTCGAGGGTATCGAACGGACGACCGCATCTGGGGACGATTAAATCATGAGCAGCCAACAACGAGAGGCGAAAGTCTACGTCAACGGGTCGCTGGTGGGGACCCATCCCGATCCACACGAACTGGCCGAACAGATCCGCGAAGCGCGACGCATCGGCGACGTATCCGAGATGGTTAACGTCTCGGTCAAAGACCGCACTCGCGAAGTGATCGTCAACGCCGACGCCGGCCGCGCCCGACGGCCGCTTCTGGTCGTCGAGGACGGCGAACCGCGCATCTCCGAACAGGAGATCGAGGCGCTCAAAGACGGTGACCTCGAGTTCGAGGATCTCGTCGATCACGGCTACATCGAGTTCATCGACGCCGAGGAGGAAGAGGACATCCTCGTGGCCGTCGACGAGGACGATCTCACCGAGAAACACACACACCTCGAGATCGACCCCTCGCTGATCTTCTCGATCGGTGCGGGGATGATCCCCTATCCCGAACACAACGCCTCGCCCCGCATTACGATGGGGGCAGGGATGATCAAGCAGTCGCTCGGACTGCCGAGCGCGAACTACCGGATCCGGCCGGACACGCGCCAGCACCTGCTGCATTATCCGCAGCTCTCGATGGTCAAGACCCAGACCACCGAGCAGATCGGCTACGACGAGCGCCCGGCGGCACAGAACTTCGTCGTCGCCGTGATGAGCTACGAGGGGTTCAACATCGAGGACGCGCTGGTCATGAACAAAGCCAGCGTCGAGCGTGCGCTCGCACGGTCGCACTTCTTCCGAACCTACGAGGGGGAGGAACGCCGGTATCCGGGCGGCCAGGAAGACCGCTTCGAGATCCCGAGCCAGGACGTCCGCGGTGCTCGTGGCGAGGAAGCCTACGCCCATCTCGACGAGGACGGCCTCGTCAACCCCGAGACGAAAGTCGACGAGAACTCCGTGCTGCTGGGCAAGACGAGCCCGCCGCGATTCCTCGAGGAACCCGACGACATGGGCGGACTCTCGCCACAGAAACGGCGTGAAACCTCCGTCACCATGCGCTCCGGTGAATCCGGCATCGTCGACACCGTCACGCTCATGGAGGGCGAGGACGGCTCGAAGCTCTCGAAGGTCTCCGTCCGCGACGAGCGGATCCCCGAACTCGGGGACAAGTTCGCGTCGCGACACGGCCAGAAGGGTGTCGTCGGCCACCTCGCACCCCAGGAGGACATGCCGTTCACCGAGGAGGGCGTGGTGCCTGACCTCGTCGTCAACCCGCACGCGCTGCCGTCGCGGATGACCGTCGGTCACATTCTCGAGATGATCGGCGGCAAGCTCGGCGCGATGGAGGGACGACGCGTCGACGGGACGCCGTTCCTCGGCGAGGACAAAGATGAGCTTCGCGGCGGACTCGAGGATGCCGGCTTCGATTCGGCCGGCAAGGAGACCATGTACTCCGGCGTCACCGGCGAGAAGATCGAGGCCGAGATCTTCGTCGGGGTCATTTTCTACCAGAAGCTCTACCACATGGTCTCGAACAAGCTGCACGCCCGCTCGCGCGGGCCAGTGCAGGTGCTGACCCGCCAGCCGACCGAGGGCCGTGCCCGCGAAGGTGGCCTGCGGATCGGGGAGATGGAACGCGACGTGTTCATCGGCCACGGGGCGGCCATGACGCTGAAGGAACGACTCCTCGACGAGTCCGACCGCGAGTTCATCCACATCTGTGCGAACTGTGGAATGAGCGCGGTCGAAAACGTCGAACAACGGCGTGTCTACTGTCCGAACTGCGACGAGGAGACCGATATCCACGAGATCGAGATGAGCTACGCGTTCAAGCTCCTCTTGGACGAGATGAAAGCGCTGGGTATCGCACCGCGACTCGAACTGGAGGACGCCGTCTAAACCATGCAAGATACGACACCCAAAGACATCGGGCAGATCTCCTTCGGGCTCATGGAGCCCGAGGAGTATCGGGAGATGAGCGCGACGAAGATCATCACGGCCGACACCTACGACGACGACGGGTTCCCCATCGATATGGGGCTGATGGACCCACGGCTGGGCGTGATCGACCCCGGCCTCGAGTGTAAGACCTGCGGTAAGCACTCGGGCTCGTGTAACGGCCACTTCGGCCACATCGAACTGGCTGCGCCGGTCATCCACGTCGGCTTTACGAAGCTTATTCGGCGGCTCCTGCGGGGGACTTGCCGGGAGTGTTCGCGGCTGCTCCTAACGGAGGACGAACGAGACGAGTTCCGCGACCAGCTCGAGGAATCCCGAAAGCTGAGCCGCGACCTGAACGACGTCACGAAGGCCGCAATCCGGCAGGCACGCAAGAAGGATCGGTGTCCGTTCTGTGGCGAGATCCAGTACGACATCGACCACGAGAAGCCGACCACCTACTACGAGGTCCAGCAGGTCCTCACGAGCGAGTACTCCCAGCGCATCGCCGGCGCGATGCAGGGCGACGAAGAGGCGGGCGTCGAGCGAACGACGCCGGACGAACTCGCCGAGAAAACCGATATCGAACTCACCCGGGTCAACGAGATCCTCTCGGGCTCGTTCCGCCCGCGTGAGAGCCAGCGCAAGGCCATCGAGAAGGCGCTGGACATCGACCTCACCGAGGAGGACACGAACAAGCTGATGCCCAGCGACATCCGGGACTGGTTCGAGAACATTCCGGACGAGGACATCGAGGTACTGGGAATCAACCCCGAACGTTCCCGTCCGGAGTGGATGATCCTCACCGTTCTCCCCGTCCCGCCGGTGACCGCACGGCCGTCGATCACGCTCGACAACGGCCAGCGTTCGGAGGACGACCTCACGCACAAGCTGGTCGACATCATCCGGATCAACCAGCGGTTCATGGAGAACCGCGAGGCCGGTGCACCACAGCTGATCATCGAGGACCTCTGGGAACTGCTGCAGTATCACGTCACGACGTTCATGGACAACGAGATTTCGGGCACGCCGCCGGCACGCCACCGTTCCGGCCGGCCGCTCAAGACCCTCTCCCAGCGCCTGAAGGGCAAGGAGGGTCGCTTCCGTGGGTCGCTGTCCGGAAAGCGTGTCAACTTCTCTGCGCGTACCGTGATTTCGCCGGACCCGACGCTTTCGCTCAACGAGGTCGGGGTACCGGATCGGGTCGCCAAGGAGATGACACAAACGATGAACGTCACCGAGCGCAACCTCGAGGACGCCCGTCGGTTCGTCTCGAACGGTCCCGAGGCCCACCCCGGTGCCAACTACGTTCGCCGACCGGACGGCCGCCGGCTGAAGGTGACCGAGAAGAACTGCGAGCAACTCGCCGAGAAGGTCGAGGCCGGATGGGAGGTCAATCGCCACATGATCGACGGCGACATCGTCATCTTCAACCGCCAGCCGTCGCTCCACCGGATGTCGATCATGGCCCACGAGGTCGTGGTCATGCCGTACAAGACGTTCCGCCTGAACACCGTCGTCTGTCCGCCGTACAACGCCGACTTCGACGGCGACGAGATGAACATGCACGCGCTGCAGAACGAGGAGGCCCGTGCCGAAGCGCGCGTGCTTATGCGCGTCCAAGAACAGATGCTCTCGCCGCGATTCGGTGAGAACATCATCGGTGCCATCCAGGACCACATCAGCGGGATGTACCTGCTGACTGCGGACAACCCGCGGTTCAACGAGACGCAGGCACTCGACTTGCTGCGTGCCACCCGGATCGACGAACTCCCCGAGCCAAGCGGCGTCGACGACGAGGATGAGCCGTTCTGGACCGGCTACGACGTCTTCTCCGAACTGCTGCCCGACGACCTGAACCTCGAGTTCACCGGCACTGTCGGCGACGAGGTCGTCATCGAGGACGGCCAGTTGCTCCAGGGAACCATCGCCGAGGACGAGGTCGGCGAGTTCGGCGGCGAGATCGTCGACACGATCACGAAGGTCTACGGCAACACGCGTGCCCGAATCTTCGTCAACGAGGTCTCGACGCTGGCGATGCGTGCGATCATGCACTTCGGATTCTCGATCGGGATCGACGACGAGACCATCCCGGAGGAAGCCGAGGAACGCATCGACGAGACCATCGCCGACGCCAACGACCGCGTCGAGGAACTGATCGAGGCCTACGAGAACAACGAACTCGAGAGTCTCCCCGGCCGGACGATCGACGAGACCCTCGAGATGAAGATCATGCAGACGCTCTCGCGTGCGCGTGACAACGCCGGGAACATCGCCGACGAGCACTTCGACGACGAGAACCCGGCGGTCGTCATGGCCAACTCCGGTGCGCGTGGGTCGATGCTCAACCTGACCCAGATGGCCGGCGCGGTCGGCCAGCAGGCAGTTCGCGGCGAGCGGATCAACCGTGGCTACGAGGATCGGACCCTCTCACACTACGAACCCAACGACCTCTCGGCGGAGGCACACGGCTTCGTCGAGAACTCCTACACGAGCGGCCTGACCCCGCGGGAATTCTTCTTCCACGCGATGGGTGGCCGCGAGGGGCTGGTCGACACGGCAGTCCGTACCTCCAAGTCCGGCTACCTGCAGCGGCGGCTGATCAACGCCCTCTCCGAACTCGAGACCCAGTACGACGGGACCGTCCGGGACACCTCGGACACGATCGTCCAGTTCGAGTTCGGTGAGGACGGTACCTCCCCGGTCAAGGTCTCCTCCGGTGAGGAGAACAACATCGACGTCGAACAGATCGCCAGCCGCGTGCTCGACTCCGAGTTCGAATCCGAAGCCGAGAAACAGGAGTTCCTCGGATCGCGGCCGCGGCCAACGAATCTCTCGGAACACGCCGACGATCGCCTTGCCGAGGGCACGGAGGTGACCTCCGATGACTGAGGTCGACTACGACGTCTCCGACGACACGATCGCGGTCGTCGAGGACACCGACCTGCCGCGGCGACTCAAGAACGAAGTGTACGAGACCATCGAGGCTCGCGAGGACGCGACGGTCGAAGACGCCGACGAACTCGCGAAGGCCGTCGAGACCCGCTATCTCGACACGCGAGTCGACCCGCTCGACCCCGTCGGCACCGTCAGCGCGCAGTCGATCGGCGAACCAGGGACCCAGCTGACGATGAACACGTTCCACTATGCGGGGGTCGCGGAGATCGACGTGACCCAGGGGCTGCCGCGGCTGATCGAGCTGGTCGACGCCCGGAAGACCCCGGACACGCCGATGATGACCGTCTTCCTCGAGGGCGAGTACGCCACCGAGCGCGAACGCGCCCACGAGGTCGTCTGGAAGATCGAAGCCACGAAGATCCTCGCGCTGGGTGACGTCTCGACGAACGTCGCGGACATGCGCGTCCAGATCTCGCTCAACGAGGACACCCTGAACGAGCGGCTGATCACGCCCGAGGAAGTCGCCGGGATCATCGAGGACTCGCTGGGCGTCAAGACCGTTCAGCAGGGAACCCAAATCGAGTTCGGGCCGGAGGAGCCCTCGTATCGGGATCTCCTTCAGCTCGTCGAGGAGCTGCGCGATATCACGTTCAAAGGAATCGAGGACATCTCTCGGGTCGTCATCCGCCGCGAGGAGATGGACGACGGCAGCGAGGAGTTCGTCCTCTACACCGAAGGGTCGGCCTTCGGCGACGTCCTGGAGATCGAGGGTGTCGACGCCTCGCGGACGACGTGTAACAACATCCACGAGATCCGGCGCAACCTCGGCATCGAGGCAGCCCGCGAAGCCATCATCGAGGAGACGAACAACACGCTGGCCGAACAGGGACTTGACGACGTCAACGTCCGTCACCTGATGCTCGTCGCGGACATCATGACCAACCGTGGCGAGATCGAGTCGATCGGTCGCCACGGTATCTCGGGCTCGAAGGACTCGGTGCTCGCTCGTGCGGCGTTCGAGGTGACGGTCAACCACCTGCTCAACGCCGCGATCCACGGCGAGGTCGACGAGTTAGACGGCGTCACGGAGAACGTCATCGTCGGCAAGCCGATCAAACTCGGGACCGGCGACGTCGACCTCCGGATGGGGTCGACCACGTCCGGGAGCAGTCAGGCCGACTGATCGATGGGCGTTACCCTCGCCGACGACGCCCGACAGTATCTCGCCGCCTTCGAGGACACCACCGGCGTCGACGGCCGGGACTGTCTCGTCACCGACGGCGGCGATAGCCTCCTGATCGTCGTCGAACGCGGCAAGATGGGTGAAGCGATCGGCCCTGACGGCCGGACGATCCAGCGATTCGAGGAGCGCGTTGACGCACAGGTTCGCCTCGTCGAAGATGCGGCCGATCCCGAGACGTTCGTCGCGAATACGCTCGCGCCGGCAGCCGTCTACAACGTCACCATCAGCGAGAACAACGACACTGTCGCCTACGTCGAAGTCGCCGAATCCGACCACGGGGTCGCGATCGGGACCAACGGGCGGACGATCGACGCTGCGCGAACCCTCGCGAAGCGACACTTCGACATCGACGACGTGCAGTTGCTGTAGGCACGCGCTCGGCGTCCGTCCGGCCGCTGACTCTGACTGCCGGTCGATTCTCCGATGGCGCTCATTCTGATTGCCGATCGGACGCGTCCGATCGGCGGTCGACCGTCGTCTCGTGTTCCTCGACGCGGGTGAATTCCGCTTCATTCAGCGACTGGATCACCACTGGACTCACTTCGATCGTCGCCGACGGCTGGTGGGTCACGCCGGAAAACTGCGACCACAGTGACAGTAGCTCTTCGACCGGTTCGTCGACGATCGAGATCGAAAGCGGCTGTTCCTGCAGGAGCGGCCCAGGAGCGTCGGCAGGCTCGATGCGACTATTGTCGTGAAACAGTTGGAGAACTGCGCCGAGCAGCTGTTGGCGTTTCAGGGGATTCGTCTGTCCTTCATCGTCGTCTTCACCGCCGTCGTCGACGGCGTATGCAGTCACGAGATAGCGTACCGAAAGCGCCAGCGGCCGGTCCTGCCGCGCCGTCCCGGAGATGGTTCGGCTTCCCGATCCCATCGCGGTGTCCGTTTCGATCTGATACGGATAGAGCGCGATATCGACGCTCGAGAGGGAGTCGATGTCGGCCGGGGAGGCCACTTCGACCCGATTCGAATCGATGGGGCTCCGTTCGCCGGCGTTCGCTTTTATGAGTTCGATCAACACGTTGCTGACGTCTGCAATAGCGCTGTATGTCATCGTTCAGTGGAGCCGAAATTGCGGCCGACGTTCATTACTTCTCACTCCTGTTTTGTGATGCCGACCGACGTGGCGCGACGACCGGTTCGTTCCCGTCCTCATCCAGCACGACGCTCCTGGTGGAGCCGTTCTTTCGCTTCTCGCTCGGTTGGGCCCTGCAAGTACTCGAGGTACGGTTCGAAATCCTGCTCGCGGATCCGGCTGTTGCGATTTCGTTTGTACTCTTCGAGCGCCTCGACGACGTGGCGCATGGTGATCGTCTCGTCTCCCTGACCGGCGACGTAGATAGCGATATGCGTGGCGAGTTTCTCGATGGTGCCGCCGCTGTAGTCGAATCCGGCGAGCCACTCCCAGTCGATCCCCTCGAGGGGACAGTCGTCGGGGAAGACGCCGTTCCAGATTTTCTCGCGCGTGTCCGCGTCGGGTTCGTCGAACCGGATCGAGTGGGTAATCCGGCGAGTGAAGGCCGTATCGATGTTCTGGGCGTAATTCGTCGTCAGGAAGATAACGCCGTCGTAGGTTTCGACCCGCTGGAGCAGGTAGTTCACTTCGACGTTGGCGTAGCGATCGGTCGCGTCGGAGACTTCCGCGCGGTCTCCGAAGATCGCGTCGGCCTCGTCGAACAGCAAGATCGCGTTCGATTGCTCGGCGGCCTGGAAGAGTTGTTCCAAGTTTTCCTCCGTCTCGCCGATATACTTGCTGACCATCGAAGAGAGGTCGATCTTGTAGATGTCCATCCCGACGGCGTTGGCAAGCACCTCCGCTGCGAGGGTCTTCCCGGTGCCGGGACGGCCTCTGAATAGCGAGACGATGCCCGCATTGCCGGCCTGATCCCGGAATCCCCAGTCATCGTAGAGCAACCCCCGATTCGTGATGTGGGTCTCGAGGGTCCGCAGTTGGCGCTCGGTGCGCTCGTCGATCTCGATGTCGGCCCAGGTTTTCGTGGGTTCGACGTGCTGGGCGAGCTCGTCGAGGTCGTCCGACGACTGGGCGCGACAGCCCGCCCGAACGTCCGCGAGCGTGCAGTCGTCACTGCCGGCAAGTGCGTCGGCGGTCGCAAGCGCCGCCTCGAGTTGGCCCTGGGTGAGATCGAACGTGCTAGCCATCGTCTCTGGCTCGAGGTCGTCCGGGAGGTCGTCGGCACGGTTCTTCCAGAACTGGCGGCGACGCGCGATCGAGGGGCGGTCGAACTCGCAGATGGCGTCGACGCTGGCTCGACGGCTCTCGGTGGGCACCCACGCGCGCTCGCCCGTGACGAACAGACCGTTGTCGAACTCGCGAAAGCGGGCGAGGACGCCCTCGAGGGAGTGGTCGGTTTCCCTGTCGGCGACGGTGGCGTCGGCGTTGCGGAGGTGGACGGGAACGTCGAGAATCGTCGCTTCGCGCACGAGCGCCTCGAGAGCGTCAGCAGCCAGGATGGCCCGAAGATCGGCCTGCAGATAGCGATCGCCCGTACAGCAGGCTTCGACTGCGCGGTCGACGCCGGAGCCGGACGGGCCATAGAAGTAGACACGGCGGCCGGTTCCGGTCTCGTCTTCGGGGAGCGACGCCAGTTCCGCACGGAGCGTGTCGTCGATCGGCACCTCCGCGAGCGTCGCGTCGGCGGTCCGTTCGGTCAGCGGCTCCTCGAGTTCGATCGGACTGTGGTCCGCGACGGTCGCCTCGAGACGCGGATCGACACCGTCGTAACCGAGTAGATACTCGTAGATGTGGTCATCGACACGGAGCTCGCGCTCGAGTTTCGATCTCGAGTCGGTCACGTCGTCGACGACGATGAGATCGTTTGCTCGCAGTGGCGACTGCTCGCCGACGAGCGCGGTTGCAGTGACGAACTCGGCGTTCGTCCGCGAAAACAGGTCTGCCACGAGTGCGACGGTTGGGCGTGGGTTCGTGCGGTCGTTCGTGGCTCTCACGAACAGATCTTCGGCCGTTGGATCGACGTCGGGGAGGAGAGCGATGAGGAGGATCTCACGATGGAGGTCGTCGAGGTCGAATCCGTCGACCAGCGTCTCGAGCCGACGTTTGCCATCGTCTTCGAGCGCCTCACACTGGGCGTGCCCAGTGTCGTCTGCGAGTGTACCGAAGCCGCTCTGATCGACGCCGGGAATCGAATACGTGAGTGCAGTCGGATTGGCTGTGCCACGTCGCTCGTCGCGTCCGTTCGCGACGGCAACTGTCGTGCCAGGCGTGGTGTCGGAGCGACTCTCGAGGTACTGCTCGAGGATGCTGTGAATCCGGTCCAATTCGGCGAGCAGATGCTCGCTCGTAGCGGTGTCGCTCATCGGCGTGAAACCCTCCCCTGCATTTGAGATACTAGCTGTTATCAGCTGTTTGAGCACGGATCATATTTATCTTTTCCAATTAACATGCGATAATTATATGTGGATTGCGGGAAAGAATCGGGGTAGAAACGGAATGGGATACACGGGTATACGATCGAATTCGGAGTCGCGGGCGGAGCAAACCGACGACTCGCGGAGTCGTCGGTCCCGATCGCCGATGTCGGATTCGAGAGCGCAGTCGAATTCGAACTCGACTGCTGTCTCGCCGATGCCGGCTCGAGCGGACATCGAGAGTCGGTACGGCCTCGGGTTGTACGCGCCCGGACAGGAAGTCCAGATCCAGCGGTTGGAGCAGGCCTGCGGTCCCGCGGAGGTCCAGGGCTGGGTCGACGAGGGAATGCCGGTCGAACTCATGGGGAAGCCGGTGGATATGGACGCGTTCCGCGAGCGCCAGGCCGAGCGACCGGCGGCGGTGCCGAAAGATATCGAACGCCGGAACGCGGCGTCGGTCCAGCGCAGCCGCGAGGCACAGTACGAGACCGACCGAGCCGGGGACGCTGGTGTGCCTGCGTCAGTACGGGACGTACTCAGCACACCGGGCCAGCCCCTGGACAGCGGCATCCAGCGCGCGATGGAAGCCCGGATGGGCGATTCCTTCGGTGACGTACGGGTTCACGCCGATGCGACCGCCGCAAAGGCCTGCGATGAAATCAACGCACGGGCGTTCACGGTCGGCAATCACATCGCGTTCAATCACGGCGAGTACGACCTTGAGTCGCCAGCGGGACAGCACCTTCTCGCTCACGAGTTGGCACACGTCCGCCAGCAAACTGGGGCCGCGATCAGCATGATGCCCCAGGAAGGCAGCGGCCTCGAGATCGATCCCGATCCGCGACTCGAGCGCGAGGCCGAAGAGGCGGCCAAGCAGGCGATGGCCGACGGCCCGGTGACGATCAATCGGATGGGGACGGAGATACATATCCAGCGGTCGGCCAAAGACGAGGCCGAGTACGTCACCAGGGACGAAGTCCTCGAAATCGTCGACAACTACTATCGGGGACACGTTGACGACCAGGCCGAATCCGATCCGACTGCGGCCGGTTCCGAACGCGACACTGCGCGTGGATCGCTCGCGCAGTCGGGCAACTCGGCTGAGAGGAGTAGGTTCTTCGGGACGATGAAAAAGTCGTGGGAGAAGACAAGATCCACGGGAAGTGATCTCTCCCAGGCGATGACCAAGGGTGCGATCGGCTCGCTGGCCGGTGCAGGCGGAAAATTCGTCGGAATGGTCGGCGGTGGAAGCCTCGGTGCGGTCCTCGGAGGTGTCATCGGTAGTTTTGCCGGGCCGATTGGGACTGGTGCAGGGGCTGCCGCTGGCTCCAAGGTCGGTGAAACTCTCGGCGGCGAACTCCTCGGCGGGGCTGCCGGCGACGTGGTCAAGCAGGCAACTGATTATACGCTCCCACAAAAGCACGCTGCGTCCGTTGCAGACCTTCATCAAAAATATCAGAAAATCGAAAAAGAGATCAAGGAATTGAAGAAGGCGGACGATACCTTGACTGGAGAGAATGGCTCCCAGGGCGTCGGTGAAAGCCGGAGGTGATCAAATATGGATGGACTAATTACAGGTGAAAACGACGAACGTGTTGGTCTGAGCGTTATCGATAACGATGATGTTGAGCACGTAATTGAAATGGAGTTTGACGGCGAAATCAAGTACCACGATCAAGATGGTTACCCCGACGAACCGGCGAATCAAACTGACGAAGAAAGCGAGCGTATTCGACAGGCACGACTTTTCGCTCGCTACAACGTCTTCGTCGAACGCGGCTACGACACGGTTCCTGCTCCAAAGAACCCGGTTCGAATTGACGCCGTCCGCCAAGCGATCAACGAGATGGATCGTGCCGAGTTCGAGACGCTATTCGGAGACCTCTATCAGCAACTCGAGTTCGAGGAGGGAAGTGGGACTTCGCCGGCGATGACAGTCCCACCGGAAGCGACCGATCCCTGCATCTACTGTAAGAACATCTATCTCGGGATCGACCCACTGGAAACTGACCTTGGGACACAGCTCGCGTCGAAACACGACCTCGACGTTACGCAATCGGCTGCTGAGATCGACCTCACCGATGTGTCCGTACACGAACTCGAGTCGTGGGGCGCGTTCTCCGGCGAGTTCGCTGCTCAAGCTACTAAGACGGAACTCGACCCCAGTGATACAGTCTACATCGACGAGACATCGGATCTCTACGTCAAGTATCCTGCTGGTGCACAATTAGCGGTCGTCGACGACCACCTCGAACCGGCGGCGCGGGAGCCGGACACGATCATCGAACTGTTGCCAGTCGATCCACAGAATCTCGAGTACTTCAAATCCTTCATCGATCATTACCTGCGCTGTCAGGTCCGCGATTCGTTCGTCGAGATGGGTGTTCACCCACCCGAAGCGTTTCAGGTACTCGGGATGGGGCGATTCATGGCTGCTCGTGGCTACGATTACATCGATTTCTATCCCGAATTCCACAACCCTAACGCCGAGATGTTTGACTGATACGGTCTGCTGTATGTCATTTCCGGCGGGACCGCGAGCCGTCCTGCGGTCCCTCCGGTAAACAGTTACAACAAACCGTATGGGAACCCGCGACACAACCACCCATCAGAATGAGTACTCCCGTACACGTCTGCCAGCAGACCGGGGCCGCGATCAGTATGCTACAGGAAGGGAGTGGCCTCGAGATAGATCCCGATCCACAGTTAGAGCGGGAAGCCGAGGAAACCGCCCAGCGGGTAATGGCGAGCGGCGAGTTGGGGATTCAGCGGCTGGGTCGGACGGACGTCCACGTGCAGCGGCAGCCAAAAACCACTTCAGATGGGCAGATAACGGATGTCATTGCTCTCAAAGAGGATCTCGAGGTAGCCGGAGAGATGTCCAGAGCTGTTGCCAAAGAGTTTCTGAAGCGGTTCATTCCGACAGAAGTCATCGCCGCATACGATGCAAAGCAAAACGTCGAAGAACCGTCGTTTCAGGACAAGCTTCAGGAAGCACGGTTCCCCAGCGAGTGGATCAGCGATCTCGGTGACTACTCACCACCACAGGAGTGGACCGACAAGTTCCGAGAGATGGCGCTAAAAGCCGCGAAAGATGAAACTGGATCAGACAACACGAAATTCTAGGTAGAGTGTATGAAATCCGAAATTATCGGAGAGGACAAGAAGGACATCGGGACCCAAGTCACGGACAACAATGATGTTGTGCATCAAATTGAGATGCATAAGAGCAATGGTGAAATATATGCACACGAACAAGACGGCTATCCGGATGACCCCGACAAACGGACGGTCAAAGGCAATGAGCATGTCAATCAGGCTCGGCGCTTCGCGAAGTACTGGGTGGCCCGCGAGTGCGGCTACGACACGCTGGACTGGCAGCGAAACCCCGACCGAATCACGGCCGCTGCGCTCGCGATCGCACCGGTGACATCGGCGGCTGCCGAGGAATACTTCGGCGACTTTGCCCAGCAGTTCGCCCACATTCACGGTGACGCCGAGCCGGCTGTTTCCGTCCCCGACGAAATCCGGCCCGCGGATGTAGTCTATCAGAAAGACGTCTACGTCGGTATCGATGAGCCGGCGCTGGAATCGCTCACGGGGGATCTGCTCGAGACCGATGAGGTAATCGCGGCACTTGGACGCGCGATCGATCCGACGGAGACACGACCGGACGGAACCGTTCTCTCTGACGTACTCGCTGACGTAACGGGGATAGATGAGACAGACGTTCCCCGTCTTCACGACGGGCTCCTTATCGAGGACGTGTCCGACCTTCACGTTCATTGGGATGACGCAGCCGGCCAGTATCATACCCAATGGGGTGAACAACCAGCTATCGACCGTGAACCCAACGCTCGCATCGAAATTTTCGAGTTCGATCCTGACTCGCTGGACGACCTCACGCGTCAGATCACGCGCCACCTCCTCTGTCAGGTCCGTGATTGCTATCTTCGGATGGGAATCGCACCGCCCGAGCCGTTCCGTCTGCTCGGGCCCGGCCACCACGACGCTGGGACGTGGTACGAACACTACGACTTCTACGACCGGTACCACGATCCGACTGCAGAAATCTCGACGTGGTACGAGGAGTATACGCCTGACGATGCCTACGGCGTACTCTCGACACGTTCGGCCATGAGTGAACCGTGATGGTGACAAGCGCTAGTAGCCTGCAGACTCGCACTGTTCGAACGTTTACGATCGGCGCTAGAAACGCACTCCGTGACACTGCCGGTGGACCAGCTGCACTTGCGGGAATGAGGCTCAGCGAAACGAAGCGTTCGACGGGTGAGACGGATGGCTGCTAGTTGATCGACCGATCGCCGTTCGGAAACCTCTCGCCTGCCGAGCGTCGCTAACCCGTGCTCCGGCCGTAACTCGAGTCCTCGAAACGCCCGCAGATCCGACGAGCACCACATCTAAAGCGATCTCGAGCCGTTTCGCCGATTCGAAACGGGTCGCTTAAGTGGCTTCGACGGATAGCGACGGGTACTATGGCAAACGGCAAATATGCCGCGCGCAAGCTCAAGAAGGACCGCCAGAACCAGCGGTGGTCCGACTCTGACTACGCGCGCCGCGCCCGTGGACTTCGCGAGAAGTCCGACCCCCTCGAGGGAGCGCCCCAGGCTCGCGGTATCGTACTCGAAAAGGTCGGCATCGAGGCAAAGCAGCCCAACTCGGCGATCCGAAAGTGCGTTCGAGTGCAGCTGATCAAGAACGGCAAGCAGGTCACCGCGTTCTGTCCCGGTGACGGTGCAATCTCGTTCATCGACGAACACGACGAAGTCACCATCGCCGGTATCGGTGGGGCGAAGGGTCGTGCGATGGGTGACCTCTCCGGTGTCAACTACAAGGTTGACAAGGTCAACGGCGTCGCGCTGAAGGAACTCGTTCGCGGAAACGCAGAGAAACCGGTGCGATAATCATGGCGGCAGAAGATCAACCGGATCCGGACGCGCCGGCCGGCGGCGCAGACGTCTCGGCGAAGCTCTTCGGCGAGTGGGAGATCGGCGAAATCGAGTACGCCGACCCCTCGACCGAGCGCTACATCACGGTATCGCCCGTCGCGCACACCGCGGGTCGCCACGCCAGCAAGCAGTTCAAGAAGTCCGAAATCTCGATCGTCGAGCGCTTCATCAACCGCTTGATGCAGACCGAGGAGAACACGGGCAAGAAACAGCAGACGCTCAACTTCGTCCGTGATGCGTTCGAGATCATCCACGAGCGCACCGAGGACAACCCGATTCAGGTGCTCGTGACGGCCGTCGAGAACGCGGCTCCGCGAGAGGAGACCGTCCGCCTGAAATACGGTGGGATTTCGGTCCCAAAGGCCGTCGACGTCGCTCCCCAGCGTCGGGTCGACCAGGCCCTGAAGTTCCTTGCCGAAGGCGTCTACAACGACTCGTTCAAGACGGCGACGCCCGTCGCAGAGGCCATCGCCAGCCAGCTCATCGGCGCGGCCAACTACGACGTCCAGACCTACGCGGTCAGCCAGAAAGAAGAGAAAGAGCGCGTCGCGGCAGCCGCACGCTAACGCGATCCGTCGGTCGATTTTCGCTCTGTTTTCTCACGGGGAGTCACATCACTGTCCGTCGACGCGACCCCGTCGTTTTGTTGTCTCTCGCTTCTCCTCCTAGTTCAGACACCGGACAAATCCCGAGTGGGAGGCAGCGGCTCGAGAGTGGACAGAAATATCGGATCGCGGGCAGATCGGCACAGGACAGCGACCTGTAGCGGTGCTCATGCCGAGGGTATCGAGATCCAATCGGAGCTCTCAGTCTCATCGGTGATCCCCCACCGCTCTTGATAGTCGCCGTCGTGTTCGCGTAATTCGACGACGATATCGAAAAGCGGTCTGAGAGTCGGGACGATCCGTGCGTCTCGTTCGACTGGGAGGTGAGAGTGTGCCATCCCGCCGATACCTTTCGTTCGGCCGTTGATCAGATGCAGGAACTTGAACACTTGTCGATGGCTGTACGCCTCGAGCAGTGGGCACAACGAGTCGATCCCGACTCTGACTTCGGCCGGTTCGAGGACGTCCGTCTCGGCTTCGAAGGAGTCGATCGCATTCGTGATAGCGATGCCTAGATCGGCGAGGGTGTCGACGTCGGTGGCGAACGGTTCGATCGAGGGAGAGACTGTCGCTGTCGTCGCCCCACTGCGGGCCCGGGTGTCGTAATTGATAACCGAAAGTGTCTCGGGGTCGGTGGCGTCGATGTGCTGTGAGACGAGGTGGGGGCCATCGGTCGTCGACACGAGAACGCGCCGGCGGACACGACCTGTCGGACACCCGAATAGTCGCTGGCAGGTGTCCTGGCGATGGTCCGGCCGACTGGAGCCGACGACGAGAACGCTTGCCCCTTGGCGCTTCAATCGTGCTAACTCGCTGGAGAAGCCGTCCTCAGTCGTCTCTACGCGGTCCGTTCGCGTGAGCATTACTAGTATAATCGTCTAGTCATTGCAGCAACCAATAAGCGTTCGGGCCGACTGTATTCGTCGGCCGGATGCGACTTTGGGATGGTGTCCGCCGAGATCAGACGGGGTCCTGTCAGTCCGCGGCGGGGGCCTCGCTGCTGACGTACGTTCGCGTCGCATCGACGAGCACCTGCCGGTAGGTGCTCGTGTCGGGTTCGCGTGCGAGTTCCCGGAAGCGTCGTTTGAACTCTCCGAAATCGATCTCCGGCGCGTCCATCGCGGCCGCATGCGCGAGATCGTACAATCGGTGCTCGCTGTCGACGAGGTCGTGTCGCTCCGCGAGTGCCAGCGCGAAAGCAGCGTTGACTGCCGTAATCTCGGGATCGGCGCTCGCGGAGCGGCGCTCGAGACCGGGCCGGGATGGCGTCTCGGGGCGGTCGACGACCGCTGCGGCGAGACTCGACTCGAGAAATGACAGCAGTTTCTCGCCGGGGCCGACAGAGAGTGTGATGTCGTCGGCGTAGATGTCTTTCATGTGGTTTGCGATCTGATAGCAGTGTGAGAGCTTGCGCTGTTCGACGCGTTTGCCGGCCAGTGCGAGATAGAGTACTTCTTCGGTCGACTGGGTATGGGAGGGATGGCGCTGTTCGTGGCGGGCCATGTGGGCGAACTCGTGGAGGGCGAGTTCGCGGGCCATCGCCGACGAGGCGGCCTGTCGAGAGATGTTGAGTACGTGGCGGTCGTCGTAGTGGGCCGCCCAGGTTCGTTCGTCGGGATCGTCCCGAAGGTGGACGTAGACCGGTAGCGAGAGGTCGTGTTCGGTCTCGAAGAGGTCTTTGGCACTGAGGAACGGAGCGGTCGGACCAGACCCCTGGACGCGTAGATCCATGTGTGGCTCTACCAAGGGACCGACGGGATTTGACTCTTTTGCGGTGTCCGACGGTGACGTATCACGGGAACACATGCGGTCCGCGACCGGATCGATCGAGGTCGGAATCCGGACGGACTCGAGGTCGATGTCGGCTCCGTCGTCCGTCTCGTTCGGGGATCGCCGGAAGCGGCGCCCGGTCTCCTCCTCAACCGCGGGCGCACCGAAGACGATCGGCCGCTCGCCCTGCCGGCGAAGGAGCGTTTCGGCCGTCTCGTCGACCTCGTGCAGTCTGGTGACCGCCCCGTCTCGAGCGTCGATCAACGCCTCGACCACAGCTCGTCCACCCGCAATTTCGTCGCCGCTGAATCCGGTGACGAACGTTCCGTGGCTGATCGCGACGCTGGTCTCCTCGTCGAAGTAGAGACCGTGCCCTGCATACGATCCCGTCTCGACCGTCTCTTCGTTCTCGGCCGCGTTAGCGGACTCCGCCCGCAGTTCGGTCGCGTCGAATTCGCCGAAGACGGCGACGCCGGATGCACCGCCGGGCCCCGGGCCGTGATTGACGTCGACGGCGCCGTCGACGTCGATCCCGTACTCGGCGATCATCGGCGGGACGTACTCGGCGATCAATTTCGTCGCCTTGTCGGCGATAATTGGACTTGAGCGCAACCCGTACCCCATCGGGTTCACGAGCGCGTCGCTGTCGACGGAGGCGTACGTGTACGCATTGCCCGCCGCGCCGATCGCCGCCGGCGCGTACAGCCATCGGTGAAACGACGGCAGGGGGACCGACTCGCCGCTCTCGCGGTCTACCTCGTCAGAACTCAGGTCGTCGTCGAGACAGCCGGACAGCCCCACCAGCCCCCGACTGCGATCGTTCCGCCCCCAACAGAAACGCTCGTCGACTCGAGTCGCACATCTGTTCTTAGACCCAATTCACGCAACAATAACTGTTTTTGATAGTGACTATTCCGCCAATCGGTACACGTTCGGTCGAGATCGGCCGTCGGCCGCAGCGTGCGACAATTGTGAGAGCCATTCACTCACGCAAATTGGACATTCCGGCGTTCGAACCGTGAAATACGACGGATTTCGGCGGCGACGAAACACTACCCTTTTGACCCCGCTGGCGGTAACAGGGTGTATATGGGCCGACGCAAAAAGATCGTCCAAGAGTGTGAACGGCTGATGGACGAACCGGAGAACATCCGGAACATCGCCATCGCCGCTCACGTCGACCACGGAAAAACGACCCTTTCTGACAACCTCCTCGCTGGTGCCGGCATGATCTCCGACGAGACTGCCGGTGAGCAACTCGCGATGGACACTGAGGAAGACGAACAGGAACGTGGGATCACCATCGACGCGGCAAACGTTTCGATGACCCACGAGTACGAGGGAACCAACCACCTCATCAACCTCATCGACACGCCGGGCCACGTCGACTTCGGTGGCGACGTCACGCGTGCGATGCGTGCTGTAGACGGCGCACTCGTCGTCGTCGACGCCGTCGAGGGCGCGATGCCTCAGACCGAGACGGTCCTGCGACAGGCACTCCGCGAAGGT
This sequence comes from Haloarchaeobius amylolyticus, assembly GCF_042678045.1. Lineage (GTDB taxonomy): Archaea > Halobacteriota > Halobacteria > Halobacteriales > Natrialbaceae > Natrinema > Natrinema amylolyticus_A. The sequence goes on from NZ_JBHUDI010000011.1 coordinate 485,047, forward strand.
GTCAAGCCGACCCTGTTTATCAACAAGGTCGACCGTCTCATCTCCGAGCTGCAGGAAGGTCCCGAGGAGATGCAGGAGCGACTCCTCTCGGTCATCCACGACGTCAACGAACTCATTCGTGGCATGACCGAGGACATGGACGACATCGACGACTGGACCGTCTCCGTCGAAGACGGCACCGTCGGCTTCGGCTCCGCACTGTACAAGTGGGGTGTCTCGATGCCGTCGATGCAGCGTACCGGCATGGACTTCGGCGAGATCATGGAACTCGAGCGCGCCGACAAGCGCCAGGAACTCCACGAGCGGACGCCGCTGTCGGACGTCGTCCTCGACATGGTCTGTGAGCACTTCCCGAACCCTGTCGACGCACAGCCCCGCCGTATCCCACGCATCTGGCGTGGTGACGACGAATCCGACCTTGCCGAGGAGATGCGTCTCGTCGACGAGGACGGCGACGTCGTCTTCATGGTCACCGACATCGCGATGGACCCACACGCTGGCGAAGTCGCCTCCGGTCGTGTCTTCTCGGGCTCCCTCGAGAAGGGCCAGGAACTGTACGTCTCGGGCACTGCGGGCAAGAACCGCGTCCAGAGCGTCGGCATCTACATGGGTGGCGAACGAGAGGAAGTCGATCATGTCCCTGCCGGGAACATCGCAGCCGTCACCGGCCTGCGCGACGCGATCGCCGGTTCGACCGTCTCGAGCGTCGAGATGACGCCCTTCGAGTCGATCGAACACATCTCGGAGCCGGTCATCACGAAGAGCGTGGAGGCCCAGACGATGGACGACCTCCCCAAACTCATCGAGACGCTCCGACAGGTCTCGAAAGAGGACCCAACGATCCAGATTACGATCAACGAGGACACCGGCGAACACCTGATCTCCGGGCAGGGAGAGCTTCACCTCGAAGTCATCACCCAGCGTATCGAGAAGAACCAGGGCATCCCGGTCAACACCGGTGAGCCGATCGTCGTTTACCGCGAGGCCATCGACCGTGCAAGCGACGAGGTCGAAGGTATCTCGCCGAACCGCCACAACCGGTTCTACATCTCCGCCGAGCCGCTCAGCGAGGAGATCGTCGAAACGATCCGGATGGGTGAGGCGTCGATGAACATGCCCGAACTCGAGCGCCGTGAAGCGCTCCAGGAAGCCGGCATGGACAAAGACGACTCCCAGGTCGTCGAGCACATCCACGGCACGAACATCCTGCTCGACCAGACCAAAGGGATCCAGCACCTGAACGAGACGATGGAGCTGTTCATCGAGGGGCTCGAGGAAGCCCTCGACAACGGTCCGCTCGCCAACGAGCCGGTCCAGGGAACGCTCATCCGTCTGCACGACGCCAAGCTCCACGAGGACACCATCCACCGTGGTCCCGCACAGGTCATTCCGGCCACGCGTGAGGCCGTCCACAAGTCGCTCATCGACGGTCACATCAAGATGATGGAGCCGATGCAGGACGTCCGTATCGACGTGCCAAACGACCACATGGGCGCTGCCTCCGGCGAGATTCAGGGCCGCCGTGGTCGCGTCGACGACATGTACCAGGAAGGTGACCTCATGGTCGTCGAGGGTATCGCACCCGTCGACGAGATGATCGGCTTCGCAAGCGACATCCGGTCTGCGACCGAGGGTCGTGCCTCCTGGAACACCGAAAACGCCGGCTTCGAATTCATGTCCGACTCCCTCCAGCGCGAGAAGATCATGGAGATCCGCGAGCGCAAGGGCATGAAGCTCGAACTGCCGCCGAGCATCGACTACATCTAAACGCGACTCGCGTCTCGCGAGTTTTGGTTTTTCTCGTTATTTTTTCTCGAGTGGTGCCAGCACCAGCTACAGCTACCGAGGGACATCCAGTTCGAACCCGGATCAGTTCAGGTTGCGTCGTCGGATGAGGCTGAAAACGCACGAACTGCGGTCCAGCGGCTCGAGGATCGTGACGAAACTCGATCGAAACGGACTCGAGCAGCGTCCGAGAAGTGATTTGTTATAATAACAACTGAAACGCTTTCCACACTGATCGCACAGCACTCGTGCAATCAGGTGTGCAATGACGTTCAGTAGCTATTATCGCTTATTCACGCTCGCCTGCACCTAACGCCGACTCGCCGACCTTCTCGTGGCCCTCGATGACTTCCTTGCCGCCCATGTACGGCTGCAGGGGCTCGGGGATCGTCACCGTGCCGTCCTCGTTCTGGTAGTACTCGAGGATCGCCACCATCACGCGCGGAATCGCCAGCCCCGAGGCGTTCAGGGTGTGGAGATATTCGGCCGATTCGTGGCGCTCGGGCCGGTAGCGCAGGCCGGCGCGACGGGCCTGGAAGTCCTCGAAGTTCGACGCCGAGGAGACCTCGAGCCAGCGGCCGCCGCGGTCGGGACCGTCGTCCATGTCGTCGCCGGGGGCCCAGACCTCGATGTCGTAGGTTTTCGCGGAGGCGAAGGTGAGATCACCGGTACAGAGCTCGAGGATGCGGTAGGGAAGCCCGAGACGCTTGAGCACTTCCTCGGCCTCGCCGAGCAGGGTTTCGAGGCGGTCGTAGCTCTCCTCGGGTTCGACGAAGTTGACGAGTTCGACCTTGTTGAACTGGTGGACACGGACGATGCCGCGGGTTTCGGTGCCGTGTTCGCCGGCTTCGCGCCGGAAGTTGGGCGTGTAGGCTTGGTGTTTCAGCGGGAGGTCGTCGTCAAGTAGGATCTCGCCGGCGTACATGTTGGTGACCGGTACCTCCGCGGTCGGGCAGAGCCAGAGGTCCTCGTCGTCGTACTCCTCTTCGTTGCTGCCGCCCAGCCGGTAGGCGTCGTCGGCGAACTTCGGCAGTTGGCCCGTGCCGCGCATCGAGGTGCTTTTGACCGGAATCGGAGGGAAGAGATCGACGTAGCCCTGTTCGCGGTGAATGTCCATCATGAACTGGATTAGGGCGTGCTCGAGCTGTGCGCCTTCGCCTTTGAGGAAGTAAAAGCCGGCGCCGGTCGTCTTCGCGGCGCGTTCCTCGTCGATGATATCCAGGTCTTCGCCGAGGTCGTAGTGGGGGGTGATCTCGTCGGGCAGGTCACGCAGATCGTCGAAGCCCCAGCGCCGGTCCTCGACGTTGTGGCGCTCGTCGAGTCCCAGCGGCACGCTCTCGTGGGGGATCTGTGGAATCTCGAGGATGCGTTCTCGGAGTTCCTCTTCGAGTTCGACGCCTTCTTCCTCGACCTCCTCGATCTCGGCTTTGAGTTCCCGCGAGCGCTCGATGGCTTCTTCGCGCTCTTCGTCTTTGCCGTCTGCGACGAGTTTGCCGATCTTTTTCGTGATCTGGTTGCGCTCGTGGCGCAGGTCGTCGCCGCGTGCTTTCAGCTCGCGCCAGCGTTCGTCGAGTTCGAGGAACTCGTCGATGTCGACGTCGGCCCCGCGGTTCTCGAGAGCGTCGCGTACCTCCTCTGTATTCTCGCGTATATAGGTCCGGTCGAGCATTGGTCTTGCCCGTGCGTTCTTTGTGCCCGGGCAAAACCGTGTCGGAAGGCTGCGTCTTACGAGTGTCTGTGACGGCGGCGGGAAACGCTTTTTTCGTCGGCGGGCCGACTCTCGAGACATGGACCCGCTCGAGGGCGAGACATCGTCGGCGTCGATCGAGTACGAGCCCGTTAGCGTCAAGGACGTACTCGTAGAGATGAAAGACACCGCGGAGCTGTTGATCGACCTCTCGTACTCGGCGGTCCTCCACCGCAGTGAGGAACTCGCCACCGAGGTGCTCCGGCTCGAAGAGCGCATGGACGTCCTCGAGATGCGTGCACGGATGAGCCTCCTGATGGCCGCGCGCAAGCCGGCCGACGCCGAGCAGCTCGCGCCCGTGTTGGGGATCGTCGGCGCGGCTGACGATATCAGCGACGCCGCCGGCGACATCGCGAAGATCGTCCTCGAGGATATGGGCCTGCCCGAGGCGATGCGGGCGGCGCTACCTGACGCTGCCGAGACCCTGGTTCGAGGCGTCGTCGACCCGGATTCGCCGTACGCAGGCCGGACGCTCAAGGACATCGACCTCGAGTCCGAGACGGGCGTCCGTGCGATCGCGCTCCGGCGGGGCACCGACTGGCTGCTCAACCCGGGGCCGAAGACGCGCATCGAAGCCGACGACGTGGCGTTGTTGCGGGGCCCCGACTCGTCGATCGGCGAGGTTTACGAGACGTTGACCGGCGAGGGCTACGAGGCACCGACCGTCGAAACACCCGACATCGACGACCTGGAGCGGGCCGTGGATACGATTATCCACATGAAGGACTTCTCGGAGCTGGCGGTCGATCTGGCCTACAGCAGCGTGCTGTTCGACAGCGAGGAACTCGCCGAGGAGGTCCGCAACCTCGAGGTCGAAGTCGACGCGATGCAGTCCCGGTTCGAGGCATGGACGCTGCGGGCGGCCGCCGACGCGACGGAGCCGGTCGTCCTGCGCGGGCTGATCCAGCTGGGCAACTGTACCGAACGGATCAGCGACACCGCGGTTGAGATCAGCGAGGGCGTCCTGCGCGATATCGACGTCCATCCAGTCGTGCAGCTGGCCGTCCAGGAGAGCGACGAGATCATCACCCGGGTCGTGGTCGACGAGGGCAGCGACCTCGATGGGACTGCGGTAACCGCCGGCGTGCCCGATGCCGACTCGACGATGTCGGTGATCGCCATCCGTCGGCCTGGCGAGGGGTGGCTGCTGGTCGCCGACGCCGACGCCGAACTACGTGGCGGCGACGTGCTCATCTCGAAGGGGACTCGGACGGCCGCAGCCGACTTCCGCGAGCTCGCAACCGCGTAACCCGTTCGCGTTTCGCTCAGGAGACCGCGTTCCGATCGTCCTTTAAGTACCTCTGGTCACAAGGTAGAGCTATGACGGGAGGTCGTCCGTTCTCGAGTATTCTTATCCCGTAGCATCGCGTCCGTCCCCGCCGAATTCCACACGTGTGAGTCCGGACGAGCAGACTGATAGCGGTCCGTCTCAGTTCAGCACGACGATCGCGACCCCCGAAAGGACGACCACACCGAGGATGTCACAGAGGTTCGTGACGACCGGGATCGTCGTATCGTCGGGGTCTAACCCCCGCGTGTAGGAGACGTACGTCGCGCTGATGCTGAGGACGATCGCGATCGCCGCCAGCAGCATGCCGCTGACGATCGAGATGACCAGCAGATCGGCGAGCGCCATCGGTTCGGCGATGATTTGTCCGACGACCCAGGCGGCAACGCCAAGCGCCGAAAAGACCGTCGCCGCAAGCCCCAGGATCGCGATCACGTTCGTCCACAGCACCTCGTCGCGGGGGTCGAACTCGAGAACACCGAGATGGAGCCGCGTCGAGAGCCGCGAGGAGAGGATCGCGCCGAGGTTGCCGCCCATCCCGATCATGACGGGAACGAGCACCAGCAGGGTCGGGTTTCCGAGATAGGTTTCCTGGAGTTCCTCGAGGACGTAGCCCGACCCCATCTCGAGGACGGAGAGAACGATCAGGATAGGGAACATCGTCGCGACGATGTTCCGGATCGTCCAGGAATCGAGCGCGTCGTCGGCGTCGGTTGCGGCCATCAGAAGATCACCTCGGCGATAGTCAGCGCGATAAAGAGGAACACGACACCGAAGACGTCGCCGAGGGTCGTGACGATCGGGCCGATCAGATTGTCGGGGTCGAGACCATGCTCGTAGCTCACAAACACCAGCCCCAGCAGGCCGAAAATCAGCGTCGTCGACGTGAGCACGCCCGAGACGAGCATGATCGAGACGAGTTCGACGAGTCGTGCGGATTCACGCCCCAGAATCTGCAAGATCCCCCACGAGAGGACGCCGATGAACACCGAGACGCCGATCCCGTTGATGAAAGAGGCGACGACCGCGTTGACCAGCCGTCGATCCCACGAGAATTCGGGATCGATCATCCCCTGATGAAGGCCACTCGAGATCCGCGCGCCCAGCGCGCCGTAGACGTTCCCCCGGGTCGCGAGGAACGCAGGTAACAACAACAGCATGCCGGGAAACCGTTCGAACCCTGCTGTCATCCCCTCAGAACCGAGGACCGAGCCCGCGAAGATACCGCCGACGAGACTGACCACGAGAATCGGCAGCGACTCGTGGTAGATGCGCCACGCGGTTTGGCGACCCTCCATAGCGGCGAATGACGTAGTCCGGACATAAACCTACCGCGGGTCGAACGCGAGCGAATCGCACAATGGCATGTGGGTTGCTACCGTTCCTGAACGAACACGAACGTGTCTCGTCGCGAGCGTGGGGACACGCGTCATAGGGGTGCCGTAGCGACGACCCCCCACGCAAGCCCGATTGCCGCGAGCGAACACACCAGATTGGCAACGGCGTTGCCCACCGCACGGCCTCTGTCGCCGCGTTCGTACAGTCGGACCGTTTCGACCGAAAACGAAGAGAAGGTCGTAAACGAACCACAGATCCCAGTCCCAACCAGCTGCAGCGTCGACTCGCCTGCGCCCGCGAGGACGACGAATCCGAGGACGAAACTGCCGACGACGTTGACGACGAACGTCGACAGTGGGAACTGGGAATTCGGCACGCGACTCGAGACGCGCTGGCCGACCCAGTATCGGAGGATTGCGCCGATCGCGCCGCCGGTGCCGACGACGTGAGCCGGGTCAGGATCGACGGTGACGAGACTGCCGGCGAGTGCGTCCGCAACGATCGTCGAACTCGCGCTCACGCCGTCTCACCGCCGGTCGGTCGCGACGCGCCGAGTCGACGGGCGAGCGCGCGGCCCACCAGAACGCCGGCGAACCCAAGCCCATAGTTGGCGGTGACGATCCCGCCGATCGTGAGTGGGCCCGCCGCGAACGCGGTCTGGAGCGCGAACGTGCTGTAGGTCGTCAGCGATGAGAGAAAGCCGGTCGCGAAGACCGTCCGTGTCTGCGAGCCGATGTGACCCGTGTACTCGGCTTCGTAGACCAGAAAGCCGAGCACCGCGCTGCCGACGGCGTTGACGAGGACGATCGACGGTACGTCCGCGAGCAGTTCCATCGCGAACAGCCGGAGGTTCGAGCCGGCGAAGCCGCCGACGGCGATCAGTGCGAGCGTCTCGAGTCGAACGAGGGGGTGATCGGCTGCCATAGCTGACGTGGTGTCAGGGACCGTCAGCCGACCGCCGCGAGATGTCCGTGGGAGACGAACGCCCAGTGACGGTCAGCAGTTGGGGGAGGCGGGCCCCATCGCCCGGTTGTCTCGTCTCTCTCGTGGACCCACAATGAGGATTCCGAAAACCAGATCGTGGGTATCGATTGGCTCGAAACTCGGAAGGAAAAGAGCCAAGTTTAGACTCCCTCTAAACCGAGCTATGGTCGATGACGGTGTCGTGGACGGCGACCGAGGCGGGTTCGCGCGGGCGTCGTGGGTGAACGTCCTCGGGAACGTCGTCAAGATCGTCGCCGAGGGGGCGGCGGGATACGCGTTCGGCAGCGTTGCCTTGCTCGCGGACGCGGCCCACTCGGTGGCCGATCTCGTCGCCAGCGTCGTCGTGCTCGTCTGGGGGCGCAGCGCGTTCGACGAACCCGACGAGACGCACCCACACGGTCACGACCGGATCGAGCCGTTGACCGCGCTGTTCGTCGGTGCCGTCATCGCGCTGCTCGGGCTGAATCTGCTCTACCGGTCCCTCGAGGGGATCGTCTTCGGGACCGACGTCGAGTTCAGCGTGTTGCTGCTCGCGGCGCTCGCGTTCTCGATCGTGGATATGTATCTCGTCTATACGTACACCGTCCGGGTCAACGAACGCCTGCAGTCGACCGCGCTCACCGCGCTCGCGGTGGATTGTCTGAACGACATCTACACGTCGATCGCCGCGATCGTCGGCGTGCTCGGCGTGCTGCTCGGCGTGCCACTGCTCGATCCCATCGCCGGTGGCCTCGTCAGCCTGCTGGTCGTCTACCAGGGCGTCGAGATCGGCAAAGAGAACGTCGACTACCTCATCGGTGCCGCACCCGGCCCCGAGAAACGTAACGAAATCGTCAGCGCCCTCCGGCGCCATCACGCTGTCGAGGGCGTCCACGACCTGACGGTCTTCTACGACGGAACCGTCCTCGAGGTCGAAGTCCACGTCGAGGTCGATGGCGACATGCCGTTCCGAGAGGCCCACGACGTCGAATCGGAACTGATCAACCGACTGCGCGGGATCGACGACGTCGGCGATGCACACGTTCACCTCGATCCCTCCGGCATCGGCGAGTGGAAGGACTCGGTCGACGACGACTGAGACGCGATCGCCTCGAGCCCGCGGCGATAGCCGGTTGGCCGCGACGCGAGCTTTTATGCTACGTGACGACAGGCTTCCGGTATGGAAGTCGGAGACATCCGCGAAGTCACGACCGGTGACTGTTCGGATCTCTACTATCTCGATACGGGGATGTACGATACGGACGAGTACGGTGCTGTCTACATCATCGACGACGACCGTCCCGCCGTCGTCGACACCGGCATCGGCACTAATTATGACTTGCTTCGTGAGGCACTGGACGAGGTCGGCATCGGCCAAGATGATCTCGAGGTCATCGCACTGACGCACATCCACCTCGACCACGCCGGTGGCGCGGGCTTTCTCGCCAGGGACTATCCGAACGCCGACGTCTACGTCCACCCCATTGGGACCGATCACATGGTCGACCCCTCGCGACTGGTTGCCGGCACGAAAGCGGCCGTCGGTGAGCAGTGGAAGTACTACGTCGAACCCGAGCCCATCCCGGAAGCACGGATCGTCGAAATCGAAGACGGAGACGTCATCGAACTTGGTAGCCACGAGCTGCGCGTCCACGCGGCACCGGGCCACGCGCCACACCAGGTCGTCTTCGAGGATCCCGAAAACGATGCGGTCTTTGTCGCTGACGCCGCCGGTATCTGGGTGCCCGAAATCGAGGAGATTCGGGTGACTTCACCACCCTCGAATTTCGACCTCGAGCAGTGTCTCGCGGACCTCGAGACGCTCGAGGCACTCGATCCCGACGTGCTCTGTTATCCCCACTTCGGTCCACGGTACGTCGGCGACGACCTCGACCGCGCTCTCGAGGAGTACGCGACCGTCCTCGAGGAGTGGGTCGACGCAGTCGCACAGAAACGACAGGAACTCGAGGACGACGAGGCGGTCATCGAGCATTTCGCTGCGACGACAGACATGGCCGACGTCTGGGGCGAGGAAAAAGCCACCGAGGAGGAGAAGCTGAACACCCGCGGCGTGTTGGGCTATCTCGAGCACCGGGAGTGATCGCCGCCGCGGCGTTTCGAGTGCGAGGTGTCTACGGACGACTCGAAGTCATTGCCGGTGCAACCCCGACCGCCCTGTGGTTGTACCGGCAACTCGTTACAGCAGACCGTCTCGGCGTCGATCACTGACGGCCGCTGGATAAACGCTTCGACAGCCGAGAGCAGTTTCATCACGTTTTATTTCTTTGGGTGACATTCCCATGCGTTATGGACTGGCGGGACGCCGAACGAGAGTACGTGGATGCGGTCATCGGGGACACCCCGCTCGGCCAGCTATTCGAAGACGCTGCCACGCGGTATTCGAACCGGCCGGCACAGCAGTACAAAGGCGGGGTTTACGACCGATCGCTGACCGGGTCTGCGCTACCCGCTGCGACACCCGGCGAGTTCCGACCGATCTCGTACGCCGAGATGCGTGCGATTGTCCGTCGGCTCTCGGCCGGCTTTCACACGCTCGGCGTCGAGCGTGGGGATCGGGTCGCTATCTTCTCGGCGACGCGAATGGAGTGGGCACAGTCGGACTTCGCCCTCCTTTCGGCCGGCGCAGTCGTCACAACTGTCTACACGAGTTCCTCGCCCGATCAGGTCCGCTACCTGCTCGACGACCCCGACGCCGACGGCGTCGTCGTCGAGAACGAGGCTCTGCTCGAGCGAGTTCTCGAGGTCGAGGACGACCTCGACCTCGACTTTCTCGTCTCGATCGACGAACTCGACGGCTACGACGACCGTGACGACATCCTGACGCTCGGTGAGGTCTACGACCGCGGTGAGGCAGCCTTCGACCGCGATGCCTACGAGCGGCGACTCGCCGAGACGGACCTCGACGACCTGGCGAGTCTGATCTACACGAGCGGGACGACGGGCCAGCCCAAAGGTGTCCAGTTGACCCACGGGAACTTCCGGGCGAACGTCAACGGGGTTCGGAAACGCTTCGGACCACGACCGGACAGGGACGACGACGTGCCGACGCTCGACGAGGAGTCGGTGGCGGTGTCGTACCTGCCGCTGGCACACGTCTTCGAGCGGACCGCTGGCCACTTCGTCATGTTCGCGACCGGTGCCTGCGTCGCCTACGCGGAGAGTCCGGATACCCTCCAGGAGGATTTCAGCGCCGTCGAGCCGTCGACGGCCACGAGCGTTCCCCGCGTCTACGAGACGATCTACGACACCATTCGCGAGGAGGCACGTACCTCGAGCGTCAAAGCCCGGCTCTTCGAGTGGGCGACCGACGTCGGCGTCGCATACCAGCAGGCAGATTCGCCGGGCCCGCTGTTGCGCGCCAAACGGGCGATCGCCGACGAACTGGTCTTCTCGTCGGTTCGGGAGGCACTCGGCGGCAACCTCGAGTTGCTGATCAGCGGCGGCGGCAGCCTCTCGTCGGAACTCTGTCGGCTCTATCACGCGATGGGGTTGCCCATCTACGAGGGGTACGGACTGACCGAGACCGCGCCGGTCGTCTCGACGAATCCACCGGATGCCGTGAAGATCGGGACGATCGGGCCGCCGCTGTCGAACGTCGAGGTGACCGTCGACGAGACGGTCGTCGATCAGTCTGCTTTCGCGGACGACCCTGGTGCGGTCGGCGAACTCCTCGTGCGGGGGCCGAACGTCACGCAGGGCTACTGGAACGACCCCGACGCAACACGGCGTGCCTTTACCGACGACGCTCCCGGGAGTAGCACGGAACTGGGTTTCAGGGACCGCTCGAGCGGGCAGCGATCGCGAGACGACACGCTGGTCGGGGAGCCAGAGGACGCGCCAGCCGGCCGTTGGTTCCGGACCGGCGACATCATCCACATCCGCCCCGACGGCTATCTCGAGTTTCGCGACCGCGCGAAACAGCTCATCGTTCTCTCGACGGGCAAAAACGTCGCGCCTGGGCCGATCGAGGACGCCTTCGCCGCCAGCGAGGTCGTCGAACAGGCGATGGTCGTCGGCGATGGCGAGAAGTTCGTCGGTGCCTTGCTCGTTCCCAACGAGGCACACATCCGATCGTGGGCCGAGGAGGAGGGAATCGACCTGCCCGACGAACCACAGGCACTGTGTGACGACGAGCGCGTCCACGGGTACGTCCAACAGGAGGTCGATCGAATCAACGAGGACTTCCAACCACACGAGACGATCAAGCGGTTCGAACTCGTGCCCCGGGAGTTCACCGAGGAAAACGAGATGCTCACCCCGACGATGAAGAAGAAACGCCGGGTCATCATGGACCGATTCGAGGACCGCATCGACCGCATGTACGCGGACGCGTGAGCGGCTGTCGTCGTGACGATCGGCACCCGTCTAGTCGCAGTCGACGATCGTTGCCTCGAGCGAGTTGGCCACGCTATCGCTGATCCGTGCGTTCCGTCCTCGAACGGCCGGGACGACCGCCGAAACCGATACCGTTTTGCGGCCGTGTCCACCAGTGTGGTAGTATGAAACATACGCGAGGACCACTATGTTCGATCGACGTCGGCAAACGGACAGCCGAGTCCGTGACTATCGACGACGTCCTCGAGTCGTCCATCGGCGGCCGGGCGCTCGGGACGAGACTCGCTCACGACCGGATTCCGTTCGACGTCGACCCGCTGGGTGCCGACAACCGGCTGTACTTCGCGACGGGGCCGCTCCAGCACTCGACGATGAGTTTTACCGGCCGGATGTCGGCGACCGGCGTCTCGCCGCTGACCGACGGGCTGCTGTCGTCGAACGCCGGCGGCTTCCTCTCGCGGAACTTCACCGGGACGGGCTACAGCGCCGTCGAAATCACCGGCGCGAGCGACGACCTCGTGATCGTCCATGTCACCGACGAAGGCGTCGAATTCGAAGCAGTGCCCGACCTCGCGGAGGCGACCGTTCCCGAGACCTGTGCGTACATCGAGGACGAACACGGCCTCGGCTCGGAGCACACCGTCGTTATCGGGCCGGCCGGCGAAAACGAGGTCCGGTTCGCCTCGATCATGACCTCCGAGGAGCGGGCCTTCGGCCGCGGCGGGCTCGGTGCGGTGCTGGGCGCGAAAAACGTCAAGGCGATCACCTTCGACGGCGACTCGACCCGCGAGGTCGAACTCCCGCCGCTGCAGATGGAGGTCCACGGCGAGGCCGCCAACTCCGACAGCCCGATGCGCGATCAGGGTACCACGTCGGTCACGGAGTACGCCAACATGGTCGAGGCCCTGCCAACCCGGTACTTCTCCGAACTCTCCTTCGAGGGGATCGAGGGCGTCAACGGCGACCGCGTCGAGGAGAAGAAATACAAGAAAGGCACCTGCTCGTCGTGTGCGTTCGCCTGCAAACTGCCGACCAGAGACGAGGAGTCCGGCCTCGAGACCGAAGGCCCCGAGTACGAGACGCTGATGGCGTTCGGCCCCAACTCGGGCGTCGACGATATTGTCGACGTGATGAAATCGAACAAGCTGTGTGACGAACTCGGGCTCGACACCATCTCTGCGGGCGACACCGTCGCGGCCTACCTCGCCAGCGAAGACGAGTTCGGCAACGCCGAGTTGATTCACGACCTCGTCGAGAAAATCGCCTACCGCGAGGGTGTCGGCGACCAGCTCGCGGACGGGATCGACCGCATCCACGACGACCTCGACGTCGAGAACTGGACGGTCAAGGGCATGGAGTTCGCCGCCCACGACGGCCGCACCTTGAACGGACAGGGCCTGGCCTTCGCGACCTCGAATCGCGGTGCTGACCACATGTACGCCGAGTTCTACCCCTACGAGTACCCGCTGGTCGACGCCGACGACGCCTTCGACAAGGCCGGGCTCGAGGGCAAACCGCCGAAAGTCGTCGAACTCGAGAACATCAACGTGATCAAAGACAGCGCCGTCCTCTGTAAGTTCTCGCGGGACTTCATCACCGAAGACCGCTTCGAGACGTTGCTCGACGCCGACTACGAGGAGTTGCTCGCGATCGGCGGCGAGATCGTCTCGCTCGAGCGTCACTTCAACAACCAGCGCGGCTTCGACCGTGACGACGACGCGTTGCCCTACGAGATTCCGGACTTCGAGCAGGGACTCGACGAGTACTACGACGAACGCGGCTGGAACGACGACGGGACGGTCCCCGACGCGGCACTCGAGGGGAACCAGGGCGCGCCGGCCGACGACTGATCGCGCGAGGGCGACCGAACCCTCGATCGAACTCGGTTTTACTTACTGGATCGGAATCCGGGTCACTGATCGAGCCGGCGCTCTGATCGGAACGGTCGCGGCCGGCCGTTCGTCCGTGGCTCCCGTCTCGAGTTCCTCGAGGTGTCGCTCGATACCGTTGTGGTGTCCGGCACCGATAACTGCGACGACGTCGTGTCCTTCCTGGCGGAGTACGTGGAGTCGCTCTGCCATGGCGCGGTCGCGCCGGTCGATCAGCACGGCCGCGACCTCGGGGAGGAGCCACCGCAGGTGGTCGATCGCGGGCTGTACGTCATCGCCGCTCCGGATATCGCTGAGCGGCAGCGCCAGCATGTCGACCTGAGTAGCGTACTCCTCGTGCCCCATCGTTCCCATCCGGACCATGACCTTCGGGAGTATCTCCGGTCCGAGCTGACGCGAGAGTTCGGTGACGGTATCGGCGATCGGGTCGTCGATGAGCGCGACGTCGGTGTCCAGTTCGGCGGCGGTTTCGACGGCCGCTTCCATGTCGGTTTGTTCGGGATCGAGTCCGTACAGCCGGACGACCGTCCGCTGGATCGCCCGCAGGGCAGCGTAGGCTGGCGCGGCCATCGGTGGCAGCGTCCGCGCCAGTTCGGCCGGCCCCGAGCGGTCGCGCTGCTCGAGGCGCTCGAAACGTGATTCGTCGAGTTCGACGGCGACGAGGTCGGGCTCCCTCTCGCGGATCGTCGCCCGGACGCGGCGGCGGTGCGTCGGCGAGAAGTGAACGCTGGGGACGAAGGTGACGGTTCCGTGGTCGGACATCTCGGTCGACCGTTCATTGGCTACCGGCTTGAAGCTATGACCGTCCGTCGATCGATGCCGTGACCGTGGCTCTCGACCCGAATTTGTCTACTGAACCGCGGCGTTAGCTGTCCTCCCCATCCTCTTCGAGGTCGTCCGCCGAGAGCCGCTTGTCACCGCGAGAGGGTAGCGAGGTATCGTCGGCCCGCGAAGGGTGGATGTTGACGTTGTGCCCCCGATATGGGTCGGTCTCGGGATCGTAGGACAGCTCGCTGCGCTCGAACAGGTAGATGAAAAAGCCGATCACCGGGATGAAAAAGGTGATCGCCGCCCATTTCTTCGGCGGCTCGAGGCCGACCCGGCCGGCGTCGTAGTAGGCGACGCCGGTCAGCCCCAGATGCCAGACGAGCGGAATCCCCACGAGGACCGCCAGCAACAGCCGTTCCATACGCGTGCTGACGCGCTCGAGCTACCTAAATCGCCGGTTGCCAGCTCGCGCGTTTTAGTTGACCTCGAACTCGATCGCCGCACCCTGTCGCAACCACCTTTTGTCTCGCTCGTCACTCCGTTCCTCGCTCGCAAAATCTGGACCAAAATCCCTGGCCAATCGTCTTAGTTGACCTCGAACTCGATCGCCGCACCTTGTCCGAAGCCGACACACAGCGTCGCCAACCCGAGGCCGCCGCCGCGTTTCCGGAGTTCGTTGATCAGCGTGACCGGCAGGCGGGCACCCGAGGCCCCAAGCGGATGGCCGATCGCGATCGCGCCGCCGTTGACGTTGAAGATCTCGGGGTCGATACCCAGTTCGTCACGGGAGTACACTGCCTGGCTGGCGAAGGCCTCGTTGAGTTCCACTAGGTCGTACTCGTCGATGTCGCGACCGTTTCGCTCGAGCAGGCCCCGTGTCGCCGGGACCGGACCGATCCCCATCACGGTGGGGTCGACGCCGGCGACGTTGTTCATGCCGACTTCAGCCATGATCTCGAGGTCGTGTTCCTCGGCGAAGGATTTGCTCGTGACGAGCACGGCGGCAGCCCCGTCGGAGATCTGGGAGGCGTTGCCGGGCGTGACGGTCCCGTCGGATTTGAAGACGGTCGGCAGCTCGGCGAGCGTCTCGGGGGTCGTGCCGGGGCGGAGTCCCTCGTCTTCGGTGATGGTTCCGGAATCGGTTTCGATCGGAACGATCTCGTCGTCGAAGCGGCCCTCCTCGGTGGCGTCGACCGCGCGTTGCTGGCTGCGGGCGGCGTACTCGTCCTGTTGCTCGCGGCTGATATCGTACTCTTCGGCGACCTTCTCGGCGGTCATTCCCATCTGGAGTTCGCCAACGTTGTAGAGTTCGGCCATCCGCGGGTGGATGTTGCCCATGTTCTCTCCCATCGGGACGCGGCTCATGTTCTCGACGCCGCCGGCGATGATGGCCTCGCGGTTGCCGGCCGCGATGGCGTCGGACGCGGAGATAATCGCCTGCATCGAGGAGGCACACCACCGGTTGATCGTCGCCGCCGGCACGTCTTCGCCCAGCTCCGAAAGCAAGGCGATGACGCGGGCGACGTTGTTCCCCTGCTCGTCGCGTTGCTGTGCACACCCCCACATCAGGTCGTCGATCTCGTCGCTCGAGAGGCCCGTTTCCGCGAGGATCTCGTCGATCAGCGGGACCGAGAGGTCTTCGCTGCGGACGTCGGCGAATACGCCGTCTTCTTTCCCCTGTGGTGTTCGGACCGCTTTCACGACGACTGGTGTCTGTGACATGGACTACCGAATGTCCCACATGCCCTTAAACCCGGTCGAACTCGAGTTCCTATGAAAGTCGTTTACGGCCACTTGGTGCCTGCTTGGTCCGATTTTCGACGGAATCGACGCGGATCGTCGCCACCGACTCGCCTACCCCCTCGAGAACAACTCTTATCTCGAGTTGTTGGTAATACGCGGACATGGACGAGGACGGAGCGAACGCTGCTCGAGTCGATGGCGACACGGAACCGGGTGCCGACGACGCGGGAGCCGCCGACACCGACGGCCCCGATGCGACCAGCGATGGGTCGATGCCAGGCGTTCCGGACCCCGATCCCCAGGAGAACGACGTGCCCGATGACGTCCAGAAGTACGCCCGCTTCAAGAAGATGGACGGCGCCCAGTACGACCGGGTCAACGACTTCCTGCGCGACCGAACTTACATTACGGCCCGCGAGTGGGCTATCGCCCGCCTCTGTTCCGACTTCCGGACCGAGACCGGCGTCGAGATGACCAAGATCGGCGAGAACCTGCCCGACCTCGTTCCCTTCATGACCGACACCTACACCCCGCAGGCGGTCAACCAGGCCCGCGCGTCCTTCGAGGAGAAAGTCCGGATGGCCGGCGCGACGTTCCTCTACGGCGCGATGTGTGATTTCTTCACCGCCGAAGAACTCGACGACGTGATGTACGAGGCCACCGAGGTCGCCAAGTTCCTCCTCGAGGTCGAGGGCGTCGACCTCTCCGTCGAGGACGAACTCGAGGCCGAAGAGCGCATTTCGAGCGTCATGCGCGAGGTGCGCGAAGCCAGCGCGGAGCTCAGAGCGGAGGACATCGCCGAAACCGACGAGTAGCGCCACGCTGGCGCCGTTCGAACCGCCGGCGGGCCACCGCTCGTTGCAGGTGCGCGTCTGCTCTTTTTGCTCGCTCGAGCGGTAGGCCGGCCGCATGACCGATCTTCCCCTGACACCCGACGACGGCTGGGAGTCACTGTATCTGGCCGGCGAGTGGACCGATGTCGGCGACCGGGACGTGATCTCCGACGAAAATCCATACACACGCGAGGCAATCGCGACCGTCCCGGCGGGCACCGAGGACGACGTCGACGCGGCCTACGAGGCCGCAGCCGAGGCACAGGAACGGTGGTCCGCCCAGCCCCCGCAGGCTCGAGCGGGCGCGATCACCGCCGCGCTCGAGTTCGTCGGCGACCACCGCGCGGAGATCGCCGAGTTGCTGGCCGTCGAGTCCGGCAGCACGCAGGTCAAGTGCGAGATCGAACTCGAGACCGCCCGCGGCATCATGCAACAGGCGGCGAGCTACCCGTTCCGGATGGACGGCCAGCACATGGAGTCGATCACGCCAGGCAAGGAGAACGTCGCCGAACGGGTGCCCGTCGGCGTCGTCGGCGTCATCTCGCCGTGGAACTTCCCGTTGCACCTTTCGATGCGAGCGGTCGCGCCGGCGATCGCGGCCGGCAACGCGGTCGTTCTCAAGCCGGCCTCGAACACGCCGATCACGGGCGGCCTGCTCCTCGCACGGATCTTCGAGGCGGCCGGCGTCCCGGAGGGGCTCATCAACGTCGTCCCTGGCCGCGGCTCCGAGATCGGCGATGCGGTTGCCGGCCACGAGATCCCACGGGTGATCGCCTTCACCGGCTCGACCGAGGTCGGCCGGCGCGTCGCCGAGCAGGCCGCCGGCACCTGCGCGCTGCCAGCCCTCGAACTCGGCGGGAACAACGTCCACGTCGTCACCGACGACGCCGACCTCGAGCGGGCTGTCGACGGCGGCGTCTTCGGTTCCTTCCTCCACCAGGGCCAGATCTGCATCTCGATCAACCGTCACCTCGTCCACGAGGATGTCTACGACGACTACGTCGACGCGCTCGCCGACCGGGCTGCCTCGCTGCCGACCGGCGACCCGCGAGCCGAGGAGACGATCGTCGGCCCCATCATTGACGAGGGCCAGCGCGATCAGATCCTCGAGTACGTCGAGGGGTCGGTCGACGACGGTGCGACCATCGAGACTGGCGGCGACCACGATGGGCTGGTCGTCGAGCCGACGGTCCTCTCGAACGTCGACAACGACATGGCCGCGGCCTGTAACGAACACTTCGGCCCCGTCGCGCCAGTGATCCCCTTCTCGAGCGTCGACGAGGCGATCGCCCTCGCTAACGACACGATCCACGGGCTCTCGGGGTCCGTTCACAGCGATAATCTCGAGCAGGCCCGACGGATCGCCGATGGGATCGACACGGGAATGATTCACATCAACGACCAGCCGGTCAACGACGAACCTCACGTCCCATTCGGCGGGATGAAACAGTCCGGCATCGGTCGGTACAACGGCGAGCAGATCCTCGAGGAGGTGACGACGACCAAGTGGCGCTCGGTTCAGCACGAGCCACGCGAGTACCCGTTCTGAGGTCGAAAACCGGGCGACGACACGGGTCGATGATCGCCGCCGCGTCCCAGCGGCTCGCTGATTCCGTTCGCGACGGTCCACCGGTTTCGCAACGTTTGAT
Organism: Haloarchaeobius amylolyticus; assembly: GCF_042678045.1. GTDB lineage: Archaea > Halobacteriota > Halobacteria > Halobacteriales > Natrialbaceae > Natrinema > Natrinema amylolyticus_A. The sequence continues at coordinate 503,406 of NZ_JBHUDI010000011.1, forward strand.
AGCCGCTGCCAGCAATACCGTACGTGTCCCGCGCTCGCCTCTTCGGGTCTCTCTGTGGCCTCGTCTTTCTGCTCAATCTCGCCCGGATCGTCTTCGCGCCGCTTCTGGACGTATTCATCGCCGAGTTCGCAATCGGCGAGGCGACCGCTGGGCTCATCGCGACGCTGGTGTGGGTCGGGAGCGCGTCCCTGCGACTCCCGACCGGGTGGGTGCTCACGAAGGTCCCGAGACACCGCGTCGTCGTCGCTTCGGGTATCGTACTCGCAGCCTCTTCGGCGTTCGCCGCGACCGCGACGACGGTTCCGCATCTCATGGCCGGCGCCTTTCTCATGGGCGTCGCCTCCGGCATCTACTTCGTCTCGGCGAACCCGCTTCTGAGCGAACTCTATCCGTCCCGCGTCGGCCGCGTCATGGGCATCCACGGGGCGGCCAGCCAGCTCGCCGCGGTGATCGCCGCACCGTTCGTCGCACTCTCGTTGCTCGTCGACTGGCGGCTCGCGCTGTGGGTGATCGCCGCCGGCGCGGCGCTCGGGACGGCTTACACCTGGATCGCTGCGAAAGGAACCGAGATGCCGACGGCGGGGCGTGCGGATCGGCAGTTCGTCGCCGGCGCACTCTCGGAGTGGCGTATCATCGTCACCGCGCTGGCACTCGTCGGCGCGGCCGTGTTCGTCTGGCAGGGCGTGTTCAACTTCTACGAACTCTACATGCAATCGAAAGGGCTCTCCGACCGAACGGCAGGCACGATGCTCACGCTCGTCTTCGCCGCCGGCGTGCCGGCGTTTTACGTCGGTGGCGATCTGGCCGACCGGTTCCCGCACGTCCCGTATCTGCTCGGCATCGTCGGGACGTTCGCCGCGTGTCTGGTCGCGCTGACGCTCGTTGAGGGCCTGTTCGCGCTGGTCGTGCTCACCGCCCTTCTCGGGTTCGTCGTCCACGCGCTGTTTCCGGCCGCGGACACGTATCTCCTCGATACGCTCCCCGATTCGACGCGGGGCAGCGCGTACGCCGTGTTCAGCTCCGTCTGGATGCTGACACAGTCGCTTGGCTCCTGGACCGTCGGGCTGATCCTCGAGCGCGGCTACGCCTACGACGCTGTGTTTGCCACCGCCGCGCTTTGCCTCGGCGTCTCGGTAATCGGCCTCGCCATCCTCGAGCGAGCCGGACGGCTGCCGAGCTGAGGGCTCTCAACCATCCGTTTCATACGGACTCCTGTCAGTCATTTCCGGCGCATCCGCGACCCGTCCTGTGGATGCGCCGGTACATCGGTACAGCAGACCGTATCAGGACCAGGTCGCAGATCGATGGCGAACGCGATACATCTGCAGCGACAGCCGGGGCCAATGTCGGTCACTCACCGGTAACGGTTCGATCGCTGTCGCTCGAGGACTCCTCGAGACACGTTGGGAGGGCTGGGATTTGAACCACGCGAAGACGGTCGCTCTCGCTTCGCTCGAGCGCTGCGACTTCTCTAGTTCAAATCCCGCGTCTTACACTCGTCACTCACGGATCGTTCGTGACGAGTGCGAGGGCTGGGATTTGAACCCAGGGACCCCTACGGGAGCGGGTCTTAAGCCCACCGCCGTTGGCCTGCTTGGCTACCCTCGCACAGAAGGCAGTCAGTCGTTGTCCCGGGGTGGGGATGTGCGTTTCGGTGTGCGCTCGAGCCGAGATTTACCAGTCGACACTCAGCGTACCGTCGCCGTGGGGATCGGGCGCGATCTCCTCGTCGGTGCGGCGGTCGACGACGTGGATACAGCCGTCGTCTTTCTTCGCGGGACAGACTTCCGCGGCGCGGACGTTGTGCTCGAGATCTTCCTCGCCGATGAAGTATTCCGCCGGCTGGGCCATGCCGGAGGCGATTGACATCTCCCAGTTGTCGCTGACTTCGGCGCATTTGCCCGCGCCGAAGCACTTGTTGGCCTCGAAGATGATCTTGTAGGGTTTTTCGTCGATCGGTGGCGCGTCGCTCGAGCCGACGTCGCTGGCGCGCTGAATGCCGTCGTCGCTCATTGGATCATAGTTCGACCGAGCCGTCTTTCGCGTTACGGTTAGCGCGAGTGAGGCGGGACGGCTTACGCTGAGGCCTGGGCTTTTGGCCTCGGCAGGTCGTACGTGACGCCAGTCAACTCCCTCGAGACGGCCCACAGCCGACGGGCCGTCTCCTCGTCGTACGAACGCTCCGAGGAGGCCTGTCGCTCGGGTGTCCCGCGCATGTTCATGACGCCGCCTGGGCCGTAGTATGCGCCACCCTCGGCGTCCGGTGCGGTCGCGGCGTACAGCGTCGGCAGCGAGCCCATTGCGGCCGGCTGGGCGAGGACCGTGTTCATGACCCACATCGCGGCCTTCCGGAGGCGGCTACCGCGCTGTTCGGGGCCGCGGAACTGCAACTGCGTGTTCGCATAGCCCGGATGGACGGCGATGCTCTTGGCGTTTGCATCCGCCGTTCGCAGGCGGCGCTCGAGTTCGTACGCAAACAGGACGTTCGCCAGCTTCGACTGGGCGTAGGCGTCCCACGGGTCGTAGGACTGCTCGCCGTGGAGGTCGTCGAAGTCGATCTCGCCGCGTTCGTGGATGCCGCTCGAGACGGTGACGATCCGCGAGTCGGATGCCTTCTCGAGCCCCAGAGTCTCGAGCAGCAGCCCGGTGAGCGCGAAGTGACCGAGGTGATTGACGCCGAACTGGGTTTCGAAGCCGTCCGCGGTCTCCGAGCGCGGGATCGCCATGACGCCCGCGTTATTGATCAGGACGTCTACCTCCTCGTCGCCGAGTCGGTCGGCGAACGCGCGAACGGACTCGAGATCCCCGAGATCGCACTCCTCGACGCGCAGGTCGGCAGTAGGTACCATATCGCGAACGTCTCGTGCCGCGTCCTGACCGCGTTCGGTGCTTCGGCAGGCCATAATCACCGTCGCGCCGTTGCGTGCGAGTTCGCGGGTGGTCTCGAGGCCGATGCCGCTGTTCGCGCCCGTGACGACGATCCGTTGGCCGTCCTGATCCGGGATGTCGTCGGCTGTCCAGCCCATATGTCCGGTATGCTATCTTGGACCTAAATGCGTGTGCCAGTCATCCCGCTTTGTACTTGTGTCATCGGCGCTACTCGAGCACCGGTCAAAACAGTGACCGTCGGCGGTCCTCGTTACTCGTAGTCGACCGAGACCGACTCGAGGACGACGTCCTCTTTCGGGCGGTCGTTGGCATCAGTGTCGACGCTGCCGATCTCGTGGACGACGTCCATCCCGTCGATTACCTTGCCGAAGACGGAGTGGCGGCCGTCGAGGTGGGGCTGGGCGTCGAGCGTGATGAAGAACTGCGAGCCGTTGGTGTCGGGGCCGGAGTTAGCCATGCTCAGGATGCCCTCGTCGTCGTGGCGCAGTTCGTCGTGGAACTCGTCGTCGAACTGGTAGCCGGGGCCGCCGCGGCCGGTCTCGGTCGGGTCGCCGCCCTGGATCATGAAGCCCTCGATGACGCGGTGGAACGCGACATCGTCGTACAGCGGCTCGCCCTCGACTTCCTCACCAGTCTCAGGGTCGGTCCAGGTCTTGCCGCCGGTCGCGAGGCCGACGAAGTTGTCGACGGTCCGCGGTGCGCGTTCGTCGTAGAGTTCGACCTCGATATCGCCTTTGTTCGTGTGCAGGGTCGCAGTAACGTCTCCCATACGTCGGGGTCGACGGGACGACTGAAAACGATAGTGGTCTCGCGTCGCGGTCGCCGGTGCGGTGGGTGTGGGTCGCCGTCGACTCGCGGCCGCAGGTACATACCCCCAGCCGTGGAACAGCCAGCCATGAGCGACGGCGCGCACACGGCAGCCCAGGTCACGCTCGCTCGACTGCCGTCGGGCGTGAAACTGACGACGACGGTCCACACCTATCGGGGCGCCGAGCCAGGACCGACGCTGTACGTGCAGGCGGCCCAGCACGGCCGCGAGATCAATGGAACGGAAGTGCTCCGACGGTTTCACGAGCGCCTGCCCCTCGAGTCGCTGGCGGGGACCGTGATCGCCGTTCCCGTCGCGAACCCGCTGACGTTCGATCGCGTCTCCTACACGACGCCGGAGCCGTTCGACAGCGTCAACCCGAACATGAATCGGATCTGGCCGGGCGACGACGACGGGACCCTCCACCAGCGCATGGCTGCCCGCCTCTGGGAGTACGTCACGGCGGCCGACGCCGTCGTCGATCTCCATACGGGGAGCCCCGACATGCTCCCCCACGTCGTCTACAGCGCGGGCGACGACCGCTCTCGGTCACTCGCCGAAGCCTTCGGAACCGACCTCCTGCTGGCCGAACAGACGGGCGACGATGCCACCGACGAGTGGTCCCGACGCGATTTCGACGGCAAGCTCCGGGTCACCGCCGTCGACGAAGGAATCCCCGCGATCACGCCCGAACTCGGCCACAACAAGCAGATCCTCGAGAGGGTCGTCGCCGACGGCGTCGCGGGCCTGCTCGACGTCTGTCGCCAGCTCGGGCTCCTTCCCGGCACGGTTCCCACACGCGAGCAGACCGTTGCCCGGAATCACGCCGGGCAGGTCACCGCCACCGAGTCCGGGCTGTTCCGGCCGAACCCGACGCTCGAGGTGGGTGATGTGATCGAGGCGAGGACGTCGATCGGGACGGTCTATCAGCCGACGACGTACGAACCACTCCAGGAGGCGTCCGTCGACCGCGGCGGCGTGCTCTCTGCGCTCACCAGGGAAGCGACCGTGACCGCTGGCGACCAACTCGCGAACGTGGCGCTGGTCGACGACGAGCACTCGATCACGTGACGGTGGCTCACTCGGCCGAACCCGCTACTCGTCGAGCGCATCGATCCGCAGGTCCTCGTCGAAGCGGAGCGCGCCGTCGACCTCGCACTCGTCGACGTCGTCGAAGGCCCAGCGCGCGATCGTGCGGCGATGAACTTCGTCGGCGCCGTCGACGATGCGAAACGCCCGCACGTCCTCGTAGAAGTGTGCCAGTGGCAGATCCTTGCCGATCCCGTTGCCGCCACAGCACTGGACCGCGAGATCGATGGTTTCGTTGGTGACGGTCGCCGTATACAGCTTGGCCATCGCGACCTCGACGCGCGCGTCGCTGTCGTCGAGTTCGCGGGCCGCGTGTCGGACCATCGTCCGCGCGGCGTGGAGTTCGGTTTCGGCCTGTGCGATTCGATGGCGTAACGCCTGTTTGTTCGCGAGCGTCGCGTCGAAACCCTCGCGCTGACTGAGATAGGCCTTGGCGATCTCGAGCGATCGCTTTGCCATCCCGGCGTAGCGCATACAGTGGGTCAGTCGGCCGCCGCCGAGTCGGCGCTGGGCGATCCGAAAGCCCTGGCCTTCCTCACCGATCGTGTTCTCGACGGGGACGCGGACGTCGTCGAACTTCACTTCGGCGTGACCACCCTCGCGGTCGGTGATGCCGTGACCGCCCAGATGGGGGATGTTCCGCACCACCTCGACGCCGTCGGCCGTCCGCGGGACGAGGATGATCGAGGTCCCCTCGTACGGGTGGGCGTCCAGGTCGGTCCGCACCATCACGAGATAGAAGTCGGCGTTCAGGCCGTCGGTGGTCCACCATTTGTGGGCGTTGATGACCCACTCGTCACCGTCTTTGATCGCGGTGCTCTGGAGCATCTTCGGGTCCGACCCGCCACCCTGCATCGGCTCGGTCATCGCAAACGCAGAGGTGCGGTCACCCTGAACGAGCGGACGGAGCCACTCCGCTTTCTGGTCGTCGGTACCGGCGAACTCGAGCGTGTGCATGTTCCCCTCCTGAGGCGCGTTCGCGCGGATCGCCAGCGGGCCGATCAGCGAGCGGCCGACCTGCTCGAAGGCGGGCAGCATGTCCCGGAAATTCAGTCCCTGCCCACCGTACTCCTCGAGGACCTGCGGTGCGAACAGATCACGGTCCCTGGCTTGCTCCCAGAGGTCGTGAATCTCGTCGGTCGTGACTGTCTCGCCGGTGCTGAGTGCCTCCCGCTCTCGCGGGATGACGACCTCGTCGATGAAGTCCTCGACGCGACTCGCAACCGCCGTCGCTCGCTCGGAGTCATGATAGTCCATACCACTCACGATCGGATACAGCAGTGTAAAGCTATACCGTCCGACACCAATAGCGGTTCAGCGGATGACGCCCGCGTCGCGCAGGTCGGCTCGTTGTGCCTCGTCGTAGCCCACCGACGCGAGCAGGTCGTCGGTGTGCTCGCCGTGCGCCGGGAGCGACTCGTCGTGGCTCTCGGGTGCGTCCGATCCCGCGGCCGGAAATCCGACCCGCGGAGGTGCATCGTCCGGTCGTTCGACCAGTCCGCGGGCCTCCAACTGCCGATCGTCCAGCGCCTCGGCTGGCGTATACACCGGGCCGACGGCCGTCTCGTCGCTCAGCGTCTCGAGCCACTCGTCCCGCGAGCGACTCGCGAACAGGGCCTCGAGTTCCTCGCGGACGGCTTTCAGTTCGGCCGGATCGTCGCTGCCGTGGACATCGAGGAAGTCCTCGCGACCGACTTCCTCACAGAAGGCAACCCAGAACTTCTCCTCGAGCGCTGCAAACGTTACGTATTGTCCATCAGCAGTTTCGTAGACATCGTACCAGGGGTACTGTCCAGTGTACGGCGTTTCGCCCGGCCGCGGCTCGTCGCCGGTGAGCGCCTCGTAGGCGATCGCCTGCGAGAAGGAAGCGACCACGTCGGTCATGGCGACGTCGACGTACTCCCCGCCGTTGCCGAGTTCACGCGAGAGCAGGCCACCGACGACGCTGAACGCCGCGAACAGGCCACCGCCGAAGTCACCGATCTGGTAGCCTGGAATCTGTGGCGGTGCCGACTCGTCCTCGCGGGTCATATCGAGCAACCCGGCGACGCCGACGTAGTTGAGGTCGTGACCCGCACGATCAGCGTACGGACCGGTCTGGCCGTAGCCCGACAGCGAGCAGTAGACCAGCTCGTCGTTGTACTCGGTCAGTGTCTCGTAGTCGATCTCGAGGCGGTCGACGACGCCCGGCCGGAACCCCTCGATGACGACGTCTGCCGTCTCGACCAGCCGGTAGAACGCGGTCCGACCTTCCGGAGACTTGAGGTCGAGTGCGACGCTTCGCTTGCCGCGATTGACACTGTCGAACAGCGCGCCGACGTCACGGTCGGTCAACGGCGGTAGCTGTCTGGCGTAATCGCCCGTGTCGGTGTCTTCGACTTTGACCACGTCGGCACCCGCGTCGGCGAGCAGTTGCGTCGCGTACGGCCCTGGGAGAAGTCGAGTCAGGTCAAGAACCTGAACCGAATCGAGTTGCATGGTCCCACGTGACCGTCCGATTGCAAAAGCCTACTGCCAGTGCTGGTTCGATGGCCCCGATCCGGTCGACCGGTGCCGTCTCCCGGTCAGTACGCCTGTAGCTCCTCGAGGACGGCCTGGGCGCTGCCGTCGGCGATGACCTCACGGGCCTGCTCGAGTCCTTCGTCCAGGCTGTCGACGTCCTGGCGGGCGTACATCCGGAACGCGCCGTTGAGTGCGATCGCGTCGGCGAAGTGGTCCTCGCGCTCGCCGGCGAGGACGGCTTCGGTGATCGCCGCGGAGTCGGCTGCCACGTCGTCGACGGCGAGATCGTCGCGTTCCATCTCCATGCCGTACTCGGCGGTCTCGATCTCGTAGTCGTCGAAGGACTCGTTGCCGTCGGCTCCCGCTTCGTCCCACTCGGCCACCTTCGTGTAGCCGGGGCGGATGTCGTCGTAGCCTTCCATTCCCTGGAAGAAGATCGCCCGGGAGTAGTCGAGTCGGTCGCTCTCCTTGATGAGATCGGTCAGCTTCTTCGCGAACGCGAGGTGGTAGAACGAGCCCAGGTGGACGTCGGCGTTCGCGGGGTTGGCGACGGTCTCGATCGTGTTGACGAAGGTTCGGACGCCCATCTCGTCGCGGCGTTCGAAGAGGTCGTCGACGCCGGGGTTGAACGCGGGTTGGTAGTAGAAGCCGAAGCCAGTCTCGTCGACCATGTCGGCGCTTTCTTCGGGCTCGAGCTCGGTCCGGATGCCGAGTTCGTCGAGGACGTGTTTGTACGCCGTGGCCTTCTGGGAGGGGACGTAGTCGCCGGAGTGGACGACGACCGGCGTACCCGCGGCGGGGGGGNNCGACGCCGAGGATGGCGGACGTGTCCTTCCCGTCGTAGTTCGCGCCGCAGTCGACCGGATCGCAGTCGGGTTCGGCGGTCACGACCGACTCCTCGCGCATGACGTCGGTGTACGCCGCCAGTTCCTCTGGGTTGTTGCGCTTCCAGCGGTTGGCCAGCCAGAACGCGCCGAGGGTGGTCTCCTCGGGCTCGCCCGCGAGAATCCGCTGGAACGCCTCGCGAGCCTGCGCGGGGCTCATGTCGTCGGCCGACTTGGGACCCGAACCGATGACCTCCGTCATCAGGCGTTTCAACGGCCATTCGCCGAACGTCTGGGATGCCTTCGCCATGTGCGGCCGTTAGGAGGGATGGCGCAAAAACCCCGCGTTTCTGTCACCAGAACCCCGATCAAATGCCGGATCCGAAGATCGTATTCCGGGTGGCCGCGAGCGGCCAAACGAAAGACCGGCACGAACAGCAATAGCGGCGGGAGCCGTCATCGTTGTTACGCGGTTCCGAATCAGTCGATTTCGTCGCGGTTCTCACAATCGCTGTCGAACGACTGTCATTCTTCACTGACCGATATATTTTCTTACTAGTACTCGTAGTTTCATCTCGTGACCGACGGACCCGTGCCGATCGAGACGCTCGATTTGCTTCTACTCGGCTTCTTCGCCGTCGTCTCGCTGTTTTTGCTTGTCGCCATCCACTACATGCCCAGTGCCGAACTCGACCGGCTTGAACGGGACGACGGCCTCGACCGGTGGTCGGTCTGGATACTCTGTGTCGTCAGTCTCTTCGTGCTATTCGTTCTCGTCGCGAGAATCGTTCCCACTGATCACAGTTCTCTCCAGTATATCCGCGCCCGATATTTCGGCTATGTCGGTGTCGGCATGTTCGTTACTGGCGTCTTCACACTTGGTCGAGCGATTGTCATGATCGGGCCTGCAAGACAGGTGTCCGAACTCGAGCGGATGCCGATCGGTGAGTTGACCGACGGTGGCGAGACGGGCGGAACCGACCCCGAGAACGACCACCCGATGCGAGAAGATTGTGATCACCTCGTCGCCCTCTCGGGCGAGGCTGTCGCGACCGACGGAACCGTCGAGGCACCGTTTACCGGCACCGAAGCGGTCGTTTACGAGAGTACCGTCTTCGAACCCTCCGACGACTACGGCGAGTCGAACGCCGATCCGCTGGACGAGTACGACTGGCGAGCAGCAAACCTGTTTTCCGATCGCGTCCCCTTCGCGATCGACGACGGGACGGGGCGGGTTCGAGTGGAACCAACAGGGGCAACCCTCGAACTGGACCAGTTGGATGTGTTCGAGGTCGCAGGTGACGAGCAAGCGCCCGAACGGATCGAGGCGATGTTTCTAGCGACGCAGGCGCTAAACGGAACGACCCGCCACCGCCGCTACGAAGAGGCGGCCCTCGCTCCCGGTGACCGTGTGTTGATCGTTGGTCGACTCGAGGACGGCACTGTTTCCGGCGGATCGGACGAGACGTGGACAGTCAGCCGGTCACCACCGTTCGTCATCACATCGAAGTCGCTCCCGAGGTTGCAGGACGAGTATCGGTTTCGTCTCGTAAGAGGCGCTCTTGGACTCTTCCTCTCCGCTACTGGTCTCTTCGTATACCTCCGAGCCAGCGGTGCAGTATAACGGTCATATCGACCCGAAAACGATAGGGCCTCCTTCTCCCTAGGGAAACCAATGAGTACCCTGTCGGGGAACTGGCGTGAGGCCATCGACGACGTGGACGCAGCGCTGATCGACGGCTACCAGAGCGGCTTCCCGGTCGAGGAACGGCCGTTCCGCCGGCTCGCTGCTGACCTCGAGATCGACGAATCGGAGGCACTCGAGCGCGTTCGCGCGCTCAAAGAGGCGGGGATCGTCCGTCGGTTCGGTGCCGTCCTCAATCCGCCGGTGATCGGCTCGTCGACGCTCGCCGCCGTCCAGGCGCCTGAAGATCGCTTCGACGAGATCGCAGCGATCATCAACGACTACCGGCAGGTCAACCACAACTACGCTCGCGACCACGAGTGGAACATGTGGTTCGTCGTCACCGCCGGCTCACAGCAGCGACGCGACGAAATTCTCGCCGAGATCGAGGCCGAAACCGGCTGTGAGGTCCTCAACCTGCCGATGCTGACCGACTACTACATCGACCTCGAGTTCCCCGTCGTCAACAGCGATCGGTTCGCACGCGAGTCGCTCGAAGATCGCACCGACTCGTCGGCGACCCGGATCAGTGAGTCAGCGACGGGTGATCTCTCCGCGCTCGAGGCGGATCTCTTGCTCGAGATCCAGGACGGCTTTCCGCTCTCGGCGACGCCGTATCGGGACATCGCCGAGAGCATCGGCTCCGACGTCGCGGACGTGCTCGAGGCCGTTTCCCGGCTGCTCGAGAACGGGTGTATCAAGCGGATCGGCTGTATCATCAACCACGTCGTGACGGGCTTCGACGCCAACTGTATGGTCGTCTGGGACGTCCCCGACGACCGACTCGACGAGTGGGGCGAGCGTGCGGGGGGACTGCCCTACGTGACGCTGTGTTATCACCGGCCGCGCAGACCCGACCAGGAGTGGCCCTACAACCTGTTTACGATGATCCACGGCCGCGATCCCGAGGCCGTCGACGAGAAAATCGACGAACTCGCGGCCGATTACCTCCCCGTCGACCACGAGCGACTCTACTCGACCGAGACACTGAAACAGACGGGTGCCCGGTACGAGGATCTGGTCGGTAACTAACGTCTGTGACACCGTCCGTGATCACTTCACGCGGCCGTTCGCTCGGCAGGGGTGGCCAGTACATGTATGCAATCAATATATATCAAATGATTTTGGAATAGCCTCTTTAAATCCGCGCTCCAACAGACGGGTTGCACCGCAAGGTGCGCCATGTGTGGGGACCGACCACCTGTTACCATTCGACCCCCCACATAGGGACTTCCGATTCCGGAAGCGTCTCCCCATTGGTCGACGACGATAATAAATGATTTCGCCCCTCGAGCGAGGTGTGTCGTCGAGGACGCGGCTTCCACCCTGCCTGTCGAGCGGTGCTGTCGTCGGAGCGACGGTGCTACCGTGGCCGCTCGAGCGCTTCCGCCACGACTTCGATCGGTGTCGGTGGCTCCGCGGATGCGCCGGAGCGGTTCTCGAGTTGGGTCCGACAGGAGGCACCCGGCGCGACGACGCGGTCGCCGTCGCTGTCGGCGACCTGCTCGTACAGGATCGAAGCGATGGCGTCGCTCATCGAAGCATGTTCGGCCTCGTAGCCGAAGGAGCCGGCCATCCCACAGCAGCCCGAATCGAGTGGGTCGACGGCGTAGCCTGCCCGTCGAAGCACGCCGACGGCGTGGTGATCCTTTGCGACCGATTTCTGGTGGCAGTGGCCGTGATAGACGAGGTGCTGCTGGACCGTCGCGGGGTCGAAGTCGATCTCTTCGTCCAGCCGGAACGTATCGATGTACTCACAGACGCCGTAGGTGGCATCGGCGACCGTTTCGGCCGCATCGGACGTGAGTAGGTCGAGGTAATCCGACTGGAACATGACCGCGTCGGAGGGCTCGATCACGACCACGTCCCGGCCGGCCCCCACCCGCGGCGCGAGCGTGGTCACGTTCTCGCGAGCTGCCGCCCGCGCTTTCTCGAGAAAGCCCTTCGAGAACGCCGGCCGACCGGTATCGCCCAGTTCGTCGGGGACAGTAACGTGGACGCCCGCGGCCTCGAGGACACGGACGGCCGCCTTCCCGGCCTCGGGATGGCTGTAGTTGGTGTAGGTGTCGGGATAGAGCACGACCTTGCGCTCGGCGTCGGCCTCGGCAACGCGCGCGCCGCCTCGCTCGTCGAACCAGTCGCGGAACGTCTCGGCGTGGAACGTCGGCAGCGACCGGCTCGCATCGATGCCGACGACGGCCTCGAGTAGCTTGCGGGCACCCGGCACCTTCGTCGCGACGTTGGAGACGGGGGCGAGTCGACTCCCCCACTTCGAGAGCGTCGCGACGTTGGCGAAGAGCCGATCTCGGAGTGTCGAGCCGTTGCGCTGGTGGTACTCGTGGGTAACCTCGGCTTTGAGTTTGGCCATGTCGACCTCGCTCGGGCAGTCGATCGAACACCCCTTACAGCCGATACAGAGGTCCATCACCTCCTCGACGAACTCGTCGGAAAAGGCTTCGTCGGGATCTAAGTCACCGCTCATGGCCTGTCGAAGCGCGTTCGCCCGGCCGCGGGTCGCCGTGATCTCCTCCCGGCTCGCGCGGTAGGTCGGACACATCACGCCGCCAGTGGTCGACTGCTCGCCGCGACAGCCGCCACAGCCGTGACAGAGTTCGACCATCCCCTGCATGCCGTTGTCGTTGTCCCACTGGAGGGTGGGTTCGAAGCCCGCCTCGAAGTCGTAGTCGGGATCGAATCGGAGGTGCTCCCGCAGATCGGTGGGGTCGTCCTCGCGGAAGACGACCTGGCCCGGATTGAGGAGCCAGTCGGGGTCGAAGGCGGTCTTGAGGTCCTGGAAGGTTTCCCAGAGCTCGTCGCCGTAGAGTTTGTGATTCCACTGCGTGCGGGCGCGACCGTCGCCGTGTTCGCCCGAGACCGACCCGTCCAGCTCGACCACGAGGTCCGTCACGTCGTCGGCGATTCCGTGGAGTTGCTCGAGGCCGGTTTCCGTCTTCGTGTTCACGAGCGGCCGGACGTGGAGCACGCCAGGGCCGGCGTGCGCATAGAACGTGGCATAGGTGTCATGAGCCTCGAGGATTTCTTCGAACCTCTCGACGAACTCGGGGAGCCGTGCCGGCGGGATCGCGGTGTCCTCGATGAAGGAGATATGCTTCGCGTCGGTCGTCCGCGAGAGCAAGATTGGGAGGCCGGACTTGCGGAGTTTCCAGAGCTTCGCGCGTTCGGCCTCGTCGTAGGCCTCGAGCCCCTCGATCGCGAGTGCCTCGGCGTCGCTTCGTGGGGCGTCGTCGGCCGGCTCCCCGGCCGGCGTCGCCGACGGCACGCGGTCGGCGAGCAGGCCGGCGACCTGTTCTTTGCCGTGGTCGTCGTCTTCGGCGTAGAACTCGACGAGAAGAACGGCGTTCGTTCCCTCGGGCAGGATCTCCGTGACGGGGCCGAACTCCGCGGTGTCGCGTGCCAGATCGATCAACACGTCGTCGAGCACTTCGACTGCCGCGGGGTCGTGTTCGAGGATCGGCTCGACATCGCGCATCGCCTCGTGGAGATCGGGATAGCAGAGCAAGGTGACGGCCTTCGTCTCGGGAATTGGCTCGAGCGAGACCGTCGCCTCGGTGACGACCGCCAGGGTGCCCTCGCTGCCAGCCAGCAGGCGCGCGAGGTTGACGGTGCCGGGCTCGCCGGTTGCCTCGCCGCCCGGCAGGTCCTCACCCCGTGCTTCGGCGACGAGCCGATCGAGGTTGTAACCCGAGACATTGCGCTTGAGGTCGGGATAGGCGTCTTCGATGCGGTCTGCCTCTTCGTCGAGAATTCGCTCGACTTCGGCGTAGATCCGCCACTCGAGGTCGCCATCGGGATCGGCCCGCTCGCTGAGTTCCTCGAGGGTCACCTCGCCGAAGCGGGTAACGGTACCGTCGGCGAGGACGGCTTCGACTTCCTCGATGTAGGCGTCGGTCTTACCGTATTTCAGCGAGTGTGCGCCCGTCGAGTTGTTGCCGATCGCACCACCGACGGCGCTTTTGTCACGCCACGCGGGGTCGGGCGCGAATTTGAGATCGTGCGGAGCCAGCGCTTCGTTCAGCGTGCCCACGATCGTCCCGGACTGGACCGTCGCAGTGTGGTCGTCGGGATCGACCGAGAGGATGTCGTTCATGTGCCGGGTGAAATCCAGCACGACGGCCCGGTTGACCGTCTGTCCGGCGAGACTCGTCCCGCCACCCCGCGGGAGCACTGGGATCTCGCGTTCGGCACAGTACTCGAGGATTCCCGCCACGTCGGCCGTCGATTCGGGGAAGGCGACGGCGATCGGGGTCACTTCGTAGGCGCTCGCGTCGGTTGCGTACAGTTCGCGAGAGTAGGAGTCGGCTCGGACCTCACAGTCGACGAGCCGTTCGATATCTGCGACCAGTGCCGGGCGGTCGACGTCGTCGCTCCGGTAGTCGTAGTTCGCTCGCCGGTCGGCGGCCGGGTCGGCGCTCGGCTCCAAAGACATACGTCACCCTTGCGCAGGGGTCACAAAAAGAACCCGCATTACCCCACCGTTCGACCGGTACTGCGGGTACTCGCTCGTCTCGAGGTACGGTGTTGGTCGCTCGTGCTGCGGGACGGAATGGTCGGGCGGGCGGTGGATCGTGGACCGCCCAGCCGGCGCGCGCGTTCGGTTACTGGGGGGTGACCGAGTTGGGGTGTGATCGAGTGAAAAGTGGCCCCGTCCGTTTTCCACGCGCGCCCCCGGGGCCGCCGTCCACTGTCTTGAACGGCACTTGCCGGTACTCGAGCCGTGGAAACAAATGATGTGCCTAACTAGTGAGGTGGCGATCAGTACGGCTTCCTGTCCGTAGCGCCCTCGCGCTCGGAAATACGTCGCCTCCGTGACCGGAACCCCTATACTGCTCATTCGGGACGTAGCACGTATGCTGGATTTCGTACAGCTCGAGGCCGACCTCGGGCAGGAAGAGCAACTCGTCCGCGATACGGCGCGAGAGTTCGTCGCGGACCACGTACGACCCGACATCGGCAACCACTTCGAGAACGGGACGTTCCCAACGGATCTTATCCCGAAGATGGGAGAACTGGGGTTTTATGCGCCGAACCTCGAGGGATACGGTTCGCCGAACGTCTCGGAGACGGCCTACGGGCTGTTGATGCAGGAACTCGAGGCCGGCGACTCCGGGGTCCGCTCGATGGCCTCGGTACAGGGGGCACTCGTGATGTATCCGATCCACGCCTACGGCAGCGAAGCGCAAAAGGCAGAGTGGCTACCGGTCCTGGGTGAGGGCGAGGCAATCGGCTGTTTCGGGCTCACCGAACCCGAACACGGCTCGAACCCGTCGGCGATGGAGACTCGAGCGGAGCGCGACAGCGATGGCGACGGCTACGTGCTGAACGGGTCGAAGACGTGGATCACCAACGCCCCGATCGCCGACGTCGCCGTCGTCTGGGCGCGTGACCGCTCGAGCGCAGACGATCCCGTCCGCGGGTTCCTCGTCGAGACCGACCGCGACGGCGTGACGACGCCCGAAATCGACGGCAAACTCTCGATGCGAGCGTCGATCACGGGCGAAATCGGACTGAACGACGTCTTCGTACCCGAGGAGAACGTCTTACCCGGCGTCTCGGGTATGAAGGGACCGCTGTCCTGTCTCACGCAGGCCCGGTACGGTATCGCCTGGGGTGCGGTCGGCGCAGCACGGGATTGCTTCGAGGCGGCCCGCGAGTACGCCACCGAGCGCGAACAGTTCGGCGGTCCGATCGGTCGATTTCAACTCCAACAGGGAAAACTCGCGGAGATGGCCACCCAGATCACGCTCGGCCAGTTGCTGGCCTATCGACTCGCCGACCTCAAAGAACGCGGAGACCTCCGGCCACAGCACGTCTCGATGGCCAAACGCAACAACGTCCGCATGGCCCGCGAGCAGTCCCGCGTCGCCCGCGAGATGCTCGGCGGCAACGGCATTACGACCGACTACTCGCCGATGCGCCACCTCGCAAACCTCGAGACGGTCTACACCTACGAGGGAACCCACGACATTCACACGCTGATTCTCGGCGAGGACCTGACCGGACTCCAGGCCTACCAGTAGTTCGCATGAGGACGGTTGACACGCCCATAATCCGCAAGTAGTACGTCTATTCCTGCTGGCGCCCGTGAATCAGTATGATCGGCGTCACCGAACTCGAGAGCCAACTGGACCCACCAGGGACCCCCGGACTCAGGGCTGCGTTCGTCGGGGCCTGGTTCGTCGATCTCGTTGCAACGCTCCTCTTTTTCACCGTGCCATACGCAGACGAACTAAACCCCGTCACGGTCTTTTTCCACGATGTCTTCGGATTCGTCGGCGTCGTCATCGCTGCCGTCAGTTACGCTGCGTTCGTGGTCGGCATCGGTCACCTACTCTCGAGGCCGCTCGACACCGGGTTCGTGGCCCTCATGGCGGGTCTCTATGCCCTTTTCGCGAGCAACAACGTCGTCTTGCTCATCTCACGTGAATCGTTACTGACGCTGCTCGTCCTGTAATCGAGCGCCCGTCACGACCGATTCTGATTTCCGACGGCGGATGGCGTCGTCCAACGAAACCGGCCGTTCCGTCCCCGTCATAACACGCATCTGCCGACCGTGAACTCGGCCAGCAAGAGGCGTGACAACGTCAGAATCTATATGCGCGGCTTACGAGTTTGTTCGCCGGAGAAGTATGGGCCAACTCGGATTTGAACCGAGAGCCTCCACCTTATCAGAGTGGCGCTCAACCTAATTGAGCTATTGGCCCGCGTCGCGTTCTTCGCATTCAGTAGTTGCTCGGTGGAACGTTTAAGCGTTTCTTTCTGGAAGACCTGTGAGAACCGCTACCGGGCGAAGGGATCGTCGTCGCGATCGTCCGTCTGCTCGTCGCCGAAGTCGATCGTATACGAGTCCTCGCTGTCGTCGCTATCGACGCTGTAGTCCTCGGTGCCGAGGTCGTACGTGCCATCGGCAGCCGAACCGCTTTGCTCTCGAGCCGTCTCCGCGTCGGGGAAGCCGAACGTCCAGACGTTCCCGCTGGCGAACCCGCCGGTTTTCTTGTCCGCGTAGGGCACGATCACGAAGCGTTTGAGCGCCGCCCGGATCGGGAGTCGCGTCACTGGCACGGCCAGCAGGAAGCCGATGGCGTCGGTCACCAGCCCGGGTGTTAGCAGGAACGCGCCGGCGGCGATCAGCAGGCCGCCGTCGAGCAGTTCGTTGGTCGGCGGCTCGCCTTGTGCCATCGACCGTTGCATCTTTCGGAGCGTTCGCCGCCCTTCGGCCCGCACGAGGAGCATGCCGACCAGTCCCGTCAGGACCACTAGCAGCACCATCCCGACCCAGCTGAGGAAGCCAAACTGGGTGACGATCACCGCGAGCAACACGGCGTCGAGAAACGGGATGAGCAACAGCGCGAAGATCCACCGAAGCATACCCCGCTCTAGCCGCCGAAGGCTCAAAGTCCTTTACTCTCGGCTCAGGGCGGACCGACTCGAGCCCGAACGTGACCCCACCGATGCGAGGCCACGGCAGCGCGTCAGCGAACGAAGGGCTTACCCCGGCGACTCGCCTGGCTCCGATATGGACGATCCAACGCGCGTCGAGTGGCGCGAGTGGGGCCAGGCGGCCTTCGACGAGGCGGCAGGGGCCGATATTCCGGTATTGCTCTCGCTGACTGCGACGTGGTGTGATCACTGCCACGAGATGGACGCCGAAACCTACGCGGAGCCTCGTATCGCGGCCAACGTCAACGACAGTTTCGTGCCCGTGCGAGTCGACGTCGACCGGCACCCGCGTGTCCGCGACCGATACAACATGGGCGGGTTCCCCTCGACGGTCTTTCTCGCACCAAACGGCGAGGTCCTGACCGGGGCAGGCTATCTGGGCCCCGATGGGATGCGCCAGGTCCTCGATAGCGTCCGGACGATGTGGCAAACGAAAGGCAGCGGTGCGGCACGCGTGCCCCGCCAACTCCGAGAGGACAACCCGCCGGCAGGCGAACTGACACCGGAAATCGAACAGGCCATGCTGGGCCAGCTCTCGGAAACGTACGACGAGACCGCCGGCGGCTGGGGCCAGGAGCCGAAGTTCCCACTGCCGGACGCCCTCGAGTTCGCGCTCAAACGCGACCGGGAGATGGCGCTACGGTCGTACGACGCCGTCAGCGCGAACCTGTTAGACGAGTACGAGGGCGGCTTCTACCGCTTCGCGACCGATCGCGACTGGTCGGGGCTCCAGCACGAGAAATTGCTCGACTCCAACGGCGCGCTCGTCCGGGCCTTTGCCAACGCCTACCTTCACACGGGCAAAGACGAGTACCGCGAGCCCGCCGAGCGCACGATCGACTACCTGACCGCGACGCTGTGGAACAGCGACGCCGATGCCTTCGCGAACAGTCAGGCCCCCGGCGAGGACGCTGCTCACGGTCTCGACGCGACCGACCGGGCGACCGCCGACGAGCCGCCGGTCGACGACGGCGTCTTCGCCGGCCCGAACGCGCTCGCGATCGAGGGGCTGTTGACCTACTATGCCTACACCGACGACGAGCGCGCTCGCCGGTACGCCGAACGGGCACTCGCGACCCTCCGCGAGGAACTGCTCGTCGACGGCGTCGTCGCACACACGCTCGAGAACGCGGCGAGCGACGACGATCCCGTCTGCCTGCTCACGAATCAGGCCCGCGCGCTGGCGGCGCTGACGACGGCCGCGAGCACGATCGACCCGTCCGTCCTCGCGGACGCGACGGCGATCGCCGACGCGACGATCGATCGCCTCCACGACGGGGACTCGTTCCTCGACGGCCCCGCCGACGGCGTCGGCCTGCTCGAGCGACCCCTGCGACCGCTCGATGCGAACGTCGCACTCGCCGATGGGCTGCTCGAGCTGGCCGTCCTCAGTGGCGAGGACCGCTACCGTGAGCGCGCTCGCGAGACGCTCGAGGCCTTTGCCGGGGCCAGCGATCGCTTCGGCGTCCAGGTTGCCCGCTACGCGACCGCAGTCTCCCGGCTGCTCGAGGGGCCGCTCGTGCTCCGCGTCGCTGCCGAACCCGGCTCGGACCTCCACCGCGCAGCACTCAGACTCGCGGACCACGAGAAGGTGGTCGTTCCCGATGTCGACGCCCTCGAGGCGGGAACGGCGCGGGTCGAACGCGGCGACCGCGTGTCAGATCCCGCCGAAACGCCCGAAGAGTTGAGCGAGCGCGTCCAGACCGTTCTCGACTGAGACGGACTCCTGTCAATCAGTGCCAGCGGGCCCGCGACCCGTCCTGCGGTTGTACCGGTACATCGTTACAGCCGACCGTCTCACTCGTGGACGTCGTACGGCTCGACCAGCGTCAGGAGATCTCGTTCCAGTTCACCGCCAACAAACTGAACGTCCCCCGTTTCAGCCTCATAGTCGATTATCCGAGCCTCGTCCAGTTTTGGAAGATGGGTATGGTGAAGTGCGATCCGGACGCGTTGTCGGTGTTCGTCTGACTCCCGTTTCACGTCTTCGTCCCGAACCCGGTCTGCAACGCGATCGACGAGCACATCGTATTCCAGTGTCTTCCCGGAGGCGTTGTCCAACGCCTCGAGGATGGCACGTCGATGTTCGTTCGCTACTGCCGACAGAACCGTATCGGGAGAGATCGGCCTCTCACGCCCCGAAGAACCGGAAACCGCATCAATTGACTGGATATCACGCGTCCCCAACTCTCGACTTTCATCCATACTCACATAGCGGAGGTCCAACTGCCTGGTCCTGTCCCATGGTGTATAATGGGAACAGTCAGTCCACTTGCGTGGCTGACTCGGGAGTGAGAAGTGCGTACCTCCCGAACGTGCCGATGGCACGACGCAGTCGCTCCGTCACTGCCTGATCGGAAATCCCCAGCTCGTCGGCTAACTCCGCGGTCGTACAGCCTCGTGGTATGTCGTAGTATCCCATTCGAACGGCAAGCGTAAGCGCTTCTCGTTGGGGCTCACTCAACCCGTACCACGGACCAGCCTCGGGGTCCGTTGGATTGTATATACGGGTTATCTTCAGGGAGATGTGCGCGTCCTTACAACAGTCCTGGCACTGACTCAGTGCCTCGCGGTTCGAGAATCGTATCTCGAGATTCCACCCTTCCGGTGATCCAGTAGCACCCAGTATTTGCCCGTCGTGTTCCAAGATACATTGAAAAAGGTGGTCCTGGCTCGCATCCCAGTTGATCCTGAACAGCGTCCGGTCGTCGAACACGTCCACCTCCATGACGCTGTTGACAGTTGGATAGCGTTCGACGGTATCGAGAAAGCCGTTGTCGACCGGTTCGTAGACCCAGAAGAGCGGTACGGTCGCGTCCCCACTCGGGACGAGTGTTTCGAGTTCGATTGCCGATGCTTGCTCTAAACTGAGGATTTGTCCGAGTTCAAAATCATCGGACGGGATGCGAATCTCCGTTATCACACTCATGCTCGCTTGTGAGACTAGATTGCTCGGTCGTACAAAAGGAGAGGACATGGTACACCATGGCTTCCCGGATGCCAAACGGACTCCCCGCTCGCGGCGCACACTATACTGGCCAACAACTGTGTGTTGCCCCTTCTCGAAGCCATGACACACCACCCATGTCGGTTATTCATCTGCTAGACGAAGGCTCCCGCATGGCGACTGTGATGGAGTTTACGAGTCCGGTAGCGGAGTTTCCACTGGGGAGTGTGTTCGAGAATTTGCCGGGTGTGACCGTCGAACTGGAGCGGCTGATTCCACACGAGACGCTGATTATCCCGTATTTCTGGGTACGCGGTGCGGAAACGGAGGACATCGAAGCTGCGTTCGAACAACACGCCGGCGTGAGCAATATCCGACTGGTCGATCGCGTCGAAGACGAGCATCTCATGCGTGCCGAGTGGGAACAAGAGTACTTCGGTATCCTGAGTGCGCTTGCCAAGGCCAACGTTGTCGTGCTTTCCGGGATTGGAACGAAAGACGAGTGGCGATTCGAGGTGCGCGGCGAGAGTCAGGAGACACTCGCTGAATTTCGAGAGTACTGCCAGGAAAACGACATCCCGATAGCGATCACTGCGGTTCACGCCATGCTTCCGATCCAGGGAGAGGGCTACGAGTTGACCGAGACCCAACGCGAGGCGCTGATATTGGCCTACGAACGGGGCTACTTCGACACCCCACGCGAGACGTCGCTCGAAGAGCTCGCTGCCGAGCTCGGCATCACCCAGCAGTCGCTTTCGTCACGCCTTCGACGCGGGCATCGACGCCTCATTGGAGCGACACTCAGCAGTTCGGCGTGATCGTTCGGATAGGAGGTCTCTTGTTAAACCCTCTGTATAATCAGTACCCCTATTGAACCGACCCAGACGGCTAGAATCAGGCGAGATGAACGCAACAGTTTCTGGGGTTGGAGTCGAAGCGGTCGAGTACGCTCCGGAATCTGGGGCTGTTCGCACCCAGTTCGATCAAGAGAAGACACCTGCGAGCATGGCTGTTATCGCAACGCTGGCAGATGTAATGGACACTGATCCGGTTGATTTGATTCCGCTCCATTCCACTGTTGACCCCGAAGAGTTAGATTCGTTCGTCCGGGTTCGCAACGGGGCAAACGGAGATACCTACAGCGCATTCACCCATGAGAGCCACGCGATAACCGTACACAGCTACGGTGTGCTCGCCATTACACCAGACACGAACTCACAACGGAAAAATACGGCAGGGGCGAGGGAAGATGACTTCTGAGGAGATCTCGCTTACGTCGAAGGAGGAATTGAACGCGGAGCTGAAAGCGCTCCTTCGCAGGGCCTACGAGGGTGGAATCGATGTGGAAGGCGGATTCGAATGTCGGAATGGGTTCGAACATCCTGACTGGGACGTGATCGTCACGGAAGTCGAAAAGAACGAGCAGTCGGAGTGACCGACGACGAGGGTTTACCGGTCGTAGCAGATAACAGGTCCGTGAGAGAGAAACGCTGTAACGATGATCACATCGAACGGGTGCTCTCAGCGCAACAGTGGCGAGTATTACGTGCGTTACTGGACGAGAGTGCGATGTCTGCAGATCCGATTCTTCGAAAGGGAGAGACTCTTGACTCCGGGGAGTACCTCACGATCTGTTACGAACTCCATCACGTTCTACTCCCCGAATTAGCGGACATGAGACTCGTCGAGTTCGACAGGTCCGAAGACGAAGTACGGCGAGGACGGAGATTCGGCGAGGTGCGTCGACTTCTCGAACAGATCGCTGACGATCATGACAAGTAACATGTGCCTGTAATCACTTCGCTGCTGACTATTCACTGCTAGACTGGTATTCGACAGGCTGCCGTTCGGCTCGAACCTGCCGATACCGTTCGTCACTCAAACTACCCGAGCGTTTATACCGCTTCGATGGGTTCGTGTTCGATATGGCCAGTCTCAGGGATCTCGGCCTCTCCGAGTACGAAGCACGAGCCTATCGGTCGCTGCTCAATACCGGCCCCACAACGGCAAAGGAGTTGTCGCGAGCGAGCGACGTGCCGATGGGGCGGATCTACGACGTCCTCAACAGCATCGAGCAGTACAATCTGGTGCGCAGTCAGACCGCCAGCCGACCGAAGAAGTACGTCGCCGTCGAGCCCGCGACAGCGCTCGACCGGCTCCTCGAGGACAAGAAACGCGAACTCGAGGAAAAGGTAGATCAGTACGAGTCGATCGTCGATGAACTCTCCGACGAACTCGACGCAGCAGAGCCGGTCGACGAACAGTTCTGGACCGCCGCCGTCGGCCCCGAGGAGACGCGCGATCTCCTCCTGGAGCGACTCGCGGCGGCCGACAGCGACATCGTGATGGTGTCGTCACACCCGTCCCCGCAGTGGAACATCGAGGCCGTCAGCGAGGACATCAACGTGCAACTCGAGGACGCACTCGACCGGGGCGTCTCGATCGACCTCCTGTTGACCCGCGAGATGGTCGCCTCCATCTCCGAAGACGTCGGCCGTCGCTACCGGGAGACCTTACAGCAACGCGAGGCGTTCGACGTCCGGACCCACGACGACATCACGGGCTCGTTCAACATCATCGACGGCGTCGAGGTCTGCATTCAGGTGCCGAATCCGCTATCGTCGGACGAGGCCTTCGGGATGATCGATCTGAAAGATCCGGAGTTCGCCGCGAACGTCCACGAGGAGTTCGTCCCGCGGTGGCAAGAGGCGGAGCCCCTCGAGTTCTAGTCGCTGATCTCTTCGCGCAGCGTCCCCAGATCGACGACGCGCTCGGCGTGGGCGTTGTGCTGATGGATCGACTCGTCGTTGGACTGGGCCATCGTGATCACCGCGTCGTCGGGCAGGTGGTCGAACTCGTCGACGACGCCCTCGGCCATCGCACGAACACAGTCCTCGACGAACTTCGCGTCGGCGTGGGCCTCGTAGGTCATGTGATCCTCGTCGGGCCGTTTCGCGAGATTGTAGATCCGCGCGCTCATCGAATCCCGTGCGATATCGATGACGTCGTTGAGATCGACTTCCGGATCGCCGCTGGCCTCGACGGTCAGCGTGGCGTGGCCCCGCTGGGAGTGACCCGGCTGGGGAACCTCGTCTAGAAACTCGGTGATCGTCTCCTCCTCGACACCCAGGTCCTCGAGCGTCTGTTTCGCGCGGGCGGCGGACATCCCCTGCGAGCAGGGACAGACAGTCATGCCGGTGACCTGTGCGCCGATCTCCTCGCGGGTGCCCTCATCTGTTGCCGTCGCCGAGGCCACGATGTCGACCATGTGCTGGGTCTCGCGGTCGCTCGCGGGCGTCTGCTCGCGGCGCATGAACTCGGCTTCCATCGAGACCTCCGCGCGCGAGGTGTAGTCGTGTTTCTCGAGCAGCCGTTCGGCGGCCTCGCCACAGACTTCCTCGACCCCGTAGGCTTCCTCGCGGGTCGCGTCTTCTAAGATTTCGTCGATGACCTCCATGTTGCGGCTCATGTCCGCACCCTTGCGCCAGGCGGGGAGGTCGACGAAGACCTCGAACTCCGCGGTGAGGACGATCGGCCGCTTGTCCTCGCGGGCGATCTTGACGAGTTTGTCGACGCCGGTGACGCCGACCTGACTCAGACCGACGGTCACGTCGGGCGATGTCGCCTGCACGTCCGGCAACTGATGACTCATTGGCCGCATTCAGGGGAGCGGCCGATTCAACCTTTCGGAACCGGGAGTATTGCGGTGTGGAGTACCCCCACCGGCTCGAGCCATCGTTTCTTTAAGTATCTCTGGTCACAAGGTAGAGCTATGACGGGAAGTCGTCGTTCTCTGGAACTCCGATTCGGTAGTTGCGACGCTCTCTCTTGAGGGGCGTGCCACAGTCGCTGTTTTATCCGTGCGATCACGACCCGGGCGGCGGGATCGTGGACGCCTCGAGGTCGGTACGGCTGTCGGTGAGACTCGGACCCGCTCGTCTCATACGGACTCCCGTCAGTGGGTGTCGGCGCACCCGCGCCCAGTCATGCGGGTGTGCTGGGACAGCGGGACAGTAGACCGTCTCAGAGCACCGCCTGTGCAAGCCCGAGGAAGATGAAAAAGCCGAGGACGTCCGTGGCGGTGGTGATGAAGATGGTCGCCGACGTCGCCGGGTCCTTCCCGATTCGATCGAGGACGAGCGGAATGGCCGTCCCGAAGAAGCCGGCGATGACGAGGTTCAACACCATCGACACACCGAGGACGAGCCCCAGTAGCGGGCTCTGGTTGAATACCGAGGCGATCACCGCGACGAGGACGCCGGTGATGGCCCCGTTCACGCCGCCGGCGATGATCTCGTTGACGACGGCGCGCCCGCCTGTCGACAGCGAGATCTGCCCGAACGCGAGCCCACGTACCGTCACGGCCATCGACTGGGTCCCGGCGTTGCCGCCCATTCCTGCGACGACCGGCATGTACACTGCCAGGAGCGTAAACGCCGCAATCGTGTCCTCGAAGAAGCCGACGGCCCCGGCGGCGAGAAACGCCGTTCCGAGGTTGATGATCAGCCACTTGTACCGATACCGGACCTTCGAGAGGGGCCCGTCGAGGACACTCTCTTCTTCCTTGACGCCCGTGAATTCGTAGAGAGTTTCGCCGGCCTCCTCCTCGATGACCCGGAGGAGGTCCTCGGCGTAGATGACGCCGAGAATGTTTCCGTCGTCGATCACGGCGACGGAACTTTCCGGGTTCGCCCGGAACACGTCGACGACCTCGGTGTCGGGACTGTCGTATCTCACCGTCGGCGTCTCTTGGACGTGCTCGCGGAGGTCGATCGCTTCCCCGTTGCTCATCGCCAGCGTCTGGCCCGGTAGTTCGCCGAGTAAGGCTTCGTCGTCCGTGACGAAGATCGTCGGGAATCGGCCGGTCCGATCCTCGTGGCGCTTGACGCGCTTCGCGATCGTCTCCAGATCCCGCTCGACATCGACGGTGACGTAATCGAGATGCATCAGCCCGGCCGCGCTCTCGGGGCTGAACTCGAGGAGGTATTCGGCCTTCTCCCGGCGGTCGTCGTCGAGTTGCCGGAGGACGCTCTCGCGAACTGCCTCGTCGGCTAGCCCGAGGACGTCCGCCACCTCGTCGGGGTCGAGCCGTCGGACGAACCCCTGTAACTGCTCGCGGCCCATATCCGCGACCAGCGACGCCTGAACTCCGTCGGGCAACTGGAAGAACACGTCACGTTGCCGGCCCCGTGACAGCTGCTGGAACTCCTCGGCGGGATTCGGTGACCCGGCGATAGCCTGCTGGGCGTCCACCAGCGATTCGTTCATACCCCCCATGTAGTCACCACTTCCTAAACGGTTGTGCCGGTGGGGGCCGGACGGCCCCGGTCGATCGTGGCCGGTTCGACTGCCCCGTCCCGATCTCTCTTTAAGTGCTTCTGGTCACAAGGTGAAGCTACGAAGGGCATTCGGCACCCGGTCTTCTCTCGGCTTCCACGTCTCGAGTTACAGCTATGTCCGCCGTCCCAGCACACGTCCGCGAGACCGTCGACGACCATCTGACGGCGATCGAACGCGAGCACGCTGTTGCGGTTCCGCTGGCGGTCGCCTGCGGGAGCCACGCCTGGGGTGGGGCGAATCCCGACAGCGATTACGACGTCGGATTCGTCTTTGTGTCGACCGATCTGCGTCGGTACGCCCACCTCGAGCGCCCGCCCGAGACGATCGTCGTCGATCGTGGCGCGTTCGAGTATCAGGGCTGGGACGTGCGGACGTTCGCGCGGCTGCTCGCCGACTCGAACGAGGGTGCGATCGATCTGGTGCGCAGTCCGATCCGGTATCGTCGCACGTACGAGCCCGACGACCTCGCCGCCTACGTCGAACGGACGTACAACCCGATCGACCTCTACCATACCTGGCGCGGAATCGCGACGAGCAACTACCGCAAGTACATTTCACATCACTTGGTCCGCAGCGACGACGAACTCTTTCCGATCCGTGAGACGCGCGACGAAACCTACGTCGTCGAGACAGACGACGGCACAATGACGGTGTCGGCCGACGACGAGCGATTTCGGGAAACGCAGACGAAACCCACGGTGAAGCGCAATCTGACGATCCATCGGGCGGCCATGTCCGCGTACTATCTCAAAGCGACCGGCGAGCGCGGCACACACGAGTTGCCGGCGCTGTCGTTCGAGCGCTTCCTCCGCGAGCAGGCACCTGCGGTCTTCGACGCCGAGCGGATCGACCGCGCTCGCGAGCTGCTCGAGCGAAAGCGGGCCGGTGAGGGCGACGCCACGATCGGCGACGCCGTCGGCCGCGCGTTCGCGCACCCGCCGAAGCGGATCGATCCCGACGTGCACGCGCGGGATGGACCCGACCCCGCGCGACTGGATTCGTTCGTCGACGAGCTAATCGCCACAATCCAGTAGCCCTCGTTTTCCAGTCGCCGTTTAAGTGCCTCTGGTCACAAGGTGAAGATACGAAGGGCTTTTCGCGGGCAACATCGATGGACGCGAGCTACAGCGCCGGTCGTCGCCTGCGTTTTCGAACCGGAACCTGTTAGCGGCCCTGTCAGTCGAATTGATACGCGTCACGAGCGGAGCGAGCCTTTTTCACGCTCCCCCTCCGACCGACAGATGATGAACGACGACGGTGCCGACCCTGGTCGTTCCCCTGCGGCGGGTGAGGCCAGCACGGACGGCGTCGAGTACGATCCCGACCGCGAGCGTCGCCTCGAGACCCGGCCCGGATCAGGGGCGCTCTCGCGGGCTGAGGTCCAGCGCGATTCGACGGTTCGCCAGTGGGGCGTCGTCACGCCGAGCGCGACCGTCATCGGCCGTGCCGACTCGCCCGACGCGGACCTCTCCGAGAGCGTCCGCCGCCTCCACGACGAACAGCACGCGGCGACGCCGGGCTACAGCGAGCGCGCCCACCGCCTCGATCGGCTGCGAACCACGCAGGCGCTGTGTAACGCCCTCGAGGTGACGCCGTGGCAGCGCGACCTGGCGCTTGGCGTTATGGACGAGATCGATCTCACCGAATTCGGTAGCCAGCGGGCGATCGAGAAGGTCGCGCTCGTGGTGATCCGCCACGTCGTCGACGTCGACCGCCAGCAGTACTTCGGGCTCGACGAGATCGACGCGCAGGCCCT
The DNA here is from genome assembly GCF_042678045.1 of Haloarchaeobius amylolyticus. GTDB lineage: Archaea > Halobacteriota > Halobacteria > Halobacteriales > Natrialbaceae > Natrinema > Natrinema amylolyticus_A. The sequence goes on from NZ_JBHUDI010000011.1 coordinate 530,703, forward strand.
GTCGGCCGATCGCATGGAGGAGCTATTCGCCCAGTATCGGGCCCACGATATTACCGACGAGGAGGCCTTCAAGCGTCTCGCGGCCGAGTACGGGCTGGACACGACGAGTTTGAATCGCCTACGCCGCGTCCTGAAATCTCAACTCGACGACGAGCTCCCGGCTTACGGCCGCAATCCCTACCGAGACCCGAACCTGCCCGACGTGACCGATTCGGACGCCGCCGATGTAGCAGCCCCCGAAACGGAGAGCTGACCGACCTGCCGCCGGTACCACGACGTTCCGTCCGCCCCGTCTCGAGTCCGTCGCCGCTCGCTGGTCGTACTCGAGCCCCCGTCGCCGTTCGCTGCCGGTGCCCGGCGACTTTTCGGTCGTGATGCCGTATCGTTTCTATGGCCGACGCTGAAACCGAATCGACACCGGAGACCGCGGATCGACTCGAAATCTACGCCGACTACGTCTGTCCGTTCTGCTATCTTGGGACGCGCTCGCTCGCACAGTACCGCGAGCGCCGCGACGAGCCGCTCGTTGTCGAGTGGCATCCCTTCGACCTGCGCCGTGGCAAACGGAACGAAGACGGCTCGATCGACCACGATGTCGACGACGGGAAAGACGACCAGTACTACGAACAGGCCAGGCAGAACGTCCGCCGGCTGCAGGACGAATACGGCGTCGAGATGGCCCAGGAGATCGCGACCGACGTCGATTCGTTCGACGCGCAGGTGGCATCGTGGTACGTCAAAACCGAGTATCCCGACCAGTGGGCGGCGTTCGACGAGGCGATCTACACCGCGTTGTGGCAGGACGGCCGCGACATCGGCGACGTCGACGTTCTCGCCGAGCTCGCTGCCGATGTCGACCTGCCGGCCGACGAGATCCGCGACGCGGTCGCGGACGACGATCGCCGGACGGCACTCGAGGAGCGGTTCGCCGAGGCCTCTCAACGGGGGATCACCGGTGTGCCGACGTTCGTCTCGGACGGCCACGTCGCCCGCGGTGCGGTGCCGCCGGAACACATCGCACGGCTCGTCGAGGGCGAGCAGTAACGGTCGCCGCGACCGGCGGCTTTTCACGGTCGTGGTACTGTCACCCTCGCAAGTGTTATCCGTGTACTGGCCGTACATTTGTTTGTAATGGCGAAAGGTAACGTTGATTTCTTCAACGACACAGGCGGCTACGGTTTCATTTCGACGGATGACGCGGACGACGACGTATTCTTCCACATGGAGGACGTTGGCGGACCGGACCTCGAAGAAGGCACCGAGATCGAATTCGACATCGAACAGGCCCCCAAAGGCCCACGCGCGACGAACGTCGTCCGTAACTAAGACTGACTGCGTCCGGCAGTACGACTGACGGGCAATTTTCAGTATGCTTCTACAATCGACCACTGAGTGGACTCACTCGAGTTTGTCGAGCCCATCGAAGAAGTTCGCCTGTGGCCCGACGAGCGTGACGGATTCGTCCGCGAGCGAGATCGAGACCGTCGCCGGCGGCTCGAGACGCTGTCGGTTGCGTCCGTCGCTGATCGCGTAGGCAGTGTCGGCCCCGGAGACGGTCAGCGTAAGTTCGGTGTCCGGCTCGAGGACCAGCGGCGGCATCGACTCGGTCGCGGCCATCTGCGTGACGACGAGCGCATCAGCTGACGGGTGAACCAGCGGCCCGCCCTCGCTGAGGTTGTAGGCGGTCGATCCCGTCGGTGTGGCCACGAGGACGCCGTCGACGTGGCTCTCGGCGTACTGTCGGCCGTCGACGCGAACGTCGATGGTCGCACCTCCGCCGTGGCCCCGCCGGGGGCCGTGGACGACCACCTCGTTGAGTGCAGGCTCGAGCGTCCAGTCCTCGTCGACACCCGTCGCCTGTAGCCGTGCCAGTTCGCGTCCTTCGACGGTGCCCGTCTCCTCGAGGTCGGCGACGAGGTCGGTGACGACATCGAGTGCGTCCTCGGGGGCGACGGCGTTGAGAAAACCGACTTCGCCCAGGTTGACGCCGAGGATCGGCGTGGGTCCGACCTCGCGGGCGACGAACAGCAGCGTTCCATCGCCGCCGATGCTCACGACGAGGTCGCGACCCGCCATCGCGGCGACCGGGACGGGGGTCGCCGCGATCGCCTCGCCGGTCAGCTCGTCGACGACGACACTTGCGCCCTCGCGCTCGAGGGTGTCGACGAGGGTCGCGGCGAGTGCCTGTGCACGTTCGTTGTTCCGTTGGGCGACGATTCCGACGGCGACGTCCATCGTCGGCGATTTCCCGCCCCGTCATCAAAAAGCCACGCTTGTCTCCCTGGGACAACGAGGGTAGTCGGGCTGGCTCGAGATGATGGACGACGAGTCGGCGAAACGACGGACCGAAATCGGAGATTTCGACCGCAGTTCGAAGACGTGGTCGTCACCGCGCTGCTGACGAGCGACCACAGTCCGTTCGATCGGCCGCCTTCCGGGCGACTGGGACGCGGTCGAGACCCAACTGATCCGCGACGCGGTCCACCCTCGAGAGAGAAAACTGTCTGAGACGACCTCGATGGCATCTCTATCTCTCAACGAACGAACCTGTTTTGACGGCATTTCTCAGAGCAGTGAACTGTTACAGCACCGGCTGAACCGGTAACAGCGAGTTAGAGAGCCGTTCGCTGTCCATACTTTTGCGGGTACGTCCGTCATACATTCGCATGGCCCAACGGACGACCGCCGACGAAACACTGCCACGAGACGAACTCGCCGAGTACTTTCGGGAGCTCGCAGCGGAGTTCGAACGGGGCGACGAGAACGTCACCGTCCCGGTCGGGAACAAGAACGTCTCGCTGACGCCGCCGGAGACACTCAACATGTCTGTGGAAGTGGTCGAACGGTCGTCGATGCTCCGGGGGGAACGCGAGACGGTCGATATCGAACTGAGTTGGAAACCATAACATGGCTGCTGCGGACTCCATCTTGATCTTCGTCCTGAGTCTGATCGTCGGGACGATCGGCATCCTCGCGGGCGTGCGACTGGTATTAGACAGGGACGCTGGCTTTGTGAACGCAGCCGTCACTGCGCTGATCGGCGCGGTCGCGTGGGCGATCACGAGCTTCTTCATCGGCTGGATCCCGATTCTGGGTGTGTTGTTGATGCTGGTAGTCTGGGTCGGCGTCATCAACTGGCGCTACCCTGGCGGCTGGGGTGCTGCCGTCGCGATCGGCTTCGTCGCCTGGATCGTTGCCGTCGCGATCGTCTACGCGTTCGCAGTAATCGGCTTCGTCACGCCCGACGCCCTCGGGATTCCGGGTATCTGATACTGTCGCTCTGTCAAGTCGTTCCCACCGTTGAAGAGGGAAGGAAACCCCTTTTTCCGTCGGCACGAGAGGACAGCCTAGACAGCGATGTACGAGACGATTCTGTTCCCGACTGACGGCAGCGAGCACGCGGCGACCGTCGCGGACCACGCGATCGATATCGCGGCCACGCGAGACGCCACCCTGCACATCCTCTCGGTCGTCGACGACCGTGCCTTCCTCGTCCTCGACGACGACCGCGTCGAGCGCGTCCGCGAGGATCTCGCCGCGACCGCCCGCGAAGCGATCGACGACGCCGTCACGCGGGCCGCCGAGTACGACCTCGAGACGGAGACAGCGGTCGAGACGGGGAATCCGGCCGAGTGTATCGTCGACTACGCCGCGGACGTCGATGCCGACCTGATCGTCATGGGAACCAGCGGCGACGAGTACGAACGCAACGTCGTCGGCAGCGTCTCACAGCGCGTCGTCCGCGAAGCACCCGTCCCTGTCACCACCGTCGGCCCCGATGTCGACAGCTGAGCCGGCACCGACGAGACGGTCTCTTCGGCCATCTTGAACTTCGATCGCTGACGATCGTGGGTCGGCGCGTTACACACGGTTTGATATCCCTCCTGTCGCTAGTGACTGAGACATGCGTCGATCGCTCGTGATCGCGGCCGTCTTGCTGTTCCTCGCGTTCATGCTCATCGGTGGGCCGTCGATGGTGCTCTCGCTGCCCTCCAGCCAGCAGCCGTCCACGGAGTCGCAGTCGACCCCTGCCGAAACGGACACACCGACCCCCGATGTCGTCTCGTTCGACGACTCCGAGAGCGGCTTCTGGGAGTATCTCAGTCCGCGCAAGGAGTTTCAAAAGCGCAGCCCGATCAACGTGATCGTCCGCGGTGACGTCGCGGACGTCGAGCGGGTGCTGGTCGAAGCGAGTGACGGTGACTGGTCCGAGATCAACGACTCCGAGGAGGAAGCGGTCCCGGAGACGTACGCTCTCGTCGGCGGGAACGCCTCCGACAACGAGACGCAGTCGGCAACCGAGACACTGTCGAACGAATCGCTTGGCGGCGAGCCGACTGATCCCGCTTCCAACGTGTCGAACGACTCGACCACCAACGAGACCGACAACGAGACCGACAACGCGTCGGACGATTCATCGAGTCGCCTGCCCGAGTTCAACTGGGGCGAGGCCGACGGCGGGACCCGCTACGCCTACGTCGACCCTGGCCCCAACGAGAGCGGCTACTGGACGACCGAGACGCGCCAGCTCGAGGACGGCGACTACTACGGCCAGCGCTACCACATCCGGCTCTACGAGAGTCCCAACGACGCCGACGACTGGGTTGCCATGCAGACCCACTCCGAACACTTCGACTGGTTCACGCTTCGCCACCGCGTCCACGGCTCACAGGCCGCCCAGCGGAAAGTCGAGTCCAACTTCATGGACCATCCCCAGATCGACGCCAAAGACGACGTGCAGCGCATCTATCTGGACAACAGCAACTCCGCCGACGCCGACGGCTGGGCGACGGTCGTCGAACTCGCCGGATTGCTCGTCGTGCCCACGCTGGTCGGCATCCGGGCCCGCAGGCGTGGCTCTCGCGGCGCTGCTGTTGACCCCGTTACCGACCGGCTCGGTCACCGAACGGCCGACGCCATCGACGACCACCTGACCGACACCGATCGCCGCCGCCTCGCGACCGCCGCTGCCCGTCTCGAGGGCGGTCACTTCGCGCTCGCCTTTGCCATTCTCTCCCTGTTGCTCGGCGTGCGCGCGGGCGGCATCGTCCTCGAGCACCGCGCGCCGTTCCTCACACCCCATCAGATCGCCGCGTTGCTCTATCCGGTGATCGGCGTTGGGATCCCGACGGCGACGTACCTGATCGCACGCGGACTGACGCGCCGGCTCGACGCCGCCGTCGTCGCCGCGGGCTCGCTTGCAGTCGCGATCTGGCTCGATTATGGCATGCTCGGTGTCGACGCGCTGGCGCTCGAGGTCGTCGTCCAGCGGATGCTTGTCGTCGTCGCGCTCGGCCTGATCGCCGGTGGTGCGGCAAAACGTGCGGCGCGGACCGCGAAAGTCAACGACATGCTGCTGGTCGGCGCCGCGATGTGGGTGCTGGTGCTGGCCGGGACGTTGCTGGGTCACCTCTGATACGGACTCCTGTCAGTTATAGTAGCCACTGAACGTCACTGCACACCCGATCGCACGACTGCTGGGCGATCGGTGTGTCAATCGTTTCAGTTGTTACTATAGTGCCGGTGCACCCGTGATCACCGCGGGTGCACCGGTCAATCGGGACAGCAGACCGTATGATCGCCGTGGCATCGACTCGCCGACGAACGGGCGCTCCCGTGCCCGTGTAAACGCGACGTTCTGTGGTGGCGAGCCCTTAAGTCGTTGCGCCGTCGTTATCTACATGACATGGCAAGCCCACCCCGCCAGCGCGAACGTAACCCTGAGACGACAGAACGAACGCAGGAATCGGCGGGTGAGCGGGCCTGCGACGAGTGCGATGGCGGGACCCTCGTCAAAAGCGAGGATCAGGGCGAACTCGTCTGTGACCAGTGTGGCCTGATCGTCGAAGGATCGAATATCGATCACGGACCGGAGTGGCGGGCGTTCAACCACTCCGAGCGACAGAACAAGTCCCGGGTGGGCGCGCCGACGACCCAGACGATGCACGACAAGGGGCTGACGACCTCGATCGACTGGAAGAATCAGGACGCCTACGGCCGGTCGCTTTCGTCGGACAAACGCAACCAGATGCGCCGCCTGCGCAAGTGGCAAGAGCGTATCCGCACCAAAGACGCCGGCGAACGAAACCTGCAGTTCGCACTCTCCGAAACCGACCGGATGGCCTCCTCGCTCGGCATCCCTCGCTCGGTCCGCGAGGTCGCCTGTGTGATGTACCGGCGCGCACTCGACGAGGACCTCATCCGCGGGCGCTCGATCGAGGGCGTTGCGACCAGCACTCTCTACGCTGCCTGCCGGATGGAAGGTATCCCCCGCTCACTCGAAGAAGTCGCCGGCGTCTCCCGCGTCGAGCGCAAGGAGATCGGCCGCACCTATCGCTACGTGGCCCAGGAACTCGGCCTCGAGATGGAACCGGTCAACCCCAAGAAGTACGTGCCCCGCTTTTGCTCGGAACTCGAACTCTCCGAGGAGGTCCAGGCGAAAGCCAACGAGATCATCGACACGACGACCGAGAAGGGGCTGCTCTCGGGCAAGTCACCGACCGGCTACGCTGCAGCCGCGATCTACGCCGCCTCGCTGCTGTGTAACGAGAAGAAGACCCAGCGAGAGGTCTCGGACGTCGCGCAGGTGACCGAAGTGACGATCCGCAACCGGTACCAGGAGCAGATCGAAGCGATGGGGATTCACTGAGACGCGGTCGTCAGGGCTCGAGTCTCGACATTGAGCTTCTTGCTCTTTTTGATCATTGCAGAAACCGCGACGCTCATCCGGGGGTGTCCTCGAGAAATGCGCTGGCCGGGAATTGAACCCGGGCTATGAGCTTGGGAAGCTCATGTCCTACCACTAGACCACCAGCGCGCCGTCCGTTCGTGTGTACCCACCGATCACACTTCAACGTAGCGCTCTCGAGCATCCATCGAAATCGATCGTTCGCCCACTTTTTTGCGGGGAGGGGTGCCTATTAGGTCACCGCGCCCCTAGCCTGTCACATGATCGACCTTCGCTTTTCGGAGGCAGAACTCGAGCAGCATCGCGACCACATCACGGCGTTCATTCGCGATCAGGTCGACGCCGCAGGTGCCGACGGCGTCGTTCTCGGCTTCTCGGGTGGGATCGACAGTACGCTGACCGGCTACCTCGCCGTCGAAGCGCTCGGGGCCGAGAACGTCCACGGGCTCGTCCTGCCGGCGACCGTCAGTAGCGAAGGCCAAATGAGCGACGCCGAATGGGTCGCTCAGGAACTCGAGATTACCTACGACGTGATCGAGATCGAGCCGCTGGTCGACTCGCTGCTGTCGGCCTACCCCGAAGCCGAGGGTGACCACGTGGCGGTCGGCAACGCACGTGCTCGCCTGCGAGCGGTTCTGAATTACCTCGTTGCCAACCACGAGGACCGCCTCGTCCTCGGCACTGGTAACCGCAGCGAAGCTGCCGTCGGCTACTTTACCAAGTACGGCGACGGCGCGGTCGACTGCCACCCGATCGGGAACCTCTACAAGGGCCAGGTTCGCCAGCTCGCCCGCCACGTCGGCGTCCCCGAGGAACTGGCCGCAAAGACCGCCACGGCGGAGCTGTGGGCCGACCAGACCGACGAGGACGAACTGGGGATCAGCTACGAGACGCTCGACTCGATTCTGGCGGTCCACATCGATGGCCCCCTCTCGGTGGCAGCGACCTGCCGGCTGCTCGAGATCGAGGCCGAAACTGTCGAGCGGGTCCGCGAGATGTACGCCGGAAGCGAACACAAGCGTAACGTGCCGCCGGCGCCGGAGCCGCTGGACTAATCGTCGCCGTCGCAGCGCTCGCTTCGCCACTCGTCCTCGAGCAATCCGTACCAGTACCCGTCCCGATACGCGCCGTCGATGAACGCGACGTCGCGGTGAGCGCCCTCCTGTGTGAAGCCGAGTGACTCGAGGAGCCGCCGTGACGGCTCGTTGCGCTCGAAGACGCGGGCGGCGATCCGGTGGAGGCCGAGCTGGTCGAAACTGTACGCGACGAGCCGTGCCGCCGCGTCGGTACCGTAGCCCTGCTCGTGGTGCTCGGGTGCGACCCAGTAGCCGAGTTCGGCGCTGTCGGCCTCCCAGTCGAACGAGTGGAGGCCGACGACCCCGACCGGCGTCGCGTCGGCGACGATCAGGAGCACGACGGTGTCGTCGCTACAGACGTCATCCTCGAAGAACTCGCGTTCCTGTTCGCGGTTGACGGGACGGGACCGACCGATCCGTCGCCAGATGCGTGGGTCGTTGACCTGCGCCTGTAGGAACTCGAGGTCCGCTTCCTCGATCGGCCGGAGCGTGACGCGGTCGCCCTCGAGAAAGACTGGGCCGGGCATACCGGTGCAGTCTCTGTCAGCGGATAAGTCATTTTGGTCGGTCAGGTATCGGAGTCGTGATGCGAGCGATGCGATCGGCTCGGAGTGCCTTACTCGAGGACGGCGTCGATGTCGTCGGCGTGGGCAGCGACGAGGTCGGCGAACGCCGCGGCCTCGCGTCGTTCCTGCGTCGCACGCTCGCTGTCGTCACGAAGTCGTCGTTTCAGGACCGGTAGCGTGTCGACGGCGTTTGCTGCGATCTCCTCGGCGACCGACCGAGGATCGTCCTCGATACGTGAGATCACGCCCGTCTGCAGGGCTTCCTCGGCGTCGATCGACCGCCCGGAGAGTGCGAACTCGAGAGCGTTGCCCTCGCCCATGACGCGGGGCAGCCGAACAGTGCCGCCCCACGCACCGAACAGGCCGAAGCTGACCCCCGGCTCGCCGTAGGTCGAGTCGGGAGTCCCCACGCGGACGTCACAGGCCAGCGCGAGCTCGAGGCCGCCGCCGCGTGCGGCCCCGTCGATTCCCGCGACGACGATCGCCGGCGCGTCCTCGATCGTGCGCGCGACGCGCTGGCCCAGCCGCGCGAAGTCGGCCGCGCGGTCGCGATCGCCCTCGAGGGCCGCGACCGCGTTCAGATCCGCTCCCGCCGAAAAGGCCGGCCCGCGCCCTCGCAGGTAGATCACCGGCTCGTCGGCGTCGTCGATCGCTGCCTCGAGGGCCTCGAGCCCGTCGACGGTGAAGGCGTTGCGCGCGTCGGGCCGGTCGAGCGTCACGGTGCGAATCGATCCGTTCGTGTCAACGTCGATCATAGTCGCAGTCGATCCGGCGTTTCCAAAGGTCTTTGCCTACGCCCTCGTAACCCCCCGCTAATGGAGAAGGCCGACAGCTGTCGGCGTGCCGCCGTCGAGGCCGTCGCGGACGTCGAACCACCACGGTTGTACGAGTACATCGAATCCGTTCTCGACCGGGCATCGATGGTTCCCGCCGCCCTCACGCTCGAGAGCGCCGCTGCGATGGCTCCCGAGAGCCATGTCTTCGAAGCCGAGGATGGCCGACGCGGCGAGCGCGAGTCCGAAGCCGACGGGGACCACGCGCGAGCGTCCGACCGCGATCCCGACACTGGGAGTATCGTCACCCACGCCGCCGGCGTCCAGCTCATCTACGAGGGACTGCGACTGACCCGCTCGCTGGCCCACGACGAACCCTGGACGGCGACAGACAGTGACGCGGCAGAGGGGGACCTCGCGATCCTCGCGGCCGACATCCTCGTCGCGCGCGGGTTCTACCTGTTGGCTCACACCGACGCCGCCGGCAAAGCCGTCCGCACCGTCCAGTCGTTCGGTCGCGACCAGACCCGCCGTACCGAACTCGAATCCGAGACAACGGCCGGAATCGGAGCCGACGACACTGCTCCCGAATCGATCGACGCCAACCTCGAGCGCGACGTGCTCGAACTGGCCGTTCGAACGGGAGCCGTCGCCGTCGACGAAACACCTGCTCCCTGGCTGCTCACTGCCGCCGCCGACCTCGCAGCCGCCGCCGGCACCTCGTTCCCGCCGGTGACCGAGTGTCTCACCGATCTCGAAGCGAAAGCTCGCGAGCAGTCACTCGAGGACTCGACAACCGATCGTGCGACCTCGGCGACCGATCCCTGATCGATTCGCTCGCAGCACCTGAAACGGATTTTAACCGCTGTATCTCGTGTGCGATCAGTCTGTAGTGATGGCAGTGGCGACGATAGCTGTCGGCGGGCGCTACGACAGACTGACGCACAGCCCGTTCGAATCGAAACCCATAAAGACAGCTCCGAACAACAAGGAAGTACGCGCCTGGGTAGCTTAGCGGTAAAGCGCGTCCTTGGTAAGGACGAGAGCCCGGGTTCAAATCCCGGCCTAGGCTTGCTACGAAAGGTTGAAAGCCCAGTTACTTAAGGGGTTTTTCGACTTGCGCGGGCCATTTCTGGCTACGTATTTTCATCAAGATCATTCACCGATAGGGATGGGTCTGTCTCTCGGTACGACACTTGAATTGGTGGAGTGGGGGTCTTGAACCGGGGGGGCAGGTGAAGTTACACTGCATCGATTGATACGCGACCTTTCCTTCAAACCTATTCGGGCTGGTGAAGGTGGTGGTGTGTCATTGGAAGGGGCACAGCCTTCCAGTTGGAACGCATCCGCATCATTCTCTATTGACTTATCTATATTTATTACTTTCGTTTGAATGCTGCAATAGCTGCCTTGACTTCATCTTTTACATTCTCTTAGCGTGAATAAGTAGATATGAAGGAAATGATCGAGAATGCGTATGCAAACAGCGAAGTTCTGAACGACGAAATCGAAGCCGTTGTAGACGCAATCGCTGACCATGATGATGAATATGTGAACGAAGAACTGATTGAAGCCAAAATGCAAAACAAAGGATATTCCGCCAAAGAAACACTGTTCCTACTGATTCAGAGTGAAGGACAAGGACGAATCGAACGGAAGGACGTGATGTTTGATACGGATGATCTGGATTCAGGGATTTATTATTCAATCAACAACTCTTAGACCTATCAGTACGTAGCAAAGATTGCCACCCGTGCGTTGTGGTGGATTGCTCTGTTCATAGTTATCTTCCGACCCATTGTTTTTCACAAGAATGTGCGTTACTTATTTACTCCATTTTACTGTATGGATAAATGCGGCTGAGAAGCCGTAGACCACTCTTCACCCGAAATTCATGGTATCTCGGTGGCTTCATCCACAATCTCTGTCTGTTTTTCAATGAGAACTGAATCTTGTAGAATAGGTGTGTGTATGTGTGGGGACGCCAATCGCCCACACGTGTGCGTGCGGATTCCCGTTACTCTTCATTTTCAGCGTCGTTAAGCCTGCTACGGTGAGTTCCGCAATAAGTCGGGTTGCTCCGTGGATACCGCGCTTCCTTCGCACACTGCCCTCCAGACTTGGTTTCGGCTTCGCATTGATGGTACTCCTCTTCTTCGTCTTCGGTGGCTTCAGCACCGTCGTCAATATCCCATTCGAACTCTCCTTTGTCATCATAGGAGTTGTACTCAATCGTTGTCTGTGGAATACCCTTCAACTCGTACTCAACGTTCTTTATCCGCATCTCGCCCGCTGCGTCCTCCTCCAGTTTATTACCGAGTTTCGCACCCTTTTTGTCGCTCTTACGGGCGTACACAACCTGTCTGCGGATGTCCTTCGGAATATCCTTGCCTGTGTGAGCGATGAGGACTAAGTGACAGTTATATTTCCGCATCAGGCGGATTGCAAGCCCGAGTACGTCCCCAGCGGACATATCCTTGTGTTTCAATCCTTGTGCGGCTTCGTCGAGAATGAGGCGTTTCGGGCCGTCCGTCTCCTGCATCCATTCCTCCGCTTCACTCCATTTCTCCACCTGCTTGAATGGGTCTGTGTCATTGTTCGTAGCGACCGTCAACTCTCCATTATACGCTCGCTGTCCACCTTCTGCAAGTGTGTACGCGAAGTCGGACTTCCCCGTTCCCGTGTTCGATCCATCTTTGATTGTGGGGGTTGGACCGTACAGAATCATGTTCAGCATATTATCGCGCTCGTTCGGCTTCCAGAGCGACTTTGTGATGATGTCTGCGGCCCGCCAACTGCTGGTGTCAGTCGCTTCGTCACCATTAGGTGCCCCGGCGATCCCCCGCATCGAGGATACGTCCCCGGACCGTGTTGCTTCCCATGCAGTCAAGGTTTCCAAACGAGTGAACAGGATTTGATACATATCGTCATCACTGATGTCATCAGGATTATCCGGGTCACTGGAATCGTAGTACATAACGTAGTTAGCAAGCGCAAGAGCGGTCTGTCTTGTAGGGGCAGACAACACCTCTGGTGGTGCGCCTGCTTTTCCCTGAGATGCCTTCTTCACCAGAGCCTGCTGAAGATCACTTGCCGTCCAATTAGCAGAATCACTCATTCGAATCACCACTGTTTTGCTGGCTTTCTGCGGCCTGCTGGATGATTTGTTCAGCCTGCACCTCGGTCTGCTCGTCACTCATTTGTTCAACTTCTACATCTCCATCACGAACGTCACGCAAAGCCTTGGAGTAAATATCTACAGCGTCACCAAGTGCGGATTCACGGATGACTTCTTGATCCACCGTGATTTCGTGGCGTTCACGTGCATCATCGAGCAATGCCTGACGGTATTTCTTCACCTGTGACCCATCGCCGTCTTCGCCGATGATGTCGAGATCGTCTGGATACTTTTCGTCATCAAATTCCTGTGCAGGCACTATGATTTGCCGGTCGAAGTCAATCGCACGTGCAACAAGAATTTTCCCTCCCGTCATTAGCCGTCGATCAGGGAACGTTGTACCAATTACATCGAATTGTCCGAACGTCTTGCGCGGGATTTTGATGACATCAGTGACGCCTGATGACACCGGCGCTAACATCACTCTGACACGGCGGTCTTTCAAGTAGTCAGACAGTTCGTGCAGTACTGCACCTGATCCGATTGTGATTCCCAAGCCGAAGGACGAGAGCAAGAACCAGTGATAGAACTGTAGTCTGGGAAGGTCTATCCATCCGGCTAACCCAGCGATGATGATTATGCCGGTTGTGATACCGATGTATCGCTTATATTCGACCAACAAGTCATGGATTCTATCCCATTTTGTCTTACTATTCTTTTCCGTATATTCATTGTATGCATCGTCTCTATTCATCCTTTTTCACCCCAATACGTTCCGAGGAAACCTCCGTTCCATCCAATGTTTCAGGATTGCCGTTCTCCTGTTTCTGATACACTTTGTAGCCTACACGGGTGATTGTCCCAATCAGAAACGCGAATAGACCACCTACAGCGGTGCGGGTTGTGATCAGTTTGGAAAACGGATTAGGACTTTTTACCTCGTGTTTGAATCCCTGTATGCCGGTCTCGTGACCGATTGTGACTACTGCCCCGACTTCACTGTTTTCCGTCGCCGTCATGGAGACTTCAGTGCGGCCACTAGGGATCGTCATCGACCTTGTGGGAATATTGAATGTTCCTTCTTCAGCTGCCTTCGCCTTACTCCCATCACTTAACGTGATGTCTTGCGGGGAATCCGCTTCTAAAACGATGTACGCCGTGTTTTCGTCCCATTCAGTATTCACCACGCGAAGGTCTTCGTTTAGTTCTGCTTCATATACGGTTTCAGCATTTCCAGAGCTATTTTCCCCGCTATTATCTCCATCAGTAGATTCCTCGCCAGATTCAATGATATTCACCCCGTCAGGCAAAGAATCGTTTTCAGAACTATTTTCGGAGTTATTCTGGTGATCGTCAGCCATGGCAACCCCGCTCATACCCAAACCCATCACCAGCACAGCAACAATGATTAGGAGGTATTTCTGAGGCATACTGACACCTCCATTAATTCTGTGTAGCCTGCCGCACGCAGGAGTTTCCGTGATTCTTCGTCGCCATCAAGGGCATCCGCAAACACCATATCACCAATCGTGTTCGCCGACTTCTTCCTCCAAATGAAAGGAAGAATACTGTCTACAACATATTTGAATACCAATTCTACAATCATGGAATTAATTTTTCTGATGTTCATGTTATTGGTTGTTTTGTGTTCCTTCCAATCGTGGAAGGTTGAGAGGAAGCCGGTGAGTTGAACACCGGGAACAGCCTTGAACTGTCTTCCAGACCGCGTTAGACGTTATATTGGGACCCAGCCGAACAGAGTATTCGTAATGGAGTCGAACACACTGGTTGCAGTGTTAGCCACCGCGTCACCGAATACCCCAAACACCGTCCCAATCACAGGCACACCGAGTCCCTCAAGAATCAGGACAGCTCCGACGATTAGCAACACATAATCAATCAAGCCAAAGGCCTTCTGAGCGCCTTTGGCAGCAACGTATTGCTGTGGTGTAGGCATACATGATCACCCCTGTTTGAGCAAGGCGACAGCGATCAATGCAGCGCCACCGATAATCATCACTGTACTGTTACTCATACCGCCATCGTCACCGCCACCACCGCCTCCGCCGCCTTGGGAATCATACACGATAGACGGACTGATTTCTGCGGTGTGGTTATCTTCTTCAACGATATGGATTTCGTCGTAATTGTTCATATCGAAGTCGGTGTCTTCATTCTTGATTTCGAAAGTATCCCCAGAAGTATAGACTGTGAAGGAGAACCCTGACAGGAAGTCACTATCCGACGATGAAGCGTTTTTCCCGTGGATACCTACGACGATTTCACCGCTACTTTCAGCTTTCATCGTTACCGACTTGACGGATTTATTATCATCAACAGTAAGGACGTGATCCCCTACAATTCCGTTCTCCCCGTCTGTCTGGTTATCTGGCAGGGCTAACGTTGTTGTAGTAGTCGTTCCCGCAGTTACTTCCACATCGTATTCGGAAGCGGTGCCGTATCCATCAACACCAGATGCCAGCACATCGTAGTAACCGACCGGCACATCGATGGATGTTGGTGATGACTGAGTGGTTACAGTTTCGCCATTACTGTTGATGATTTCGATGTCTGCACCGTTGATAGTTTCGCCGCTCGAAGCGTTAGTAGTAGTCACTTCGAGTGTCCCCATATCGGGTTCGGGGTCAAGATTCGAGGTGACGGTCTTGGTTTTTCCTTCCTCAACCGTTACAGAGTGTGTCTGTACACTGTAGTTGTCAGCGTTAACTTCAATCCGGTATTCGGCAGGCTGTAGGCTTAATTCAGCTACACCTTCCGAATTGGTTGTTACAGTTTCGTGAACACCGTCTTCGGATGTTCCGTCCCAATCGGGATCGACTGCACGCACTTCAACGCCTTCCATGAAGGAACCGGATTCATTTAGAACGGAGACAGTGACGGTGCCGGGTTCCGGTTTATCCATCTGGTGGGAATTAGAAGTACCATCAGCGTAGTTAACCGTATATCCATCAATGGATACCCAGCTATCACGTTCCAATTGTAGGATGTTATGATCCGACAGATTAGCGTCATCAAACGTGATTGTGTACGGACTATCTGATGATGCACTACTCACGTCAACTGCATTAGAGATGAAGTTCTCGTTCACTACAGCGGAATCCGTTCCGTCCATACCGAGTAGACGGACCTGAGCTGTTGAATTGTACTCTGACGGGAATACATCAACATCAACGCTATCCACTGTTTTGTCACCGGGGTCAATCACCGGTTCCTCGTATGTGTGAACCGTTGTATGTCCGTTAGGACTTACTTCAGCGTGTTCGTCGCCTACCCAGCTTTGCCCGTCTGCACTATCAATTCTCCAATTAAGTTCCACGTCTGACCCGTATTGGGCTTCGAGGTCGTCTTCTACAGTCACATACCCTGAATCGTTCGTCGTGTATGTTCCGTGAATATCGGTGTAATCCATACTGCTATTCGAATATTCGAGGTTGACTGTTTGTCCGGCTACAGGGTTGCCTGTATCCAGATTAACGACCTGCACACTGGTTGTGTCACTGCTTGTTTGTCCGGCAACCGTCCCGATGGGGGCGATCACCATAGACGCAACAAGTGTAATCACTAGCATCAGTGTCTTTGTTTTCGATAAAATATTGTTCATAATTTGAATCACCAGTGAAGGTTATCTATCCGAGGTACCCAACGGCGTAGGCCAAGAGAACTTGCAGTCCAAAGACCCCGCCAGCGAGTACTGGTTCTCCTTGGACAGCAGTCTGGAACTCAGGGATGAACGCCATTGCACCAGCGGTCAGGAAGCCAAAACCGGCCATGTAGGTCCAGTTCTGGTCCATCTGCTGGAGACTTTCGCGTGTGAAGTCGTTGCTGAATGCGATGTATCCCAACATCACGAACGAAATAATCGCAGCAAGACTAACGGAGAGGTTGCCGTAGAGGGTTACTTGATCAGCTAGCGATGCGCCATTCAGGAATTGTGAGGAAACTTCGATGATGCCGGTTTCAGCGCCTGTTGCAATGCTGAACAGGGTCGCTGCAAGGGCATCAGAAGCCTCGTGCTTTCGTTTAGCCATGTTTCAACTTGTAGTTCATCACGACAAATAACCAAGTTTTACAACTTAGTTGTATGTCGCTTCACCAACTGTAACAAAGGGTCGCGGTTAAAGATTACTGTGAATACATATCACACATTATTCAATAGAATGAGAAGATAGGATACCAACAAGATTCATGCAGTTAGCGGAGAGAGAAGGGAGATATGTACAATGAAGACTGGGAGGACGTGATGACTGCGGATTCAATGGACGAGAAAATCAGTGCTTTTGCTGACCTTGCACAGGGTCGAGCAGAGAACCGAGAACAGCCAATCGAAGACGTTGTACACAATCTTACCCACCAATCATACCTCGAAAAACACACTACCAGCGACATACTCACGGAACTTGCTGAATTGGAGTCGCTGTATCCAGACGCCATGTATGATGGAGAAGCGAACGATCACATCATGACGTATCTGGACGACACTTCTGACTTCGAATACTGGTACGACTACGCTTATCTGTCACTCGCGGCAGGACTAGAATGGGCAGTCCTGACTGAGATTCAAGAATAAATCTATCAATTACGACTATCACTTCAGTTTTGTTTGGTAATATATAATCGAAGCACTTGTGCCCCCTCATTCCACTCTGAAAAAATAAGTATAGTATCAAAACTTGTGCCGCAAACACTAAGCTACCTGTCCCTCACACTGAATCTATGCCCGAGGCAATTGCTGAAGAAGTTAAGGAAGTAGAGGATTTGACAAGTGAGAATGTCACAATTAAACAAAAGAGGGAATTGTTGAAAGCAAGTGAAGTCTATCTTGATGTTCGATTTGTGTACCCTGACGAAGGAGAGGTTTGGGATGGGTCTGTTCCAGTCTATTACCGGCGAACAGGTGTGTTCGAGGAGACTTCTGAGGGAATGGCAGATGTTATTGAGCAGGCATATGACAATATGCATCCTTCGAAAAGAGAGCAGTGGGAACAAGAACAACGAAAGTTCTGGGAGGACTTTTCTGGTAATGTAACTGATGAATTTTTCTATGTGATAATGGATGGAGAGTGGCACTGTGGTCATGAGTTCCCTGACAACAATAATCCATCCCGCAGAATCCAAGACATCAAAGAGAAAGGGTACACGCTATCCTCGAAGCGAATGCAGTGTGAGGAATGTGACCGAAGCAAAATGCATCGTCAGATTGTTCGGTTTCCACGAGGTGGCCCAACTGGATACGAAACGATGTCTGATGAGCTTCGTGAGCGTATTATCCGCGTCCTTGGACGATATGACGTGTTTGAGAATACGACTCGTCAACAAGGACTGCTACCCGATCACAAGTTCCCCGAAATCCGTTGGGATGAGACTGTTCGTGAGGACAACCCGGATGATATGCCGGAAGAAGAAATTGAAGAGAAATTCCAGTTGTTAGACAATCAGCGTAATCAACAAAAACGAGAAGTCTGCCGTAATTGTTTCCAGACCGGGGAACGCGGTACTCCCTACGGAATCAATTTCTTCTACGAAGGTGACGAGGAATGGCCGGAAGACGTGCCAGAACAGGGACCAGAAGCCGAGCAAGGATGTGTTGGATGTGGATGGTACGATTTACAGAAATGGCGTGCAGAATTGAATAAGAGATTACAAGAACCGTAGGGAATTACAGAAATCTACCTAATTCCTTACTGGTTTTCTCTTACTTCGTCAAGGGTAGGTCGTAGCCCACGAGCAACATGGTTAGCGAGGTTAACTGGGACTGCGTTACCGATCTGGACGAAGGTACGTTTCATTCGGCCCTCGAAGATGAAGTCATCAGGGAAACTTTGGAGTCGTGCCATCTCCCGGGAAGAGATACAGCGGTTGAGTTCTGGATGGATGTGGACTCCTCCATGATTCTCCTTGATAGCCATACTGGGAACACCCGGATATTGGCGTTTCCAAGCATCTTTGTAACTGTCGTACAAGGATTCACCGGGTCCAACCTCGGAGATACGTTCAATGGTATCTTCCCGGTGGTTCGTCCATTCGTGGTTTATCTCTGGGTTTCGTGGCTCGTCTTTGAGGTCTGCTATTGCTTCGTCACACGCTAGATATTCTTCTTCAGAGAGAACTGGGTTCGGGAACGGATTCTTCACCCCGAATTTGTTCCCCATGAACACTGACCGGGAACGAATCTGTGGGACTTCATAATCAGCTGCTTCAAGAATTTGGACGCCGAGTGGATACCCAGCATCTTCAAAGTCATTCAGGATGTTTTGGAAGGCTTTCCCATCCTCAATCGTAGTGATTCCGGGGACGTTCTCCATTACAAGGAACCATGGGTCGATCACGTCCAGAAGCCGGATTATTTCTTGGTAGAGGAAGTTCCGTTCGTCTTCAGGGTCGCGTTCGCCAGCAATTGAGAAACCGGGACATGGGAACCCCGCAAGAAGAACGTGAATGGTTTTGTCACCAATTATCTCTTTTACTTCATCTTTGGTAACATCTCGAATGTCTTTGTTCAGATGGGTTGCAGACTCGAAGTTCCGTTCATATGTTGCAGCTGCATCTTCGTCTTGCTCAACGCCAAATATTGGCTGGTAATTTGCTTGTTGGAATCCAAGTGTGAGTCCGCCTGCGCCAGAGAACAGATCAATGACGTTGTATTCAAATCCGTCTGTATCTACCTCTGTGGAGTCCACCCATTTCACTTTGTTTAGGTTCGTGAAACTCCCCTGCAACTGCTCCGCCTTCTTGCTATACTTCTTCATTGAACGAACACGTTCGACCTTCGATTTCCCAGTCTCACCGGCTTGTTCACTCATACAGTCCTGCACCTCTTTTTCTCCTATCTATTGATAAACTTCTGGGTTTAGAGCGAACTTATGACATCGAATCATAGTTCTAACATGAGTCTGCAGAGAATCTACGGGACTTGATTCAACGCCGTGACTGGAGTTCCTTCTCTAGTTGTTCAAGGGATATATCCTTCATTGAGAGTAAGACAAGCAAGTGATAAACAATATCAGCGGCTTCGCAGATTATTTCTTGTTGATTATCGTCTTTTGCAGCTAAGATTAGTTCTGTTGATTCTTCACCAAGTTTTTCCAGCACTGCGTTTTGGCCTTTTTCGTGGGTGAAGAGCGAGGCGGTATAGGAATCCGCGGGTAATTCTTCCTTCCGGTCTTCGATAACAGCGAATAATTCTTTAAAAGTTTCGTCCATTTATATTTCACCGGATACGTTACGAATGTCTTCCAATTCCTCGAACTTTTCTCTATCGTCTCGCCCGTCCTCAAAGACTGACTCCGTAACTTCGATGGGAGCGTTGGTTCGAGAAGCAAGAGCGAGTGAATCACTTGGGCGGGCGTCGATCACGGTTTCGCCGCGAGGTGTCTCAACATAGAGGTCTGCAATATAGGTGCCCCCCTGTCCATTCTTTCTCTGTTTAATTCCGTTGATGATTATATGATCAATTCTGCTCCCTAACTCTTCCATGATGTCCAGTAATAGGTCATGGGTCAATGGTCGTCCAATATCTTCAGCTTCGAGTCCGCGAGCGATGCTGGTTGCTTCGTTGAAGCCGATGAAGATTGGAACAACATCATCCTCTCCGTCAATAGCAAGGACTACCACCGGTACTGGTCCTTGTGAAGTCCCTGCAACACGTACCGCGTCAATAGATGCATCCATACTCAATAGATGGCGGTGAATATGAAAAGAATCTACCCTTGCGAGGGTTATCTTCTGTTGGAACGTTGAATGACGTCCCCATATCAAATATGTATAAAATAATTTATATACTATTGCAAGATTCTAGAAATTACATTCACTCCTAGCTAGGTAATGCAAACGCACAAAAGTAACACCATTGGAATGCTATGAAGAGTATGCGACTAGTAAGTGCTGTCGGAGGCGGTACACTTGGTTTCCAACTTGATCTTGATAGCCTCGCCAGCGACCTTGATGTGGCTAGTACCAAATATGATCCCACAAAACATAACGGACTGATTGCCCGATTCCACGAAGATGGGCCTGCAATTATATTCTATCGTTCTGGTGCATACAGCATTTCAGGAGCTGATTCACTCGACGAACTGGAATATACATTTGATAAGTTGAACAAGACTTTACATGAGTTATTAGATAGTAGTGTGGATTATAATCCGACTTTTGAGGTTCGGAATATTGTCTATTCTGGGAAGTATGGTAACGGGAAATCACCGGGAAGTATTGATCTTAAGGCAGTCTGTATGGGACTCGGATTTGATGTCACTGAATACGAACCAGAGCAGTTTCCGGGGGTGTTTTATCGACCAGATGACCTACCCGGTATCTATCTGATATTTAGTACGGGTTCAGTAATGCTAACCGGAGTTGCGGACACCTCGATAGCCGTGGAAGCCTTTGAGGAAGTAATTCGACGGATTGGAGATGTACTGGAAATCAATCCGTAAACTAACGACGGACTGGACCCATCGCGAGTCGAAGAATGCGAGATCGAAACCAGCGTAACAACCTCTGACGCCAACACCGCGAAAAACGAGTTACTGCGAAGGAATCAGCGTGTATCTGCAATCCTTGCCCATACAATACTTTGCTGTTCGTGGTTCTCCACGGTGCTTGATCAGAGACGAGATCATTGTTTCCCGATTGCAAGATGGGCACTTACGATTCATAGTGATTCACCTCCGAGTAGTTCGTTGATGTCGTATTGTTCGTACAGCTGCTCTGCTTCTTCATCTAATCGTTCGACTGTATCCTGATATATCGGTTCGAGTCCGGCCATCTGGATGTGGGCACGTGCATTGATCATGCATTCCACATAATCCACCAGTAGACAAGCGCCCGCGTATCGTTGCAGACGTAATCCACAGTCCACCATGTACGATGACTGCTTCATGTAACTCTCAGCCTGTTCAAGTTCGTCTTCGATGATTTCGATATGTTCATTCATTAGTGTTCACCTCGGTTGTCCAGACCCCGAAGAATTGCCCTTGTATGTGCGAGGAATTGCGGAACATCCTTACGTGAAATAATGACTTCGCACGCAACGCCGCCCATATCCTGCTGATAACTGGAGATATACCCACTTCCCAACAACCACGACGGAAGTTTGCCTTTGACGGTCAAATTACCTGAAGCACCGACTTCAACTGACATTGAACTGGAAGGCGCTTTGCGGTTGTGGATTTCACACAGCGACTGAATCGCTGTTTCAGTGAGGACTTCACTCATCGAGATCACCCAGAGTTACTTGTTCAGAATCATCATCGATGTTTTCGATGAGAATGTTTACAAAGGCTTCACCGATGACATATCCTGATTCGATGGATTCGCCATGGTCAATGATGTTTTTGGCCACTTCCTCAAGGCCACTATCATCGATTCGTCGCTTCTCTACTACCACTTGAATACTGAATCCGCCCTGAATGTGGCTGTAAATGCCTACATGACGGCACCACGGCTCAGAAATAATTCGGAGCCGAAGTGCATCTTTGACTGCTACTGTTTGGCTGTCTGGCTGTTCTTCTCGATGTGCCGGATCGGCATTCTGGAGTTCGTTGTAGTTCATCATGGTTCTGTTCTCCCCTGATTACCAACCTGTTATTTTCTCACAGGTTGTATCAGGTTGCATATGTATATTTATTGTTAGGGGTCTAAGAACTACCGGGCTTCAGAACTTCTCGGAATCCTTTATGATATTTCTATGATAAACTGGAGGGTTCGAGAACTTACGTTCCCTACGGGAACGTAGACTCTCACCAACCCCCCTTGACGCTCTCTGACTTCCGACAACTACACTTCTCGGAAGTTAATGCAGTACCTTTCCATCCAAACCCACGGTAGAACCGTTCTAACGCTTATTCTCAAAATCACCGAAACCCCTTAACTACCGGAATGTGTATAAAAAGACGGAAGTGAAAACATAATGAGATTGGAAAGTCACGACAACAAACCAAACGAATACAAATGCTACCTGACTCCGGCTGAGTACGAATTATTTATCGAAGTCACAGACACACGAGCAGCAGAGTATCAAGAACGAACCAAACTATCCCTACGAGACGAAGTAATGGTACGACTCGGCGGAGATGTAGGACTACGAAGCCGTGAAATTGTCTCTGTGAAGGCCAACGACCTGAAAGTCGATGAATATGGCGACCGATACATCAAGGTCAAAGGCAAAAACACGCGGGGAGGCGCACCGAAAACACGGGAAGCCTACGTTCCTGATGGGTGTTTCTCTGCCATTCGCGATTGGATGGCAACACGCGGCGTCAAACCTGACGAGGACACTCGCATTCTCCCGATCACGACGAGGGCGTTGCGTGACCGCATTGAAGTTTTGCGGGAACGTGCAGCTGAACAAGCCGATAACGACGATTGGAACCATGTCACGAGTCACGATCTCCGTCGATTCTACGCACAGGACTTGCTTGTTCGCAAGGGAGTGGGTGTTCGTGTAGTAATGGCATGGGGCGGCTGGAGCAGTTACAGCGCAATCGAACCGTATCTTACTAGTCCAACTCCAGAGCAGATGCATGAAGAAATTGCGAGGCACGAACTATGAAACTGGAAGGAATGCATTGGGGACGCTGCCCGGAATGCAAGACGTTACTGTATATCCCAGATGATTTTGGAATGTGTGTTGACTGCTACGATAATCATCTTCAGCAATTACAGGAAGAGCATGAAGAGTGGAAGCAGGAGAGAGCAGAAATAGATGGACGAATAATTTGACACACCTGTTTTCGTGAGTTCTTGGAAAGCAGTTTCCTGTTCAGTAAATCTGTGAGTTTACTGGTTTACTGAGGAAGAAACCAAGAAGCCCCGAAACCCTTTAACTAGTTTATTTCGTACAAATAAGTATGAAGGAAGAAAAGAAGAAAGAATTGAAACGGATAGCGAAGTATAAGATATTTACTAGTTGTGGTTTATGGTTTCTGTTGCCTGTTGTAGGGATGGGGATGATGGAATCCCCTGAACACTCAGATATATCGATTGTAGTGGGGATTGTGATGTTCTCCGTCGGCGTTGTTGTCTATACATTCCGAAGCGTTCAGGATGTCATGATGGATGAAGAAGAAACCCGAATCCCTGAACGGCGAAAACGGGAACTTGGGATTTATGATGGGGAAATGGAGGGATGATGATGGCGAGTAGATCACCGCACTACTTCAGCTCATACCTTACTCTCGTTCGTTATTTGGTTGTGACCTACCTCGTAGCCCTTGCACTTCCCCATATAGGGATATATTTGGGGTTTGATTTAATCATTTTTGCATCAGTATTGGTTAACATGGTGATCGATGTCTTGGTTGGCAATGATGGGTGGTTCCGATGATTGAAGACGAACATGACGATGAAGCCATTCAGTTAGCAAACGAATTTGACCTATGCATCCTCGATGCAGAAGAAATTCTGGAGCGAGGCCGGAAGGCAATAGAACGCGATCCCGACGAAATGCTTTCACTGGAAGAAATGCGAACCAAATTCGAAGACGAATAGACCCACTCCCCACTTGTTCATCTGTTACGAGTGTCAATTCTGAATGACAAGAATGAAGTAGTGATTCGTGGACGGAGCTGCTGGGCACGATGCATGGATGGTTGGCTCCCATGCACTCACATGGTTCTCCGTGTCGCACTGAGGTGGGGGATTAGGAGCAGGGGATGTATCCTCGTGCCCAATACACCCCCTCTCCACTATTTCAAGTGTTCGAACAGAACCAGAAACAAACAACGTTAGCTCTCGGCGTTCTTGAACAACTCCACTTCTTCTTTAATCAGACCTTCTATACTGCTGTTATCCACGTCCTCGTCTTCAATTAATGACTTTTCCAACACAGACCGCATCTCCCGGCGCTCATTATCTGTTAACACTCCGTACTCAACCGCTATACCTTCAATCCCGTTAAGAATACCCAACGCTCTTTCTATCTCCTGTACATCCATGTCCTCATCACCATCACTAAGCGATTGGAACACATTCTGTGTGTCTTCCAGTCTTTTTCGAATATAGTCCGAAATTTGATCTTCTCCGAAGATCAACCGGCCATCTAAATCATACACACCCCGCTCATTCACACGCTCACGATACGTGTTTAGTTTGTAGTTCGAACCGCCCACAGTCTGTTTAATTAAGGGGTCTGGGTCATCCAGCCCGTCGGGATACATATACCGCCCACACGCCACGATAAGGTCCGCTATACGGTCCGTGTCATTAGGTAGGCTGTCCCAGTTCACATGTTCTGGGTTGATTACTGTTTCACCATCCGAACCCATCAATTCCCGAATATCATCACTTTTTAGACTATGAGCGTTGTTAGGATGTTGTGGGTCGTACTCCGAGAGAGAACGTCCCTGTTCACCTTCACTCTGAACACTGTCTTTCTGTGAACCCGTCTCTTTTTTGTTTGGACTCTGCTGAGTATTTCGGGGGGCGGGGGAGGGGGTAGCGTCTTCCTGTTCGAGAAGACCCTTAATCTCCCGTAATTCCTGCTCTACACGGCTATAACGGTCTTTATCCATGTATTCCAAAAGTGCCCGTTCAATGTGGGAATTAGTGTCACCCATCAGGTCCTCGGTCCAGTCTTCAAAGTCTCCGAGTAAGTCTTCATCTACACTGTGCCACATCTGTGTCCGGTTTCCAGAGCCTGTATACCGGGATTTCACGGGATTTCGATTGTGATTGTCTGCCTGTTCTTCTGAATCGTCGGGATTATTTCGAATCGTCATTGCATACGATAATAGTATGTACAGGGTTAAAAGAGTTACTGGGATTATACAAAATACCACTATCCATTTCCATACTACTACTACTAAACTACATACTAAATAGAGTATTATTGTTGTTGTTTGGTGAGTAGGAGGCTGACTCTGTATGGTATGCTACTACATTCCACTCTTTCTTACCCTTTCTCCTTCCCGTTTAGTCTCGTTCTCCCATCTAATCAAGGGGGTGGGGTGGGGGTGGGTTACTCGCTGAAACTCCAAATAAAAAAGAGAACAGCGTCTCTAAACAGACTACAAGAAAACTACTTACTGAATCCCGACTCTCTCCAATTCCTCGTCCATTGCTGTAGGTGATGGATGGGATGGATGAGTTGGAAGCGGCGGAGCCGGTTCAATCGTAATTCTGCGGGCTTTACGGCGTTCGTGAAATATAGTATGTTCAATGTTAGCAACAACAGTTACCGGCAATCCAGCAACCATATCTGTTTTTATACTAGGATTCTTCGTATCTGATGTGAATCGCAGTATGGCATCGGCCTCTGACCGTTCTCAATCCCAATGCAAACAACTGCTCAATATGATAGCATAGAAGAATACGTAAAACAGAACCGAGAAATGCTCACTGAAGTCCTGAAGCATTGTGATGATAACTACACAAGGGCGTGCGCTTTGGCCTTACTCAAAAACGGTGGAGATGTTCGTGATGTGGATCGTGTTCGTAGTGCGTTAGCTGAGATTTAGGTTTAGATCAGGTTCTCGTCGTCTGTTTCGAGTGCATCCATGAATTGCTGGATGTCGTCTTGTAGTTCAGGGTGGGCGTCCATCATTTGCATCAAGTCCCGTGCATCCTCAATCTGCTCTGGAAGTTCAGGGTTTTCCGAAACAAATCGAAGGGTTTGACGACGGACTTCTTCAGCTTTCTTCTCAAGGTCATTGACGGCCTCAACGGATTGGGCTTTACCGCACCATACACAGGTTGGTTCGTTTCGTGGTGTTTTCTCTCCACAGCGGTCACAGACCAATGGTGCAGTCGGTTCGGGTTCGTCCTCTTCTACATCTACACCGTGCATCTTTGCAATTTCGCGGTCACTCTCACTGGAGAACACTCGGATGTAGCGAGCGGCGGCTTTACTACCCCTCACCCAGCCGTATCGTTTCTCTAGTGTGGCCTGACTCAGGTTTCGTGAGGCGTGGAATGATGCTGAACTCTTACGAAAATTGGTTGGAGTGACTGGCTTTTCAACACCAGCTCTGTCTGCTGCTTTGTTCAGAATTTTGGAGAACATGGTATTGCTGATTTTGTTGGGGGAGTTGAGTTTGCACCAGAGTGGGTCACTGCGTTCTCGGGATGGGTGTTCTGCAAGCCAGCGGGCAACATACGGCTCAGAGTCAATGAGTAGCACGTCACGTCCACCTTTCTTTCCTTCAACGTGGACAGTGTACCCGTATTTGTGGTCGGTTATATCACCGTAGGTTAGTGATTTGAGTTCGCCGCCACGTGGACCGGCGTCGAATGCGAGGGCAATTAACGCGGCGTCACGAGCGTTGTACGTCGCGTCAATCATGGCTTCTACCTCGTCTCGTTTCAGCATCTCCTTCTTTTTCGGCTTGTGATCGTGGTTCTTCGGGTATGAGGTCTTAATCCACTCAATGCTGTCAGGGATACTGTCGGTTTCATAAGAGTCAGGTTCGAGGTCCACACGCCGTCCGAACTGTCGTAAAGCGACCCTGTAGTCTCTCGCGGTTTCGACATTCTCGTATTCCTTGTTTATCCACCGGACAATGCGTTGAGCGGCAGATCGATCTTCGAGTGCGTCGGCGAGGCTGCCGACCTGCTCGGCCATAATGACGCAGTGCCGGAGTAGTTTGTTGTGTCGATGGTCGCTGTATTCGTTGTTGCGTAGGTAGAGTTCATCAGAAAACTCAAGGAGAGCGTCCTTGTCCTCATCACTGATAGGAGAGGCTTCGTTTTCATCTTGGACGTACCTCTCGCTTTCCTCGATTCTGAGTCGTAGTCGTTCGATTGCATCATCTGGAGTTTCAGTGCGATAGTGCCTGAACGACATTCGGTCTAATTCATTTAAATCAGTGGGATATTAACCTTTGGTGGGAATCCCGGCCTAGGCTTTTTCGAAATTCGTCGCTTCCCGAGTGTCTTCGCTTGTCTGCCTCGCCGATGGTCTCTTCTCGGATCGCTCTCGTAGACACGTCAGCATAGCCGATCGCGAGACTGCCCTGTAACCGGTGTAACTCGTTTCGGTCGGTATCCTGTCGGAGACGAGTGGCCGCTCACACGCGATATCTGGACCGCCACCGTGTACCGTGAATTATAGTAACAACTGAAACGATTTACACACTGATCGCACAGCCCTCCTGCGATGACGTTCGTGCTGCCGTGTCCGCCAGGAACTCGAGTGCGCCGCAACTGCTGGCTGATCGTTTTTTACCCTCTAAGCGGTGCGTCGTGGTGGTGATCTGAATGCCGATCTGCACGTCGTGTAAGGAACCTGTCTCGTACGATTTTGCAGCTGCACACGGTGACGGCGACAGCGTCGACTGGTGTCCGCGGTGTCGAAACCGCCGGTGAAGCCGGTCAAAAGGAGCGTTACCGGTCGGTCAACAGCCGACGGAGGATGTCACCGTAGGCGGGGCGAGTGATCAACACCCCGATAAAGACGCCGAGGATGGTGATGATCGCGAACCCACGGAGGTCGCCGAGACTCAAGACGGCGAGCGGTGAGAGGGCGACGACCGTCGTCGCTGCGGCAGCGCCGATGACCCAGAAGGCTTTGCGGAACCGCGACTGGAAGACCCGTTCCGAGCTGACGTCGCCTTCGTCCATCACCTCGTCGGCGATGATCACGAGGTCGTCGACCCCCGTCCCGACGACGGCGATGAACCCGGCGACGTGGGAGAGATCCAGCGGCATACGTATCAGCGCGGCAAACCCGAGCAAGACGACGACCTCTGCCAGTGCCGTGACGATCATCGGCAGGGCGACGCGCGTGTCCGTATAGCGAGCGTAAACGACGCCACTGACGGTGAGCACCGAGAGGAGCCCGATCAGCAGCGAGTACTCTTTGAACTGGTCTGCGTGGGCCGCTTCGATCGAGTAGACCTGACTCTCCTCGAAGTCGAGCGGCGCGCGCAGGCTGCCGGCCTGCAGGTTGACCGAGAGCTGCTGAGCATCCTGCTGGTTCTGAGCGCCCATCTGGAAGATGGGATCGTTGGCCCACTCTTCGTCTCGCATCGAGTCGGCCAGGCTCGAGCCCATGCTGTGTGCGGCGACGGGCTCGCCGTCGGTGACCGTCACCAGACAGTACTGCTCGCCATCGTGATCGAAGTCGACGGTTCCGTTGGTGGTGTCGAGGCTACACCGGCCCATACCTTCGTTCGGGTCGGTGAAGCCGAAGTCGTTCATCTGCTGTTGGAACCCGGGTGCGGCTTCTTCACCGACTTCCACTGGGACCACGTAGCCATCGCCCGACTGTCCCGGCCGCGACTCTTCTTGCCGAGGTGGGTCGACGGTAGCGATGTCGTCGCCGGTCAGCATCGTCTCGTTAGTCTGGTTCCCGTTTTCGGGATAGTAGGCGACGACCTCGACGACCCCACGCTCGGAGAGCAACTGCCGGAGTTCGCCCGAACCCATGTTCGGGACCTCGACGACGATGTAGTGGTCGCCGTTCGTCGTCGTTTGCTCGTAGACCGTGCCACCGGAGAGTCCTGCGGCGTTGATCTTCGTCTGGATCGTCTCGATGTTCTGGTCGCGAGTCCGCTGGCTCACGCCGTCGCGGACGTCGTCTTCGGAGACGTCTGCGCCCGCCGACTGCAGTGCCGCAGCGAACTCCGCGTCACTGACGCTGTCGGTGAACACTTCGGCGACGACGGTCCCGTCGTCTTGCACGTGGACGCTGGCGTTCGACCGATCGAGGCCGAGTTGCTCCTCGTCGTCTCCGTGGAGCGCTCGCTCGAGGTCGTCGATGCGGTCCTGGTCGACCTGCCCGTCGTCGCTGACCGCGTCGGGCGCGACGTCCTCGGCGGTCATCCCTACGACCGGAGCCCGCAGCCGGGTCCCGCCCTCGAGGCCGAGCCCGAACTCGAGGTTCGTGGGGCTGTCCTGGAGGCTCTCGTTTTCGCCGACGCTGTTGTCGGCGACGATGCCACCGGGGATGAACAGGGCGACGACGGCGAAGCCGACGAACGCCACGAGCAAGAGCACCCGCCAGTTGGCTTTGACAGCGCTGATCGGATTCATGAGCGGACCCCCTCGAATTTGTACCAGCGAAGCAAGCTGAGGTTTAACATGTAGGTGTTCATCAGGTCGGCTGCGAGGCCGACGAACAGGATGATGCCGATCGATGCCAGCAGGTCGATGCCGAACAGAAACGCCGCAACCCCCATCACGAGCATCGCGACCATCGACGTGACCGTCATCGTGACGCCGGTGCGCATCGCGCGATGGGTACTCTCGTAGAAGTCACCGCTGCGGCGCAGGATGTGGTTGTTCAACAGGATGTCGGAGTCGACGGAGTAGCCGATCAACATCAACAGCCCGGCGACCGTCCCCAGCGAGAGCGGAATCCCGGCGAGGCGCATGAACGCAAGCGGGATCATGAGGTCCGAAAACGCCGAGATGACGATCGCGATCGACGGGACGAACGTCCGGAAGAGCAGGAAGGCGATTGCGCTCATCCCGACGAAGGCGACGGCCAGGCCCAGCATGGCCGTCTGCTGGCTTCCCTGTCCGAAGCTCGCCGACGTCGACGAGATCGATTGGACGATCTCGCTGTCGCCGTCTTGGGCTAGGTTCGATTCAGCCTGTTCTTGCAGGGACTGGGAGTCGGTCGAGGCGAACTGCACGATATACTGGTTCTCGCCGCCTGACTCCGTCACCGATTCGGGCTGTTCGTCGAACGCCGCCGAAATCTCGTCGGCCGACGCTGTTGTCTGGACGGTCAGTTCCGTCCCACCGGCGAAGTCCATCCCCAGCGGCACCGGCGTGCCGTACACGAGAAACGACCCGCTGAGGACGAGCAATGCAACCGCGAGGACCGCGAGCGGAACCGCCGCGAGTTGGCGGTTACTGTACCGGTTGTATTCGATCTCCGGTACGTCGAAATACGCCATATATCGGTTCCCTTGCAGGCCCGCGAGGTAAGCCTTCTTAATTTCGACTCGCCGTCGCTGCCAGTCGACTCCGGCGGCCTCGAGCGCCTGCGACTCCGACACGAAGTCAGTCCGTCAGTCCGGCAGATAGCGCACGCTCAACACGCCGTCGGCAGCCGACCGCCGGACTTCCACACGAACCGCCTCGAGTCTGGCCGCACGCGCAATCGTCTCCTCGTCCTCGAGGACGTCCTGGGCCGCCGCCTCGAGTTCGCTCTCGGGGACACAGAATACGTGTATTTCACCTGTTCCAGCTCGTTCCTTCTGAATCAGGTCGCCGACGTCGCCGTCGGCTGCCAGCTCCTTTTCGTACTGGGTCGGCTCGAGATCGCTGTCGACCAGGTCGATCGAGCGTCGCTCTGCGACGTCGATCACTTCCCAGGCGACTTCCAGGGGCGGTTCGGGTGCGACGGTCGCCTCGAGGACGTCGTGGACCTCGAGGCCGGGATTCGACGCGAGAGGGTGGACCTGTGCGGTCTCGACGTCGCGGACGACCGCCGACTCCGGTTCGGCGTGCGTGACGACGAACGTACCCGTCTTTTCGCTCATGGACGCTCGTAGGTCGTGGATCGGTTTCGGGGTTTCGGCTTTGGGTTGTGTGGTGGCTCGAGTGAGTGGCGCCCCCGAAATCCATATTTGTGATACACTGACCGAACGTGTCGAACTTCCATAGAAATAGAGCGGATGAAATAATTGGGGTGGGCCGAATCGAGAGATCCATACGGCAAACCGGAATTCGTGCGTATATCTCTGAATGGGATTTTAGCTGGAAAATAGGGCGCTAAGCTCCCGTCCTCAAGGAGCGAACGAACGTAGCGAAGTGAGTGGTGTAGGACTGTTGGAGTGAGTTGACAATCAAATATGATCGGAACTATATTTGCGCTGTCAGGGGACAACCGTCCCGAAATGGGATTCCGTCACTCTGACCGGTTTTCGGACGAGTCCGTTTCAAACGCGGGTGGCAATCCCCTGTGTGTAAGACCGACCTGGTCTTCGATCTGGAGTTGATACAGTTTGGTGTTTTCCGATGCGCCAGCCCGTTCGAACAAGTCTGGACGCCACTGCATGTCCATGGCATCTTCGACTGACTCTCGCTCGCTCTCAGGGATATCACTGATCGGGCCAGTGAGAAGAACGCTCGTCCACATAAACGGTGTGTCAACATTGTACACGAGGAATTGAGCAGCATCGGCACGGTCGCTGAGGTCTTCTTTCTGACTTTCAGACCCTAAAACATACAGGAAGTAGACTCGAGCTTCCCCATCATACCAGAAGAATAGCGGGCGCATGACGGGGACATTCTCAGTCGGGAGACCTAGCACTCCGACATTCTGATTTGACAGAAACCCTCGAATCTCGTCGTCAGTCATCCGGTCCATGCCGTAGTCGCTGAGTTCGTCGATCGTCATCATGCAACACGATGGTCCGGGTCTACTAAGCTGTTCGTGGCAGAAGGTCGACTGCATCTCAGAGCTCTCTTCAAAACGTGTCCTCGTGGCGCGTCGCTTTCCACGCACGACTCACGGTTCAATCATCGTGTAAACACCGTATCCTACGACATCGTTGGCCCAGAACCGTGCAGTTTCTGGATGGGCCCTGCCGGATTCGAACCAACGACCACTCGGTTATGAGCCGAGCGCTCTTACCAGACTGAGCTAAGGGCCCTCCACTCGGCACAAACCGTGCGCGCTAATTAACGTTTGCTGTCCGGTTCGCTCGCTGCATCTCGACACTCGAGCGCCTGCACCAACGGGGCTACTTCTGATACTCCGTCAGCGTCGGCTCGTCCGTCCCGGCGCGGTGGCGCGTCGCCAGCCCCGCGAGGTGGGGCGCTTCGGGGACGATCAATTCCTCGCAGGCGGTTTCGCAGGCGCTTTTGCTGCCGGGCAGACAGAACACCGGCGTGTCGACGGCGATCCCCGCCGTCGCACGGGAAGCCATCGCCCGGGTGCCGACTTCCTCCCACGAGAGCGACCGGAACAGTTCGCCAAAGCCCGGCAGCTCGCGCTCGAACAGCGAGGCGGTCGCCTCGGGCGAGACGTCGTCGACGGTGACGCCGGTGCCGCCGGTGGTACAGACCACGTCGATATCCTGGCGTGCGACCAGCCCCCGGACAGCCGTCCGGATCGCGGCGTAGTCGTCCCGAACGAGGCGCCGCTCGCGGACCTCGTGGCCCTCGGCTTCGAAACAGTCCTGAATGGTGTCCCCGCCCGGATCGTCGGGATCGGGGTCGTTCGCTCGCGAACTCGAGACGGTCACGATGCCCACGTAGAGCGGGTCGATGACGTCGTGGCCGTGGTGGTCGGTCCCCCGACGGTCGTCGCTATCACTGGTCATACACCTTTGTCAGTGCCGAACAACGTTAATCCTGCCCCAGCTCGGCGTACGTCCTGTCTTCGGGAGCGCATATAGACCGCTACCTAACGGAACGTGGAATTGAGAGGAGCGCCGAAGCCAGGACTCGAACCTGGGACAACCTCGTTAACAGCGAGGTGCTCTACCATCTGAGCTACTTCGGCTCACTCATTGGTAGCCGGGTGCATTTAATAGGACTTTCGTTTTCCTTGCAACGGGTTCGATACCCTTTCACGCACCGCTCGAGTGTATCCTGCCATGAGCGAAGAGGACGCTGACCGCGACGAGGACGACCTCGAACGGGTCGTCGCCGAGGTGCGCGACCGCGTCGATCCGGCTGCCGAGGAACGGACACGGTTGCGCGAGGTCGCCGACCGACTGATGGATCGCGCCGAGGCTGCGGCCACGGAGCTGTGTGCCGACGCCGACGTCCTGCAGGTCGGTTCGACGGCCAGAAACACCTGGATCAGCGGCGACCGCGACATCGACATCTTCGTCCGCTTCCCGCCGGAACTCGACCGCGAAACCTTAGAAGAATATGGGCTCGAGGTCGGCCACGCGACGCTGCCCGACGGCCACGAGGAGTACGCCGAACATCCCTACGTCAAAGGCGAAGTCGAGGGGTTCGATGTCGACGTCGTCCCCTGCTTTCGCCTCGAGTCGGCGACGGAAATCCGGTCGGCGGTCGACCGGACGCCCTTTCACACGCAGTATCTGAACCAGCGACTCGACGACGAGCTCGCCGGCGACGTCCGGGTCACGAAGCAGTTCCTCAAGGGGATCGGTGTCTACGGCAGCGACCTCCGAACCCAGGGCTTTAGCGGCTATCTCACCGAACTACTCGTCTGTGAGTACGGCGGCTTTCGGCCGTTGCTCGAGGCGGCCGCCGACTGGCACCCGCCGGTCGAACTCGATCCCGAGGAGCACGGTCGTGTAAGCTTCGACGATCCGCTGGTCGTCATCGATCCTACCGATCCCGAACGTAACGTCGCCGCCGTCTGTGCGGCCGAGAACGTTGCTCGCTTCCAGCACTATGCCCGCGCGTTCCTCGCGACCCCACGAACCGACTACTTCGACGCCGACGACCCGGAACCACTGACCGAAGCAGCGCTCCGCGAGCACCTCGAGCAACGAGCCACCACGTCCATCGCTGTCCGGTTCGACGCCCCCGATCTCGTCGAGGATCAGCTCTATCCGCAACTCTACAAGTCGCTCGATGGAATCACGAACGGGCTCGACGATCGTGGATTCGACGTCTTCCGGGCGACCACGTTCGCCGACGACACGGCCGTCGTCTTCGCCGAACTCGCTGTCAGCGAACGGCCCGCCGTCGAGCGCCACGAGGGGCCGCCGGTTCACGTCCGTGACCACGCCGCCGGTTTCTACGACGCCTACGCGGACGACCCTGACGCCTACGGCCCCTTCATCGAGGACGGTCGGTACGTCACCGAGCGCCCGCGATCGTTTACGACTGCGCGCGAATACCTCGAGAGTGATCGGCTCTTCGACGTCGGACTCGGCGCACACGTCGAGACGGCACTCGAGGACGGCTACGAGGTCGTCGTCGGTACTGAGATCGCGGCGTTGTTAGACGAGTTCGGGACGGAACTGGCAGCGTATTTCGAGCCGCGGCCCTGAGACGGGCCCGATAGCCGGTTCGTTTCAGAGGGAGTCGAGGTCTACGTCGAGGTCGTGTTCGTCGAGCACGTCCTCGAGGGCACCTTTCGCCTTTTCACCGGGGTCGTCGCCAGGTTCGATCGGTTCGCGGCCGTCGAAGGTCTCGTGGACGAGGGCGACGCTGTCAGCGAGGACATCCAGCCCGTAGCCGCCCTCGAGAATAAAGGCCAGCGCGGCGTCGACGTCGTCGGCGAGCGACCGCATGCGGTCGCTCATCAGCGCGTAGGCCTCCGTCGAGAGGCGGATTCGCGAGATCGGATCGTGTTGATGAGCGTCGAAGCCCGCGCTGATGAGGACGAGATCCGGATCGAACGCGGTGAACGCGGCGGTGATCGGACCGTCGATGGCGGCCAGATACTCGTGATCGTCGGTGCCGGCCGGCATCGGGATGTTCATCGTCGCTCCCTCGCCGTCACCCTCACCAGTCTCGTCGACATCGCCGGTACCGGGGTAGAGTCCCTGCTCGTGGATGGAGACGAAGAATACGTCGTCCCTGTCGTAGAAGATGTCCTGTGTCCCGTTGCCGTGGTGGACGTCCCAGTCGAGGATCGCGACGCGGTCGACATCGTAGTCGTCGTGATCGAGGGCGTACTGGGCAGCGACGGTGACGTTGTTGACGAAGCAAAACCCCATCGCGTCGTCGTAGACTGCGTGGTGGCCCGGCGGCCGACCGACTGAGAACGGCGTTTCGCGTCCCGAATTCCCCTCAAGTGCCGCTTCGGCGGCCCAGCAGGCGAGCCCGGCGCTCCGGCGGGCCGCGTCCCAGGTGGCCTCGACGGCGGTCGTGTCGGGATCCCAGTTGCCGCCGCCTTTCTCACAGAACTCCCGTACCGATTCGAGATAGTCGCGGTCGTGGACGGCTGCCATCGTCTCGAGGTCGCAGGGGTCGGCCTCGACGTATTCGACGCCGTGTTTGCGCTTCAGTCGTTCCCGGATCGCTCGTAGCCGGTCCGGCGACTCCGGGTGGCGCGAACCGGGATCGTGTGCGAGACAGTCCTCGCTGTAGCCGAACTGCATTTGCTCACTCGAACAACGAAAAGTACGTCTCGATGTCGTCGTCAGTGATCGTCCGCCGGTCGGCGTGGCGTGCGAGGATCGCCGCCGCTCGGGCGACGTTGTCCGCGTAATCCTCGAGGATGTCGGCCAGCGCGACGCGGGCGTCCATCGAGACGCGATAGCGGTTGTCGATCTCTAACCTGGCGATACGATCTACCGGTGCAACTGGCAACTCGAGTTCGTCTTTGTCGATGACCGCTTCGACCCCGAAATCCTGGGCCATCAGTGTCTTGCGGCCGTCCGCCGTCGCCTCTTCGGCGGCGTCGATCGCGAGCTCGCTCCCGTGTTCCTGGATCCGCGTTGCGAGTTCCTTGGACGCGTCGGCGCTCACCCGAAGCTCGCCCGCGTTCCGCCGGATTATCGTGTCCACCGGGGCGAACGGGAGTTCGACGTTCATATCATTATAGGCGAAGCTAACGCCCTTAACGCTTTTCCTAGGCTCGTGATGCGGTTGCTCGAGGCGTCAGAACACGTCGTTTGCCTCGAGGCGGCCGTCGCGGACGACCCCTCGGGCGGTTACCTCTTCGCCGAGGCCGACGTCGGCATCGGTCGCGACGCTCATGGTCTCCTCGCCGTCGTCGAGTACGACCGGATCGCCCGCCTGGACGACGACGCCGGTGAACTCGAGTTCCTCGCCGTCCGACGGCGCGTCCGAGCCGGCATCGCCGGCCTCGGTCGTCGTCGAGCCGGTGCCATCTGTCGCCGTCTCTTCGTCCGTTCCGTCATCGGCAAAGGCCGACAGACCAGCGTTCTCGTCGCTCGAGTCGCCTGCATCCTCGGTCCCACTCGAGGCGGCAGACTCGGATTCTAAGACCGTAACCGTCGACTGCCAGCCGGCGGAGGCCTCGAGGTCGTCCTGCCAGCCGTCCTGAATCTCGACATCGCCGAGTGCGACCTCGTCACCCGGCCCGATGTCGATATCGGCCTTCTCGCCCCACAGCGCGACGCGGATGTCGTCGGTAGCGTCCTGGACGCGGATGTTTCGGACCTGCCCCTCGGAGCCGTCGTCGCGGTCGAACGTGCGTTTGGGATCGGCCGAGCGGACGACGCCTGCGATGTCGACCGTCTGGCCGATCTCGAGGTCTTCGATCGGCGTGCTCTCGGGGACGTACTCGATGTCTTCGTCGACCTCCTCGACGGCACCGCGGTTGCCGACGTGGAGCTCGAGGCTGCCGTCGCGTTCCTTGACGTAGCCGTCGATCACCTCGACGGTCGCTCCGGCCTCGAGTTCCGTGGCGAGGTCGGCCCGTTCGTCCCAGAGTGTTACGCGCACGCGCCCGGTGGAATCTCCAAGGACGAGGTTCGAGACTTTCCCCTCGGAGCCGTCGTCGCGGTCGAACGTGCGCACGCTGTCGGTATCCAACAGCAGGCCGACGAGGGTGACGTCCGAGAGGCCAAGCGAGAGGTCCTCGATTGCGTACGTGTCGGAGACCTGGACGTCGATCTCGGTGTCGTCGTCGGGTTCGACGTCGTCGACGCTGACCTCGACGCCCGAAAAGCCCTCCTTGGGGCGGCCTTTGATCCGCAGGACCTGCCCCTCCTCGAGCTCTTCGATGGCGGCTTCGGCGTGGTCGTCCCAGAAGGCCGCCCGCACTGACCCGGTCTCGTCTGCGACTTCGACGTTGACGACCTGTCCGTCTTCGTCGTCGCCGTCGCGCTCGAAGGTCCGTTTCTCGCCGATCGAGATCACCTTGGCGACGAACTTCGCCTCTTCCATGCCGGGCTCGATGTCGGCGATGCCGCCGACTTCGCTCTCGCCGACTTCGTGAGCGACGAGCATCGCCGCCGTCTCCTCGTCCGCGAGTCCCCCCATCTGCTCGACTTTCGCCTCGACGGCCTCGCGAAACTCCTCGAGGGAAACGTCGGCCTCGAGGTCCTCGTATACACCCTCGATGTCGCTCATTCTATGCTCGTGCATGGGTAGCCCGCGCATAAGCGTTATCCATTCGCTGCTTTCCCGTGAGGGAGTGTTCGACGAGTACAGTACACATACTGGCCGGATCGACCCATTCCGTCGTCGCAGATCCAGCACGGAAACGCCATGAACTACCGGGACTCGACCGGGGACACATACCCCACCCTGGCCGCGCCTCAGTATATAAATTCCAGACGGGTTACTGTGACACTCCTCCCCTCGAGACGTGTCGGCAGACAGCAGGAATCGACAGCCAGCGGCGGCTTCGTTTCGAAAGGGCTTTAATGGTCACCGGGTTATGTAGAGATGAGTCCTGATAGGGTAGTGGACTATCCTCTTGGCTTGCGGAGCCAGGGACCGGAGTTCAAATCTCCGTCAGGACGCTCACTCCTTTCGAGTGCTTCACGTTGTTCAGCACTCGCTTTCTCGTTCGGTCCTGACGTGCCCAACGCTCGCTCGCGTCACCGGCGGCGAAGCCGCCGGTTTCCAGCGGGACCTCCGGTCCCGCCCGGTTCGCGTCAGACTCCGTCAGGACGTTTTCACCGACGCAACACCGACGAGCGAAGCGAGTCGCTCGTGTCGGTGTGAAACTCGAGCCCTCGAGCGACAGCGTCGCAACTCACGATCGAAAACTGGGTGAGAGGAGTAAGCCCCCTTCTGTTCGGCCCGGCATTCGGCTGAGCGTCCGCACCGTCCGCGGCGAGGCCGCGGGGTGTTCGGGCTACCACGGGACGGACTTGCACCGGTGAGGGTTCGCCGTTCCATCGATCCTCGGCCGTCTTTGCACAGTCGATCGCGCCGAGCGCGACCCGCGGTTTCGAACCGCGATACTCGACTGCGCACCCTCTGCGGGTTAACTCCCTTTCCTCTCGGTCAGGTTCGCGCGCATCATCGGTCGGGCCGAGACGTGTCGTTTCTGTTCCAGAGCCAGCGGTCTCCCGCTCCGGACTTGCGTCCGGTCACCTGCCCGAACAGGTGGGGGGACTTTCCTCGCGGGCGTTGGGCAACCCGGGGGGTTGGCCAACGTTACGAGCGTGATGCGCCCCGAAGGGACGGATCACGTTACGAGCGTGGACCGACTCGAAGAGTCGCTCCACGAAAGGTGGTTGCGCTGTTGCCGGCGCGACCATCGCGGCAGCCGGGCTCTCTCTCCCAGTTGTCGTAGGGCCGTCGGCCGAATAAGTCCCCCGGTCGGCGGCTCCACCAGCGAATGGAAGCGCTTTAGGATGCTCATTTCCATGTGTATCTGTATGTCCCAGGGACAGGGCGTCGACCTTTCCTACGAGGACGGTGCACGTGCGGTCGAACTTGCGCGTGAAGCCGTCGACTCCTACGTACGACACGGGCAGCGAGAACAACCGGGCAGCATGCGCGAAGCCTTCTACGAGCGAACCGGGGCGTTCGTCCGCCTCGAGTCGACTCGCGGCCGCGGCAGCCTGCGTGGTTGTGCGGGCGGCTACCGCTCGGACGACCAGCTCGGCCACGTCATCGTCGACGCGGCGATCGAAGCCGCCAGTGGGGACTCCTGTGGCTCCGAAGTCAGCCCCTCGGAACTGTCGAACCTGACGGTCTCGGTCTGTATCGTCAGAAACGTCGTGTTGACCGACGACCCGCTGGCCGACCTCGAGGTCGGCACTCACGGCGTCGCCATCGACGGCGGCGAGGGCGGCTGGCTCTACCCGACGGTCCCGGTCGAAAACGGCTGGAGCGCCCGCGAATATCTCGGGCGGACCTGCC
Organism: Haloarchaeobius amylolyticus; assembly: GCF_042678045.1. Taxonomy (GTDB): domain Archaea; phylum Halobacteriota; class Halobacteria; order Halobacteriales; family Natrialbaceae; genus Natrinema; species Natrinema amylolyticus_A. Next base: position 569,564 of record NZ_JBHUDI010000011.1, read on the forward strand.
GGAAGGCGAAGCTCGCACCGGATGCGTGGCAAAACAACGACGTCGTCGTCACGCTGTTCGAAGGCCAGGTCTTCCGCGAGCGCGAGGCCGACGGCAGCATCGAACAGGTCTGAGCAGACCCGCGATTTTCTCGACTCAGTGTCGTCGGTAGCGAAGCCATTCCTGCCCGCATTCTCCCCGGTTAGTCGCTCGATCCGGATGGCCGGTCCAGTTGCTCGAGTTTGACCTCGAGCAGCGCGCTCAGCGCCGCAAACACGTAGTGAACAGTAAACCAGAAGACGAGCAGGCCGAGTTCCGTTATCGATCGCGTGATGCCGTCGATCGCCCAAACGTGACCGTTTCGGCATCGGCCAGACATCGTTCGGTCGCTACATCCAGATCGAACTCGCGGACGATCTCGCCGTCGCGGACCAGCGGTTCGAGCAGCGATTCACCCTCGTCCGGCCCGTCGCGGTCGGCCAGCGTGACGTGGTGGCCGCCGTCGGAGGTCCGATAGATGTCTTTGACGCCGGAGAGTTTGCCGCGCTTGGAGATCGGTTCGCCTTCTATTTCGACGATGTCGAGACTGAAGTCCACCGAGTCGGCCCCGGTGATGTGGCTACCGACGCCGAAGCCGTCGGCGACATCGTGCAGTTCCCGGATCGTCTCGGGGGTGAGCCCGCCGCTACAGAAGATGTCGACATCCTCATGCCCCCGCGCGTCGAGTTCCCAGCGCACCTCACGAATGATGTGCCGGAAATCGCCGCGCCGGGAGCCCGTCGTGTCGATGCGGACGCCATCCAGGTCGTCGCCGAGCGTCTCGGCGGCCAGGAGGCTCTCGCTTTTCTCGTCCCAGAAGGTGTCGACCAGCGCGATCCGCGGGACGTCCTCGCCGACGGCCTCGTCGAAGGCCGTCCAGGCCTCGGCCTGGTTGCCCTCGCCGAAACAGAACATGAGCGCGTGAGGCATCGTCCCGCCCGCCTCGCGGCCGATGATCTCGCCGGCCGCGACGTGGGAAAAGCCGTCAAGTCCGGCGAGCAACGCGGCGCGTTCGACCGTGGCCGCGATCGACGGGTGGACGTGGCGCGCGCCGAACGACAGCACCAGCGACTCGGGGGCCGCCAGTCTGGCCTCGAGTGCGGCCGTGGCGAAGCCACTCGGCTGTGACAGAAAGCCAAGCAGCGAGGTCTCGAGTGCGGCGAACTCGAGATACGGGCCCTCGATCCGGAGGACGGGGCCGCCGTCGAACAGCTGGCCGTCGGGGAGCGCGTCGACGTCGACGGCTCGGCCCTCGAAGAGCGTCGCCACGTCTTTCACGCCGGTGAAGACCTCGAACTCGCCGGTCGGGAACTGATCTGCGGTCACTTCGGCGACGACGTGGGGGTTTTTCCCCGCGTGCTCGAGCGTGGCCCGCGTGCGCTCGAAGTAGGCGTCAGTCGCGTCCCCCTCGAGAATAGCCTCTGCGGGAACGGTTCCGAACGGATTTGACATATCGCCGATTTCCCGTGGGAGGCAAAAAAGCTACCCGTCTGGCGGCGCGCGAGGGCGACGCGCAGTTCCCACTGGCTCGATATGCAAGCGGTCTCGCCGTCGATCCTCCCGAACAGACACGCCGCTTACGAGCCCGGTCGCTATCGTTTGCGGCCAACAGCGAGCCAGGTACCCGCTCCGAATAACGTGACTGCGATCGCGCCGACCGCGGCCGTCGCGCCGACGCCGGGGGCCGCTTCGGGTGCGGCACCGGACTCGACGGCCGATAGCGCTGCCACCGACGGGGCGCGAACGATCGTCGCCGTCGTCCCGTTTCGTTCGACATAGTACGCGCCGGCGTAGCCGCCATCGTCGATCACGAAGGTGTTCTGCCGGGCGGTGACGGGATCGGCACCGTGGTTCTCGAGGAGCGTCCGGTACCCCTCGATGAACGCCTCGGAGTCCGCGGCCGACTGCCACTCTGTTCGCCAGACGTAGCCGGCCTGGCCCGCTGCCTCGGCTGGATCGCTCTCAGTGTCGAGCTCGTCGTTGGTGTAGATGACCAACTCGTCGCCGGCCCAGCCGTCGGTGACGTCGTGATCGTAGTCGAACCCGCGACCGCCGCCCCGAACGTCGAGGTCGGTCGCGTCGAGCACCGACGGCTGGTCCTGATTCATCGCGTCGGCGGCGAACATCGCGACCATGCCCGCTTCGCCGACAGTGTCGTTTGCTACCTCGCCGTCGACGGTGAGTTGTCGCCAGCCGTCGCTCGAGCGGTCGGGGACCGAGACGGCGGCCGGTTCGCGCTCGGAGCCGGGATGAATAACGGCGGTGGTGGTCGCCGGCGGCTCGTCGTAGGCCGCGTTGACCGCCGACCAGCCCTCGCCCTGCTGGCGCAGGTAGTCGACGTAGTCGGGGCCGTCGCTGTAGGGCTGGTAGATGGCGAAGTAGATGCCCCAGTTGACGTCGAGCTGCCCCTGCCTGCCGTCGCTGGGAGCGAGGCAGTCCCACTGAATCTCACAGCGACTCTCGTACTCGCGTTCGACCCATTTGGCGTCGCCTTCGACCAGTCCACTGGTCGCCAGGTCGGCGTCCTGGGTCGTGCCGTTGAGGTCCGAGAGCCCGAATCGCTGGTCTTGCAGTGCGTGGACGAGTTCGTGGCCGAGCGTGAGCTCGTCCAGTTCCGGCTCTGCGGGGGTCTCGGAGACGATGACGATCTCGTCGGTCTCGGGATCGTAGTAGCCCTTGACGGCACCGCCGTAGACCGTCTGGGTCGCGTTGACCGCTGTCGTGTCTCGATCGACCGTAAACAGCGCCTCGTAGCCGACGTTTTGCTCCAGTCGCTCGGCTGCAGTGTAGTTCTCGAAGCGCTCGTCGTTGGTCTGGCGGTAGGTTTCACGGGAGACGACGTCGACGGCGACCTCCTCTTCGAAGGTTAGATTTCGAATCCGCTCGACGCGGGCCATCGCCCGGTAGACGACGGGCTCGAGGTCGTCGTCGTCGACGACCGCGTCCGATTGGTCGTCGACCGGAAGTTCGTCATCGTACCAGTAGCCTTCGACGTAGCCGACGGTGTCCTCGGTGGTTGGGTTCGCAGGGCGGTCGTCCTGCGTGGCGACTGCTGCGTTCGTGGCCGTGGTCGGCTCCAGACGTGGGGCTGGCTCGGCTCGATCGGCAGCGGCTGCGGTCGTTCCGCCGGGATCCGCGGCCGCGCCGGCTGCGATCACCGGGCCGGCGAGGCCGCTTGTTACCAGCGCTCCGGCGAGGACCACTACGAGCAGGGCGACGGACGTGCGGGGGCGCGTCGATGGCATCGACTAGCGAGTCATTTGAATGGAAGTGCAAAAAGCACGCCGGTCACATCGTCACTCATACGGACTGCTGTCAGTCAGTGCTGGCGCGACCGAGAGCCGTTCTGCGATCGCGCCGGGAACCAGTGACAGCAGACCGTATCACCCGTCATCGGCCGACGTGGCCTGCCACCCCAGCAGGACGCTCAGGATCACAGTCGCGAGGCCGGCGAGCACGGCGAGCGGTCGCCGGTGCATCGACGCCTGCAGCTGGTAGCTTCGATCGCGCGCCTGACTGTCGAACGGGCCGTGAGCACCGAAGTCTCCCGCTACCGGCTCGTGAAGGTTGTGCTCTCGGTTGGGATCGACCGGCTCATCCGTCAGCTGTGAGTCGTACCCACCGCGTGCGAGATAGTTGTCGAGTCGCCGTGGAATGATTCGGTTGCCGAGGATCGCCTTCACCGTCGACCGCCCGACCCACAGTTCGTCTTTGCCGTGGTCGACGGCCCACAAGATCGCTCGAGCGGCGACTTCCGGCTGGTAGATCGGCGGCACCGGTTGCGGTTGCTTCGGCATCCGACTCTTCGTCCACTCGAACTGCGGCGTGTTCATTGCGGGCATCTGGACCATCGACAACTGAACGTCACAGTCGTCGTGGATGAGCTCCGTCCGGACGGACTCGGTAAAGCCCTGGATCGCGTGTTTCGCGCCGCAGTACGCGGATTGAAGGGGGATGCCCCGGTACGCGAGCGCCGAGCCGACCTGGACGATCGTCCCCTCGTCTCGCGGACGCATCCGCTCGAGTGCGGCCTGCGTCCCGTAGACGTAGCCCAGGTACGTGACTTCGGTGACGCGGCGGTAGTCGTCGGCGGTCATCTCCGCGGCCGGTGAGAACACCGACACCATCGCGTTGTTCACCCAGACGTCGATCGAGCCGAAGGCGTCCTCGACGGTCTCGGCCGCGGTCTCGATCGCATCGGGGTCGGCGACGTCCGTCGGGACGACAACTGCCTCGCCGCCAGCCGCCTCGACCTCCTCGCGTGCACCCTCGAGGCCGTCCTCGCCGCGCGCGAGCAGGCCGACCTTCGCGCCACGGTCGGCGAACGCGCGAGCGGTGGCTCGCCCGACGCCGGCCGATGCCCCGGTGACGACGACGACCTCTGAGTCGGTAGGTTTGGACATGGTTAGCTACTGAGAGGGTTGAGTCGGTCGACAGTCTCGAGCGTGGCGTACCGTTCCCATCCCCCGTAGCGATCCGCGATCGGTCCGCGGGGGACGCTGAGAAGCACTACGAGCAGGCCGGCGACGGTGGCGTTGATCGCGGCGATCGTCGGGACGTCGGTGAGCAGCCACGGCGCGACGACAACCCATCCCGCGAGCGGGACGTTCAGGAACCGGATCGCACGGGCGGGTTCGGCGGTCGCGATGACCGTGAAGGAGACGATCAGTGAGCCGGTCAGGTGGCTGGTGTCGGCCATGAACCCGGTCGTCCCGAAGAGGGTCGGCGAGAGCATGAGCCAGGCCCCGAGCACCATCGCGGCGAGCAGCGTCCACGGGATCGAGACGCCCCAGAACGGCTCGCCGATCGGCGACTCGCCGATCGGTCGCTCCGTGGCCTCGTCGACGCCGGCCTCGTCTTCGGGGATCGTCCCGCCCATCCAGAAGGCGGTCCAGAGGCTATCGCCCTGGCGCGTCAGCCGGACGAGGTATTGCCCCATCGCGACGACCTCGTCGACCGTCAGCGAGATCATCCACAGCATGCCAAAGGCCGAGAGAAGACAGAGGGTACACCACGTCCCCACCATGATCGGCTGGGAGATGACCAGCAGCACCTGCACGAAGCCAAGCGGGATCACGACGACGCCGAAGAAGGCGACCATCCACGGCATCGTGCGCCACCGTCGGCGGTCCCCCATGAACCCCATCAGCGCCTCGACCGAGTAGGCCACCGCGCCGAGACCGGCGTCGGAGACCGGGAACGCCTCCGACACCTTCGACGTGAGGATCTGCTCGGTACCCGTGCCGTAGAGCGGGTCCCAGACGCTGCTGATGTACTCGAGCTGGAAAGCGGCCATGTACCACGAGGCGAAGAAGCCGAAGATGCCGAGCGCGATCAGCGGGGCGCGCTGGGCGCCCGTCGAGGGGTTGTACGACCAGCCCGGCGGGACGGCTGGCCCCTCCATCTCCGAACGCATCACGATCAGCACCGAGAAGGTGATAACCATGATGCCGACGAGGGTGTGGTTGGCGTAGGCCGCCGCCGTCGGCGCCCAGAAGGCGATCGGCGCGAACACCAGCCACAGGCCGACGAAGCCGTTGGCGTAATTGGCGTAGCCGCTCTCCCGGTAGATCGTGAGACCGGCCAGCGCGATGATGACGACGCCGCTGACGATCCCGTTCCACCCCATCAGCGTGCTCTCGTAGCCCAGCGTCGGCGTGCTCGCGACGAGCCAGAGGCCCAGCGAGATGATGGCGTACTGTGGCCACACCTCCTCCGTCGGATGGGCGAGCATCATATCACCCGGCCGCATCGAGCCGCCGTCGTCTCCGTCCTGACCGTCAGTTCCGTCTCGGTTCTCGTCGCCGCCGTCGGCCCGCGAGGGGCGCTCGCGCGCGTCGGTCGTCACGGCGGTCGGTTCGTCTGTCGTGTCGTGTCTGTCGTCGCTCATTGTCACTCACTCCGTGTCGGTCGACGGACGATCTCCGTGCTCGCGTCGAGGTCCTCGAGCGACTCTTCCCGGCCGAGCGGCGCCGACGATCCGGCGCTCGAGCGGTCGGCGTCGGCCAGCGCGAGCGCGGCGTTGAGCAGTCCGATGTGGCTGTACGCCTGCGGAAAGTTGCCACGCTGGTCGCCGGTCTCGGGGTCGACCGCCTCTGCCAGCAGTCCGAGCGGGCTGGTGTACTCGAGGATCGCCTCGAAGCGTTCGGTCGCCTCCTCGGTTCGTCCCGCGAGCGCGAGCGCGGTGACGAGCCAGAACGAACTGACGACGAACGGGCTGTCGGTGCCCGGAAGTCCGTCGTCGCCTTCGTAGCGCCGGACGAGGCCGTCGTCGGTCACCAGCCGGTCGATCGTCGCGTCGATCGTCCCCTGGACGCGCTCGTCGTCGGGCGGGAGGAAGCCGACGACCGGGACGAGCAGATTCGCCGAATCGAGCGTGTCGTCGTCGCCGAACGCCCGGACGAAACTGTTCGTCCGCTCGCTGAACCCGCGCTCGAGGATCGCCGCTCGAACGTCCGCGCGACACGTCCGCCAGCGCTCGAGCGGCGCATCGATGCCGTCGGCGGTCTCGGCGAGTTCGATCCCGCGGTCCAGTGCCGTCCAGCACATGACTTTCGAGTAGACGAACTGCTGGGGATCGCTTCGGACCTCCCAGATGCCCGCGTCGGGCTCGTCCCAGCCCTCGCAGACGTAGTCGATGAGGTCGCACATCACCGCCCAGTCGTCGGGCGTCACCGGTTGACCGTAGCGGACGGCCTCGTAGATCGCGAGGATCAGTTCGCCGTAGACGTCGAGCTGGTGCTGATCCCGGGCCGCGTTGCCGATGCGGACCGGGGCCGAACCGCGGTATCCCTCGAGGTGATCGAGGACCCGCTCCTCGAGGTCGCCGCCGCCGTGGAGGCCGTAAACCGGCGGGACCGCCGCGGGGTCGTGCTGGCGACAGTGGTCGAGACACAGCTGGAAGTACGAGCGGGCCTCCGCGAGGTGTCCCAGTTCGGACAGCGACCGAACGGTAAAGGCCGCGTCGCGGATCCAGTTGTACCGGTAATCCCAGTTGCGGACGCCGCCGAGGTCCTCTGGCAGCGAGGTCGTCGGGGCCGCACACACCGCGCCCGTCTCCTGGTGGATGAGCAGTTTGAGGACGAGCGCCGAGCGGACGGCGAGGTCGTGCCACCGGCCGCCGACGGGACAATCCGTCCCGTCACAGTCGTGGACCCACTCCTGCCAGTAGTCGACGGTGCGCTGGAGCGTCTCCCGGTGTGCGGCCGGCGAGAACGGGATTTCCTCGCCGTAACCCAGGGCCAGCCAGCGCTGCTCGCCGGTTTCGAGCGTCACCGTCGCGCTCACCCCGTGGCCGTCGGCAGATGGCTCGATCGGGAGGTCACTCGAGAGGACGGCCCGCTCGTCGTCGCCGAGCGCGACCACGCCCTCGGCCGTCGGTTCGATCTCGGGAACCTCACGCGCGTAGTCAAATCGCGGCTCGAACTGGACCTCGAACTCGAGCGGTCCGTCTTCGCACTCGAGTCGTCGGTAGACGGCGGGCAGCGGGTCGTCCGACTCGGTCGCCTCCGCGACGGGCATGAAGTCCGTCACGGTCGCTTCTCCGTCGGCAGTCCGAAACGTCGTCTCGAGGACGGTGGTCCGGTCGCGATACCGCTGGACGGACTCGAACGAACTCGTCGGCCGGACGGCGAAGCGGCCGCCGCGGTCGGCGTCGAGAATCGCGGCGAAGACGCTCGGCGATTCGACGTGTGGGAACGGACACCAGTCGATCGAGCCATCGCGACCGACGAGGGCGACCGTGTTCCCGTCGCCGATCGCGCCGTACTCCGCGAGTGGGGTGTACTGCATTAGTAGGTTTTCTCACAGGTAAGTTCGCATGGATCGCTCGTGTCGTACCACCGGTAGTCGGTCCAGCGCAGTCCCTATTCGGCAGTCACACGAAAGGGCCGCTCGTCGCCGATGACGGACGCGACGTACGCGTTGTAGCTCCCGAAGCCTGCGACGACGGTTCCCGCGGCGACGTCGTTCCACAGCGCCACCCCCTCGAGCTCGAGGACGAACGGCGCGACGACGAGCCAGCACCCGAGGACAGCGACGAGCGCCGCGCCGATCGCGCTCGCCGGTCGCCCCCGAGCCACGCTGGCGTAGTTGTGGCCGGCGGCGAGCGCGATCGCGGTCCCGACGAGCACGTCGTTCCAGCGGCCGACCGCCAGCGTACCGAAGACGAACGGGGCCGTGATCAGCCAGCAGCCGAGCACACCGCTGCCGACGGCAGCTAGTTTCGTCAGGTCGTACATCTGAGCCTGTACGTACATCCGTCGTCGCGTCCGTATCGGTCAAACGGCGGTCCATATCCGGATCGACTGCCGTGAGCGGTGTTCAGGCAGTGGCCATGTTGCGGCAGATCTCCGCACAGTCACGGAGGACGTCCGCACACACCTGACAGTGCTCGTGGTCGTGTTGCTCGCACTCGTCGGCACACTCGTCACAGGCGTCGGCGGTGATCGCGGCGAGGTCCGTCCTGTAGCCGGAGTCGCGGGCCATGAACCGCGCGTGCATCGCGGCCAGGTCGGCGACGTCCCGGCAGAGCCTGATACAGCGAGCCATCTCCTCGCCGTCATCGGCGCTTTCGTCGGCACACCACTCGCAGGCCTGGACACACTCGAAGCAGCTGTCGATACACTCCTGCATCTCCTCGTCGTCGCTGACGTGGTCGATCTGAGTCAGTGCCATTACAGTCGATCGGTCGGCACGGACACCTTTTGTTAGCCACACCCCACGCCGTACCGGCCGAACGGTGAGGGCCAAGACCCGCAGCGGTCGTGGCGGTGCGTCCAATCGGTGAGGGTCGTTTTACGATGGGTTACTGGCAAGCGGCGTGACGAGTACTGGAGAGACGGCTAGTTGCCCTCGCCGTCGACCCCGTGCAGATCCATGCCGCAGCTTAACGACCGCCCGAGTCCAAGCCCGCAGCATGACCCACTCCATCGTCCACCTCCTCGGCGTTCCATTCGCGATCGTCGCTGGAACCGGGGCCGGCGTGTTCGCGCTCCTCTCGTGGGGCATCTTCCGGAACTCCCCGTTCGGCACGGCGATCGCGCTCCTCTCGCTCGGGATGGTCGCCTTGACGATCTACCACACGATATTGCTCGTCACCGGCCCCGAGCCGCTGGCGCTTCACGTCCTCCGGAGCGCCGTGAACACGATCGTCGCAATCTTCCTCGGGCTGCTCGTGCTCCGTCACCGGCAGCTCCACCAGCATCGACCCAGAGGTGAACCGTCGTGGACGGACTGACGCCGTTCGTCGGCTATAACCTCGCGGTCGGGGTCGTCGTCGCCTGCGAGTTGCTGTACTTTCTCCGGCTCGAGGCGTCGGTGACTGCGTACCGCCGGTTCGTGCTCGTTACCGTCGCCGGGCTGGTGCTGGCCGTGATCGGCGGCCCGGTCGCCGAGCTGGTCGCGCCGTCGCTGGTCCACTGGGTCCACGGGACCGCCGCCCTGCTGGTCGTCTTCGGGCTCTACGATCCCGTGACCAACGACGTCCGGAGGATCGAGTGGGCGCGCGCGTTGCTGAGCGAGCCATCACGGATCCGCCAGCCGGCCGAGTGGATGGCGCCGATGGACGACGAACTCCTCGCCGTGTTCCACGGGACCGACCTCGCCCTGACGCCCGCCGTCGTCGCGTACAACGCCGGCTTCAGCCGGAAGGAGGTGAACCGTCGCCTGCTCGAGTTGGCGGACCACGGGCTCCTCGAGAAAGCCGAACGGGGCAAGTATCGGCTGACGCGACGCGGCAAGCGGTACCTCGAGGGACAACGTCACACCGCCTCGGCAACGGTCGGCGAGAACGACGAAACCGGGGCCCTGCGCTGACGTGGGCGCGAACGTTTTCACGATCCCGCTCGTACGACCGTCTAGTCATGCGCCTCGAGCCAGACCGCACAGCAGTGGTGGTCGTCGACATGCAAAACGGGTTCTGTCACCCCGAGGGGTCGCTGTACGCGCCAGGTAGCGAGACCGTCATCGAGCCGATCGGCGAGTTGGTCGAGCGCGCCCGCGAGGCCGGCGTCCAGGTGATCTTCACCCGCGACGTCCACCCACCGGAACAGTTCGACGATGCCCACTACTACGACGAGTTCGAGCAGTGGGGCGAACACGTCCTCGAGGACTCGTGGGAGGCCGAGATCGTCGACGAACTCGCCGTCGAGGACGACGACTACGTCGTCCAGAAACACACCTACGACGCATTCTACAACACCGAACTCGAGGGCTGGTTGACTGCCCGCGGGATCCACGACCTGGTGATCTGCGGGACCCTCGCGAACGTCTGTGTGCTCCACACCGGCGGCAGCGCGGGCGTCCGGGACTTCCGGCCCATCATGATCGACGACTGCATCGGTGCGATCGAGGACGAGCACCACGAGTACGCCCTCGAACACGCCGACTGGCTGTTCGGCGAGGTCGAATCGAGCGAGAACATCACGTTCGCGTAATCGATCGCCACGTCCCACCGTATTTTTCGTCGCCGGCGATCCAAGGGACAGTATGAATGCCACGTGGCCGCGTCTCGCGAACGCGGCGCTTGACTTGCGTCTCGACCTCGAGCCGCAGCCGGACGGTGACGGTAAATGAACGACCAGCAGCTGCGACCGTTGTACCTGCTAGGAATCGGGGCCGGTGCGTATGCGCTCTGGTATTTCGCCTCGGCCGGCCAGACGCTGTACGCCGCCGTGTTCGGACTCGTAACGATCGTGTTCGTGATACAGCTTCGAAAACTGACCGCTGGCTCCTGAAACTCGCGCGTCGCCGTCCTCGGTCTCACTGGGGCTGGAAGATCCGGTACGCGCCCTGTCCGATGGCGACGAGTTTCGTCTCCCCGTCGGGTGTCGTACTTTCGACGGCGATCTCGCTGACGCCGACGCTGCTGCCGGCCCGGATCACGTCCGCGGTCGCGACGAGATCAGCCGTCGCTGGGCGGAGATAGTTGACGTTCAGATTGATCGTCGCGATCCGTGCCTCGAAGGGGTCGTCGATCGCCGTTCGAAGTGAGAGGCCGCCGACGGTGTCGATGAGCGTCGCCGCGACGCCGCCGTGGAGGTCTGCCTTCTCGTCGGGCGTGCCGTTCGGCCGCGTGTTCGTCAGCTTCTCGTCGTAGGGGATCGACATCGTCATCGTCCCGTCGCCGACGTTGTCGACGCTCGTATCGAGCCACGCGAGGAACTCGTGGTCTTCTTCGAGCGCCCGCTGGAGCAGTCCCTCGAGGTCGTCGAACTCGTCGCGTGCCTCCATCGGTGGCGCGTCCTCGGTCATAGCCCCCTGTCTGTCGGCGACGGTCTTGACGGCTACGTTTCTCGCTGTCACCCCTCAGTCCCGGTCGCTCGAGCGAACCCGCACCCGAACCCGTTCGCCGACTGCGAACGACCGGTCCGGGCAGATCAGTTTCGCGCCGAAGTCGCCGTCTCGCGCACAGAACAGCGACAGGCCGGTGATCGGCTCGCCGTTTGCCGTCACCGTCACGTCGTCCCACGTGATCGTGCGGCCGTCGGCGACGCCGAGCCGATCGCCGTTCAGTGAGACCACGGGGTCGGTGTCGTCGTCACGCTCGAGCACCCCGCCGCCGTCGTAGTGTGGCAACCCGCCGTCTAAGACGCCGCCCCCGTCGGCTCGTACGCCGACGAAGCCAGCGCCGGGATCAGGGTGGCGGGGGGCATCGAGCACCGCGTAGGTGTCGCCGGTCGAGACGACGCGGCCGGTGCCGTCCCACGCGAGCGGCCGGACCGAGACCCCGAGTTCGATCGGGAGCGAGCCGGACGCACGATAGGGATTCTGTTCGGGAGCGCGAACCCCCACGTGGAGGTGGTTGTCGACCCAGGGGGCGAAAAAGCCTGCCCGGACGAGTCGGCCGAGCGATTCGCCCCGTTCGACTGTCTCACCGGCTTCGATCGACGGCTCGACGTGGAGGACTCTGACCGTCAGCCCCGCGAGTGGGCTCCCCTCGGCAGGCTCGAGCAGGATCAGGTGGTCGTGTTCGGGCGCGTAGGGTTTCGGCGGCGCGCGGACGGTCCGGGTCTCGCGGACGGTGCCGGCGACCGGGCTCGGTGCAGCGGTCGTCCGGCCGTCGACCAGCGTCCCCGGATAGAGATCGATCGCACAGCCGCCGTCGTGGGCGGGGTACGGCGAGTTGTACAGCGAGAAGCGTTCGTACTGTGCCAGCACGGATTCGGGAAGCGTGACGGCCATCGGATATCGAACGCTGGGCGGCGAGAACGTTTAGACCCACCGGGTCCAACGGCCAGTATGCGCGTTTTCCGCGGGCGGGCAGCGTCGATTTCGGCTGATCGCGATGTGAGCCGACAGTTGCTCTCGGTCGCCGCTGACGGCGAGCCCGCCGTCCGTGTCTGGGTTCCCCATCAGCAGGTCGCCTTCGGCCGTCGGGACGCTCGCCGCGAGGGGTACGAGCGCGCCCGCGCGGCCGCCTCCGAGCGTGGGTTCCCGCCGATCGAGCGCGACGTCGTCGGCCGCGCGGTGGCCTACGACGGTGCGACGACGCTTGCGTTTACCCGTGCCGAGCCAGTCATCGACGGGAGAACTGGCACGACCAACAGGTACGAACGTGCCACAGCCGCCCTCGAGCGGGCGTTGCGAACGCTCGATCTCGAGCCGAGCCACGGCGAGCCCGACGACTCGTTTTGTCCCGGCACGCATTCGCTGTCGCTCGGTAGTGCGCGCGCGAACGGTCGACGGCGAAAAGTCGTCGGCATCGCCCAGCGCGTCCGAAGCGACGCCGCCCTCGTCGCCGGCATCGTCCTCGTGGCGGATCGTAGGGGCCTCACGGCCGTGCTCGAGGACGTCTACGACGCGCTCGACGTCGCGCTCGAGCCGGCGTCGGTCGGGACCATCGCGGCCGCGGGCGGGCCGTCCGATCCCGAGCCCGTTCGCGCGGCGATCGAGGACGCGCTGGTCGGCGACGCGACGATCAACTCGATCGAGTCGGTATAGGATACTATTTTTTCGCTTCGTGGTGTCTCCCTCGCATATGACGAGCCGATCACGACCGGAGGGAGAGCGATGACGGCAGACGAATCGGCGGCCGACGACGAGTCGGACCTGGCCGAGACCCTGTGGGACGATCTTCTCACGGATGCACGCGCCATCGCCGACGAGTACCGCGAGGACGGCTGGGACGCCGTCGTCCTCGAGCCGACCGTCGTCTCGCCAGTCGAGCAGGACGAACGAACCGGACTCGACGTCACGGTCAGCGCCGACGAGTACGACATCGTCGCGGGACTCATCGAGGAGGGCGACGTGACGATCACCGCAGCCGACGTGTACTATCGGCCACTCGCCGAGGAGGGGAGCGACCAGCGGGTCGCTCTCGCGGTCGAGCGCGACGACAACAGCGAGACGGCGATCTTCCTCCCACTTTCCTACGACATCACGGCTTCTCGATCCGTCTTCGAAACGGCACTCCTCGAAGAGGAACTGCTGGTTCACGTGATGGCCGAGCCGGAGGTGGGATGGGTCAGCTTCTCCCACGACGATCCGTCGCTGTTTCTCGAGGAGTCGGACGTTCGGGCCTGGGACGCGGAGTAAGCCGATTCATACGGACGCCTGTCAGTCGGTGTCGGCGCACCCGTATGGCGGGTTGCGGGTGCGCCAGGACACAGTGACAGCAGACCGTATCACTCGCCGGTTCGAAACGATAGATCGAGCGACGGTGCCGAGTGAGTCAGCGATCCCATCGAGATCACGTCGACGCCGGTCGCGGCATACGCTGGTACATCCTCAGTGGTAATCCCGCCGCTGGCTTCGACCAGCACGCCCTCGTAGTCGGCGAGTTCGCTCACGGACGCTTCCGTCTGCTCGGGCGTCATGTTGTCGAGCAAGACGATGTCTGCACCCGCTTCCGCCGCTCGCGGGGCGTCGGCGATGGTCTCGACCTCGACTTCGACCTTCGTCGCGAAGGAGGTTTGCTCCTGAAAGTGTTCGACGGCGTCCTCGAGTCCCAGCTCGGCGACGTGGTTGTCCTTGACCATCACCATATGGGAGAGATCGAGCCGGTGGGTGTCGCCGCCGCCCGCGACGACGGCGCGTTTCTCGACGCCGCGCAGGCCGGGCGTGGTCTTTCTGGTCGCGGCGATCGCGACGTCCTCGGACTCGGTTCGCGCCAGGTCGACCGCCTCGCGGGTCCGGGTCGCGATCCCCGAAGCATGACCCGCGAGATTGACCGCGACGCGTTCGCCGCGCAGCACTTCACGGGCCGAGCCGACGACCTGCAGCAGTTCGTCGCCGGGTTCGACCGCGGTCCCGTCCTCGAGCCGATCGGTCACCGGCACGTCGAGGTACTCGAAGACGGCCGCTGCGGCCTCGAGACCGGCGGCGACGCCCGACTCCTTTGCGACGAGTCGGCCGACCGTCTCGCCGGGAACCTGGTTGGTTACGTCGTGGTGGCCGATGTCCTCGCGGAGCCACTGCTCGATCTGTGTGTCGGTAATCATCTCAGTCGTCCGCCGTCGGTTCGACTGTCGATTCGTCGGCGTCCGTCGCGACGTAGTGACAGCCCACCGACTCCGTATTCTCACCGGCCGCACGCGCGATCAACAGCGCAGTGACGCTGGCGTTGCGCAGTTCGTAGAGTTCGCGCGCCGTGCGCGTGCGGATGTAGGCGTCGACCTCGCCTTTGAGTCGTCGGAGGACGGCACTCGCGCGCGCGATTTCGTCGGGGTCGCGCTCGAGGCCAAGATACTCGTCCATCGTCTGCTGGAGGCGCGTGAACTTCTCGGCAGCGAAGCGTGCAGGCAGTTCGGGATCCCGATTCAGGAGTTCGGGTGCCTCGACGACCTCGGGGCCGAACCCGGTTGCGTCCGCGCCCGCACGGAGGCCCCAGACGAGGCCCTCGAGCAGACTCGTACTCGCCAGTCGGTTCGCGCCGTGGACGCCGGTGCGAGCGCATTCCCCGACGGCGTAGAGCCGATCGAGCGAGGTGCGACCGCGGTCGTCGACGTCGATACCGCCACACAGGAAGTGCTCGGTCGGTGCGACGGGGATCTCGTCGCCGTCGATCCCGCGGTCGCGGCATTTCTCGGCGATGGCAGGGTACTCGGATTCGAACTCGAGCGGACTGACGTCCAGCACGACTTCGCCGGTTGCCTCGCGTTCGGCTTCGACCGCGCGGGCGACGACGTCTCGCGGTGCGAGGTCACCCTGTGGGTGGTAGTCGTCCATGAACCGCTCGCCATTACCGTTGCGGAGGACGGCTCCCTCGCCCCGGAGGGCTTCAGAGAGCAGGAAGGGATCATCGCCGGCGTAGGCGGTCGGATGGAACTGGATGTATTCCATGTCCGCGACGTCCGCGCCTGCGAGCGCGGCCATGGCGATGCCGTCGCCGGTCGCGTCGTCGGGGTTGGTCGATCGGCTGTAGAGCGCGCCGATCCCACCGGTCGCGAGGACGGTCGCGCCGGCGTAGATCGGTTTACCGGCCGGTTCTTCGTCAGAGACCACGCCGTGAACGCGTCCCTCGTTGGTGATCAACTCGAGTGCGGCCGTATCCTGGCACACCTCGATACGATCGTGGTCGTCGACGTACTGCAAGAACGGCCGGAGGATGTGCGTGCCCGTCGCGGCGTCGACGTGGAGGATGCGGAACTCGGAGTGGGCAGCCTCGCGCGTATAGTCGAGGTCACCGTTGGCGGTTTCGTCGAAGTCGACCTCGAGCGTATCGATGAGCACGTCCTCGACAGCCTCGTCGGCGTGTTCAACGAGGGTGTCGACGGCGTCGGGATCGACGGTGCCGTCGCTGGCGTCGATGATGTCCTGTTTGAGGCTCTCCGGGTCCCCGCGTGTCGTCGAGATACCGCCCTGCGCCCAGTCGGTGCTGGCGTCGTCGGGCTTCGTCGCTTTCGTTAGCAGGAGCACGTCCGCACCCTCCCGTGCGGCCGACAGGGCGGCCGCACAGCCTGCGATACCGCTGCCGACGACGAGCACGTCGGTCGTTTCGCCGTCAGTCGTGGTTTCCGTTCCAGTATTGGTTTCAGTCATCTTAGATCTCGAGCATCCGATCGAGCGCGACTTCCGCGAGGTCCTTCTCCTCGGGGGCGACCTCGATCACGTTGTGTTCGCGGCCTTCGACGAGTTCCTCGAGTACCCAGGTCAGATAGTTGGGATCGATCTGTCGCATGGCGTTACAGTCCATACAGGCGTCGCCACACAGCGGCACGACGTTCACCTCGGGATGCCAGCGCTGGAGGTGATTCGTGAGGTGAACTTCGGTGCCGATGGCCCACGTTTCACCCGGCGCTGCGTTTTCGATCGTCTCGCGGATCGTCGCCGTCGAGCCGGCCTTGTCAGCAGCTTCGACGACCTCGCGGCGACACTCGGGGTGGACGATGACCTTTGCGTCGGGGTTGTCCTCGCGAATCGCCTCGATGTGTTCGACGCGGAACCGCTCGTGGACCTGGCAGTAGCCGTCCCAGAGGATGATATCGCTTTCGGCGACTTCGGCGGTGTCTTTGCCCTCGGGATCCCAGGGGTCCCACTGGGCGATCTCGTCTGCCATGCCGAGCCGGTGGGCGGTGTTCTCTCCGAGGTGCTTGTCGGGCAAGAACAACACTTTGTCGCCCTTCTCGAAGGCGTACCCGAAGGCCTTGTGCGCGTTCGAGGAGGTACAGACGAGCCCGCCCTGGCTCGCACAGAAGGCCTTCAGGTCCGCGTAGGAGTTCATGTACGTGATCGGGATGATGTCGGCGTCGGGCGCTGCGTCGGTAATTTCGGCCCACGCGCTATCGACCTGGAGCGCTTCTGCCATCCCGGCCATCGGACACGATGCCTCCATGCTCGGGAGGATCACCGACTGGTCGTCGTCCGTGATGATGTCGGCGCTCTCGGCCATGAACGTCACGCCGCCGAAGATCACGTACTCGGCGTCGGCCTCGGCCGCCCGCTTCGAGAGCCCGTAGGAGTCACCGACGAAGTCCGCGTGCTCGACGATCTCCCGCCGCTGATAGTTATGCCCGAGGATCACGACGTCGTCGCCGAGCTCCGCGAGCGCCGCCTTGATGCGGTCCGTTCGCTCGGTTTCTTCGAGCTCCCGGTACCGAGGTGGGAGTTGCTCGAGATTGTCGTATTTGAACAGACTGAGATCGGTTTCTAGCTCTGCCGTTTCCATTTTGACCATCTTCCGTCACCTATGGGTGGACACATATCACAGGCGCTTGTTGAATAACTTTTTCCTTCGAAAGTCGAATTCGGTCGAATACCATCTGTGAATACGACGTCCGAAAACCAATTAACAGGTGATCAGCGCTTCGAACGATATTCGATAGCTGAAAATCACGCTTCGTTTCACTGTGGTCCTTTTCGCTGGCGCTTGTAGGGCGCATATGCCGCTTCAGGACGCCTTTTCGAACTTCACACAACGGGACTGGGAACACGAAGCAGTCGAGGGAGCGATCCGGCTCGCCGTCGTCGGGGTCGGCGGTTTCGCCCGGCAGCGCGCACTTCCGGCGATCGCCGACAGCACACGCTGTGAGACGACGGTACTGGTCGCCAGTCCACCCGAGAGCGTCAGCGACGTTGCCGAGGCCTATGCCGTCGACGCCGTCGTCGACTACGACCCTTTTCTCGAGGGAGCGTGCGTCGACGCCTACGACGCGGTCTACATTGCGGCACCGAACGCCGTCCATGGCCAGTACGCGATTGCGGCGGCCGAGTTCGGCAAGCACGTCCTCTGTGAGAAGCCCCTCGAGACGACCGTCGAGCGCGCTCGAGCCATCGTCGACGCCTGCGCCGACGCCGGCGTGACGCTGATGACGGCCTACCGGCTGCAGGCCGAACCGACGGTGCGTCGCACGCGAGAGCTCGTTCGCGACGGCGTGATCGGCGATGTCGTGCAGGTCCACGGCGGCTTCTCACACCCGCTGCTCGCGGAGGCTGATCCCGACACGTGGCGGCTCGACCCCGAGACCGCCGGCGGCGGCGCGCTGGTCGACCTTGGAATCTACCCGCTCAATACGATCCGGTTCGCCCTCGAGTGCGACCCCATCGGGGTGTACGCCACCACTCGCTCAGAGGGCCCCCCATTCGCCAACGTCGACGAACACGTCGCCATCCAACTCGAGTACGAGACCGGCGCGACGGCCTCCTGTACGGCGAGTTTCGATGCCCACGCCCGCAGCGCCCTCGAGCTGGTCGGCACCGACGGGATGATCGACATCGAGTCGCCCTTCGGCGGCGTCGTCCCCCAGGAGATGGTCGTCGAGAGCGGCGACGTTCGCATGGAGTACACCGGTCCGCGGGTCGACGAGGTCCGCGAGGAGTTCGACTACTTCGGCTACTGCGTCCTGACAGGCACCGATCCCGAACCCGACGGCGAGGACGGCTTGATCGACCTATACACGATCGAGGCTGCCTACGAGTCGGCCGAGACGGGGCGGCGTATCGCCCTCGAGTGAGACATCGCGAAGCCGTCCGTTGTCGGTCGCGAGCGACTAACCGGCGGCTATTCAAGTCCGGATCGCCTACAGGAAAGTATGGAGGACGTTACGGACGCCGGAATCTATGCGCGGGAATCGCCGTATCTCGATCGGTACGTGCAAGTGGGTGCTGCGAGCGGGCGAGTCCTCAGCGTTTCCTTCCCCGACGTACCCGACGCCGACGCCGAGACCGATCACCCCGTTCTTGACCAGATCTTCGAGTACTTGGACGGCCTCGAACCGGTTAGCTTCGACGACGTACAGGTCGCAATGACCATGCCCACCGACCAGCGAGCGGTCCTCGAGAGCGTCCTGGAGATCCCCTACGGCGATCAGGTCACCGTCGACACGCTCACCCGGATGACATCGGGGCTCGATCACGAGGACGACGACGATATCATCCTCGTTCGGACCGCACTCGACGAGAACCCGACACCGATCCTCATCCCGGACCATCGCGTGCGCGACGGTCCGAGCGCTGCACCGCCGGACGTCGAGCAGAAGCTCCGGTCGATCGAGGACCTCTAACCGTTTGACGACTTCGCTTTCGAAATTCGGTCGCTGTTCGACCGGTATTGCTCTGCTCCGGGCCGATTTCACTTTCACTTTCGGGCTACCTTTTAACCCTGGGCCCCGTGAACACGGTGACATGAGCCAAGCGACGCTCGGCGACGACGAGGAACTGTTCGGAGAAGCGGCCACTGAGATGCGCGCGGATGTCGAGTCCTCGCTCGCGGACGCCTGGGCGGCACTCCCCGACGCCGACGACGTCTGGGACGCCGATGCCGACAACGTACTGGGTGTGCTCAACGGCCTCAACTCGGCGCTCGAGGTCGGCGACGCGGAGGATCACCTCCGCGATGCCAAAAAGTGGTTCACGATGGGCCAGCGTGCCGACGCCTTCGACGACGCCGACGACCTCGAAGAAGAGATTGCCGACCTCGAGGACGCAATCACGGACATCTCGGGGGCGAGCGAGCAGGTCGGCGAACTCACGTCGACGATTCCGGCGCTCCGGGGCACGCTCGAGGACGCCGGTCCTGCGGCCGATGCAGAGGACGATGACACAGGCGACGATGCCGATGCCGTAGCCGAGGACGAAGAGGAAGACGAGGAGTAATCGACTCACATCGGGCACTCGAGTCATACTCCCCGCCCGTCGGCCTGACTCACGACTGTTCCCGATGGTCGGGCCGCGAGACGTCACGCTCGGCGACCGTTTCGAGCAGCCGAGCCAGCGAGTCGGCCGCCAACTCGAGCAGCGTCTCGCCGCGCTGGGCGTCGCCATCGGCCGGATCGCCGACGACACCGTTTTCCGCGAACTCCGCCGAATCGTAGGCCAGATTGACGTGACTTGTCCAGTCGCCCCAGCCGTCGGCCGCGCCGGCGCGGGCCTCGTCGATCCGCTCCTCTTGGACCAGATCCGGCTCACAGTGGCGAAGCAGTGCGGTCTCTAAGGGACCGCCGTGGCCCATGTCGGCGCTGTGCTCGCCGACGGCCTCGAACCAGGTGAACGGAACAACGTAGGCGTTGCCGTCCCGGCTGAGTCGGCCACCGACCTCCCGGAGGGCGTCGACGTTGCCGCCGTGGCCGTTGACGATGACGACGCGGTCGAAGCCGTGGTGAGCGAGGCTCTCGACGGCCTCGCCAACGTAGTCTCGGAACGTGTCCTCGGAGACCCACATCGTCCCGGGGAACTGGCGGTGTTCCGCGGCGATCCCGACCGGAATCGCCGGCGCGCGCACGACCTCGCGGTCGAGGCGCTCGATCCCCGCGTCGGCGATCGCCTCCGCGGTGAGCACGTCCGTCCCCAGGGGCGCGTGCGGGCCGTGTTGTTCCGTGCTGCCGACGGGAAGGACAGCGAGATCCGTCTCAAGGCTTCCCACGTCCGTCCACGTCGCCGCTGTGAGATCCATGCGCGAGTATACTCATCTGTCGACAAAAGTCACTGCATGTTCGACCGGTTGCATGCGACCGATGGGTGAAATCGGTTCGTCAGTGGTATCTCGGCTGTCTGCCAGTGGACCGCGTCGTCGGACTGCACGGCGAACGCAGGCCCAATCCGTTTGCGGTCAGGTTGCGTTCCGTCACGTATGTCCGAAGAGAACCGTGAACGCGGCGTCGAACTCGGCGACGTACAGGAGTCGCTCACGAACGTGGAGTACCCGATCGGTCACGATGAGTTACTCGACGCACACGGCGACGAGGAAATCGAAATGAGCGGTAACACGACGACACTCGAGGAACTGATCGGTCCGTTGAACGAAGACGAGTATCGGGACTACGACGAGGTCGAGGGAGCGATCATGAATATGGTCGGCGACGAGGCCATCGGTCGGAAAAACTACAGCGACCGCACGCCGCCCGCGGCAGGCGAGGACAGACAGGACGAAGGGGCACCGGACCAGGACGACCAGAGCGAGCAAGAATCGTTCTAGACGCCTCCGCGACCACTCTTCCTCTCGTACGGACTGCTGTAAGTCATTTCTTGCGGGTGCGCCGGTACATCGGTACAGCGGACCGTATCAGTCATCGTCGCCGACTTCCGTCTGTGCCTGCCGGCGCTGGGCGCGTTCGATGAACTCCTGGGGAAGGTCGTCGATTTCGCCAGCCTGGACGCCCCAGAGATGCGAGTAGAGTCCGTCATTTGCGAGCAACTCCTCGTGTGTTCCCCGTTCGACGATCTCACCGCCCTCGAGAACGAGAATGCGGTCTGCGTCCTTGATCGTCGAGAGCCGGTGTGCGATGGCGAACGTCGTTCGATCTTCCGCGAGCTCGTCGATCGATCGCTGGATGAGCATCTCGGTTTCGGTGTCGACGTCGCTGGTCGCCTCGTCCAAGACGAGGATCGCCGGATCTCTGAGGATCGCACGGGCGATCGAGAGGCGCTGGCGCTGCCCGCCGGAGAGCTTGACGCCGCGTTCGCCGACCTCCGTGTCGTAGCCGTCGGGCAGGTTCTCGATGAACTCGTGGGCTTCGGCCATCTTCGCAGCCTCGATTACGTCCTCGCGATCGGCGTCGAAGGTGCCGTATCTGATGTTCTCCTCGACGCTGCCGTAGAAGAGGAAGGTGTCCTGACTGACGTAGCCGATCGATTCGCGAAGGCTCTGGAGGGTGACGTCCTGGATGTTCTGGTCGTCGATCCGAATCGCGCCCTCGTCGACGTCGTACATTCGCAAGAGGAGCTTGAGGACCGTCGACTTGCCGGCGCCGGTCGGTCCAACCAGTGCGAGCGTCTCTCCGCCCTCGACGGTGAAGTCGATGTTCTCGAGGACCGGCTCTGCTGTCCCGGAATCTTCCGTCTCACGGTCCTCGTAGCTAAACGCCACGTCGTCGTACTCGACGCGGCCGTCGGCCACCGTGAGGTCGGGCGCGTCGGGGTCTTCACTGACCCGGTTCGGTTCATCCATCAGCCCGAAGATGCGCGCACTCGAGGCCCGCGCGCGCTGGTACATATTGATGATCTGCCCGAACTGGGCCATCGGCCAGATAAACCGTTGCGTGTAGAGGATGAAGACGACGAACATCCCGGTACTGAGGTCGCCCGAGAACGGCCCCGGTGGGCCCGAGATGACCCAGAGACCGCCGACGAGGAAGGTGACGACGAAGCCGATCCCCGCGAGCACGCGCAACCCGGGGAAGAACTTGATCCTCGTCCGGATCGCACCCCAGTTGGCGTCGAAGTACTCCTGAGAGACGTCTTCGACGCGGTCGGATTCGTAGGGCTCGGTCGTACTCGATTTGATGACCTGGATCCCGCCGAGGTTGTTCTCGAGTCGCGAGTTGACCGTGCCGACGGTCGAGCGCACCTGCGCGTACTTCGGCTGGATGGTCTTGATGAACAGATACGTGAAGCCGGCGATCAGCGGCACCGGCAGCAAGGCGACCAGCGCGAGCTGCCAGTTGATCGCCAGCAGTAACCCTCCGATACCAACCACCATCACGAGCAGCCGAAACAGGGAGTTCATCCCGTCGTTGAGGAATTTCTCGAGGCGATTGACGTCGTTCGAGAGGATCGACATCATCTCGCCAGTCTGCTTGTCGGCGAAAAAGCCCATGTCCAGGCGCTGCATCTCGTCGTAGGTGTCGGTCCGGATGTCGTGTTGGATGTTCTGGGCGAACGTGTTGAACCCCCAGTTTCGGGTCCAGTGGAAGACCGCCGAACAGAGAAACGCCCCCGCGATGATCCCGATCGTGAGCCAGAACTGGGCGAGCCGTCCGTCGGGGACGTACGGTTCGATGAGACCGCCACCCACCGGGAACGCCGCCGCGTACGCGATCTCCTGGCGGATCACGGCGTCGATCGCGATTCCGAGCATAAGCGGTGGCAACAGATCCAGGATTCGAGCGCCGACGCTCGCGATCACGCCGACGACAGCGGCCCCGACGTAGTCGCTTCCGTACTCGAGGAACAGCCGCTTCATCGGGTTCTCGACCTCCGCCCGTTGTTCCTCGAACGGATCGTTCTCGTCGCCGTCGGCGAGACTCATTGCACAGGGGTCAGGGATCGCCAGCAATAAGAATTGCCGACGAATCGAAACATGTCCGACGTCGACTGCTGCGGTCCGTCACGCTCGTTTTCCTCTTATTCGAGGTCACCGGATCCAAGGCTCGTGACGACCGTCTGATTCGACTCGAGGTCGATGTCGACCTCGTCGCCGACTTCGATCCCTGTCTCGTTCGTGTAGCCACGTGGCACTTCAAGCACCCATTTCCCGCGGCCGGAGTACTCGAGATCGTTGCCGTCTTCGTTCGGACCGGGCGCGCGGGCGTGGTGAATCGTCGTGATTTCACCGTCCGCACCGATGAAGATGATATCGATGTCGAAGTCCATCTCGCGCATTACGTAGGTAAGCTCTTGCTCGCTTCCATGGACGAACAACATGCCATTACCCGGCTCGAGCGAGTCGTGGTTGCTCAGTCCGGTGTACCGTTCCCGGCGGTCGTCTGCGACTTCGATGTCGATGACTGCTTTCGGCTCGTCGCTGTCGGAGTCGTTGCCCACGACACGCACTTCTCCGCTGTCTGGCCCCCACGGTGTCGAGACGAGCCCGGCCTGTACGAGGACGACACCGACGATCGAGAGGGCTGCAATGGCAAGCAGTGCTTTCCCCACGCGCCCGAATGCCATACGTGATAGCTGCACCGCCAGAGAGTAAAGGTTATTCGGACGGACCTACTCGTCACGGATGCGGGCTCGTGGTCTAGCTGGTCATGACGCGGCCTTTACAAGGCCGAGGTCGGTGGTTCGAACCCGCCCGAGCCCACTATTGTTGTTGCGAGCAACTCCGCGAGCAACAGCAAGGTGACGTGAGTGGCGCTTCGAAGTAGACGAGACGCGCGCAGCGATGCGAGCACGTCTCGGCGTAGTTCGAACCCGCCCGAGCCTATGTTTCTGGCACGGACGGTCCACAAGAGGTCCACGAGAAACGTGGCAAGACAGACCTGTCACGAGCAGTAGTGAGATTCGATCCCCCACGTTCGACGCCACACCTGTCACGAACACGGTTCCCCCATATTGGCAGCCGACCGCTGAACCCCTCGAGTTAGCCGTCGACCAGGAGTTCCACCGTCGTCAGTGCTTGAGCCGCGCAACGTTTTCCCGAATCTGGCCGAGGAGGCCGTCTCCCGATCCGGGCTGGAGAGCCGCATGGAGCGTCGAGTTCTCGGGTTCGTCTTCGACGACGATTCGGAGATACGGCTCGAGTTGCTCGAAATTGTCCGCGAGGACGACGGTATGGTTGTCTTCGTTGTGCTCGACGACACCTGCGTCGTCCAGTTTCGGGACGTGACACTGGACCGACGAGACGTAGACGCTCTTGTACTCGTTTTTCGCGACCTCGTCCGGCGGGACGTCGTGTTCCCAGCCGGCGACTGTTTCGGCCAGCGTCGATAGCTCGATGGGGTCGTCCTGGCCCCGGAGCGCGTACAGGAGGTAGCGCCGTCGGCGGTTGGCCAGCAACTCGAGGATCGTGTCGGCGTCGAGTTCGGTGGGCTCTTGGCTCGAGGTAAGGGGTTCCATAACACGATATTACCCCCCAGGGCGGAAAAGGGTGTCTTGAATATCTATTAATCCAACAGACGGAAGGTAATCTCGGATAGATGTTCGCGTATTATCTCCGTTACTGGTTTTTCAGTACCATACTCAATATATTTGACCCCGCTGCAGTCTCCTGTAAGCGGCGTGGAACAACGATCGCGATTCGAAATCCTTTTTTATATCATGGACGGAGAGAGAGGTAAGCCGCCTTAGCTCAGACTGGGAGAGCACTCGACTGAAGATCGAGCTGTCCCCGGTTCAAATCCGGGAGGCGGCACTTCTGCTGCGAACAAGACGACGAGCGGAGCGAGTCGTCCGTAAGCTGGTGAAGTGCTATCTGACCGGATTTGAACAAGAGAAGTCGCAGCCGGGAGTACAGCGAAGCGAACACCCCGGAACGTCTTCGCGTGGTTCAAATTCGTAAGGCGGCATGACCGTTTCCGAGCGATTTACATTCGAGACGGGTTCTGTACTCGACGAAAACACGGCTTACAGGGGTGTTGTACAGCGACGACAGTACGTGTACGAAGCATCGTTTTCCGCCCCACACTGCGAACACGTTAGACGCGTCCGTCCATCCGCGGTCTCGCTGAGCACGGCGGGAAAGCGGTCGTACTCTTTGTCTTCGGTATAACGCTCCAGTTCTCCAGCCTGTCGCTTGCGCCGTCGCTCGAGGCCGTCTCGAACGATCTGCATGAGGACCGGGATACTGACACCTAAGGCGGCGAGCAAGAGGACCCCGACAACCGCAGCGTAGAGTTGATCGGGAGCGACCACAGGTGTGCTACGGTCGCGATCTGTTTATTCGTGTGGGCCAATACCATACTGTGCGCGGATACGAGCCGTTCCGCGCTGCAGGCTAGGTGATCTCGTTCGGTCAGTCGTGTCGATGGCGCGGGGCGTTTCCACCGGCGGCGCGCGCGCCCGCTTACGCCGCACAGTTGTTGGCGCCGGTTTCGAGTTTCGCTGCCTGTCGGCTGCTCTCGGGACGCTCTCGACCGATGTTGATGTCGATTACCGTCTCGTAGTTGGCGGGTTTCGCTGGCACGTCCTCGACCAGCCGCTCGACGAACTCGTCCCGGTCCAGTCCGAGAAGGTCGAGTTGCCCTTCGACCGTCTCGAGCGGCGCGGAGACCGGCTCCCCTGGCGATCCGTTCTCGAACCGCCCGTCGCTTGTGACAGTGACGTGTCCCGGCAGGACGGTGAGGTCGTCGGGTAACGCCGTGAGCGTCTCGTGGAGCGTCTCGTACGCCATCTCGGCGCCGTTCTCTGCGTCGTCGTCTCCGAACTCGAGTTCCGTGCGACCGACCGAGTCGACGAACAGGGCGTCGCCCGTCAGGATCGCCTCGTCGCCGACGCGGTAGTTAACCATCTCGGTAGTGTGTCCCGGCTCGGCGAGCGCCGTGATTTCGACGTCGCCGACGTGGATCGTGTCGCCGTCCTCGAGTGACTCGAACTCGTACTGCAGGTCCCGCTCTTCGGCGCGGGCGCCGAGGTGGTACGGCACGTCCAGTTTGTCGGCCAACTCTCGCCCGCCGGAGACGTGGTCGGCGTGGACGTGCGTGTCGAGGACGTGCGTGATCTCGACGCCGTGTTCGGCAGCGGCGACGACGAACTGCTCGATGTGTCGCGTCGGGTCGACGACCACCGCCTCCTCGGCATCCGGTGAGCCGACGAGGTAGCTCAGACACCCCTTTCCTCGGCGCTGGAACTGCATGATTCCCACGTCGTCACTTGTGTCGACGCGTGCCTGCTCGTACAGCGCGTTCCAGTCGCGCATCCCGCCTTTCACGACCGCGACGTCGTCGTATCCGGCTGCGTCGAGTTCGGCTGCGAGAGTGGTCGACGTCGCCCCTTTCCCGCAGATGGTGACGATCGAGTCGTCATCGGCGTGCTCGTCGACTGCCGCTTCCTGCTCGTCGTCGAGCGTCTCCGCCGGCCCGAACGGGACGTTCGCCGCGCCGGGGACGTGCCACGACCCGTAGCTGTCTTCCGGACGCGTGTCGACGATCGCGTACCCGTCTTCGTCCGCGTCGATGTCGTCTGCGAGTTCACGTGCGGTAATTTGTTCGAACATCGTAGGCTAGCGAGTCGTTCCTCCCCGAAGAGATCTTGTGCTGATAATGCAACTGTGTTCGACCGTGGGCGACAGGTGCGAGAGACGGGGCTCATCCAAAGAACGGTATCTAGGCAACTGGTTGTGAATGTGGCTCTTCCTGCATCGATGGCGGTTAGCATAGTTCCTTGACCTATTCCCACTAGTGGACAGTATCGAGGCGCGCACGGGGTGCAAGTCATTGCTCGGTGAGCGTCGGCTTGAGGGTGCTCTGCCAGCTGCCGCTGACCGACGAGTCCGTGCCGGACCCGTGTCATTTCGCCGTCGAGGGGAGCCAGCGCGGGCAACAGTACGGACGTCGTCGTCGTCCGCGGAACTACATTGAAAGCCGATTCCTCAAGACGGGCGAGGGTGACACGACGCTCATGAGCAACGACGCGATCACAAACGAGAGCGAGACGTTCGAGATCGGCACGACGGCTGTTCACCGGCTCGGGTTCGGTGCGATGCGCCTCTGTGGCGAGGACATCATCGGTGCGCCCGACGACGAGGACGATGCACGCGAGGTCGTCCGCCATGCCGTCGACTGCGGCATCGATTTCATCGACACGGCCGACTCCTATGGTCC
Organism: Haloarchaeobius amylolyticus; assembly: GCF_042678045.1. Lineage (GTDB taxonomy): Archaea > Halobacteriota > Halobacteria > Halobacteriales > Natrialbaceae > Natrinema > Natrinema amylolyticus_A. The sequence continues at coordinate 596,719 of NZ_JBHUDI010000011.1, forward strand.
TGCGGTCAGCGAACAGTTGATCGGCGAAGCGATCGGCGATCGCGACGACGTACTCGTCGCGACCAAGGCGGGCCTGTTGCGCAACGACAGCGGCGACTGGATCTCCCACGGTGATCCGGACTACATTCGCAATCAGGTGCTCACCTCACTCGATCGATTGCGAACCGACACCATCGATCTCTATCAGTTCCACCGGCCCGACGACGACACGCCCTTCGAGGACTCCGTCGCGACGTTTGCACAACTCAAAGACGAGGGGCTCGTCCACGCGGTCGGCATCAGCAACGTCTCGGCCGAACTCCTCGACCGTGCTCGCGAACAGGTCGAGGTCGCGACCGTCCAGAACCGGTACAACCTGAACGACCGCGGGAGCCGCGAGGTCCTCGAGATCTGTGCCGACGACGGGATCGGCTTTATTCCGTGGGCACCGATCGACGCCGACGACCTCGCCGAACACGGCGGCCTCCTCGACGACATCGCCGACGAGCACGACGCGACACGGCGACAGGTCGCGCTGGCGTGGCTGCTCGAGCGGGCCGACGTCATGCTCCCGATTCCGGGCACGTCCGACCCTGCCCATCTCGAGTCGAACGTCGCTGCCTCGCACCTGTCGCTGTCCAATGAGACGGTCCAGCGACTGACCGAAGCCGCGGACTGATACGGTCTCCTATCACTGGGTCCTGGCGCACTGAGAGGAGTCCGTATGAGCGACTGCCATTGCCCGACTGGATCGGCCCGAACGAGGCCGAAACGGCCGTTACCTCTCGAGGCGGCTGGCGATGCGCTGGGAGAGGTCGGTGAGGTAGAACGAGCCCCAGACCGCGGCGACGACTGCCCCGACGGCGTCGTAGACGAGGTCGACGATCGTGTCGTTGAGGCCGTGCTGAGCGAGGATCGCGTCGAGGCCGAGTCGCTGTGCGCTCCAGTCGAGTGCGAACTCCATAAGCTCCCAGACGACGCCGAACGCCAGGACGAACACGAGGATAAACGCGAACAGCATCGCCCGTGGGATGTAAATCTCGTCGGTATGGAGGTCGATCGCCCGGACGACCGCGTAGCCAGCCGCGGCGACGATCGACGCCGAGATCGTGTGCGTCAGGCTATCCCACGGCCCGATAATCGCGTAGAGGCCGGCCGAGCCGAGGACGTGGAGGAAGACGGCCGCTGTCAGCCAGAACACGAGTCCCGGCTCGAGCGGCAGCCGAGCGTCTCGCTCGAGGATGGCTGGGAGGACGGAAATTCCGAGTGCGATGGCGGCGTTCGAGACCGTCGTTAGATCGCGGCTGCCGATCCCGTACAACAAGATGATGATGAGAGCCGCCTGCATGACGCGGGAGAGTCGCCTGACGACAGATTCGGGGACGTCGAGTTGATCGCGGATCAGCGTCGGAACGGGATCCGGTTCCGAGTCGGACGAGTGATCCCGGGGTGCAGGTGTCCGCCAGAGCTCGCTCTCATCTGTGGCGTACGACTCGAAGTAGCGGCTGAAGACGATACCCGCGAACAGGCCGGCCAGCGCCGCGTAAGCGAAGTCGAACATCAGTTCGCGGTTGGCCGCGTCCTGCGACTGGCCGTCGAGGACGTAGCCGGTTCCAAGGGTCACGTCGGCGATCCACTGGGCGACGTTTCACGTGCCGGCGACGGCGAGGGTCGTGAGCACGACCAGGACGACCGCGAACGCGTGGGTCATCCGAACCGCGGTGAATCGATCGATCTCGACGGTGGCGACGAGCGCGACCGCGGCGACCGCGACGTAGACGGCAATCGCCGTGAGAAACGACTAGCCGAACATCGTCGCGTCGACGACCGACACCAACACGAGGAGCAGCAGCTCCCAGGGCGGCATCGCGAGCGGCTCCCGGCGGACGGCAGCCGGCGACACCACGATCACGACCGCGATGCCGGTGAAGGCGACCCAGCGGTACGAGCCGCCGAGCCCGTGATTGACTGCGAGCACGGCGAGCACGAGCGTCGTCGCCCAGGCGATCGCGGCGTTTCGCCGGCTCCTGTCGGCCGTGCCACGGAATTGAGCATCCGCCATGCGACTGGCAGCTACACGACGACGTCCCTAAGCGGGTGGGCCTGTATATTAGGGTCGCCAGCAGGTGGGTTCGAAACGATTCTGCTACCGATCCGTTTGACTCGAGACGGCCGTTCCAGTTGCTCCCGAGAATGGGGCCAAAACCGCACGAATGCGAAGGTCTGAATGCGAGAATCGAATCCGACTGCGAGACCCACTTTGTTCGTCTCGCGTGATTCGAGTCTCGATCGGACTTTTGACTCCTCCGTGAAGTCGTCGTCAAAAAGTCCGGGTGCGAGAATCGAACCCGCGTCTCAGCCTCCACAAGGCTGAAGGATAACCACTACCCCAACCCGGACGCGCTTACATCATACCCTACACGCGGTCGACCTGAAATACGTTACGACTCGAGGATCGGAGTGTGCGACTCCGTATCGCACGATTTCGCTTACGGGTAATCATCTGCACCCACGCCACTCACGACCGAGACGTTTTTCGGCACACGGCCGGTAGCACCGATAACGCGTGGCCATCACCGACAAGATCTACATCAAGAACCACCGTCAGCTCAGCTCCCAGCTCGAGACGAACATCCCCAAGGGGGCGTTCAAAGGGGCGACGCTTGACATGCTCTTTCAGGGCGAGGGCCTCGAGAAGCTCGACGACGCGACCCGTGATCGCGTCCTCGAGTTCACACAGGATTTCCTCGACTGTGACTGCGATAACAATCCCTACTGTGGCTGTCCGGAACGGAAGTTCATCCAGTATTTACTCGAGTTGCGCGCGCAGGGGCTCGGGCCGGACGCGATCGTCGACGTGATGACCGACGACTACATGGTCTATGCCTACCCGGGCGACATCCTCTCGTTTCTCGACAATGCCGTCCGTACCCTCGAGGCCGCGGAGGGGCTCGCCCGCGTTGACGGGGCGGACGAGGCTCACGACGAGATTCGGCAGGCGAAGCAGGACCTCGCGCGATAACGGCGGCTGACCGTCTCGGACGGAATGCCCGTCAGGCAGTGCCGGTGCGGTAGCACCCCTTCCTGTGGTCGTTGCGCCGGTGAACCCGGGAAGCAGCCTGTCTCAGGCTTCCTCCCAGGGTGTGGTCTCGGCGTCGACGAACTCGAACATGTCAGCGAACTGCTCTTCGACGTGCGCCAGCTCGCCCTCCGGAACCCGCTCGCTGAGCAGTTCGACGACGGCCTTGATCCGGTAGACCGCCTCGGCCCGATCGATGGCTGATGGCCGCCCGTACGATGTATCGAGGTCCAGGTCCTCGTAGTTCAGCCGCTCGAGCACCCGATCGACGAACCCGTCGTAGCCGTACGTGTGGCCGTGGTCGACGTCGAGGAGGTAGCGATCGATCTCCATCGGCAACGGACTCGCGATGTCCGTGGCACCCCCTTCCTCGACACGTTCGCCGAGCGTCTCGAGAACTGCCCGGATCGTTCGGACGGCTTCGGCCCATCGCCCGGCCTCGGTTCTGTGCTGTACGTCGCCGACGACGTCGGTGTCGCTCGTGCTCATTGGCAGTGCCTCGCGTACTCGAGGTTGCTAGCCGTTCGCGGAAAAAACGCTCTCCCCGGATACGCAAGCGACGCACGCAGGCGCGACTGACCGGACCGACAGCAGGAATGACGACCCGTGTCGGCCGCCGAAACTGCAACTGAGCGCAAGGTTGACCTGTTCGGCCGGTGAGCGGTCACTATGATCGATCGGGAGGGCCGCGTCGTCTTCACCTCGTTTCTGGCGTTCGTGGTCGTCGTTGCGGGCTCGGTCGTCGTCGAGCGACAGACCGGTGTCGCGCTCCGCGAGTGGCCACTGGTTGCGTTTCTGCTGGTCGTTGGCGTTGCTATTGCGCTCCCACAACTGTATCTGGCCTGGACCGAGACGGGGACGCGCTCGCGGACGAGACTCCGGTTCGCGGCCGTTACCACGGCTGCGTTCGCGGTCGTGTTCGCCGACGACGCCGCGGGGGCACGTTCGCTGCTGCTTGCGGCGATCGGCACCGGCGCGCTGCTCTCCCTTCTCTGTTACGAGGCGCTCTCGGGGTATCGGGCCGTCAGCGACGACGTCTCGTTTGATCTGCTCGATCGGTGAGCCACGATTCCCGACCCAGGGCCAGGGGAATCAGCAACTGTTAGGGTAGCCGACCGTCTCGACCCATCCATGACCGATCCCGAGGAACTCGCCGAGCGCGTGCGCGACGGCGACGTTCGCATTCACGAACTCGAGGACCACGCCGACTACGACACCGCGGCCGAGGCACGCCGGTTGCTCGTCGAACGCGAGACCGGGGCCGACCTCGAGGCCGTCGGCGACTACACCTTCCCCGCCGAGCAGGCGGAGCCGAACATCGAGAACATGATCGGCGCGGCGCAGGTGCCGATGGGCGTCGTCGGCCCCGTTCCCGTCCACGGCGGCGCGGCTGACGGCGAGCACTACCTGCCGCTGGCGACGACCGAGGGGGCGTTGCTAGCGTCGGTCAACCGCGGGCTGGGCGTGATCCGCACGGCGGGCGGGGCCGACGCGCGCGTCACGAAAAACGGAATGACCCGTGCGCCGGTCTTCCGGGTCGACGGCGTCGCCGAGGCCGCCGAGACCGTCGAATGGGTCGAGAACAACCTCGAGACGCTCCGCGAAGCCGCCGAGTCGACGACGAGCCACGGCGAACTGCTCGACGTCGAACCCTACGTCGTCGGCGACTCCGTCTACCTGCGCTTTGCCTACGACACCAAAGACGCGATGGGGATGAACATGGCGACGATCGCCACCGGCGAGGCCTGCGAGGTCGTGGAAGCCGAAACGCCCGCCTCGCTCGTGGCACTCTCCGGCAACCTCTGTTCGGACAAGAAACCCGCCGCCATCAACGCCGTCGAGGGGCGGGGCCGCTCCGTGACTGCCGATGTCGTGATCCCCGGCGAACTCGTCGAGGAGCGCCTGCACACGACTGCCGACGCCATCGCCGAAGCCAACACCCGCAAGAATCTGATCGGCAGCGCCAAAGCGGGCAGCCTGGGCTTCAACGCCCACGCCGCAAACGTCGTCGGCGCAGCTTTCCTCGCGACCGGCCAGGACGAGGCCCAGGTCGTCGAGGGCGCGAACACTATCACCACCATGGACACCCGAGAGCGTGAGGACGGTACCACCGACCTCTATGCCAGCGTCTCGCTGGCCTCGCTCGAGGTCGGTACCGTCGGCGGCGGCACGAAACTGCCGACCCAGGCCGAAGCCCTCGAGATCCTCGGGCTCCGAGGCGGTGGCAACCCGCCGGGTTCCAACGCCGACGCGCTCGCCGAGATCATCGCTGTCGGCGCGCTCGCGGGCGAACTCTCCCTGCTCGGGGCGCTGTCCTCACGACACCTCGCGAGCGCACACGAGGACCTCGGACGGTAAGGCCGAACGGGATCACGTACAGCAGTAGTATAATCCGAAAGACAGTTATCCGTGATCCTCGCGGAACCTGTCATGAGCCTCGGAAGACGAGTGTTGGGGTGGCTGATCGTCGCCGTGGGTCTCCTGGCTCCGGGTGTCGCGGCGACGATCTGCTGGGCTCCGTTCCTGGCGTCAACGCGACTCCGGGCACTGTTCAGCCGGTTGCCGCCGTTCGATTCGATGATTCGAACGTACGTGGTCGTCGGTCTCACAGCCTCACTTCCGTACGTCCTGTCCATCGGTGTGGTGGTGATGACTGCGGGACCGAACACGATCTGGGGGCCACGGATCCTCAATGCAACCCTGTTGGTGACCCTCTGCTATGTCGTCGGGATCCCACTCCTCTGTGTCGTTGGCCTTCCCCGAGCGGGGATCGACTGGGATCCGACTGGGTATGGGCTTTCGACATGGGCGCTTGTCACTGCAGGCGCAATCTGGTATGCAACGCTTTTCGTAGTCCCCTTGACCATTCTGGGGCTCGTCCTCTCGAGTCCCGGCGGATGGTGACCCGGTGACGAATTCGATGTCGTCCGTGTCGCCAGTCTCTCGTCCCGATCACGGAGAGACTCCGAGACCGTTCGATGGCCCCGCATCCCTCCTCGTTACAGCAATCGATACCGTCCACGGCTCTCGCTGACGACGCCACGCCGCGTGAGTTTCTCGAGTGCCTCCTTCACGTACTCGGCTGATACCCCACGCTCGCCAGCGTACGCGACGATCTCGTCTTCGGTCGGCTCGTCGAGCGCTTCGAGCGCCCGTTTCACGATTTCCTGTTTGCTCCCGCTGCGTGTCGATCCGCGCGGATCACGCTCGCCAGCTGCTTCGACCTCGTCGACGTCCAGCCCGGATGCCTCGAGGTACTCCGTCTCGTCGACGACGCCGTCGGCCACGTCGGTCTCGAGTTCGGCGAACGAATCCAGTTTGGCGAACGCCTCTCCCTCACCCTGTCGGTTCGCGAGCATCGACGCGCGAACGTCGCGGGCGTGGGCGGCGTCGTCGGTCTCGACGAACTTCTTGCGCTTTTCGTAGGCCTTGCGCGCGCCACAGCGGGGACACTGGGTCGTCTCCGATCGCCCCTCGATGATCCAGAGGTTCGAACACTCGCTACAGCCGACGACGGCGTACATAGCTGTCAGTGGTTCGTCCCGGCAGTTCAACCTTCGGCAACCGGAGCGGAAGTGAAAACCAGCCTGCCGGTGGGATTTTAGGTGGCTGCGCCCGTCTCGAGGCGTATGGAACGCGTTTCCCTGACCGATAGCGAGCCGTCGGAGGCGGCCGACGGCGTCAACCTGGCGCTGCTGGCAGGCTCCGAGTCGATGAACGTCCAGCACTTCGAGATCGAACCCGGTGCAGTCGTCGAAGAACACAGCCATCCCCACGAGCAGACCGGCTTTATTTACGAGGGCGAGCTCGTGTTCCTCGTCCAGGACGAGGAAACCGTCTGTGGACCTGGCGATTCGTACGCGATCCCGGGCGAGCAGCCCCACGCAGCCGAAAATCGCGGCGACGAGACGGTCCGCGGCGTCGATATCTTCAGTCCGCCACGGGAGGATCCGAGCTGGCAGGAGTAGTCCCGTCGGCCGTCGTGTCCGGTAGCTACCACTATTGAATACCACGAGGTTATAACGCCTGGTTCGTAAGACTCCCGCATGGCAACTGAACAGCGGTCCGTGGGACGCGGCCGACTCAGCACGGCGCTCGAGCGACTCGGGCCGACGTGGCTCGCCGGTGCGATCGCGGCGGGCCCGGCGACGATGGGCAGTCTGCTGGTCGCGGGTGCGAGCTTCGGCTACGCCCTGCTGTGGGTCGTCGTCTGCTCGGCGGTGTTGGGTGCCCTCGGCCAGTATCTCGCCATGCGACTGGGACTGCTCACGGAGGAAGGAATCGTCTCGGTCGTCGACCGCCATCTGGGTTCGGGCTGGGCCTGGGTGCTCGTAGTCGACGTCGTGTTGGCCGCTGGTTTGGCGCAGCTGATAATCATGAAGACCTTAGCCGAGGTCAGTGCGACGATGGTCGCCAGCGCGGACGTCGGCGTCGCCGCCCTCGCCGATCCACGCTTCTGGGGCATCACGTGGGCCGTGCTCCTTGCGCTGGGACTCGCCGGCGGGGGCTACCGCGTCGCAGAGATTGGTGCCAAGGTGCTCGTCTCGATGGTCGTCGTCGCGTTCGTCGCGGCCGCGTTCGTCGTCCCGATCGACCCCGCTGCGGCGGCTGGCGGTCTGGTGCCGGCAATTCCTGCAGGCGTCAACGGTGCGCTCGTCGCCGCGGGCATTCTCGGTGGTGCAGTTCATATCACGCTGTTGACGATGCAAAGCTACACGATGCGCGCCCGTGGCTGGACTATCCGTGACGCCGACACCGCGATCATCGACATCGTGAGTTCGATGCTGGGTGCGTTCGGGGTTTTCAGCCTCGCGGTCTTTCTCGTCGCGGCGAGCGTTCTCCCGGCGGCCGGTGTCGATCCCGCGACGATCGACGGCGTCAGCGCCGCCCAGACACTCGGCCCGGTTGCCGGCGAGTACGCTACCTGGGTGTTCCTCGCCGGCCTGCTCGGTGCAGCGGTCTCAACGTTGGGTGGGAACACGATCGTCCCACCGTACCTGCTCGCCGACAAACTCGGGTGGGAGCAATCGACCGACGACAGCCGGTATCGCGCCGCTATCGCCGGCGTCGCACTCGTCTCCGCCGTCGGTGCGTTCCTCGGCGGTGCGTTCTTCCAGTTGCTCGTACTCACGCTGGCCTTCGGCCTCGTCGGAACTCCCTTCGCTATCGCCGTCATCCTCGTGCTCCTGAACGATCCCGACGTCGTCTCGAAGACGAACTCACGTGTGGCGAATCTCGGTGGCCTCGTGCTCTTTGCCGTCACCGCCGTCCTCGCGGGCGAGTTCGTCCGCGGAGAACTCGAGACGATCTCCGACCCGCTCTCGGCGTTCGTCGTCGCCTTCGCGGTCGCGATGGCGCTGGCACTGTTCGGACTGGCCGGACGATACGTCCGGGATCGGATCGGCACGGCTTGAGACGGACCGGCCGTTACGGGAGAGCGGCCACGAGCCCGAAGAAGACGAGCAGTCCGAGCCCAGTGACGAGGGCCGCGATCCCGAGCGGAACGAGTATCCGGCCGGCTTTCCACATCGTAGCGACCGTAGCCGCCACCGCCTTGGTTGGTGTGTGAATAACTGGCATTGTAGTAGCGATGGCTACGTACGAGAACTTGAAAGTCAGTCAGACGGGCGACAGACACCGAGTCGCAGCGTCGATCGAGCGTCGCGTAGCCTACTCCAGCGACTTCCGCATCTCGACGTGGGGAATGCCGGCCTCCTCGAACTCCGCGCCGCGGCGCTCGTAGTCCAGATTGCGATAGAAGTCGGCCGCCTGCGTCTGTGAGTGGAGCGTCAGTGTGTCGAACCCGACTGCTCTGGCGTGCTGCTCGAGTTTCTCCATCAGTGCACGACCGACGCCAGTTTCGCGTCGTGATGCGCGGACGGCGACGCGCTCGACCTTGCCGACGGCGTCCTCGTACTCGCGAAGCCGTGCTGCACCGATCGGCTCGTCGCCGTCGTACGCGACGAAGTGGGTGGCCGTCTCGTCGTGTGCGTCGTACTCCAGTTCTTCGTCGACACCCTGCTCCTCGACGAATACCTCGTAGCGGACTGCAAAAGCGTCTTTTCGCTCCCGGTCGGTCTCGGCGACCTGTACCTCGAGATCGTCCATTAGATGGGGCTACGACTGCCGGCGCTGAGAGAGTTACGGGAAGCGGCGCGCGGCCCTCCCAACGGTAGAGTCAAAGAAAACGGAAATCGCGTCTTCGGGACCGCCAGAACGCGTCGCGTTCTAGCTGCTCGAAAAACTGGCTTTATGCCAGTTTTTCAATGTTCTGGCACGTAGCTGCCAGAGGACGAGAAACTCGCTTACGCGAGTTTCTCGATATTGTTGACGACTTCCTCGGCGAACTCGCTGGTGGCGAGCTTCTCGGCGTCTTCGAGCTGGCGCTCGAGGTCGTAGGTGACCTTGCCCGAGGAGATGGTCTCCTCGACGGCGTCGCGGACGAGGTCGGCGGCGTCGTTCCAGCCCATGTACTCGAGCATCATGCGGCCCGAGAGGATCATCGCGGTCGGGTTGACCTTGTCCTGACCCTCGTACTTGGGTGCGGAGCCGTGGACGGGTTCGGCGAGCATCAGGCCCTCACCGAAGTTGGCGCCGGGCGCGATGCCGAGACCACCGATCTGGGCACCACAGGCGTCGGACATGTAGTCCCCGTTCAGGTTCATCGTCGCGACGACATCGTACTCGTCGGTGCGGGTGAGGATCTGCTGGAGCATGTTGTCGGCGATGCGGTCGTTGACGACAACGGCGTCGTCGGGTGCCTCGCCGTCTTTCTCCTCCCAGAGGGTGTCCTCGGTGATGACCTCGTCACCGTATTCCTCTTCTGCGACCTCGTAGCCCCAGTCGCGGAACTGGCCCTCGGTGAACTTCATGATGTTCCCCTTGTGGACGAGGGTCACGGAGTCACGGTCGTTCTCGAGGGCGTAGTCGATGGCCTCGCGGACGAGTCGCTTCGTTCCGAACTCCGTGATCGGCTTGACGCCGATGCCGACGGGGCCGTCGTGGATGACGCCCGTTGCGCCCATCTCGTCTTCGACGAACTCCTTGACCTGCTCGACTTCGTCGGAGCCGGCTTCCCACTCGATGCCGGCGTAGACGTCTTCCGTGTTCTCACGGAAGGTGACCATGTCCATCTGCTCCGGGTTCTTGACGGGCGACGGGACGCCGTCGAGGTGATAGGTGGGGCGAACGTTCGCGTAGAGGTCGAGCAGTTTGCGCAGGCCGACGTTCAGCGAACGGAAGCCAGCGCCGACGGGCGTCGTCAGCGGACCTTTGATGGCGACGCGGTGTTCCTTGATCGCTTCGACGGTCTCGTCTGGCAGGTTCTCGCCGTATTTCTCGCGGGCGGACTCGCCGGCGTAGACGCGCATCCAGTTAATCTCGCGACCGGTCGCCTCGGCGGCTGCCTCGAGCACCTTCTGTGCGGCGGGACCGACGTCGCTCCCGACACCGTCACCGTAGAGAATCGGGATGATCGGGTTGTCAGGAACCTCGAGTTCGTCCTCGGTTCCTTCTTTCAGCGTGATCTTCTCCCCGTCTTCAGGGACTTCGATCTTGTCGTAGCTCATCTCGTCTGTACGGTTCGCCGACGGGGGTAAAAGGTCTACCATTTCCGTCTCGGACTGGCAAAAGCTGCCCGATTTCCCGTCGCTCCGAGTTCTCTGAAACCGCCGAAAACAGCCGTCTGAGGGACTCAAGCCGAGGAAATTGGATGGTAAATCATGTAGGACCCCATTAGATAAATTCCATGGGTGGATAAATTTCTGCATTTAATATATTGTTTTATAGTCTCCTGAGGAGATGTAGAGCGACGTTTTGTCGGTGAAAGTATTACCCTCTCGGGAGACTGTTGCCAGCTGCTCACACGAATTACTGGCTTTGTTGAAATCCTCCAACGATGATAAATCTCTGGAGTCGTGTTGAATAGACAGCGCGTATCTCTCCCGGAAGGGAGAGTCGTCTCAGGCGCGCTTCCGAAGATAGAGGGCGAACCCAACGACGAGGATGCCGTACCCGATGAATGTGACGAGGAGTCCAGCGTTCTGGATACGGATTGCCTGTCGCAACGAGAAGAGGGAAGCCATTCGGGTGGAGCCGATGGCCCCGAACGCAGCGAGTTGGCCGAATGTAATGAGAACGACCCCACCGAGAAGCAGCCGTTTTGTGCGTGGCCTCGATTCAGCGTGCGGGACCGGATGTCGCCATCTGAGGTAGCCGTAGAACCCGGCAATGACGACTACCTGAAACAGGACCGCCAATATGCCGAGTTTGACAAACCACGAGATCATTTTGTTTGTGGTTTACTCCCTCCACGGGTATTGCCTGTATCTATCGATCTCCATGACCGATTCTGAGCTGCCCGGATGTTTGATTTGCGTGGGAATCAGGCGATTTATAGACACTATTCTGCTGCACTCACGCTCTGTAGTCAGCACGCCGTTTGTATCAACTTTCGAGGGTTTCAACAGGGCCGAATTACTTTGTGCAGGGGGATCGACGGTCGATGCCCGCCGACCCTGAACTGGTGTGCCTGTCGCGTGCACGCGAACCCCGCTGTGCCCCGTCGTTTCGAGATCGGTGGCTCACCCGCCGGGATCGCTCGTGCCCGCCGATCTCGTGGCGTCTCTCACGCCGTCTCACTCGAGGGACGCGTCCGGTATAACCCGTGGCGACCGTTTCACGGAACGGCAGGATATTATGCTGTATTACTTCCGTAACGGTCGACGTGCGGAGACGTTCGCTCGCGGCGCGTGTCCTGACTGCGTTCGGAACCTCTTTTTGTCGACCGGTCTAACCCCGGTGCATGGCCGAATCCGAGGTCGACCTCGAGTCAGAGCAGTACGAGAAACACCGCGAGGCAGGCGAGATCCTCGCGCAGGTACGTGAGGAGGCGGCCGACCGCGTCGAAGTCGGTGTCAGCCACCTCGAGGTCGCCGAGTGGGCCGAAGATCGTATCCGGGAACTCGGCGGCCAGCCTGCGTTCCCCGTCAACATTTCCGTCGACGAGGAGGCGGCTCATGCGACCCCGTCGATCGACGACGAGACGACGTTCGGCGAGGAGATGATCAACCTGGACATCGGCGTCCACGTCGACGGCTGGCTGGCCGATACGGCCGTTACCGTCGATCTCTCGGGGAATCCCGAACTCGCCGAGGCCTCCGAGCAGGCTCTCGAGGCCGCCCTCGACATCGTCGAGCCGGGCGTCGACACCGGCGAGATCGGGGCGGAGATCGAGGACGTGATCGACGGCTACGGCTACAACCCCGTCGTCAACCTCACGGGCCACGGCCTGGGCCACTGGGAGCAACACACCAGCCCGAACATCCCCAACCGGGCCGTCTCGCAGGGCACGACGCTCGAGGTCGGCGACGTCGTCGCGATCGAGCCGTTCGCGACCGACGGCGGCGGCAAGGTTTCGGAAGGGGCAAGCGAGGAGATCTTTTCGCTCCAGCGTGAGGGGACGGTCCGCAACCGACAGGCCCGCGAGGCTCTCGAACAGATCACCGAGGAGTTCCGGACGCTGCCGTTTGCGACGCGCTGGCTCGAGACGGATCGCCCGGAGATGGCGCTGCGCCGACTCAAGCGCAACGACATCGTCCACGGCTACCCCGTTCTCAAAGAAGACGACGGCTATCTCGTCAGTCAGAAAGAACACACCATCATCGTCACCGAGGACGGCTGTGAAGTAACGACGTCGTAACGACCGCGGTCATCGGCGATCGGTATCGGTCATCAGCAATTCAGACCAGAAAACACCGCGGAGGAATCGAAGGAGACGGGAGACCGGGCAACGGGCGTAGTGGTCAAATCGCGAGAGACTGGCCGTCAGGCGTTGTTCATCCGCTGGCTCGTACGGTTCCCACACCGCTGACACTCGGCCACACGGTAGGGCTCACGAGAGAACTGCGCGTTCTCTTCTTTGAGACTTTCAGTTCGGATCTGGACGGAGACCTCGTGGAGGGTTTCGAGATCGCATTCATCGCAGTGCTCGGTCATCCCGTTAACGGAATCGTCAGTCGTTGCCATTGTCATATTACCTGCCGTAGCATCACCTTAAACCCCTGCTTCATTTTGTGGTGTGAAGCGCGAAAATCGCATGACGGCGTCGACTTCGTAGAACGAGCAGTTCAGAGCGTTCGATATTGTTCACACCGGAACGTCTTTTCTTCAAGACAGGGTTGTAAGTGTTATTCCACCGATTGACTGGCGTCTTTGAGCTGAAACGCTTTAAGCACACCTCGAATGAGAGTCAGTATGGAGCAGGTGTTCGCACCGTGGCGAATCGAGTGGATCAGACGTGAAAACAAAAACGAGGACATCGAGGACTGTGTCTTCTGTGAGCTCCCCGAACAGGACTCCGACCGAGAGAACCTGATCGTCGCGCGAAGCGACGACGCGTTCGTCATGCTGAACAACTACCCGTACAATCCGGGCCACACAATGGTAATCCCACGCGTACACACCGGCGAGTATGCGGCCCTTGAAGACGAGATTCTCCTCGATCACGCCCGCTTGAAACAGCGAACGTTCGATGCACTCGAGGATGCACTCGAGCCAGACGGGTTCAACACCGGCTTGAACCTCGGAAATGGAGCTGGTGGTTCGATTGACGACCATCTCCACACCCACGTCGTCCCGCGCTGGCAGGGCGACACCAACTTCATGCCGGTGCTGAGTGACACTACGGTGATCGTCGAAGCACTCGAGGCGACGTACGACCACGTCCACGACGCATTCGCCGCCCAGCCGGGGACGACGGTACCCAACGAGGACAGCGCCGTCGTGATCGAGTAGCGGCGCTCGTCGGCAGCGCCGTCGCAGACGGACTCCTGGCAGTCAGTGCCGGTGCGACTGCGAGTTGCCCTGCGATCGCGCCGGGAACGCGGGACAGCCGCTCGTCTCAGGCGTCAGTCGTCTCGAGGTACTCGAGGCGGTCGGCGACGCGTTCGCAGTAGGGACACCCCTCCAGCTGGTAGAGCGTGAGCATGTGTCGGGGGTACGGATACCGCTACGAAAAGGGTGAGTGCCGACTCACGATTCGTTGGGACACGACCGGGACGCGGTTGTCGCGGACGACGGGCGACCGGGGCTCGAAACCGCTCTCAGCGGCTGAAACCGTCCGGCGCGACCGCGACCGTCATACGGACTCCTCTCAGTGGGGTCCGGCGCACCCGCAACCCGTCATGCGGGTGCGCCCGAAACCAGTGATAACAGACCGTATCAGTGCTCGCAGTACAGCGTCTTGCCCTTCCGGGTGCACTCGATCCGGAGCGGCTCGTCGTAGGTCACCGACACGTGGTCGATCGACCGGACGTAGTAGGCGGGCGTCTCGCCGGACTGGCGGTTGAGTTGGGTCAGCAGGCCGGACTCGTGGAGTTGCTCGACCTTTCGGTAGGCCGTCGAGGCCGGGAGGTCGTGTTCCTCCGACACCTCGCCGACCGTCGTCGGCTCCTCAGCGGACAGGAACACGGCTCGCGCGTCGTCGTCACTCAGCAACTCGATGATCTGGTCGGGGTTGCACCCGAGTTCGTCGTCCCGCTGGGCACGCGTACACGGGGTGAGTTGCTCGGCTGTCTCGCTCATACACGATTTTTCGCTGCGGGTCGGTTTACCTGCGGTTCCAATTCCCGCGAACTGAAGATCAGGCCACTCCTTGACTCCCTCGAGTCGAACTGGAGCCGTCGTCACGGCAGCGACCCGCTCCGCTCGGTCCATTTCGGCGCGATCGCGAGGTTGTTCTGCACGGGCCGTCTCAGACCGGTTTGCCGAACGCGTACATCGTCTCGTGGGCCGTCACCTCGAGGTCGACGAAATCGCCGGGCTCGAGTCCGTATTCGCTCGCGTTCTGGACGATGAGCTGTCGGTACGCGGAGTCACGGCACTTGACGGAGTCGCCGGTCCCGTCCTCGACGACGAGACAGTCCTCGCGGCGCTCGCCGACCATATCGGCGTAGGCGTCGGCGACGAGCTCGCGTTTGAGTTCGCTCATCGCTTTCGACCGTTCTTTCTTGACCGTCCCGCCCAGGCCCTTCATGTCGGCGGCGTCGGTGCCGGGCCGCTTCGAGAAGCGCGTGACGTTGATCTTCTCCGGGCGCGTCTCCCGGAGCAAAGCCATCGACTGTGCGTGGTCGTGGTCGGTCTCGGTGGGGAAGCCGACGATGAAGTCCGTCGACAGCGTCCAGTAATCGAGCGCGTCGTCGAAGGTCTCGACGACCTCGAGGTACTCTTCGACCTGGTGCTGGCGGCGCATGTCGCCGAGGACGTCGTCGCTGCCCGACTGGACCGGCGCGTGAAGGAAGTCGTAGAGTTCGTCGTGCTCGGCGAAGACGGCGGCGAGTTCCTCGCGGATGCCGTGGACGCCCTTCGGGTTGGCCATCCCGACGCGGACCCGGAAGTCGCCGTCGATGGCACAGATCTCCTCGAGCAAACGATGGAGCTTGCGCTCGCCCTCGTCCCAGCCGTAGACGCCGGTGTCCTGACCCGTGATGCGGATCTCCTTCGCGCCGGCGTGGATCAGTGCGCGGGCTTTTTCGACGTTTTCCTCGATCGGCGGGGAGTCGATCTTGCCGGTCGCGTGCTTGGTGATACAGTACGAACAGTCGGACATACAGCCCCGTGCGATCGGGAGGATGCCGACGACGCCGTCCAGGATCGGTTCGGCGTCGGGCGTCGTCGTCGGACACTCACCGTTGGTGACGGCTTCGGGCACCTCGTCCCAGTGGAGGATCTGGCCGTCGATGTCGGCCGCTCGGAACTCTTCACCCTGTGCTAAGGCCATACAGCCGGTGATGAAGAGATCGGCCGTTTCGTCGGCCAGTTCCTCGGCCCGCCGAAGCATGTTACGCTCGGTTTTTTCGACGACGGTGCAGGTGTTGAGGATCGCGACGTCGGCCTCGTCGACGCCGTCAACCCGGTAGTGGCCCGCATCGCGGAGCCGTCGCTCGATCTCACGGCTCTCTCCGCGATTCGACGTACACCCATACGTTTCGATGTGATACCGGGCCATCCGTTTCGTCCAACCGTCAGGGACCGGACGGCAAAAGCCCGACGGATCCCGGTCGCTCGCACCGCCGATCGATCGATCATGCGGTCTACTGTAACAAGTTATTGGCGCGACCGCAGGACAGCTCGCGGGTGCGCAGGCACTGGCTAACAGGAGTCCGTATCAATCGTGGGGGCCTCGAGAAGCGCTCCGGCTCGACGGGCCGCTCCGGTAGACCACGTAGAGGAGCAACACCGCGATGAGGAAGTCGAACCCGTGCTCCATGAGGTGATGGATCGTCATCGGGGTGAGTCCAAGGACGGTTCCCAGTCCGATCACCGAGCGGACGACGAGGATTCCCAAGACGACGGTTATCAGAACGTACCGGGCCGTCCGACGCCGGAAATAGGCGATGAGGCCGATGACGAACAGCACCGTCGTTCCGATGACGGCGAGGATGATGATGGCGACGAGGACGGGTGCGAGTTGTGGATCAAGCCATCCGTCGGCAACCGACAGCGCGAGGACCATGCGATCGACACCTGTACTGGGAGGGGCTACTACCTATTCCCTTTGGTCCGTCCCTGAAAAGCTCGTGACGACGCTCCACAGTACCCGTTCGGAAACCCGATCGACGCCGTTCTCTCCGTTTTCGGGTTCACACGCCCTGAGTGGGCGGTTCTCGGCGAGTGGGAACGCGGGAAACCCGTTATATGTCCCCCACCACTAGGCACGGATACGACCCATCAGGGGGGAGGAGACAGTGACATGACCGACACGAGAGATGAGATCTACGCTCACGTCAGGGCCAACGCCGGTGTTCACTTCAACGAGCTCGTCAGGGAGTCCTCGTTCGCGCCAGGGCAGGTCCAGTACCACATCCGACGGCTGCTCAAGGACGATCGGCTCGTTCGGGAGGAGTGGTACGGCCGGACTCATTACTACCCACCGGGGTACGATGAATGGGAACGAAGCGCGCTGGCGCTGTTCCGTCGCGAAACCGCCCGCGAGATCGTCACGCATCTGATCGAGCATGAACCGGCCGCACCCGCTGACATCGCCGACGAACTCGGAATCGCCCGCAGCACGCTCGAGTACCACCTCGACCGGCTGGTCGAGCACGAGATCGTCGACAAGCGCTACGACGAGCACAATCGCGTCGTCCTCGAGCTCGCAAACCCCGACGCGACCGGCCAGTTGTTGTCGACGGTGACGCCGACGGTGCCCGATCGACTCGTCGATCGGTTCACGCGGCTCGTCGACGAGTTGCTTGCAGGGACCGAGTCACACTCCTGACGGCCGCCCCGTCACTGCACTCCCTGTGTCTCCTCGAGTTCGTGGTAGTTGTCGTTGACCACGTTCAGCGTCGCGATCAGTGCGCCGAGAACGACGGGGCCGTAGAACAGTCCCATGACGCCGAACGCATAGACGCCGCCGAGGACGCCGAGGATGATCACGGCGGGATTGAGATCGACGTAGCGATCGACGAGGAGCGGCCGGAGGTAGTCATCGGAAAGACCGACGATGATCGTACTGTAGACGAAGAGTGCCACCGCAAGCACCGGTTCGTCCGTCAGGAACAGAAAGCCCACGGCCGGCCCCCAGACGAGAAACGAGCCGACCAGCGGGATCAACGAGAGAACGATCATAACGAGCGTCCAGAAGACGGCGTTTGGAACCCCTGTCGCGATCAGTCCCAGTCCGGCGAGGGAGCCCTGGATAACCGCGATCAAGACGTGTCCGGCGAGGACGGCCCACATCACCGCGTCCAGTTCCCGGTAGAAATCGTCCTGGACATCGTCCGGCAGCGGCGTCAACTCCCTGATCCAGGCCAACAGTGCGCTCCTGTCTTTGAGCAGGTAGTACAGCAAGAAGATCGCGACCCCGAGTCCGACAGCGGTGTGGGTCAGTGCGCTAAACCACGCGGTCGACTGCTCGAGGACCGTTCCGCCGATCCCCTGTGCAGAGTCGGCGATCGTGGCGGTCAGGTCGACGTTCATGCCAGTCTGTTCTTCGATGCGTCGCTCGAACTCGGTAGTTCCAAGCGATCCTGTATCGGTGTTTTCGACGAGCCGCCGGGCATCGTTGATGACCAACACGACGAACACAACCAGCGGAACGACGACGCCTGCGATCGTCAGGGTGACGAGCGTGAAGGCGGCAATCGACGGTGAAATCCGCCCCTCGAGCTCGTTCTGGACCGGATAGAGGATGTACGCTATGAGAACGGCACCGAGAATGTACTGGAAAAACGGGAGTGCAAGCAGCAACGAGAGATACGCAAAGAGGCCGACGAAGACCAGTAGAAAGCCCTTGCTGAGGTTCACGGCCGTTATTTCCGTGGTTAACGAGATAAAACCACGGCCTGAATCTATCGCCAGTCAGGACTGTCGTCACGAACCGTCACACGGCTTCAAGGGCTTGGTTCGTGAAGTCATGCCCGAATGTCGACGCAGCTCGATCCACTCTCGCTCTCGGCCGATCTCCTCTATACGGTCAAGACCGAGGGCAACGCGGACCCATTGCGGGAACGCCTCGCGACGCTCGAGCGGTCGCACCTGGATCGGGCACTGTCCGGTCGCGAGGGCAAACTCGCGTTCTGGCTCAACTGTTACAACGCGTACGCCCAGTTGCTACTGGAAGAGAAGGCCGACGACGACTTATTCGAGGGTGGGTTGCTCGACGAGTGGAAGTTCTTCGCGCGCGATCAGATCCCGATCAGCGGCGTCTGGCTGAGTCTCAACGACATCGAGCACGGGCTGCTCCGGAGTTCGAAATTGCCCTGGGGGATGGGCTATCTGCCGCGACTGTTCCCCTCGCCGTTCGAACGGCAGTTCCGCCTCGAGAAGTGTGATCCACGGGTTCACTTCGCGCTGAGTCACGGGGCTGACCACTGTCCGCCGATCGCGGTCTACTCACCCCGCGACGTCGACGAGGAACTGGACATTGCTATCGAGTGGTTCCTGGAGGAGAACGTCTCCTACGATCCTCAGAAAACGACGGCGACGGTGCCACGACTCTTCCGCCAGTATCGGGGAGACTTCGGGGGAACGAGCGGCATCGTCGCGTTCCTCAAGGAGTACAACGCCGTGCCGGCCGACACCACTCCGTCGCTCGAGTACGAGCGCATCGACTGGTCGGCCGATCTCGACGTCGACCTCGATGGGGACGACGTTCGGCGGTAGTCCGTCGCCCGTCTCAATCGCGCCGCTGAATAGTCGCTGTCGGCGCGGTGCGCATGACGCCTCGAGCCGCTCGTTCGGCGTTGAACCGAGAGGCGTAGCCTTCGCCGCTGTCGGCGATGATGTTGCCGTTCCAGTGGACGAGCCGCCAGCGCCACTCCCCGGCTGCGTCCTCGTAGACTTCGAAGCGGCTGGTTCTCCCGTCGTCGTCCGTCGCTCCGGCGTCCGTCGACTCGTGTTCGTCACGATCGACGACTTCGATACTCGAGCCGTCGGGGTCGTCCCATTCGAGCGCGAGCGTCAGGTCGGCGACCGGCGGGTCGCCATCGGAATCACTCGTTGCCTCGAGTCCGGCGACGACACGGTCTGGAAGCGTGACTCTAACCGCCTGACCGTCGCCAGAGAGGGTAACCGGCTGCCCGGACTCGGTAGCGGCCGTCAACTCGCGGAAGATCTCGGCGACGTCCGTGCGGTCGTATGCACGCTCGAGGGAGAAGCCGTCGCCTGTGTCCGATTCATCTGATCGATCGCCAGCATCCGAGGGGTCGGTCATAGCGGGAATTCGTGACGCTGTGTGTTAGTGTTGGTTCTCTCTCCCGTCGGCCGAGACCGATCGTGTCTCTGCCGGTGTGTTTTTGTCGCCGCGCTGTCTTCGCTCGCTCGTGACTGCACGCGACTGGACCGCCGATCGGGACGCTGTATTCGACCGCGACGCGTTCACGTGTCGCCACTGCGAAACCGTCGGCGACGATGCGACGACGCTTCGACTCTCCCCTGTCGGTGATGTACCACTCGAGGGAACGGTTCACGAAAGCGCCCTTGTCACCGTCTGTGCGGACTGTTTCGCGACGCTCGAGGCCGATCCCGCGACGGCCCCCGTCGACCCCGACGCGCTGTTTCGTCGCGTCCGCGAAACGACCCAGTTACAGGGTGCGACGATCGCTGCCGTCGCCGACTTCGCGTCGCTGGCGACGTCGCTCCCGGGGACGCTCGAGACCGCGCTCGACGACGAGACCGACACCGACCTCGCGGACTCGGTATCGGACTACCGCCGCACGCGACGCGACGTGTTGCTCGCGATCGCGGTCGTCGACGCCCACCTCGAGACTCTCGTTGCCCTCGAATCGACCGTCGACCCCGACGTTCGGCCGTCGCTCGTGGCGTTTACCGAGACGGCGGCGGCGCTACAATCGGGACTCACCGAGACCGTCGAACTGAGCGAGACGGTCGTCGGGGCACTCGAACGCTGTCACGGCTGTTTCAGCCCGCTCGAAGGAACGACGTGTGCGACCTGTGGGCTCGACGCGCACGGGATAGACGACTGGCGCAACGATGATGGGACGGACGCGTTCGACCGGCTGTTCGGGACGATCACCGAGACGCTGCAGGACGCCGCTGAGACGACCGACACGCTGACCGACCGGACGACGGCACTCGCAGAGCGGCTGACGGCGTAGTCCGCAGGCTCAGAGGGTCCGGGCCGCCTCGAGCGTGATGTCGATCGCACGACCCACGTTGTTCTTGGCCTTGTCGGGCAGTTCGTCGTCGTCGGTGTCGGTTCCTTTCTGGGTGCCTTCGACGAGGTTGCCGTCGACGGTACAGATCGCGCCGGCGCGCAGTCCCTTCCGGCGAGCCAGCGAGAAGACGGCGGCGGCCTCCATCTCGACGGCGAGCAGGCCGGCGTCCTCCCAGTCGGCGACGGTGTCGCCGGTTTCGGCGTAGAAGGCGTCGTCGGAGGCGATGGGACCGACGTGGACGTCCTCGTCGTTCGCTTGTGCTGCGTCGACCAGCGCTGATAGCGCGTCGTAGTCCGGCACTGCGGGATACTCGACGGCCTCGTAGCGCTTCGTGGTGCCTTCGTTTTTCGCCGCGCCGGTCGCGACGACCATGTCGCCGATCTCGATGTCCGACTGAAGCGCCCCCGTGGTGCCGACCCGGAGGAACGTCTCGACGCCGACGTTGGCCATCTCTTCGATGGCGATCGCAGCGGAGGGACAGCCGATCCCCGTCGAGCAGATCGTCAACTCTCGCCCCTCGTAGGTGGCGTTGACGACCTTGTACTCGCGGTTTTCGGCGATCGTCTCGGCTTCGTCACAGTGGTCGGCGATGCGATCGACCCGTCCGGGATCGCCCGGAATAAGCGCGATATCCGTCAACTCTCCCTCGTCGACCAGCAGATGTGGCTGCGTCGGCATACCGATGGCTTCCGTCGGTACTGAGAAAAAAGGTTCGTCGTTCCGGTTCTCGATGCCACCCCGCATCCCGCCCCTTACCGACGTGCGCCCAGAAGGTGGTCACCTGGTGGGACACACATCGATACGGTCGGGTCGGATCGTGACGACGGCGTCGTCGACTTCGAACTCAACTGTTCCAGTCGGCCGTCCGGCACCACGATTCGTTTCGGCAAAGAGGCTATCGAGCGCATCCGGATCGATGTAGTCGTACAGCCGTGTACTGGTCGCAGTCACATCGTCTCCGAAGTACTGGGCCAGTGCCATTGCAGCGGCGATACTCGGCGACTCGTCGGCGTCTCGATCGTATTGGATGCGCCGTCTGAGGCCACATCCGTTGGACTCGGTTACCCTTCCTTTCGTCATGTCTCTCAGTCACGAGATCGTGACCGTCTCACTCGAGTGGCCAACGCCCCTTCGTATATAACTACCGTCAGACAGCACCCGGTGAGAACCACCCGAGTGCAGTCGATTTCGCTGATTTCGCCACCCTAAAAAGGCGTTACTGATCTATCACTCCGTGAGAACGTCCTTGACGGCTTCGGCCGTCGGGGCGCTCCGCGCGCCGTCACGACTCGCAGTCAGCGATCCACAGGCGTTTCCGTAGGCGAGTGCGCGATCGACCCCCTCGTCCCCCAGCCAGGTCGCGAGAAAGCCCGCGGCGAAGGCATCGCCCGCACCGGCCGTATCGACCGGCTCGACGTCGAACCCGTCGTGGCCGTACGACCTCTCCGGCGTGTACGCTTCCGCGCCGTCGGCACCACAGGTGACGACGACGATCCGATCGTCGGCCAGCGCTGCCGTCGACTCGTCTGCGAGCAGCGCCGTCGCCTCTCGGTCGGTCACGAAGACGACGTCGGCAAGCGCGAGCGCGTCGCCGTAGTCCCGGTCGGCGAGTCGGCGGCCGGGATCGAAGCTGACCGAAACCCCGGCTTCGCTGGCGATGCGTGCGATCGCCGCGGCGGTGTCGGGCCGCTGGCCGGTCAGATGCACGTGGTCGGCCGCTCGGATCCGGGCCGGCTCGAGGTCGGTCGGTGTGACGGCCTCGTTGACGCCGTCGTTTCCGAGGATCGCGACCTCGCCGTCCTCGTCGACCAGCAGGTATTTGACGGCCGTCTCGGCGTCTTCGATCACGCGAACGCCCGAGACGGAGACGCCTGCGTCCTCGAGTTCCCGGCGGGCGAGCAGGCCGTTGTCATCGTCGCCGACACTGCCGATCAGCTCGGCCTCGAGGCCCAGCCCGGCGAGTGCAGCGGCGACGTTGGCAGCGCTGCCCCCGCCGGACTGGCGCTGTGAGCGGATCGCGGCCTCGCCGTCAGGTTCCGGAAGTCTGTCGACACGGAGGGTCACGTCCCAGTTGACGTGTCCGGCAACGAGAACCGATACCGAAGCCATTCGATGACAGTGGTGGACGGGATCCGCCGATAAAAACCTAGTGGCGGTGACCGTCAGTCCGCCGGAACAGACCTCCAATCGGTAGTGTCAGCCCACCATGAACAGCAGCGTGTTGTGAACGGCCGGGCCGAGCCCGACCGCGGCGACCAGCGCGAGGATCGTCCGTGCCTGTCGGGGGCGTTCGGCGACGTACTCCCGGAACAGCCCGAGGATGACCATCGCGAGGCCGACCTTGACGAGGACGAACAGCCATCCGGCACCGATAACGTCGGCGGTCGGAAGCATCTCTCCGGCTTCCAGGATCAGCAACGAGAGGGGGACGTTCTCGCTGGCCCCGAGGACGTCGTAGCCGACCGCGGTCGTCACGCCGTCTAACGTGTGCCCGAAGACGACGAGCGCCCCGGTCATGCCCGTCGTCGCCGCGACGTCGGTAAACCAGAGGCCAAGCACGAGCCACGCGATGGCGGTGACGATGCCGGCGACGATGACGGCGACGACGGGCCAGAACGGCGCGAAGGTCCCTCGCTCGATGCTCTGGAGGATCGCGACCATCGCGAAGACGGTGAAAAACGCCGTGCCGGCGATCCCGACGAACCGCGCGATCGTCGGCTGGAGGCCACCGACGTGAAGGAAGATCGCGACGATCCAGACGAGTCCCGCGACGACCGCGGTTACCGCATAGACCATCGGCGCACTGAATAGGGGCTCGATGGTCGACGGAAACGCGTCCAGCTTGTAGAGGACGTGGAGACTCGAGCCGAACATCATCCAGGGCGCAAACGCCAGCACCGTCCGGTCGGTCACCGGCGGCTCGAGTGCCCACAGTAGCGCGACGACGCCCCCCAGGACCACGACGGTCGGGACCAGCAGGTACCATGGCGGGACGACGAACCCCTCGGGAACTACCATAGCGTGGTGTTGCTCACACCAGTAACTAACACTTTCCGATTATCGAATACACGCGAAAGGAACGGTTCTCGTAGCTGCTGACCGACCGTATCATACGGTCTACTGCAAGTCATTGTCGGTGCAACCGCGACCGCCTTGCGGTTGCACCGAGACATCGGTACAGCAAACCGTCTCAGTCCTCCCACGGATCGTCAGTCGGCTCGCCGAACAGCTCTCGCATGAGCGTCACGATGCTTTCGGGTGGAAACTGACCGCGTTCGGTCACGATCGCGTCGACGTACCGCGGCGGGGTGACGTCGAAAGCGGGGTTCTCGACGGTCAGCCCGCTGTCGGTCGCCGGGGCCGGGTCGTCGGCGTCGCTTCCGGTCGCATCTCCCTTGGCATCGCCGTCTGTCGCCTCTCCGCCGACGATCGCCGCTCGCTCCTCGTCGGCGAGCAGTTCGCGTTCCGATCGCATCTCGATCTCGACGGTGTGGCCCGTCATCGTGTCCGGGTGAAGCTTGATCGTCTGGGCTGCGACCATCACTGGCACGCCGCGCTCGCGGGCGTTGACTGCCAGCCCGCTCGTGCCGATCTTGTTGATCACGCTGCCGTCGGCCGCAATGCTGTCGGCCCCGACGAGGACGTGATCCGCCCGGTCGAGATACCGCCGGGCCGCGTTGTCCGCGATCAACGTCACCGGGACGTCCCACTCGCGCAACTGTCGCGCCGTGATGTGGCCCTGCTTGCGCGGGCGGGTCTCCTTGACGATCGCCGCGAGCTCTTTGCCCGCCTCGAGGGCGGCCTCGACGCACGCGAGTGCGTCCGTCGAGTGACAGTGGGTCATCACGGTGTCGCCGTCCCGGAGGCGGTTCGCGCCGATCTCGCCGAGCCGATCCTGTGCCTGATCGAGGTCGCGCTGGAAGCGCTGGGCGCGGGCGATCGTCGACGATCGAAGGTCGGCGACGGTGTCGCCGTCCATCCCGCGAAGGACGTAGCGGAGGGCGTTCGGGAGACTGACCGCGGTCGGGCGCGTCTCGTAGAGCGTCTCCGCGGCGGCGTGAATCTCCCGCTCGAACGCCGCGGGACTGTCGGCCGTGGAGCGTTCGGCCTGTGTCTCGAGGGCCCCGGCGGCCGCGTCGGCGATCGCCGCGGCACCGCGAATCCGCATCTCGGTGATGTCGTCGGCGGTGGACTCGACGGCCGGCACCACACCGGGTTCGGCACCTTCCATGTGGGGTGGTTGCACACCGGTCGTGAAAAGTGACCGGGCGGGTTTTTGCCCGTCCGGCGAGTCCACACCGGTATGCATCGCAGCGATCTCGCGCCCCTGATCGACCACACCGTCCTCGGCCCCGCAACGACACCGGACGACGTGCGGACGGTCCTCGACGAGGCACAGGAGTACGGAATGAACGCCTGCATCCCGCCGTACGCGGTCGAGCTGGCCGCCGAGTACGCCCTCGACGTGACGCTCGCGACGGTCGTCGGTTTCCCACACGGCCACCACGACCCCGAGGTGAAACGCCGCGAAGGCGTGACGGCGTGGCGAGCCGGTGCCGACGAACTCGATGTCGTCCTCAACGTCGGCCGGCTGAAAGCCGGTGTGGACGACGCGGTCAGGGACGAACTCGCGGAACTGGTCGCCGCCGTCCCGATCCCCGTGAAGGTCATCATCGAGACCGCGCTCCTCTCTGACGCGGAGAAGCGCCGCGCCTGCGAGGCCGCCGAGGCTGCCGACGCGGCAATGGTGAAGACCTCGACCGGCTTCGCTGACGGCGGTGCCACCGTCGACGACGTCGCCCTCATGAGCGAGTATCTGCCCGTCAAGGCAAGCGGCGGCATCGGCAGCTACGACGAGGCCGTCGCCATGCTCGAGGCCGGTGCCGACCGCATCGGGGCCTCGAGCGGCGTGGCGATCCTCGAGGGCGCGCCGATACAGGAGTAGCCAAACAGTTTTGGTCGTGCCCGGACCAACGAAAGGCTATGCTCGAGGGGGTTCGAGCGCGGTTGTGGGCGCTCGCGAGACGACTGCGCCGCCTCGAGCGGCGCGAACTCGACGCCTTCTTGCGGTGGATCGAGCGGACGGGCAACCTCTTACATCTCTCGGTGCTGGTGTTCGTCCCGCTGTTGATCGCGGCAGTGACGTGGCTGGCGAACGCGAGCGCGGCGGTTTCGTTCCTGCTGTTTCCGCCGCTGGCGTCGGGGACGTACACGCTCTTTGCCGATCCCGAGGGAACGTACGCCACGCCGTCGACGTTCGTCGGCGGGATGACCGTCGGCGCGCTCTGTGGCTGGCTCGCACTCGCGCTGGCGACGACGGCCGGGTTCAACGGTGGCAGCGGCGTCAGCGCCTCGGGTGCCGCACTCGGCGTGTTCTTCACCGGCGTCTGTACGTGGGCGCTCGATCTTGAGGAGCCCGCGGCCTTCTCGACGTCGTTGCTCGTGCTCCTGACCGGCAACGCACAGCTGGCGTACGTCCTCGGGATCATCGTCTCGAGTACGTTCGTCTCGGTCACGTTCGTCATCTGGCGGCGTCACTTCTACGAACAGCGCGCCCGCTATCTCTACGGGACGACCACCGGCGACGATCACGTGCTCGTCCCGATGGGCGACGCCGACGAGACCGTCGCTCGCTTTGCCGCGGCGATCGCCGGAGCCCACGACGCCGGCAAGGTGGTGCTTTTCGATGTCGTCGACGAAACTGACGCCGAACAGCGTGACGACACCGACGACGGCCACGGCAAGTCGACATCCGTCGAACGCGCGGCCGGCAATGTGGCCCGCCAGCTCGAGTCGCTGTCGGCCGATCTCGAGACCACCTACGACGTCCCCTGTGAAGCTGTCGTCGCGGCCGCACCCGACCAGTCTGCGAGTCTCGTCCTTCGAACTGCCCGCCAGCAGAACTGTGATCTCGTCGTTACACCCTACGACGAACACGAGAGCGGCGGTCTCTCCTCGTTCATCAGGGGCCTGTTCGACAGCGAGATCGACGTCATCGTCTTCCGGTCGAACGGGACCCGTCGGCGACGCTGGCGAAACAGTCTGGTCGCGGTTCGGGGTGCCGGCGACACCGCTCGCGCGATGGTCGACTTCGCGATCCGCGTCACGGAGGCCGGCCGCGCGGTCACCGTCAGCACCTGTATCGACGACGAGTCGCGTCGCCGAACCGCCGAGAGTGCGCTCGCCGATCTCGTCGACGCGTTCTCGGGCCGGTTCGAGACCCACGTCGCGGCCGCGTCGGTCGAGACTTACCTCACTCGCGTTGCACCCCGGTACGACGTCTGCTTCGTCGGCTCGAGCACCGACCGCTCGGCCGCCTCGCGGTTCGTCTCGCCGCCGACGTTTCGCAAACTCAGCGATCTCGAGTCGGACGTTGCGATCGTCCACCGGGGACGACATCGCTGATACTGCCGGTTGTACCTGTGCCTCGACCTTTTGTACTGCGGGCTCGACACCGTCGCGTCCGCGACAAACTGTCGATCAAAATTCTGAGAAAATAATAGCAGTGATAGAAAGAGTGGGCTTCTGTGCCGCATCAGTATGATTGTCAGTCATTACTGTGACCCCTCGTACCGAGTGAGTGGGTGTCGTGATACGACTCTCACCGGACACCCCCCTCGTACCGAGTGAGGTTCTCAAAGAGAACTGCGTCTTTCCGCGGGACGACCACCAGAATCCTCCAGAGTGATCCTGTTCTCGCGAAGAGAACACGCCCCTAGTAATTAGTATTATATCTTTTGATATTACTGTTAGTTAGTGCAGTACGGTAGCTGTTTTTCCGAATACGATCTCTCTATCTACGGGGTATTTATATCGGCCGTATGAATTAGACACCAAGTGGAGTCGTCACTCACTCGGTACGAGGGGTGGGACGGCTCTCGACTATCCTTATTAAAGAACGTTGTATTCCCTCAATAGGATCTCTTGGACGCGAATTCCGAATCTCAGTCAGCATTAGGTTCGGTGCGTTTAATTCCCTGGAACGTAATCTCGGTCCATGGCAGAGAATGGGGAATTGACTGATATATTTGACACGGGTGATATTTTTGCGAACCGAGAGTTAGTTCGAGTCGGTCACGTTCCTGAACTCGACCGCGTTGTGGGCCGTGACGAAGAAATCCGATCGGTCGGGAGTGCTCTTGCTGCTGCAACCGAAGGTGGACCGCCAGAAACGACGATCATCTACGGGAAAACAGGAACTGGGAAATCCCTCGTCTCGAGATGTGTCACACGTCAAGCGTCCAGACGAGCCGCTAACAATGGCACTGCGCTCGAATATGCGTATGTGGATTGCTCGGATTATCAGACGGAAACGCAAGCAAGCCGTGAATTAGCCCGGGAACTCAGCGAGAATCTCGAGGCAGGCGAGTCGATCCCGCAAACGGGCTTGAGTGCGGTGGATTATCGCGACATCACGTGGGACTTGCTTTCTAATCACGAGGTCGACTCACTCGTCGTCATCCTCGACGAGATCGATAAGCTCGAAAACGAAGATCTGCTCCGAAGCCTGTCGAGAGCGCGTGAAAGTGGGAAATCAGACACGTTCATCGGCGTTATCTGTATCAGTAATAAAATTGAATATCGAGAACGGTTGAACGAGCGCGTGGATTCTAGTTTACAGGACAACGAGCTCGTGTTCGATCCATACGGCGCAAAACAATTACGTGCAATCCTGGAAAATCGGAAGGACGCGTTCAAATCCGGTGTATTGTCGGACGAGGTCATTCCGAAGACGGCAGCGCTTGCAGCCCGAGAACACGGTGATGCACGCAAAGCCGTCGAGACGTTCTACGAAGCAGGCCGTCTCGCGGAGAAGAACGGAGACGGGCAGGTAACTGCAGCGCACGTCGATGAAGCCATTACCCAGGCAGAGGTCAATCGATTCCATCGCCTCGTGAGTGGTCAGACACCACACGTGAAGTATATTTTACGAGCGCTTGCTGCACTGACCGCTTCGGAGGAGAAAAAACAGTTCCGGACAGCGAAAATCTACGATCTCTACACGACGATCGCTACTCAGGAGGGATCAGATCCCCTATCACATGATCGGGTCAGACGGCTCCTCAAAGAACAAGCGTTCCTCGGGATTACTGAAAGCGAGCATACCGGTGGTGGTGATCGGGAAGGGAGCTATCTCGTTCACCGGTTGATGCGTAACCCAGACATCGTGTTCAATGCTCTCAATACCGATCGCGGTATTTGATACTCCGTACTGACGTGCAACTGTTCCGCTTGCTGGAGTCACAGTCGCACAACCAGCGTCTCACTCACTCGGTACGAGGGGTGGCTGGATAGCTCCACCAGTGATGAGGGTATCAGAGAACACCTCCCGTCATCTGTGCCTACTCACTCTCGAGGATTCGATCGATCAGGTCACTCTCGTCGCTGCCGAGCGCCGAGCGCACGAGCAGGTGGCCGCCCAGTTGTGCAGGACTGATAACCGCGTTCGCGCCCGCGCGCTCGAGTTTCTTGACGTTCTCGCGGTCGGTTGCCGCGGCGACGATTCTGGTCTCAGGGGCGAGTTGGCGCGCGGTGAGAACGGTCAGCGCGTCCTCGGCGTCGTGGTTCGTGGCGACGAGGATTGCAGCCGCGCGATCGATCTTCGCGCGCTGCAGCGGGTCCTCGTCGCTTGGATCGCCGGTGATAACCGGAATGTCGCGGTTCGTCAACGCCGTCGCGGCCTCCTGGTCGCTGGTGACGACGACGAACGACCGGCTGCTGTCTGCGAGTTCGTCGACGATCGGTTCCGTCAGTTCGCCGTAGCCGAGCACGAGAAGGTGCTCGTCTAGGAGTTGGAGTTGTGAGTCGGTCATCTTTCCGAGTGTCTTCGAGATACGATCTTGGATCAGGGGGGCGACGAGTGCCCCGATGGCGATACCGAAGCTTGCGACGCCGAGGACGAGCACGGACATGGTAAACAGCATCGCCTCTACCGACGCCGGATTCGGCGTTACGTCGCCGTAGCCGACCGTACTCGAGGTGATCAGCGTAAAATAAAACGCATCGAGGATGTTGCTGATCCCGTCGAAGTGCTCTCGGAGGGTGTAGCCGCCGATGGTCCCGTACACCTGGACCCCGACCAGTGCTGCGCCGGCCGCGAGCTGGGTCGTCGACAGCGAGAGGGATTTGTCGAACCGCTCGCGGGTGAGCAGGAGAAACGGGATCGAGACGAGCGAGAGGACGACCAGCGGGAGCGAGTACGGGCTCGACTGAAGCAGGCCCTGTGCCGCGGTCAACGGAAGCAACAGCAGCGTCGCCCACCAGCCCGCCCGGAGCCCACGTCGAAGTGACAGTGCGCTGCCGACCATCAGAAAGCCGGTGAGTGCGCCGGTGAAGGCGGCGGCGTTCCGGACGGCGTCGGGAACGTAGTCCTCGAGTGGGCCGCCAACGGCGTTGGTCCCGATGTTGACGACGGCGGTCGCGACCGAGAGCAACGCGACGAGCAAGACCAGCACGACGGCTGCCCGTGTCGTGAGCACGCGTCGCCAGTTCTCCGGCAGCCGCGCTCGTAGCGACCGGTCGTCGACCATACACACCGCTCGGCGGTGGTGTTAGTTAAACGTCTCCGTCTCGCGTCCGCCCTCGCTGGCGGTGACCGTCCGGATCGGTGGTCCGATCGCCGATGCTCCTTTAACCGTTCCGCGCCACCAGCCCACAATGCCATCCCTTCCGGTCGAACTGTTGCTCGGTCTCTATCTCGGGCTCCTGACCGGCATCGTCCCGGCGTTCGTCGCCGGTTCACTGGGCTTTCTCGTCCGGTATTTCACCGGCGTCACGCTTCCCGGGTTCGGTGTCGTCGTCCTCGCACTGTCGATCGCCAGCGTACAGGGCGGCCTGCTCGGTCTCGTCGAACCCACCATCGCTCAGTCGCCGCGGCTACTGGTCGCCGTGCTGGTCGTGCTCATGCTCGCACTCTACGCCCACAACCAGGGCGACAAACTCGGCGCCGAACTCCCCCGCCGGCTCTCGCTGACCTCCATCCGACAGCGCACCCTCTCGACCGACGTGGTCGAACTCGTCGGCTCGGTCGGCCAGGTCACCGCCCGCCCGACCGGCGAGATCCGCGATATGGAAGGGTATCCACCGCTGTCGCCCGACCTCCGCGGGCGACTCAAAGCCGGCTCGTGGCGACTCCCCGCCGATCTCCCCCTCTCGGAACTCGAGACGCGGCTCGAGGAACGACTGCGAACCGAACACGACCTCGCAGACGTCGACGTCACACTCGACGAGCGGGCCCGCGCGACGATCGCGGCGGCACCGCCCTCCGGCAGCCTCTCGAGACGGCTCTCGACGGGTCACCGTGCCGTTTCGGTTGCGACGCTCGTCCCGACGGGCCTCGCCCGCGGCGACGAGGTAACTGTCCGAGTCGGCGACCGCTCGATCACCGGGACGGTGCTGAGCGTCCGGACCGAGATCGACGACGAGCGCGCCGCGATCCCCGTCTCCGAGGAGCCCCCGGACGACGAACTGGCGACCGACGGGGGCGACCCGACCGACGATGCCATCCCGACACCGAGATCGACCACGGCGACCGCTGGCGGCCCCGGCCGCGTGACCGTCGCCGTCGCTCGCCGGGACGTCAAGCCCCTTCTCGAGGCCGAATCGCTCGGACTCGTCGTCCGCTCGCGGGGGACGAGCCGCGAGTTCGAGGCGTTCGCCCTGCTCAAACGCGAGGGGTACGCCGTCCGCCGACTGACCGTGGGTACTGGCGGTACGGACGGCGAGACGGCCGACGAACCGCCCGCGTCGGCGGCGGTGACGGTCCTCGCCGTGCGACGACAGGGAAGTGAGACCGGCGGCCGCCGCCACGGCTGGGTGTTCGGCCCCGGTATCGAACGCTCGCTCGAGGCCGGCGACGAGGCGTTCGTCGCGGGATCCGACGATGCGATCGAGACGTTC
Source organism: Haloarchaeobius amylolyticus (assembly GCF_042678045.1). Classification (GTDB taxonomy): domain Archaea; phylum Halobacteriota; class Halobacteria; order Halobacteriales; family Natrialbaceae; genus Natrinema; species Natrinema amylolyticus_A. Next base: position 628,357 of record NZ_JBHUDI010000011.1, read on the forward strand.
GTGGAGGCGGTCGCGCGATGAGTCGGCTGCTCTTCGACGACGCTGCCGAGGCCCGCGACGATCACGGAGGTGAGCACCCGTGATCGACCCGGTCCTCGCCCAGGCGATCCCGACGGAGACGCTGCTGACGGCAGTCATTCGCATCCTCGGGTTCGTCCTGCTTGCGGCCGGTGCCGCGGCCGGCGCGGCGTTCACCTACCGGTGGTACAGCGCGGACGGAATCCCCGACGGCGTTGCCATCCTCGTCGGCGTTACGGTCGTCGCGCTCTGGCTCAACACTCAGACGGCACTCCAGCAGGCGATCATCGGGAACACCGGACTGACCGAACCCGGCACCGCCGTCTACACCGTCGCGGTGTTCGTCACCAGCGCGATCGCCGCCGACGGTGGTCGCCGACTGGGCGACTATCTCGCACGAGACGTGTTCCTGGTGGCGACGCCGCGGACGTTCACCGAGGTCAGCCAACTCGTCCGCTCGGCCGGCCGTGTCGTCGCCGTCGAGCTCCCCAGCGAGATCGCGGACATCGACGGCTACGACCCCGTCGACGAGTCGATCAAAGACGACCTTGCGGGAGAAACGTTGCTCTTCCCGCGCCGGCTCACCGTCGACCAGTTGCACGAACGGCTGGCCGCTCGTCTCGAGCGCGACTTCGGTGTCGGCCACGTCGACGTCGATCTCGATGCTGACGGGACGGTCGAATACCTCGCGGTCGGGAGCCGGCCGGCGGGGATCGGCTCGACGCTCGCGCCGGGAACCGTCGCCGTCGCGCTCGAGGCCGATCCCGCAGCCGACGCCAGCCCCGGTGACGCGGTTCAGATCTGGACCCGCGACGAGGGTGGGACCGCTCGGCTGGTCGCCGGTGGCGAACTGCGAGCCGCCGTCGACGACATCGCGACGGTCGCCATCGACGCCGACGACGCCCGCGAGCTCGAACCCGACCGGGCGTATCGCCTCACGACACTACCAGGCAGTCCCGGTGCCGAACGGGAACTCGTCTCCCTGCTCCGGGCGGCCGACGAGACGGTGACGGCGATCTCCGTCGATCCGGACGACCCGCTCGTTGGCCTGCCGATCGACGCGCTGCCGCTTCTCGTAGTGGCCCTCGAGCGCGCGGGCGACGACGAGACAGCCCTGGCGCTGCCGGCCGACGACGTTCGACTCGCGGCCGGCGACATCGCCTACGTGCTCGGCCGTCCGGACGCGCTCCGACGGGTCGCTGACCGGACGCTGGTCGAACCGACGGACGACGACCCCGATCGAAACCGAGCGTCGGCTCGCACCGGCGGATCGAACACGGATCGCACGCGCGATTCGGCACCCGAACAGGCGGGGGAGCGGTAGCTACTTGCCGTCGGCACCGATAGCGCCACGTATGCCAACGCAGTGGAAACTGTTCGCAGACCTCGCGGAACGCGCGGGGGACAAACGCGTGACCGTCGACGCCGCGGCTGGCGACACCGTCGGCGACGCCTTCGAGGAACTGCTCGCGGCGAAACCGGCCCTCGAGGAGCGGGTGCTCGAGGACGGCGAGTTGCGCTCACAGATCAACGTGCTTCGCAACGGGACGAACGTCTTAGTCGAGGAAGAGGGGCTGGCAACGGAACTCGAGGGTGACGACGAACTGGCGCTGTTCCCGCCCGTCAGCGGCGGGTAACGCTCAAGGGATCTCGGGAGACCGACAGCGACGACGGCACGACACCCGTCGAATTTCTTAACTGTCTCCCCTCGAAACGAGCAGCCGTGCGAATCCGAACGACGCTCAGCCTCGCGGGTCGTGCGGTCGGTGCGGCTGTGATCGGACTCGGAACGCTCGTCGTGGTGGGACTTGTCACCGCGATGCTGGGCGGGCTGGCGGTTGGCGGACTTATCTTCGGCGTGGTCGATCTCGTCGTCGACCCCGGTATAAAGGCGATCATCGTAATACAGCTCCTCGGGGTCGCGGTGGTATTGCGCGTCTGGATCGTCGGCGTGCGGGAAGCGGTCGGCCAAGGCCGTGCTCGGCTGCTCCGCGAGACGGTGCCGATCGACCTCGCACCCGTCGACACCGAGCGGGTCACGTCGACGACCGCCCGCCTCGCGGCCCAGTTCGATCTGCCAGTGCCACAGGTTCGTCACCATCACGCGACGACGCCGATCGCGTGCACGACTGAACGAGACGGTGAGGCGGTTCTCGTCGTCTCCAGTGGCTTGCTCGGAGCGCTTCCCGACGCGGAACTCGAGGCGGTACTCGCCCACGAACTCGCACACGTCGCCAACGGCGACCAGCGGTTGATGACGTGGGCGCTCGTGCCGCTGATCGCCGCCGAGGAGTTCCACGATGAGATAGACGACGAGGACGACGACCCCCGCGACATTCCCTGGGTCGTGCTCGGCCGGCTGCTAGTCGGCAGTTCGACCCTCGGCGTCGGGCTGTTCTCCCGCGGCCGCGAGTTCGCCGCCGACCGAGCAGCCGTCGCCGCGACCGGCGAGCCGGCTGCGCTTGCCGCGGCCCTCGAGCGTCTCGATTCGGCGGCCGCAGAGCGACCGCCTGAAGACCTGCGGGCACACGCCCGGTCCGTCGACGCGATGTCCGTCCTCCCGACGCTGGATCCGGACCGCGACGGCGGTGGTGGGCTCTTTGCGACCCATCCCGCGACGGAGCGCCGACTCGAGCGATTGCAACGGCTAGCAGCGGACTAAGTCGGCGTCGCTGTGAGATCGATTCCGAGCACGAAGTCGGGTTCGTCGGCGATATCTGTCCCCACAAGCGGCACGTCGGTGACGAACCGAACGGTTTCGGGGATCACGACGCGGGTTTTGTCAGCCCCGCAGTCGGCCCCATCACGGGCGATCGCAGCGAACAGCGAGCGGCAGGCGTCGACCTCGTCCCACGCGGCGAGGCCGTATTCGGCCCACGTCTCGGTTCGTGTCTGCCCATCTTCGGACTCGAGTTCGCGGTCGTACGTTCGGGAGCGGTAGGCCATCCCTGCCAGCCCGGCGTCGCTCTCGACAGCGAAGACGGCCATCTCGTCGGCCAGTTGCTCGAAGTCGTCCCGTGTAAGTTCCCGGACCGCCCACGACTCCTCAGGTGCGAACCCGAGTCCGGACAGGTGTTCGCGGGCGTCGCTGTGAGTCCAGTAGCGCCAGGCCGCGGTGGGGTCGTTCGAGACGCGATGTGGACCGTCGGCGTCCGGATCGGGATCCGGATGGGCGAACCGGAATTCGGTGATCGGTGCGAACCCGCTGGCGCGTGCCGCGCCGAGCGAGACGGCGTTCCACGAGAAGATCATAATCCGGCCAACGGTCGCGCCCTGCTCGCGGGCCCACGCGACGGCCGCCTCGTTCAGCCGGCGGCTCACACCCTGCTGGCGATAGTCAGCCGCGACGCGCATTCCCTGAAACCAGGCTTCGTCGGGAGAGAGCATCACGGCCTGCACGATCCCCACGGCCTCGTCGTCGACCGCCGCGAGGAACGTCTTCTTTCCCTGCTCGCGCTCGTTCTCGAGCCACTCGTGGTAGACCCGCGGAATGTAGTCACCGCCGCGGTCGGCCCAGATCTCGCTCGTGAAGCCGGCGACGGCCTCGTAATCGTCGGGGGTCGCACGGCGGATTTCGATAGCCGAATCCGCGTCCGAATCTGTCGGCATGCCGGTCGAAACACCTCACGTAGTCGTTCGAAAACGGTCTATTATCGCTCCCTGTGCCGATCAGTATTGGTGACGTCATCGAGCAGGTCAAGCTCGCGTTCTGCCTCGAGCGATCGTCGATGCTGGGGTGAGACGATCGGCTTACCGGCCCCTTCGATTCGCTCGTCAGGGTCCTCGACGGCAAGCCACTCGCGGAATCGCGAGAGAACGCCACGGATCATACGCGAACACTCGGCGGCCACGCCCAAAAGTGTAGCTCCAACTGAGTTTTGGCTCCTGGACGAGACCGCAGCCTGTCACTCCAGTCAGCGCAGTTCTACTCCCAGGGAACCGACCGCTCCTGAATCTCGCCGGCTAGCGACGTTCCCATCGCTTCCTCGACGTTCTCGGTGTTCGCGAGTGCCCACATCAGCTTGACTTTCGCCGTCCCCGGCAGCGTGTCACCGGCTTCGACGACACCTGACTCGAGTAAGTCCCGACCCGTATCGTAGACCCGATCACAGACCCGGCCCTCGAGACACTGGCTGGTCATGACGACCGTCGTGCCGTCCTCGACGAGTTCCTCGAGTCGTGGGATGAGGTCGGTGTGGACGTGTCCGAGGCCGGTGCCCTCGACGATCAGGCCCTCGTTGCCTTCGACGACGTCGAGGAACGCGGGGTCCATGCCGGGTGTGAACTTGACGAGTTCGACGTCGTCCTCGAGGTCGGCGTCGATCGCGAGGTCGGCCTCACCGCGTGCCTGATAGTCGCGACGGAACGTGATCTCCTCGGTCTCGTAGTCGACTTCGCCGAGCGGTTTCGCGCCGACGGTCTCGAAGGCGTCCCGACGCGACGTATGATTCTTTCGCACGCGAGTGCCGCGGTGGAGTGCACAGCGGTCGTCCGATTCGGTGGCGTGCATACAGACCATGACCTCCGCGCAGTCGCTTTTGGCGGCTTCGACGGCCGAGACGGCGTTCATGACGTTGTCGGAGGATGGCCGGTCGGCCGAGCGCTGCGAGCCCGTGAAGACGATCGGAACCGGCGTCTCGAGCATAAAGGACAGCGCCGACGCGGAGTACTGCATCGTGTCGGTGCCGTGCATGACGACGACGCCGTCGGCTCCGGCCTCGATCTCCTCGTACACTGCCTGGGCGAGTTCCTGCCACAGCGGCGGCTCCATATTCTCCGAGAGGATATTGGCGACGACGCGGCCGCGGTAGTTCGCCCGGCCCGCCAGATCCGGCACGGCGCGCAGCACGTCCTCAGCGTCGAACTGAGCGGTCACCGCGCCGGTTCGGTAGTCGACCGTCGAGGCGATCGTCCCGCCGGTCGAGAGCAGCGAGATCGTCGGCAGGTCGTCGTCGAACTCGATTTCGGAGCCCTCGTCCGCATCGGTTCCCGTCGAGTCCGTTCCGTCGATCTCGTAGACGTCCTCCGCGAGGACGTCGACGTCGGCACCGTCGCGATCGACGCCGACGTTGTAACCGCCCTCGAGTTTCACCACGAGGTGCTCGTCCGTGCTCGAGGGGAGCAACACGCCTTCGTACGTGCGATCCGCGCGGTCGACGCGGACGCGGTCGCCTGGGTTCATAGGGAGGCGTTGCGCGGCGGCGGACTTGAAGGCACGCTTTCGGCGGGCGTGAGCCGCCACCGTCGGCACCACCCCGACTCACCGAACGTCCACTCGCCGGCGGTGTCGACCGTCCACCGTCGAGAAACGTCGTCAAACGCAACAAATAAACCGACGACCGTTTACATACGTGATATGCAAATCGAGCCGCAAGCGTTCGACCGGGTTCTCTCGTCGATGTGTACGGAACCCCACCCGGCGGCGCGCGACGCGGCCGAGCGGTTTCTCGCGACGAATCCCGGTGATCCAGGTACGTATCCGAACGTCTCGGCGCTCGAGGACGACGCGATCAGCCTGTTAGGCGAGATCGCAGGCCTGGACGACCCGGCAGGCTATGTCACCAGCGGTGGGACGGAGGCCAACATTCAGGCCGTTCGCATCGCTCGCGAGCGGACCGACAGTCGGACGCCGAACATCGTCATGCCCGAATCGGGCCATTTCAGCTTCCAGAAAGCCGCCGACTTGCTCGGCGTCGAACTCAGAATCGTCCCGACCGACGACCGTCATCGGGCCGACCTCGAGGCCGTCCGCGCCAGCGTCGACGAGGACACGGCGCTGGTGATCGGCGTCGCGGGGACTACCGAGTACGGTCGCGTCGATCCGATCCCGGAACTCGGCGAGATCGCCCAGTCGTCCGACGCCATGCTCCACGTCGACGCCGCGTGGGGCGGGTTCGTGCTTCCCTTTACCGACTACGAGTGGCACTTCGGCCACGCCGCCGTCGACACGATGACGATCGATCCCCACAAGATGGGCCAGGCCGCGGTTCCCTCGGGCGGATTGCTCGTTCGGTCGCCGGACCTGCTCGACGAACTCGCCGTCGACACGCCGTACCTCGAGTCGACGTCGCAGGCGACGCTGACCGGCACCCGCTCGGGTGCAGGGGTCGCAAGCGCCGTCGCGGCGATGGAGACGCTGTGGCCCGCCGGCTATCGCAGCCAGTACGTCCGCTCGCAGAACAACGCCGAGTGGCTCGCCGATGCCTTAGAGAAACGCGGCTACCGGGTCGCAGACCCGACTCTGCCGCTGGTCGCGGCCGACGTGCCCCGATCGACGTTCGACGCCTTACGCGCGAAGGGCTGGCGGATTTCACGGACCGCCACGGGTGAACTGCGGGTCGTCTGTATGCCCCACGTCAGCCGCGAGATGCTGGCGTCGTTTATCGGGGATCTCGATCGGCTCGAGGTTCGTGCGAGCGTGCCCGTCGCGAGCGACGATTGAATAGCGCGCGTCTCCGACGACGAAGCGATCGCTTTACTCATACTGGAACCACACTCTTCCCAGCCGATCCGCTCGGGTACTCGTCTCTCTTCATCTTTCGCCCCCGTCGAAGCGCGCGCCACCGCAGGTCACCGCTCGTTTGCCGACCTGATCGCGGCTGTCGACGGGACGATCGAAACCGGCGGGTTTTACGCCCGGCAGCGCAACGTGACGACCATGAGCAACGACGAGTTTCCGACGGACGAACCCGCCGTCGTGACCTGCGGGTTGCCCTACGCCAACGGCGACCTGCACATCGGTCACCTGCGGGGGTACATCGGTGCTGACGCGTTCAACCGCGCACTGCAGACGCTCGGCCAGGACTCGATCTATGTCTGTGGCTCGGACATGCACGGCACGCCGGTCGCCGTCAACGCCGAACAGGAGGGCGTCGACCCCGAGGACTTCGCACTCGAGTGGCACCACCAGTACGAGGAGACATTCCCGCAGTTCAACGTCGACTTCGACAACTACGGCCACACCCACGACGAGACCAACGTCGAGACGACTCAGGAGATCGTCCGCACGCTGGACGAGGAAGGTTACATCTACGAGAAGGAGATCCAGGTCGCCTACGATCCGGATGCCGACCAGTACCTGCCCGACCGCTACGTCGAGGGCACATGTCCCTACTGCGGCGCGAAAGCCCGCGGCGACGAGTGTGACGAGGGTTGTCAGCGCCACTTAGAACCCGGCGAGGTCGAAGACCCGACGAGTACGATCACGGGTAACCCCGCGGAGTACCGCGAGCGGACCCACAAGTTCTTCGAGGTCTCGGAGTTCGCCGACTTCCTCACCGAATTCTTGGACGACCTCGAGGGGACCTCGAACGCACGCAACCAGCCCCGCCAGTGGATCGAAGACGGCCTACAGGACTGGTGTATCACGCGTGATATGGACTGGGGGATCGACTACCCTGGCGAGGATGGGGAGGATCTCGTCCTCTACGTCTGGGTCGACGCGCCGATCGAGTACATTTCGAGTACGAAGCAGTACGCCGAGCGCGCCGACGACTTCGACTGGGAACAGGTCTGGAAAGGTGACGGCGAGATCATGCACGTCATCGGCCGTGACATCATCCAGCACCACACGATCTTCTGGCCAGCGATGCTCGAGGGCGCGGGCTACAATACCCCGCGTGGCATCGCCGCGACCGGCTTCATCACGATCAACGGGAAGGGGCTCTCGACCAGCCGCAACCGGGCAATCTGGGCGAAGGAGTACTTAGAGGAAGGGTTCCACCCCGACCTGCTGCGCTACTACCTGACGACGACCGGCGGCCTCCAGCAGGACGTCGACTTCTCGTGGGAAGCGTTCCAGGAGAAGGTCAACGGCGAACTCGTCGGCACCGTCGGCAACTTCTGGTACCGCTCGCTGCTGTTTGCCTACCGCAACTACGAGGGCACCCCCGACACTGCAGTCTCCGAGGAGGTCGAAGAACGCATCGAGGAGGCGATCGCCGACGTCCGCGAGCACGTCAACGACTACTCCATGCGCGGGGTCGGCCAGGCCGCGACCCAGCTCGCCCAGTTCGGCAACGAGTACATCCAGCGCAACGAGCCCTGGAAGCTCACCGACGACGAGCCCGAGAAGGCCGCACAGGTCATCCGCGACTGTGTCCAGATCGCCAAGGCCGTCGCCGTCATCCTCGAGCCGATCGCCCCCGACAAGGCCCAGGCGCTCTGGGAGCAGATCGGCGAGGACGGCCAGATTGCCGACGCCAACCTCGAAGAGGCACTCGCGGCCCCACCACAGTCCTTCGACGAACCCGGCGAACTCTTCGGGAAGATCGAAGACGAGCGCGTCGAGGAACTCACCGCCAAACTCGAAGAGCGCGTCGCAGCCGCCGCGGCTGACGATGACGACGAGGCCGAAACCGAAAGCGACGACACCGATGGGGACGAAACCAGCGATATGGCAGACACCGAGGATCTCGAGCCGCTGCTCGAGGACCGGATCGGATTCGAGGACTTCCAGGAACTGGACATCCGCGTCGGCGAAATCGTCGCCGCCGAGGGGATCGAGGGTGCCGACGACCTCGCGCGTCTCGAGGTCGACATCGGTTTCGAGACCCGACAGGTCGTGGCAGGGATCAAGCAACTCCACGATCTCGAGGAACTGCCGGGAACGCGTTGCATACTGCTCGCGAACATGGAACCCGCGGAGCTGTTCGGCGTCGAATCCAACGGCATGATCCTCGCGGCGGGCGACGAAGCGGACCTGCTGACGACCCACGGCGACGCCGCGCTCGGCGAGAAGGTCCAGTAGCGACCGACCGTTCGTCCATTCTTTCGACGGTGTAATTCTCATTCTCGAGTTTCTGAGCTACTGGTTCGACTAACGTTTGCGCCAACGAACAGATATATGTGGGTTGCTATCGAGGACCAATCGTGCGCCGAGGATTCGTTTTCCACCTCGCAGGCCGGCCGCTTCTGCGGCGAGCACTGGTCCCGATCGGCTGCTTCGCTACGGTCGTCGTCGCCGGTATCGTCGGTTTCTCGGTGCTCGGCGGTGTCGGCCCCCTCGAGGCGACGTTCTGGCTGGTCGATCTGACGAGCATCGACTTGCACTTCCAGGAGCACGCCGGCCCCGAGCGAGCGACGAAAGCCTACGCCATCGTGGTGACGGCCGGGCTCGTCCTCTCGGGGCTGTGGATCGGCGAAACGGTCGTCACCGAGACGTTCGGCGGACGGATTCCAACGGAGGTATCACGAGCAACGATGCAACGACGAATCGACGACAGCGACGAGCACGTTATCGTCTGTGGGTACGGCATGTTCGGACGGACGATCGCCGACCGGCTCGCCGAGGCGGGCCGAACGGTCGTCGTCATCGAGAGCGACGAGGATACCGCGGCACGCGTCCGCGAGGACGGCCATCTCCTCGTCGAGGGTGACGCCAGACAGGAACAGACACTGCGTGCCGCAGGTATCGAGCGAGCGACGAAACTCGTCGCCGCGATCGACGACTCGAACGTCAACATCCAGATCGCGGTCGTCAGCGGGACGGCAACCGACGCACCCGAAATCCTCGTTCGCGTCGGCGAGGAAATGTACGAGTCGGTCGCGAAGGAGGCGGGTGCCGACGCAGTCATCATCCCCGAAGTCGTCAGCGGCGAGCGCGTGACTCGACTGCTCGAGCGGCCGGCGGACTAATTCAAACCTCGTCGACGACCTGCGAGAAGTCCTCGGTCGGGACGACCTCCATGGTCTTTCCCTCGAGGCCGTGGCGGTGCAGCGTCAGCGCCGATTTGAACGCCGCCTCGTTGTCGTCGGTTTCGAAGACGATGAGGAAGTCGAACTCGCCGAGGGCGGCGTAGGCGTCGTGTAGCTCCGCGCCGTGTGTTTCGAACTCCGTCCGGATTTCGCCCCAGATCGATGCGAGTTCCTGTGCGTTCTGGATCTCGCGGTCGTCGAGATCGACCAGCGTCGCGTAGGTTGGCATGTCGGGTCGGAAGGTCGATCCGCGGAAAACGGTTGGCGTGGCAGACGACGGGACGAGGGATACAGACAGCAACTCGAACGCGAGTAAGTGACCATCTTTTAGGGGGTGCTGGCGGTAGCTCCCGGTATGAGAAATGCGAAAATCGTCTGTACGCTTGGGCCCGCGTCGAACGACCGGGGAACCATCCGGGAGCTCGCTGCGGCCGGGATGTCCGTCGCACGCCTGAACGCGAGCCACGGCAGCCGTGAGGACCGCGCGGCGCTGATCGACCGCGTTCGCGCCGTCGACGAGGAGCGAGCGGAACCCGTCGCGGTCATGCTCGACACGAAGGGTCCGGAGATCCGGACCGCACCGCTGCCCGAGGGTGAGACGGTCTCCCTCGAGACCGGCACGGAGATTCGGTTCGTCGACGGTGACGAGGCAACCCCGGAGACGGTCGGGCTCTCGTTGCCGATCGACGCCGTCGAGCCGGGCGACCGCGTCCTGCTGGACGACGGCTTGATCGAGACGACCGTCCTCGAGACCGACGATGACGGGGTTCGCGCCCGCGTTGACACCGGCGGTGAACTGGGTGGCCGAAAGGGGGTCAACGTTCCCGGCGTCGAACTCGGGTTAAATGTCGTCACGGAGTCGGATCAGAAAGACCTCGAACTGGCCGCCGAGAAGGGCGTCGACTTCGTCGCGGCGAGTTTCGTCCGGGACGCCGAGGACGTCTACGCGGTCAGCGAGGTGCTCGAAGAACTCGGTGCGGATATCCCGATCATCGCGAAGATCGAACGCGCCGGCGCGGTCGAGAACATGGACGAGATCATCGACGCGGCCTACGGCGTGATGGTCGCCCGCGGCGACCTCGGCGTCGAATGTCCGATGGAGGACGTCCCGATGATTCAAAAACGGATCATCCGAAAGTGCCGCGAGGCGGGGCGACCGGTCATCACGGCGACGGAGATGCTCGACTCGATGGTCACGGCTCGTCGACCGACGCGCGCGGAGGCCTCGGACGTCGCCAACGCCGTCCTCGACGGCACCGACGGGGTCATGCTCTCGGCCGAGACGGCGGTCGGCGACCACCCCGTCGCCGTCGTCGACGCGATGGACAGCATCGTCCGGCAGGTCGAAGAATCGAACGAGTACGCCGAGTTGCTCGAGCAACGCGTTCCGGCCTCGGGCGAGGCGCGAACCGACGCGTTGGCTCGGTCGGCGCGCTTTCTGGCACGCGACATCGGTGCGGACGCCGTCGTGGCCGCGACCGAGTCCGGCTACACGGCGCTGAAGACGGCGAAGTACCGCCCCGGCGTGCCGGTCGTCGCCTCGACGCCGAGCCAGACGGTGCGCCGCCAGCTCGCGCTGAGCTGGGGCGTAACGCCGCTGTACGCCGATGTCTCGGGGCAGGGTGCCGACGCCGTCGTCGAGAACGCCGTGCAGGCCGCCCTCGATGCCGGTGTCGCCGAAAGCGGCGATACCGTCGTCGTCCTCTGTGGGATGATGACCGAACTCGAGGGAGCGAACACGACGAACATGCTGAAAGTCCACGTCGCTGCCGACACGCTGACGACCGGCCAGGTCGTTGTCGAAGGACGGGCGACCGGTCCAGTCGTCCACCTGTCGGACGGCGATCTCTCGGCGGTGCCCGACGGGGCCATCGTCGCACTGCCTGTCGACTTCGACGAGGAATTTTCGGGCGAGACGAGCCGGCTCGGCGGCATCGTCAACGCCGAGCGGGGGATGACCGGCTATCCGGCACTGGTCGCGCGCGAACTGGGGATTCCGATGGTAAGCGATGCGGATGTCTCGGCGCTGACGGATGGCGAACCGGTCACTCTCGACGCCGAACACGGCGTCGTCTACGGCGGGGATCTCGGGGATCGACACGAGCGAGCCTGAGACTCTCGGCCACCATCCGGTCCCCCCCTGTGCTCGTATCGCCCACGGCTCGGACCACGGGTTTTTGACGCCCGGGCCAGTATAGCAGCGTATGGCAAACGAGCCGTCCGGACCCGGCGACGACGCCGACGATCGATGGGGCGAGTCGTCGACGGCGAACCCGGACAGCGGACCGGCAGGCGACTCGAGCCCGGCCGATCGCGTCGAGCGAGCCGACGAAGACGATCGGATCCCGCTTGATCTCTCCGCGAACGACGAAGACGATGACGCGGCCGCGACCGAGTCGGACGGGTATACACCTGAAGCCAGCTCGACGCCGATCGAACCCGGCGACCCGGACCTCGAGAACGCGCTGTTCGTCCTGCTGGGCGTGATCGCGATGGTGCTCGTCATCGCTCGACTGTTGATGTTGCCGCTTGGCTGACGCGTTCTTGACTTGTCCGGGATCGTGGAGTTGCCACTCGTGGTCGTCCGGCACTCGACCGATTATCTCACTTCTTCCGTGCGGTAAACATTTAATCGGCACAAGACCTAACCCCGCATATGGTCGAATCCCTCGTCGGGAACATCCCGCTGTTGTTACTCGTTGCGGGGCTGGTGATGATGGTCCTCGAGGCCATCTCGCCCGGTGCCCACCTCATCGTCATCGGGATCGCGCTGGTCGGTGCCGGCCTCGTGGGCATGGTCTTCCCGCCTGCAGCGAGCCCGTTCGTGCTAGCTGCGCTGACGCTCGTCATCGGGCTTGCAGCGGCCTACGTCTACCGGGAGTTCGACTTCTACGGCGGGAAAGGATCGGGCCGGACGACGGACTCGGACTCGCTGTCCGGCAGGACGGGCTACGTCACCGAGACCGTCACGACCCGCGACGGGGAAGTCAAACTCGAGGGTGGCGGCTTTGCACCCTACTACAGCGCACGGACGACCGACGGGACGATCGAAGAGGGCAAAGAGGTGATCGTCCTCGATCCGGGCGGCGGGAACGTGCTAACGGTCGAATCGCTCGACGCACTCGGCGAAGACGAGATCGATCGGGCGCTCGCACGCATGGACGAGTCGTCCGCGTCCGATGCCGCCGACCGACCCGATGCCGAGCGAACTGACAGCGTCGACGACGAGCGGGAGACCGAAACCGAGACGGAATGATCGGATCGCTGAGTGAGAAACTCAGACATATGTTGATGAAACAAGGGAACGCTTTTCTCCCCGCCGTCGTAACTCCGAAATATGGAGATACCATTGGTTCCACTGCAAACCGCCGGCGGTGCCCTGTTGATCGTCGGTGCCCTCGTCCTCGTTCTCGTCATCGCCGCGTTGTTAAGCGCGATCGAGATCGTTGACGCCTACGAGAAACGCGCCCTCACCGTCTTCGGCGAGTACCGCAAGCTCTTGGAGCCGGGGATCAACTTCGTCCCCCCGTTCGTCTCGAATACCTACCGGTTCGACATGCGAACGCAAACGCTTGACGTCCCCCGACAGGAAGCGATCACGCGCGACAACTCGCCGGTGACCGCCGACGCCGTCGTCTACATCAAGGTAATGGACGCGAAGAAGGCCTTCCTCCAGGTCGACGACTACAAGCGCGCCGTCTCGAACCTCGCCCAGACCACGCTGCGCGCCGTGCTTGGTGACATGGAACTCGACGACACGTTGAACAAACGCCAGGAGATCAATGCGCGCATCCGCCAGGAACTCGACGAACCCACCGACGAGTGGGGGATCCGCGTCGAGTCGGTCGAGGTCCGCGAGGTCAACCCCTCGAAGGACGTCCAGCGCGCGATGGAACAACAGACCTCCGCCGAACGGAAACGCCGCGCCATGATCCTCGAGGCGCAGGGTGAACGCCGCAGCGCCGTCGAGAAAGCGGAGGGTGACAAACAGAGCGAGATCATCCGCGCCCAGGGTGAGAAACAAAGCCAGATCCTCGAGGCCCAGGGTGACGCGATCTCGACCGTCCTCCGGGCACGCTCGGCCGAATCGATGGGCGAACGCGCCGTCATCGACAAGGGCATGGAGACGCTCGCCGACATCGGCCAGGGCGAATCGACGACGTTCGTCATGCCCCAGGAACTCACCTCGCTGGTCGGCCGCTACGGCAAGCACCTCTCGGGCAGCGACGTCGAAGCCGACGGCGCGGAACTCGAGAGCCGCGAGTTCGACGAGGAGACGCGCGAACTGATCGGACTCGACGACATCGCCGAGATCATCGGCGAGATCGACCAGGAGGCGGACATGGATGTCGAGGCGATGGAACAGGAAGCCCAGGCGATCAAGGAAGGCAAGGACCCCGCGGAGATCTCCGACCCGGACGAGGTCATCGAGGAGATGGATCAGAATTTCCAACAGGCCGACGGCGGCACTGACGTGCCGATCGACGACTCGGAAGACACCTCGACGAGCAACTAACGATTGCCGCGGTCGGGTCAGCACCGGTCGTTCCACGTCGCCGGTTCCCGGTAGCGCCACGCCGCTCCCGAACCCGCGGCTACTGTCGGGCGGTGGTGGCCTTCGACCCCGCTATTCGTATCAATCAACCGAACAGTATTCGATGACTAATTAGTAGTTTTCAGTGAACAAAGCGGAGCGAAACCGGTTTTACCGGGCGCGCCGTGCTGGACGATAGATAGTAATGACAGCACCCGATGGGGTCGACGACGAGAAACGAGCGACCCTCCGCCGATTCGCCGCCCTCGGTGCCGCCTCTCCGCTGGTCGGTCGAGCGAGCGCGGCGTCGGCTGAGACGGGTGAAAGCGACGCCCGCGACGCGATCGCGGGCTATCTCTCCACGACACCCGGTGCGCACTTCTCGAAGATCCGTGACGACCTGCAACTCGGCACCGGCGAAACCCAACACCACCTGCGCCGGCTCGAGGACGCGGGTGCGATCGAACGCTATCGCGACGGCGATTACAAGCGGTTCGTCACGGCCGACCGGTTCGACGACTTCGAGAAACGAGCGCTCGGCTACCTGCGCCGGGAAACGCCACGCGGCATGCTGATCGAACTCCTGGCGACGCCCGACGCCACTGCCGGTGATATCGCCGAGGCACTCGACGTCTCGGCCCCGACGGTGAGCAAGTACGCCGGCCAACTCGAGGAGGCCGGCCTCCTCTCGCGGGACGACGGCTACGCCGTCGAACGCCCGGAGACGGTGTTGCTCCTGGTGGTCGGCCACGCCGATTCGTTCGGCGAGCGGGCTCAGGACCTCGCCCGGAACGCGGATCAGTTACTCGACTACCGCGGCTAAGTCGTTATTAGCGACCGGTAAGATCTTCTTACGACGCGCTACGGCGCTGATTCCGGTGCGTCGATGACCGACAGTACCCCCGTCAGCGACTCGAGTTCGTAGGTCGCGTTCGGTGGACACTCGCGCTCGCGGTTGTGCGGTCGTCGGAGGAATGCCGTCTCGAGGCCGGCCGCGTGGCCAGCCGTTACGTCCTTCGGGGAGTCGCCGACGTACAGCCCATCGGCGACGCCGAGGTCGGTGAGTGCATCCTCGATGTAGTAGGGGTCCGGCTTGCGGCGTTCGTAGCCCTCGAACGTGGGGTCGCGCCCGCGGACGACGTCGAAGTCGATCCCGACGTACTCGGCGACGAACGCGGCGGTCTCGTGGCGGTTGTTGGTAACGAGACCGGTCGTGGTCCGTTCGGTGACCTCGTGGATCGCGTCGATATCGTCGTAGACGCCGCGCTCGCCCGAACGGAGGCGATCGTGGGTGCCACTCGAGGCGTAGGATTCCTTCAGTTCCCAGTACCGTCCGGGATCGATCCCGAACGCCTCGCAGTGAGCCCGGATCGCGTCACACTCGTGTGTTCTGAAATCGCGCCGCTGGGCCGGCGTCGGGTCGGCTCCCAGTTCGGCGAGCGCCGCGTCGGTCGCGTCGGCGTACACCTGCGGATCAGTTCGGGGTCCCTCGAGGATGACCCCATCCATGTCGAACAGGACCGTCGTCATCACTCGTCATGACGGAGCGCAGCGAAAAGAGGGTTCGGCGTCGCTTCGCATCTCCGATCGAAACGATCGGTAAAATCGAGCTGAAATGGCACCGGACGCCGAGGTGGCGGTATACAGATCGCCGTCAATCATGGTCGGCGCACCTGGAACACGCCCCAGCGGTGTGCCGAGACCTCGTGACAGCAGCCCGTCTTACACATCGACTTTCCAGGTGGTACTCGAGGAGTACCCCCACTTCTCGATCTCGACGTCGTAGTCACCCTCCTGCAGGGCGGTGATGTTCGAGCCGACCTCTTTTGCCGTCATCCCGAGTTCCTTGCCGATGAGGCGGGACTTGAAGTACGTCTTCGTCGCCGCGTTGTTCCGGAGGTACTCCAGGATCCGCTGTTGTTTGCTCGTGAGGTCGGGGGCCATTGCAGTGCTCATACATCTGTGGATGACAGGATCGACCTTAGGGGGTTTGGTACGCACAGTTAACTGGCTGCCCTCATGCGGTTTTACCGGCGAGTAAGAGATGAATAATCGGCCGGAAAGCTTCCGTTGGTACGGCCGGTTAAAACATTCGATTTGCTGACAGTCTGCTGGTCGTGGTGATTACTGGCTGATCGATCCGGACCAATGTGTCGCCCGCCACGCGACGGTAGTCGATCGACAGCTGTCAATCGTAGTACTCTGTGAGGAAGGGGCCGAACGAACACGCGACCGCTTTACCGAGCGCCCGCGTTCGGTCGGTCAGTCCGGCTGTCAGCGCGCCGGCGGCTCCCGCGGACTCGGCGAGGCCGTCGGTTCCGAGCAGGTCGTCCATCACCGGCCCCAGCTCTGCACCGGCCTCGAGGCGCTCGGCGACGCCGTCGGGGAGTCGCAGCGTCGGGCCACTGCCTCTCTCTATCCGGTCGCCGTCGGTCACGGCACCCCACATAATCAGGGTGAGTCCCGGCACGCCCTCGTGCCGGGCGACCCCGCCCTCGAGGCCGACCCCATAGTCGGCCTCGGTCGCCGCGAGCGCTCGTCGGGCGCGGTTCTCGGCACCGGTGACGGTTTCCTCGATCGACCACGGCTGTTCGCTCACCCCGGAGTCGACGTCGACGGCGATCACGGTCGGCTCGTATCGCTCGAGCGTTCGCTTGACCGCGTCGATCTTGACCGGGTTCGTACTCCCGACTGCGAGCTTCATACCGGCCGTTCGAACGGGGGCAAGTTGGTGGCTCCGATTCGAGTCACTACTATTCTTTAATGTTTCTATCTATCATGCTCTTTTACCCGAATTACCCGTTTTCGAGGCGTATCTGGACGAGGTTTCGAAACCCTTAAACCTTGAGTGTCTGAACGTGGGAGGTAACGGATCCGTCCGGGCTTTTGCAATCGGTTCGGCCGGGCAGCAATCGCCACCGTATGACTAACGCACCATCGAATACGAGAGTACGACGTAGCGAATCCAAAACGAACGAACAGGAGACCGAGAGCGAGGATCAGGATCTGGTCTGTCCCGAGTGTGCTGGCCACCTCGTCGTCGACGACGAACACGGCGAAACGGTCTGTGAGGACTGTGGCCTGGTCGTCGAGGAGGACTCGGTCGACCGCGGTCCCGAATGGCGTGCGTTCGACGCCGCCGAGAAAAACGAGAAGTCCCGCGTGGGCGCTCCCACGACCAACACGATGCACGACAAGGGGCTCTCGACGAACATCGACTGGCGGAACAAGGACGCCTACGGCAATTCCCTTGGCTCGCGCCAGCGGGAGAAGATGCAGCGCCTGCGCAAGTGGAACGAGCGCTTCCGCACCCGCGACTCCAAGGAGCGCAACCTGAAACAGGCACTCGGCGAGATCGACCGCATGGCCTCCGCGCTCGGCCTCCCAACGAACGTCCGCGAGACGGCGTCGGTCATCTACCGCCGCGCGCTCGACGAGGACCTCCTCCCCGGACGCTCCATCGAGGGCGTCTCGACGGCCTGTGTCTACGCTGCCGCCCGCCAGGCTGGCGTTCCCCGGAGCCTCGACGAGATCGCCGACGTCTCCCGCGTCGAGAAAAACGAGATCGCGCGTACCTACCGCTACGTGGTCCGCGAACTCGGCCTCGAGGTCCAGCCTGCCGACCCCGAGAGTTACGTCCCCCGCTTTGCCTCGGGGCTCGAGCTCTCCGACGAGGCCGAACACCGCGCGCGCTCGCTGCTCCAGAACGCCAAGGAGAAGGGCGTCCACAGCGGCAAGTCGCCGGTCGGCCTCGCGGCCGCTGCGGTCTACGCCGCCGCACTGCTGACCAACGAGAAGACCACGCAGGCTGCCGTCTCCGACGTCGCGGACATCTCCGAAGTCACCATCCGCAACCGGTACCACGAGCTCCTCGAGGCCGAGGAGACCATCGGAATGGCATAACCGCGGACACTCGCCGGAACGATACCGTTTTTGTCGCGCTCGGTCCCAGTCGATAGCAATGGGACTGACCTTCGACTCGTTCGTCCTCGCAGCATCGACGGCCGACCTCGCCGACGAGCCTGCGGCCCGCGAACACGCCGACGCGATCGAATTCCGAATGGACCTGGCCGACGAGCCCCTGGCCGCGCTCGAGGCCTACGACGGCGAGTTACCGATCCTGGCGACCAACCGCGCCGAGTGGGAAGGTGGAGAAGCGAAAGACGAGGGTCGACTCGAGGCGCTGGCCGAGGCGACTGCGTTCGAGGCTGTCGAGGCGATTGACGTCGAACTCGAGTCGATTTTGGATGGGGAAGCCGAGGAGTTGCTCGAGACGGCCCGCGAGCGCGACGTGTCGATCGTCGCCTCGGCCCACGACTTCGAGGGGACGCCGCCCCGGAAAGAGCTAGTGCGGACCCTGACCGAGGCGGGTAAGTACGCCGATGTCGCGAAGCTGGCGGTGACGGCGGAATCGAAGGCGGATACGCTCGCGTTGCTGTCGGCGACCGAGCAGTTGACCTCGCACGGCGATACTGTCGCGACGATGGCCATGGGCGAAGTTGGGAGCCACACGCGTGCGGTCGCGCCGGTGTACGGGTCGAAAATTGGGTATGCGCCCGTGGAGCCAGCGGAGGCGACTGCGCCGGGGCAGTATGATCTGGCGACGCTCTCGAGGTTGGTGCCAAAATTAATATAAACAAAATAATAGTAAATAATATATTATGGCTCTACTTAGCCACAATAATACACTAATTATGTGAAATATAATTTGTCTAATTAGTAGGCACTAATCTTGATTATCAGTGTTTATAGACCGTTACCTAGTTCTTGAGCGACTACCTCGAATGTTCCATCCATGTCATCACTGTCCAAGTCCTCTTGGACGATTTTCACCCCAATATTCACGGCTTGACCTGGACTCAGCCCCTCACGATTATTCGAATTGATCGGAGTCCGACTTCCAGCGGAAGTACCCGTGTAAAACGTGATACCGTTAATATTCTCGTTGATCCACACCTCAACTTCGCCGACGCCACTTCCACTATTATTCGATAGATTTCGGATTTCGAACGTCTCGTCGAAGTAGTACGTTGAATCGGGATTCACACCCGAACCACCGAGTGAATTCCCTTCTTCAGGATCACCACTTCGTGCACTTGTGGGGTTATCGCTGGTGAAATCCAGTCCGAGCTTCTTATTATTGAATTCAACGAAATTTCCGTTTCGAGTGTCCCCATCGTCGCTGAGGCCATTTTCAGGTCTTTGGAGAGCAATATATGCCTTCGCGTCACCCACCGTTTCAACGCTAATATGCCTATCACCGGAGGTGAACTGCGACACTGCACCAGTACCAATTGTAGCCGCCGAGCCGGCGGCGAGCGATCCTACACCGATCATGAATTTACGTCGGTCCATAGTTGTCACCACTCCCTGTGCGCTCGGAGCTTCGACCGACCATCACCCGACAGCGTGGCATCGTATCCGAACGCATGCATCCCTGCCAACCCCGTCCCACCCCTTGTGTATACACTGACAGGAGGTTCGACACGCGGCTCCTGTAGTTCGGTATTGGCACACCCTTCCCCGGGAAGTCTCCCACTTTCATCGGTCTCTCCTTGCTTGATCGAGTCGGCCATCGACACGCCGTGTTCGCTCGGCCGATTACGTTCGAGATGGATGGGCCGTTCACAGTGATCGCCGTGTTGGACGACAGAAATAGTTCGAATCGTCCAACGGACGGTAAGATACTCTCTGTGGGTATCGCGACCCGTGTGGGGTGCAAGCAAAGCGCTGGTACTGACTTACTTCTCGAATCAATAACCTCCTACTGGCCGGGATAGACCAGATAAACCGCCGACAGTTGCCTACGAGTCGTCGTCTTCCGACGTCTCCTCGAGCACTGATTCACCGCCATCTGACTCATGAGCCACGTCGTTTTCTTCACCGGCACTTTCCTCTTCGAAGAGATCAGCACTGGAACCGTCGCCTGAATCAGCTTCGAACGCTTCTGGCTCGTACACGTACACCGCCTCCCCGTCGACCACATAGTACTCACCGGCCGATTCGTCCTCGAGCACGCGCCGATCACAGTCGATCGCCACGTCCACCAGGTCCTCGAGCGTCGAGACCTCGATCCGCGGCCGGTCCCGAACCTCGTCGGGCAGCGAGCCGCGAGAGATCCACTCGTCGAATTCCTCGCGCTCGTACTGCGCGCGGAGGCGCTCGAGTTCGGCCTCGGAGGGCGCGAGCCGCCCGCTGTGTTTCGCCGTGACGAGCGTGCCGAGTCCGCCGAGCGATCCCAGGAGCAACACCAGCGGGAGAAGCAGCCCGAAGCCGCCGGCGGAGGCAGTCGTGACCTCGCTGCCGGTCTGCTGGCCACCGTCTGGGTCGGTCCCCGTGGCGCTGACGGCATAGGTCGAGCCGTCGGGTTCGAGTCCCAGTTCGTACTGCTCGGTTCGCTCGACGGGCTCGCCGTCGATCGTCCCCTGGATCGTCACGTGCGCGACGACCGTCGTCTCGACCGAGCCCGGCGAGCCGCCGAGGCTCTCCTCGATGCGCTCGCTCTCGTTGACCGTCGCGGGGACATCGATCGCGAAGTCGGCTGTCGTCTCCTCGCCGGGTGCGAGGCCTTCGGTCGACGTCTCCGCGATCGTCTCGTTGACCTCCCAGTACTCCCGTTCGTCGTCGGCGGAGCGGATCACTCGCTCGAGTTCGACGTCGGCGGTCACGTCGCCGGCGTCGGCGGTGTACCGGTAGGTGAAGGTCCCCTCGAGTTCGGGCGTCACGTCGGTGAAGTAGACCGATCGATCGGAGAGCTGCGTGCCGACGGGGTACACCTCGTTCTCCGACGTGACTTCTGCACTGTGGTCGAAACTGCCGGTCGTCGACCACGAGTCGGTCGTGTCTCGATTCATCTCCTCGGCAGGGCCGGCGATCGACGTGTACGCCCCCCAGCCGCCGACCAGCGCCAGCGCGAGCAACACCACGACGACGAGGGTGTACCACTCGGCGAGCGCGGCTCGCGCCCGAACGCGCAATCGATCGCTGTTCACTGTCGATACCTCCCCAGAGTCGAACGTCTCGTATGCATAGCTATCACTTCAGGAATCCCTCAGTCGAATCCGATCGCCGCCGCGACCGGGTTCTGATCGTGCCCGTACCCGCGAGGAGCGCGACCGGCAGAACGAACAGCCCTGTGACGATAGTCGCCACGCTGGTCATCGCCACCCACGGATGGATGGCGTGCAGGCCGGCGATGATCGGCGGCGGAAGCACCGCGAAATACCGGCGTTCCGTGTACGAGCGCAGGTAGTAGCCCGTCTCGGGCGGCGCGGTCAGCGCGACGGTCGCGTTGACGCGCTCGCCGTGGGTGAGCACCCGCGGATCGTCGTCGATGTCGATACCGTCACTGGCCGGTTCCGTGATGCTCACGACCGGCAACACGCCGCCGTTTCGCAGCTCGGTCGTGTGTGTCTTCGTTTCGCCAGTGGGGACGACGTCGGGCCGCTCGGAGTCGAACTCGGCACTGACGAGACCGATCTCGACCGAGCCCGACATCGCGACCATGGTCGCGAGCGCGACCACGAAGACGAGTGCACCCATCCCGACGACGAGTCGCCGAGCATCGAACGCGTCGCTGCGCGAGCGCGCTCGAGCGCGCTCGCGGTCGGCCGTTCCGCGCCCGTCGACCGCGACCGACAGGGCGATGACGACCAGTCCGAACCCGAGCAAGAGATACGACAGTCCCTGACTGCCGGCCAGCGCTCGGACGCCGAGCGTCGACGCGAGCCACCACTGTACCGACTCGAGCCCGCTCTGGATGGCCATCGCGGCCGTCCCGAGGTGGGGAATCGTCACGACGTGGCCGTTTACCTGCCAGGCTTTCGCGACGATCTGGCCGTCGGTGACGTGGGGCTCGCTGCTGTCCTGATCGGTGAACGGATTCGCATCCCCCCGTGTCACGTAGCCGTGGTCGGTCTTCTCGACGACTCGATGGGTCGTCAGCCCGCCGCCCTCGATCTCCTGTGCGTCGTAGACGACGACGTCCCCCTCTTCGACGGGGCCGGCGACGGCGGCCGGAACGGCGACGAAACCGTCGCCGGCGTCGATCGTCGGCTCCATGCTGCCGGTCTCGACGTAGCCGAGCCCGAGTGGCACGCCGAGGACGTGTCCGATCACCAACAGACCGACGAGGGCGACGACACCGATCGTTGCCACTCGCCGAAGCACTGTCCCACCGCCTGCTCCCGTTCCTGTCATCGTCCTCTAGCCCTCGCTGACGCGACGACGTATCGACGAGATACGGTGCACGTCGTTTCACCGGACATGAGTGTCCGGTTTTGCTATGGGCTGATTTCCACCACTGCAGCCACCGTTTGTCGGCAAAAAACGTCAGATTAGAGCGCTCTCGTCTACTGTCGTTGAGCCCGTATCGGCTCGAATGACAGTTCATTTCAGTTATGTCGGTTTGAAGCGGTTCAGTGATGGTCGCTCCGAAACCGGGTCAGCGGTCCCCGAGGATCGTCACCGGTCTCGCGATCTATAGCTTCCAATTAATTAACAGACTAACCGATAACAGGGCTGGTGGGGGATGATGGGGTGACGACGCTTTCGAAGCGAGACGAATCGCAGACGGACGAACTGACTCGTGACGAGATATTCACGATGCTGAGCAACCGTCGACGGCGGTGGGTGCTCCACTATCTCAAGCAGACCGAGAAACAGCGCGTCGACCTGCGGTCGCTCGTCGACTCGATTTCGGCCTGGGAGTACGATGTCCCGGCCGACGAGCTGCCCTGGAAGAAGCGAAAGCGCGTCTACACCGCGCTCCGGCAGTCGCATCTGCCGAAACTCGACGAGGCCGGCGCAATCGAGTACGACCAGTCCCGCGGCGTCGTCGAACTGACCGACGAGGCGGCGGAACTCCAGATGTACCTCGAGTACGTCCCTGCACGGGACATCCCGTGGAGTCACGTCTATCTCGGGCTGACCGTCGTCGGGCTGGCACTGACCGTGCTCGCCCAGCATACAATTTTCCCGTTCGTCGAGCTCGGCGGCACGGCACTCGCGGGGATTTTCGTCGCGATGTTCGGCGTCACCGCGGTCGTGCATACGAGCTACGCACGTCGCAATCGAATCGGACGGGGTGACCCGCCGCGATGACGTCGAGAGTTGGAATCGCGATGGTCGGCCTCGCGCTCGTCTCGCTCCTCGTCTCGAGCGGTGGCGTGAGTTCGGTTGCGGTCGAACGGCCGGTCGAGGTGGCGATTGCCGATAGCGAGTCGGAGCAGCTGGTGTCGTTCAGCGGCACGCAAAACGGGTCTACCGTCACGGTGACGAACCGTGCCGAAGAGAACCTCACGGTTTCACAAGCTGATAGTCGGGCAGCAAATGTGACGGCCAACCCGCCCGATTCGATCGGACCTGGTGAGAACGGCTCGATCGACGTGACCGGAGCGTCTTGCGACGGCGAGGCCCGCGTGCCGATCGAAATCCGGGTCACGACGGGTTCGACGACGATCGAAACGACGGTCAACGCGTGCGACGAGTCGTAGCGATCTGACTGCCGAGTGGCCCCCGTTCGCAACGTTCTGTCAGTCTGGCGCGCGAGAATAATCGAAATCGGAATGTTAAGGGCAGCGGTCCCCTACCATCCCCACGTACAATGACATGGCTCCGCGCGATACTCGCTGCCGGTTTGTCGGTGATCATGCCCGGTGCGGGCCACGTCCTCTCTCGTGACTGGCTTCGCGCCGCCGTTTTCGCTGGCCTGTTCCTCGCGGCGAGTGCCTTCTTGCTCCCGATCGAGCAACTCGCGGCCGCCGAGCCGACGAGTTACGACGAGGCCATCACACAGGCGACCGCCATGGCCGAGAACATCGATCCGATGGCGCAATTTTTCCTCTCGTTTATCGCCCTCTTTGCGACGATCGACGCGGCCTTTCGCGCGCTCGGCTATTCGTCCGGCAGTACTGCGGACGAGGCGACCTGTCCCGAATGCGGCAAGGACGTCGACGAGGATCTCGCGTTCTGTCACTGGTGTACGACGCGACTCGAGTCCGACACGCTCGACCCGGAGAAAGACAGCTGAGACAGAATCGACCGGTTGTGACAAGCCGGGCCGTTACTTCTCGATAATACTCTCGTCGACGGCCTCGCCGAAGTGGCGGGCCGTATCCTCGTAGTACAGCAGGATCTCGTCGCCGGCTTCGAGGTCCGTCACTGCCTTGCGCCCTTCCGAGGAGGCGACTTTGATCGTCTCGGCGTTCTGAAGCAGCGTCTCGACCCGATCGCCGTTTTCGGTCTCGAGGGCGATTCGGAACATCGGCCGCTGCTCGATTTTGACACGGCCGACGATGGCCTCGCGGGTGTTGCCGTCGGTGTCGACGACCTGTACCTCGTCACCGCTTTGCAGTCCCGCGAGGTACTTCGTCCCGCCGTCGGGCGTGCGGACGTAGGCGTGGACTGCACCCGCGTTGACCCGGAACGGTCGGGAGGCGACGTACGGCGATTCGGCCGTCTCGGCGTGGACGAACACGAGCCCGCGGCTCATCGAGCCGACGAGCATCCCCTCGTCGTGCTCGAGCAGACTGCCGGTGTCGACACAGACCCGGTCGGCGCTGCCGGCCCGTTCGACGTCGAGCACTTCGGCGTACTCGAGGTCGAGGCTCTCGCGGGCGGCCTCGTCGCGAACCTCGACGGTCTTGCGGATCTCGTCGGGGTCGTCGGAGTCGAGCAAGACGGCGTCGGAGCCGATCTCGAGGGTTTCGAAGGCCGTCTTGGCTTCCTCGGCGCTGGTGACGCCGGCGACGAGGTCGGTCTCCTCGCCGATGCGGGCGATCAAGTTTTCGAGGGGAATGATCGTCCAGTCTTCGCCGACGACGATCGTGTGGTCGGCTTCCTCGGCGGCGGTCTCGGCGAAGTGCTCGTACTCCTTGCCGAGGATGCGGACGTACGCACCCCGTTCGAAGTCGCCGTCACGGCGCAGTGTCGAGAGGTCCGCCGAGCCGGAGAAGTCCTCCGGCAGATCGATCGTCGCGTCGCCTTCGCCCTCTTTCCCGACGATGATAGCGTCAGCCTGTGTGGACGGCTCGTCGTCGCTCTCGGCATTGTCGATGTCGTCGACCAGCGTCACGTCGCCGTCGGTCCGGAACGCCGCGACGTTGATGTCGCCGAGCTCGCGGACGCGCTCGACATCGTCCTCGTCGACCAGTACCCAATCTGCACCCGCCTCGAGCGCGGCGGTGATCCGCGCCCGGCGGTCGTCCCAGTCACCGACGGCGTCGTCGGCTTTTACCCAGACAGTTCGCGTCATAAATCGACCCTCGAAGGGAACCGGCTTGAACGTGGCGAATCGGGCAGGGGTGACGAGGTCGCCGATTCTGTCCGAGCGCCACAGGCAGCCACCCTGCCACAGCCGTCTCCACGAACGCTGATCGTGGAAGTACCCTGCGACTCGAGTCGAATCCGATCCGATCAACCGACCCGTTTCGGCGACTTCGGCACACGGACTCCTGGCAGTCAGTTCCGGTGCAACCTAATCCGTCCCGCGGTTGCACCGAAAAATCGGGACAGCAGACCGTCTCAAACCACCGCCGGGTGGGAATGAAAGGGGCGACACCGCACACGGAGCGAAACGACGCAAGCACCGCAGGCGAACGACGTGAGCCGAGGCGCGCAGCGAGTAGCAGCCCGTGTGCGGTGTCGGGGCTTTCGAGGTGTTCTCGACAGTGATACCAGCGACAGCTATAGTAACAACTGAAACTGTTCACACACTGATCGCCCAGTCCTCGTGCGATCAGGTGTGCACTGACTTTCAGTGGCTACTGTAGTCCATCTAGTCGGCGAAACGTTGAGAACGCCCGCGCGCTTACACCACCATAGATGGCAGCCTACGACGCGGTCTATTTCGATCTCGACAGCACCCTCTGCGAGCCGACCCAGGACGCCACGGACCTGCTCGAGGCGACGTTCGACCGGGCCGGCCACGAGCAGTTCTGTACGCCGGCAGAGCTGCGAGCGGCGGTTCCGGAGCTGCCGACCGCCGAGACGGATCGCGAGTTCTACGAACACCTCTTCGCCGAAGTCGCGGACAGATCCGGCGTCGAGACGGACGTCGCACCGACGCTCGCCGCGGAGTATCTCGACGTGCGAGATCCGACCGCCGTCGAGTTCAGACCCGGTGCGGAGACCGTACTCGAGTACGCCCGCGATCGGGCCCACGTCGGGCTCATCACGAACGGCGGCCGGCCGACACAGACGCAGAAACTCCGAACGCTCGGGATCGAGGACGCCTTCGACGTGCAGGTCTTTACGGAGCCGAGCGCCGGCATCGGTCCCAAACCGAGCGCGGCCCCGTTCGAACGCGCGCTGACCGAACTCGCGGTCACGCCCGACGCGGCGATCCACGTCGGCGACTCGCTGCACGCCGACGTCGCGGGCGCGAACGCGATGGGACTCGACTCGGCCTGGCTCGACCTCGGCCGCGACGAGCCCGGCGAGCACGTACCGACCTACGAACTCGCGTCGCTCGAGGGGCTCGAGATGATCGTCTAAGCCACGGGAGACAGCGCCGTTCGCGGGTTCCGTTACTGATCTGGCAAGAGGTCAGTGTGGACCAGCGCGCGGTACTGGGTGTCGGTACCTTCCTCGAGGCGCTTGAGCAGCGCCGCTGCCTTCGAGAAGGTCTCGGGGAGCTCGAACGGGTCGTCGTCGTCCTCGTCGCGTTGCTTGCAGAACTTGACGAACGCCAGCAGGTTCTCGTAGGCACCGATGCGAGCGTAGACGACGCCGATGTCTTGATCGATCGCGTCCTGCCAGGTGTCGATCATGGGCTCGACTGCCTTCCGGGGCTGGCTCATCTGTTCGGCCAGGTCGTCGGCGTCGACGCCGCCCTCGCCGACCACGCCGTCGAAGACCGACTGGAGATCGCCGCTGGCGTCCGCAAGCGGCGGTGCGTCCGCTTCGGCCTTGACCAGATCGGCGAACCCCTCGAGTTCGTCGCGCCGGACCGCGACGGGATAGACGAAGTCGTGTGTCTCTTTCGGGAGCGTGTACGATTGCTCTTTGATGCCCTGTTCCCCAGGGCGTGTCTTGCCCAGCATTTGCTCGAGTATTCCCATACCCAAAACAGGTGTCGTGAGGCGAATAAGTGTTCCGCGGTCGACTTGACCCGTTTTCGGCCATGATTCACCGGTTTGCTGTACTATCATCACGTTCTGACAGCCCCGGATGTGCTTACCCTGTCCAATCTCTTCCTACCAGTCGTCGCCGAGGGCCGCTTTTGCGCCGCCGTAGCCACTCGCGGTCGTCCACGTGCGGCCGCTTGCTGCGTGTTCGACCTCATAGACTCCGCCGCAGGCCCCACAGCGGTACTGGTTGGGTGCCTTCACCGGTTTCGAGGCGCGATGGCGCGTCGCGTGCCAGTCGCAGTCGGCGGCGCGACACCGGAGGACGTACCGCGGCTCGGCGAACGATTCGCAGTAGCGCGGGGCCTCGAGCGCCGCGGCCCGCTCGCGAAACCGCGACCCATGCCCGGACTCGCCGAACTGTTGAAACTCCCAGGCGTGGACGAGTTCGTGGCGGACGATTCCCGCGAATGCGGGCCAATCGTAGCGCTCATAGGCGCGCCGAGCGAGGACGATCGTCGCCACCTCCCGATCCGGCTGCCAGCGACACGCCCCCGCCCGGCGGCGTGCTCGTGCCGAGACGGTCCACTCGAGGGCCGACAGGTCGACCGCTAACCCGTATTCGTCGACGACCTCGCGGGCATGGATCCGTGCGCGGGCCACGATCTCGTCCGCGAGCGTGTATGCTTCGCCGTCCGTCACGGACTCGAGAAGGAAGCCCGCTGCCGAAATGGTTCCGGTAGAGCGACCGATCGAGGGATCGTCCGCTGCAGCTGTTAACAATTCAGATGATAAATGTTGCTAATAATGATAGTCTAAACGCCGTTTAATAGTAGCCGAATTAATAAGCAAGACGCCCCGAATTCGACGTACGATGAGCCCCAACGAGTCGGCGCACGCTCACGACGACTCACACGACGGTCACGGGCACGATCACGGCGGCCACGGCCACGGTGGCGAGTCGACGAGCAGCCGCAAGCTCGCCGCCGTCTCGCTGATCAACGTCGTCGGCTTCCTCGTCGAACTCGCGGGCGGGCTGGCGTTTGGCTCTGTCGCGCTCATCAGCGACGCCGTCCACATGCTGTTCGACGCGCTCGCGTACGTGATGGCCTTCGCCGCCGCCTACGTCGCCGAAGACTACGGCAACGGTGAGCGCTGGTCGTACGGCCTCCACCGTCTCGAGCCGTTCGCTGCCTTCCTCAACGGCCTGTTCCTGTTGCCGATGGTCGGCTTTATCCTCTGGGAGTCCTACCAGCGATTCCTCGATCCGATCGCTATCGGGACTGGGCCAACGATCGCCATCGCCCTCGGCGGACTGCTGGTCAACATTGGCTCCGTCTACGTCCTCCACGGCGACGCGATGAGTCTTAACGAGAAGGGCGCGTTCTACCACCTGCTTGGCGATGCCGGCGGCTCGGTCGCCGTCATCGTCTCCGTGCTGGCGATCGAACTGACCGGGATCCACGTCATCGATCCGATCACTGCGGCGCTGATCGCCGTTGTCGTGACCTGGTCGGCGGCCACCGTGTTGCGCGGCAGCGGCGAGATCTTCTTCCTCAAGACGCCCCTCGAGAGCGACGAGATCCGTGCGCACATCCGTGATATCGAGGGCGTCACGGCGGTCGACGACTTCCACGCCTGGCAGATCTGCAGCCAGATCACGGTCGCGACGGTCCACGTCGAAACGGACGTCGAGACGATGGCCGACGCCGAGGCAGTCACGCGCCGGATACACGACGAACTCGCCGGCCACGGCGTCGATCACGCCACCGTCGAACTGTCGCCGCGCTACGCCGACCGCGACGTGCATCTGGATACGCACTGCCACTGATACGGTCTACTGTAAGTCATTGCCGGTGGGACCGCGACCGCCCTGCGGTCCCACCGGTACATCGTTACAGCAAACCGTATGAGCGACCTCCCCGACTTTTATCACCTCGAACCGGGTCGATAGTTCATGAACACTGACACCAACTCGTCCGCACGGGAGCTCGCGGACGCGATCCGGCGCGGCGAGCGATCCTCGCTGGCAACCGTCGAGACCATCCTCGAGCGGATCGGGGCGACCGACGACCTGAACGCCTACGTGACGGTCATCGCGGACGCGGCCCGGGAACGTGCCCGCGAGGCCGACCGCGCGGCCGCGGCCGGTGAGGATCTCGGCCCGCTGCACGGGGTGCCAGTCGCGATCAAGGACCTCCGCGATCGAAAGGCGGGTGTCCGGAACACGATGGGGCTGGCGGCGCTGTCGGACCACGTCGCCAGCACGGATTCGGTCACCGTCGAACGGCTCGAGGCGGCCGGTGCGGTGATCGTCGGCACCACCAACACGCCCGCGCTCGCTCACACAATCAAGACCGACAACCGCCTCGTCGGGCCGACGGCGACGCCGTTCGACCGCGAGCGGTCTGCCGGCGGCTCCTCCGGTGGCTCCGCAGCGGCGGTCGCAGCAGGTCTCGCGACGATCGCTACCGGCTCGGACATCGGCGGCTCCCTTCGAGTGCCAGCGTCGTGCTGTCACGTTATCGGTCTCAAACCCAGCCTTGGGCGCGTGCCGGCCGATTCCCGGCTCGATGCCTTCGGGACGCACACGCCCTTTATGGTCGGCGGCCCGATCGGCCGCTCGACCGAGGACGTCGCGCTCGCGTTCGATATCCTCTCGGGACAGGACGATCGCGACCCACTCAGCGTTCCGGACGGCGACGACGTGTTCCCGGCGACGGATCGGCCGGCGGCCGATCTCTCCGTCGGCTATAGCCCAAACCTGGACTTACAGCCCGTCGATCCGATCGTCCGCGGGATCGTCGGCGACGCAATCGACGACCTCGCGGCCGCAGGCGTGACCGTCGACGATGTGGACGTCTCACTTCCAGCCTACGAGACACTCCGCTCGGCGTACTACACGCAAGTCGGCGGCTACTTCGCCGCGCTTGCGGCCCGACTCGAGGAGCGGTACGGGATCGACCTCGAGACTGCCGATGTCGAAGAAACCCTCCGGTCGACGATCGCCCTGGCCGACGACACGAGTGCGGTCGAGGAACGGCTCGCAAACGGTCCCCGGGCGCGGGCCTACGACGCGATCGAGGACGCGCTGACCGGCCACGACGCGCTCGTGACGCCGACGCTGACGGTGCCGCCGTACGGAAAACGGCTGGCCGATCGGTACCCGACGGAGATCGACGGACAGGCCGTCGACGGGATTCCGACCGACGCGATGCTCACCTGGGTGTTCAACCTGACCGGCCACCCGGTCGCGTCGGTCCCCGCCGGCCTCACCGACGACGGGCTGCCGATCGGCCTCCAGATCGTCGGCCGCCGGTACGCGGAGGCGGACGTGCTCGCGGTCGCTGGGGCTCTCGAGCGGGCCCGACCGTGGGCTGGCCACTATCCGGATAACTGAATGGCGGTCCAAAGTGGACCGAGCGGCGCGGAGAAGTAGGAGGCGTGAGGTGGGGACGCTCAGGCCTCGAGTGCGAGTCCTGCCTCGGCCAGTGCGTCGTCGGTCGAGAGATCGTCGTGGACGACGCCGGCGACCGCGCGGGCGATCGCTTCGGGGTCTTCGTGCTGGAAGATCGAGCGGCCCATCGAGACACCGGCACCGCCGGCATCCATCACGCCGCGGACCATCTCGATGGTCTCGCGGTCGGTTCCCTTCGAGCCGCCGGCGATGACCACCGGCAGCCGGGTCGACTCGACGACGTGCTGGAAGCTATCGGCGTCGCCGCTGTAGCCCGTTTTGACGATGTCGGCGCCGAGTTCTTCGGCGAGGCGGACCGCGTGGCCGAGCGCTTCGGGGTCCTCGGAGTCGACACCCGGGCCGCGGGCGTAGGCCATCGCGAGGACCGGCATCCCGAATCGCTGGGCCTGCTCGGTGACCTCCGAGAGCTGGCTGATCTGGTCGGGTTCGTGGTCCGAGCCGACGTTGATGTGGAAGGAGACGGCATCGGCACCGACCCGGACGGCCTCCTCGACAGTCCCGGTCATCCGCTTGTCCTGTTCGTCAGGACCGATCGTCGTCGAGCCGTTGAGGTGGACGATGTAGCCCTGGCCGTTCTTGTTGTCGTGGACGCGGGGTGCGACCCCTTTCTGCGTGAGGACCGCGTCCGCGCCGCCGCTGGTGACACCGTCGATGGTCGCTTCGATGTCTTTCAGCCCCTGGACGGCACCCATCGTGATGCCGTGGTCCATTGGGACGATTACGTACGATCCGTCTGTCCCGATTCGATCGAGTCGTGCGTCAATTCCTGTGGTCATTGCGGGAGTGTAGCAAGCTTGCAGTTATGGCTGTTCTGGTTCCGGTGCATCTTCGTGATCGACCGTGACGTTGTCCGCACCGCGGCGGGCACCCCGCTTGAGTTCGCGGGCCTTGGCCTCGAGTGCGTCGGCGGCGTCGCCTGGATCGTCGCTCGAGGCGATCAGGTCGATCAGCGCGCTGCCGACGATGACGCCGTCCGCGCCGGCCTCGATGATCTCGGCGGCGTGATCGCCCTCGCTGACGCCGAAGCCGACCGCCTTGGGCACGTCGTACGCCGAGAGCCGCGCGAGGCTGTCGTGGGTCGCTCCCGACACGTTCGCGCGCGCACCCGTCGTCCCGAGCCGCGCTTGCACGTAGGCAAAGCCGGAAACCTGGGACATAATCGTCTCGAGGCGCTCGCCCTCGGTCGTCGGCGCGACGATGAAGACGAGATCGAGCCCGTGATCGTCACAGGCCACGCGGAGCGGCTCGGACTCCTCGGCTGGCAGGTCGGGGACGATGATCCCCGAGAGACCAGCCTCGGCCGCGCGTTCGACGAAGGGACGAACGTCGGGTTCCGAGCCGTACTGGAGGATCATGTTGTAGTAGGTCATTACCAGCAGCGGGGCCTCAGTCTCGAGGTCGTCGACTAACTCGAAAAAGGCCTGGGGGGTCGTGCCGGCATCGAGCGCGCGGTTGATCGCGGCCTGGATCGTCGGTCCCTCGGCGATCGGCTCCGAAAACGGCAGGCCGAGTTCGATCAGATCCGAGCCGCCACGATCGAGCGCCTCGACGTACTCCTTGGTGTCCTCGAGCGACGGATCACCTGCGGTAATGTAGGTGATGAGAGCAGGGTAGTTCTCGCGAATGGCCGCCTCGATGTCACTGTCGTACTGTCGGTCGTCGCTCACTGGTCGAACACCTCCACTTCGGGTGCGGCAGCGAGATCGCGTTTCTCGGTCTCCTCGAGCACTGTCTCGAGGTCCTTGTCGCCGCGGCCGGAAACGTTGACGACGACGAGGTCGCCGAGGTCTTCGTGAGCCTCTTCTAAATAGCCGAGCGCGTGACTCGACTCGAGTGCTGGAATGATCCCCTCGAGCCGGGAGAGCCGGTGGAAGCCGTTGAGCGCAACCTCGTCGTCGACGCTCGCGGGCGTCACGCGGCCCGTCTCGACGAGATGGGACAGTTCCGGGCCGACGCCGGCGTAGTCGAGTCCTGCGCTGACGCTGTGGGACTCCATGATCTGCCCTTCCGTACTCTGGAGCAGCTTCGTCATCGCGCCGTGGAGGACGCCGTCGGTACCCGTCGACAGCGTCGCGGAGTTGGGCGCGAGCCCTTCGTCTTCGTCGATCTCGAGGCTCGAGCCGCCGGCCTCGACGGCGTAGAGATCGACGCTGTCATCTGGAACGAACGCGTGGAAGGTGCCCATCGTGTTCGAACCGCCGCCAGCGCAGGCGACGACGCTGTCTGGCAGCCGACCCGCTTTCTCCTGGATCTGCTCGCGGGCTTCCTTGCCGATGACCGCCTGGAAGTCCCGGACCATCTGCGGGAACGGGTGGGGGCCGACGACCGAGCCGATCACGTAGTGGGTCCGCTCGACGGTGGTCGCCCAGTCGCGCATCGTCTCGTTGATCGCCTCCTTCAGCGTCCCGCTGCCGGCCTCGACCGGGTTGACCTCGGCCCCGTTCATCCGCATTCGGTAGACGTTGGGGCGCTGGCGGTTGACGTCGGTTCGGCCCATGTAGATCTCACAAGGCATGTCGAGGTGGGCCGCGGCCATCGCCGTCGCGGTGCCGTGTTGGCCCGCGCCGGTCTCGGCGATGATCCGCTCTTTGCCCATGTACTTCGCGAGCAGGACCTGCCCGAGCGCGTTGTTCAGCTTGTGCGCCCCGCCGTGGAGCAGGTCCTCTCGTTTGAGGTAGATCTCGCGGTCGTAGCGCTCGCTCAGCCGATCCGCGCGCTGGAGCGGCGTCGGCCGCCCGCCGAACTCGCGCATCCGCTTGCGGAACTCGTCCATGAAGCCGTCCTCGTTGTCGAGGACGTAGCGCTCGTAGGCGTCCTCGAGTTCCTGGACGGCCGGCATCAGCGCCTCGGGCACGTACTGGCCGCCATAGTCGCCGAACGTCCCCGTTCGCCCGCTCTCTCCGTCGCGTTCGCGTTCCGTACTCATGTCTGGGTGTCTCCGTCTTGGTCGCTCATGTCGTCTCCGTCTCGGTCGCAGCGTCCGATTCCGCCTCGACCAGTCGACGCGTGTTCTCGGTTACGTCGCTGTCGCCCGCGCCGTGGTCCATGATCGCACTGCCGACGAGCAACGCGTCTGCGCCCGCCTCGCGCATCCGTCGCACGTCTTCCGGCGACGAAATCCCGCTCTCGGCGATCAGCGTCACGTCATCAGGTACCTCGGGTGCCACTGACTCGAAGGTTTCGAGGTCGACCTCGAGTTTGGCCAGGTCGCGGTTGTTTACGCCAATCAGGTCCGCGCCCGCCGCGAGGGCGGTCTCGAGTTCGTCGCGGTCGTGAACTTCGACCAGCGGCTGGAAGCCACGCTCGCGGGCAGCGGTGACGAGGCCTGCGAGGTCGTCGACGAACCGCGCGATCAAAAGCAGGAGGTCGGCCTCGACGACGTCCATCCCGGCTTCGTCGAGGACGAAGTCCTTGCGCAAGACGGGAACGTCGACGGCCTCCCGAATTCGGGTCAGCGCCTCGGGCGAACCGCCGAAGTGGGTCGGCTCAGTGAGCACCGACAGCGCCGTTGCGCCGCCGTCGACCATCGCCTGCGCTAACTCGACTGGATCGTCGTCTCGCGTCCCGTCGGCCGTTGGACTCGTCGGTTTTACCTCCGCGATCACTGGGACTCGCCCCGCGGCCTCGGCGTCGGCCAGCGCGTCGGGAACCGAGCGTGCGTCGACGTCGACGCCGTCACCGCCCGACCGCTCCCGGGCCGCCTCGAGAATCGACTGCACCGCGGGGGCGAGCTCCGTATCGGAGTTCATTATTGTACATCGACGTACTCATATGTACATAAGGCTTGCGCCATCGTGACGCGATTGGGCCTCACGAACCCGTTGCTGACAGGGCCGTCATGCTCGAACCTGACGCGTTTTGGAGAAGGGAAGGGCGGATACGATACGGGCGGGGACGCTACCGAAGCTGGTACGAGTCGCTCTCGTCGTCTAACTCGTCGAGCAGGAGCACTTCGTCTTCCTCGTCTTCGAGTCGATCCTGCAGCTCGTTGACGTAGCCCTTGTATTCGTCGAGTTGCTCCCGGAGGTGTTCGGCCTCGAGTTCCAGCCGCTCGTGTTCGCGGATGAACCGCTTCGGAACTTCGACGGTCGGCGGGAACGAGACGTCGTCGTCCTCGCTCGTACGGGCCTCGAGGTCGGCTTCGGGGACGACCTCGACCTGGCCGTCGTGTTCGACGAGCTGGTCGACGTAATCCCGGAAGACCGCGGACAGCGAGATGTCGCGCTCGGCGGCGATCGCTTGTAGCGCCTCGAACGCGTCTTCGTTGACCCGAAACGAGATGGTCTTGTTCTTGTTCCCCATCGATATCCCTAGTCGTCGTTCACGACACTTAACCATTCGTCAGACGGCGGAAAAACGAGGCTAATCGAACCCGCTGGCTGCCGCGTCAGACCGTCGCTTCCGCGTCGTCGTTCCCGACGGTCTCTAAGCTCTCGAGTGCCTGGATCACGTCGTTCCGGTAGTTGACGACGGGCGAGTCGTACTGTTCGCGGGCCATCTGGGCGTACTCGTTGGTCGGCGCGGTCGAGGCGCTTTCGGGTGCGTCCTGTTCGCTCTCCCACTGTTCGAAGGCTTCGATGCGGTCGAGCGTGCGCTCGGCGGTTTCGACGACCCAGCGGTCGCGCGTCTCGTCGTCGACGACCGAGATCGATTCGGGTCGCAGGGAGACGTTGATGGTGCCGTCGTCGGTCTCGTAGGTGCGGGGTTTGCCGACGATGGAGACGTATGCCGGCGGTTCCGTCTCTCGCAGGACCGCGGCGGCCTCGGGCTGGTACTGCCCGGCGTAGACGAAGAACGTCCCGGTCGGATCGACGACCCGGCCGCGCCAGTACTCGCTTTCGTCGCCGACGTCCTCCGTTTCAGTCAGGGTACCGGCGACGAACACGCGGTTCGCGCGATCGCCTGTCGGGAGCAACGCGTAGTTGGGCGCGCGCTCGTCGTCGCTCTCTTTGAATGCGTACGTCGAATCGTTGAATTCGGAGGCGAAGACGCGGCGGGCGACTTCGCGGGTGAGTTCAGCCTGGCTCATGTTACATCGACCTCGCTTTGATCAGCAGTTCCTCGGGATCCGCTGGCCCGCCGAGTTCCTCGACGTCGTCGGCCAGGACGTACCGGCCGAAAGTGGGCCCCTCGATGCGGTAGTAGGTGCCGACGATATCCTCACTGATCTCGTCTGCGACGATGGTCGTGTCCAAGGCGTCCATCGCCATCTCTTTCGCCTCTTCGAGACTCAGTCCCGTCAGCTCCTCGGTGGCGTCCTTGTCGAAGATGACCTCGTGGGCGTCGATGCCGTCGTCGACGACGGCCTTGATCCGGAGGTCGAACTCGCCTTCGACCTCGCCGTGTTCGTTACAGCGGCCGTTCTGGAGAACGCGCGTGCAATCGTCCTCCGGGCAGCGCTTGATGAGGCCGCTACCGCTTTGCATGTCGACCAGTGCACCCTCGATCTCGCTGGTGTCGTTGCCGACCTCGAGATCCTCGTCGAGTTCCTCGATCACCGTCGTCGAGTTGAGTTTGACCGAGTACCGGCCCTGATACTCGTCGGTGACGACGTTGCGAAGTTCGTAGACGCCGCCTTCTTCGAGCGCCGGAAGCTCCGATTTCGCCCACTTGGTGAACTTGATCGTCCCCGTTGGGTCGCCCAGCAGGCCGACCTGCGCGACCGAATCACTGCGGGGGTCCCAGAGTTCGATGACCTTCGCAGTGAGGTCGATCCACTCCTCGGGTTCGTCGACGTCCTCGATGTTCGCCGCCTCGCTGTCGCCGCCCGAGATGTCCTCGCGCTCCAAGCCGGCTTCCTCGAGGTAGTGATTCGTCACGCTCCGTCGTGCCTCGTCGATCGGAACTTTGTACTCGTCGACGAGGGTGGTCAGGCGCTCCTCGACGTCTTCGACGCTAACGTCTATGTGGTCCGAAAACTGCTCGTGTATGTCGTCCGCATGCTGTCGTACGTCGCTCATAGTGTCTCGCCTCCTCTTTGGTTTCACTGGGAGGCATGCCGCTGTTCGCGCCCGATAGTATTTAAAGTACCGCCACCGGAGCGAAAGTGAACAGCGCCGAAAGAAACCGCCAGCGGGCGTCGAGGGATGGGGTTCGGGATCCCACTCACCGGCGTCCTTAGGTCGACGCTAACGGTCGGCGACTGCGAGGGCGTCCTCGAGCGCATCGCCGATCGTCTCCCTACCGTCGTCATCGACGGCGACCAGCGGGGGGCGGACCTCGTCGGACGGAATGACGTCGCGTTCGGCCAGTGCGGTCTTCGTCGCCGGGGCGAAGTCGTAGGTCGTACACGCCTCAAATAACGGTGCGATCGCGTCGCGCTGGAGCTGTCGGCCTCGGTCCTCTTCGGCCCGCTCGAACGCCTCATGCAGGACCTCGGGAACGACGTTCGACAGCGCGTTGATCCCGCCGTCGGCGCCCATGCGAAGCGCAGGGACCAGCAGCGCGTCGTACCCCTGCAGACACAGGAAGTCGTCGGGCGTCCCCTCGAGCACCGAGAGGAAGTATTCGAGGTCGCCGCTCGAGTCCTTGATGCCGACAGCCCCGTCGCGCTCGGCGACGGCAGCGACGGTCTCGGGCTCGATCCGCTGGCCGGTACACTGCGGGATATTGTACAGCAGTACGGGAAGCGACGCCTCGTCGAGGACGGCCTCGAAAAACTGCTGGTTCCCCTCGGGTGCGTTCGCAGTCGTGAAGTAGGGCGCGACGATCGCGGCGGCGTCGGCTCCCGCGGCGGCGGCGCGGTCGATCGCCGCGACCGTCTCGTCGATGTTCGTCGCGGCGGCGCCGGCAACGACGGGAACCTCGGCGTGGTCGACGGTCACCTCGACCACGCGGCGGTGTTCGTCGACTGTCAGGCTCGGAAACTCGCCGGTTGTTCCGCAGGGAAAGACGGCGTCGATGCCGCCTTCCTGCAGGTGTGCGAGCAGGTCGGTGAGTGCCGCCTCGTCGATCGACCTATCGTCGAAGGGCGTCACCATCGGACAGGTGATCCCCCGAAGCGTGTCGCGGAGTGCCATGTCTGTGTGCGATGTGCGACCACGTCAAAACCGTTGTCATCGGCGGCCCGACGAGTTACCCGTCACCTCGGGCCGTCCGACAGTATATGTGTTCGGCAGCCGAACGGACGCACATGGCGGATCGGCGTCGGCTCGAGCGATTCGTTCGCTCGACGCTGCAGGGAGCAGGCGAGCAGTTCGAAGAGCTTCGCAGATCGACCGACGAGCAACTCGAGGAGGCCCGCGAGGCGTACGAGGTGGCGAAAAACGCCCGCCAGTTGCCGACCGACGAGGCAGGGCGAGCGAAGATCGTCTGTCGGCGCTACGCCGAACAGCGGGCGGCGAAGCTCGACGAGGAGTACCGGCCGGCCTGTTACGAGGCGGATCATCCCGATTGTGAGGGGTGTGCCGAGGACGTCCGCAACGGCCGGATCGAAACCTGGTGAGATGGACCGCCCCGTCGTCGCCTGTGTGCTGGCCGGCGGGATCGGCAGTCGTCTCTATCCGGCGAGTCGGAGCGACCGGCCCAAACAGTTGCTCTCGCTCGTCGGTGAGCGCTCATTACTCGCACGGACAGTGGGTCGAACGGCGTTCGCCGACGAGCGCTACGTCCTGACCCGCGAAGCCTTCGCCGACGCGGTCCACGACCACGCGCCCAGGGCGGGCGTGCTGGTGGAACCGGCCGGGAAGGATACCGGCCCGGCGCTGGTCTACGCCGCCTGGCGGCTCCGCGACCAGTTCGAGACGGAACCCGTTCTGGTCTGTCTGCCGAGCGACCACCACGTTGCCGACGACGCGGCGTTCGCGGCGCGCCTCGAGCGTGCCGCCGAGATCGCCGTCGAGACCGACGGACTGGTGACGGTCGGAATCGAGCCGACGCGGCCGTCGCCGGGCTATGGATACGTCGTTCCCGCCGGCGAACTGGAGGCGGCCGGCGACGACGAATCCGGTAGCGACTACGCGGCTGTCGCGCAGTTCACCGAGAAACCCGACCGCGACACCGCACGGGACCTCGTCGAGGGCGGCGCATACTGGAACGCCGGCGTCTTCGCCTGGACACCCAGTACCCTGTTGGCCGCGGCGCGCGACTCTTCGCTCGCGCCGCTGGTCGACGCGCTCGAGGCTGGCAATCCAGACGAAGGCTTCGACGCCGCCGCCCCCATCAGCGTCGATTACGCGATCATGGAACGCGCGACGGACGTCTTCGTCACCCCGCTGTCGGTCGACTGGGACGATCTCGGAACGTGGGACGCGGTCGGTCGCGTCCTTGGAGCGGGTGACGAGACAGGAAACGACGTCGCTGCAGGCGAGGTTCTCGCGATCGACGCCACGGGAAACGTCGTCGCCGCGCCCGAGAAACACGTCTCACTGCTCGCAGTCGACGACCTGATCGTGGCGGCGGTCGACGACCGACTGCTCGTCGCCCCCCGGGAGGCGTCCCAGCGGGTTCGCGAGGTGGTCGATCGACTCCGCGAGCACGATACGTTCTAAGAAATCGGCGGAAAACGCGTTCGTGTTTAACCGACTGGTTCTGCCTCGGTGTCACCGTTTGGCGGCCACAGCGCCCAGACGAGGACCGCGAGGACGAGTGCCGCGCCCAGTGCAATCGTTCCCCCGGCAGACAGTCTGATGCCGAGCCACGAGAGCACCGTTCGCAACTCGACGATCAGTGGCGCGAGGAAGGCCATGATGACGAGGAGGCCGCCCTTCGAGATGCGCATACTATGGCATCACCCCACGGATGGACTCGAGCGCGAGGTTCGGGTCGACCACGACGCCAGGTTCCCAGGCGTCGATGCCAGGACCGAACAGGCCACCGGCGTCGATGATGCTTGCGAGCGGCAGCGAGTAGGCGATGATCACGAGCACGGCGGCGATCGACGTCCAGAGCTTGAGGTTGTCGAGGATGACCGGCGAGTCCTCGGCGCCCGAGAGCGTGCCGGCGTAGGTGTTGTCCGGGATCGCGTCGCTGCTCGAGCCGCCGACGCTGGTCAGGACCATATTCACGATGAACAGGTACACCGAGATGGTCAGCAACACGGCGCCGAGGGCGACCTGTGCGTTGATTTCGCCGACAGTACCGACGGCGGGTTCGAAGTTGAAGCCCTGATACTGCGGTTCGGCAGTCCGGCGGGGCATCCCGAACAGCCCGGCGCGGTGCATCGCGTTCGACATGAAGGTCATGCCAATAAACCACAGCACGACCTGGACCAGTGCGACCGAGCGGTTCCAGAGTTCCTTGCCCGTCAGCTGGGGCATGAACCAGTAGGACGCCGCCATGAACGTCAGCGCGACGGCGGTACCGACGGTGAGGTGGAAGTGACCGACGACCCACCACGAGTTGTGGACGAGGTAGTTGATGTTCAGTCCGGCATTGATCATACCGGAGAAGCCGCCTGCGGCGAACATGAGGCCCGCAAGCGCCATCCCGGTGAACACCGGATCGCGCCACGGAAGCGCCTTGAGCCAGCCGAGATAGCCGTCACCGCCACGCTGGCGTGCACCGTGTTCCATGCTGGCGACGACGGTAAACGCCGTCAGCAGGCTCGGCAACAGGAGGAACATCGTATTTGTCATCGCAATGAACTTGAACCCTTCCGCGATGCCGGGATCCAGATACTGGTGGTGGATGCCGACCGGCGTCGACAGCAACAGGAAGAGCACGAAGACGACGCGTGCGAGCGGGTCGCTGAACAGCTTGCCGCCGGAGACCTTCGGCAGCATGATGTACCACAGCATGTACGCCGGCATCAGCCAGAAGTACACGACCGGATGGCCGAAGAACCAGAACAGCGTTCTGGTGAGCAGCGGGTTGACGGAGTCGATGATTCCCAGCGACCACGGCAGTAGGAACGCGAGGATCGAAATCGCGACGCCGAGCGTGCTGAGATACCAGAACAGCATCGTCGTCAGCGCCATGAACGTCGGCAGCGGGATCCGCTCGTCGGGGTTGTCCTTCTTCCAGGCCCACCACGTGCGGAACCAGTCAGCACCGGCGAGCCAGGAGCCGACGACGAACAGCACCAGACCCACGTAAAACGCCGGATGGGCCTGCAGCGGCGCGTAGAACGTAAAGAGGACGTCGGCGTTCATCGGAATCTGCTCGACGACGCCGCCGAGGATCGAGACGCCGACCAGGATCGTGCCGACGACCATCATGATGTACCAGCCCCATGTAAAGCGGATGTCCTCTACGCCGCGATCAAGGCTGGTCGTTACCGCCCATGTGAATATGCCCACGAGGAAGAAAATCGTGAACGTGATCACCAGCAACACACCGTGAGCGGTCAGGACAGTGTAGTAGTCCGTCGAGTCGATGAATCGGAGGACGTCCGTTCGATGAAGTCCCTGAATGAGGCCGAGCGTGCCGCCGATCGCCAGCGCGAGGAAGGAACTCCAGAGCGTGGCTCTGATCACGCGTGCCTCGGCAGGGAACTGGTCGACGTAGGCGTTACGCATCGCCATCACCACCTTCGGAGCCGTCGGTGACAGTGAGCGTGCCGCTGTCCTCGTGACCGTCGACGGTCACCGTCCAGTCATGGTCGTCAGTTCCGAGCTCGGTCGTGTCGACCGTGAATTCGACGTCTTCACTGCCGTCGGCGGGCACCGTGACGTCCTGTTCGACCGTCTGGTCGCCGATCTCGAGGGTCGCGGTCGTCTCGAGTTCGTCCTGCATGCCATTGCTCACGGTCGTCGTGATCGTCGTTTCGTTGCCGAGCTCGGCCTCGTCGGGAGCATCGGCCGACACCTCGGTCATATCGAACTCATCTTCGGGAACGACGTTCAGTTTGCCTTCCATCGTGTGGTGGTACTCGCCGCAGTACTCGTTACAGAGAATGCCGTACTCGCCGGGTTCGTCGAACTCGGCGGTCATCTGTGACACCTCTCCGGGGACGACCATCGTGTTGATGTTCGTGCCAACGACGGTGAAGCTGTGTGTCACGTCCCGGCTCGTCACGTAAAACGTCACTTCGCTGTTTGCCGGCACCGTGATCTCGCTTGGCGAGTACGACCACGCCTGTGCGACGATGTTTGCCTCGTATTCGTTACCGCCGACGTGTGTGACGCCGGTTTCGCTGAACCGCTCGTCGTCGTTGATCGTGTCCGGATCGATCGAGCCGCCGTCGTCGTCGATCATCGCGATGCCGGGACCGACCGCACCGTACGTGACCGTTGCGATGAAGCCGACGATCAATACCATCGCCACGGCCAGCCAAGTCTTTTCGTAGGTGTGGATGTTCATGCAAGCCCCACCACCGTCAGGAGTACCCCGGTGACGGTCGGCCCGTTCCCGAGGAACTCGACGAAGTACATGAATATCCACAGTGCAACCAGTATGAGAAAGTAGATCCCGACCAGGATCGCCGTTCCGATCGGGTCGTACTCGTCGTGACCGAGCTCACGAACCTGCTCGGTCTCATCAGTGGGATGCTTCCCATCCACCCCTTTTTCTATCGCCGAACTCATACGAGGTGGTTGGGAAAGGGGATGATTTACTGCCAACCCTCATTCCCGGCCACTGGGAACGGCTTAGGGAATTAAGCCGCTTAGCATCAAAGGGGTGTGTATGAGCCTCGAGACACTCCAACCCCGGCACGCAGCAGCAGTCGGGTTGCTTGCGTTGATCCCGCTTATTGTCTATGGAATTATGGCACATGTGACGCATTCGGCACTTGCCGGTGGCGTCAGCGCGCTCAACGTCTGCCTCATCTACGGCTCGCTGTACCTCGCGATGTCGCCGGTTGAGACGTCCCACGGCCACCACGGAGACGGCAGCGGCACCCTCGGCTAACGCTTCCCGTTCAGATGACGCTCGTTTCATCCGCAGCGAACCCGCTCTCGACCGACGTTACCCTCGAGTCCGGCGTCCACTCACTGGTCGTGCCGCTGATGGGTGCGTCGGTACCGTCGGGCCCCGGCCTTGAGCGTGTCAACCTGCTCGTCCTCTTTATCGTCGGCCTGCTGGCTGGCGCACACTGTCTGGGTATGTGTGGCCCGCTGGTGACGGCCTACGCCGACCGGATCGGTGCGGCAAGCGGTAAGCGCCGTGACGATACGCTCACCGGCTACGAGGTGCGCCAGCACGCGCTGTTCAACCTCGGCCGAACGGCCAGCTACGCCGCGGTCGGCGGGCTGTTCGGTCTGCTCGGTGCGATCACGATCGCCTCGAGCGAAGCCGTCGCTGCGATCGGTGACAGTGTCAGGGGCGTCACTGGTATCCTCGTTGGGATCGCGATCGTCGCGAGCGGCCTGTACTACCTGCGGGGGCGAACCGCCGTCCCTGGCCACGGGCTGCCGATCATCGGGACGGCCTTTCGGCGGCTCTCGGAACTGCTCTCGAGTCGGATCGACCACTACGCGACCTCGCCGAGGATCGTGGCACTCGGCGCGGTCCATGGCCTCATGCCCTGTCCGATCATCTATCCGGCGTACCTGTATGCGTTCGCGCTCGGATCGCCGATACAGGGGACGCTCTCGCTTGCCGTCCTCGGGCTGGGGACGATCCCGACGCTGTTTGCCTACGGGACCGTCCTGAACAAGATCGGTGCTGACACGCGCGTGCGACTCCACCGTGGACTCGGGGCCGCATTCGTCGTGCTCGGCTACATCCCGCTCTCACACGGCCTGATGCTGTACGGCATCCACCTGCCACACCTCCCGCTGCCGTACATCCCCCTGTTCTAACGATGGGTGAAAATCCACGACGGTCGACGCAGTCGCCCGCGACGACACCCCCAGTCGACGCTGGATCCGCCAGGCAGACCGACACCGAGACCTGCGACCTCTGTGAGTTGCCGACCCCGCCGACGCCGATCACCGACCCCGACGTGGACGGCGCGTTTTGCTGTCAGGGTTGTCTCGAGGTCTCCCGAACGCTCGAGCGAACCGACGACGCTCCCGACGAGTCGGACCTGCAGACCCGAATGGACAGCGACGACGGCCCCGACCTCGACGACCTCGAGGGCGAGGACGCCTTCCTCGCGGTCGACGGCATGCACTGTTCGACGTGTGAAGCGTTCCTCGAGACGACCGCCGAGCGCGAGGAGGGGGTCCGTGGCGTGACGGCAAGCTACGCGACGGACACGATCCGGATCGTCTACGACCCCGACGAGGTCGCGGCCGACGAACTTCCCGACATCGTTTCCGGCTACGGCTACACCGCCTCCGACCGCTCGAGCGCCGACGACACCGAGTCGGACGACAGGCTCGCCGCGCTCTTGCTCGGGGGCTTTTTCGGCATGATGGTCATGATGTGGTACGTCCTGTTTTTGTACCCGACCTACTTCGGCCTCGAGCCGATCGCCGACTTCGGCGGCTACGACGGCACGTTTCTGGCGGCAAACATCTGGGTCTTTACGTCGTTCATTCTCTTTTATACCGGCTATCCGATCCTTCGCGGGGCGTACGTCAGCCTCCGGGCGGGCCGGCCGAACATGGACCTGCTCGTTGCGCTGGCTGCGCTCGGCTCGTATAGCTACAGCGCGATCGCGACCCTGCTGGGGCAGACCCACGTCTACTTCGACGTGACCGTCGCGATCGTCCTCGTCGTCACCGCCGGTACCCACTACGAACAGGCGGTCAAGCGCCGCGCGACCGGCCTC
Source organism: Haloarchaeobius amylolyticus (assembly GCF_042678045.1). Lineage (GTDB taxonomy): Archaea > Halobacteriota > Halobacteria > Halobacteriales > Natrialbaceae > Natrinema > Natrinema amylolyticus_A. Next base: position 672,750 of record NZ_JBHUDI010000011.1, read on the forward strand.
CTTTCGGAACTGACCGAACAGCAGGTCGACGAGGCCCGCCTCGAGAGCGGCGAGACGGTCCCGCTCGAGGATGTCGACCCTGGCGACCGCCTGCTCGTCCGCCCGGGCGAGCGGATCCCACTCGACGGCAACGTCGCGGAGGGATCGGCCGCCGTCGACGAGTCGCTCGTCACCGGCGAATCGCTGCCCGTCGGCAAGGTTCCAGGCGATCCAGTTCGGGGCGGAACCGTCGTCACCGACGCGCCACTGGTCGTCACGGTCGGCGACGAGGCCGAAAGCACGCTCGACCGGCTCGTCTCCCTGCTCTGGTCGATCCAGAGCGCCCGGCCGGGCGTCCAGCGGCTCGCCGACAAACTCGCGACGGTGTTCGTCCCGCTGGTCGTCACCCTCGCCATCGGGACAGCCGTTGTCTTGCTCGCGACTGGCTCGAGCATGTCGACGGCACTGCTGGTCGGACTCACCGTCGTGATCGTCTCCTGTCCGTGCGCGCTCGGGCTGGCGACGCCGCTCGCGATCGCCGCGGGGGTGCAGGCCGCCGCCGAACGTGGGATCGTCGTCGCCGCGGAGACGATCTTCGAGGACGCCAGGGACGTCGACGTCGTCGTCCTCGACAAGACGGGGACGCTCACGACCGGGACGATGGCCGTCGAGGACATCCACGCCGTCGACGACGTCCATGACGAGGACGTACTCCGGCGGGCCGGGACTGTCGAAGCGCTCTCCGAACACCCGATCGCGGCCGCCATCGCGGAGGCCGCACCTGCGAGCGCCACCGAGGCGGCGACAGCTGCCGTCGACGACTTCGAGCGCGCCGACCGTGGCGTCAGTGGCCGCGTCGACGGCGACCGTGTCGTCGTCGGCCACCCCGATTTCCTCCGCGAGCACGGGCTCACCGTTCCCGACACACTCGAGTCCCGGATCGCCGACACCCGCGATGCAGGCGATGTTCCGGTCGTCGTTGGCTGGAACGGGAAGGCTCGCGGGGTCATCGTCGTCGGAGACTCGCCCCGCGATGCGCTGGGGGACACCCTCGAGACGCTCTCGACGGGCCGTGAGGTTGTCGTCCTCACCGGCGACGAGGGGGCGGCAGCAGACCGGTTCCGTGAACTCGAGGGCGTCGACGAAGTCTTCGCCGGCGTTCCGCCGGAGGCGAAAGCCGAGACCGTCGACCGGTTGCGGAGCCGAGGGACAGTCGCGATGGTCGGCGACGGGAGCAACGACGCGCCTGCGCTGGCGACCGCGGACGTCGGGATTGCGATGGGCAGCGGGACGAAACTCGCGACCGACGCGGCCGACGCGGTGATCGTCGGCGACGATCTCGGCGCCGTCTCCGAGACCTTCGATGTCGCAACGAGCACCCACCGCCGGATCCGCCAGAACCTCGGCTGGGCATTTGCCTACAACGCGGTCGCGATCCCGCTGGCGATCCTCGGGCTGTTGAACCCGCTGTTCGCCGCCGTCGCGATGGCTGCCAGCAGCGCGCTGGTCGTCCTCAACTCCTCGCGGTCGATGTAGCGACGCGTGCCGACCGATTGGGCTCTCCGCTACTCGGTGTCGTTCTCGTCTGTCGTGACGACCCGCTCGAGTTCCTGGCGCTCGCCGTCCTCGTAGACGTAGGTCGTCTCCTCGTCCTCGTCGCGCGTCTGTCGATGACTCCCGTCGCAGAAGGGAAACGAGTCCGAGAGACCACACTGACAGACCGCAACGTCGCCTTTCTCGTCGTCGATGTCCTCGGGCTCGAGTTTGCGTGGTCCCGTCGCCTCGAGTTCGACAAGTCGTGACATGATCTCGTCTCGGACCGCCGGTTACAAAACGCTTCGCTCGCGTCGCGAGTGTCGTGGATCCGATCTCCATTCGTGAGTGGGTATCACACCTGATCCGATCCGAGAACGACAAGGTTCTTGGTACGGCTCTCGAATATCCGAGTACGCACAGCTATGTCGTTCTCTGCCGCGACAATGCCGACTGCGGTCGCACTCGCGATCGTCAAAACGCTCGTCCTCATCGTCGGCGGCGTGATCGCGTTCTTCGCCTACAAGGCTTACCGGCGAACCCGACAGCCGGCGCTTGGCTATCTCGCACTCGGATTCGGACTCGTCACGTTCGGGTTCGTCCTCGCTGGTATGCTGTATGAACTACTCGCCGTCCCGCTGATGATGGGCATCCTCTTCGAGAGTCTGCTGGTTCTGACCGGCTTTCTCGTGATCGCGCATTCACTCTACGTCTCCTGAGATACCAAACTGTTTTGGGATTATTCGTATAAATGATGGGGGAGTACATCGTCGTACGGCAGGGAGACAGGGCACTGAACCATGGCGCTTCGTCCTGCCGTCGTACCCCCCTTCTTTCCCGCGGTTCTGCAAACACGACTACCTGCGCCTGCGAACGAGCAGCCACTCGGCGAGCCGTGGTCGCGAACCCGCATTGCGACCACCCAGAGGTAAGTAGACCGCACCACGAGTGGTGGTTATGAGCGGTGATCCCGTCCACGTGAGCACGACCTGGGGGCGCGTTTCGAGTCGTCTGTATCGATCCGTCTCGACGAGTGATCGGCCATGACCGACGCCGACGACCTGGATCTGGCCGTCGGTGCCGACACGTTCACCGATCAGGCGGGACTCGAGGTGGCGGTTGTCGGCGCTGGTGCTATCGGCGCGACCGTGGCCTACGACCTCGCACGCGAAGGTGTGGACGTGACGCTGTACGACCGCGGTGGGGTCGCGAGTGGCGCGACTGGCCGGGCCGCGGGGGTCTGCTACGACGCCTTCGCGGACGCGCTCGACGCCGAACTCGCCGGGGAGGCGATCGAACGCTTCCGCTCGCTCTCGGGTGACGACACCTTCCCGTTCGTCGAGTGTCCCTACGTCTGGCTCGCTCGTGAGGGCGATGCCGACCGGGCCGACGCGATCCGTGACCAGATCCAGCGCATGCAGGACAACGGCGTCGTCGCCCTCGAGATGGACGCCGAGGCGCTCGGGGAACGGTTCCCGGCCCTGCGAACGGACGACGTCGCAGTCGCGGGCATCGCCGGTGCAGCGGGCTACGTCGATCCCGCCGCGTACACCGCCTGTCTCGCGGCCGCGGCTACCGGTGCCGGAGCGACCCTCGAGACCGACACGCCGGTCGACGTCCGCACCGATCCAGCGCGCGTGAGCCGCCCGGACGGGACGATACACGAGGTCGACGCGGTGCTCGTCGCGGCTGGCGCACGCACGAAAGCGCTCCTCGCAGACGCGGGGATACCCCTCGCCGTCAAGCCCTATCGGGTACAGGCGCTGGTCGCTGACGGCGACTTCGCAGAACCGATGTGTTACGACGCGACCGGCGGCTTTTACCTGCGACCCCACGCTGACGGCGTGCTCGTCGGTGACGGCACCGAAGCGTGGGAGGCCGACCCCAACGACTACGATCACAACGCCGATTCGGCGTTCGTCGACGACATCCGAGACCGGGTCGCCTACCGGGTTCCGGAGATCGCGGGCGGGGAGCTTGACCGGGCGTGGGCCGGCCTCTGTACGGCGACGCCGGACCGAGATCCACTCGTCGGCGCGGTCCGCGATGACTTGTACGTCGCAACCGGCTTCCAGGGCCACGGCGTCATGCGTGCGCCGGCGATCGGGCAGCGACTTGCAAGAGAAATCTGTGGTGGATCGGGAGTCGACGCCTTCGATCCGACGCGGTTCGACGGCGACGAGGCGTTCGACGTCGTCGACGGGATGGCACTCGAGCCGAACTGACTACTCGTTGTCGACGGTAACCGGCTCCGCGTTCGACCCCGATTCGGCGTCGTCAGATACGTCGCGTCCGTTCTCTGTATCGGCAGCAGTCGTGTCTTCGATCGCTGACGCCTTCGGGATCTCGACGCTCAGCGTTCCGGTTTCTGAGAGTCGTGCCGTGCCGGCGTCCGGATCGACGACCGCGTCGGCCGGGAGGTCGGCATCACCGGATAGCGACATCCCCCGGCCGGGAAACTGCAGCTCGTAGCCCTCGCGAAACTGCCGGAAGCGGTCGATCTGAATCCGGACTGTGCCCTCGAGATAGCGGACCTGGACGTCGTCGGATTCGGCACCAGGAGCGTCGAAGACGACGCGATAGGCGGTGTCGTTCTCGAGAATGTCGACGGGAAGCGAGCGGTGGTTCTGAACGCGGCCGTTCGCACGACCGAGCTGACGGTAGAGTGCACTGCCGATCGATTGACCGAGGTCTTTGAAGCTCACGGAGCGTCACCCCGGGGGATGTGTGCGACGCGGGCAGCAGTCGTGGGGACCGAGAGAAGGGTCTGGTAGTGCGTAGCAGGCATGACCGTGTGAACGGTTACGGTCGCCCCATAGATATCCCTTTTGTTCCGGACAAAAGAAACGTCTGACACGTGGGTAGTTCACTCACAACTCGACTTGCTCGAGACAGTCAGTGCCGCCACAGACCGGACACGACAGTCCCGAGATATCGAAGTCGTCTGGCACGTCGTAGGTGTAGTGGTTCTCGAACAGGTCGAGAAAACAATCGTCGTTGGTACAGACGATCTCTTCCGTCGGTGGCATACGGGTGTCTAGCGTCACGGGGGCTATCAACGCAGGGGTTGCGGCGAGCGCTCACACCAGGTGTGCGCGTTCGCGGTGCGTCCTCGCTGTCGTCCTCGCGCGTGTAGTCACCGTTTTACCACTCGAGGCGCTATCGGGAGCCATGACTGACCCCGAGACGCTGTCGGTGACGATCGTCGACGGCTACGTCGACGAGCCCGCCCACTTCGGGGTGCCGCCGTACATCTCGACGTATCCCCGCTATGCTGCGGGGGCGCTCGTCGACGCGGGAGTTCCCCGCGAGCGGATTACGTACCACACGATCGACGGGCTTCGCGACGACTCCGACTGCTGGCGGGACGTCGACGAGGCCGATCTCATGATCTATCTGGGGGGCATGACCGTCCCTGGGAAGTACGTCGGCGGCACACCGGCCGAACCCGATGAGGTCCGCAAACTCGCCTGGACCGCGAGCGGCACGAGCCTGATGGGCGGCCCCGTCAAGTTCGGCGTCGGCGACGAAAACGCCGGCGCGACCGAGACCGAACGCCAAGACCTGGACTTCGATTTCGTCGCCAAAGGCGACGTCGAGGCCGCCGTCTTCGACCTCGTCGAAAGCGGCCTCGAGGGGTTTAACAACCGTATGCGCGATGTCGACGAGGTCTCGCGGTGGGCCCGGGAGGGTGCGTTCGTCGTCGAGCAACACCCGAATCATCCGGATCACCTCATCGCCGAACTCGAGACCTCGCGGGGCTGTGCCTATCGGTGTTCGTTCTGTACGGAGCCGCTGTATGGCAATCCCACGTTTCGGCCGCCGCCGACGGTCGTCGGCGAGGTCGACGCCCTCTCCGATTACGGCGTGAAACACTTCCGGATCGGCCGACAGGCCGACATCCTCGCCTACGGCGGCGACGGCGAAGCGCCCAATCCCGATGCCCTCCGGCAGCTCTATGGCGGAATCCGCGAGGTCGCACCCGACCTCGAGACGCTACATCTGGACAACATGAACCCAATTACGATCGTCGAGTGGCCCGAGAAGAGCCGCGAGGGGATCCGGATCATCGCCGAGCACAACACGCCCGGCGATACGGCCGCGTTCGGCCTCGAGTCCGCGGATCCAGTGGTCCAGGAGGAGAACAACCTGAACGTCTCGGCCGAGGAGTGTTTCGAAGCAGTCCGGATCGTCAACGAGGAAGCCGGCTGGCGACCAGGCGAAGACCCCGCGGACGCACCCACGTTCGGCGACGACGCGCCACGGCGACTGCCCAAACTGCTGCCCGGGATCAACCTCTTGCACGGCCTCAAAGGCGAGCGCGAGGAAACCTACGAGCGAAACCTCGAATTCCTTCGGCGGGTCTACGACGAGGGCTACATGCTCCGACGGATCAACATCCGGCAGGTGATGGCCTTCGACGGCACCGACATGTCCGACACCGGGGCCGAGATCGCAAACGAGCACAAAAAGCTGTTCAAACGCTACAAAAAGCAGGTTCGCGAGGAGATCGACAATCCGATGCTCGAGCGGGTCGCCCCTCCGGGGACCGTCCTGCCGGACATCCACCTCGAGTACCACCAGGACGGCACCACCTTCGGTCGCCAGCTCGGCACCTACCCGTTACTCGTTGGGGTGCCAGGCGAACGCGACCTCGGCCAGACGATCGACGTCGCGGTCGTCGATCACGGCTACCGCTCGGTGACGGCCGTCCCCTATCCGCTCGATCTCAACGCCGCCTCGATGGACGAACTCACCGCCATCCCTGGTATCGGCTCCAGCACCGCCGGCGACATCGTCGTCGATCGCCCCTACGAGTCGGTCGCCGACGCCGGGCTCGACACGACGGTCGATCTCTCCCAGTTCGTCACGACCCGGCCGCTCGAGCGCGTGAACTAGCCACGATCGCCGTCCGATCGCCCCACGAACGGGCGCTTTTTCCGTCAATCGGCAGTTCTGTGTCGGTAGTTCTATTATGGATGGGAATCAGAGGTGAAATAGAGGGTCTACCTGTGGAGATATCTGAAAAACTGTTGTGTCTGTTCAGTACGGACGTTTCGGAGGAGGAGGATCGCTACGTCATCGAGGTACCGCGGCAGGAAGTCGAGACCGGCGACATCGACCCCGGCGAGGTCTATCGCGTTGCGCTCATCTCGCGTGAGGACGACTCGGGCGGCGACGAGGGGACGACGACCACGACGCCCCAGAGCGCGCCGTCCGAGCCACAGCCACCGGTCGACGTCGGCGAAACGCGCTACGTCGAGATCGAAGACATCGGCAAACAGGGCGACGGCATCGCCCGCGTCGAACGCGGCTACGTCATCATCGTGCCCGGCGCAGACGTCGGTGAACGTGTCAAGATCGAGGTCACCGAGGTCAAGTCGAATTTCGCCGTCGGCGAGATCATCGAGGAGACGTTCTAACAACGACCTTTTTACTGGGTGCATCGGCTGGCGTCACAGACGCCAGTCTCAACCCCAGCAAAAAATCTCGACCAAAAAGAGCCGAGCGTGCCGGCGACGCGCTCGGGGAAACGGCGCGCTTCGCGCGCTGTACGATGGCCGCTACTGAATACGGTTCGCCGTCATGAGTTTCCGATGGCTCTGCAGAACGATCGTGGTCCCCCTGGAACCCTCTGACAGGAGTCCGTCTCAGTCCTCGAGCGACGACCCATCCATCCGTTTCGCCCCTTCGGAATCGTGGACGACGACCTCGCCGGAGTCGAGATCGGCGGGCTGGTAGGTATCCCGGACGGCGATCGCCTCCTCGAGTTCTCGCACTGCGCGTTCTTTCAGCGCTCGCGCCAGTTCTTCGGCGTCGTCGCGAGAGATGTCGCGGCCAAGCCCCTCACACTCGTGGGCGCGGACGATGCCTTCCTCGTCGACGGCCTCACCCATCGGCTGGCTCGTTCCGGCCAAAGCCACGCTGAAGGGGTAGGTCCGACAGATGAGCGGGCGGTCGTCGTGGGCGATGCAGGCACCCTGTCCTGTGTCGTCTTCCTCGTAGAAGACGCAGTCACCACAGCCGTCGGTCTGGAGCGCCCACTCGAAAGTCTCGCCTTCGAGCGTGCCGTCGTCGGACTCGGAAAGACCGTAGGGCATCGGGCGGGCGACGTCGCGCCAGTCGCGGTCCTCGTCGCCGGTTGCGGCCGCCTGCTGGAGGTCGCGTACCTCGTCCGGAAACACCGTCGCGGTGTGGTCGTCTTCGCCATCGGCCGTACAGCAGGCACCACAGCGGGTACACTCGAAGCCGATCGACTCGATGGCGTCCGCGAGATCGGCGACGGCGAGCTGGCGAGCGGCGTCGAGTTCGGCCTCGAGCGATTGCACACCCGAACGTCGGTTTCGACGGGCAAAAGTCAGTCGTCCGCGAGCGGCGACGCCCGCCGGCCGTCCCACGGAACGCGGTCCTCGACGGCAAGCTTCTCGAGGTGAGCGACGGCTGTCGCCCGCGCGAGGTCGCGTACGCCTGTGAGGTCCTTGTCGTATGCCGTCTCGAGGATCTCTGCGACCGTGTCGGCACCCGCCGTGGCCGCCTCGCGGATCCGTCGTTCGCGCTCTGCGCGGTGGGTGAGCAGGCGCTCGAGGGTCGTACGAGGCGTCTCGATTGCGGGGCCGTGCCCCGGATAGAGCGCCGGCGGATCGATCGCCCAGAGGCGCCGCAGGGTGGAGACGTACGCGCGCATATCCCCCTCCGGCGCGCCGACGACGACGCTGCCCTCGCGGACGGCACAGTCGCCACAGAGGATCGGCCCGCCGCGGCCGGCCTCGAGCGCGACGTGGTCGGGCGCGTGTCCCGGCGCGTCGAGGATGCGGATGCGCTCGTCGCCGAGCGGGATCGTCGTGCCGGGCGTGAACGTGCGGTCTGGGTCGCAGCCGGTCGCGTCGCGAAACCGATCGGTGCGGCCGTCGCGGGCCCACACCGTCGCGTCGGTGGCGGCTGCGTACGCGTCGACGGCACCGACGTGGTCGGGATGGGTGTGCGTGACGAGGACGTGATCGACGGTGTGGGTTTCGAGCAGCCGATCGAGCGCGTCCGTTCTCGCCGCTGGATCGACGAGTATCGCCGGCTCGCGGTCGGACTCGCCGCGTCGCCGCGTGTCGGTCGCCGCTGCTGGCGTCACCCCGACGAGGTAGGCGTTGGTCTCCCCACCCGGTGCACGCGTCGCGACCGGGATCGGACACCGCGTGACGTGCATATCTCGACAGTGTTGCCGGGTGAAAAAGGATGTATCGGCGCCGGCAGGGACCCTCGAGATCGAGCGGACCTGTCTCGATCGTCGAGTGCTCGAGCCGAGGCCGGTCATACGGTCCCCTGTCACGAGTTCCCGGCACGACCGCGAGTCGTCCGGCGGTCACGCTGGACCGGACTGACAGGAGTCCGTCTCAGTGCTTGAGGAAGTAGACCTGTTTGCGTGCGTCGCGGAAGCTGTACCGCGAGCCGATGAGGCCGACGTCCTCGAGCCGGTTGAGTGCGTAGCGAACGGTTCGGTCGGGGAGAAGCGATTCTTCGGCGAGCTGGCCCTGCGAGAGCGGCGAGTCGGTCTCGAGCACTTTTGCGACGAGCTTCGCGCTCGGTGGCAGCTCACGGAGGCGGTCACGGTATTCCTCCTCCGAGAGGAGTTCCTCGGCTGCGGTGGCACGGTCTTCGGCTGTACTCATGCTCATACTCGATTCAGCGAGGTTGTCGGTGGTAAAGCTTCCCTATATGTGGATACCGATACTGAAGTTTGTATAAGGCATATGAATGTGGTATTAACACAGCCCTGTTTCGATAGTGATTCTCACGGAAGCGGGGCCAACAGGGCCGGGTTCGTCGGCAGGACTCCAGTATCGTTTTATCCCATCACGACAGTAGATTCGCCCAGTGTGAAAGGACAGGAGTGGTACCAAGCTGACGACGTCGCCGAGGAGTATGACGACAAGCGGTTCTCACGGGGCGGCCAGCTGATCGACCGTCGGGAGAAAGAAGCCGTCCTCGAGGCAATCATGCCCGTCGAGGACCGGAAGGTCCTCGAGATCGCCTGTGGTACCGGGCGGTTTACGGTCATGCTCGCTCACCAGGGAGCCGACGTCGTGGGACTGGACATTTCGGCGGCGATGTTACAGCAGGGACGACGAAAAGCGCAGGACACCGAACTCGCGGGGACCCTCGAGTTCCTCCGGGGCGATGCGGGTCGACTGCCGTTCCCGGACGATTACTTCGATACCGTCATCGCGATGCGGTTTTTCCACCTCGCGGACGATCCGGAGGCGTTCTTAGAGGAGATGCGCCGCGTCTCTCGGGATCAGATCGTCTTCGACACGTTCAATCGCTTTTCGGCCCGCAGTATCTACAACTGGGCGCTGCCGATGGGGTCACGCCTGTACTCGAAAAGCGAAATCGCGGTGCTGCTCGCGAAGACGGATCTCACGCTCGTCGACGTCGAAGACGATTTTCTCCTCCCCTACGGGCTGTATCGGTCGATCCCCAATAGTCTCGCCTCGCCACTTCGGACGCTCGACGAGGCAATCGGTGAGTTGCCGATCACCGACCACGCCGCGTCGGTCTCGTACTGGAACGCGAGCGTTCGCTGACCCGACTGGAATCCAACCTATTTACTATTGGGGCCTCCTATCGTAGGGTATGGAGCTCTCGGTGGTGGTCTCGACGCTCAACGACCGGGAGCGATTAGTGTCGTGTCTCGATGCGCTCGCCGAGCGCACGCCGGCGGAGACGGAGCGTATCGTCGTCAACGGCCCCTCTTCTGACGGGACGACCGGTGTGGTCCGTGACCGCGACGACATCGACGTGCTCGTCGAGATCTCCGAGCGGAGCCCGAACGTCTCCCGCAACGCCGGCCTCGAACTCGCGACGGGCGAGGTCGTCGCTTTTCTCGACGGCGAGTACGCGATCGACTACAGTTGGTATGGTGCCATCGACGAGTCAATGGCTGACGGGACCGACGTCGTCACCGGTCCCGTGACCGGCCGCCCCGTCGACAACGGGCAGTCGCCACACCGCGTCGCTGGCAGAACTGTCACGCACTTTCACGGCGACAACGTCGCGTTCGACCGATCGGTTCTCGAGGCCCTGGACGGCTTCGACGAGTATCTCGCAGAAGCGGGTGAGCGCGACTGTGCCCACCGCGTCGCTGGTCTCGATTTCGAAGTATCGTGGAATGCGGCGATGGCCGCCCGCTGTGAGATCGGGACTGACGGCGGTGAGCCGAGCGAGACGAGGGGGCCGCCGGAACTCCGGTCCGACGGCGGTCACGCCGATCCCGACTGGGGTGCGGCCTACCGGTCGCTGTCGTACCGGCTGGCGAAAAACTACGGGCTGCGGCCGAGTGTCCTCGCGCGGACCGCCGGCAGCGCACTCCGGGAAGGGGCTGCCGGCGTGTCCCGCCTGGCGGCCGGCGAGGCGACGCCGACGGGCTGGCTCTCCGACGGGACCGATGTCGTCAAGAACGTCACACGCGGCCTGTGGGACGGCGTTCGTGCCCGGTACCGCGATCGCTCACGTCGTCGAAACCCCAACGGGCTCTCACAGCGCCACGACCGGGCGGTGCAGGTCTACGACTGGCGCTGACCGGCGGCGCGAAAACGACCGCTCGAGTGTGGATCAGTCCTCCGCAGCGTAGAGATCGGTTGAGAGATATCGCTCACCGGTATCTGGGAGGACCGTGACGACCAGTTCGTCCGGGTGCTCCGACGCGTACTCGGCCGCGGCCGAGAGCGCCGCGCCCGCCGAGATGCCGACCAGCAGTCCCTCGGCCCAGTTTCCGGGAGGCTTTCTTCGCCGCGGCCGCCTCGACCGCTCGGACCTCGTCGATCAGTTCGGTCCGGAGGATGTCGGGAACGAACCCGGGGCCGATACCCTGAATATCGTGACCGTCACTGCTCAGCTCCGAGAGGGTTGGCGACTCTGCGGGTTCGACGGCGACCGACGTAAGGCCGGTCGCTCCCTGCTCTTCCTTGATGTACTCCGAGACACCAGTGATCGTCCCGCCGGTGCCGACGCCGGCGACGACCGCGTCGACCGCGCCGTCCGTGGCCTCCCAGATCTCGGGTCCCGTGGTCTCACGATGGGCTGACGGATTCGCCTCGTTCTCGAACTGGCGTGCCATGATCGCATCGTCTCGCTTGGCGACGAGTTCCTCCGCGCGCTCGTTCGCGCCGCCCATCCCGTCTTCGGCGGGCGTGAGTTCCAGTTCGGCCCCCAGCGCCCGCAACAGCTGTCGACGCTCCATCGACATCGACGACGGCATCGTTAGCACGCAGTCGTACCCCCCGCGCGGCACAGACCGACGCGAGCCCGATACCAGTGTTGCCGCTGGTCGATTCGACGACGGTGCCGCCGGGCTCGAGCGCGCCCGCTCGTTCAGCGGCGTCGACGATCGCCCGCGCGATCCGGTCTTTGACCGAGTACGGATTGGCCACCTCGAGTTTCCCGAAGCAGTTGTCGGCGAAGGCGTCCAGTCGCAACAGGGGTGTGTCGCCGATCAGATCGGTAACGGTCTCGGCAGCGTCGACGTCGGCTCTGGGTTCGACGGATCGATCCATCAGTATAGCTGACCGATGCGCTCCGCTTGACCGTTTCCCCGAACCGCTTCGTTCCGGACGAAGCTCAAACGGCTGTTTGAGCTTGGGAGTGTGTTTATTTCGCTCCCGACTAGTCACTACTCTATGGAGAGACGACAGTTCATCGCGGCCTCGAGTATCGGCCTGACGGCAACGATGGCGGGATGTGTGGGACGCTCGCTCGGGAGCGATGGAGCGGAATCCGACGATTCCGAATCGAATACGGGGGCCTCCAGCACCGACGGTGAAATCACGGTCAGTGCTGACGGCGACATCGAGGTGGAGCCGGATCAAGCAGTGATCAGTGTCGGCGTCGAAGCGCGTGGCGAAAGCGCCGATGTTGTGACCAACGACCTGGCAACCGGAGCGGACAGCCTTCGTACGGCGTTCGACGACCTCGGGATTCCCGATGAGAACGTCGACGAAGGGCAATACCGGGTGTATCCGGCACGCGGACGGGATGCCGATGGCTTCGAGGGCTCACACACCTTCGAGGTAACCATCTCCGATGTCGACCGCGTCGGTGAGGTCATCGATACAGTGGTCGAGGCCGGTGCGGACAACGTGGGACACGTCCGCTTTACCTTGCGTCCGGAGACCCGGACCGAACGCAGAGCGGACGCGATCGATAACGCTCTGGCAAACGCCGACGCGGAAGCGTCCCATATCGCCACCAATCGTAACGTCTCCCTCGAGGGGACGACGGCGGTCAAGACTGGCGACGTGAACGTACAGCCGTATCGTCACGAACTGGAAGCCGGCGGCGATGCGGCAACCGGCGGGGCACCGCCGACCGAAATCGATGCAGAGCCGGTTACTGTCAGCGCCAGTATGACGGTCACGTACGCGTTCACGGCTCAGTGACAGCGACGGAACGCGCTACCCGGAACTGATCGTGAACCTGTTCCAGCTCGAGATGACTGCCAAGCAGCTCTATCCCGAGCAGTTCGGTGCGTGGCCGGGCTATGAGGTGGGCCAGCCTTATCGGGTGATTCCGAAAGACGAGCAACTGTTCGATCGTGAGCGGGTCGCGACTGTCGTCACCGAAGCGAGCGACCAGGGGCAGTGACGGCGTGACGTGTGACGTCACTACAGTTGCCGTCGTCGTCGGTCCCGCCGGCTGTTCAGCTGGCGTTTTTATCGCCCGTGGAGGCCTCGAGACGATCGTCTTCGACCGCGGTCGCCTCGCTGCGACGTTTCCTCCCTCGGGACTCACGTATGATACTTGACCAGTCGTTTCATATTCTACCACTCTAGGAGTCCACTATGAAGCGATCGGTAATCATCATGCTCGCCGTTGTGGTACTGACGACGACCGCGGGGTGTGCTGGCGTCCTCCGCGGCGGCGCCACCGGTGGAAATGACGGCGAAGTGGCCGAATCGAGCGCGGCGACCGAAGACAAAGCAAGCGAGTCCGTCACCTTCCCGAACGGAACCGGCGAAAACGGCCTCGACGCCGACGAACTCACGTCTCGACAGACGACGGTTCTCGAAGACGGATCGTACGTGGTGGAAACTCGCGAGGCGTCTAAACTCGAGACAGGAACGTACGAGGAATCGATCGTGCTCTCGGTTGACGGCGACCGAAAGATCCAGAAAACGAAATTCGAATACGAACCGGCGACGGAGGACAGCCTGTTAGGACCGTCGGGGTCGGAAACGTGGCTCTTCACGGAGTCAGCGAACGAGACACTCGTCCGTCGGATCGTTGATTCGAACGAGCGGTACCGAGTCGAAAACGGACCGGTAGCGCCAAGGACGGACGAGCGACACCTTCGCGACGAACTCGAAGCCGTGCTGCGAGTTTCGGAGTACGAACTGACCGACGTCGAGGAAGCCGACGGTTCGACGGTCGTCACCTACGAAGGGACGGAAGTGAGCGATGAGCTCGACCAACTGTATCCGTTGATAGACGAGTACCACGAGGTTGCTGTGACGGTCTCCGTCTCCGACGACGGCATCGAACGCTATGCGTACGAATTCGAGGCGACGACAGTAGACGGCTACCCCGAGACAATCGCGGTGGAAACGACGTTCTCGAGCGTCGGCGAGACCGAACTTGGGAGACCGGAGTGGGTCCACGAGGGGTTTGAGCGGGCTCCTGCGGCGTCGATTTCGACTGACGGCGAGAAGATGATCGCGCTCACGCTGGAATCGGGCGATCCGATACCCGAAAACGCGAGGGTCTCAGTGTCCCCGATCAGCGGGTATTATGTGGCGAGCCTGGACGAGGCGCTCGAACCGGGAGAAACGCTGTATCTCACCGTTCGGGACGGGCAGCTACTGGCGAGCGTCGACGTGAAACCCGATGCAGGCGACGCGATCGATACGGAGTGGTTCACAGTCTCCGCCACCACTGAAGGTGGGATCACCGCGTACGAGGGGACCTATGAGGAGCCGTCGGGGTGAGCGGCCCTCAATCAGCTTCAGACGCCGACCCCGGTTCGTCGATCGTATTACGGAGTCCGCACTCGTCGTTTATCCTCCGGTCGAACGAGCGGCTGATCGAGAGCGATCGATATCGGACGAAAGAATTCGAATCGTTCAGTCGTCGGCAGGAACCGCTCGCGAGTCGGCTCGCTCGGAAGCCATGGCGAGCACGTCGTCGAAGAAGTCGAGGGTGTCTTCGGGACCGGGGTTGGCCTCGGGGTGGTACTGGCGGGTGATGACGTCGAACTCGACGCCGTCGATCCCTTCGGGCGTGTCGTCGTTGACGTTGATCTGGGTAACCTCGAGGTGCTCGCCGGGGTCGGCGACCGTGTAGCCGTGGTTCTGAGTGGTCATCACGACCTGCCCGGACTCCAGATCGAGGACGGGCTGGTTGACGCCGCGGTGGCCGAAGTCCATCTTTTCGGTGGAGCCGCCAAGCGCCTCGGCGACGATCTGCTGGCCGAGACAGATGCCGGCGACGGGCGTATCCTCGACGAATTCCTCGACGAGTTCGATCGCGCCCTCGAAGTTGACCGGGTCGCCGGGACCGTTCGAGATGAAGAGGATGTCCGGGGCGACGGCCGCGACGTCCTCGGTGGCCGCGTCGTAGGGGAACACGTGGACGGTCGCGTCGCGCTCGAGCAGCGAGTCGACGATCGACCCCTTCGCGCCACAGTCGATCAGCGCCACGTCAGGGCCGTCGTTGTCTTCGCCGTGGACGATCGGCTCGTCGACGCTGACCTGTGCGCCGATGTCGGTGTGGTCGCTCATGGCCTTGCACTGTTCGAGTTCGGCCAGCGCGTCTTCCTCGGTGACGTCCTCGCCGACAGCGATGCCGCATTTCATCGCGCCGCCGTCGCGGATGTCGGTGACGACCTCTCGCGTGTCGAGGTGGTCGACCGCCGGGACGCCCTCGCTTTCGAGCCACTCAGCGACGTCCTCGGTGAGTTCCTTTGCGAGCACCGCACGCGGGTGGACACGGTCGGATTCGAAGCGTTCCTCGCGGACGCCGTAGTTGCCGATCAGCGGATACGAGAAGGTCAGGACCTGTTCCTCGTAGGATGGGTCGGTCAGACTCTCCTCGTAGCCGGTATATGCTGTTGTGAAAACGAGTTCACCGCGAGCCGTACCTGACGCGCGACCACGTCCCTCGAGTACGTGGCCGCCTTCCAGTGCGACGTAGGCTTCCGTCATTACGATCTACGTATCGGATGGACCATCATAAGTGTTGTCTTCGAAGCTCAGTTACGATTTTCGTAATCGGTAAGTGCCCGTCGGGTATAGATACACATCTCCATGGACGACCTGGACCGACAGATCCTCGATATTCTCCGGCGTGACGCCCGGACGCCGTACACGGAGATCGCAGACGAGGTCGGGACGAGCGAGGGAACCGTTCGCAACCGCGTCGAACGAATGATGGACGACGATGTCATCGAGCGCTTTACCATCTCGACCCGGACGGGTAACGTCCAGGCGATGCTCGAGATCAGCGTCGCGGTCGACGTCGATACCAAAGCGGTCTCCGAGCGGATGGCCGAGTGGGACGAGGTCGACTTCGTCTGGATGGTCTCGGGCGAGCAGGACATCGTCCTCGTCGTCGACGCCGCGGACACGCGCGGCGTCAACGACCTCATCACGAAGGCCCGCGATCAGGAAGAGGTTGTCAGCACGAAGACACGACTTATTCTGGACGAAGAACTCGGGTGAGCGGACGTCTGAGGGCTGGATCGAGCGATTAGGAGTTACACTGTGACAGTCTTCTCGATTGATTGGAAAAGTTCGACCCTTTTTGACGGAGCGATTATATTCCCAGATAATGACCACTGGGGACAGGCCTGATAAGCAACCCGAACCGACAGCGCCCGCCGATCGACGGACGCCATCGGACCGTGGCTGTTCGACGACGCTCGAGGAGTACGAAACGATATTCCACGCCGTCGAGGACGCCGTCTTTCTCCTCGATGTCGAGCGATCGGCTGACGGCCGCACGTATCGATATCGACGCGTCAATCCCGCATACGAGACGCTCACTGGGTTGACCGACACGACGATCAGTGGACGGACATCGGCCGAGATGTTCGACGCGGAGACGGCTGCGTCAGCCACCGAGCACTACGATGCGTGCGTCGAGCAGGCGGCGACGATCGAGTACGAAACGACGCTGTCGCTTCCGTCGGGCGAGCGAACGCTCGAGACGAAATTGACGCCGACCACCGTTGACGAAACGGTCGAGCAGCTCGTCGGGATCGTTCGAGACATCACCGAGCAGAAACGGCGGGAGTGCGAACTCGAACGGAGTCGGGATCTTCTCGAGAAAGCGGAACGCCTCGCGGCCGTCGGTGGGTGGGAACTGGATCTGCAGTCGGACGACCTCCGATGGACCGACGGGACGCGCGAGATCTTCGAGGTCGAAGCTGGGTACGACCCGACGTTGTCCGAGGCCATCGAGTTCTATCATCCCGACGACCGGGACCGGATTCGGTCGTTCGTCGAGACGTGTCGGGATGCCGGTGAGCCGTACGACGTCGTTCTCAGGATCGTCACCGCTGCGGGGAACGAACGATGGGTCCACACCGTCGGTGAACCCGTCGTCGTCGACGGCGAGCCGGTCGTACTCCGCGGTGCGGTCCGGGACATCACGGCGCGGAAAGAACGCGAACAGGACCTCCGGCTCTTCCAGAAGGCCGTCGAACAGGCGGGCCACGGCATCGTGATCACGGACCGCGAGGGCACGATCGAGTACGTCAACCCGGCCTACGAACGAGACAGCGGGTACACCCGCACGGAGGCCGTCGGACGGAATCCGCGGCTGGTCAAGTCGGGGAAACACGATCAGGCGTTCTACGAGGAGCTGTGGGAGACGATCAGCTCGGGAGAGATCTGGGAACACGAACTCATCAACCGCCGGAAATCCGGAGAACTGTACCACGTCGAGCAAACGATCGCGCCGATTACTGACGACGACGAGATCACGCATTTCGTCGCGATCGAGTCCGACGTGACCGAACAGCGCCTGCGCGGGCAGCGACTCAGCGTGCTCAATCGGATCCTCCGACACAACATCCGAAACGGCATGAACGTCATCCAGGGGAACGCGACGCGACTTCGGAACGTCTCCGATGCCGACGAGCGGGACGCGGTCCTGACTGCGATCGAAGACCAGGCCGCCGAATTGCTCAAGATCAGTGACAACGCCGCAGCCGTCCGGGACCTGTTCCAGCGTGACCGTCACCCCGACGTCGCCTGTGACGTCGGCGCGATGCTCTCGCGACTGGCGTCCGACTTCGACGACGACCATCCGGACGCCGACATTACGGTGACCGCACCCGAGCACGTCACGGCACAGGCCGACGACCGGTTAGAGACGGCGATCCGAATGGCCGTCGACAACGCTGTCGTCCACAACGACCGACCGGAACCCGAGATCACCGTCAGCGCGACGCCCATCGAAGGGGCCAACACGGGCGACTGGGTCGATATCGCCATCGCCGACGACGGACCGGGGATCCCGCCACAGGAACGACCGATGGTCGAACGCGACGCCGAGACGCAACTCGTCCACGGGAGCGGCCTCGAGCTGTGGCACATCTACTGGGTCGCGAAGAGTTTCGGCGGCGAGATGCGGATCACCGACAACGATCCCCGGGGCAGTATCGTCACGCTTCGCGTCCCGGTGGCCACGTAGCTCGCTGGGACGGTTCGCGACTGGCCGTCGATCAGTTGCCGGCTGTCGACGACACTGGCAGGCCGACCGCTCGAGCCGACGAGCCGATAACCGCGATGTCACCTAGTGAGGCTACTGTTCGCAAAGACACACATAGGGGACGCGCCAACGACTCTCGTATGACGACCTCGCCGCTCATTCCGGAAACGGCACGGATCGGCCGGACTGCACTGCGTGTCGGGGACCTCGCAGAGACGATCGACTTCTATCGGGATGTCGTCGGCCTCTCGGTGGTGACACGGGGCGACACGACGGCCACGCTCGGCGTCGACGGGACGCCGCTGCTCGTCTTGGAGCACGCGGAGAACGAATCCCCGCGCGGGTGGGCACAGGCTGGATTGTTCCACACCGCGTTCAAGGTTCCCTCGCGCGCCGCGCTGGGGGCCGCACTCGAGCGGATTCGCGAGCGCTGGCAGCTCGATGGCGCGTCGGATCACTACGTGAGCGAAGCGCTGTACCTCACCGATCCCGAGGGCAACGGCGTCGAGATCTACACGGATCGGCCTCAGGAAGAGTGGCCACGGGCGGCCGACGGCACGGTCGAGATCGGGACCGTCCCGCTCGATCTCGACGACGTCGCCGCCCAGTCTACCGGGGGCACGACTGCGCCGCCCGGGACGACGGTCGGACACCTCCATCTGGAGGCGACCTCGCTCGAGGCAGCACGCGAGTTCTACGTCGAGACGCTGGGACTCACCGTGCAGACTGAGAGCCCGTCGGCACTGTTCCTCGCGGCCGGCGACTACCACCACCACCTCGGCGTGAACACGTGGCACGGCCGGTCACAGCCGGCAGGCGGCCGTGGGGTGGCGTGGTTCGAGTTCCTCGTGACGGACGCGGAGACGCTTTCGGCGGTTCGGCGACGGCTCGAAGACGCCGACATCCCGGTCAACGAACGCGACGGGGCGATCGAACTGACCGATCCGGACGAAATCGCGATCCGGATCCGTGCCGCGTAATCCTCAACGCTCCCCCGGTGGCTGCCCGACGCCAGGCGTCGGTTCCTCGAGCGCGTCGATCACCTGTTTGCGGCGGTGGATCGCCCGGTAGCCACGGCGCAACAGGCGATCGAACCCGGATCGGGACACACGCGCGCTCACTCGTCCGTCGCGAATCGCGTCGACGACCGCGGTGGGCGTGAGCCGGTCGGCGTCGACGACCGTGTACGCACGTCCGACCTCGAAGGGATAGTGGGCATCGCTACCGCCGACCAGTGGCAGGTCCCGGGCGTCGGCGAGCTGTTCGACCAGCGGCCGCGAGCGAGGGTGTTTGCCGTTGACCTCGATCGCGTCGAACGGGACGTCCGCCAGTTCTCGCACCGTGCTGTTCCGGAAGGGGTGGGCGACGATCGCGGCACAGTTCCGGTCGTGTGCCAGCGCGACCGTCTCCGCGGGCGAGAGCGCGCCGGGTTTCGTCGCCGCGGGCGGGTCGGGACCGACGACGAGGACGTGGCCACGATCGGTCGTGATCTCGATCCCTGGCAGCGCCACGACGTCGCCGGACGGCTCGAGTGGCGTGTAGTAATCGTGGTTGGTCGTCGCGACGCCCGCCAGTCCGCGGCGATCGGCCATCGCAGTGAGTAGGCGGGCGCCAAGCGGATCGAACCGGTCGCCGAGCGAGCGACGCCCGTGGAAGAATCGCGTGTGCGCGTGCAAATCGACAGTGTACACGGCAGTGCAGACGCCGGCCAGACCCTTTTGCGCTCGGCCGGCGTGTCCCGCGATATGCAATCGACGGGGTCTGACGGTCGAACCGACGGCGACCGTGTGCTCGTCCTCAATCCCGTCAGCGGCGACGGGAACCACGTCGACGACGTGGTCGAACTGGGGACCGAGCACGGATTCGACATTCAGAAGACGACTGAAAGCGGCGACGCGAAGCGGGTCGCTCGCGAGCGTGCCCCGGACGCCGACG
>NZ_JBHUDI010000011.1:692918-709769 GCF_042678045.1 Haloarchaeobius amylolyticus
CGGCACGATCAACGAGGTCATCAACGGCGTCGCCGCCGCGGATGCACTCGAGACGACGACCGCCGCGGTCGTCCCCACCGGGACGGGCAACAACTTCGCGACGAACGTCGGCATTCAGGGGCTCGAACACGCGTTTACCGTGATCGAGGCGGGGGACCGGCGATCGATCGACATCGGTGTCGCGAACGGTCGAATCTTCGTCAACTCCTGTGTCGGCGGCATCACCGCCGAAGCGAGCAGCGAGACGACTTCGGAACGAAAGGCGGAACTCGGCGTTCTCGCGTACGTCGCGAACACGCTCGAGACGATCGGCGAGTTCGACTCCCTCCCGCTGCGCGTGAAGACGGCTGCGGGATCCGACGGGGAGAAGACGCAAGCCTGGGAAGGGAACGCGCTGCTCGTTCTGATCGGAAACTGTCGACGGTTCACCGGTGCGCGCACCGCACAGGCCGACGTCGAGGACGGCCGCTTCGAGGCGACCATCGTCGCTGACGCGTCACCGACCGATCTGCTCAAGAGCGCAGCCCTCGAGGGACTGCTCGACCGGGATAGCGAACACATCGTCCGGCGTCGCACGCCATCGCTCACGATCGAGAGCCGCCGCGATTCCATCGCGTACAGCCTCGACGGCGAGATACTCGAGACCGAATGCCTCCGCCTCGAGACGAACCCGCAGTCGCTTCGACTCGCCGTCGGTGGCGGGTATCAGCCGAACCCCGACGAGCGCCGACTGTAAGCACTCTGTATCGAGTCGAAACGGTCTCGAAGGCGATACTGGTTTCACGAGTCGACGTAATTGTGCACGTATGAGCACGCCACAGGAGGACAGAGAACACGAGAACGCCGGACAGGACGTGATCGCCGTCGATGCCGACGACAACGCACTCGAATTGGTCAACCGGCTGGACGCCCACACGGGCGATGGGATTCGCCACCGCGCCTTCACATCGCTGGTCTTCGACGGCGAAGGCAACATCTTGCTTGCCCAGCGAGCGCCAGAGAAACGCCTCTGGGGAACCTACTGGGACGGCACCGTCGCCTCCCACCCCGTCGAGGGGCAAAGCCAGAAGGAAGCGACCCGCCAGCGCCTCGAGGAAGAGCTCGGAATCACGCCCGACCAGTACGACGACCTGCGCCTGACCGACCGCTTCGAGTACAAACGCTACTTCGAAAACGAGGGCGTCGAACACGAGGTCTGTGCCGTGTTGCAGCTGACGCTGACCGACCGCAGCCTCGACCCCGACGAGGCGGAGGTCGCCGGACTGATGTGGGTTCCTTACGAGCGGCTCCATTCGCATCCGGAGTGGTACCGACAGCTCCGGCTCTGCCCGTGGTTCGAAATCGCCATGCGCCGGGACGTTCGGTGAGCAGTGACGATCGCGGTACCGGCGGAGCCAAAGCCTGTCTCACGAGTTGATTCCGAGCGTCGATCGGCGGCACGTTGCAATAGTAAGGATCCTCTTTTCTTAATCAGCGGGTGACGGTCGACGTATGCAGTCGTTCAACCGACGAATGATGATCAAAGCGGTCGGCTCGAGTGTCGTACTCGGCGGATTGGGCGCTACCGCGAGCGCACAGGACGATGACGACGACGAAGAGCCGGAGTACGGCGACTGGTTCGACGACGTCGACAATTACGAAGAGACTGAAGATCTCACGGACGAAGACGAAGACGAAGACGAAGACGAAGTGACGGTCGACGTCGGAGCCGGCGACGACGGCTATCAGTTCGATCCACCCGCCATCCGCATCGCGCAGGACACGACGGTCGTCTGGGAGTGGACCGGTGAGGGTGGCGAGCACAACGTCGTCCACGTCCCCGAAGAGGAAGAAGAGCAGGAGATTCCGAACGCAACCGATGCAGACGAACCCGTCTTCGAGACCGAAATCACTGACGAGGAAGGCTTTACTTTCGAGCACCAGTTCGAAGACACCGGGACGTACCTCTACGTCTGTGAACCCCACCGTCAACAGGGTATGAAGGGCGCGGTCGTCGTCGAGTAGGGGCTCGAACCGGATCGCTTCGGCGTGTCGATCGTCACGATCGGGAGCAGGGTGACCCTCCGCAACTATGCCATACGGTAACAAGGCTTATTACAATCCTGTTCGTAACGTTGCGTGAGGACCGACGAAACAGGTCCCGTGTGACGAAATGAGCTCCTCACCACCGGAAACCGAGACGTACGAAGTCACGCTCTCCAGAGACGAGCAATGGGTTACCCACCACGCCCTCTCGAACCGCCTCGACGAGGCCCTCGACGCTGACGAACTACCACCCGAGTGGACTCTCGAGGTACTCGAGACGCTCGAGGCCGACGGCGACACGGAGCGGCTCACTGGCCCGCAAGCCGACCGGCTCTATGACACGCTCACGACGTACGTCGACTGTGAGGAGACCCCAGAACGGGATATCAGCGACGCAACGACCGTTCTCGATCGACTCGAGGACATCCGCAACGCCTAACCTGACGGTAACAGGTCTTTTTCGGTCGCCGATTCAACAGCCCGGGAGTCGTCGCTCTCTCAGGGCCGGGTCGTCGCCCAGACGGCCGTAATCGCAAGCAGGAGTGCCGGTGCCAGCGGTAAAATCAGTAACGCGAAGCGGTATCCCTCTGCGCCGGGCGGGACCAGATAGATGGCGACCGGCGCGATGATAAACGCGAAGACGATGACGCCGACGAGGAGCCAGCCACGCCAGTCGAACTCCCGGTCGACCGCCGCGGGGTGTGTCGGCTCGAGACTCCCGTCTCCGCCGGCCGACTGCTCGGTCCCCTCGTCGCCGTCCGCGTCGAACGCCGCGGGATCGTGGACGTAGCCGCCGTCGTCGCTCGAGGTCACTATCGAACGTATTGAGCGCGTCGTAAAAGCCCTCACGGTTCGGCAATCGACTGCGACCGGTCCACGACGGCGCTCAGCGAAGCGATGCAACGAGAACCGGGCCGGCGTTCGAACGGGAGCGATCCCGCACCGTCAGTTACAGTTCGCTATCGGGTCGGACGACCACTTTCCCGAACCCTTCCCGGTTTTCGATGATCTCGTGAGCGCGTGCGGTCTCGCTCATCGGGAGGACCTCGCGGATCGCGGGCTCGAAGGTCCCGTCCCAGACGAGTTCCAGGGCCTCCTCTGCCTGTTCGGGGGTGGCCATCGTCGAGCCGATGATCTCGAGTTGGTTCCAGAAGATCCGTGGGATGTCCGTCTCGGGATTGCCACCGCCGGTGCCGCCGCAGGTGACGAGTCGGCCGCCCTTGGTCAGACTCTTCAGCGAGTCCCGCCAGGTGGGCGCGCCGACGTGTTCGACGACGACGTCGACGCCGCGGCCGCCGGTCTCCGAGCGGACCCAGTCCGCGAAGTTCTCCTCTTCGTAGTTACAGACGTGGTCTGCGCCGTGTTCCTCGGCGTACTGAAGCTTCTCCTCGGTGCTGCCGGTCGCGTACACTTCCGCACCCGCGTAGTCGGCGATTTGGAGGGCGGCGTGGCCGACCCCGCCGCTTGCGCCCAGGACGAGTACCGATTCGCCGGCCTCGAGGTCGGCACGGTCGATGAGCATCCGCCAGGCGGTCTGGAAGACCAGCGAGGCCGAGCCGGCAACCTCCCAGTCGACGTGCTCGGGGACGGGAATCAGATTGTCCTCAGGGATCGCGGCGTACTCGGAGTGGACGCCGGTGACGTGCTCGCCGATGATGTGGAACCGTGGGTCGAGCGTCGGGTCGTCCTTCCGGAGATCGCCGACACCGGCCGAGAGTGCGACGTGATCGCCTTCCTCGAACCGGGTGACGTCCTCGCCGACTTCCTCGACGACGCCGGCCCCGTCACTGCCCGGAATGTGTGGCATCTCGAGGTCGATCCCCGGCATCCCACGGCGCGTCCAGATGTCCAGATGGTTGAGCGCGGCCGCCTTGATGTCGACCAGTACCTCGTCTCGGTCGATCTCCGGGTCGGGGTAGTCGCCGTACTCGATGACATCTCTGTCGCCGTGTTCCGCGAATTGAACTGCCTTCATCTATCCGTGCCAACGGATACCCACGTGATAACATTTGGGTTGCCAGCAGTGCCCATCATCTGGATGTTAGTTCGCGTCGTAATATGCTATTACTCGATACACTATTATAATCCGTCGGGCCATCGACGCGAGACGATGTCGAGAGCGCCATCGGGGGTCCGGTGGAGTGACCGGAGATCGTCGCTGTGACCGACCCGATCGCGACCGCCACCGATGTCCACACAGCTGTCGGCGAGGAGCGCGTCCTCGAGGGCGTCGACCTCACGGTCGAGGCGAACGAACTTCTCGTTCTGATGGGGTCAAACGGGGGCGGCAAGTCGGTGTTGCTCGCCTGTCTCGCCGGCAGCCACACGCCGTCGGCGGGCAGCGTCGACGTCTTCGGCGAGCCGGCGACGACCCGCACGGAGACGACGAGCGTTCTCCCGGCGGATGGCCTCGCCATCGAGAAACTCACCGGTCGTGAAAACGTCGACTTCTACCGCCGGCTCCATCCACAGTTTGCAGACGACTGGCGCACACACGTCGCCCGGCTCGGACTGGCCGACGACCTCGGGAGACCCGTCGCGGACTACTCCACTGGGATGGTGCGGAAACTCGAACTGGCTATCGCAGCCAGTATCGACGTGTCGCTGTACCTGTTCGACGAGCCCACTGCGTCGCTGGACCAGCGGACGATCCCGGTGGCCCACGAGCTGTTCCGCGCGAAACGCAACGCCGGCACGGCGCTCGTCGTCGCCACCCATCGGCCGATAAACGTCGGCATCGCCGACCGAATCGCGTTTCTCATGGACGGCCGGATCGCTGTGACCGGTACCCCCGAGGAACTGCGGTCGTCGGTGCCGCCCGTCCTCGAGACGGACGCCGCGAACGCGAGTGCGCTCACACCGGTCGTCGACGGTGCCCCGTTCGGGGTCGGCGGAACCGTCCGTGCGTTCGTGCCTCCGAGTACGCGGCCGACGTGACGGACGACGCGGATGTGGTCCGCGACGAACTCGCGGACACGACAGGGATCGATCGGGACGAACTCGCGATCTTGGCCCGACGTACTCCGACCTCTGTCGGTACTACACGAGCAGCGTCTCGCAGCCCTGAGACGGGCTGTTGTCCCGCTGTCCCGGCGGGCCCGCAGGGCGGTCGCAGCCGGCCGGCACCCACTGCCAGGAGTCCGTATGAGACGGTTCGATCCGGGCTCGAGCCGCTCCCCGCGCGTGCGTAGCTTTTACTCGCCGGCTTTCGAAGGTGACGTATGGACGAGACGGACGCCGGCGATGCCAATTCCGGTACTGGAACGCTCTGTACCGGCGTCGTCACGATCGCCTCGAGTCGCGAACTCGCGACCGACGAAGCCGGCGAGGTCATCGGCACGGTCCTCGACGAGAACGGCAACGAGATCACGGTCCGAGAACACGTCGGCGCGGACTACGACAGGGTCCAGTCGATCGTCTCGCGACTGGTCGAGCGCGATGACGTCGACGTCGTGGTAACCGCTGGCTCGACCGGCGTCGAGCCGTCAGACGTAACCATCGAAGCCGTCGAGCCGATACTGGAGAAGGAGCTGACGACGTTCAGCGAACTGTTTGCCGTCGTGGCCTACGAGCGGATCGGGACGGCCGTCGTCGCCACGCGTACGCTCGCCGGCATCGCCGAGCGGACGCCGGTGTTCTGTCTGCCTGGCGATCCCGATGCGGTTCGCCTCGCACTCGAGGAGATCATCGTGTCGGAGGCCGCCCAACTCGTCGATCGCGCACGGAGAGACGAATCGGCATCGGACGACGATTCGGATGCCGAAGCCAACGACACGACGGATGCCGACGACTCGATCGACGTTTCCAGCGGGAACTAGGAAAAAGACACGATCGTCCAGGAAGAGAGAGTGCATATGGCGCTGGACAAACAGGCCCTTCGTGAGCGCGTCTGGGACGACCTCGAGGAGAGCGGCGTCGCCCGGTTTCCGTTTCCGCCCCACGGCCGGATTCCGAACTTTGCCGGAGCGAGCGACGCCGCCGACCGGTTGGCCGACCAACCCGAGTGGACGGACGCGACGACGATCAAGGCCAATCCCGACGCGCCACAGTTGCCCGTGCGACGGCGCGCCTTACGCGAGGGGATGACGGTCTACATGGCGGTGCCGCGGCTCCGTGACGAGAAGTGTTTCCTGAAGCTCGACCCCGACGACCTCGAGGACTACGACGCGGCGACGACCGTCTCGGGCTCGTCGGAACACGGCGAGCAGATCGGCCCGGAGGAGATCGACCGCATCGACCTGATCGTCTCCGGCAGCGTCGCCGTCACCGAGGCCGGCGGCCGGATCGGGAAAGGAGAGGGGTACAGCGACCTCGAGTACGCCGTCCTCCGGGAGCTCGGACTGGTCGACGAGGAAACGCCGGTCGCGACGACGGTCCACGAACGGCAAGTCGTCGACGAGCCCGTCGCGCTCGCAGCCCACGACGTCGCGATGGAGCTCGTCGTCACGCCGGACCGGGTGGTGCGACCCGAGCGCAGCGACCAGCCGACCGGTCTCGACTGGGATCTGATAGACGACCGACGCGACGAAATTCCGGTGCTGAGGCGACTCGAGGAAGCGTCCCGATAACCGCTGGTACTCACGTTCTGACGGGTAGTACTACCGGCTGGGCAGCCGCTCGATACCGACCAGTCTCTTCTCGGTTACGTCTCGTGTATCAAAATCGCAGGGGGTGACGCGAGCCGGTTAGTGGGGTGGGCCCGCGTCAACAAGAATCGATTGGCAGTGGTGGGGAAGGGTGCTGTGGTGGGGTTGCTGGAAGTCGCGGGTACAGGTGGTGGGTGCCATCGGTGGGGTCTGCCCGTCGACCTCCACTCACGGCTACTGGCGGCTCCCACTTGAACGGGGGTGATGGTATACCGGTCTTACGCCGAATTCCGCCGAATTCAATTCGGATTTATCCGACCGATATCGCCCTCGAGAACGTTTATACTCCGCAAATATCGAATGGAGTCGGAACGGACGGTGGGCGGTCGGCTGGCTGTGTCTCTGTCGGTCGTACAGTTTGCAGAGCGCACGTGATGGCACCCGCGCCCCGTCCTGTGGATGTGACGAGACAGCGGGACAGCAGCCCGTCTCAATCGACCAGTTCGTCGGCGACGACGCTCGCGTCCATCAGCTGTGGATCGACCGCGAGATCGAGCTGTCCCTTGACGAACTCCGGGACCGTGTCGCGCGCGTAGACGACGGTTCGAAGCTCGTCGTTGAGATCGCAGACGATCGGGATCGTCGTCGCCTGACCGACGTCAGTCAGGACGTACAGGTCGGCCGCGACGATGCCAGCCTCCTCGAGCTGGGGGCGGGTGATGACGCCGTCGACGCGACTCACCTCGACGCCGGCGGCCTCGAGTGCCGCGCCGATCCCGTCGTCGTCGGGACCGGCGACGATCGCAGTCGTGCTCATTCGTACTCGATGGTCGCGGGCGGTTTGTGGGTCACGTCGTAGACGACGCGGGCGACGTTGTCGTTCTGGCCGGTGATCCGGGACTGGATCCGCTGGAGGGTGTCCCAGTCGATCTCCTGGGCGCGGGCGGTCATGCCGTCGCGGGAGTCGACCGAGCGCACGGAGACGACCCAGCCGTGGACGCGGTTGTCGCCTTTGACACCCGTCGCCTTGCCGATAACGGCCGCGAGCGCCTGCCAGGGCTCGTACTCCTCGAGTTCCTCCTCGACGACGTGGCAGGCGTGGCGGGCGACCTCGAGTTTCTCTTCAGTGACTTCGCCGATGACGCGGACGGCGAGGCCGGGGCCGGGGAACGGCATCCGCTCGGCGACGATCTCGTCGAGTCCGAGGTGGCGGGCGACCTCGCGGACCTCGTCCTTGTAGAGGTCGCGGACGGGTTCGACGATGCCCTCGAAGTCGACGACCTCGGGGAGGCCGCCGACGTTGTGGTGGGACTTGATGCCGCCTTCGCTCTCGATCCGGTCGGGGTAGATCGTCCCCTGGACGAGGTAGTCGGCGTCGGCGTCTTTGGCCTCGCGTTCGAACTCGCGGATGAACTGCTCGCCGATGATCTCGCGTTTCTCCTCGGGGTCGGTGACCCCTTCGAGGGCCTCGAGGAAGCGGTCTTTGGCGTCGACGATCCGCAGCGACTCCATGTAGTCGAACGTCTCGCGGATCTGGTCGGTCTCGCCTTTCCGCATCAGGCCGGTGTCGACGTAGACTGGGGTGAGTTGGTCGCCGATGGACTCGTAGGCCAGCGCGGCGGCGACTGACGAGTCGACACCGCCCGAGAGGGCGATGACGGCGTTTGCGTCGCCGATTTCGTCTTCGATCTCTGCAACTGCGTCCGGAACGAACGTGTCGGTGTCTACCATCAGTGGGTTACCTCTGTTTCAGTGTCGGTGTCTGTCTCTGCTTCGTCGGTCTCGTTCTCATCTGCCTGCTCGAGGACGGCCTCGACGAGGCCGACGAACGGTGGACTCGGCTGCCCGGGGCGGGACGTGTACTCGGGGTGGAACTGCGTGCCCAGGAAGAACGGATGGTCCTCGTGTTCTAAGATCTCCATCCGGTTGCCCGCCGTGCCCGAGAACGTCAGCGGCTCGTCTTCGAACTGATCGAAGTATTCGGGATTGACCTCGTAGCGGTGGCGGTGGCGCTCGGTACAGGAGGTGTCCTCGTAGAGGTCGTAGGCAAGCGTTTCGGGTTCGATCACGGTCGTATGCTCGCCCAGGCGCATCGTCCCGCCCATGTCTTCGACCTCGTACTGTTCGGGCAGGATGTCGATGACCGGGTGTGGGGTGTCTTCGACCATCTCTGCCGAGTGGGCGTCTTCGAGTCCCAGGACGTGCCGGGCGTACTCGACGACGGCCATCTGGAAGCCAAGACAGAGCCCGAGGAACGGCACGTCGTTCTCGCGGGCGTAGCGGACGGCCTCGATTTTCCCCTCGGAGCCACGCATACCGAAGCCACCGGGGACGATGACGCCGTCGACGTCCTCGAGTTGGCCGTCGTGACCGTCGGCCATCTCGTCGGCCGACACCCAGTGGACGTCCACGTCGGCACCGAGTTCGAAGCCGGCGTGTTTGAGCGACTCGTGGATCGACATGTACGCGTCCTCTAAGTCGTACTTGCCGACCAGCGCGATGTCGACTTCCTCGTCTTTCTCGGTCGTGACGATCTCACGCCATCCGTTTGCGCGCTCGCCCTCCGGCAGCGCCTCGTCGGCGAGCCCGAAGTGCTCGAGGACGTACTGATCTAAGCCTTCCTCCTCGACCATCAGCGGGACGTGATAGACGTCCTCGACGTCCGGGTTCGAGAACACCGCCTCGGTCGGGATGTCACAGAACAGGGCGATCTTCTCTTTCGTTTTGGGCTCGAGTCGGTCCTCACAGCGGCCGACGATGATGTCGGGCTGGAGCCCGATCGAGCGAACCTCCTTGACGCTGTGCTGGGTCGGCTTGGTCTTTTGCTCGCCGTTCTTCGAGTAGGGGACGAGGGTGACGTGTGTAAAGAGAACGTTCTCCTCGGGTTCCTCGTGGGCGAACTGGCGCAGGGCCTCGAGGTACGGCATCCCCTCGATGTCGCCGACCGTGCCACCGACTTCGATGATACAGACGTCGGTGCCTTCGGCGGCCTCGCGGATGCGCCGTTTGATGTCGTCGGTGATGTGGGGGATAATCTGAACCGTCTTCCCGAGATAGTCGCCGGCACGCTCTTTCTCGATGACGTGCTGGTACGTTTTCCCGGTGGTGATGTTGTGGTCCGAGGTCATGTCGATGTCGAGGAACCGTTCGTAGTTCCCCAGATCGAGGTCGACCTCGCCCCCGTCTTCTAAGACGTAGACTTCCCCGTGCTGATAGGGGTTCATCGTTCCTGCGTCGACGTTCAGATACGGGTCGATCTTCACTGCGGTGACGTCGAACCCGGCGTTTTTGAGGAGGCGGCCGGTGCTCGCGGCTGTAATCCCCTTTCCGAGTCCCGACATGACGCCGCCGGTGACGAAGATGAACTTGTTCCCCAGCGAGGGGTCATAATGAGTGTCCGATTCCGTCGGCATACCGAGTGTCCGCGCGACCGCTTGAAAACGATTTCGGGAGCGTACTGCCACCGACAGAGGTTGTCATCCCACATCGCGTGGTCATCGCTCGACAACCCGTTTCGTGGATCCATAGTCAGCCAACCGGCTCGGCACTCGGAAGCGGCTGCTGCACGCTCGAGTCTCGTCGGCCGGCTACTGTGGGTTCTCGTCCTGCACTTCGACGATCTCGGCCTGCTCGATGGACTCGATACCGCCGTCCGTTCGAACCTGAATCGTTTGGCCTGGGAGGGCCGACTCCTCCTCGATCGACTCCGATGGAACGGAGATGGCAGTGACCCCGTCGATCGTGATGGACCGGCGCTGAATCGGATCGCCCTCGTACTCGACCGTGTCCCACGTTTCGACGTCGACGTCGTCCATGTCCGCACCGAAGTACTCCTCCGCGTCCGGGTTCACCGTGTCTTCGGTCTGGGACTCGCCGGTCGTCCGATTATCGTCGAACTGTACCTCTTCGTGTTTGTACTGGCGAAGCTGTGCGAGCATACTCGCGCTAGATCGACCACCGCGGTTAACGCTTCTCGGGGCACGTGCCGGGTGGGAGCGTCATCGCACTGCGTTCTCGAGAGACGAGTAGAAGTACGTCCCCTCCGTTGGTCCGCTATGACCGATCTGCGAGTTACCGTCGACGGCCGTGAACTCGAGGCTGTCTGGACCGACGACGCACCCGAAACGAAGGCTGCACTGGCAGACGCACTCCCCGTCGCAGGCGATGCAACCCGCTGGGGCGACGAACTCTACTTCGACGTGCCGATCGACGTCCCGTCCGAGAACGCCCACGAGGTCGTTCCCGAGGGCGCGATCGCGTACTGGCCGACCGGGAACGTACTGTGTCTGTTCTGGGGACCGACGCCAGCCAGCAAGGACGACGAGCCACGAGCGACCTCGCCCGTGAACGTCGTCGCGCGCGTGACCGATCCCGACTCGCTCGCGGAGCTGGACGGTGGGACACGGGTTCGTCTCGAGCAGACTCCCGACTAAGCACGTCATGTGAACGCGTCTCGAAGTCAATCGACGCGAGTCCGAGCGAAAAACCGAGCGCGGCGGCCGGCGACTACTTACCCCAGAAGGGGTCCCGACTGCGCTGCTTGTCGAGGTACATGTTCAGCGCCTCGAGTTCGTCGCCGGGAATCTCGCTTGCGAGTTCCTGTTCCAGAATCTTCGCGTGTTTCTCGGGGATCTCGACCCAGAGTTCGTCGTCTTCCTCGATCTGGCGGCCGACGGTCGGGCCGTCGATGGCGACCGAGACGCGGTTGCCCGCGCGGGCCTCGTCGACGTCCTCACCTTGCTCTTGGATCCCCTTGACCTGGCCGACGCGGTTTGGCTCGTTGCCCTCGAACTTGACGACGTTCGCGTTGTTCTGGACCGTCCCCGAGTTTACCTCGACGCCGACGACCGCGGGGTCGTTCTGACGGAAGGTGTGGTCGGGCAGAATCCGGAACCGTGCGGGTCGCGTGATGTTCTCGAGGATCGTGTCCTGCTGGGCCTGCTCGATCCCTTCGACGTACTCCTCGTACTCCTCGATGAGCTGATAGATGACTTCGTCGGTGAAGATCGTCACGTCCTCGATCTCTGCGCGCTGCTCGGCGTCGTCGAGGACGTCGACGTTGAATCCGAGAATGGCCTTTTGCTTGCCGTCCTCGGCTGTTGAGGCGACCGAGACGTCTCGCGGGGCAACGTCGCCGACCTCCGCGCGGACGATCGGCACCTCCGCCTCATCGAGCGCGTCGGCCATCGCCTCGAGGCTGCCGAGCGTGTCGGCTTTGACGACGACACCCTCTTCGGCGGTGTCGACGGCGATATCCGCGAGTTCGGCCTGCACTTCATCGATGACCTCGTCGATGTCGCGGTCGCGGACGACGCGGACCGGTGCGCCAGCCATCGCGTCCGCGAGGTCGGGGGCGGCGATCTTGATCCCGGAGGCGGCCGAAACTTCGTCGACTTTCTCGAAGCGGCTCTCGGTCCGGATCTCGGCAAGGGGCCGGGGCTGGAGCAAGGCGCGTACGTCGGTGACGATCGGCTCGTTCATCCCACCGACGACGAGCTGATCGTCCGACCGGATCGTGCCGTCATAGAGGACCGTGTCGATCGTCGTTCCGAAGCCTTTCTCCTCTTTGACCTCGAGGACGGTGCCGACACCCGGGCCGGCGACGTCGATCTCCATCTCCTCTTTCATGTAGCGCTGGGACAGTCCCATCATCACGGTCAGGAGGTCGGGGACCCCCTCGCCGGTCATCGCCGAGACGGGGACGACGCCGACGTTGCGCTGGAAGTTCTGGACGCGCCAGTAGAGATCGGCGGAGAAGCCCTCGTCCGAGAGGTTGCCGATGATCTCGTAGAGACTCTCGTCTAAGCGTTCGCGCACGCGATCGGACTGGCTCTCGTAGGTGTCGTTGATCGGCGCGTCCTCGTGGACGTTCCAGCCGGGAACGGTGTCGATCTTGTTCGCCGCGACGATAAACGGCGTCTGGGATCGTTTGAGGATGTCCAGAGCCTCGAGCGTCTGGGGCTGGAAGCCGTCGTTGACGTCGACGACGAGGATTGCGATGTCGGCCAGCGCGCCCCCACGAGAGCGAAGCGTGGTAAAGGAGTGGTGACCCGGCGTGTCGATAAAGAGGAGGCCAGGGAGGTCGAAATCGTCCGGGTCGACGAGATCGCCCGCGATCGTCGAGATGATATCCAGCGGGACGGCGGTCGCGCCGATGTGCTGGGTGATCGCGCCTGCTTCGCCCTCGATGACCGCGGAGCCGCGGATCTTATCGAGGAGACTTGTCTTGCCGTGATCGACGTGTCCGAGGACGGCGACGATCGGCGTTCTGAGGGATGTGGGGTCGCGTGTATCCGTGTCCGACATGATGAACCACCCGAGAAGGTCTTACCTAAATCGTCCGTATCGCCGTAGTTAAACCCATCGTCATCGCCGTTCCGGCGGTCGTGGCTGTCGGTGCTGCCAGTCGGGCGGTCGTCGGCTGGACGCACCGATTCGGTCGCCCACCACTCGAGTCGGTCACGTACGGGAGCAATGTCTGTTCGCTGGCTGACGGCGACACCCCGGGAGACGGTCCGTTTCACGCCGTCTCCATGGTTTTAATACCGATTAGTAAGTACGGGTATGCATGAGCGATATACTCGCTGAAAACCTCTCGGGGAAGTCCGTCATGGGTACTGACGGCACCGAGCTCGGACTGCTCTACAATATCACGATGGATCTCAAATCGGGATCGCTGCACGACCTCGTCATCGAACCCGACGAAGAGATCTCTCGGCGCGCCGTCGACTTCGGCAGCGACGACGCCGGCCGCTTTCTCGTCCCCGTCAACCGCGTCCAGGCGGTGAAAGACTACATTGTCGTCCAGCGCTAACGGTATGTACGTTCTCGACTCTTCGGCTTTTATCCACGACTTCCACACGACAGAACAGACTGCGACGATCCCACTCGTCCGCGAGGAACTCAAAGACGAGAGCGCCTATCGCTACGACGCGATGGAAGGCTCCGGAATGCACATCCACATTCCCAACGACGATACCACTGAGAAGGTCCAGCGGGCGGCCCGCGAGTCCGGCGACCTCGATGTCCTTTCCGAAACCGACGTTCGGCTCATCGCGGCGAGTTTCGAACTCGACGGCGTCCTCGTGACCGACGACTACGCGATGCAAAACGTCGCGGAGAAACTCAACGTCGACGTCGAAGTGATCGCCCGCGAGGGGATCGACGAACAGCGCCACTGGACGTACCAGTGTCAGGGCTGTGGCCGCGAGTTCGACGAAGAGAAAGACCGCTGTCCGATCTGCGGCTCGGAACTGGCTCGCAAGAATCCGTCGTAGTTCGTACGCGAGAGGGCTGTTCTCAGCCAACCAAGAAGTAGAGGTTCGTAAAGACGACCGCATTGTAGATTCCGTGGACCAGCGCCGGCATCACCAGGTTGTCCGTTCGCTCGTAGATCACGCCGAGCACGATCGAGAGCCCGAAGATGGTGCCGAGACTGGCGATCACCGCACCCAGTCCGGCGGTGTCGTATGCCATGACGTGGACGGCAGCGAAGATGACGCTGGCCACGACGACGGCACCGGCACGCGAGAACGTCTCATAGAGCGTCTTCTGGATCACGTTCCGATAGAGCAGTTCCTCGAACGGACCGATGACCAGAATGGCAAGCGGGATCAATACCAGCAACATCTCCGGGGCGTTCTGGGCACTCTGGGTCGTCGCGTGGTCTGCACTTTCGACGCCGGTCGCCTGCATGGACAGCGAGATCGCATACAGCACCCCGAAGAGGACGACGATGCCGCCGACGATCCAGGCGAGATCTCGCAGTGTCGGCCGCCGAAGATCGATAAACGACAGGTCACGGTCAGTCAGTTTGAGAAAGGCACCGACCACGAGCACCGTTCCCAGCGCCATGCCAACTTGTCCGACGACCTGATTGAGGAGGGTACGCTGGATCTCCGAAAACGAGTCGAGAAACGGCAACACTGGAAGCGCGACCACTGGCGTCGTCAGGTAGGGCGCAAAGAGTCCGACGAAGCCGACGGCTGTGAGCACGACCACCTGTTGTGTCCGTCGTTTCAACCCACCGACGCCGATCCCGAGGTAGTCAGCGACGCCAACGCTGGCAGTCAATCCCGCGGTCACGAAAGCGACGAAGACGATCGGTATCGTCGATGAAAGTGCCGGAACGGAGACCGGCGCTGTGGTTCCTTGATTCAGGGCGTAGCCGGTGAGCAGGACGACGGTGATGCTCGAGCCGGCGGCGATCGGACCTGCGATCGTTCGCTCGATCCCACCGTGACGACGGACGAGAAAAGCGAGGACGGCAGCAGCGGCCAATATCGTGCCCGCCCAGACGACCGGGTCGTCGACACCGCGGCGAACGGGAACGAGCATCGCGACCATCGTGATCCCCGCGAGGACGGTCCCGAGGCCGGGAACCACGCCGGACGTGATCGGGCCGGCGTCGTCGGCCCGTGCGGTTTCGGTCATACCTACGTGTTCGTGCGAGGGCTCATAGGCCCACCGCAACCGGACGACAGCCGGCAATCGACTGCAACGCCGCGATTACCGCTCGACTCGCAGTTCGGTCTTGTCAGCGACCGCCTCGGCCTCTTCGAACTCCCCACCACCGAGTAATCCGCGTGTTGCCTTTTTGGCCCACTCGACGGCCGGCTGCTCGAAGGTGTTGACGCTATAGAGTTCGCCCGCGAGCACGCAGGCGGCTTCCATGCCGTACAGTAGTCCACCGAGTTCGTACTCGTCGACACGCTCGAGTTCGATACGGACGTTTGGCTGCCCGGCAGCCGCGAGACTCGCCTCCGTCGCCTCGAACTCGGCTGCGAGCAGTTCGCCAAGCGTCGCATCGCCCAGATACGCGAGTTCAGAGACATCGGTCTCCGGAATCCCCCGGTCGGTCCCTTCCTGTGTCGTGATGAACGTGACGAGCTTGTCGCGCGGGCCCGCGCGATACAGTTGCAGTTGTGAGTGCTGGTCGGTGACGCCGAGCGCTCGGACCGGCGTCTGCCCGAGACCGTCTTTCCCGAGACTCTCGGCCCACAGCTGGGCGAACCACTCGGCGTACGTCTCGAGCGACTCCGCGTAGGGCATCATCGCGTTCACGCCCGCGCCGCGTTTGTCTAACGCATACGCCGTCGCGCCGTAGGCATAGGCCGGACACTCGAACAGCGACCCCGTCAGCGTCTCGCGCTCGGCAGCCGCCCCCTCGAGCAGCGCCTCGAGATCGTGGCCACAGACGGCCGCAGCGACCATGCCGACAGCCGACAGCGCCGAGAAGCGACCCGGCACACCATCTGGGACTTTCAGCGACGGCAGGTCGTGGCGATTCGCGAGGTCGCGAAGCGGGCCGGCCTCGCCGGTCGTGACGATCGTCCGCTCGGTCCAATCGACACCTGCCGACTCGAAGGCATCGCGCACGACCAGGAAATTCGCGAGCGTCTCCGCCGTCGTCCCCGACCGCGAGACCACGTTGATCGCCGCGTTCTCGAGGGATATGCGCTCGAGATGGCTCGTGACCCACTCGGGATCGACGTTGTCCAGGAAGACGGTCTCGGTGTCCGACTCGAGTGCGTTCGTGATCGTCGCCGCCCCGAGCGAACTCCCGCCGATACCGACAGTGAACAGAACCTCGGCGTCGGCGATCGGCTCGACCGCAGCCCGAATCTCGTCGGGATCGGTTCGCTGGGGAAGATTCAGAGACTCGTAGCCGTGTTCTCTATTTTCCATTCCCCGTTCGATTCGCTCGTGGGCGGCCGCGACTTGACTGTCCAGTCGCTCGAGTGACGCTCTCGAGACGCCCGGTGATGCGACTGTTGCAAGTGCATTACCAATATCGACGTTCATATCTCAGCACGCGCGCGCCTGCGATAAAGGCGTTCCGTGACGGAATCAGTCGAAAGCGAGGGTCACTAGGAGTAGTCTCAAGATGTCCACGTCCTTGGCACCCGATAGAGGACAATGATCGTCAGGTCGCACTCTGGTTTTCCAATCGACATCGATACAAATCAGGAAAATTGTAGGATTGGTGTCAATCGGAATTGAACACTATCCATCCTTTGTGTATGTTATTCCCTCTCTTTGAAGTCTCGGTTCGTAGGCCTTAAGTAGTGATCAGCGATTGTGATTATATACGAAGAAAGAGGCGGCGTGCGAGGTGCACTCCGCCAGATTGGATGTCTCGGGCCCGAAGGGGTTATGTACTCCTGGAGGCCTACAAGTACGTCCGAAGGAAATGAGGATTCCACCCCTGCGGTCCGCCGTACAGATGGGATCTGATGTT
>NZ_JBHUDI010000012.1:0-11992 GCF_042678045.1 Haloarchaeobius amylolyticus
CCATGGGGTCGCGGGGCACAATGTCGTTGCGGTAAAGCCCCGTCCTCAAGGAGTGACCGACCGCCGCAAGGCGGGAGGGAGCGAGTAGGACGGGGTAGTTTACAGAAGTCTCCCCCAGTTTCGATTACATTCATCTCGACGATGAATTGGCCGAGAAGTGAGTATGCGCACTTGCCACCGGGAATGCTACCAGCTTTAATAGATATTCTCACTGTCGTGCAAGATACAAAACGCGAATGTGGCACAGCCCAAATGTCAATCTGCGAAGATTAGTGACACGTGCTGACCAGAGAGCATCCTAACGATACTAATAGTAGTTCACTCCACCTTCAGAATCCGCACTTGCAGGCGGATATTGAAGTCGAAAGTCCTTGTGTGTTAGCGTGAATGCGATGTGAGAGTGTCTGCGTACTGTTGGAGGACGATTTTGTACCCGCGTATCGGGCAATGGCGCTCCAGAAACTGGTTAATCAGACTTCTGTCGAGATCTCTCTTGTCGTAATCAACGACGAGTCGCGTCGGCTCCGAGATCGATCAATGGGTTATCTGCTTCGTCGGAGCCGAAACTGGGGAGCGTGGCTTCCGGTGTGGGCCGTCACGAAACTCTCGAGGATGATACGCGGTCCACCCTCCTACGACGAACCCCGTCACTTCTCGACTGTCGACGCACTCGAGAACGCAGACGTGGTACGGTGTTCGCCCAACTGGGAGGACGAGATCTGGCGGTCGATCCCCGATCCGGTTGTCGACAGGATCGCGGACGAGGCGGACGTCGTGGTTCGGTTCGGATTCGGGCTCCTCACGGGTCGGCTCCTCGACGCCCCGGAGTGTGGTGTTCTCTCTTTCCACTTCGGCGACATCAGGGAGTACAGAGGACGTATCGGCCCTCTCTGGGAGTTTATCGACGGCAAGGGTTCGGTTGGCGTGACCCTCCAGCAACTTACCGACCAAATCGATGGTGGACGGATCGTCGCCATCGATCACGTTCCCATTCACGACCACGACACGTACGGCGCGATCAAATGCCGACAACGCACCTCCGTAATGAGCGAGTTACTGATCGACGGACTGGAGAGCCTGAACAACCCCGACTTCGAACCGACCGTTCCGGACTCCTTGGGAACATACCGATCCGCGCCTAGCGCGCTCGAAATTCTCGCGCTCCTTCGAAAACACGGTGCTAACGCGATTCGACGAGAACTCTCTGCGCTCTGACTGTGACGCCAGTGATCTACTGGAGCGTACTAGTGCCTGCGCCTTGTATTTATCTTGGTAAGAATTATATTTAATTGCTGTGGATTAGTGTTAGGTTCTTATATTAACCAACCATACAATTTAACTCTAAAAATTAAATGAATAATGTGGATTTGCTGTATCTATTGGAGAGATCCGTAATCCCTCCGGTAACGCCTTGGCCTGTACTTATCGAGTCAGGATTCCTACAGAGTCGTCGTGAATGTCGTTCTATGATATTCTCATATAACGGACACAAATCGGCAGTCCAGAGAGTCACATTCGTCCGCAAGGAACAGTGGGAACCGTCGTCGCATCGATGGACCTGCATGAAGGTCGTCTTCAACCTGGGCAACGCGTATGAAGAGCTCAACTGTTTCGACTTCCGCGAGTACGAACACGGCATCGTCCTCCGTAACGAAGAGGGATACAACATCGGCTACGTTCCGCACGAAATCCTGAGCCACATCGTACCTCATCCCAGCGAACAAGTCGCGTTCGAAAACGGACAGTTGCCGGAACCCGGAGACGACGAGTGACGGCAGGGTAGACGAACTGATACGAGAGCCGTCTAGATTCCTCGAGGCGAACCGATAGGACAATACACCCTGCAGCGGGAGTACCGCCAACGCGGATGACACGAACGCTTCTCGTCGCCGGAACCGCGAGTCACGTCGGCAAGTCGACGGTCGCGGCCGGCCTCTGCCGATTGCTTGCCGACCGTGGGGTCGATGTCGCGCCGTACAAGGGCCAGAACATGAGTAACAACGCGCGCGTCGTCGTTCGGCCGGACGTAGACGGCAAGCGGGGTGGCGACACTACCGCCACTACCGACGACCGATGGGGCGAAATCGGCGTCTCCCAGTTCGTGCAGGCTCGAGCGGCCCGCATGACCCCGACCACCGACTGCAACCCGGTCCTCCTCAAGCCTCGCGGCGACGGCGAGAGCCAGCTGGTGTTGCAGGGTGAGGCCCACGACCACGTGCCTGCGGGAACCTACTACGAGGAGTACTGGGACCGAGCGCGCGAGGCCGCCGAACAGTCGTATCGTCGGCTGGCCGCCGATAACGACGTGATCGTCGCCGAGGGCGCGGGCAGCATCGGCGAAATCAACCTTCACGATCGAGACCTCGCGAACGTCGAGACTGCCGAGTTCGCCGATGCCGATATTCTCCTGCTGGTCGACATCGAACGCGGCGGAGCCTTTGCCAGCCTCTATGGGACGATCGAACTCGTCCCCGACGCGCTTCGCGAGCGGATCGTCGGCGCGGTCATCACCAAGTTCCGCGGCGATCCATCGCTGCTCGAGCCTGGCATCGAGGAGATCGAATCCCGAACCGGCGTGCCGATCCTGGGCGTGCTTCCCTACGACGACCCCGGCCTTCCCGAAGAGGACAGCGTCGGCCTCCCCGGCAGCGAGGAGCGAGGTATCGTCGGTGACGATGATGGCGTTCCCGATGATCGACGGATTCGGATCGCCGTGCCCCGACTGCCCCGGATCTCGAACGCGACCGATCTCGAGGCGCTGGCGGACGAACCCGGCGTCTCGGTGGTCTACGTGCCAGTCGACGGCGCTGGAGACGACCCGCTCGAGGGGATCGACGCCGACGCAGTCGTCATCCCGGGGACGAAGAATTCGGTCGACGACCTGCTGGCGCTCCACGAGGCCGGCTTCGCCGACGCGCTCGCGGCCTTCGACGGCCCGGTCGTCGGGGTCTGTGGTGGCTACCAGATGCTCGGCGAGCGGATCACCAACGCCGCGCTCGAGGGGACAGGCACAGACGATGTTGTCGATGGACTCGGCCTACTGCCGGTCGAAACCCGCTTCGAAGGGGACAAACGACTCGAGCAGACGTCGGTGCCCGTCGACAGGTCGGCGTCGCCGCTGCTTGCGGGTGCCAACGGACCTGCGTCGGGCTACGAGATCCACGCCGGCCGGACGCGGTCGCTCGAAGATGTGAGTCGGCCACTCGGTGACTCGAGTGCGGCCCAGGGCCAGGTGCTCGGAACGTATTTGCACGGTCTGTTCGACAACGAATCGGTTCGGACGGCGTTTCTCGCACACGTCGCGACGACGGCAGAGGTCGACTGGCCGCCGCGGGCGGAGACGGAAGCGTCACCGTCGACGGACCCGGACGCGACGGAGGCTGGATCGACGCCGTACGATCGCGCGGCACGACTTGTCAGCGAGCACGTCGACCTGGCGGCGCTCGGCGAGCCGTTCGACGAATAAGAAGACATCGGGAACCAGAAGAGACGCGCGAGCGGCTACGACCCGTCGCGGTAGGTGCCGAGCAGTTCCTCGAGGATTATACACTCCTGGTCGGTCTCGTCGTAGTGAGTGTCGATGAAGCGTTCGGCGGCCTCGTAGTTGCCACGCAGCCCGTGTTTGCGGACGTTGATGACGGCGTCGAGGAAGAAGGTGCCACCGTCGGTCCCGAGCGCCTCGGCGTGGTCGCGGTCACTGATATCGAGTTCGGCCTGGATCTCGTCGAAGTTGAACGTCTTGACGTCGTGATCGTCGTTGATCAGGGTGAGGACGTACTCCGCGGAGAACCGGTAGAACTCGGATTTACTCTCGAACATACCGTCTTCGACGAGCGCGTCGATCTCTTCGACCACGTCGTCGGGGTACCTGACGGTATCTTTCGCCATGTACCTAGACTGGTCGGTACTGATTAATTATTGTTTCGCCCATTCATTCAGGGTGGAAAACCAACAGTGGAACGAACTGTCGGGCTGTGACCGAGCCCACGTGGACGAACAGAGACGCGGCGATCACGGGCCATGTTCCGAATCAGTGTCGACCTGCAGAGTTATTGGGGTCCGCACAAAAGAACGGACTGTCATGGCAGACGAAGCCGAACTCCGCGAGCAGATGATCGACGCGTTCGAAGACGCCGACTATCCGGTCTCGAGTCCGATGGACCTCGTCCCGGCGTTGCCCGACGGCCCGGGAACGAAATTCGAGTCCGGCGACTTCTCGATGACCGCGATGGAACTCAATACCAAGACCACGGGCGGCGATTTCCCCTACGATGACGTCGAGTCCCTCGTCGACGACCTGCTCCGGGAGCTCAAAAAGCAAGACGAGCTGTAGGCCACAGACGGCCAT
Organism: Haloarchaeobius amylolyticus; assembly: GCF_042678045.1. Classification (GTDB taxonomy): domain Archaea; phylum Halobacteriota; class Halobacteria; order Halobacteriales; family Natrialbaceae; genus Natrinema; species Natrinema amylolyticus_A. Next base: position 4,349 of record NZ_JBHUDI010000012.1, read on the forward strand.
CAGTCGGGTTTTTGTTGGCGGGCAAGCGAGTCATACGGTCTGCTGTAACGATGTATCGGCATACTCGCAGGGCAGTAGCGTTTGCACTGGAAATAGCTGACAGTAGTCCGTATCGGACAGTGACCAGCAGACTTTTTATTCCATGGCGTAGTTGTGAGAGAAGAGAACGGATGCGAACTGGCTGGACGGAGCTACATGGATGACCGAGAGACAACGAGAGAGACCGATCGTCATCGTGACCGACACGCGTGCTCAGGAGAGTCGTCTTCGGCCGCGACTCGAGCAGGCAACCGAACGCGCTGTTCGAACAGTTCCCACACCCAGTGATCCCGAACGTCTCGTTGAATCGGTGAGGGTGCCCCCCACTACCGAACACGACGGCGGTGCGGAGACAAATCCGGCAAGCGGTGAGAAATCGGAATCGGCTAGCACGGCGGAGGCGGCACCCGCCGGCGAGACGGCGCCGATTACGCCGAGTGCCCTCGTCCTCGAACTCGACCGGCCAGCCGACATCCAGGCCCTGCTGCGGCGTGTCCACGCAGATCTGCCGGACGTGCCGACGCTCGTTGCACCCCACGACGGCAGCGAGCGACTCGCGACGGTGACACTCCGTGCCGACGCGACCGACTACGTGCCGACGGGAGGCGACGAGGACCCGATCGACCGGATCGTCTCGACATTCCAATCCGAAACCAGCACCAGCGCCCGCTCCGACGACGGCGACAGCCGCTATCACCATATCCTCGCAACCGAGTTGCCGGACGAGGCGTTCGTCATTGGCGAGGACGGTACTTATCTCGAGGCGAAGGTCCGTCCAGAATCGGGGGACCTCTACACCGTCCCCGCCGACGAGCTGGTCGGCACCACGCTCGAGGATGCGTTTCCCGATGCGGTCGCGGCGGACTTACAGGACTGTATCGATCAGGCGATCCGAACCGACGACGTGCAGTCGATCGAGTACCAGGCGGACACCACCGATGGGTGCCGGCAGTTCGAGGCCCGCGTCGTCCCAATCGACGAACGGATTCAGGGACGACGTGCCGTCGTCTGGCTGGCACGAGACATCACCGAACGCGTCGAACGCGAGCGTCGACTCCGCTCGCGACAGGACCAACTCGAGACGTTAAACCGGATCAACGCCGTCGTCAGACAGGTCATCGAGACGCTCGTCGAGGCGCCGGCCAGGGACACCATCGAACGCGAGGTCTGCGAACAGCTCGTCGACTCGGAGCTATACTGTGGCTCGTGGATCGCCGAGTGGACCGGCGACGGCCAACTGTCCTACCGGACCGGCGCGGGCGACGCCGAGGCCGTCCTCGAGTGTGTCCGTGACTGTTCTGCCGAGTATGAGAACCCGGTCGAACGGGCAGCACGCACGGGCGAGTTACGGACGACGAACGCCATCGTCGAGAACGAGTCGCTTCCCGAGGAGTTGCGGGAAGCAGCCCGCGCTGACGACGTCCGATCAGGCATCGTCGTCCCCATCACACACGAGGACGCGACCTACGGCGTACTCACCGTGCTCGCGAGTCGCGACGACGCCTTCAGCGAACGCGAGCGAGCCGAGTTCAGGCTGCTCGGCGAGACGATCGGCTTTACCATCATGGCCGTCAAAAACCGCCAGTTGCTCTTTGCCGACTCCGTCGTCGAACTCGAGTTCCGGATCGACGGCGGCGACACGTTCTGCTTCGATCTCTCCGAGCAATACGACTGTACCGGCTCGCTCGAGTGGGCCGGCACCACGTCGAGCGGACGCACCTTCCAGTACGTGACGGTCGACGGACTCGAGTGTGAGACGGTCCGCAAGGAGGCGAAGGCACACGACTCCGTCGAGGAGTACCGGCTCATCCACGACGGCGACGAGCGCTGTACGATCGAGCTACGGCTCTCGACGTCGGGCGTCCGCACGCTCGCAAACCACGGTGCGACGATCCGAGACGTCACTGTCGAGGACGGTGTCGGAACCTACCTGGTCGAGGTGTCACAGGACGCCGACATCCGTGAGATCGCGGAAGCGCTGACCGTCGCCTACGAGAACGCCGAGCTCGTCGCCAGACGAGAGGTCGATCGGGCGGTCAGGACGGCGGCCGAGCGGCGAAGCCGGATCCTCGACGAACTCACGGACCGCCAGCTGACGACGTTGCGACTCGCCTACTACGGCGGCTACTTCGACTGGCCACGCGAAAGCACCGGCGAGGAGATCGCGGAGGCAATGAACATCTCGCCGCCGACGATGCACCAACACCTTCGAAAGGGACTCAGGTCGATTCTCGGCGAGTTCTTCGAAAACAGTGCCGGTCCTGATTGATCCGGAATACTGTCAGTCAGTGCCGGCGCACCCGCGACCGTGCTGTGGACTCGCCGAGAACCAGGACAGGGGACCGTACGAGTTGACCCACGAGTGACGCATCGGACAGCGGTCGGCCGATGATCGAACTCGACTGACACCGTTTCGGTGGTGTCTTATCAGAAAGCGCCAGCAGACGTCGGCGTACCGTCCGAGAGCTGCAGTCGGTGGTGGTTCGAATGGCGTTCTCGCACAGCAGCCGTCGTTCGACTGACGCCACTGGCACAACAGTCTCGAGCCAAATAATAGTAGTTGATACGGACTGTACGCCCGGTTCGGCTCCGTTAGCAGAGTTCACTCCGGCGGCAGAATATGCTCGTCTAGCTGACAATCACGCACACTCGAGCCCCTTTCTTCGGAGACTGTCACGAACACTTAACTATCGGCTATATGAACCCGAGCACCAATACGCGTGACAGTCAGTCGATCGAATAGGAATGCGCGAGACGACAGCCGGCGCCCGATTGTGGGGGGTGGGGTGACCGTGGTCGCACTGCCGTTCGAGACCGTCTTTGAAGGCTCGAACGGTCGCTACTACACCGACTGGCAGGTTCGCCACCGGCTTCGGACCGGCGAGTGGACGTTTTGTATGCAACAGCAAACGCCCTCCCGCCGACTGGTCGAAACCGACGACGATGCATTGCTCCTGTTGGTTCCGATCGAACCCGAGGAGTTGCCGGCAGGGCGCGAGATCCGCGTTACCGGGCGCCGTGCCCGCGTCGTCGATACCCGGCGCGTGCCGTCGGCGTAGGGTGGGTCACGCCGTGGCCGCTCACGGACGGGCGCCCGCTTGTGACGATTTAATGTGCGATCAGATTCAGCCACAGAAACTGGGTGCCGGCTGCGAAACTCGCGCTCGTGAATCGTCGCGCGCTCCTTGGAACAGTCGGGTCAGCACTCTCACTCGGGACGCTGGCGTATACGACACGCGGGGCCACCGACACGCTCGAGGTCCGCGTCTGGCTCTCCGAACGTGCTGCGGCGTACGACGGCGTCGCCGAGCGGATCCACGAGTATCTCACCGCGACGCTCTCGCTTGCGTACTGGACGCTCGATGTCTCGATCGGCGGGACCGTCTCGGTCTCGACCGAGGACGCTGCCTGGCTTACCAGCCGTGGCGAGTGGCCGATGGCCGTCGCGGCAGGGGCTCTCGGCGGGCGCGACATCGAGCCGGCGTCGGACGTCAACCTGCTGGTCACGGACGGGAGCATGGACACGGCACCCACCGGCTACGGCGTTCCACACGTCGCATCCGTCGGTGGAGCACGCCATATCGCTGCTCTCGAGTCGTTCGCGACGGTCGTCGGCGACGGGCCGCGATCGCTCGCGCCGAACACGACGCCGGCACAGACGATGCACGTCCTCCTCCACGAAGTCGGCCACGCACTCGGTCTCGGTCACGAACACGGCACCGCGTTCGTCGACGGCGACACCGTTGTCGCGACGCCGATGCTCAGCAGCTATGCGTGGGATCCCGAGTACGACCGCGATCGCTCACAGTGTGGGGCGGCAATTCCCGACACGAACGATCGGCAACGACAGCTCAGCTTCAGTTTTTCGTCGTGCGCTCGTCGTCAGCTCGCGAGCTACGACGGCGATGTCGCTCCCTGACCAGTCAGTCGGCCCACGTCGAGAACGGAACTGTGTCGTGCCCACTCGAGGCGCCCGAATTCGGCGCGGTGGCCGAACCTGGACCGCAACTTCTCGTCACTTGTCGTCGTCGCTGTCCGTTTCACCGCGGGCAAAACTCGTCTGCGCCTCTCCGTCCGCGTCAGCGCTGGCGCTTGGCCCTTCGATGAGTGCTTCGAAGTCGTCGGCTTCGTCGTACTGGTCCTGGTACACCAGTGCCGCTTTCCCCATCGAGGTGATCTCGTAGAGGCCGGACCGTTCTGCGGGGCCGATCTTGCGGACGAGTCCGTAATCCTCGAGGACTGGGAGCCTCGTGTTGATGTTCTTCCGGCTTTTCCCCGTGTGCGAAGCCAGGTTCGTTGCGACGTTGCGGCCCTTGTCCTCGAGCGCCTCGAGGATCAGGAAATCAGTTGGTTGACGGAGTTTCACGTGTATTCACTCTCGTACCGCACTATATTTCCAGTGGTAACTAATACTTTCGGCTCGAATGGGTTTATCAGTATTAGTTATTAGTGTCGGTATTGATACGTTGGCCAGTGTGTCGCTGTATGCCGGGTGGGCCGGGACAAAGTGACTGGGGGCCGTATCACTCGAGCAGTTCGACGCCGGTCGAGCCGAGCCACGAGAGGAAGTCTGCGACCGCCGCCGGCGAGTCGACGCGAGCGGACGCGCTCGAGGGCTCGTCGCCGCCGACTCTGACCCCGATCCCGTCCGGTTCGACGGCTCGAAACGCCGACTCGTCAGTGACGTCGTCACCGACGTAGATGACGGTGGTTTCCGGTGGCTCGTCGGCAGCGATCACCTCGACTGCGTCTCCTTTGCCCCATTCGAGGTCCGGCCCGATCTCGAGGATTTGCTTGCCGGGTGAGAGTTCGAGGACGTCGCCACCGAACGTCTCGGCGAGGTCGCGGGTGAGCTGACGGACGATCGGGACGGTCGCCGGCGGGACGGATCGAAAGTGGACCGTCCCGGTCAGATGTTTGTTTTCGATCCGGCAGTTCGGCACGGGCTCGAGGGCAAGCTCGAGAATCGCACAGAGGCGTTCGATGCGATCGGCGTGCTCACGCGCGACCGGATGGACGGACACGTCGCCCTCACGGGCGAGCTCGAGTCCGTGATTCCCGGCGTAGATCGACGGGCCATCGATACGCTCGCGGACGTCCGAGAGGGCGCGACCGCTGATGACTGCCGTCGTCACCGAGGGGGTTTCTGCGAGCGTGGCCACTACGTCCTGATTGCGCTCGATCGGCCTCGCTGCGTCGGGATCCTCGACGATCGGCGCGAGCGTGCCGTCGAAATCCAGACAGACGAGGAGTCCGCTGGCGTCCGCTACCGTCGTCCGAATCCGTGGCAACTGCTCGTCGAGTGGTCGTGGCGGTGAGTCGGGCGCGGACATCGATTACACTGGTGGCGTCGGTTCCCGGGAGTCGAAATCGGTGTCCTTCCTCGTCTCGGATCGCCGGGTCTCGTCCCGGCTCTCAGGACCGCCCTGATTCCTGGGGTCGTCGTGCACACGTCTGATCCAGTCGAACTGCGTTTCCATCCACGACTGAATGTCGCCGCTGAACACGCGCTGACGGAGCGTGTTCAGCCGCCGCTGGCGCTCGTACGCCGACATCGAGAGCGCGTACTCGAGCTGAGCCGCAGTTCCGTCTCTGTCAGTCGGATCGATCGTCAGGGCGTGTGAGCCGAGCCGTTCGTGGGCACCGGTTCGGTCGCTCAACAGTAATGCGCTATCGCCGTCGGTGCTCGCCGCGACGTATTCCTGTGCAACCAGGTTCATCCCGTCGACCAGCGGGCTTACTACCATCACGTCGGCATGCCGATAGAGCGCGCAGATGTCCTCCCGTGGCAAGACGTCCTCCGTGTAGACGATCGGCCGCCAGTCAGCGGTCTCGAAGCGGCGGTTGATCCGCTTGACTTCGCTACGAACGAGGTCGCCGTACTGCTGGTAGGTTCCGATTTCGGTCCGCGAGGGCGTCGCCTTCTGGACGAAGGTGAACTCGCCGCGCCAGCCGGGATTGCGCTCGAAGAATCGCTCGAGCGCGGCCAGTCGTTCCGGAATCCCTTTCGTATAGTCGAGGCGATCGAGCCCCAGTCCGAGTGTGGTTTCCGGTGGTATTCCGTACTCCTCGAACAGCGACGAGAGGCGGTCGTGATCGGTCGAACGCGCGTCACTGTCGTATCCCTCGGCGTCGACGCCCATCGGGGTCGCGACGACGCGGGTCGTCCGCCCGTCGAAGTGAACCGTTCGACGAGCACGATCGACGCCGGCAGCCGGGAGGAACCGGTCGACACAGTCCAGAAACCGGTCAGCGTATCCCTCGACGTGGAAGCCGAGCAGATCGTTGCCGAGCAGTCCCTCGAGAACGTGACCGCCCGCGGGACAGTGCCGAAACGTCTCCGGTGTCGGCCACGGAATGTGCCAGAAGTGAGCGACGGTCGCGCTGTCGGGAATCGATTCGCGAATGAGCCGCGGTGCGAGCGCGAGGTGGTAGTCCTGCAGCCAGATCACCGAGTCCTCGTCAGCGTGATCGATGACTGCGTCGGCGAACCGCTCGTTGACCGTCCGGTACCACTCGAAGTCGTTCGATCGGTCCTCGATCAGATTCGGAAAGCCGTGGCAAAGCGGCCAGAGGACGCGATTGCTGAAGCCATAATAGTAGGAGTCGACCGCCTCATCCGAGAGCTCGAGTCGACGCAGTGTGTAGGCTTCCTCGTCCGGCGGGACGGCCACGCAGTTGCGATCGTCGGTGACCGCGAAGTCAGCGTCGCCGTCACCCCAGGCGATCCACGTCCCGTCGGTTTCCTTGACGACGGGATCGAGGCCGGCGGTCAGCCCGCCGGTCGGCTCGTCGACCGTAATCGACTGCTGGCGCTCCCCTCGAGCGAGCCCGCCGTCGGTCCCCAGTGACGGGTCCTTGTCGCTGCTTGGATCGGACCGAGAGTCCGAGACCGACTCGTCTTCGAACTCGTGGCGGTACGGCTGGCGGTTCGAGACGACGATCAGCGATCCGGGACAGCTCGGGCCGTCGTCTCCGGACCCGTCGGCCGTTCGTCCGCGGTCGCTGGCTCGAGCGCGATACTGTCGATCGGACACAGTCGTCGTCGGCAACCGCTCTGGAACTCGCATTCGCTGAAAGAGCACAGCCTCTCTACTGGTTGCTTCGCGGCCTGCGCTCGCTGGGGGGTTAATACGTTCCTGCTAGTCCCCACGGATGGCAGACTATCCGCTCACGGAGACAGTCAGGTAAACTACCCCACCCTACTCCCTCGGCGCTCAGCGCCTCGGTCCGTGAGGGTGGGGCTTTGATGTGGACTCCCGGCAATCAGTCCCCAGCAATACGCTGGTAACTCTCGCCGTTCAACGTCCCACCATTTATACGCACGTCTACTGGTGCGTCTCCGCTCCCCGACTTGGGCGAGGAACGGAGTCCGTGTGTCCGCTTCCGAGCGTACCGCGTCCCGATGTTCTTCGCGGCGTTGTAATCCGCGTTCACCTCGTACCCACACTTCTGGCAACAGAAGTGTTCTCCGTGGCGGTTACCGTCGTGCGTGAACCCACAGTCCGTTCGAGAACAGCGTTGAGACGTGTGATTCGGCTCAACTTGTTTCACGGAGACGCCCTTCTCAGGGGCCTTGTAGGAGACGTACTCGTATAACCGTCG
>NZ_JBHUDI010000013.1:0-86726 GCF_042678045.1 Haloarchaeobius amylolyticus
CCCTGCTCTTCCAGCAGGGCGACACGTACGAGCTGTCTGAATCGCCAGATAACGAGGAGCTATGGCTAGATGCTTCTTCTGCTGAACACTCCAAGGCTGTGGAGCCGTCCCAGCCGGCAGAATCATGCTCCTCAGGAGAGCAATCTGTACAGATCGAACCAGATAGTGATGGCATCGAGGCGTTCGCAGCGATGTACATCAGAGAAGCAGATGGTGTGCAGATACCGAAGGAGGAATTGTTTCAGGCGTACTCGAGATGGACTGATCAGCACGACATTGATGGGACAAATGCGAGCTGGTTCGGTCGGAAGCTTGCGAACGTCGTTGAGTATGAAGATGACCGTATCAGAGACGGCGATAATCTGGTAACAGTCTACACTGGAATCGACCTGACCAGCGATGGATCAAAGCTCCTTGAATGAGATTTATATCATAACTATGTCTGTATTTCAAGAGAATAAAACACCGGATACCTTTGCACTAGCACTAGTATTCCGATCTCCGCTCATCAGGCCATTTACACGCCAATCCCCGGTTTACACCACTATTTGTTCAGGGCAAATTAATTGTTCGGGTCAAGAATCTGAAAAATGTTCAGGGCAAAATCGCAGGACGGAAGCGATGTTCATGGAAAAACGAGGGTCAAAACCAACTAGTATAGAAGGGGTAGCCCCCGTTGGACAGGGTAGCGAACAGCCCACTGGTTTTCGGTGTGTTTGTCAGCATCGTGATAGTGGATGCACGATGTCCAACTGGACGCATATTACGAGGTCGATCGATGATGTCTGAGAGCGCTGTCTCGGTACTCCCCGAGGAACTACGTGAGCGCGACCAGTGGGTCTGCTGGAAAGAAGAACCTCGAGATGGGAAGCCGACGAAGATACCCGTGACGCCAGGCAGTGGCGCGTTCGCGTCATCGACGGACCCGGAGACATGGGCGTCGTTCGAGACAGCCCTCGAGTACACTAACACGGGGAACGCTGATGGCATCGGCTTCGTCTTTACCGACGACGATCCCATCGTCGGCGTGGATCTGGATGACTGTCGAGATCCCGCAAGCGACGACGTCGACGACACAGCACTGGACATCATCGAGCGACTCGATTCCTATACGGAAATCTCTCCGTCGGGTACTGGGTTCCACGTACTCATCAAGGGAGAACTCCCAGATGGGCGGAACCGCCGTGGCAGTATCGAACTATACGACACTGCTCGGTTTTTCACCGTGACCGGCGACCGCCTCGAGGACGCACCACCTCTCGTTGCACGTCGGCAGGACGCGCTGGTTGCGATCCATCGTGAGTACGTCCAAGACTCTGACCCGGATCCAGAGCACGAATCTGGGGACCGTCGCACTAGCGACGAGACGGAAACGACGGGCAGTGCAGCCGATACCAACGTCGACCTCAAGGATCAGGACCTGCTCGAGCGAGCGCAGAACGCATCGAACGGTGAGAAATTCGAGCGGCTGTGGCGTGGCTCGACTGCTGGTTACGAGAGTCAGTCAGAGGCGGACATGGCGCTGTGTTGTTTGCTGGCGTTCTGGACTGGCGGTGACCACCAGCAGATAGACCGGCTCTTCCGCCAATCGGGACTGCTCCGAGACAAGTGGGACGAAGTCCACTATGCTGACGGCTCTACGTACGGCGAAAAGACTATCGAACGAGCGGTTGCGAGTACCCCTGAGTTCTACGATCCGGACACTCGAGAGACGGCAACCGAATCTGCTCCCAGAACGAGCGAGACGTCGACCGCTGCCACCCGTGACAAATCGGAGCGGACTCCGAATCGTGCGTATCTGGTTGAGAAGAATCGACTGTTGACTGACCGTGTCGACGAACTCGAGGCCACGCTCGAACAGAAAACTGAGCGTATAGAGCAACTCGAGGCAACGATTGAGGATCTCAAAACCGAACTTGCAGAGCGTGACCAAGAGATCGAGCAGACTCGAGAAGAACAAGCCGAGACGACATCTGACTGTGATACCGCTTCAGAGACAGCCTCTCTATGGGGACGATTATTCGGCGATAGTTCGAAATAGCAATCGTTGGGAAGATCGTTTCTTCAATTCAGAGTAAGCTATGATAGGGACATCCGATTCGGTAAGTAAGTCTGCGTAGCAAACAATCATGCCCCAGAAAACACTTATAGAGCGCACCAATCTGATCAGTATGGAACGAAGAATATGTCTTTCTGCTATTACTAGTGGTATAGCTATAACTGCTGGCTGTATTTCAAATAAGGACGGTAAGAAGACAAGCGACGACGATTCAGACGTCTATGGTCCGCCGCCGGAGTATGGTCAGCCAACAGAGTTTGATGAAGTCAAGTCTCTCCAGGTTGAGAATAATCTTAATGAAACAGTGAACATGTCAATAACCGTTACAGGCGGTGATGGGGCTGTTCTCTCAGAAAAGAATGTCACTGCTCCAAAAGATGGGACTGCCAAGGAGCGGATCCCTGTTGCTGATGAGAGTGGAAACTATACAGTAGAGGTTACTATTGAAGGCCGAGGGACAGCAACTGATAATTTCAGCTTTCGGACTCCAGTTAGTGGACCCGAGCTGCATATTAGCGGAGGACGCGAATCTTTCTCAATATCTGTCGCAGAATCACCTAATGTTTAATTCTCTTCAATTGAATGACTCGTGTCGCCTGTACTGATCGATGTGTGCTTGGCCTGGACTTACCGTTTGTCGGGTAGGTGCAGAGAAGGTATGTGAACTGGTCTATGACATCCCCGAATGAACAGAACAGTACAGCAAGTACAGGTAGGCGTTGAGCACGCCCGATTCTTTGGTCATCAACGAATAGTCAACTCACTCCTCGCGATCAGATAACTGCTCGGCCAACCGATCCAACTTCTCCTGAACAGATTCACGACGCTCTCGCGTTGCGTCCGGTCGGTACTCCATCGATACGACCTCGCTATCCTTGAGCGTCACCGACAGCACGCCACCGTCCGTTCGGGCGGGCTCTGGGAGTCGATCAGCAGGGATATCCACTTGCTCAATCACCTGCTCGTCTTCTTCAAGCAAGATGACGGCAATCTCGCCATCCTCGATTCGGTCAACAACGCCGGTGTAAGTCCCATCCATCTCTCTCACCCCATAGCAGGGGTGACAGCTCCATCAATCCCACTGGCCACACTGCCTGCGACAAGCGGAGGGGGTGCCAGTGAATTCGTCTCGTCGTCGGAATCAGGTGTCTCCGCGAGGATATCCGCTGGGTCCGTCGAGAACGACTCACTCGTCTCGACAGCGATCGACGTCCCATCGGTTCGCACTACGATATCGCCGTGGACCCCAGTCCAGTACGTTTTGATATCCCGATCGGCAAACCGTTCGAGGACCTCGTCACTCGGATGCCCATACTGTGAGTCGTAGGCACTCGAGATGATGGCCGTCTCAGGAGCGATGGCGTCTACGAAGGCGTCACTCGAGGAAGTTGATGAGCCGTGATGGCCGGCTTTGTAGACGTCGCTCTCGAGGTCGCTTCCCCACTCGTCGACCAGCCGCTGCTCGACACCAGTATCGACATCGCCAGGCGCTAAATACTGGAAGTCGCCAAACTCGAATGCCAGCACCACACTGTTATCGTTAACGTCGCTCCCAGCGTCCCCAGCAGGCGGGTTCATTACCTGAGCAGAGACATCGCCCTCAAGCGGCAGTTCATCACCGCTTTCGACGAGGAGAAGCTCGACGTCGTGCTCGTCGACGGTATCGAGGTAGTTCTCATAGGTAGCTGAATCCGATGGAACACCCGAATCGTACGCGGTCCCGACACCCTCGCCAGTCGTCTCGAAGTGCTCGATCACAGCGGCGTGGCCACCGATGTGATCGGCATCAGCGTGTGTCGCAACGAGGTGATCTATCCGATCAATCCCTTGGGCCTCGAGATAGGCGATGACCTCACTGCCGTCCTGTCGCCAGTCGCCAGTATCGATCAGAATTGTCTCATTGGCTGGCGTGATAATGAGAGTCGAATCACCTTGCCCAACGTCGATGTGGTGAATCTTGAGTTCGCCGTCAACGGGACTCTGGTTGACGTCATCACTCTCGTCACCGGTGCCGTCCTCTCCATCGCCGTCCGACTCAGACTCATCGAGATCGATATCGCCGTAGGCGTGCTCGAGCACGACTTGGCCATTGGCGTCGACGAGCCGAATCACGTCGCCATCGTCTCGCCAGATATTCACGTTGTATCCCCAGTACAGTTCGGTCTCCGTTGAGTCGCCTTCACCGGTCGTTATCTTCACCGTCTCCCCGGACTCGAGGATGAACTCACTTGGAAACGAAAACGGTGAGAGGCCGCCATCGACCTGCCCACCCTCTCGGTCTCGGAGTTCAAACCCGGACAAATCAACGGGCTCATCGGCGGTGTTCTGGAGGACAATGTACTCCTCATCGGGCGATACGTCCGCAACGTTCAGCTCGACGACATCGAGGGCATCTCCAACCGACTGCGAGTCGTCGATCGCGTCCTCGGCTCCTTCGGTGCCGCCCGCACATCCTGCAAGAACGACGAGGAGCGTCACGAAGACTACGAGGATCGCTCGGTCCATACCTGTTCATGTCAAAGGAGCCGTTTGAGTGTTCCGTCCAGTAGAATAGTACCGTCAACGCCAGACTGGAAGCTACGTCACCGAACGAAGCACCCGTGATTGTGGGAGAACACCCCACTCTTTTTATTCAAAGCCGCGGCCAACGACAGCGATGCTCTCCAATCGACAGGAGGACCTCCTGATTGCGGTCGCTTTGGCGGAGTTTAGCTACGAGACCGAAGATGTCGATCCCGACCTTGCCAACCATGCGTGGCAACTGGCTGCGGACCGACTCGTTGCGTGGGATGTCACCCCGGCTGAGGCCGTCAGAGCACTCAATATTGGAAACTACTGATGCTGAACGACAGTAGTATCGTGCTTTCTACCTCCTGCAACTTGTGGCGGGTAGATACTAATCACCCCTTCCCTGTACTTGTCATGAGTTTCGTGAGCCGTTCAGAATAAAGAAACGGAGCAACGAGCTACCGATACCGTCGCGACTGTGATGGCGTGTTTGTTCTCCCCGAGAGGGGTGCGGGGCGATCAAACTGCCCCGAGATAGCGAATGACTTCTGAGCGACAGCACCCACGAGATCGTGATATTGGTCGGACACCAACTTACCGACAGCCCTCCGAGCCACCCTGGTCGGGCCTCGAGTTACGCGTTCCGAACGACCGGAGTCGAGAGTCACTCATTTCGTTCGTCGAGTGTGTCCTCGTCGAACTCACGCATGCAGACGTCGGTGCCGAGTATCGATCGTCGAACGTCTGGGGGGTTAAACTGACGCAGTACATCGCTGCCGATACGGTTGGCGAGAGTTTCAAGAAGCGCCATTACGACGAACGACTCGGCTGGCACGAACAGACGATGTCTCGGCAGGACGTACGTGATGAACTACTCAACCGACTCGCACGACCCGCGTCACTGGCGACAAACCAGAGTCATTCCCATCCTGTTGAAGAACCAGATACGTTCAGGGTGAAGCCGACGTGGCAACTGCGAACAGGTCGCCGGACCAGCAAGAGGTAATCACCAGCCGTCAGCACTCCAGCTCGCTGTTGAATATCGATCACTGACTCCAGTATGCATCATGCAGTGTCTTCGACTTAATTGTACTTCCAGCAGTGAATTTTTTGGCGCCGTGAGGCATGAGGCGCGCTCAACAGTGAGCCGCCATGTGATTGACAATGACTGATCCAAATCCGATTGACGACACTGCAGACGATTACAGCCGGTTCGAGGCCAGACTCGTTGTCCACGATCAAGATGCAACTCGCATTGTGACAGCAGATGTCGGCGAGACAACCGCCCGACAGCTCGTTACTGAACTCATCGATAACAGTGTGGTGACGCCGGTACCTGGCAAGCGGGTGTTCGTCCACGAGCCAAGTGGGACCGCCTTTGACTCGAGTACTCAGCTTGCTGTTTTTCATCAAGGCTGGACGGCAGCCTGCAACGCCGACAAGGAGGGTGAGTGATGCAGCAGACGCTCGCTGGCTGTGGCTTCTGCGACGCCCTGCCCGACACCGAGGCTGGTGGGGCACATACGTGGGGAAAAGACGAGCGAGTCTCTCACCCCATCTGTGTCGACTGCGCTATCCAGGCGGAGCCGGACCCTGATGAGCGCGATCATTGTACCTGCGATGGCTGTGGGCTCGTCGTCGACGCACTTGCGGCCCTCACGCGATTCCGCGTCGAACTCGGCCATCTCGAGGGCTCGCTACAACTATGTGCGCGATGTAGTCCGGATGGGTCAGCTACCTACTGGACGCGTGATCTCGAGGAGCACCTCATCACGATACCGACAGAGTGAATGACAGAGTCAGACCGGCCTTCAGATGTGAGTGTACACCTCCTGTAACAAACACCCAAAACAGCTATGCACCCACGGTACCAACAACAATCTATGTCGAGCGGCACCATCGATATCGACGAGTTCGAGAACGCCGACGACGACGAATTCGAGGAACGAAACGACACCGAGCGGATCGTGCTATTCCTCGACGAGAACGACGACCGGGCGTGGAAGGCGGCGACGATCGCTGACCAACTCGAACTGGATACGGACGCCGTCAGTGCGATCCTCTCGCGACTGAAGGAACGAGGTCTTGTGCGGCACAAGCGCCCGTACTGGGCGATCACAGACAACGAGGACCGGCTTCGAGCCGCCTACCGGCTTCACCAGCACCACCAGACTGCAAACGAGCAGTACGGCGAGGAGGATCTCGAGGAGTTGAAAACTGACGAGATGGAGGAAGTGCGGTGACCGCGTTCGAGGAATTGGAACGCGGCGACATTATCTGGGGAACCGATCCGCTCTCGAACAAAGGTCGTCCGATGCTTGTTTTAGGAACACCTCGGTTCCCGAACCACGGCGTACAGCTGATCACCGTCCTGATCTCCACGAAGACCTACCACGAGGAGTCTCTCACGATCCGCGACGACGACTACGAAGGCGAGCCACTCGGGGAACGAAGTCACGTCCTTCCGTGGTCGCTCGCGACCCTCAACAGTGCGACAGAGGTGGAATTCCATATGACCGCTCTCGTTGACGAACGGACCGAGGACGTGGCCACACAGCTAATCAGCTACATTTCTTCTTGAGCGAACCATGCTGTCGTTAACGGCGACACCGGGAAGTAGGAGTGATATCGGAGTAGGTAACACGAATACGTGATGGCAGGACAAGCGAGTCGCCTCCCCGATCTGTGACAACTTCCAGACGCGGCCGGATCCGGACGAGCGTGACCACCACGCTTGCGACGGGTGTGGAGTGGTTGTCGACACGATTGCTGCGTCGCCGGCGTTTCACGCCGGCTTCCAGCGGGACCGAGAGTGGTCTGCGTCACTTCTGAATCGTAGCTACGCCGGTACGCTATTCGAATTCGGCGACTCGAGCAGACGCTTCCGAAACGAGTATTCAAATCAAACCCTGATCGCTCAAGGTCTCGCCTGGCTCACGCGGTTCCGCGTCGAACTTGGCCATCTCGAGGGCTCGCTACAGCTGTGTGCGAGGTGTAGTCCCGTAGGCCCGGCAACGTACTGGATGCGCAACATCGACGGCATTCGTATCGGGACGACGGCCGGCTGGTTCCTTGAGAAGCTGAACGAACAGTAAGACGACTGAGACAAGTCTCGTGAAATCCCCGGACCGATCGACATTCTACATAGACAAGGCGAGCGCCTCGGGGCTTGACCCCGAGGAGATCAACGACCGTCGCTACCAGCCTCGTTATGCTCGGTGATTGCTGGATTAGGCATAGTCGCGACGATGTCCAACGGAGATCGAAGCTACAGGCACACGACGATATTTGGGTGTCCGATTCCTGACTCTGAGACTTTGATGTGCAAGTTCTGTGCATACGCCGAAACCGTTATCACTCTATGTGCAGAACTTGCACATAGAGTGAGCGCGAGTGACGACCCACGACGGGTTCATTTCCAGTCGCCGGAGTACCTCGTCGACCGGCTCGATGCGATTGCAGAGCTCTTCGACAAGGATCGGACGGATCTCCTCGTCGAGGCCATCCGGGAGTACATCGAAGACACTGCCGACAGCGAGACGTTTCAGGAACTCGTCGCGACGAAGTACTACGACGACCAGCTCGAGTTCGAGACGGTCAAGCAGTTGGTCGGTGCCGAGATGGCCCAGCGGCTCCGCCTTCTCAAAGCAGACCTCGAAGACGAGCCACTTGATCTCGCTGCCCCCAACGACGTCGACGTCTACAAGGGCGATGTGACGACGGTTGACACCGCGGCTGATGACGATCGATGAGCGGTCCACGACTGCGAACGGTCGTCGCCGACACCAGTGCACTCGTCAGTCTCTCCGTGCCCCGTGCCGACGCTGCCGTTGACACCGGCTCTCCGGACCCATTTCAGTATCTTCTCACCTCCTGTGACGTGTTCGTGCCACCGAAAGTGGTCGAAGAACTCCGCAACATCACACAGTATCAGGATATCCACGCCGCGGCTGCAAGTAACGTCCTCGCGGCCCGCAACCACTACACGGTTGAGTATCCCTACGAAGGCGACGATACCACAGACTCCCGGCCGACGTTTGGCCTCGATGACGGCGAAACTGATGGCATTGTCCTCGCGAACGCACTCGCAGTCGACGGGTTTCTTACCGACGAGTTCGGCGGAACGAACTTTCCACTCATCCACGCTGTGCTCCAGGGGCCGCGGATCGTCCCAACGCCGCGGCTCATCTGCGACTACGCCCGGAACGGGTATATGACCAAGGAAGAAGCGAGAATACTGATCACAACGATTAGCCCACACCGGAGCTGGGAGAACAGTCCCTACGTCACGCGATTGCTCCAGCGCCTCGAAGAGTAGCCCGTCCTGAGAGCGGCCTTCATCCATTTTCGGTTACGCCGAGAATCCAGCGACGGCGACGACTCCCGAAAGCCCTCGGCCGCTCGGCATCCCGCAACCGCCGCTGCGCTCCCCGTGCCTGCGGTGTTTGCGGGGTCGGGGGATAACCGAGGCAGCCTCACCCTTTCTGAGTCCCCTAGGGTAGTAAATGGTTCGCCAAGCGACACGACCGGCTGGACATGCGTGTACACGTATCGGCCCGCTCGCTCGCCGCTGCCGCTCCCCGCACCGCCCGCGTCTGTTCCGGGCTAAAGTACAAGCGGATTCAGAGTTGACGATCGTTTGTTGGGTCCGGTCTGAGTAACGAAGTCAGAGATACTGTAGCGTTTCCGTGATAGTCATGCAAATAAAATAGCCGATGGGATTATACTTCTTTGACCTGATGTGCAGATGCTATGTCAAACGATCAGGTCATTGATCTCCTCAAGCAGGCGTACAACGATGAAATGGAGACGGTAATGAACTATCAAGCACTCTCGATTATTCTTGATGGAATCCATGCGGAGGAGATCAAAGAAAGCCTCCGGCAGGACGTGCAGGAAGAACTCGGCCACGCCGAACAGCTCGGCCAGCGGCTCAAGCAACTGGATTCTAGTCCACCAGGATCTGAAGAGTTCGTCGCTCATCAGGATACGCTTCAACCGCCAGCGGATACCACGGATGTCGCCTCAGTTATTGACGGAGTACTTGATGCCGAAGAAGATGCGATCAACACATATCGTGAATTAGTCGACGCCGCTGAGGCCGCAAACGACCCCGTCAGTGAGGATCTCGCAGTAACGTTACTTGCTGACGAGGAAGCACACCGTACTGAGTTCCGTGGCTTCAAGAAGGAATACAAGGGCAACTGATGATCGGTACGCTCTAGGTGGTACTGCCGAGCCAGTCACGTTAGCGGGTCAGCAACGAGACTGTCACCTCGTAAAAATAGGGATGTAATTTTTGTATATCAGAGGTTGAGTTTCTTGTATGGTTTCAATAGCTGACAGTGTTGTCGTTGTTACCGGTGGAGCATCGGGCATGGGCCGATCGATGGCACTCGAGTTTGCAGATGAAGGTGCATCTGTCGTCGCCGTCGACATCGACGAAGATGCTCTCGACGAGGTCACGAGCAAGATTACAGGCGACGGTGGTGAGGCAATCGGCGTGGTCGGCGACGTCTCTGATCGCGATAGTGTCGAGGCAGTCGTCGAGCAAGCAACCGACGAATACGGCACGATCGACGTGCTCTGTAACAACGCAGGCATCCTCGACGATTACGCTCCGGTTGGGGAGACGTCTGAGGAACTGTGGGACAGGGTCATGGATATCAATCTCAAGGGCGTGTTCCTTCTCACGAAAGCAGCATTGCCAGCGCTCATGGATGGGGACGAGGAAGGCGTCGTAATCAATACCGCCTCCATTGCTGGCAAGGTCGCCGGTGGTGGTGGTACTGCCTACACGTCTTCGAAGCATGGCGTAATCGGGTTCACCAAGCAACTCTCACACGATTACGGTCCCGAGATTCGGGCAAACGCTGTCTGTCCAGGCTTCATCGAGACCGGAATGACTGAGGACATGATCGAGCAGACGCCCGACGAGGTCAACGAAATCGTCCAAGAAACACCAGCTGAACGCTACGCTGAGCCAGAGGAAGTCGCGCAGGTCGTTGCTTTCCTCGCGAGCGACAACGCCTCCTTCATGCACGGGACTGCCGTCGACGTTGACGGTGGCTGGCTCGTCGACTAACTGCCAGTCAAACCAGCCAGCCATTCTGCTTTGGAATGCTCTGTGGGCGTAAGACGTTGTAACTCTTGGAAAAGCTCGAGAGCAGAATGTGAATTTCCGTGTTGTCACTTGTTCTCGGAACGTTCATCAACTGAGACACATATCTCCAGGTATGTACGATCTCACCAAATTCCAGCGAGATCTGCTGTACGTGATCGCCGGTCAGGACGAGCCACATGGCCTCGCGATCAAAGACGAACTTGAAGAATACTACGAGAACGAGATCCATCACGGGCGACTGTATCCGAATCTCGACGACGTCGTCGACAAGGGACTCGTCGAGAAGGGGAAGGTCGATCGTCGGACGAACTATTACACGGTCACAGCGCGTGGTCGGCGCGAACTCGAGGCCCGGCAGGAGTGGGAAAATCAGTACGTCGGTGAGCTGCTCTCGAGTTCGGAGTGAGACGATCACGACCGCTGAGCGTGCGTATTGGATCCAATCAGGAAACTATTCCTCGAAGTAAGAATTATATCGGTAGGCGCGCAAGATCGAGTATGTCCAATACAGAGTCTCCAGATGGTCCCCCATCTTTTGAGGATGCGTTTCGTGACGATGATGTCGAACAGCGCATTTACGGGACAATCCTTCAGACCCGCGAGCCTGCAACGGCGAGCGCTATCGCAGAGCAGGCCGAATGCGACCCGAAGACAGCCCGAAAATATCTGGGCTGGTTCAGTGACCTCGGGATCGTCACGCGCCACGACGGCCATCCGACGACCTACGAGCGCAATGATGCATACTTCCAGTGGCGGCGCATCAATCAGCTCGCTGCCGAGCACACCATCGACGAACTCCAAGAGCACGTCCGCAACCTCACGACACGGATTACCGATTACGAAGACACGTACGACGCCACAACGCCGGCAGCCGTCAACGCCGTCGATGCTGCAGAGACGAGCGACGAACGGACAATCGACGATGTGTATAGCGACCTTGCCGACTGGGCGACCGCTCGAGATGAGCGCAAGCGCTACGAACGCGCCCGTCAGCAACGCGCTGGCGCTGATACCGACCAAGCATCCGGGTAATTCCATCGATGACGCCGCCTGCAGGAGATGGACGTAGCCCCGCGCCTATCGACCGCCCAGTTCTCGAGTTTCTCCAGACACGCCTCCAAGCCACAGCGCAGGCCGCTCGAGCGACGATCACGGATGCGAGTGGACATCTCGAACTCTATGTGACACTCGCACCATCGTACTATCCCGAAACCGTAGAGGAGACGAGCCTCACTGTTCGCTGGTACACGAACGACGACTTCAAAATTCATTACCGAGAGGTACATCCGGAGCACGCTTGGGAGTGCCGGTGGGACCGGCATCCGAACCCTCACAATACGCGAGACCATTTTCATCCTCCGCCTACTGCCCCGACACCCGGCGAGGACGAATCATGGCCAGGTGATCATCGAGATGTACTGCGTCTCGTCCTCGATACGGTCGAAGAACGAATTACCAGCTTATGGGACGAGTAAGTCACAGTGATGGCAGTTTTCTGCGCCAAAGTGGTTCTCCCACTTCCAACGTTGACATCTTGTACGTGAGCGCCGGCCAGAGCGACCCACATGGGCTCGCGATCAAAGACGACTCGAGGAGTACTACGAGAACGAGATCAACCACGGGCGACTGTATCCCAACCTCGACAGGGTCGTCGACAAAGGGCTTGTCGAGAAAGGCGAGGCCGACAAACGAACTACTACACGGTCACAGCGCGTGGTCGGCGCGAACTCGAGGCCCGTCGCGAGTGGGAAGATCAGTATGTCGATGAAGTCCTCTCGAGTTCGGAGTAAGACGGTTACGACCGTTGATCGTGCATACTGAGTCGGATCCCTCGAGTGTCGGTCCATTACGACCACAGTCTCAGGATGTCGTGAGCGGAAAGAGAGCCAGCTAGTGGTATAAGTAACAGACTAGTTGGATCAGCTTACATCTACGTACGTGTGGAATAACAAATATCACCTCGCCTGAATGGCTTGGCCATGGACGACCTTACGGGATTCCAACGAGACCTGCTGTACGTGATCGCGGGCGCTGACCAGCCATCTGGACAGGACGTCAAAGACGAAATCGAGCAGTACTACAGTTCAGAGATCAATCATGGTCGGCTGTATCCCAATCTCGATACGGTTGTGAATAAGGACCTTGTCGAGAAAGGACAACTCGACAGGCGCACAAACTATTACTCGATTACAGACGAGGGAGAACAAGCGATTGAGGATCGGCGTGAGTGGGTATTACAGTACATCGACTGATCGAGATCGGAGGCGATCTAGATTCTTGCTTTGCTCCCCGAATCGGTAAGTACAGGGGAAGTGGTTACCGGAGGTGCAATCGGTCTCACCGATAGCTATCAGGAACAGTGTACTGCTCCCGTGGACGGAGACGTTACCGGCTTTTTATAGCCCGAGGTTTCTCTTCGTCATCACCTTCTTGGTGATCATCCGATTCTCTGTTGTCAATCACCATCTCTTCGGCTACGTCGTCGGTCAGCTGTGTGGGTGGCACCTTCTGCGTCACGCGGAAGGTTTTGGTCGGACGGAGAATCGCCCACAGCGCCCCTGTTGCGTGGAGTACTGCAACGACTGGGAGCGAGACGAATAATCCAACTAATACGCGGAATCGTTCTGCGTAGTACCAATAGCCGATAAATCCCCACGCAAACATCCCCACGATCTGAATGCCAATGGCGACTTCATAGAGGGACGGTAGGAAGACGATTGACACGGGCGTCACTAGTGGAATCAAGAGCAACGGGGACAGCGCCACAAGTCCCCAGGCTGCGTTCCGGAGCAACGACAGCAGTTGGTACTGTCTGGGTAATAGATGCGAGTCGAGGGATGCACCCGAAATCCACCGACGTCGTTGTCTGATCAGTTCCCCGACTGACGGCGGAGCCTGATTGAGAAGTTTCACTGGGAGGACTGCCATCTCCCGGTCTGGGTCAGCGAATGCACGCCAGATGAAATTCGTATCCTCGGTGACTGTCGGGACGTCCCACGTGACCTCTTGCTCGACAGCTGTTTTGACGGCGAACCCACCACCCCAGGCATATAATGGATAGCGAAATCGCGGAAACACGCGCTGTTCAATTTGAAAGCCCATGCGGAAGATTTCCGCAAAATAACTCAACCACGACCCGGTCCGAACCGGCCGTTCCATCAACTGGACGATATCGGCATCGGGAAACGGAGGGAGTGATGGAACAATAGTATCTTCGTCAAGGTAGAGGACAAACGTTTGATCTGTGGGCACGTGGCGACGAGCCCACTCGGCAGCTCGTGCTTTTCGCGTTGCTTCACAGGTAAACGACTCAGGCACGACGTGAACCGTTGCACCATCGATGTCGATATCATGTTCGGCGATCACCCGCACGTCGCTCAGTTTTGCAGGAAGCGAATTGACGGTCTGCTGGACAACCTCTTGGGCATCGATAGTCATCACCCGAACCTGAATGTCGGAGAGGTCGTGCTCGGCAGGTCGCTTTCGTGCTTGCCCAACAACGATGACTTCTACAACCCAGAACGCCGTCGCCACAAAGAAAATTATGAGAAATGTCCAAGCTACTACTGAATAAACAGTATTAATCACAGTAGAAACGTCTGACGTGCTGCATCGTATTGACTGTTCATCTTGTGGTAAAATAATTCTTGCTTATACACACTTCTTTGAGTTGGGTTGTGCTGGATCGTGTAGGGACGGTCAGTTCGCATCTGTAGTGTGCGGATGGGTCACTGAAACAGTTGTGAAGGAGTAGGTCTCGGTAAGTGGCTTGCAACCATCGCTTTTGATAACAGGGAGAAAGCCCCTGGCACGCTCGAGTCCCGCGTCTCGCTGCGCTCCTCACAGGTTGCGGTGCTTACGTCGGCGGGGTTCCTCGAGCGCGCCAGCCTCTTTCAGACCCACCCACGTGGATTGATCGGGCTGCTGTTGCGTCGGTTGCTCGCGCTTGGGTATCGGCCCGCCCCGCTCGCCGCGTGCCGCCCTCCGCGTCGCTCGCGACCGACCATTCCGGGCTGCGGTTCGCTCCTGACGTCGCTCACCGTTCCGGGCTAAAGTGAATCTGGTCTCGACGCCAGCATTAAGCGCGTTTTCGGTTGCGCCCCTCGCGGGCTTTCGCGTTCCAGCGCTTGGTGCCGCCTGCGCTGTCGCGCGCCACACTGCGGCGCGCGTTCTCGACGACAGTCGCGCTGGACACGAACCCGCAGTCCGGGCCGGACACGAGAAACGGCTTAAAGCTGGCCGCTCGCTCCGGGCGGATCGCCGCGCGGTGCTGGTTGGAACACCGCATTCAGGCGCGCTCTCGCTCGCGCCCAGATGGGCGCTCGCGAAGGCGCGAGCGCGAGCGCGCAGATGGATCTAGTCGGTCGGTGTCGTCGGAAAACCGCGATGTAGTAGCATCGCGGTGGCAGACGCGTGAGCGCCTTCAGTGATCTGCAATGTCTAGTAACAACTCGAGTAGCAAGGTCGTTACGGTCGATGAACAGGCACTCAAACAGGCGGATGAGCAAGCAGTCGATGAAGACGGCTACCCAGTCGTCGACGAGACGCCGGAATTCGAGGCAACAGTCGAGCAAGAGGTCCAAGCAAAGGTGGATGCGAACCACCCGGACGGAATCGTCGATACAGATAATGAGCGGATCCACGGTGCGACCCTCGAGCAGGAAGAGCGGATTCGAGCACGAGAGGATGAACTCGAGCGAATCAGTGCCCAGGCCAAGATAGGAACACAAGAAGGTCGTGCAAAGCGGACGCGAACGATCGCTGCGAACCAGAACAAAGCGCGGCGTGTGGAATTCCAGAAACGGGCGGCAAGCGTGGATCCGATGGCGGATCCGGAACGAGCGGACCCCCGTACAGAACTCACCCAAGAGCAGTTGGCGGCCGTGAACAAGCAGTCGATGCGACTCGAAAAGCAGTTGGATGGCTGGTCTCGAGCGGCGATCAGCCGGCGGCTGAGTGAGGCCGTCGTCGGTGGCCAAGACCTGACGAGTGCGGTCGTCAACGTGTTCGAGGAGCGGCAGACGGCGCCCGGACACGTCATCCCCATTGGAAAACTCGAGGAGGTCTCTCGGAAGGAGGTGAGCATCGAAGGGCGTGTCGAAACCCTGTGGGATCCCTCGCATCCGAGCATCGCACAGGTCGGTCTCATCGCAGATGATAGTGGCCAGACGCGTGTGACGATCTGGAAGTCATCAGACGCGCCATGGATTGAGGAAGGCGAGCAGGTGCGGATTCACAAGGCTGCCCGGAACTGGCACGAAGGCCGTGTTTCACTGGCCGTGACCGGGTGGTCGATGATCCACTTCCCTGAGCGCGGCCGCTGGTGGGAATAGCCGGGGAGAAGCCCCTTTTTTGCTGGTGTGAACGCAGTCACCGCCACCTCCCACCACCTCCACGGTCCGGGCTGCTCACGGCCGGTGGCCGCTGCGCTGCCGGGCTTTCGCCACAGCATGAATCTGTTTCATGACGCTGCCATCTCCTGGTGAGTTTCTGTGCCCTACAAGTGGGTGAGGGGCAGTCGGAATTGCTCATCGCCCCTCGTGAGCACCATGACTTTTAGAGAGATTTACGAGATTACATTCGACGAAGACGTCCAGCCCAACTCGAACTCCAGTCCGTGTCCCAAATGCAACGGACGGGTGACCACCAACGCAGTCGAAACTCGTTGTGAGGGCTGTGGACACCTTATTGAACCACAACAATACCAGGCCCGGAAAAGAGTCAATCACACTCAGATAGACTGTCCTTGATGAAAGTAACACAAGTATTGAAACAAGATATTTACTGGAGTAGAAACATAGATTTGGATAATGCCAGAATGTGATGATTGTGGCTCTCATGTCACCGAGAACTACTATCGAGTTTTCTCCGTTAATGACGATCTGCCAGCGTGTATCCATTGTGCCAGCAACCGTGAAGCTCGAGAAGCAGGACTTCGCCAGCAATAGCGTCTCAGTGATCTCATTTCCAGATCTTCTCTCCCGAACTGGCCTGATCAAGATGTGAGACATACAACCCACTACCCAATCAATGACTGATCGCGATTCTGACTTTGAGGAGCTTCGTCCGACCGGCGAAGCGTCGCATATCCCAGATGAGACACTCAGCGAGTGTACTGACGGTGAGCCTGATCGACAACGAGTTGCGGCGACGACAGCTGGATATCCAGATACTCCAACGGAAACGGATACCGAGTGTCGGTCCTGTGGCGCACCGATCCCAGCTGACCGGACCAAATGCCTGTTCTGTCTCACCAACCATCTCGAAGACTGCTCTTCTGAGACAGACGCACCAGCAGCAGAGTGGACGATCCTCGGCGTTATTCACATGCTTGTCGAGTCGTCGACGTTCTACGGCGCCGTCGCGAAAGGAGCAGCCGCTGCGACACTCCTTGCCTCGAATGCGACCGAACAGGCTGTCGACGACTGCACGATCATCTACGATTTCGAGAACGAGCCTGCAGCCCAATTGACCGATCGGTGGCCCGTGCTTCCTGCTGCAGCACAGATTACGTCCACTGACGGTGAGCAACTTCTCGCGGCCGCTCGCGATCGAACAACATGGAGTGACCAACCCCAACCAGCTGCAGGTGACCACGAGCCAACAACGTATCTCTACGACGAAGGTGGGACTGGTATCCGCGACGAGCAACGACTTGCGACGCTGCTCGACAACGTCGGTGATGATGCGTGGTTAGTCCCCGCGATTGCCCTCCAGCAGGTACCCGAAGAGAGTGAACCTGAGCATCAGGACAGTGGCATCCCGACCAAAGAACGTCTCGAGTGTCACCAGTGCGGACGCACAACCGATCATCAATTCAGCGACCATGAATCGGTCCCCGACGAAACGTGGACCGGCCACGCAATCTGGGAGTGCCAGATCTGCGGGATGCCGCGCTATGGGCCGAGCCCAAAATGAACAAGATGTGAAATCACTTAGCAGTAAAATACAGGCGTCGGTTCCTGGATCGGAGGAAAGACTGTTTCACGGTTCAGAGACGCCGTAATTGACGTGTACAATCGGTGTGCATTTCAGCAGTATCCGACAGTCAGCCGGTGCTTTCCGGGTCGACGACTTCACCGCATTCAGGGCATTCTGCAAATACTCGTTGCTCGCCGTTCGTTTCGAACTCGATGATAGATTGATGTTTCAGGACTTTAGCGTTGCAGAACGAGCAGTTACCGAGCACCTGGTTTTCGGCTGTCATAGGGGTAGTGGTGGAACCATGGAGCGTGTGACAGGGGGAATCCACGGCTCCATTCGATGTGTTTGGCGTTTTGGCTGAAAAAGGTGAGCCAGCCACAGTGAAAGTAGAATAGCCCTGTGAACCCCCTCGGGATCAAGCCTCGAGGCACTCGCCTTGCTTATCTGCAGAGGCTTGATGATCCCCACTTGCAGCAAAACACACAGCAGTCCGGTTTTTGATGCCTCAATAGGGGCAGAGGCAACACTCAATGAACGACACGCCAGAACACTTCCAAGACTCGAGCGAACTCTCACCAGCACAGCGGCTCGAGGCACCGAATACGCGGCTCATCGACGCCGGCATCACGACGATCAACGATATGGACACGCTGCGAGCTTGCATTGCCTACGAAAACCAACATCAGCAACGCGTCCCAATTCTCCGCCAACTCGAGAAACGGGCCAACGAACTCCGCTCACAGGACGACGATGACTAGCTCGACACTGCCAGTGTCAGATTGCAGGACGACCGGGAGAAACTCTGCCAATCCCTTGCTCTGTACGTGATGCCACAAAAGCCGTCAGTAGTCATTCCTGTACCTCCGTCCCTGCTCGGAAGCTCGTGAGGTCGTCAATACGCTCTTCGAGTGCTTCGATTTCCTGTTGCAGTTCCTCAGCTTCCGTCTCTTCACTAGCGTCAAGGCGGTCCTTCAAGCCCTGGAGGCGCGACTCCTTGACGTCGTCATCGACCTCCGCATTGCGAACGTACTCGCTCTCATCGATCTCGTAGACATCGGACTCGGTGAGTGTCGTCATCTCGAGTGCTTCGTCGACTTTCTGGCGATCAACGCTCATGACGCGCTCGCGGTCGATCCCTTCCGCCTCGAGCATGGAGAGAACTTCCTCGTCATCTCTGAGCGAGCGGTTGCGGCGACTCGTACGCTGGACCGAGCCGTACTGACCGGCAACAGGACGGTCGTGATGAAGCCGTGAGAGAAGTACGTCAGCGACCTCCTGGCGAAAGTCGTTGGCGTCACGCTGGACATCCGACAGCAGCGTGTAGAGATTTACGAGGGTGGCCGTCTCCAAGTCAGGGAGGTCGGTTACGTCGTGGCGCTCGAGTGCATCGATCAGTAGCAGCGCATCCGAGTAGATGTCCAGACCGTCGGGTTCGGTGCGGTCGTCGTCATCGATATCTAGTTCGTGTGCTGTGTCAGCTAATTGGATCGTCGTCGGCCCGTCTGTCTCGGCGATCACACCCGCGTCTTCGTCGATCTCGAACCGAGGATGAACACTCAACACCGCTGGATACGGGTCAGCATCTAGCGGGAGCCGGTCGAGATCGAACCCATCGTGCGCGGTCTGTATCTGATGGTAGAGTGTCTCGAACTGCTCACGTTGGAGCGGACGCTTCTCGTTAGACTCGTCAAATCGGCCGATGACACGGTGTTTCTGAACATCTGTGATATGGATACGAGAGTTCGACAACGGTGTGATCAGTGTCCCGTCCGCCGGCAACTCATCAAGATGCTCGAGAAGCGTGTGCCAACTGACGCTGAATGGCCTACGGAGAAGTTACGCGCCATCCCGACTAAACCTTGTTCTCAGCGGTATCAGAGAATACATTCACTGGTTTGATATGAATGTTTTCGCGTTAGATTGCTTGGTAAATAGATGGGCGTACTTAGCCAAAATCAGAGAAGACCGTTCAGCGATCCCCGTACGTCATCCTCTTTCATAACCCTGTTACGGTTTTCCACACACTCTCCTGAGAATTGAAGATTCTGCTCCTTGTCTTCCCACTCAGTGTCATGTGTGTTCTTGCGTTCAGAAGCAGTGCTTCGGGAGTCATCTTGAGGCCATTCAGTGTATGGTACGACCTCAACGAACTTTTGCTTATTCTCCAGTTTCAGTTCGACGAACAAGTGCTTATTTCGATTGATCTTCTCCTTCGGAGAATCGACATCAGAATGGCACTTATTTCGTAGGATAAGGTGATCTGCTTCCCAGAGATCGATTGAGTTCACCACTAAAATATTTCCAGTGTTACTCTCTCGAATTGGTTTGGTCCAGAATCTTACACCGGGCTGGATACTCACGCCGGGTGCAACGGACAAATCTCCGGGTGTGTTGAGTGCAGCCACGATACTCTAGTACTACGCGAATTATAAAATATCTATTCCTATCCAGATAAGCCATAACATCATAATCGGGACGGCGTACGGTACATACCCAGCATCTCTCCTGAACAAGAGCGGAACACCAGACGACGCGCCGATCAAAGTGGAGATCGTGGCGTCCGCTGATTAGCGGCTCTCCAGCTGCTCGAGTCCGGCGTCTTTTTGAGCCCCACTGAGGGGTGGAGGTCTTCTCGAGTTCAATTCAATTCAGTTCGATTCGACTCGACTCGAGAAGCACTGATCGAACATGGTTACGAGCAGCAGCTCCCGGGAAACGTTCGACGATTCGGATACCCGGCACGACGAGATGCACAGTACGATCGAAGCATGGATTCAGGACCTCGTCAAAGAGGTCGATGACGCCGTCTCAAGCGAACAGTTCACAGAGTGGTTGGACGTTCAGAGTCGCTTCCATGACTACTCGCACCGAAACACGCTGTTGATCAAACTTCAGTGTCCAGAGGCAACGCGCGTTGCTGGCTATCGAACGTGGCAAAACGAGTTCGACCGGCACGTGAAAGAAGGAGAGACAGCGATCTGGATTTGGGCACCCATCATCGCAAAGCAGTGTCCCGACTGCGGAAACTCGCCGTCATACCACGAGCGCAGTGACTGTGAATACGATGAGACACCGCCGGATAGCTGGGAGAAAGGACTCGTGGGCTTTCGGCCAGCGCCTGTCTTTGATATTTTGCAGACTGACGGCGAGCCACTGCCCGACCTCGAGACAGAAGCCAGAGGACAGGCTGAAGAGTTGGTTCCCGCACTCCTCGAGGCAGCAAACTCACTCAAAGTAGATGTAGAGGTCGTGTCACCCCAAGACTGGTCGCATGGAAACGCCAAGGGCGTCTGTGAGTACCGCCCTCTAGAGCAGCCACGCGTCGCTGTTCGTGATCGCGAGAACGACGCTGACCTCGCCGTCACGCTCGTTCACGAGTACGCCCACGCGCTGTTACACAGTGGCGTCGACGACGAGGCTGAGCGATCGAAACGTGAGCTCGAAGCCGAAGCAGTCGGCTACATCGTTGGACGGTACTTCGAGTTAGATACCAGTGGGTCAGCGTTCTACCTTGCCGCGTGGCACGGAGACGAGCCAGAGACGATCATCGACCGGCTTGAGCGGATCAGTTCGACAGCCCAGGAGATCATCGATATCGTCAGTGAGGTGGTCGACAATGAGTGACCGACCGCTTCTTCTCGAGATCAGAAACGAACTCGACAAAGAGTGGTGTTGGATTCGGTGACTACACCAGAGTTCGGGTGTCGCCAGCAGACTGCCGTTCAGTGGGTCCGTGAGTTAGTTACTGGTCGCGGGTAACGAACCACCAGTCGTAGTAGTTCAGCTCCTCGTCGTCAGCAGCCTCGGCTTTTCGGTCCTGGGCGTCCGCTTCGGCACCCGGCGGTGACAGGAGGACCTGGTCACCGAACTTCTCGTTGTTCGGCCAGTCTGCGGGGGCAGCGACGCCATCATCGTCGCTCTTCTGGAGCGCACGCAGCGAACGGAGGACTTCGTCGATGTTGCGACCGATCTCCATCGGATAGGTCAGGCGCAGCCGAACTGCTCCCTCCGGATCGATGACGAAGACGGTGCGGACGGTTGCCGTTCCTGCACCGGGGTGGAGCATGCCGAGTTGCTGGGCAACCGTTCCCTGATCGTCAGCGATGATCGGGAACTGGATGTCGACGTCGAGGTTCTCAGCGATCCACTCAGTCCACTTGATGTGCGAGTGGACACGGTCGACCGACAGCCCGAGCAGTTCGGCGTTCAGTTCCTCGAACTCCTCGCGACGCTGCTCGAAGGCGACGAACTCAGACGTACAGACCGGCGTAAAGTCACCGGGATGGCTGAACAGGACGAGCCACTTGCCCTCATAGTCGTCGGGCAGCGAGCGCTCACCCATGCTCGTCTCGACAGTCAGGTCGGGGAACGTATCGCCAATACCAGGTACGTCAGTCGTCGCTTCGTCAATTTGATCTGTTTGTTTCGTCATCTACAGTTTTTCTTTGGGTAGCAGATTACTAAAGCACCTTCTTACAAACTATATTTTTGGATTCGACAACCCACTCTCTCGAGTGCAACACATAATTGCTGGTTGTTCACTCGATCGACCGTGTCAACGGATTAAAATTGAGTCTACTCGATTCCCACGTGACCGCCCGGTGCAGTTTGTATGTTATCATATAATTGATACCATGGCGGAACATCCGACGTTATCCGAGTTTGCGACGAACGAGACAACCGACTCGAGGCCAGCCAGTCAGCCATCGACTGACGAGACCATAACGATGACAGCTGACGAGCGGGTTGCAACGTATCTCATCGAAGATCAGATGGCGGATTTCACAGATGCGATCCGTGAAGCGGTCCAAAATGGCATCGACAGTCCGGGTTCATCTCGTGTTTTGGTTAGCATCTCACCCGAGCGATCGATTATCCTCGATGATGACGCTGGTGTTGACCTCGAGTCGACCGAAGGGCGACGCAACCTCTCAGTACTCGGCGCAGGAAGCAAGCAGCGATCGGACGACGAGACAATCGGCGAGTGGGGCATCAGCAAGGGTTCGATCATCGCGAAGGGTGCTGTTCGTATCTGGAGTCATAACACCGCACTGTGTTTCGACTACCAAGATCGACGCAACTCTGACCGTGGGCAGACATCAGCGGGCGCGATGGTCAACTCGTGGACGCTGAGCATCATCTCAAGGGGATGCTCGTCGAAATCGATCACTACGAAGACGAAGTGCCGGATCCAGACAGCTACCGGTGGCGGCGCTACGTTCGCGATCTTCGCAAGCGCTTCGCGTACGTGCAATCACGAACCGGCGTCTCGGTCGTGATCAACGGCGAGTCAGTCGACAAGGGCGACCCACTCGAGGCAGTGGCTGACTCGCCACATCCGTCACTCACACGCGAAATGGACGAATCGCAGTTGAACGCTGATCAGCGACAGTATCTCCGCTTCGCGCGAGTGCTCGCACGGGAGCTTGGGATTGAGCGGGACGTGTACTACGGCGAGACGAGTGCCGATGCCTGGACCGACAGCAGAACGTACATCGTGATCACCGACTCGGCCATGACGAGCCGCCAGCGTGCAGTCTGGATGCACGATCTGTATCTCGTGATGTTGCACGAGGCAGTCCACGAAACCTCGAGTCGTGATCGTCCCTCGCACGGACATCACTTCGAGAGTTCGTTTCGGTCACTCGTTGAGGAGCCAAGTAATCGACGTTCGTTCGCGGAGCTTGTTCAACAGGTCGTCGACGAGGGATTTGAGTCCGTATTTGAAGGTTATCGTGAGAAGCTAGTAAGGTGACAGAGCGGAAAGACAGGGTCGGTTTTACTCATCTATTTCACGCATGTTTTAATTGTAGTGTAGCTATCGTTCAAGTTCACTGCCACCGCGAGTGTGAACAGACGAACGGAAGATCTCGCGAATCAGACGGAGCATTGATTCATGTGCATCCGGCGGCATCCCGTCACACCAGGCATTTGTTCCGCCTACGATTCCATCGATACTACCAGCCATCGATGCCTGAACGAGCATCCGACGCTCTACTTCGGGATCATGTAATATGGGAGTCTGTGTCACGTGTGAGAGGCAGGCTGCGATCGCGTGCCCGCCCCAATTCGAAACTGTTGCTGGAACCAAGAGATCCGTTTCAATGTCCGCTGCTGTCCCTGCTCCACAGCCACATTGACACTCGTCCCCGTACTGAATTTCGTCTTCGACTGTTTCTTGAACAAGACCCATGCCGACCTCATTTCCCGCGTCGCCGACAGAGACCGTCAACACATCAGCCGGAAGTCGACTGTAGAGTTCATCCACTTTAGCTGTCTGTTCGGTCACGTCGTATCCAGCCATATTGTGGTAGACACCCTCCTTGTTCGGAGCGGCCTTCTCTACGGCGACGACCGCAGCCGGGTCAACCTCTGACAAGAGTTCCTCTACATACTTCTGAGCCTCGGAGCGGTCGGCGGGGAATGGTTCGACCGAGACAGACCGTTTGTTATTGGATACTGCCTCTCGATCAAGGACACTGAGTTCACCAGCCATTGCCGTTGCCTCACAAATATCGACAGCCGCAGGCTCACATGCAATGATCGCGTTTGCATCGAGAGCACTGTCGACAGCACGTGCAACAGAGACTGCACCGAGTGGTCCATCTGTCTCCTGAACCATCGACGGCGGAATCAAAAAACCAGTGAGCACAAGCACAGTATCTCCGGGATCGACAGCCTCATTCAGACGTTCAGCAGCTTGCATCGAAGGATTTCTCCCCTGTTTTTCGCGAGCTGCAGAGGAAATGGGGCAAATCGCATCGCGATTCCCGATATCAGTCGTCGTTAGGTCATCGACAATCGTAGCCACGTCTTTTGTATTTTCAGACACCATTATCTTAATTGAGGTATATTTAATGTTCTACAAAAATTTATCAGCGGTCACTCGTCTGCCTGGTCATCGAACTGGATTAGCTCTCGTTCCTCAAGTTGCATGAGGAAGTGAACAAGCGTTTCGTTTACTGGTTCGGCGCGATTGTATCTTCCGATGGTCCGTGAGACATGTTCGAATCAGGCGGCCGGCCCTGTTACTCAGTGCCGGAAAACAACTTGAGTGTCACAACGGAGAGCATTTCCGTGGTGATGCACCGAGTTCGTGGGAAAGCGGTGCCACATTCAAGCTTGATGTAGTCAGTTGCAGCTATAAATACAGAACGTTCTTCGGAAACGAATTGCTGGCCGGGTGAGCCGCCTCGGGATCAAGCCCCAAGGCACTCAGCCTGCTCCACCTGTAGAACTGATCTGCTGTCGTGCAAGGCAGTTCTTTGAAACATAACTATCACTGTTCTTCCGGCGACTTGACCCGAAGTTCGTTCTCGACTTCGTAGAAGTAGCCCCGCTCGAGGAGCCGCGTCAGTGCGTACTCGACGTCCCGTTGCTCGAGTGCTAACTCTGTATCGGCGGTCAGAATGTCAGTGGCATCGTCATAGTCGATCAACGGAACGCCGTCCCCTCCATGGTCTGGCTGACATGCCTGGGAACACAGTCGGTCGTAGCACTCGAGAATCCACTCCGGAAGTGGTGGCCGTGGATCTGTAATGCCAGCTATTGTAGTTCTAGTTGGTTGTTTCGACAATTGTCCGCTTAACAGTACTCGTCGAATCCGCTTCTCTGGCAGGGATAGAGCAATCTCCTGTCAGATTGAACTGACCACCTCTGCCTTATTGTTGAGCCGCGCGAGGATACAGATACCGATGGTATTCCCGAACGCAGCAAAGCGTCACTGCAGGCCTGTCTCGAGCTCGTCGACAGTTTCGTTCGTAGATGTCACGTACAAAGGAAGTCGATCACGAAGCCATACAAGACAGGCGCAGCGATTCGACGGAACCCATTCTGGCTAACTGAGAATTGAAGTGGGGTTGATAGTAACTCTCCCAAACATTTCACCTGTCGCGTTACCTGCGCGACAGGCCAGTTAAATCATCCACGACCCTATTTATTTCAGTTTGCCCGGCGGCCACCACTCTACGCCCATCCGGGCGGCTTTTGAGGTCCGATCAGGGACGTTGAATGCCAGCTACTCGATCCCGAGTGTATCGACGGCTTCACGTGGTTCAGCATTGTGTTCGAAGAGATGATTGACAGCCAACTGCCAGGAATGCTCGACGGGTTGCCTGAGCAAGTGAGCGTCAAGTTAGGGTGTGCATCGATGTCCCCTGTGGGTTCCAGATCGCAGTCGGTTCTGCGCCGCTGAGAAGCGGGAAGAATTGATAAATCCCGAATTAGTTGCATCACTTGTCGCGCTTCTCCTGTGCGACAGAGACAGAACCAACCGCCTGTTCGCCTCTATTCCATTACGCTCGGCGCCACCACCCTGTGCCCATCCGAGCGGGTTTGAGAACTATTCAAAGATGTCGGGTTATGGCTACCCAATCTCGGTCCCGTCAACGGCTTCGCGAGAGTTCGAGATCGGCCTCTTCATAGTGAACAGAGAACTCGGTCAGTACGACGGCAGTCAGGATGTCTTCTTGGCGATCAGTCAGTGGCATCGTAAGCGTTGGCTGCAGCTTCGCGTGTATAGCGTGATATTGACTCCACATCGAAACAATCAGAGGATGCAGCGAGGTTTCGGATAGCTGACCTCGTACCGCTCAAAGGCGTATCACAGCATCACACTGAGGGATGTGAGTTTAGCAGTCGCCAGATTCAGAGTTAGCCAACCCAGTCCGTCGGTCGGACAGCGACTGCACTCTGGGAGAGTGGTTTGTGAACCTTGAAAATACAGATCATACCCATGATTGCCGCAATCGTGAACATCCAAAGTTGTTTCCGGTAACGCTGGCCCAGTTCTCCATCCGACACTTCCCACGGACGTAGAATGTATCTCGAGACGACAGGGTCCCGGTGACAGCTGGCGTCTTCAGACACACCCACAGGAAAGTCATTGGAGTAAGACCGACAACAACCGATCAAGTGACGTACTATGGAGTAACAGTACACTGCATACAACGGCTCTTGTGCTAGATATTAGTTGAGTGGATAGAGTGAGACCCTTCCTAGGGGTTGTGGGTAGTCGGGAGACACTCTCAACTGTCGACGTCAGGTGTCTCCGGAACCGGCCATTTCACCGGGGATGTCGACATCGTCCATCAACAAGACACGTCGTTCAGTATACTCGAGGCCGTTCTTGCGCTGTGTCCGCTTTGGGACAGTGGGCCCGATCTACGAGGTCGAGAGTGAGAGCGGTGCTACCTACGAGGTCGATATCGAGGCAGCGACATGTACTTGTCCTGATTTCGAGCAGTGCCAGCCAGATGACGGCTGTAAGCATCTTCGCCGTGTCGACCTCGAGATCCGCACGGGACTTGTCCCTGCGCCGGATAGCACGTTCAGTCGCTGACTATTGAGCTATCTCGTCACTCGAGACGGTTTGTATCCCCCGAAAGGGGTGCGGGGGCTCAAAGGGAGTCCACCGCAGCAACCCCATGAGACAAAGAGAGACAGCAATCGTGTCGACAGACGTTGAGGCGACTCGACTCCTGAAGCGAGGGATCGACAGATGACAGATCGAGATGAGTGTCGAATGCCGACGTGTTCGGAGCCTGCTCGCGATCGTGCAGGATATTCTGGTCGGTTCTGACAGCTGTGAGGTCCGCTACGAACATCTCCAAGCAGACGGTCGAGATGCCGCAGTGGATGAAGCCGAGGATCGGTACTGATGCTCGAGCAGATCGATGAGCTTGCTGATCAGCTCCAAGAATGGGGCTATGACTTCGAATGAGAGATCATAGAGTCTTAGATTAGACTCTTAGGTTAGTATCTTGGCTTCAAATCTTAGAAAATTTAAGAACAAGCACGATTTGTAGGACCGAAGCGTCGAAACTGGAGTTCTTGAAGCTTCGAAAGACGGCATAGGAGCAATTCGACTGATGTGATCTATGGCTCAGAACAATCTCGAGTAATAGTGAAGGAAGCGGTTGAACTACAGTAGCCACTGAAAGTCAATGCACATCCGTTCGCACGACTGCTGTGCGATCGGTGTGTGAATCGTTTCAGTTGTTACTATAGGTACCTGATTCATCCGCTATCAGAATACACACCGGTGAGCCTGTCGGTTTAGGCTGCCCTAAGAAAACTGCATCGTATTGTTCACGACGTGTGATCCGCGAATATCCATCATCCATACTTAAGTCGAGAAAACGAGAATGGTGTTTTAGGCCAACCTAAACCGGTAGCTTTATATTTTTTAGGCTGGCCTAAAACTCATATGGGTCAATCGAGTACAAGAGCACAGGCGTCTCGTGCAGTAGTTTCGGCCTGTCGAGGAGGTGGCGTACGATGACCTACCTGGAACAGGGAAACAGCGCTATCCTCTCCCAGCAGGCCGGACGGGAATCGAATGCGCGGACGTACCCTCGGCATCTCCCCTTGGCCATCCGCGAAGCGCAGGGCGTCACCGTGACCGATATGGACGGGAATGAATACTACGATTGCCTCGCCGGGGCGGGGACGCTCGCGCTTGGTCACAATCACCCGCGGGTCGTCGAAGCGATGGAGCGCACGCTCGAGACCGGGCGACCGCTCCACACGCTCGACATCTCTACGCCCGCGAAAGAGCGGTTCGTCGACTCGCTGTTCGAGAGCCTGCCCGACGAATTCAGCGAGCGAGCGAAGGTCCAGTTCTGTAGCCCGGCCGGCACGGATGCCGTCGAAGCTGCACTGAAGCTCGTCAAAACGGCCACCGGGAACCGGAGTATCCTCGGGTTCCAGGGTGCCTATCACGGGATGACGAGCGGGGCGCTCTCGCTGATGGGCGATACCGATGCCAAGGAGCCGATTTCGGGGTTGATGAACGAGGTCCATCACCTGCCGTTCCCGTACGACTATCGATGCCCGTTCGGCGTCGGCGGCGAGGACGGACACCGAATCGGGAGCGACTACGTCGAAAACCTCCTTGATGACGGAGAAGGTGGGCTCACCGACCCTGCCGGGATGATTCTCGAGTCCGTCCAGGGGGAAGGGGGCGCGATCCCCGCACCCGATGCGTGGCTCCGAGAGATCCGTCGCATTACGCGTGAGCGCGACATTCCTCTCATTTTGGACGAAATTCAGGCGGGTCTCGGACGGACAGGCGAGACCTACGCCTTCGAGCATGCCGGAATAACACCCGACGTGGTCACACTCTCGAAGGCCATCGGTGGCGGTCTCCCGCTCGCCGTCGTCGTCTACGACGAGGAACTCGATGTTTGGGAACCCGGTGCACACGCCGGAACGTTCCGCGGGAACCAGCTCGCGATGGCAGCCGGGGAAGCGACCATCGACTACGTACTCGAGAACGACCTCGATGATCACGCCGCCGACGTAGGCGCACGTCTGCGGGATCACCTCGAGACGACGGCCGAGCGATTCAGTGCGGTCGGAGACGTCCGGGGTCGCGGGCTGATGCTGGGCGTCGAGTTTGTCGACACCGACGCCGACTGGCAGGGTCCAGGTCCTCACGCTCCGGACGGCGATTTCGCGGCGGCAGTTCAGGCCGAGTGTTTCGACCGCGGGCTCATCATCGAACTTGGTGGTCGCGAGAGCGCGACCGCCCGGTTCCTCCCGCCACTGATCGTCTCCGCGTCGCAGATCGACGAGATCGCCGCTATCTTCGAGGAGGCCATCGCTGCCGTCGCCGATGTCGAGGCAGAACCGGCGGGGGTGACCGTATGAGCGCAGACGAGTTGTTCCTCGACTCGGAAGCGGGCACTACCGCCTACCGTGAGGCCATGCAGCGGGCGACCGACGCCGTCGTGGATAGCTTCGCCGCCGCCGAGAACCCGTACTCGGGGCGGTCACCCGAAGCGCTCTCCGAGCAGTTCACGGACCCGATCATCCCTGAAACCGGAACGGGTCTGGATACTGCCATCGATGAAGTCGCTACCAAGGTTCTCGCCCACTCGGTTGGGACTTCGAACTCGCGGTGCGCGGCTCACCTCCAGTGTCCGCCGATGATTCCGGGGCTCGCCGCAGAGGCGATGCTCACCGCGGCGAACCAGTCGCTCGACTCCTTCGATCAGGCGCCCGCAGCCACCGTCCTCGAGCAGGAAGTCGTCGGCGCACTCTGTGAGCTGTTCGACCTTCCGGACGTCGCGGATGGCGTCTTCACGAGCGGGGGGACGCAGTCGAACCTCCAGGCCCTCCTGTTGGCCCGCGACCGATACTGTCGTCGGCAGTTCGACCGTGACGTGCAGGCAGACGGGCTCCCGCCAGCGGCCGAGTCACTTCGCATCCTCTGCTCGGAGGAGGCCCACTTCACTGGCAAGCAGGCCGCCCACCACCTCGGGCTCGGCGAAGACGCGGTCGTCGCCGTTCCGACCGACGAGAAGCGCCAGATGGACCCCGACGCACTCGACGAAATACTCGCTGAGCTCGATGCTAACGATGCGGTGCCCTTCGCGCTCCTCGGGACTGCCGGAACGACCGACTTCGGCAGCATCGACCCGCTGGACGCACTCGCCGACCGGGCTGCCGAGCACGACCTCTGGTACCACGTCGATGCAGCGTACGGCGGTGCCCTCGCGCTGACCGACTCCGACGACCTGCTCGAGGGCATCGAGCGTGCCGACTCTGTCGCTGTGGACTTCCACAAACTCTTCTACCAGCCCATCAGCTGTGGCGCGTTCCTCCTCGGCGATGGGGGCGATTTCGAGTGGATGGCGCGTAACGCCGCCTACCTCAACCCGGAGGAACACGACGAGACCGGCGTTCCGAACCTCGTCGCGAAATCGGTCCAGACGACACGCCGATTCGACGCGCTGAAACCCTACCTCGCGTTCCGTGCCCTCGGTCGCGAGGGAATGGCGGATCTCGTCGAGGAGACCGTGGCGTTGGCGTCCGATGCGGCATCGCTCATCGAGGATGCCACCGACTTCGAACTGTTGCACGAACCGACGCTGAACGCGGTCGTCTTCCGCTATCGGCCGCGCGAAGCGATGAGTGAGCAAGCTGTCAGCCGGTTGAACGCGGACATCCGGGAGCGGTTGCTCCACGACGGCCGTGCGATCGTCGCCAGGACGGAAGTCGCAGGCGTGACAAGCCTGAAGTTTACGCTGCTGAATCCGACCGCGACGCTTGATGACGTCGCCGAGATGTTAGACGTCATCAGGGACTGCGGCGCGGCGGTCGCCCGAGAGCAGGAGGTGCTCGCATGACACTGGCGTTCAACGGTCGTGCGGACCGGGACGTCGATCCGGCCGAACGGGCCGACAACGCCACGGTGCACGCGTTCCTCAACTGCTATCTCCGCGAGACCGGCGACTATACGGTCTCCGACGAGTCCGTTGCAGACGTCGCACCCGGGCCCGACGGCCTGCTTCGGACGCGGCTTCCCGAACAGGGGATCGACGTACTGGCACCCCTCGAGTACCGGTCACCGACAGAGCGCCATCTGTTCGACCTGCCCGTTCGATACCGTCTCCCTGACGGCACAGTCCACCCAGTCGACGCCGCGACGCTCGCCTCGCTCGTCGTGAAAGACCTCTCGCGAACACGAGAGGGCGGATCCGTTCCGGACGAACTGCTCGAGCGGGTCCTTCGGAGCAAGCGAAACGTCGAAACCTTCGTCCGTGCACGGACGGGCGACGAAGCACACCTCTACGACGAGCAGCTGTCGTTCCGCGATGCAGAGCAGGCGCTCGTCTTCGGCCACCACCGTCATCCGACACCCAAGAGCCGACAAGGTATCGCTGCCCGAAACCAGGAAACGTACGCGCCGGAACTTCGCGGGGAGTTCTCCCTCCACTATTTCCGCGCGGATCCCGATCTCGTCGCGGAGCGGTCGGCCCTCGATCGGCGCGCCACGACCTGGGTGAAAGACGCTCTGCGCGAGGACGACACCGTGCCCGAGACGTTCGTCGACGATCACGTCGAAAGCGACGACATCCTGTTGCCGGTCCATCCGTGGCAGGCGAACTACCTCTGTGACCAGCCACACGTCCAACGCCATCTCGGGGACGGGCTCGAACACCTCGGTGCAGTCGGACAGGAGTTCTATCCGACCACCTCGGTCCGGACGCTCTACAGCCCGGATACCCCGTTCATGGTGAAATCATCGTTACGCGTGAAGATCACGAACTCCGTACGGACGAACAAACGCCCGGAACTCGACCGCGGTGTGGCCGTCGCGGAACTCCTCGAGACCGCGTTCGGCGACGAACTTACCGAGGCGTTCCCCAACTTCGACATCGTCCGCGATCCCGCCTTCCTCGCGCTCGACATCGGGGACGAACCCGAGTCCGGACTCGAGACGGTCCTCCGGGCCAACCCCTTCCGCGGTGACCTGGCCGAGCGGTCGACCCCACTGGTTGCGCTCTGTCAGGACGCCATCACAGGCCAGTCGCGTCTCGGTCGTCTCGTCACGACCATCGCCGAGCGCGAGGGCCGCGATACCGCGGCGGTCAGCGAAGAGTGGTTCCGCCAGTACCTGGAAATCGCGATTCGCCCGGTGCTGTGGCTCTATCTCGTCCAGGGTGTCGGCGTGGAAGCCCACCAGCAGAACTCGGTGCTCACGCTCGACGAGGACGGCTATCCCTGCGAGTTCCGCTATCGCGACAATCAGGGGTTCTATTTCCCTGAGTCGCAGTATCCCGACGTCGACGCCTATCTCCCGGGCGTCGGCGAGCGAGCCGACACCGTCTGTGAAGACGCCATCGCCGACGAGCGACTCCGCTACTACGTTATCCTGAACAACGCGCTCGACGTCGTCAACGCCTTCGGGAGTGCCGGACTCGTCGCCGAGCAACGCCTGCTTTCGCTCCTCCGGGCGGAACTCGAGCGCGCCCGCGAGCACTACGATCGTCCCTCGTCGGACTTCCTGACGCCGCTGCTGGAATCACCGACCGTCCCGTGTAAGGCCAACCTGCTGACGCGGTTTCGCGGACTGGACGAACTGGAGAACGACCTCGAGAACCAGTCCGTCTACACGGACGTGAACAATCCCCTCGTCACCGAACTCGAACTATGACCGGACCAGACGCAACTATCGCGACGGACTACGACTACCAGACGTGCGACCCGAGCATCGAACGGACCATATCGCTTCGGCAGGCGACGCTCGACCGTGACCTCGGTCGACTCCACGCCTGGCTCGGGAGCGACCACGTGAAACCGTACTGGCAGCTCGATCTGCCACTCCCGGCGTTTCGCGACCGACTCGCGACGAAGCTCGCGGACGACCACCTGACGCCCTATATCGGGTGTCTGGATCACGTTCCGATGAGCTACTGGGAGTGCTACTGGGCCGCCAAGGACGACGTCGCGAACCACTACGACGCCGACCCAGCCGACCAGGGCGTCCACCTACTTATCGGCCCCGACGAGTATCTCGGCCGTGGCTACGCCCTCCCGCTGTTGCGGGCCGTGGTTACGATGCAGTTTCGCCACCCCGAGACGGAACGGGTAATCGCGGAACCCGACGCTCGCAACGACCACGTTATCCACATCTTAGAGCAGTGTGGGTTCGAATCGCGAGCGGAGTTCCACTTCGACGAGGCCGAGAAGGATGCTGTACTGATGGTTTGTGACCGAAACCGGTTCGAGACCGAGGTACTCACCGATGCGACGGCTGCACCACCGCAGAACGCGGACGACGGCAGCGAGGTGAGCGCCGATGACTGAATCGGAGCGCATTCACGACGTCGTCGGTATCGGACTGGGGCCGTTTAATCTCGGTCTCACAGCTCTGCTGGACGGCGTCGAGGAATCCGTCGATGCCGTCTTCCTCGAACGAGAGCCCGACTTCGACTGGCACGAGGGCATGCTACTCGAGGGGGCAACCCTCGAGGTGCCGTTCATCGCCGATCTCGTGACGCTTGCGGACCCGACGAACCCCCACAGCTACCTCAACTATCTGCGGGAGACGGGGCGCATCTACGAGTTCTACTTCTACGAGACGTTCCAGACGCCTCGTCGTGAGTACAACGACTATCTCAAGTGGGTCAGCGAGACCCTCGACAGTTGCCGGTTCAGCCGCGAGGTGACTACAGTCCGATGGAACGACGAGCACGACCACTACGTCGTCGTGGCTCGCCACCCGGAGACGGACGAGCAGTTCGAATACCGTGCTAAGAACCTCGCACTCGGAATCGGTTCGCGACCGCAGATTCCGGAGCCGCTTCAGGGGCATCCGGAGGAGGATGTCTTCCACACGGCACACTATCGGTACAACCGCGAGCGCGTAATGGACGCCGAGTCGGTCACGGTCGTGGGATCGGGACAAAGTGCCGCCGAGGTGTTCCAGGACCTGCTGGAACGCCAGCCGGATGGCGACTACCGGTTAGACTGGCTGACCCGCTCGGATGGCTTCTTCCCGATGGAATACTCCAAGCTGGGGCTGCAACATTTCACCCCCGAGTACGAGCAGTATGTCTACGACCTCCCCCAAGAGGTCAAGGACGATCTCATCCCGAATCAGGGCCTGCTTTACAAGGGGGTCGACCCGGAAACGAGCGCCGAAATCTACGATCTTCTCTATCACCGCTCGATCGGCGACCGCGAGCCCGACGTCGGGCTCTTCGCGATGACCGAGGTACGGGACATCGTCGACACGGATGGCGCATACGCTCTCGACTGTCATCAGTGGCAGACCGAAGAGTCCTTCGTCCACGAGAGCGAGGTCGTCGTCCTCGGAACCGGCTACGAGCGTCCGATTCCAGGCTTTCTCGAGCCGCTCGAAGCGGCGATCAGGTGGGACGACAAGGGCCGGTTCGAGGTGACCGAGGACCATCGACTTGAGGTCGACGTGGCGGGGGACGTCTTCCTCCAGAACGCCGAGGTCCACACCCACGGGGTCGGGGTCCCCGACCTCGGGCTCGGCTGTTATCGGAACACGAAGTTCGTCAATCGCCTCGTCGGCCGTGAAGCCTACCCTGAGGACACTGACACCGTCTACCAGGACTTCGCTGTGGAACAATTCGTCGAAGATGCACCGTCTGCCTCCCGTCAGCACGGGAGCGAAGCGATCCCAACCAACGACGACTAACAATGAACCCGAACGACACGACGCTACAGGACGCACTGGACAGCGAAACGTGGGAAACGGTCGAACGCCGCCTCCTCACGAAGATGCTCGAGGAGTTCACGTATGAGGAGATCATCACGCCGCGAAAAGTCGACGCCGACGACGAGCGCGCCACCTACCGCTTCGACCTCGGTGGGACATCGTACCGATTCGAGGCGACGGAGCGGCTGATGGATAGTCTCCACGTCTACGGCGACACTATCGAACGTCGTGATGGGGGCGAGGACTGGACCGAGTTCACGGATCCGCTCGGGCTCCTTCGCGACCTCGGCGAAACCACCGATCTCGACGGACTGACCGAAGGGAACCTCGTCCGCGAGTACAAGCGGACACTTCTCGCCGATGCCCACGTCGAGGCACGCAAGCAGGACCGTGACGATTTTGATCCGCTGGCCCTCGAGTATGCCGAACTCGAAGGGGAGATGGAGGGTCACCCATGGATCACGTACAACAAGGGCCGTCTCGGCTGGGGGTACGACGACTACCAGGCGTTCGCTCCCGAGCAAAAGAACCCGGTGACGCTCTCGTGGGTCGCCGTCCGCAAGGAAAAGGCGACCTTCGTCGCTACCGAAGACATCGATCACGACTCGCTCGTCCAGCGCGAGCTTGGGTCCCGCTACGAGGAGTTCCGTGATCGACTGGCCGCACAGGGGCTCGATCCGGACGCCTACTACTTCCTGCCGGTTCATGACTGGCAGTGGGAGAACAGTATCGTCCCGTTGTTCCCCGATCACATCGCCGCGGACGATATCGTAGCACTCGGCGAGGGGCCCGACGAGTACCTGCCACAGCAGTCGGTCCGCACCTTCGTCAACGTCGACAACGAGGAGAAACACCACGTGAAAGTCCCGATGCGGATCCTCAACACGCTGGTCTGGCGTGGGCTCCCCGGCGAGCGGACCGAACTCGCTCCGACCGTCACCGAGTATATCAAGGGAATCTACGAGGAAGACGAGTTCCTGCAAGACCGAGAACTCATCCTCCCAGGAGAGGTTGCAGGCATCAACTACGATCACTCGGAGTTTACCGACATCGAGGGGTCGCCCTATCAGTACCACGAACTGCTGGGCACTATCTGGCGAGAATCCATTTACACCTTCCTCGAGGACGACGAGGAGGCTATCACGCTCTCCTCGCTGATGCACGTCGACGGCGAGGGCGAGCCCTACATCTCGCAATTGGTCGCGGAGTCGGGGCTTACACTCGACGAGTGGCTCGCGGAATTCTTCG
Source organism: Haloarchaeobius amylolyticus (assembly GCF_042678045.1). Taxonomy (GTDB): domain Archaea; phylum Halobacteriota; class Halobacteria; order Halobacteriales; family Natrialbaceae; genus Natrinema; species Natrinema amylolyticus_A. Next base: position 35,845 of record NZ_JBHUDI010000013.1, read on the forward strand.
ATACGGTTCTCCCACCACTTTTGCACTTCCTCTATCGCTACGGCACGGTCTTCTCCCCCCACGGACAGAATACGATCCTGGTCGTCGAAGACGGGGTCCCCTCGCGTCTCGCGGTCAAGGACTTCGTCGACGACGTGAACGTGAGCAACCAGCCGCTTCCCGAACTCGACGCACTCCCAGACGAGATGCACGACGTGCTCCGAAAGGAGCCGCCGGAAGGACTCTGCCAGTTCATCTTCTGTGGACTGTTCGTCTGCGTTCTCCGGTACGTCGTGGATCTTCTCGAGGAACACGAGAACTATCCTGAAGAACGATTTTGGGCACACGCCCGGGAGACGATCCTCGACTATCAGTCGCAGTTCCCCGAACTGGAAGAGCGGTTCGAGCTCTTCGATCTGCTCCAGCCGGAGTTCACGAAGCTCAGCCTCAATCGAAACCGAATCTTCGACTACGGTTACGACGACGCGCCCGGTCGACCCCACGCCTCCGAACACGGCACAGTGACGAACCCGCTCTACGAGGTCGCATCCGATACGCCGGAGAGCGCGACCGAGCCGAGCCCCGCTGACGACTAGACCATGCGCGGTGCGCTAGCACAGCGGCTCAGGGCAGTGTTCGTCGCCGACCAGGAGCCGCCGCTGTGGACGCGCGCCTTTCTGCTCGTTTGCGGGACGCAGCTGCTCGCGTACAGCAGTTACGCTGCGATCCACCCGACGTTTGCGGTCTATCTGGAAACGATCACGCATAGCGAGTCGCTCATCGGCGTCGCCTTCGGCGCGTTCACGTTTGCAGCCGTGGTTGCACGGCCCGTCGCTGGATGGCTGCTCGACCGCGTCGGTCGACGTGGCGTCCAGGCAATAGCTGCCGTCGCACTTGCGGGTACGACCCTCTCATTTACGTGGGCAACCGTAATCTGGGTCGCGATCGGCCTTCGGGTACTCCACGGGATAGCCTGGGGTGTCAGCAGTACCGCGACACCGACGATTGCTGCCGACGTGGTACCATCCGCCCGTCAATCCGAAGGGTTCGCGTACTTCGGTATCGTGCCGAACATTGCACTTATGGTGCTGCCACCGGCTGGCCTGTGGATAGCACACCGCTACGGGTTCGTGATGCAGTTCGCTGGCGCAGCCCTGCTCGCGCTCCTCGTGTTGGGGCCGCTGGCTGCACTCGAGGAGACGACACCGGCGGCACGCAGTGATGGCGAGTTCTACGCGCCGGAGGCGCTCCCGGCCGCCACTCTGGTTGCACTCGGGAGCATCCCCGTTGGGGCGATTGACGCGCTACTGCCGCTCTATGCTCCCACCGTCGGACTCGATAATGCTGGCTTGTTCTTTACAGTCATGGGTGGGGCGATTCTCCTTACACGTGCGGTTCGTGGGCGACTCCCAGGCACGATACCCGCGTTGCTCGTGGTGTCGTTTGTCTGTCAGGCTGTCGGGCTGGCGCTTCTTGCGCTTGCTCCGCGTCTCCTGGTCGTCAGTAGACTTCCACTTGGCTTGCTGGCAGGAGCAGCAGTATTCGGGGTTGGATTCGCGCTCGTGTTCCCGCTCCTACAGAGTGTTGCAGTTGCAGCGACGCCAGAGTCGCAAAACGGGAGTGCGACTGCGACAATCCTGATCGGGATGGATCTGGGAGTCGGTTTCGGCGCGATCGGGTTCGGAATACTTGGTGACTTGGTCAGTTTCACATCGATGTACACAGCCGCCGCAGTTGTTTCCCTTACCGGAGTGTTGGCAACCATTATGATCAGTCTAGAGGATTCACTACACTGAGGTCATTGATAATCGCTGGCCGCACTATCCGCAGTATGCGCGATTCGTCGGTCTCGATGATCCCACGGAAGATCAGCTCGATACGGTCGCCGAGGCGGCCTGCGTCGAGGAGGAGACGATTCTCAATGAGCCGTTCCCGGTCGAACCCGCGATGGTTCGGGGCGCTGTTAACCGTGAACGGGCTCGGCAAACGCCACAAGTAGCGCGCCCCGTATCAGAGCGAGACCGCTTGACGATCTAGCTTCCAGTGAGCCCTCCTGTCATGCGGGCGGACGATCCCACACGTCAACCTGCACATCCAGTCCCGCCTGCCGAAGCCTGTCAGCAAGTGGGTCACCGATACCTGACGCCGGCGTGAGAATCCCACCCGCGAGCGGTGAGTCGGTCTGGTCGCGCACTAGGCACATCGCAGCTTCGCTGAGCATCTTTGCAGTCGCGCCGTACCCCGGATCCCGATCGGCGCTAATCTGACTCTCCACGACGAACGGGCCGTCAGTGGCGGTCCCACGGCCGAGTACACGGACGGTGAAATACCCACTTTCGATTTGCTCTCTCGTCGGCCCCTCGCCCGGATCCGGGAACACGAATCGACGTAATCCTTCTCGTGTCGGTCCAAACGCCATCCCAGCAGTAGCGACCGTGATCCCCGCCCAGACAGCGTTTGCACGTGCCAGGCCGCCGAGGCCGTCGCCCATGGGCAGCACTTCTGTGCACTCGAACTCACGCCCCCACGGATACCCGAGCAGCGCGTTGCTGCGTCGAACGACCCGTTCGTTCACCACCGCCATCGGCGAGGGAGCTGTCCACACCGATCGTAGAGAGTCCTTTTTTGGTACGGACTGTGCGCCCGGATCGACGCCGTCGCGCTCGCCTTTCGGTGCCAACGAGTACGGGTTCCGAAGCGTCTGCTGGGCCAGCGGGTCGGTCGACGCAGCGCGAAACATTTCGATTGCACTGGCCATCGTGCCACCGCTCACACTACCGCGACTGTCCTCCAGATAGATTTGTGCCATATCACACGGAGTCCCGAACTCGTCGATGGCGAACGATTGAACGAGTTTCGTACCGAGGTCGCTAGGGATCGAGTCGAATCCACAGCTGTGGACAATTCGAGTGTCTGCCTCGACCGCGTCGTCGTGGTATCGATCGATCATCTCCCGCACCCAGTTCACCTCGCCCGTCAGATCACAGTAATCCGTTTCAGCAGCGATGCATGCCTCGACGAGTGGTGTACCATATTTCGTGTACGGGCCGACAGTCGTACAAACGACACGCGTGTCTTCGGCGATGGCGTGAAGACTTTCAGGCTCGGTTGCGTCGCCGAGGACGATCGGGATCTCATCCCACGCAGAACGCCGTTCTCCAAGTGCTGTTTCCAATTTGTGGAGTCGACTCTCGCTGCGACCGCCGAGTGCGAGCGAGAGCTGGTCTGGTGTGTATTGTTCAGTGAGATACTCCGCGACGAGGCGGCCAACGACGCCGGTTGCCCCCCAGACGACGAGATCGTGCTGCCGGTCAGTGTTCGACATAGGTATCGGTTGCAATTAGTTATCCATGGCCTCAACTGTTGGGTCAACTACCCCGACCTGACCTGACGCTCGCTTACGCTCGCGTCTAAGAACGGGGCTTGTCCGTGGACTCCCAGTCTGGCGACTCGAATGGGTCTCGGATGTGTCCGTTCCGTTCCCGTTCAGCGTCCCAGATTGAGGGCGAGTTGACCGTCGCCTAACCCCGAGGGACGTTCGCCCTCGGGTACAGTTATCAGCCTCTTTCCGATGTCCCTGGCAGCGTTGATTTCAGTTCCCATGAACGAAGTTATCTACGCGATTTTCCGACCGTGGGCTGAAAGAAACCAGTGAATCCGGGAGTGAACTCTCCCTGCCTGGAGCACCGACGAGTTTCCGCCGCCGTGGTGAATACACCCTCCGCATCTCGCACGCTGGTTCTGACAGCCTTCAAAGAGGTTGATTCGGGGACTTGCAAATAGATAGCGCAAATGCAGCACGGATCGACGTCTGTTTCCAGAAGCATTCTGCTTGTCCGCACGGACCCGTGCGTCCCGAATCCGGCCGCGGCACGATCCATGCTCGAGACGGCGCTTGAACCGCTCTCCGAGTTTGATATTGATACTACCGAGGTTCGCGAGCAGGCAGAGGAGATTCAGCGCCAAAAACAACAGGTCGCACAACAGTTACAACAGATACAGGAGCAACAGGACGAACCTGTCCGGGGTATGTTCCGGTAGTAGGAAATCACCGATCCAGATCGACCCGCACGAAGGATTGATTGCTGTTTCACCCGAATACGTGGCTGTGACAGTATCCGGCGCCGGCTTTCACTCGCTGACCACCGAAGTCCACGACCACCGTCCGACGGTCGAGGGTTCGATCCCCGACTGGCTCTCCGGGACGCTGATTCGCAACGGTCCCGCCCGTTTCGAGGTCGGCGATCGCCGCGTCAACCACTGGTTTGACGGTCTAGCGATGCTTCGCCGCTACGCCTTCAACGACGGTTCGCTCCGCTACTCGAACCGGTTCCTCCGCACCGATGCCTACGCGGAGGCAATGGACGGTCGGCTGACCGGCCAGTTCGGCACTGACACGCGTGGCTGGCGTCGTATCCTCGAGACCGTAACCTCTCTGGGAATCCCCGATCCGACCGACAACGCGAACGTTCACGTTACCCGCATCGACGGCGAATACGTTGCACTCACCGAGACCCCACGCCGGATCGCCTTCGATCCCGAGACGCTCGAGACACGCGGGCACTTTCGATTCCACGACGACCTACCCGAACACATCACGGCCGCGCATTTAGTCGACGACCCCCACCGGGACGAACTGGTCGGCTTCGCCACGCAGTTCGGTCGGACACCACAGTATCACCTCTATCGTCTTCCGACTGGGTGTCGGACGCGGGAGGTCATCGCCTCCATCGACGCGAACGGGCCGGCGTATATCCACGACTGCAGCGTCACCGCCGACCACGTCATCATCGTGGAGTCGCCGCTCGTTCTGTCGGTGTCTCAGGCACTGAATCCGTTTACCGAGGGTGCGATCGATATGCTCGACTGGCAGCCAGAGCGCGACACGCGCGTGCTCGTGGTCGATCGGAATACTGGCGACATTGTAGCCGATCCGACGCTCGATCCAGCCTTCACCTTCCACCATGTCAACGCCTACGTCGACGGCGAGACGATCGTCCTTGACCTCGTGGAGTTCCCGGACGGCGGCATCGTCGACACGATGTCGCTGTCCGAACTCGACGGCGACGGCTTTCCCGCCGTACCTGATGCCCACCTGATGCGGTACCGCATTGACCCCGATGCGAACACGGTCAGTCGGACACGACTCTACGATGGCGCGATGGAGATGCCACGCGTCGCCCGCTCGGTCGTCGGCCAACACCACCGCTACGCGTACGGCCAAGCGACCGACCGCGCAGGGGCGAACGGACTTGTCAAAGTGGATTGTGAGACAGGCACTGCAAGGGAGTGGTGGAAGCAGTCGGTCTACATCGAGGAACCAGTTCCCGTCCAGCATCCTGATGCCGACACCGAAGACGAGGGAGTCGTGCTCGCGACGGCGCTGAACCTCAAACGTGAGCGGACGGAACTCATGGTCTTTGACGCAGCGACGCTAGCTGTTCAGGCGCGGGCCGTTCTCCCACACGCGGAGCCCTTCGGCTTCCACGGCCGTTTCTTCAAAAACGTGTAGTTCAATAGTATACACCAGTAGTGCAGCCGATCAGTATTGCTGTTCGAAGCTGAATTCGTCGTGCTTGCACGAATACGATTTGATACCAGCCTCGTCACAGCGCAAGCTAAAAAACGAAGGTAGGTCGCGTTCGCTACTCAGTCATCAGAAGGACTGGCCACCGCCTTGTGACGACGGCATCTGGCCGCCCATACCCATCTGCTGTGACTGTCCCTGCTGTGCGACCTGCTGGCTCGCCTGTTGGATCGTCTGGGAGACCTGCTGGGCCTGCTGGATAACCTGCTGGACGCCCGGAGCCTGGGACTGCTGGAGTTGCTGTGTACTCTGCTGGAGTGCTTGTTGGGTGCACTGGCCGAACGTCTGTGCGAAGTCTGATTGCCGCAGGAGAAGGGTCTTCTGGAGGTGGATGATCTGGGTGAGGTCAGCCAGCATCCCGGAGGTGAACCGGTCGCCAGCCTTCATCGCCTGTCCGTGCGCCCACTCGGCGTCCGACTCGAGCTCCTCGAGCCGGTAAATGGCCTGCGAGACCTGCTGTGGGACGGCTTGGTCGAACGACTGGGGCTGCTGAGACTGCTGTCCAGTCTGTTGCTGTGGCTGCTGAGACTGCTGTCCGGTCTGTTGTTGTGGCTGCTGTTGATATTGCTGTCTGCTCCGTTGTGGCTGCTGCTGGCGTCCGGTTCGCTGTTGAGTTGGCTGTCCCATTTGCTGTTGCGGTGGCTGTTGGTGTGACATGGTTCTCTGGACGGTATCCTACGAGGTCAGGGATTCAGCAGCGTGTTGCCTCGTAGGGTATTGCGACCAGTCCCGCCGTCTCAATAAATACCTGGGCTACTGTTTCTCCCACTCGATCTACTGTTTTTCCACTCGATTTCCTGGTATGCCTGTTCCTGTCCATTCAGGCTTCCTGCTCGAGACTACTGGCTCTTCAAGAGAGAGTTACCGGGCGTGTTCACACAGTATAGTACTATCACGCTAGATTACACCGCTGCTGACGGGATTCATCTGCGTCGACCGAAGAGACTCACTGACGCCTCGGATAACGGCGGAAAAGACACGATTCCCCGATGTCGACAGTCGCTCTTCTGACTCTCGCGCTCGAGCGGTCAACTGTATCGAGGACGCAGATTCGAACGAACTGCACGAGTTGTCGATACTACCTGGCATCTCTCGACCCAATATATGAGATTTGCTAACAGTGAGCAATGGTTTAAGTGCCGTAACGCATAGCTTCCACTAGAGAGCTATGACCGACACTCCCCACCAGAACCTGGCCATCATCGGCCACGTTGACCACGGGAAGAGCACGCTGGTGGGTCGCCTCCTGTTCGAGACCGGTAGCGTCCCAGAACACATCATCGAACAGCACCGCAAAGAAGCCGAGGAGAAGGGCAAGGGCGGGTTCGAGTTCGCTTACGTGATGGACAATCTCGCCGAGGAACGCGAGCGCGGACTGACGATCGACATCGCCCATCAGGAGTTCACGACCGACACGTACGACTTCACCATCGTCGACTGTCCCGGCCACCGTGACTTCGTGAAGAACATGATCACGGGTGCGTCCCAAGCCGACAACGCCGTCCTCGTCGTCGCCGCAGACGATGGCGTCGCACCCCAGACCCAGGAGCACGTCTTCCTGGCTCGCACGCTCGGGATCGACGAACTCATTGTCGGCATTAACAAGATGGATATCGTCGACTACGATGAGGACCGCTTCCGCGCCGTCGTCGAGGAAGTCAAACAGCTGTTCAACCAGGTCCGGTTCGATACTGAAGACGCCTCGTTCATCCCGATCTCGGCGTTCGAGGGCGACAACATCGCCGAGCCCTCGGACAATACACCGTGGTACAATGGGCGGACCCTCCTCGAGGCGCTGAACGACCTGCCGGCGCCCGAGCCACCGACGGACGCGCCACTGCGCCTCCCGATTCAGGACGTCTACACCATCTCCGGGATTGGGACAGTGCCAGTCGGCCGGGTCGAGACCGGCGTCCTAAATACAGGCGACAGTGTCTCCTTCCGGCCCAGCGACGTAGGCGGCGAAGTGAAGACGATCGAGATGCACCACGAAGAGGTTCCCACGGCAGAACCCGGTGACAACGTCGGCTTCAACGTCCGCGGCATCGGCAAGGACGACATCCGCCGCGGTGACGTCTGTGGCCCCGCCGACGACCCGCCGAGCGTCGCCGAGACGTTCCAGGCCCAGATCGTCGTCATGCAACACCCAAGCGTGATCACTCCGGGCTACACACCGGTCTTCCACGCCCACACCGCACAGGTCGCGGGGACGATCGAGTCCCTCGACAAGAAGATGGATCCCTCGAGCGGCGAGGTCGCCGAGGAGAACCCCGATTATATCGAGGCGGGTGACGCTGCTGTGGTTACCGTCCGTCCGCAGAAACCGCTCAGCATCGAACCCTCAGACGAGATCCCCGAACTCGGGAGCTTCGCCATCCGCGATATGGGCCAGACCGTCGCCGCCGGGAAGGTCCTCGCAGTCAGCGAAAAGTAACTGATGAGCAAGCACTGGTGCCATCGCGCCACCGAAAATGACCAGGTCCGACCGGCTGGGACACGAGACCCAAACGTAGAGACACCGTCCATCGAGGCGAATACGAAGAATGCACATGAGATGCGCCAACTGTGGTGACGCGGTCCCGGTCCGGCAGTACCACGTCTATCTGGCGACGGACGAGGTCGTCGAACTCTCGCTCTGTGAAGGCTGTCGCTACAAATTCGTCACCGCGGACTGGGTCACGGCCGTAGTCTGATTCGGGAGCCTGCACGGGCGATCTCGAACACCGCTAAAAAGTGGTTGCCGGATCGGTCGACCCAGAAGCCAGCGCTACCGCCGTCGACCGTTTTCAATCGCAGATTCAGGTGTGCTCGTATGGCGGGATTTCCGCTTCGACGAGCTCGCCGAGCAACTCGAGTTCTCGGCTGAGGAGCACGACGAAGTCGTCGAACGTGACGATTCCGGCGAGCTGTCCATTGTCATCAGTAGCAGGGATCCGGCGAACGTTCGAATCCGCCATCACACGGATCACGTCGAAGATACCACTGTCCATCTCCACTGTGACGGGGCTGTCGCTCATCACGTCGGCAGCGGTCGCCGTCGTGGGATCTTCCCCATGGGCGACTGCTTCGATCGTGATATCGCGGTCCGTCACGATCCCGTGCGGTTGGCTGTCCTCAACGATTACAATGCTGCCGACGTTCTCGTCGTCCATCAACTCTGCCAGTTCGGTGAGAGAGGTCGTTGGAGACGCGCTCACGACCTCTTCGCGGACGATTGTCTTGATTTCTGGCATGGAAGATCGCCTCACCCATGTGCCGGTGGCCGTTCACCGGCACTACCCGGACCTTCGCTGTCCGGGGAAATAAACGTGGTATCGAACTATAGTAGCCACTGAACGTCACTGCATACCCGCTCGTACGACGGAAGCGCGGTTCGGTGCGAGCGCCGTGAGCGAGCACCGTGGGTGATTCGATCGGTGTCTCACTCGTTTCAGTCGTTACTACAGGATCAGGAGATCGAGACTGGTCAGCGGTGGCACTGGGGTACTGTTAAGCACACCAATATCGAATGTGAACATATGGCATACGAACTCCACTGTGACACGTGTGAGTTGGACCAAACGTTCACGGAGTGGGCCGATGCGAACTGGGCTGCAAGCAACCACGAGGAAGACAATCCGACCCACTGGGTGACCATTCTAGACACCCAGCCGGCCTGATACGGACTCCTGTCAGGCAGTGCCGGTGCACTCGCATGACGGGTTGCGGGTGCGGCGGTAAATCGTTTCAGTTGTTACTACCAGTACAGGTAGTGAGAAATCCGTGTTACTCTCTATCGTACATCATCCACTATATAATTAATAACCCTTAAATTTCCCAGTACTCTTATTAGGTGGGACGTTGCCATGGCAAGCGAGGACGAATGATACTTCCGAGTGGGTCTCGGGACGGTGCTACTGACGTGACGACGCCACGACGGGCTCTTTCACGAGTGGCCGGCGTGACCGCAGGACAGTTCGCGGTCGCGCCGGCACCGACTGACAGGAGTCCGTAACGGCCATCCAGGGCCGCGATGGCCGGTTGACCGGTCGCTGCAGCGTGCTTTTCGAGGTAACAGTGACTCGGCAAGTGGCGTTCGTTCCGGAGAATCACACTATGCCAACGTACGACTTCGAGGGGAAGGTGGCTTTCGTCACTGGGGGTGCCCGCGGTCAGGGGCGGTCCCACGCGGTACAGTATGCAAAACACGGTGCAGACGTCGTCGTCACGGACATCTGTGAGGACATCGAGACGAACCCGTACGAACTCGGGACGAGCGACGAACTCGCGGAGACCGCGAGTCTCGTCGAAGACGAGGGACAGAACGCGCTGGCCATCGAGATGGACGTCCGCAACGAGGACGAGGTAGAGGCTGCCGTCGACGACGCGATCGAGGAATTCGGTCGGATCGATATCCTGGCGAACAATGCGGGGATCTTCAACGCCGCCGAGCTGGTCGAGATGGACGAGCAAATGTGGGACGAGATGATCGACACCAACCTCAAAGGTGTCTGGTTGTGTTCGAAACACGTCGGCAAGCACTTCGTCGAGCGCGGCGACGGCGGTAAGATCGTCTCGACCTCCTCGACAGCAGGACTCGTCGGAGCGCTCGCGTCGGGCCACTACGTCGCGACGAAGTGGGGTGTCCGCGGCCTGACGAAGACGCTCGCCCTCGAGTTGGCCGAGTACGACGTCAACGTCAACTGCGTCTGTCCGACCGGCGTCGAGACGCCGATGATCGCCGGCTACTCCGAGGCCTACGGCGAGGAGATGTTAGAGGAGATCGCAGAACTGACCGGCCCGTTCAACGTCTTCGGCGAGGGTGGGATGATCGACGCACAGGACATCAGCGAGGCGTACCTGTGGCTCTCGAGCGACGCCGCCCGCTACGTCACTGGAATCGAACTGCCGGTCGACGCCGGTATGACGGCGAAGTGATCCCATGGTCGAATACGATTTCAGCGGCCAGGTGGCGTTCGTCACCGGGGCCGCACACGGCCAGGGGCAGTCACACGCACAGCACTACGCGAAACACGGCGCGGACGTCGTCGTCACCGACATCGCCGACGAAATGGCGACCGTCGAATACGACCTGGGGACGAGCGACGAACTCGCGGAGACCGCGAGTCTCGTCGAAGACGAGGGGCAAGACGCGTTGGCCCTCGAGCTGGACGTCCGCAACGAGGACGAGGTCGAGGCCGCCGTCGAGGAGGCCATCGACGAGTTCGGCGGGATCGACATTCTGGCGAACAACGCCGGGATCGCCCACTTCGGCGACCTCGTCGAGATGGACGAGCGCATGTGGAACGAGATGCTCGATACCAACCTCAAGGGTGTCTGGCTGTGCTCGAAACACGTTGGGAAACACTTCGTCGATCAGGGCCACGGCGGCAAGATCGTCTCGACGTCGTCGATCTACGGGCTCTCCGCCGGTCCTGGCTCGGGCCACTACATCGCAGCCAAACACGGCGTCGTCGGACTCACGAAGACGCTCGCCCTCGAGTTAGCCGACTACGACGTCAACGTCAACGCGGTCTGTCCGACCGGCGTCGATACGCCGATGATCTCGGGCGTGCTCGAGGCCTACGGCGAGGAGGCACTGAACGAGGCCACCGACGTGACCGGCCCGTGGAATCTCTTCGACCACGACGCGATGATCGAGTCCAGAGACATCAGCGAGGCGTACATGTGGCTCTCGAGCGACGCCGCCCGCTACGTCACCGGAATCGCACTGCCAGTCGACGCGGGAATGCTCGCGAAATAAGAGACCGATGCCAGCATACGACTTCAGCGGTAAGGTGGTCTTTGTCACCGGTGCCGCACACGGACAGGGCGAATCGCACGCAGTACACTACGCGAAACACGGCGCAGACGTGGTCGCCGTCGACGTCTGCCAGGATAAAGCGACGGTCGATTACCCCCTCGGGACGGACGACGAGCTCGAGGGCACCGCCGAGAAGGTCCGGGAACACGGCGGGGAAGTGCTGACCGTCGAAGCCGATGTCTCGAGCGAAGCCGAGGTCGAAGCCGCCGTCGAGGAAGCCATCGACGAGTTCGGTGGGATCGACATCTTAGCGAACAACGCCGGCATCGAGTCGATGGCGGCCGCGACGAAGATGGACGAACGGATGTGGGACGAGTTGATCGACACCAACCTCAAAGGCGTCTGGTTGTGTTCGAAACACGTCGGCAAGCACTTCGTCGAGCGCGGCGACGGCGGCAAGATCGTCAACACCGCCTCAGTCTCCGGGATGACCGGCATCCCCACCGAAAACGCACACTACGTCGCCTCGAAATGGGGGGTTCGCGGCCTGACGAAGACGCTCGCCCTCGAACTCGCCGAGTACGACGTCAACGTCAACGCCGTCGCGCCCGGTGCGATCGACACGCCGATGGTCGACGGGATGATCGAAGCCTACGGCGAGGAAGCACTCAGCGGCTCGGAAGAACTGGGCGGGCCGTTCAATATCTTCGACCCGGACGAGATGCTCGAGTCCCGAGACATCACGGAGGCGTACCTGTGGCTCTCGAGCGACGCCGCTCGCTACGTCACTGGCATCACGCTGCCGGTCGACGCCGGCTTCACGGCGAAATAATCTACGAGATACTGTCAAACCATGCCAGAATACGATTTCAGCGGCCAGGTAGCGTTCGTCACCGGGGCCGCACACGGCCAGGGACGCTCACACGCACAGCACTACGCGAAACACGGTGCAGACGTCGTCGTCACTGACGTCGGCGGCGACGTCGAGTCGGTTCCCTACGAGCTCGGAACCACGGACGAACTCGAGGAGACAGCGGGTCTCGTCGAAGAAGAGGGGCAAGAGGCGCTCGCCCTCGAGATGGACGTCCGGTACGAAGACGAGGTCGAAGCCGCCGTCGAGGAGGCAGTCGACCACTTCGGCCGGATCGATATCCTCGCGAACAACGCGGGCATCGTCACCGTCGCGGATACGGTCGAGATGGACGAAGCACTCTGGGACGACCTGATCGACACCAACCTCAAAGGCGTCTGGCTCTGTGCCAAACACGTCGGCAAGCACTTCATCGAGCGCGGCGACGGCGGCAAGATCGTCTCGACGGCCTCAACGGCGGGGCTCGTCGGTACGCCAGGGATCTCTCACTACGTCGCCGCGAAACACGGCGTCATCGGGCTGACCAAGACGCTGGCACTCGAACTCGCCGAGTACGACATCAACGCCAACGCGGTCTGTCCGACCGTCGTCGATACACCGATGGTCTCGGGGATGTCCGAAGCCTACGGCGAGGAAGTCCTCGGCGAGATGGGGGAGATGGCTGGACCGTTCAACGTTTTCGACACCGAAGACCCCGCGATCGAGGCCCGAGACATCACGGAAGCGTACATGTGGCTCTCGAGCGACGCCGCCCGCTACGTCACCGGAATCGCACTGCCGGTCGACGCAGGGTTCACCGCGAAGTAACGCTACTCCCAGGGAAGCTTCGGGTTTTCTTCGCTCCAGAACGACGCGAGCACGGCTGCAAGCGCGACGCCGGATGCGAACGCCGTCGCGAGCGAGACGCCGTCGATCGCGTCCCGATACTGCCACGCGAGTCCACCAGCGACGGCAGCGTTCGTGCTCCCCCAGAGGACGTTACAGAGGGCACTCGAGTCCGATCCGAACGGCGTCATGTGACGCTGACCGGTGATCCCACGGACGAAATGCGGAATCGCGTTCGTGCCGAACAGTCCGACGAGGGCGAAAACCGCCAGTTTCCGCGAGCGAACCATGCGACTGTCCACCACGGCGTCTGGAAAGTACCTGTCGCCAATCCCGGTCGGAGACAGGTCCCATCGTATCCGGTCGGCCCGTCGAAAGCTAATTCACCCTTGTTGACGAATGACGAGGAGATGCCGACGTACGACTTCGACGACGTGGTCGTGCTCGTCACCGGCGCGGGCCGAGGACAGGGGCGCTCGCACGCGGTCCGCTTCGCCGACCACGGCGCGGACGTGGTCGCTCTCGACGTCACCGCAGACCTCGAGACGGTCGCGTACTCGCTTTCGACGCCCGCCGACCTCGCGGAGACGGTCCGGCAGGTCGAGGCCGTCGGCGGTCGCGCCCTCGAAGTGACAGCCGACGTCCGCGAGGAGTCACAGGTCGAATCGGCGGTCGCGGACGCCATCGCGGCGTTCGGACGAATCGACGTCCTCGTGACCAACGCCGGGGTCTGGCACTCGCGGGACCTCCTCGCGCTCGAGGCGGCAATGTGGGACGAGACCCTCGAAACGAACCTCAAAGGCGCGTGGCTCTGTGCGAAACACGTCGGGCAGCACTTCCGCGAGCGCGGCGAGGGCGGCCGAATCGTCACCGTCGCTTCGACGGCCGGCCTGGTCGGCGCACGCGGGTCGGGCCACTACGCCGCCGCGAAACACGGCGTCGTCGGCCTGACGAAGACGCTGGCGCTCGAGCTCGCCGACGACGACGTCACCGTCAACTGCGTCTGCCCGACCGGCGTCGACACGCCGATGATCGATGGAGTCTTAACACAGGTCGGCACCGAGCCGTTCGAACGGCTCTCGGACGTCGCCGGCCCGATGAACGTCATCGACGGCGGCTTGATCGATCCCGCGGACGTAAGCAAGGCCTGCCTGTGGCTTGCAAGCGACGCCGCCCGCTCCGTCACTGGGGCGGTCGTCCCCGTCGACGCCGGGATGACCGCGAAGTAAGCGCGGTATACGGACCCCTATAAGTTATTCCAGGTACAACCGCGACACACCCTGCGATTGTACCTGAAAGTCGTTACAGCAGACCGTATCAGAGCCGCCGTCCGAGCATCTCGCCGTCGTAGTAGGCGCGATCGAGCTTTCGCGGCGAGACGGCGTCGCCGATCCGGTACACCGAGTCTCGCTGGGAATCCAGTTCGAGGTAGAGGTCCTCGTCGGCGTGCCGTCGCCCGACGACGACGACGGTATCCGGCGACCGGGTCTCCCGATCACCGGTCAGCGTGTTTCGCAGCGTCGCCGTCCCGGCCGCGTCGACCGCGTCGAGCGTGTGGTTCCCGGTGAACGTCGCACCGCGTCGCTGTAGCTGAGCGACGAACTCCGGGAGGTTCGGCTGTTCGGTTCGGAACCCGGGATAGTGATCGCGCGAGACCATCTCCACATCCTGGTCCCGGGAGAGCAACTCGAGGCCGGTCTGGATCGTGATGACCCACCGATTGTCGTCGAACAGGAGTACGTCCTCACCGACCTCGGCGCCGGTGAGGACATCGAACGCGTTCACAACCTCTCCCTCGAAATCGTACTCGTCGACGTCCGGTGGCGTCGCCCCCGTCGCGACCACGACGGCGTCCCACGACGGGTCGACGTCCGCGGCCGTCACGGGCGTCTCGAGTTCGACGGTGACGCCGGCGTCGATCACCGCAGCCTCGAGATCCTCGAGCGACCGCCGGAACGGCTCGAACGCCCCATTGGCTGCGAACTCGAGTTGTCCGCCGAGGCTGTCGCTCGCCTCGCGGATCGTGACGTCGTGACCACGGTGGGTCGCGACCGCGGCGAAGCGCATCCCCGCCACACCGCCGCCGACGATGAGGACGGTCTGGGGAATCGCGGCGGGCTCTTCGTCGGCGAGCGGCGGCAACTGGGTCTCCCGACCCGTCCGTGGGTCGACCACACACTCGACGTGACCGCCGTGAGCGTGGCCGTAGACGCCCTCGAGACACTTCTGGTTGCACTGGATACAGCGGTCGAAGCGCTGGTCCGCCCGCGCCTTCTCGAGGGTCTTCGCATCGGCGAGCAACTGGCGAGTAAAGGAGACGAAATCGACGCCAGCCTCGAACAGGTCCGCGGCGTCGTCGACCGACGTGAATGGGAGTCGTCCCATGACCGGGACATCGACGATGTCGACGACCGTCTCGATCGGTTCGCGGAGGTCCGGCGGCGTCGCGCCGACGCCCGCGTGGGTCATGTGATAGGTCGCTCTGGTCCCGAGCGTACACGAAAGATAGTCATAGCCTTCGAGGGCGTCGAGAATGGCCGGCACGTCCTCGAACTCGTAGCCGCCGTATTCGAGTTCGGCCAGCGAGAGGTGGAGTCCGACGGGACCTGTGGTCCGGTCGCCCACCGCGGCGAGCGCCTCGTTGACGAACCGGGCTCGGCCGCACCAGTCGCCGCCGTACTCGTCCTCGCGTGTGTTGTATCGGGGCGAGAGAAACTGTCGCAACACCGAGAACGGTCCGGCCGCGAGTTCGACGCCGTCGAAGCCGGCCCGCTCGAGGTTCGCCGCAGCGGTGCCGAAGCCAGCGATCACGTCGTCGATCTCGGCGTGGGACATGGGCTTCGGCATCTCGTAGGTGGCGTCGGAAGCAGCCGGGGACGGTGCAAGCTGGGGTTGCATCCGCCAGTCGCCGGTCTCCTCTGCACCCGTGTGCGTGAGTTGGCCGACGATCGGCGTTCCGGTCTCGTGGACGGCATCGGCGACGTTGCTGAGTCCAGTGACGGCACGATCGGCGTACGCGTCGATGAACGACGGACCGCTCGCGGACGAGTGGGCGAGCATCTGGGCAGGGCCGACGATCAGGCCAGCGCCACCTGCCGCCCGCGCCGCGAGGTGTGCCGCGAGTTCGGTCGATGGGACGCCGTCGTCCACGAATCGGGTTCGAACGGGTCGAAACACACCGCGTGTCGACGTCTCGAGCCCGTCGAAAGTCCCCTCTTCGAACAGATTCATGACAGTATGTACCAAAGTAACACACTTGAAGGTAGCGTCCGATCGTCGCGTCGATCAGGGACGAGGGTGTCGTCTCGATACCTGCCAGCGCGTATCTGACAGACCTAGTCTATAACGAATAAATATACTCAATTTGTTGTGAAAATCAGGAAATTGAGTTAGTTTTAAAACACCACCAGCACTCGATCGAATATGGATCGACCACTGCTCGTACCGCAGTTTTTAGACCGTGCCCGAACGTATTTCGGCGATCAGGAGGCCATCGTCGCTGCGAACGGCGATCGGTTTACGTACGATGAGTTCGGCGACCGGGCCGACCGACTCTCGGCAGCACTGCAGGAACGCGGCGTCGAAAAAGGCGACCGCGTCGCCGTCCTCGCGCCGAACACCCACTACCACCTCGAGTCCGTCTACGGGATCACCCAGATCGGCGCCGTCCACACGCCGCTGAACTATCGGCTCGTCCCGGCGGATTTCGAGTACATGCTCAACGACTGCGACGTGACCGCGATCATCGCGGACCACGAGTACGCCGACCAGGTCGAGGCCGTCCGTGACTCGGTTCCAGTCGAGACGTTCATCGCATCCAACGCCGACGCGGTCGACGGTGACTGGGAGGACTTCGACGAGGTCCTCACGGACACCGAACCGACGTACGAGCGGCCCGAGATGGACGAAGAAGACATCATCACGATCAACTACACCTCGGGGACGACGGGCGACCCGAAAGGTGTGATGCGAAACCACCGCGGCGAGACCATCCACGCCTACTGTTCGTCGGTCCACCGCGAGATCAGCGACGACGACGTCTATCTGTGGACGCTGCCGATGTTCCACGTCAACGGGTGGGGTCACGTCTTCTCGATTACCGGGATCGGTGGTACGCACGTCTGTACCCGCGGCGTCGACGCGGCCGACGTATTCGAGGCGATCCAGAACGAAGACGTCTCGTACTTCTGTGCCGCCCCAACCGTGCTCAACATGCTGCTCGACTACTACGATGACAACGACCCGGCGACGACCGGCGACAACGACGTCCGCGTCGCCACTGCCGGCGCCGCCCCGCCGGAAGCGACGATCCGAACCGTCGAGAACGAGTTCGGCTGGCAGCTCGCCCACGTCTACGGCGCGACCGAGACTGGCCCCCTCATCGCCACCTCCGAAGTCAAGCGCCTCCTCGAGGACGATCAGGCCCGCTACGACATCAAGAAGCGACAGGGAATCCCGATGCTCGGCACGGAGATCCGCGTCGTCGACGAGGACGGCAACGAAGTCCCGTGGGACGACGCGACGATCGGCGAGATCGTCGTCCGTGGCAACCAGGTTATGGAAGGCTACTGGGAGAACCCCGAGGAAACCGAGCGAGCGTTCAGCGACCGCCTCGAGGGCTGGTTCCACATGGGTGATCTCGCGACCGTCGACGAGAACGGCATGCTCGCGATCCAGGACCGCAAGAAGGACATCATCATCTCCGGCGGCGAGAACATCTCGAGTATCGAACTCGAGGACACGCTCTACGAGCACCCCGAGGTCGCTGAGGTCGCCGTGATTCCGTCCCCGAGCGACCAGTGGGGCGAGACGCCGAAGGCGTTTATCGTGCCGGCCAACGGTAATCCGAGGGAGCCAGGTGTGACTGCCGAGGAGATCATCGACTTTACCCGCGAGAACCTCGCGAACTACAAGGTCGTTCGCCGGGTCGAGTTCGTCAAGCAACTGCCGACGACGGCCACCGGGAAAGTCGAAAAGTACGAACTACGCGAACAGGAGTGGGACGACGAGGAGTCGCTGGTCGGTCAGGGATAACAGGAGCTAGTAGTGCGTTTTTATAGAGGTGTGTTTCTGACTTAAACGAGCGCGCTCCTCCTTACTCACTCGCTTAGCTCGTTCCTTGCGGAAGGGGACTCCGCGCTACCGCTTCAGTTGAACCTTCGGAACGTCTGCTCTCCGTTACCCGTTCGGAAAGGTGTCATGGAAACCGCTACACACGAGGGTATTTTTGTTCACGTAACCCGATCTGCCAGTATGTCCGAACGGAACGTCCTCGGCGGAGACCTTGCCACCTGTAGTACTGATCCGATGACCGGTGTCGAGCGCGACGGTTGCTGTGGAACCCATCCCAACGACCGGGGTAGACACGAACTCTGCGCAGTGATGACCGAGGAGTTTCTGACGTTCAGCAAAGAACGGGGCAACGACCTCGTGACACCACGCCCGGCGTTGCAGTTTCCCGGACTCGACCCGGGAGATCGCTGGTGTCTCTGTCTCGGCCGGTGGATCGAGGCGACGCGGACCGAACGCCTCCCGGAGACGACCGTCCCGCCTGTCGTGCTCGAAGCAACGAACGAGGCAGTGTTGGATTCCGTGGCAATGGAAACGCTCGAAGCTCACGCGTACGACGTGTAAGCAGCGTGGAGGGACGAAATCGGAGGATCGTACACAGGGTTCCGGATCTCCCCCTCCTCAGTATTCGACCTGCTCCCGGGGAAGGAACCGTTCTATGACGCTATTAAGTCTTGTCAACACATCCTTCCCAGGAGTAAAGAACGGAGAACGCCCGGTCAGTTGGCCGCGCAGTTGTTCGGGCCGAGTTCGAGCGCTTCGACGTCGCCATCGGGCTGTTCTTTGCCCCAGTTGATCTGCTTGATCTGGTTGTAGTTTGCGGGTTCGTCGGCGAGGCTCTCGACGATCGTCTCGACGAACGCGTCTTCGTCGCCGGCCTCAACATAGCTCAGGAGTTCGTTGGTCGATTTCTCGTGGAGGTCGCCGAGGTCGGTGGCAAGCGGGCGGATCGACTCGTCGCTGAAGTGCCCGGGCAACACGACGGTTCCGTCGTCAAGATCTGTCAGGCCCTCGAGACTGTCGAACAGTTGGCTCGCAGCCTCGCGGACGGCATCCTCCGCGCTATCCTCGAGGTCCGGCCGACCGACGCTGCGCAGGAACAGCGTATCGCCGGACAGCAGGGCCTCGCCGAACTGGAACGAGACGCTCCCCGGCGTGTGGCCCGGCGTGTAGACGACCTCGAGGTCGCGCTCGCCGACGGAGATCGTGTCTCCGTCCTCGATCGTCGTCACCGAACCGAGGTCGCCGGTGTCGGCTTCGTGGAGATAGTACGGGACGTCGAGTTCGCCGGCGAGCTGGCGCGCGCCCGAGACGTGGTCGGCGTGAGCGTGTGTGTCCGCGACGCCGACGATCTCGAGGTTGCGCTCGTCGGCCGCGTGCAGGTATTGATCGATGTACTGGCTCGGATCGACGACGATAGCCTCGTCGCCGTCGGAGACGAGATACGAGACACAGCCGGTTCCAGGACGGACGATCTGGACGACGCCGTCGACAGCTGTGACGTCGTACTGACGGTGGACACGCCCCCAGCCGTTCATCCCATCAGCGACCGATTTCGCGTCGAAGCCGTGGTCGCGAAGGAACTCCGCGGCGCGGGCTGACGTGATGCCAGCGACACAGACGACGGCGATCTCCGTCTCTTCGGGCAACTCGTCGAGATTCGTCTCGAGCGACGAATACTCGGACTCGAGCAACTCATCGTAGATGGGCAGGTTCGTACTCCCCTCGATCTGCCACTCGTCGTAGTCGTCTTCGTTTCGTACATCGAGGACGAAGAGGTCCTCGGACTCGTCATCGTGGAGACGACGAGCGACCTCCGTAGGGTCGAAATCTTGTGTGCTCATATCATACAATACTACGCAAGACAGATTATTAAATCCGTTGGATGGATAGATGGCCAGTACCGACAGAGACAGTAGCAGTTCCTGACTGACCGTCGTCGATCGGTCACAGCACTGTTTGACGTGTTAAAGTGGTACATTCGGTACCGTCAGCGGACGTATCGGTCATCGTGACCGTCGTCAAAAGGAGATATACATCATCTCCATCTATTGAAATAACGCATTCGATAGAGATATAATCGGGCCCTCGCGATGGAATAGTATGGTTTACTATGCGGACAAGCGGTGTTCCACCTGCGGTGGAAAACAAAAACGACGAGCGGACGGTACCGTCTGGTGCCCGAACTGCGCTCAGTTTTTCCCGCCCGCCGCAAAATCGTAGGTACCCGGGTGGTCGTCACCCACGAGACACCTGCCGTGTGCCGTCCTCGAGACGATAGTAACAACTGAAACGATTCACACACCAGATCGCACAGCCCTCGTACGATCGGGTGTGCAGTGACGTTCAGTGGCTACGATAGCGGATCCGGTTCGGTCACGATCGGCAGCAACGGCCATCCGAGAGACGGCCGCCTGTTCGTCGGTTCCGGCACACCCGAAAGCGGTCCCGCGATTGCACCGGTAATTGGTGGGGAAACCACTCCAGTCACGCGCATCGCTCGTCGCGGACTCGCGCGTAGGGGAGATTCTGGCCGCTATCTAGGATCGGGCGAATCGGACCGAACCCGCTGCCGTCGTGCCGTTTTCGGCTGAAATGGCGTCTGCACGTCGGTAAGGTTTGCACGGGACGATAGACGAAGGGAGACAGTGGGCCAACTCCCCGTATGTCGATTGCCCTGCGAACGCTCGACGACGGCGCGTGGATCAGCGTCAACGATAGTCGACAGGTGAGCGTCAGCGACGTCTGGTCGCTCGCTACCGGCGCGTTCTGTGATTGTTCCCCGGCGTACGTCCTGCTCGAGGCGTTCGTCGACGTCGGCGTCGACGGCTCGACCGTCGTCGCCCACGCGGTCGGCCAGTGTCTCGAGTGTGGGACGCGCGATTCGATCGAGCAGCTCCCGGTCGGCGCCATGATCGACGGCGACTTCCATCCGTACGACCCCGAGGGTGTTCAGTGGCGTCTCGAACGCGACGGCGAGGGCGCGTAACTGCTGGTTGAACGTCAGTGTCGGCACGCCCGCAAACCACGTGTCGGTGGCGGGAGACGGGCCAAACTGACATCGAAACCTGATAGTGGCAAAGACGACCGGGACTGGGGAGACGCGGGGAGAACTGACGACAGACGACGTGTCTTATGCATACCCTCCATATGCGGTCGTAATGGCTACCGACGTCGAGCACTGGAAGGACGAACTCTACGGAACCGACATCCGCGACGAGATCGAGCGCTTCGCCGAGGAGGGATGGGAGTCGATTCCAGAGGACGAACGAGACGCCTGGTTCGAGCGCTTCAAATGGTACGGCCTGTACCACCAGCGGGCCGGACAGGAATCGTACTTCATGATGCGGATCGGCCCAGCTGGCGGCGTCCTCGAGCCGGGCCAGTTCCGGCGCATCGCCGAGATCGCCGACGAGTTCTCCCGTGGCCCCGCGTCGAACCCGGAGTTCGGCAACGGCTGGCTCGACGTGACCACCCGACAGGCGATCCAGCTCCACTGGATCCGACTCGAGGACGTGCCCAAAATCTTCGAGCGTCTCGAGGACGCCGGCCTCTCGACGGTTCAGGCGTGTGGTGACTCCTGGCGAAACATCGTCGGTTGCCCGGTCGCCGGCAAGGACAAACACGAGCACGTCGACGCAGGTGCCCTCGCGAACGACCTCCACGACACGTTCAAGCGGAACGAGGCGCACTCTAACCTCCCGCGGAAGTGGAAGGTGTCGGTGACGGGCTGTGACGAGGGCTGTGGCCAGGGTGACATCAATGACCTCTCGTTCGAACCCGCCGAGAAGGAAATCGACGGGGAGACGGTGACCGGCTACAACGTCCGCGTCGGCGGTGGCCTCTCGCGGAACGAGCCGCGGTTCGCCCGGAACATCGATGTCTTCGCCACGCCAGAGCAAGCCGTCGACGTCGCGGGCGGAATCTCCGCGCTCTTCCGCGATCACGGCGACCGCGAGAACCGGTACAACGCTCGCATGAAGTTCCTCGTCGACGAGTGGGGGCCGGAGAAAGTCCGTGAGACGCTCCAGGAAGACTACGTCGACTTCGAACTCGAGACGGCCGGCGACGACCTCCGGGAGTCGTACTCGTACAACGCGGGCGACGCCGACGGCAAGCACGACCACGTCGGCGTCCACGAGCAGGCTGATGGGAACGTCTACGTTGGCCTGAACGTCCTCGTCGGACGGATCGGCGTCGACGATGCCTACGAGATCGCCGACGCAGCCGAAGAGTACGCGTCCGGCGAGGTGCGGCTAACACAGCGTCAGAACATCATCCTCACCGACGTTCCCGACGAGAACCTCGATACGTTGCTCGAGCAGCCGGTCTTCGAGGAATACAGCCCAGACCCTCATCCGTTCCAGCGTGGGTCGATCGCCTGTACGGGGACCGAGTTCTGCTCGCTCTCGATCGTCGAGACGAAGAACCGGCAGGTTCGCTACGCCCGCTGGCTCAAGGAGAACGTCAAGTTGCCCGACGGCGTCGACGACTTCCACATTCATCTGTCGGGCTGTACGGCGTCGTGTGCCCAGCCCCAGATCGCCGACGTCTCCCTGCGGGGAATGAAAACGCGCAAGAACGGCGACCCGGTCGAAGCGCTCGACATCGGCCTCGGCGGCGGGCTCGGGGAGGACCCGGCGTTCGCGTCCTGGGTCGCCGAGCGCATCCCGGCGGACGAAGTCCCGGGCGCGATCGCGAACCTGCTCGAGAACTTCGCAGCCGCTCGCGACGGCGAGGAGAGTTTCCGGGAGTTCGTCCGCGACCGTGACGACGACGAACTCGCGGCGCTGATCGAACCCGAAGAGACGGACTACGACGATCCGTACATGCACAACACGAAGCGAACCTGGTACCCCTACGCCGAGGACGACAGCCTCGACGCAAGTCCTGCACCCGCACGGGCCGACGGAACCCCAATTCCGTCCGACGACTAACATGGCAGATCGGCTGATGAAAGTCAACGCGTACACGACCCTCGATCTCGTCGACGCCGTCGCGAAGGGCCACGACTTCGAGACGGAATCGATGGCCGTCGTGAACGCGACCGCAAACAGAGACGATCCCGACTGCGTCCGGTTGCAGATCGAACTGGACAACATGACCGAAGACCACCTGCCCGCACATATGGACGCACTCGAGTTGACGCCCGAGCAAGCCCGGACGCTTGCGGCGGACCTCGAGAAACACGCCACACGCGTCGAAGAGGCAGGCACGCAGCAGACCGAAGACCGGTCCGACGACTAATACCCTGCGGTGTGGGCAGCGCGAAACGACCTCGACGGTCGGATCGCGTGATAGTATCCTCCGATTCGTTTCGCTGCGCGCTCAATAATAACAATTACCGAAGCGGAGACTCACCACTTCTGCACTCTACTGGCCGCCCTGCCCACCGCCGAAACATGGTTCGTCCCACAGCGCGGTCACGGACGGATGACCCTGAAACGCGACGTAGATCAGCGACTGGAGACTGTACTGATCATCGATCCGGAGTTTCCTTGTGGATGAGAGTCAGAAACAACGCCCTGGCCACGATCGAAACGAGTCGAGTTCGTGGGCGAGTTCCGACAGAGCGTCCGTAACTCGAGCTAGCTACGCAGCCTCCCATTCTTCGATAAGGGCCGTTGCCGTCGTGAGTTCGGCGTTATAGACACGCTCGAGGTAGTCGAGCCCCTGCTCGTGTTCGTCTTCAGTGAATGCGTCGACGCAATCTTCGGGGACCACGATCTCGTAGCCGTTGAAAAAGCCGGTCGCCGACGAGTGGCGGACACACATGTTCGTATGCAAGCCGGTCATCACGAGCCGATCCACGCCGAGGCTCCGGAGGTGTTGGTCGAGTCCGGTCCCGTAGAACGCGTCGTAGAATCGCTTCTCAAAGATGTGATCGTCGGCCTCGGGCTCGAGTTCCGGAATCACTTCGGCGCCCGCTGTCCCACGCATCGCGTGCTCTCCCCAGACCTCGAGTTCGAAGTCCTCCGGTCGGTGCGCATCATTGGCATAGATAACCGGAATATCGTGTTCGCGAGCCGCCGGGAGCAGTTCGTCACGGAGTGTAGGAATGATGTTTTGGGCCCGCTCTGCTTCAATCTCGCCAGTCACGAAGTCGTTCAGCATATCTAGTAGTATGACAGCGTCACTCATGCATAGTTGTTGGTTTGATCAAAGGAAAGTACTTCGTAAAAACGCCGTGAATTTCAAACAAAAGTGATGTTTTGCGGACGGAACCGCTGTCTTCCGCACGGAGATCCTTCGTTAGGAGAAACGGAGCCACGTAGACGACCACGAGCGTAATTCCGACGAGGGATACAATTAAGCGAGATGATATCGAGTAGTAACATGTGCAGGTGAATTGATAGATGTCCCTCGCCGACGATCCACGTCCCCCACTCCCGGACTGGGTAACTAACGCCTACACCGTGCTTTCCGCCCAAATGACTGCTGCAGAGGCTCGCGAATGCAACGACAGCGTTCCGGCGATCGACCGTGACCGAGCAGTAGCTGTGCTCTGTGCGTCCGACGAACTGGTACTCGAGCGGGAGGACGCCGAATACGCGATTCGGCGGTTACTCGAGCGCGGATATTTCTACGCAGTCCACGGCGAACTGCGTGTGACTCTTCCATCGGAATCGCCAGGAACTCGTGGCAACAGATCGTCTGAGTAACTCAACTCGATATCCGAGTGATCCGTTGCAACTTTCGGATGGCTTCTTCCTGTCAAATGGTCCTCCAATAATATATGCCTATCTTTGAACAGCGAGAGAAGGGGCGGAGAATATGCGCCAGAAGATAACTCCGAGTCCTCACGGTGAGGATAGGAGTAACGGCTGTGTGGTGGTTCGAGAGACGTAGTCTCTCGTCATCACGAAAATCGAAGATTTTCGAACGACACAGCCCTCGGTACACCTGTTCGACCGCGAGAGCGGGACGTTTCAGACGAGAGAGCAGGTCGTGTCGTAGACCAACAAATATCCCACCTGCGTACGGGAAGCCGCGCCGTCGTCGGGCTTTGCCCGACTGCTTGAGGGATCTCCGATCCCTCTCCGTTTACGGCGCGGAGGATGTCACTTTGTCCCTGACGGTAGGAGCCGGATTCTGACTGCCATTGGAGAGCAAAAGTACGGATTTGTCTGGACATAATAGCCATATTATAGCTGGAAAGGTTTATGCTATGAGCGAGCATACCATAGTATGTCGGACGAAGCCACGAGGATTCACCGAACGACTCGATTCGAATGTCCGCACAGGGCAGGAAAAGTCGAGTTAGAGGTATAACCAAAGCCCCGGTAACACGGGAACGAGGTGAACGCCTCCAAGGAGACGAACGCGGCCCATAACTCGACCACCATGGTGGTCGAGTGAGAAGGCTCAGTAACGGATCTCGCGTAAGTGAGATTCGTGAACTGGAGATACCCAGGCCGAAGGGCCACAGAAACGTGCTCCCGTTCGGGTCCAAATTGGGGCCTTCGTCCGGGGATATTTCTATCGATCCCGACTGCCAGTCGAGGCCAGTGGGAGAGCTCGGC
Source organism: Haloarchaeobius amylolyticus (assembly GCF_042678045.1). Taxonomy (GTDB): domain Archaea; phylum Halobacteriota; class Halobacteria; order Halobacteriales; family Natrialbaceae; genus Natrinema; species Natrinema amylolyticus_A. The sequence continues at coordinate 61,443 of NZ_JBHUDI010000013.1, forward strand.
AATAGAGTTGATCGGCGTTACCGAGAAAACAGGGAGCCTATGAATTGTACTGATCCAACGATTGGGATTCGAATACGCAGATAGCGAAAGGGAGCGACCGATTCTGATGAAATATCATTTGATCACCGACCGTCAGTCTAATAATATTGGTAAACAAACAACATTTCCCGAACACATGTATGGGACCACACTCATTCTAATATATGAGATAGTGGCTAGAATTAAACATGGAATGAGTTGCGTGCGGAATTATTAGACAATGTCTATCTCATCCACAATTCTTTGGAGGCGTTTGTGAACGAGTGTGTCTTGCGATTAGGGTTTAGAAAGCACTATACGATCGGAGTGCGAGAGTTCTGGAAGATGAATGCGCTAAAGCTTGACATGGTCCAGTACGATTGTCCGTACATCAGGACCACTCGAGAACACGACGTCGCCTTTCACACCCAACACTGGGATTTCAACCAGGCGGATCGGACCCTCGAGACGCGACTGCTCGCGATCGGGGAGAACCCGGAAGAGCTACACGGCGCACTCGAGACGCTCAACGGGTACGAGATGCTTCGGGGGTACGAACTCCTCTCTCGGAAACAGAACACGGCGCTCATCCGGTCGCGAATCGACGAAACTGACGCCATGCAGACGATCCGTAAGAACGATGGCTATGTGACGGGTCCGTTCGTGATTCGAAATGGAAGTGAGATCTGGAACGTCGGCTTCGATAGAGCGAGGTCGGCAGAAGACGCTCTCTCGGAACTCGACGGCTCGAACGAGTTCACGATCAGGGGCGACGACTCGGTCCACATCGACGACTTCTTCGATATCCTTCAGAACGTCGAATCCCTCGGTGCAATGCTTCGGGCGCTCCAGAATCTCACCGACAGAGAACGCGAGACTCTTGAGGCCGCAGTCGAGAAGGGGTATTTTTCGACGCCGCGGGGAGCGACCCTGGACGACGTTGCCGGGGAGTTCGATATCTCGAAGATGGGGGCCTCAAAGAACCTTCGTCGGAGCCAACGAAAGGTTCTCCGCCGAGTTATTCGCGTAATGAACGACGTCGAAGCTCAAATGGAGTTACAGGACGAAACGTCGGACGGTCAGTAAGAGTGTTCAGCGGATGATGCCTCGTGGATCGATCTCTTCGCGCAAGAGTCGTAACTGTTCTGCGGTCGGCTCCGGACTCCGATCGTACGTCCCAACGTGAATCCGAAAGCCGCTTTCCTCGTTTACCGTCGCCTCTTCGACGCCTGGATGTAAGAACTCGAGTGTCAGCTCGCGGTCGTCGTCGAAGCCGTAGACGCCATACTGGGTGATCACGTGACTCGGCCCGGTCTCGGCAGGAAGCCCAGCGTCTTTGCGTGCACCTGGACCGTCGAGGTAGCCCGGTGTAGTCAGGAAGTCGAGCTCCTCGACGAAACTCGTCTCGTCTTGGCGCATCGTGACGATCGTTTCGTTGGCGAGCGACCCGATGTCATTTGCGCCACCGCTGCCCGGGAACCGGACGGTCGGGCGCTCCCAGTCGCCGATGACCGTCGAGTTGAGGTTGCCCCGGCGGTCGAGCTGTGCAGCCCCGAGAAAGCCGTAGTCGACGAAGCCGGCGCTCATGTAGGACATGACATCGTGCATCCCGGCGGCTTTTACGCCTCTGTGGAAGGTCCGCTCGTCGCCGACCGAGATCGGCAGTTCGGGTGCGTCGGGACCGATACCGCCGGCCTCGTAGATCATGGTCGCATCGGGTGCGTGCGTTCGCTGAGCGAGCATTGCCGCAAGCATCGGCATCCCCGTCCCGACAATGATCGTACTCTCGTCTTCGATGAGGCTCGCAGCGACGGTCGTCAGCAGTTCCGTCGACGTGTACTCCTCACTCATGCCTGTTCACCCCCTTTGGGGCCGCCCGCATCCGGGCGCTCGTAGTTCTCGATCGCCTCGAGATCGGCGAGTCGCTCCTCGCCGCCGACGGCCTCGAGGTACTCCTCGAAGTCCGCAGTACCAGTGACGTAACGCTCGAGGTACTCTTCGAGGCCCTCTTCGGTCGTCGTGAGTTCCATCCACTCCTCGAGGTGATCCTCGTCGAAATAGTACTTGTAGGGCATCTCACCAGGGTGGCTCCCGTAGGGCGCTTCGACGACCGCATCGACGAGGAAGTAGGGAATCTCGACGTCTTTCGGCCGCGCCCTGAGTTCGTCGCTGTCGGCGATCTCTTCGGCGGTGACGATCAGCCGTTTGGCAGCACCTGCAAGTTCCGGGTCTTCGACGCTGATGCCGTCGATGACTGCATTACCGTACTTGTCGGCTTTCGAGACGTGAATGCAGGCGACGTCGGGATAGCAGGCGGGAACGAGCGTGATCGGCTCGCGGGTCCAAGGGTCCTCAACGATCTTCGCTGCACTCTTTTCGAAGGTCTCCGTTCCTGCGAGGATCCGAGCTGGAACGAACGGAACGCCCATCTTCGCAGCGAGAAATCGCCACTGAAGAGTTGCGTTGCTTGCCTCGGCGACGACCTCGACGTCGCCTTCTTCGACTCGCCGGCGGCCTGCCGGGGCGAGTCCACGGGTTTCGTGGGCGAAACAGTAGGCAGCCTCGACTTTCGAGACTGCACCTGCTGCGATCAGCAGATCAGCGTCGAAGACAGTGGTCTTCCCCGAGAGCGTCAGCTCCTCGATGTCCTGCCTGACGATCTCGTGGAGGATCGGCGTCGAGATCCGGACGTGACCGAAGCCGCCGCTGGCGAGGAGGTCACCGTCGTCGACGAACTGTTCGACTGCCTCGCTCGCTGCCATGCGTTTGTCCTCGAACGCACGCGAGCGCTTTTCACGATTCCACTTTCTGACATCGTCGGGGTGTTCCCAACCGACGAGCTCGCCGTTGCCCTCGTCGATGACGTTCATCGATCGCTCACCTCGCCCGCGGGACGGAACGCGACGAACCGCTTGCCGCTCGTCTCCGCTTCGAGCGCCGTCGCCTCGACCTCGAGACCGGTTTCGACGGCCTCCGGATCGATTCCAGTGACCTGTCCCGTCAGCGTTACAGGGCCGAATTCGACGATTGCGATCGCGTAGGGGGCATCCTCCTCAAAGTCAGGATGTGGGGCGCGGATGACGGTCTTCGATTCGACCATCCCGGTTTCAGGGAGTGTCTCACGCTCGAGCTCGTCGTCTTCACCTATCACGGCTGGTGGGACGGTCGCCCGACTATCGCCACGGAGGTAGTAGCCTTCGTCGGCCTCGAGTGCGTCGAGCCAGGCGTCGTAGCCTGTCTCACGAGTTATTTCACCGTTCATTTCGCTACCTCCAATACGTGGACAGCGGCAGTTGCTACCGTTCCACCTGCATTGTGGGTCACACCAACTTCCGCATCAGGGACTGCATCGGCGTTCGGATGGGTCCCTTCGAGCAGTTTGGTTAGCTCGACGAGTTGACCGACACCTGTCGCACCAACGGGATGGCCTTTCGCTTTCAATCCCCCCGAGAGATTGACCGGGAGCGCTCCATCGCGGGTCGTCTCGCCGTCTCGAGCTGCAGAGATCGCCTCCCCGGGCTCGTAGAAGCCAAGTGCCTCGAGTGCGAGGACTTCGGCGATGGTAAAACAGTCGTGAACTTCGGCGACGTCAACGTCGGCGGCGGTCACCTCGGCCCGGTCGTAGGCAGCCTGGGCAGCCGATTCAGCTGCTCTCGTCCGCGCCAACTCGCCACGTTCCTGTAGAGACAGCGTCTCGGTTCCCCGGCCCGATCCCGTGATGGCGACTGTGGGCTCGAGATCGTGCTCAGTCGCGTACTCTCCCGAGACGAGGACGGCTGCAGCGGCTCCGTCAGTGATCGGACAGGCGTCGAGTAAGCCGAGCGGATCCGCGACCGGTGGTGCCTCGAGGACGTCCGTAACGTCGATTTCGCTCTGGAATTGGGCTTTCGGGTTGGTCGCCGCGTTTGCGTGATTTTTGACAGCGATGTGGGCGAGGTCTTCGCGTGACCCGCCGAAGCGCTCCATGTAGGCATCCGCGAGCAACGCATACGCGCCTGGGAAGGTCAGGCCGGGATGCCCCTCGTGAAGGTCGTCTGCGGCCCGGGCGAGTGTCGCGGTCGTCTCTGCGGTCTCGAGAGTCGTCATCCGCTCGAGCCCGCCGACGAGGACGACGTCGGCCGCACCGCTCTCGATCGCTCGGACGCCGTCGGCGACGGCGTAGCCACCGGAAGCACACGCGTTCTCGACGCGTGTCGCCTCGAGACCGGTCGTTCCGATCCCGGAAGCCATCAGCGGGGCCTGGTGGCTCTGTCTCTCGGCGGTCTCTCCCATGTAGTTGCCGTAGTAGAGGGCATCGACGTCCGAACGTGGGACGGCGCTTTTCTCGAGTGCGCTCGAGCGAGCCTCGGCGAATAGTTCCCGGCCGGTTCGCCCGGTATGGTCGCCGAAGTCGGTCGCACCGACACCAGCTATCAGTATCTCTGCCATTACCGGAGAAAGGGCCGCTATTGTCGAAAACCGGCGGGTTGATATGTATACCAACCCCGAAACCGGGGCCACAGCGAAGACTCGAGGCGAAGTTGCTGGGAAACGGGATATCCAGAATGCAGCATACTGCCGGTTGCAACCCTTGTCTGAGACAGCGGAAAATGACACTCAGACACATAGCCGTACAGTCGCTTCAAAAACAGTCCACAGCGGTTGCAGGGAGGGCGATCAGCGGAGAACCGTCTAGATTTTTAGGAAGAGGACGATCAGGTTGATCACCATCATCGCGACGAAGCCAACGAGCCAGAGTTCCATATCTCTCACCTCCGTTAGAGTTTGAAGATTGGTTTGACGTGATCTGGGACGTTCTCGCCGCTGGCCCCGTCGGTCAGATACGAGACGAAGATCGTCACGGCGATCGAAACGGAGATCGCGATGAAGTAAAAGTCCATCCCGATCGGGAACGCGTACCCGAGCTGTGTCGCAGCCAGCAGCGTGACGTTGAGCAGGAGTGCAGCGGCGAGTCCAGCAGTGACGCCTTCTCGGCTTGCATCTTTCCAGAGCAGACCGACGACCACAGCAGGGATCGTCCCACTGACAAACGTCCCCCAGCCGAAGGTGCCGAGGATCGCAACGAGGTGACCGCCGTACAGTCCGAAGATTACCGAGCCGACGCCGACGACGAGGACTGCGGTCCGTCCAAGCCACGTTTCCCGCCGTTCGGAGACCTCCCAGCCCATCGCTCGCACGAAGTCCCGGGCGATCGCACCGGAAGCGACCGACAGGAAGAACGCGGCGGTGGACATGATCGCGGCGACCAGCCCCGCGTAGATGATCATCTGCAGGACGATGTGCAATCGCTCGACGAACTCGAAGGCAGCCATGTCAGGGTCTGCAAGCGGCTCGACACTTCCGGAGGCGACCAAATAGAGCGCAACGAAGCCGATGAGCAACCAGAGGATGCTCCCCACGGCATAGGTGACGCCGCTGACGAGGCCGACGGTTCGCAGCCCCTTCGGGTCGTCGATCGAGAACATCCGCTGGAGGACCTGGGGCTGGCCCATGACGCCGATACTGAAGACGATCGGCCAGATCAACAACAGGCCTGGTGCGGAGCCTTCAGCGAGCCCCCAGCCGTCGAGCATCTGGGGAGTAAAGGCCTTTGTCACGTCTTCACCGGAGAGTTCACCGGCCTCGACGACGGTCATGGTCGTGTTCTCCATCCCGCCAGCAATCTGGAAGAAACCGACGACGACGCCGACGACGCCTATTAGCATCACTGCACCCGTGTACGCCCCTGCGAGCTGGGCCGACGCCATCCCACCGACGGCAACGTAGACGATGATCAGCCCGAACACGAGCCAGACGGCGGTCTCAATCGAGATCCCGAGGATCACCGAGAGAACGTAGCCGCCGCCGGCGACCTGCGAGGCGAGGTAGGCCCAGCACGCAATAAAGAGAATCAATGCGAGTATCCCCCGGATCACGCCACTGTCGAACCGTTCGTCGGCGATGTCCCCGAGCGTACCAATGTCGGCGACGTCGGCCATCCCGCGGACGCGCTTGCCGACGATCCAGTAGGCCATCGCAAACCCGAGGCCACTGGCGAAGGTCATCCACAGCGAGGACGTGCCCATCTGGTATACGAGCCCTGGACCGCCAATGAATCCGAAGGCACTCATGATCCCGGACATACTCGCCAGGGTAATGACCGCCGCACCGAACATCTTCGTCGCACCATAAAACTCGTCGGAGGAGTCGACGAGGCGCTTGCTATAGAGGCCGACAGCGAACACCGAGAGGATAAACAGCGCGACGAAGCCGGGAACGAGCACATCGATCATCGACTACGCACCTCCACAGGCTCGTCGGCTTCGCGTGTCTCGCTCTGTGCGTTCACCTGCTCGACTTCCTCGAGGAACCGGTCCCACTCCCCGTCCGGCAGGAAGTGTTTCCGGAAGTAAATCCCGTAGGCGAGGGTGACCGTCATGAACCCGCCGATCCAGTAGAGCCAGTAGACGGCGGCGAAGGACGGATGCATTCCGGTAATCAGAAACTCCGGGGAACCGCCTGCGAACGCGTTCGAGTAGTACTCGGCCAGGACGAACGCCGACAACTGGAGTCCAGTCCAGATTCCGAGGGGATAGACGAGCAACTTCGTCGAAATCGTCCCGTTGGAACTCGCGCCGATGACGAACCACGGATGGAAGAGGAACACCGAGACGAGCAAGGCGACGAACCAGTGGCCGGCCAGACCGAGTCCGAGCACCGCAGTCCACAGAACGCCGCTTGCGAGCATCAACTTCGTGGTCATTCCGTCGACGTCTATCTCGCCGTCTAACATGTCGCTTCCCTCTCGACGGTTGACTCACGGCTCTGATTTTCGTGTTCCAATTTGCGCCGCCGGGTCCAAATTGTATGTTCCATGTATACATCACTCGTACGTGTTCACGAAGCCGCCATCCCACAGCAGGTCGTCGCCGTTGAGGTGTTTGCCGTGACGTGAGAGTCCGAAGGCGAACAGGTTGCCGGCCTCGACCGGCTCCATCATCTCGGAAGCGCGTGCCTGTCCAAGCATCACGTCTTCGACGACCGCTCGCTCGGAAATACCGCGCTCTGCAGCCGTATCCGCGATCTGATTCAATACGAGCGGTGTCTTGACGTAGCCCGTACTGACCGTGAACGCACGGATATCTCCGTTACCCTCGGCCGCAGTCGACTTGGTGAGCCCTCGAAGGCCGAATTTCATCGTATTGTAAGCGACCTTATCACGAGTCACGTAGTGGCCGTGGACGGACGCCATGTTGGCGATCGCGCCGATGCCGTCCTCGGCCTCTCGGATGTGTGGGAGCGCCAGTTTCGTGAGATACATCGGCGCACGGAGCATCACCCGATAGAGCAAGTCGAACTTCTCCATCGGGAACGACGTGATCGGAGAAATATGCTGTATGCCAGCGATATTCGCGACGTACCGAAGCTGTCCCGCATCGGCAGCCGTTTCAACGAGCGCCTCGAGCTCGGCGTCGTCAGTCAGATCGCAGGCGACCGTCTCGAGGTCACCCGCAACCGAAAGGTCGTTCGCTTTCTCGGCTGTCTCGTGGAGCCCGTCCTCGTCGACGTCGGTCGCAACCGTCGTCAAGCCGTTTGCCGCCAAGACGAGCGCCGTCGCACGGCCGATCCCCGAAGCCGCGCCGGTCACGATCGCCACGTTCTCCGTCGTAAACCGTGGATCGTCGATATGATGGATCGAGTCGGCAGTGATCTCAGGTGGTTCAATACTGTTGTGAGTGTCGGCTTCCCCGCTCATGCGACTGGAGAAACGGACGGTATCTGGTTCAAACGGAAGGTTGATATGTAATCACTGCTGCCTGCTCGCGGTTTTGATCATCGGCTTGTGGAGGTGCCTGGACAGGCTCGCCATGGTCAGGACGAGGCAGTCGGTAAGTCGACTGACACCGCCGACGTACGGATGTTCACTACTGACGATGGACGCCACTTCGATCCTCACGTCGTGCGTGTCCTTGTTAGGGGGACCGTGACCTTCGTCAACGAAATCGGAGTTACAGTACTACCGCATATCACTTCAACAACGACTACCCCCACTCGCCCCAGAGAGTTCCAAAACGGGAAACAGCGCTCTCGTCTCAGACGGGATTCTACCGATTTTGTCTATTGAAATCCTAAGAGAGACACAAATCTCTCAGCAAGCAGACGGTCTCTCGTAATGGCTTTGTGGAGTATGGGTCGTAACTGTATCATTGTTTATACTAAGGTCGACCCGAACGGTGTTATCGCTCTCGCACGTTTCTTCGACCGTGCCTGCGGCGTTCGTCGTGGCTTGCAGCGTGTACTCTCCATCAGGGAGATCGTCAATAACAATATATTGACCGGGCAGAGACGCGTCATACTCGTCAGCCCACCCGGCACTGATCCCCTGATACTCACAATCGAACTGAGAACTATTACTGGCAGTTGAACGGATTTGGTACAGATCCCGAAGACAGAATGTCTGTTTTCTTACCGCGCCCGTCCTCTCGCCCGATTCATCAAGCAGGATATAGTTATTGAAACCTTTTAAATGCGGGTGACCATGGGACTCCGAATACTCGAACAGATCCGGGCGGTTCTCGGGACGGCCCAATTCGGCATCCGCGTCTCCGACATTGTAGATGATCATATCAAATCGGAGGAGCCTATGTTCGCCTGGGGTTACAAAGCCGTCTTCAACGTCAGGGCTGGACTCATCAAATACTTCTGTTGAAATATTGAAATTCCTGACGCCTGGAACGAAGTTAACCCCTTGCCTGTCCTCGACTTGGTCGTCCGAGGGGTCAGGGTCGGACTCAGCTGTCGTAGGTGGCGGTGTCGACGAGTTCTCTTCGTCCGACGGGGTGGCCTCCTCGTCCGCGGTGCCTTCGTTTCCGGAGGTTGTGGAGGGATCCGTGCCCCTGTCGCTCACTGTGAACGGGTCGTCAACCGCAACGCCCCCGAGTGTGATCATACCGACCCCCGCCACTACGATGAAGAAAACTCCCACCAGTGCCACCGCACGCTTCCTACCTGTTATCCATTTTATTTCCATACTGTCCCGCCAGACTATACCCGGATCTCAGCGAGAAGAAATATAGTAAAATACCCACTAATAAAGAAGTGAAATAATAGGCCAGTCCTAAACCATTGGTAACTGGTGAACACCTCCTTCTCGCTTTCGTTTAGTATGTATTTATGATAGGAAACGACGTCGCTGGTCGCACTAACTGGAGTTGTCGTTGTTCTCGGAGCAATGCTCGTCCGTCTCTCAGAGCGCCTCCGAACGAACAAGTAGCCTTCAACTAATGGTATAGTAGCCACTGAACGTCACTGCACACCCGATCGTACGGCGGCTGTGCGATCAGTGTGTGAACCGTTTCAGTTGTTACGATAGCTCGAGGGCCGTCCGCAGATCCGACTCGACCGCGTCGACCTTGCTGCGGTCGTACAGCGCCGCCGCCGGGTGAAACGCCGGGACGACGATCCGTCCCTGGCGCTCGAACTGCTGGCCGTGTAGCTCGGTGATCGTCTCGTCGGTCTCGAGGAGTTCGTCCGTCGCGAAACTTCCCAGGGGGACGAGGACGGTCGGGTCGACGCGCTCGATTTCGGCCTCCAGCACCGGCCACCAGGCCTCGATCTCGGCGACGTACGGATCGCGGTTCTCGGGCGGCCGCACCTTGACGAGGTTGGTGATGTACAGCTCCGCCCGATCGAGGCCGATCGCCTCGAGCGCTCGGTCCAACTGCTTGCCAGCCTGGCCGACGAACGGCTCGCCCTGCTTCACTTCCTGTTTCCCCGGGGCCTCGCCGACGAGCATCACGTCCGCGGCGAGCGGTCCGGCGCCGGGGACGAACCGCTCGCGGTCGAACCGGTCGTCCGGCACCGCCGCGAGCACGTCCGCGAACTCGGCGTCGAACTCCCAGTCGGTCGCGCTCCGGTCGGTCATACCTGGGTGCTATATCCGCGCCGAGAAAACGCCTTTGCGCTGCATATGCTCGGGAGTCGGGTGTCTCGACCGCCGCGTCGGCGGTAAGCTCGACACCCATCCGAGCGCAGGTGAGACTCGCAGTCACATCTTCAATCCACATCGACCGTGTACTCGGGAATCCAGGATGGCATCGACCGGTCCTTCGACCACCTGAACAGGTGCCGTTTGTCGTTGGCGTAGTAGTACCGGTAGGCGTCGACGTAATCGTCGGCCGTCCACTCCCCCGTGAGCTGTGGCGGATCCTCGCGACCCGCTGCCGGCCACTCGAGGTCGCGGACGGTCGCGTCGTCCAGCGAGCGAACGGTCGCCCACGAGCCGTGGCGCTCCGTCGGCTCGTGGTCCCACCGGTAGCGCCACTCCTCGTGGGCTGTCTCGGTGTAATCACGCAGGTATCGCCAGTTGTCGATCGACCGCGCCGCCCAGCGGGTCAGCGGATGATCCGAATGGGTAAAGTACAGCGCGTCGGACTCCGGATGGCCGTTCAGTTGTACTGCCGTCGTCAGCACCATCGAACACTCGAAGACGCTACTGGTGACGTGGCGGTCGACGAGCCACGCCGCGGTTCGCTCGAGGTCACGATCGAGCCAGAAGGCGTTGACCATTCGATCTCCGTACGTCGTGCAGGAAGATAGGTCTCTCACCGGGTGTGACCGGCCCTCTGAGACGGACTCCTCTCAGTCAGTGACGGCGCACCCGCGACCCGTCCTGCGGGTGCGCCGGTAAACAGTGATAGCAGACCGTATGAGTGAAAGTGTTCGAGCTGATATGTCGACAAGTGCGTTGGTACCACATCACATTTATCTGGTAGTTCGTCGTACGAACTGCAATGGCTGAAAAAATACTCGTCCCAGTCGACGGATCGGACCACTCCCGACGAGCGCTGATCACTGCAGCAACCGAGTTCGAAGACACAGACATCGTTGTCTTACACGTCATCGATCCGTTCGACGCGTACTCGGTCACGGAGGAAGCCGTCTGGGACGATTCGTTCATGGAGCAACGAGAAGAGGACGCGAAAGAATTACTCGAAGAGTACGAAGATCTCGCAGCCGAGCACGGTGTTTCGGTCGAAACCCAACTCGCACACGGATCACCATCGCGAGCGATTCTCGGGGCGGTCGACGACCTCGGTGCCGATCATATCGTTATCGGCAGTCGCGGACGAACGGGCGTCGGTCGGATGCTGTTAGGCAGTGTTGCTGAAACCGTGGCAGAACGGTCACCCGTGTCAGTAACGATCGTTCGTCCTGAGAACTAGAGTCAGTACTTCACGAAGCTGGTTAGTTGAAAAGTCTACTTGCATGGAGTGTGTCTAGTACCCAGCAAGCAGACAATTCAATTCACGAGGACCAACTCCTTAATTTCCTCGTCAACACGATTGATGAGGAAGTCGATCTTGACTTCGCTCCAAACGCCGAAGCGACGTCGCCGACTTGACGACGATGCACGCCCGGTTTATGGCACGCAACTCGAATTACAGCACGGAACTCGCCCAGGCCTGTGCCGGCGCGTGTGAGGAGTGCGCTGAGGAGTGCGATCGACACGACGAGGAGCACTGTCAGGTCTGTGCCGACGTGCTCCGGGAGTGTGCGGACTCCTGTCGAAACATGATGTCTGCCTAATGAGGCGGATGTCGACGTCACTTCCCACCCAATAGCTCGAGTCGACGCCGATAGCTCCGTGACGCTCGTGTGAGTTGTCGTCCGCGCGTGCGCCAGCCGCCGTTATTCTCCGAGGAGATCGCTACCGAGGGAGGGGAATATCATATGCGCGAAATGGACCGCGAAGACGACGACGATCGGGCCGAGGAAGAGTCCGTACCAGCCGAAGGCGAGGGTTCCGAGGAAGTACCCGAGGAGAACCAACCCCATGTGGACGCCGCTTCGTGCGGAGAGGTACGATCGTGCGAAGAAATCGGGAATCGTATCGACGACGACGAACGTGAGGACGAAGAACGCGATCGGGTGCCAGAGCGGCGTCGGCGTCGTCACTGCGAGTCCGAATAAACCCAGTCCATACGGGACGTAGACTAGTTTCATCCCGACGGCAGGGACTAGCGTTCCGATCCCAATGAGCAGCGAGAGCAACACCGGCGTCGCAACGACGGTCCCTCCCGATGCGAGATAATTGAGACCGGTGTACGTTGCGGCGGCAGTCACGGCGGCGACCGCAATGACCGCAAGATTACTGAGAAAGATCGTTTCGAGGTCGTCATCGACCGACTCGACGTACGAAACGATCTCGTCGTCGTGGTCGATGCTCTCGTAGAACCACTGTCGTAACTTCTGGTCGTCACGCAGGAGATAGAAGAGAACCGTGAGCATGAGGAAGAATCGAGCGAGAATCGAGAAGACGAATCCGGCGATCGACTGCAGACGTCCCAGAGTTCCCGTCACGCCCTGGCGAACAACGCCCCCGATGGAGCCACCAGTGCCGGCCGTGAACGCGTCCCGGAGTCTATCGATGTTGCCCTCCCTGGCCAATCGCAAATACGGCTGGAGGAGCGATCGATACGCCTCGAGGTCGCTCGAGGCGAGAAACTGATCCAGTTCGCGGAGTGCGACGACGCCCGCGTAGGCGACGACGGCCGCCATAGGGATGACGACGAACAGTATCGTGACCGTCGCCGTCACGTTCGGGTGGTCGATGACGCGGTCGAGTTGGCGATACAGTGGACGCGTCGCGTAGTAGACGAATATCGCGAAGAGTACCGTCCCCACGTATCTGAAGAGGGCGATACCGATCAGTGCCGCGATCACCAATCCGACTCCAACCCAGAGGAGACGCTTGCCGTCCCATCCGTCGAAAACGGCCATGGTCAATTAGACGGGCACGAACCGGAAGAATGCCGGTCTTGAAAGAGAAGACAGTCTCAGGTTCGTTTCTGACGCCGATACCAATCAAAACTAACCTCGACCATTCGAGATGATCCAGGAACTGACTCCCGTCAGCAATACGAATCGACTCATCACTGTCGCCACCAGCCATGTCCGTTGACGATAGGGTCCAGATGACACCCGTCAGTTCATTTACTACGCACTTTCATTTTCATTGATCGTTACAAATTTGGCTGCGGGTTTTAGTGTCCCCAAACCGAGTGGATACGCTGTGGCGCTCGAGAACCTCGTCCGTGACGAGCGAATGAACGCTGTCATCGGATGGTTGCTGACGAGCACTGTGGCGCTGGGTGCCCTCGAGAGCGTTCTTACAGGTGTTCTACTCTGGGGCGGATTCGAGCTAGTCATCGTCGCTACGGTATCAGTACCAGCGCTGATCACTGGCGATTGGACGGCGATGGTTTCCTGGCCGCTCTTGGCAGTCGCTACGCTCTCCGTCGTTACCGGTGTGGCCGAATTTCCGTCCGAGACCGTGGTGTATCTCGCCGTTGCGACGGTCGCGCTCATCGTCGTCGTCGAGCTCGAGACGTTCGCATCGGTCGAACTAAGTCGGCGGTTCGCTATCGGCTTCGCGGTGCTGACGACGATGTCGCTCCAGGCGCTCTGGACCGTCGCGCAGTTCTACTCGGATCAGTGGCTCGGGACCGAGTACCTGCGCTCGCAGACCGAACTCCAGTGGGATTTCGTCATCGTCACCGTCGTAGGGCTCGTACTCGGCGCGCTCTTCGAGTGGTACGCCGGCCGATTCGAGCCGGCGGGTGCCGTCGCTCGAGCCACGACCGGAGGGGACTCATCATGACGCTCGGTGAGGCACTGGGGCTGACGGACGCCCAGGAGCGCCGTATCGTTCGAGGCCTGCAACTCGTGCTCGTCGCGCTCCTCGGATACGGGGGAGCGACGTTTCAGTTCGGAATCACCGGAACGGCGGGGTTCGCCCTCGGGATAACACTCCTGCCGGCGTGGTTGCGCCGGGAGTACGGGTATTCGATGGACGCCGGGCTTGTCCTCTGGATCACCACCGCCGTGATCCTTCACACGATGGGATCGCTCTGGTTCTACGATGTGTACCAATGGTACGACGAGATCGCACACACCGTCTCGGCGTCGGTCATCGCAGGACTGGGGTATGCAGCCTTTCGGGCGTTCGAACTCCACTCCGACGAAATGAACGTCTCATCGACGTTTCGATCCGTGTTCATCGTCGTCTTCGTCCTTGCGATCGGTGTCTTCTGGGAGGTACTGGAATTTGCCCTCGGCGGCGTGGTAGTTACGGTCTATGGAATCGACGACATTGTTACCGACTTCGTGTTCAACGCAGTCGGCGCGGTGATCGTCGCAATTTGGGGAACTGGCTACGTGAGTGAACTCGTCGGATTCTTTCGGCGACGACTCCGTTCCAAGCCCGAGAACTAGACCCCTCTAAAGATGGTCGATCGATGGCGCTGCTAACGGCTGCAAAAGCCAGCATGAGGTCTATCCGAAGAGGGAATGAATGACTGACCGTCCGAGAGGGACAGTGGTTCAGCATGAATGCCCAATCTGGCCGGAAATCGCGACGATGGTTCGTAAAGGCGGGGTCGATCACTGCGGCCGCGCTAGGGCTCGGGGTGACCGGAAACGCAATAGCACAGGAGACAACGACTGAAAACGGCGACGGACAGTTTCGAGAGGCGATCACGACTGGCGAGATGTACTTCTCGGGCGCCGTCTTCCGGGTCGTCTCGCCAGCACTGCAGGATGCCCCTGTCGTAGACAACCCAGACATCCTGCGGAATTACAGTGTGCGAGTCATCGAACACTTCAACACGACCGAAGAGGGGTATCTCTTCGTGCCACAGGGTGCACAGATCGAAGAGGGGGAGGAGTACGTATTCGACGACCGATTATCGTCGCCGACCGAAGACGAGTTAACAATACCCGATCTCGTGCGTACTCAGTACAGACCGCTCACCGGAGAGGACCTCCCCTTCGAACTCGAGATCAAAGAGGACTTCGAGATTCTGGACGACGACGGTGGCGAAGCCGCTGTCCGTTCCGATAACTTCTTTTCAAGTGCTCCGTTCGAGATCACTTCAGGGCCGCAAGGCTGGGTTCCACAGGATATCGAGCAAAGCGGCCTGTTCACTGATTACAATACCGTCCATGCCGAGTACTTCGGCACGAACAACCGGTTTCTCTTCTTCCCGCAAGAGGGCGAAGAAACAGAACCGGGACAGCTCTACGTAATGCGTGACGAGTCAGAGATTTTTGATCCCGCTGGTAATCTCGTAGCTGCCGAGTTTAATGCTGTTGACGAAGAAACACTCACTATCGACGATGAATCTCTCCGATAGTGAGTTCGGTACTCTGCTGCCCTATTGAATATAATTCTTGAGCGTAGATTATCCAATAACTTGATGAGAGCAAAAATTGGATTTCCGATTGACTCACGGTCACGTAGCATATGTCTGCCACTCGTTCCGGCCCATTTGATGTTTTTTATACATTATGTGTGGTATGAATTAATAGTCAGTGTCGGAGAGAAACGATTGCTGTGATCAGTAGGCGAATCCGTGGCTGGCAACCGAGACACTTGCTTGTCATGTGTTCCGTGCGTCGGGTTGCCAATTCTGACCCTCATTTTACGTCCGAAGATGGTAGAATGGTGGGTAATAACAGTAACCAATTCAGATGACCATAGCCGAACTTGCACCGAGAACGATGTGTAGAACGAGCGAGTCGTAAGTTATGGCCCGTGAGACAGCACCACCTTCTCGAGAGGAGATCGAAAAACGGCTCCAAAGGATTGGAACGTACTCCCGGGCAGTACGTATAGGGTTGGTAATCATTCTCAGTGCATTTCTCTTAGCCGTTGGTGTCGTTCTTCCTGCAAACCTCGACAGCCCGTCACAGGCGATCGAAGCGATACTCATGCCACTCACGTTCGTCGGACTAGGTACCATCCTGTATGGAATTGGGATGCACCTTCACCTCATGCATTTGAATCTCGTCCGCCAGTTACAGCCAGAACCGGCGGACGACCAGCCATCGGCCCCCGATCCAGGTGACTAAGTTCGTAGCTGCAGTCCTCGAGTCTCCAGCTAATTTCAGTGGCTCCTGACGAATTGAGAACCAAACCAGTAGTTATCTTGTTGATTATTATTTTGCTACTTTAGATAGAAAATCAATAGAGCACATAGATGTCTCTTCTCATCCGGCACCTAATGGCCATTGAGTGCTCAGGGAGACAGATTATACATCTATAACATTACAACTACGACGTGCCCATAGCCCCAGACCCCGTAGAGATATTCGACCGGGCAGTCGAAGAAGGTGAACGACGGCTCGACCAGTCGCTGCTCGAGCTCATAGCAACCAGCTTCATTGCGGGATTCACCATCGTCTTGGCCTTGTTGAAACCCTCAGTCGATGATAGATTTCAGCGGTCGTGCTGAATACATCGCGCAGGCCGTGTTTAGACGCCGCTCAGTTGACGCCTCGACCGAGATTATGTGGCGTTGAGCGAGGAAGTGGCGAGTATGCCGTCTCAACTCGCCCGCTTCACCGACCGATGCGTCGATTTGTCCCAAAACGCTGTCATCGGCAAGCCAGCGCCGGCGATCAAGAAGGGTGACGGCGGCTACGCTGACTGGGTGATTGTCTCGATCCACTGCCTCAGAGAGTATCTGAACCAGCCCTACCGCCGATTACTCGATATCTTGTACGAGATGCCCGGAATCGCCGCTAAACTTGGACTTTCTGTGGATCAGCTACCGGATTTCACTACCGTCTGTACGCGGAAACAAGATCTCACAATGCGTATCTGGCGAGTGTTACTGCGGCTGTCTGTCTCACTGCACGACCTCGGCGACGTTCAGGCGATCGACGCGACTGGCTTTAAACGCCATCAAGCCAGCCGCCACTATGTCCTCCGCGTCGGCTACAACTTTGACGATATCAAGACGACAGCGCTCGTCGATTGCGATACCAGCGTCATCCTCGATATCCATTGCTCGATGAAACAGCCGCACGATACACAAGTTGGACGACAGGTACTGACGAGAAATCTGGCACAGCTAAACACGATCACTGCTGACAAAAGCTACGACTGGGACGCGCTACGGCACGAACTCAGGGATGCTGGCATCCGCCCGGTGATCAAACATCGAGAGTTCTACGCACTTGACAAAGCGCACAACGCTCGCCACAACGAGAACGTCTATCACCGCCGCTCGATCGTCGAAGCGATCTTCTTCGCGCTGAAGCATCGGTTCGGCGAGACGTTGCGGGCCAGAACGTGGTTTGGTCAGTTCAGAGAACTCGTCCTAAAGGCTGCCGTCAGAAACATCGAGCAAGCCGTGAAGTTCTGACACCATTGATCTCACGCGTCTAAACAAGCCCCATCGCGCGAATACAGCATAGATACCCCTTATCTCTTCTTCTTGTATCGTTCCTGTTGTATCTGCTGGAGACGATAATTAATACCCCATATAATCCAAGCAAGGATAATCCCCGTTCCGATGATGGATTCTAACCGTACAATTTGGTCGTCAAGGATGTAAGCGGAAGCGAACACGATTATAGCCCAAAACAGAATAACGTAGACAATTTGATCAAGCGAGTCCGGCCCCAAAACCTCCCGAAGAGACATAGTTCTATGTTAGCAAACAGCGCCCATAAAGCCCCCAGCAGTCTAATAAAGACTAGCTCACAGAGTGACTGATCTTAGCGATCGGTATATCCTCTGTATCTCGCACACCTCTTCCAACAGAGAATCGATAGGTCGCTACACCTCTGCAAGATACAAGGCGCAAATGTGGTACGAGATTCGGCTCGATCTGCGAAAGTGGAATGGTTCAGTACAGGTGAATAAGTAAGCAGTCACCCGCAATCTGTCAATCATAAAGGTTTTGCCCCACAGTTTAGAAAATAAACTATGGATCGGCTCTCGACTATTTTGGTGTACGTACTCGTTGGCTTCCCTATTTTCTTCGTTGCTATCTTTCTCCTCTCATTCGGCCCACTGGGTTTGTTCTTGTTCGTATTTCTCATCCTGATGATAATGGTGATTTTGTCGTGGAACGACACTGACGAACCACCGGCTCGGACGAATTGTTCTAAATGCGGTGCACCGAACGAACTAGACCGAGAGCGATGTAAGCACTGCAATTCATCGCTTGAGACAACCGATAGCAACTGACCATCTCCTTGCTTTCCAACCACCACCCAGCGGTCAATAAGCACGTGTAGTGAACAGGTGATTCACTGGTTTCGGCGTGAATCAAACGAAGTCGTCGTGCTGAACCCATTCTCTGTATCTCGCACGCCTCTTCCAACAGAGAATCGATAGGTCGCTACACCTCTGCAAGATACAAGGCGCGAATGCAACACGAACTGAGGATTAAACAGCGGGGTCCGTGATCGTTCACTACAGGTGCAGACAGTATTTTGGGAATTCAAGGATTATCCTCAATCTACTACCATCATGTCGTGAATTTATTCTCGAGTATGGCTGCTGTATTATAGCGGGCGTAGGTGTGCAAGAGTATGAGTCGGTCCCAACCGCTGCTGTGGGCCACTCGGAGAGGCACGAGCCATGAGCAAAGAGACGAACCACACGACGGCGGAACCAGAATCCGAACCGATGCGAACAACACGTCGAACCGCGCTTCGCGGGGCGGGCCTCGCTGGAATACTCGCGATGGGCGCAAGCAGCACCAGTGCCCGAAAGGGCTTCTCGGGGGTGAACGCCAACCGAGCCCCGAGCGAGACGTCTGAAGATGACGAGTCGGTCCCGGTAACATGGGAAAACTACACGCGCGCGGAGTCCGACACGTATTTCCAAGGCTATGCCGAACTGGGCGGCTTCGGGGAGTTCTACCACCTCCGAGAGCTGGTCCCCATCGACCAGCAGAACGTCATCCAGATGAACCGAGACACGCTCTACTCGGTCGGCATCTTCGACCTGACCGAACCGGTCACCGTTACCCAACCGGACACCGGCGACCGCTACCAGTTGCTGATCGTCATCGATCAAGATCATTACGTGAAAGGGGCGTCCACGACCGCCGGCGAGTTCACGTTGACAGAGGACGCGGTCGGAACGCGGTACGGGTTGGTCCTGGTCCGCACGTTATTCGATCCAAACGATCCGGACGACATCGAGGCCGTTCACGCCATCCAAGACGAGATCACGGCGAGCCAACGATCCACTGGAACGTTCGAGATACCTAACTGGGATCAGGAATCGCTCGAGCAAATCCGGGAGGCACTCATCACAGTCGGGGTGACGATGAGCGACTCCCGGGGCGTGTGGGGCGAAGCCGACGAGGTCGATCCCGTCAAGCACCTCCTCGGCACCGCGATCGCCTGGGGCGGAAGTCCGGGGACGGACGAGTTCGTCCTCTGGCGAACGCCCGAGCAGAACGACGGTGACACGCCACATACGCTCACCGTCGACGACGTACCCGTCGACGGATACTGGTCTGTCACCGTCTACAACAGCGACTGGTATCTCGAGGAAAACAAGTACGACGCGTACGCGATTAACAACGTGACCGCAGAGCGAGACGACGACGGCGACGTCACCATCCACTTCGGCGGTGACCCCGATCAACCGAACTTCCTCTACACGCCTGAAGGGTGGAGCTATACAGTCCGACTCTACGAGCCGCGCGAAGAGATTCTCAACGGGAGCTATCAATTCCCCGAGGCTGAACCGGTCGAGTGACAAGGACACGAACATAGATGTTCTGACGACTGAGTCGGCGTGACTTGATCGTCGCTCGTCTTCCGCTTCGTACTGAGGGTCGTGCTGCACTCATCCTCTGTATTTCGCACGCCTCTTCCAACAGAGAATCGATAGGTCGCTACACCTCTGCAAGATACAAGGCGCGAATCTTGTAATCCAGATCGTGCTGAAATCGTCAGTAACGCAAATCGCTTCGTTTTCAGTCTCCATTCAGTTCATCCATACACTCGACGCAAACTTTCAGATCATTCTCCCCGGCAAGGTCTTCTTCGCCGTGATCGATTGTGTCTATTAGTTCTTTCGTGATAACATCTGGCGTGATGTTTTGAACGTCATCTACATCACGGCCGCATCGAGCACATTTGACCATAGAATGCAGTAACAAGGTCACAGGTTATTATTATTGGCCCGAGACCTACCGTTAACGCTGTATCTTATCGTTACCGATCTGCTGAATTTATCCTCTGTATCTCGCACGCAGTTCCTGACAGTAGTCAGGTAGAATACTCAGCCGCTGCTGAATCCATAGCGCGAATGCAGCACGAACTACGGTCCGTGATCGCCCACTATACGTACAGATAGACAATCGAGAACTCAGAGATGTTTATCCATCTACCACTATCATCGTGTCATGAAATTATTCTCGGGTCTCATTGCTGTATTATATGGAACGCTGGTGTGCAAGCGTGTGAGTCGGTCACAACTCCTGTAGGCCACTCAGAGAGGCATGAGCCATACCCATGAGCAAAGAACCGCACTACACGACACCAGTATTGGAGTCCGAATCGCTGCGAGCCACGCGCCGGACCGTGCTGAGCGGGGCGAATACTCACCAGAGAATCCAGCATTCAGACAAGACAGCTGATGGAGTGCACCAGTTCAGCACCCGGACGCTGACACGCCGCGAGGCCCTCCAGAGAGGGGGAATCATCGCAGGCGGACTCACACTTGGTGGACCGACAGTGACTCGGACAGTCGCCGCCGATCGAGAGTCCGAAGCGAGCCAGGACAACGACACGGATGCCAGTGTAGCATCGATCGCAGAAGACGCCTACTACTACGGACTCCAGCAGGTCATCTACTACGTAACGCGCTTCAACTACACGCAGAAGGAAGATAGCGACGTCTTTGTAGGCATCAATCGGTTGCACTATCCTAATGATGGCCAACCGATAACGGCCGACTTCACGGCTATCGTCACTGCGAACAACACCACCCTGTACGGAATGGGCTTCCTCGACCTGCAGGACGGTCCCATCGTCATCGAGATGCCCGAGGTCACCGACCGCTACTTCTCGCTGCAGTTGATGAACCAGTACGGAATCTTCCCTCTGTACGCTGGGAATCAGTTCAACGGCACCGACGCGCGGTCGTACCTGATTCTGCCGGACGACTACGAGGGCGATATCCCGGGCGACTTCGCCGCGACCGATGTCGTCCAAGCAGGGACAAAGACCCTATTCACCCTCGTCCGGTACGCATTGCGCGATCCCACGGACGAATCCGAAATCGCGCACGTCAACGACCTGCAGGACCAGACGACCATCACCCCGCTCAGCGAGTGGCTCGAAAACGACCGTTCGGGCGTGCCACGGGCAGAGCAGTCAGTCGTCCCCGGCGACTACGAGACAGTTCCGCGAATGGCGGAGCTCACAGCACAGCAGGTCGAAAATCAGACCGCAGCGGACTTCTTCACCCTCCTCGGCCTCGTTCTGAACGACCCGAGCATGCCGCTCATCGACGACTCCCGCAAGGAGGCTGCGATGCTCGAGCGGCTGGAGCAGGTCGGAATCGGCCCGGGACTGGCGTTCGAGTGGTCGGCCCTCGAGACCGACGTACAGGAGGCGCTGACCAGCGGGTTCGAAAGCGGGTTCGAGCGCGTCAGAGCCGCCGCGGTGGAGGCCAACGGCGACGTCATGGTCGATATGAACGGCTGGAACGTCCTTCAGAACACGGGGGACTTCAGAACCGACTGGTTGACCCGGGCCGCCATGGCCGACTTCGGCTTCGCGGGCCCCGACTCGCCCGCGTCTCACGTCGCTGGGTTCAAATTCACCGACGCGAACGGCGAGCAACTGGACGGGTCGACACAGTACACCATCACGTTCGACCTCGATAACCTCCCGCCGGTCACCGAGTTCTGGGAGATCCCGATCTACGACGCGCAGGGCTAC
Source organism: Haloarchaeobius amylolyticus (assembly GCF_042678045.1). Taxonomy (GTDB): domain Archaea; phylum Halobacteriota; class Halobacteria; order Halobacteriales; family Natrialbaceae; genus Natrinema; species Natrinema amylolyticus_A. The sequence continues at coordinate 83,208 of NZ_JBHUDI010000013.1, forward strand.
TTCGTCGAGAACGAACTCGACCGCTACAGTATCAACAGCTACATGCTCGAAGAAGATCTGTTGCACACCGACGGTAACGAACTCGTTATCTACGTTCAGAATGAGGAACCGGACGATCCCGAGCAGGCGGCGAACTGGCTTCCAGCCCCCGACGGGGGCATGCGCTTCGCGGCGCGGTTCTACGGCCCCCACTGGTCGCTGGTCGACGGGTCCTACGACATGCCCGAGGTCGTCCCTGCGGAGGGGTGATACCGTCTCCCTTCATCTCCAACCAGACAACTGCCTTTCATTTTCTGCATCCACCACGCCGTTTTTGAGAGCGGCTCGGGAGTTCGGTCAGCGTCTGGTGAACAGACGGCTCGAACGCAGCACAAACTGATAGTTATGATCGGTCACTCAAAGAACAGATAGTCGATCGAGAATCCAGAGATAGACAGCTGTCTATCACTATCATCACGTCATGATATTCTTCTCGAGTATCGTCGCTGCTTTATATGAAATGCTGGTGTGCGGTTGTCCGAGTCGGTCCCAACCGCTGCAGTGGGCCACTCAGAGAGCCACGAGTCATGAGCAAGGAGCCAGAACACGAGACACCAGTATCGGAACCCCAACCGCTTCGACCAACACGCCGTACCGTGCTTCGCGGGGCAGGTCTCGCCGGACTGCTCGCGCTGGGCGCCGGGAGCGCCACGGCCCAGCGTACCGATCCGAGTGCGAACGACCACCTGAGTCGAAACGAGACCACTGAGCCGCTTCCGTCCTGGAACGATGGCCAGACCAGGCAGGCCATACTTTCGTTCGTCGAGGAAGTGACCACGCCAGACTCCCCCGGCTTCGTGCCACCCGCTGAGCGCATCGCCACGTTCGACAACGACGGTACGCTGTGGGTCGAGCGGCCAGTGTACGCCCAGCTTGCCTTTACAGTGGACAGAATACAAGAGCTGGCCCCCGAGAACCCGGAGTGGGAGGACGAACAACCCTACCAGGCGGCGCTGGAAAACGACCTCGAGACGCTGGCAGCGATGAGCCAGCAAGAGATGGTCGAACTGCTCGCTGCCACGCACGCCGGAATGACCACGGCCGAGTTCGAAGAGATCGTGACCGACTGGCTGAATACGGCGCGCCATCCGCGTTTCGACCGGCGCTACACCGAACTCGCCTATCAGCCGATGCTAGAGCTGCTCTCGTTTCTGCGAGCGAACGAGTTCACGAACTTCATCGTCTCCGGCGGTGGCGTCGATTTCATGCGGCCGATGAGCGAACCGACGTACGGAATTCCACCAGAGCAGGTAGTCGGTTCGACCGGGAAGACCCGCTACGAGATCCGGGACGGCGAGCCGGTGCTGGTCAAGCTTCCGGAGGTCGATTTCGTCGACGATGAGGACGGCAAACCAATGGGTATCCATACGTTCATCGGCAGACAACCCATCGCGGCGTTCGGCAACTACGTCGGAGATCGCCAGATGCTCGAGTGGGCCGATGCAGGGGATGGTCCGCGGCTGTGCCTGCTGGTTAATCACGACGACGCCGAGCGTGAGTATGCCTATAGTATGGACGAAGACCTCACAGGTGAGCCGGTCGACGAGTCTGCCCAGCCATTTATCGAGGTGGCAGCGGAGCAGGGCTGGGTCGTCACCAGTATGAAAGACGACTGGGAGTACGTCTTCCCCTTCGAGCAAACAGATAGCTGAGCCAGAGCCATGAGCAACGAAACACACCGTACGACGCCAGAATCGAACTTCGAACCGCTGCGGACAACCCGCCGAACCGCGCTTCGCGGAACTGGTCTAGCCGGATTACTTGCGATGGGTGTCGGTAGCACTGGCGCCCACGAAGGAACGCCAGAGACAACCGGTCACCGAGCGCAGCGACAGACGACGGACAACAACGATTCGGCCCCAGTCGATTGAACGTTGATTCGTTTTCTATCTACTCCCACCGGGCTTGCTGCACTCATCCTCTGTATGCAGCAGGCACATCCTGACAGAATATGGGAGTGTTGTGTTCATCAGCGATTGGTTTTCTCTTTCACCACCAGTTTGGACGTACGCAAATTTCCGGAGACACCACTCACCCCATCGGCCATCGAACGAAAGCATCGGTATTGCGTTCGTGCGGTATCTCACCCCACCGCAGTATGGGGATTTCGACCCCCGAAAATCGGCTATGGGCGCTGCAGGCTCTAAGGACACTCAAGTGCCAGTGCTGAAGGGATAGTGCATATCCAGCACCACCCCCACTTTGTGGATTCACTCAGTTACGCATAACACCACCTCTCCGTGAAAATGGCACTCATTCACATGGGTGGGCGTCCTCTGGAAGAATGCATGAAAATTCCAAAAGAAGACATCCCAGCCAGAATTGACAGCCCGGCCGCAGTGGCTCGCCACCAACCGGACTTCGGTGATGCATCTGACTCAGGGAAGATGGCTGCAGAATACTTCACGCTCTCGAAAGGGACCGACATCGCAGGTCTCCTCGAAGGACTGGAAAATGATCTCTGCCAGTCACCTCACTGGGGATACATCGTAAGTGGCGCTTTGACCGTCACCTATACTGACGGTAGCGAAGAAGTAGATGAGGGGGGTGATATGTTCTACTGGCCACCCGGACATACACTTCGAGCTGACGAAGATACCGACTTCGTCTTATTCAGCCCCCAACACGACCATGGGGAGGTCATCGACCATGTTCAGAGCAAAATGGAGGAAAGTACATAAGAAACACTCGATTCCGCTTATTTTGTTCGAGATTAACCATAGATGTTTTCCAAATTTGGGATATTCAGGCCGAATCGGTTAAACGTCCATTCTACCGCTAAATCCATCCTCTATATTCAGCACCCCGTTCCTTTCGAATTACGTACATTCGCCCTCCTCGGATGCAATAGCGAGCCCTCGTTCGAGGTTGTGAACGACGCACTTGATGACGAGTTCCCGGAACTGCTTCCACCAGAGGCGTGACCGCACGAATGCGCCGAATTTCTGTTTGATCGCCGCGTTGACTGTCTCGTTCATATTCCGCTGATGGTAGAGATCGCTGTCCAGCCGTGTATTCCACGCTTTGTGGAGTGGAGTAAACTCCCGGTGCTTGATGAGTGGTCGAATATCGTGGTCACGGGCAAGCCGCCGGAGCTTCTGGTCGTCATATCCCTTGTCAGCAGTCAAGACTGCGATGGACTCTGCGTTCCGTTTCACTACCTGTGGCCCAATTTGCGTATCGTGCTTTCGCGTTGTCGTCACGTGAATATCGAGAACGGCGTTGGTCGCTGTATCGACCAATAGCGTTGTCTTCAACTGCTGGATGGTGAGGTTCGTTCGCTTCGTGTAGTGTGTTGAGGCATGCGCTCGCTCAAACCCGGACGCATCGATGCCGGTGACACCGTTCAGCGGCAAGTCCGCGAGCGAGACGTTTAGTAACACTCGCCAGACGGCCATCTCTAAGCGGTCGAAGGCTTTGCAGAGTGTCGAGGGTGCAGGGATCGAATCGAGATCGAGGGCGTCACGAATGCGGGGCATC
>NZ_JBHUDI010000013.1:86761-96076 GCF_042678045.1 Haloarchaeobius amylolyticus
GTTCAACGAATCGAAGGAGCCGTGACTTCGGGAGAGCATCCATCTCCTCGCCAGCTACTCACCTGTCGTGTTTGCCAGCAAGGGTTTCAACAAGGCCATCGTCTTCGGTATTGCCACGCTCGGGGTTGTCGATGCATTGGTTGCACCGCAGTTCGGTGACGTCGCACATATTGCAGGCGCACTTACCTTTGCCGTCGGCGTCGTCTTTCTAGTCGTCGGCCGGTCGGAGCTGTTCAACGAGAACTTCTTCGACCCAGCCGCAAAGGCGGTCAATCAAGACAACTCGTGGCTACTCGGGTCGCTTTTTCGGCTATGGATCCTCACCCTCGTCATCAATCTTGTCGGCGGGTTCCTCTTCGCATTCGTCTTTGCTGTCGATGGCGTCCTTCCGTCCGGGTCAGCACATGCACTGGAACGGACTGCCGAAGAGATCGTCCACCGGCCGGTGAGAGTGATGTTTGCGAGCGCCATTATCGGTGGTGCACTCGTAAGCCTCCTGTCGTACCTCCTCGAGGCCGTCAACAGTGTCCAGAGTCGTATTACCATATCATATATCGTCGGGTTCCTGTTGGCTCTTGGACCGTTCGACCACGTGGTCGTCACTGCAATCCACGTCTTTTTCGGACTTCTCTTCGACGCTGCGATCGGCTACGGAGCGCTGGCCGAAACAATCGTCGTCGCGACTGCAGGTAACTTCGTCGGAGGAATCGGCCTCGTTACGTTCACCCACGTTGCGCAGGTAATGGGTGTGGAAGACTGAGCGCAACGAGAAGCGATCTCCTGCCTGCATCCGCCAGAGCGCTAGAGCCCTCATCACGTCTGATTCCGTCATGACCAGTGGAAACGCGGGTTCGACCAACGGGTTGACTGAGGAAGCGCGTCGTCTCATCCTCGATCGAACAAGCGGGGATGGGTCACGTCAAATGAGGCCGTTGACTCGCCGCTGACCACGGATTTCGAATCGTCGAGACCGAACGTACTGGACACACGGTTGATATCGCGATACAGGTCTCGGTCAACAATGTCGACCTCCCCGGGATTTGCGGCGGCGATGAAACTGTTCACGAAGCTGTTTAGGTGCTCGTCACGGTCAACGCGCTCGAGGACGTGGTGCTCTCTATCCTCCCGTCGGGAACGGCGAATATCGCCGTATCGACGATAATGTTTCAAAAGCGCTAATTCAGTAACCGCCAAAATATAGTTTAGAGCTATGCATACTCATAGAGTCAACTAATCTAAACAATACCGACTACACGGGCCAAAGTACTATAAGATCACAATCAAGAAGGTCAAGGCACTAGAAGGGGTCTCAGAATCGCATAACAATGGACATCAAAAAGGAAATAATACTTATATTAATAGTGGTCCTTGTACTGGTTTTCTTGGGCGGGCTTATCCTTGCTGGTTCAACTGCTGGACTGTGGTGACAGATGGATTGTCGAGCCGAAATTAGATCCTTTTTATAACGAATACTCTGTAAAATGTAGCAGTGACATTCCCATACTAATTTGTGGCGTCTAACACTACGGGTCATTGATGGAACCACTTGAGATCAGTTTACGAATACTGGCCGGACTCCTTCTCATCGGATTGAACGCGTTTTTCGTCGCAATTGAGTTCGGTCTGACTCGTGCCCGACAGTATCCCGAGTCAGAATTCGACACGCCATCGCTTCAACTTGCATGGGAGATGACTGACGATCTCGAGTTCTATCTCACAACCTGTCAGATCTGGATCTCCGGAACGAGCATCGCGTTAGGTATTGTCGCTGAACCTGGACTGGCAGCGCTATTCGAGCCGGTATTCCAGAATACGGCGCTCGCGTCGATCGGGGCAGGCTCATTACTTGGATTTTTGCTTATTAACTTGATTCATCTCACACATGGCGAACAGACACCGACATACCTCGGTGTCGAACGCTCGAAGCAAGTTTGTCAGTATGGAGCACGACCACTCTACTGGTTCGCGAAGGTGCTTGCCCCAGCGATCTGGTTCGGAGACTGGATCGCAAAGGGAACGCTGAAACTATTCGGCATCGAGATGACTGGCGCATGGCGTGAGACTGAACAGGAAGTCATCGAATCACGAGCGGATCTCCGCAATCGACTCGGGTCTGTCCTCGATGAAGGTGATCTCGCGCCAGAGCGACGGGAAGAAATTATGAATGCACTCAACATCGGAGAACAACCCGTCCGTGAGGTAATGGTCCCCACTGATGAGATTGTTGCCCTCTCAACGGCGGTCGATCTCGAGGAGAATTTCAACCGGATCGAAGAGCAGCCGCATACACGATATCCATTGGTCGGTGACAGTTTTACAGAGTTCCGCGGGATCATCTACTTCCCGGTGTTAGGTGGATATCGCGATGAAATAGCTACAGGGGACCTCGATCTCGAAGAGATCGCTGCTCCGCCGATGACCCTGTCGCCAGACGTAGATATTAGCGATGCTATCGATCAGTTCCAAGCCGAGCACCAAGAGCTCGCGTTGGTAATAGAAGATGGGGAAGTCGTCGGAATGGTAACAGTAACAGACCTCTTAGAAGCAATCATGGGAGACATTGAGGACCCTATTGATGATTATCTCAACCGCGAAAAAACGTAGCTGCAAAGACTATCGACGGTATTCTGTAGACGTCCTTAGACACAAGTTCGATATCATTCGCTTCATTACTCTGTAGCCATCCCCTCTTGTTTTGTGTTCCCGTCCCTAAGTCTACGTATGTTCGATACCCTTCTCTTCCCGGTCGACGAGAGCGATGGGACGACAGACATATTTGAGCACATCCTCGATATTGCGACCGCACACGGCTCGACAGTCCATATCCTCAACGTGGCGGATACAACACGAGACAGTGTGACCCAGATTCGTGGGGAAGTCGTTGATACCCTCGAACGGGAAGGCGAGCAACTCGTTCGAGAGACAGCTGACCGTGCCAAGCAACGAGGCGTGAGCACTGTTACAGACGTTCGACAAGGTGAACCATACAGAATCATCATCGACTACGCTGAAACACATGATATTGATCTCATTACTATGCCCACTCACGGTCGGCAAGGCCTCGAGCGCTTGCTCCTTGGGAGTACCACCGAACGGGTAGTCCGGCGATCAGACACACCAATCCTTACGATTCAACCGGATGCAGCCGACGAACTCCAGTACCCATACGAAGACGTCCTCGTCCCAACAGATGGAAGTGACTGTGCGAATCAAGCGCTTGCACTAGGTGTAGACGTCGTGAATGCCGAGGAGGCAACGCTTCATCTACTCTCCGTCATCGCTCTCGCGACCCTCGGAGTCGACGTCCGGAGCGACATCCAGCAGTCGATGTTAGAGGAAAGCGCGACCGAGTTGCTCGACGAGGCGGCGGAATTCGCAACGAACGCTGGCGTCGAGTCGGTTTCGAAGACGATCGAACACGCCCCCTCGATTTCCGAAGCGATCCGCTCGTATATTACCGACCACGACGTCGATCTCGTCGTCGTCGGGACACACGGTCGAACTGGCTTCGATCGATACATGCTCGGAAGTGTCACGGAATCGCTCGTTCGGACGTCACCGATTCCCGTTCTGACGGTTCGAGAGCCCACAGAGAACAGTGAATGACGCAGACACTCAGGGATGCTGGTAGGAGTCGACATGCGATCGAGAGTAGGTTTCGAACCGTGGAAACTCACGTCTTCGTTTATATGAAGGTCTCCCATCTAGTCAGCTATGGACGAATTCGACGCCGAAGGACGGAAAACACGAGTCCACGGGAGAGCGGGAGCCGACGGATGACGCTCGAGCGCGACGACCCGATTACGTTCGAGTTCGAGGATACCGCGGATCGGGGACACGAGAGTACAACCCAGCGTGTCGAAGTCGCGTTAGCCGATGGCGTGAAGCGCCGCCAGTCGAGGACGGAACGCGGGATTTCGGGCCGGCTGTGGACTGGTCGCGTTCCGGTAGTCGTCGGGCCACCGTCGGATTTCTCCGAACACCAGGAGGTAGCTCAGCCGCTCGAAGAGAGGGAGAGACACGGAACTGGGTGCCCGACAGCGACGAGGTGGGCAGTATGACGGGCGACTCCCGAAACGACCGCACAGAGCCGTGGCATGGCACGTCCACCAGTGACGTCCTCGAGACGCTCGAGACTGATGACGATGGGCTGTCGTCCGCTGAGGCGAGCCGACGGCTCGAGGAATACGGGGAGAACGACATCCGCGAGGCAGAGCGCACGTCGCGTGTCGAGCTCTTGCTCTCTCAGTTTCGAAATCCACTCATGTACCTGCTCGTCGTAGCGGCGCTGCTCTCGCTCGGCGTCGGGCTCTTCCCGGAGAGTGAACCGAACTACGCCGAAGCCGCGTTCATTGCGTTAATCCTGTGTGTGAACGGGCTGTTCGGCTTCGTCCAGGACTACCAGGCCACGAAATCGATCGAGGCGCTTCGTGAACTCGCAAGCCCGAGCGCGATTGGTATTCGTGATGGAACCAAGCAGTCCATCGATGCAAAACAGCTTGTGCCTGGTGACGTGATCTATCTCGAACAGGGTGACGCAGTCCCGGCGGATGCACGACTCCTCGAAGCCGACGGGCTGCGGACAAACGAATCCGCGCTCACGGGGGAGAGTACGCCGGTCGAGAAGAATCCGGAAGCCGTCGATGACGACACGCCACTGGCCGAACGGCGGGATATGGTCTATATGAACACGACCGTCGTGAAAGGGCGCGGGAGAGCCGTCGTCGTCGAGACCGGTATGGCGACGGAGGTCGGCGGGATCGCAACTCAGCTCGGCGAGTCCGAAGACCGACAAACCCCGTTCGAGGCGGAAGTCAAACAGCTCGGAACGCAAATCGGCGCTCTCGTCGCCGTTCTCATCGTTCTCGTTACCGTCGTCCAGTTTCTCTTTACCGCGACGGGTATCGTCTCGGTTCTGCTCGTCAGTATTACCCTGGCCGTCGCGGGAGTCCCGGAGGGGTTGCCTGCGGTAGTAACGTTTACGCTCGCGCTTGGAGCCCGAAAGATGGTCGATCGAAACGCCCTCGTCAGACGACTCCCAGTCGTCGAGAGCCTCGGATCGACCGACGTCATCGTCACCGACAAAACTGGAACGCTCACCGAAGAACGGATGACGGTGACACGCCTCTACACTGCTGGAACCATCGTCGAGCCCTCCGAGATCAGTCCAGTCTCGGCCGACGGGAACGGAGGGGGCCAGCGAACGGATACTCGGCACAGCCAGGACATCGAACAGGCACTCGAGTGGCTGCTCCGATGTGGTGCCGCGTGTAACAATGTGGAGCGAACTGAGGAAAACGAGTACAGGGGCGAGCCGACCGAAGTCGCGGTCCAGCGAGTGGCAGATGACGCTGGTGTCGACCGACCCGGAGAGCGGATACGCGAGATTCAGTTTTCGTCGGAACGCAAACGGATGACGGTACTCGTCGACAGCGACGATCCAACTGCCTACATGAAGGGTGCACCGGAAGTCGTGCTCGAGCGGTGTGACCGCATCCTCGAGGCTGGAGGTGTGTGTGAGCTTACTGATGCGAAACGACAAGACGTCCTCGAGCGAACCCAGTCGTTTGCGGGTGACGCGCTCCGAGTGCTGGGGTTCGCATCGAAGACGATCGACGATCCAGACGCGGATGCGGACCAGATCGAGAACGGGATGGTGTTTCTCGGTCTCCAGGGAATGCTCGATCCGCCACGTGCGGAGGTCGAACAGGCAATTGCCGACTGCCAATCCGCCGGGGTTCGTCCCGTCCTGGCGACAGGCGACAACCTTGCTACTGCCAAGGCGATCGGCGAGCAGATCGGGTTCGATCCGGAAGGCGCGCTTACGGGCAGCGACATCGACGACCAGTCGGACGACGCGTTGCGCGACACCGTCGAAGAAGTTGATATCTTTGCACGAGTCACGCCGGACCACAAAGTCCGGATACTGACTGCGTTACAGGAGAACGGCCACAACGTCGCAATGACCGGCGACGGCGTCAACGATGCGCCCGCACTCACACAGGCCGACGTCGGGATCGCCATGGGGAATCGTGGGACCGACGTCGCACGGCAGGCGTCGGATATGATCCTCCGTGACGACAACTTCGCGACGATACGGGACGCAATCGAAGAGGGGCGCGGCATATTCGAGAACGTTCGAAAGTTCGTCAACTACCTCGTTTCGACTAACACCGGTGAGGTCCTGGTGGTCTTTTTCGGTGTCCTTCTCGGGAGTCTGCTGTTTCCCGAGCGGTTTACGGGAACCTCCCAGGCACTGATTCTGACTCCCGTCTTGATCCTCTGGATCAACCTCGTCGCTGATACGCTGCCGGCGCTCGCTCTCGGAGCGGATCCACATGCTGCCGGACTCATGGAGCGGCCCCCGAGACCGTCGGACGAAGGCGTGATCAATACACGTGTGCTCGTATCGATCGTCACGATCGCCGTCTTGCTGGCGCTCATCGGTCTTGGGCTTTTCTTTTATGGTCTCGAAGCCACCGACTCGCTCGTCCGTGCACAGACGCTTTTGTTTACCTTTATCGTTGTCGGGGAGATGATCCGGATCTATGTCATTCGATCCCGATACGGTCTAACCCTTGGCTCTAATCTGTGGTTATTGGCTGCTATCGGGTTCTCGTTTCTCCTCCACCTGACAGTTCTGTACACACCAGTACACGACTTTTTCCAGGTCGTTCCGCTCGCCGTTCACGAGTGGGGGTGGATCGGCGTTGCCTTCGTCGCGTTCCTTCTTCTCAACGTCCTCACGTCTACCGTATATGACCGACTTTTCGATTCGTCGATGTCAAACGGACACCTGGGAAATGAGGACTATCAAAAGCGAGACGACAAGCAACAATAATCCGTTGGAACAACCGTCTTTCTAATTTCAGGCGCTAATCCCAAGGAGCGAGCGCAAGCAAGTGAGTAGGGTAGTTCATCCTGCAAGGATTAACTCATTTCCCGTTGAGTCACCGTTCATGGGACCAATCCTATTGGCCACTGATGGCAGCGAATACGCCAGACAAGCGGCCAAACGGGCAATCGAACTCGCAACAGATCGCGGGGTGGCGCTGCATGTCATCTGTGTCGTCGACCAGCGTCGCTTCGACGATACCGCCCTCAGTTCGGCGGAACTGGCGACGATCTACGCTGCCGATCACGCCGCAATATGTGTCGAAGAGATCGTGGAGATGGCAGCAACAGAAGACATTCGCGTCGTGGGAGACACTCGACACGGAAGTCCACACGATGTCATCCTCGAGTACGCCGACGAAGTAGACGCAGAAATCATCGTTGTCGGAGAACATGGCAACCACACAGAGCACTTCTCGGGGGTTCGTCGGAAACTCCTCGAGGAGAGTGATCGGGAGGTTCGCATCGTCGAAGGGACTGGTGGGAAAATCATGGAGGAGTCTGGATAACACAATGGCGAGACAGTGCACCTCAGAAACCACGTTCACGAGAGGACGACTATGACCTCGGACGAACACCAGCAATGGCCACCATTCGAGGTCCTTCTCTCGGCCCAGCAGACGGCACTCGAAGCGACCACAGATGTCGTTCGCAAAGCGACTGTCGCCCAAGACCGGATCCAGGACGCCGCGTCTGCAGGTGTCGGTCAGACCCCGAGTGAAGTCGTCTACACGGAGAACAAGCTCGAGTTACTCCGTTACGAGTCACTTACCGAGAACCAGCATCAGATTCCGATTCTCATCGTTTACGCCCTCATCAACCGACCGTATATCCTCGATCTCCAAGCAGATCGATCGATCGTCCGCCGACTGCTGGAAGCCGGTCACGACGTGTACCTCATCGATTGGCACGAGCCGTCACACCTCGATCAACGGCTCGGACTCCAAGACTACGTCAACCGCTACATCGACAACTGCATCGACGAGATACGCAAGCGATCGGATCAGGACGCCGTCAACGTCCTTGGCTACTGCATGGGCGGCACGATGTCGGCCATCTACGCCGCGCTCCATCCGGAGAAGGTGAATGCACTCGCGCTGATGGCAACCGGCCTGTACTTTGACGACACCGGTGGCGTCCTCGAGCTGTGGGGCGACGAGGACTACTATGATCCGCGGACAGTGACCGACACGTTCGGAAACGTCCCTGGGGAGTTTCTCGCTACCGGCTTCGATATGATGGACCCGGTAGCAAACAACATCACGAAATACGCACAGCTGTCCGATCGGCTCGAAAACGAGGATTTCGTCCAAAACTTTGCGCGAATGGAACAGTGGCTCTCCGATAGCGTCGACGTCGCTGGTGCAGTCTATGCTGAGTTCCTCAAAGAGATCTATCAAGACAATCTCCTCTACAAGAACGAACTGACCATCGACGGCGAACACGTCGACGTCACGAACATCGATATGCCCCTTCTACAAATCGTTGGTGAATATGATGTTCTCGTTCCGCCAACGGCAAGCAAACCGTTTAACGATGCCGTCGGGACTGCTGACGCTTCAACCATCGAATATCCCAGCGGCCACGTCGGTCTCGCGATGTCCAACGGGGCTCATCGCGATCTCTGGCCCGAAGTCGCCGAGTGGTTCCTCGAGCAATCCGAGCAGCCAACACTCGCAGCCGTTATCGGTGACGGTATCGAGGAAACGCTCGACATCGACGTTGAAACGGATGTCACGGTTGGAGACGTCGACGAACTGGAAATCGTCCTCGCGGACGACGACGGTGAGATCGAACGTGGGATAGTCGCTCGTGACGCGACAGCTATCGAGACGTTTCTCGAAGACGCGCTCGGTCATGAAATCGGTTTGAATACTGGACCACAGGGGATCGCTGTCGAAGTCGAAACCGGCGAGGGAGTCGAGACGGTGGGCGTTGAGAACGTCAGCGAGGCGACTCGTACCGAAGTCGAAGAGGCCGCTGACGAGGTCGCTGTCGCTGCCCCATACTCGTACGATCTTGATGATGTTGGAGGAATCGGACCGGTATATGCTGAACGGCTTCGATCCGCAGGAATCGAATCAGTCTCCGAACTTGCTGTCGCCGACAGTACACACGTCGCGACGGCCGCTGAGACCACCGAGGAACTGGCAGAGAGTTGGATTGATCGGGCCCAGAAACTGATCGGGGTAGAGGGATCGAATAAGAGAGACCAATGAATAGATCGCGTTGTAGAGCCATGTGAACTACCTTGCCTACTCGCCGCCTTCGGCGGCTCCTTGAGGCAGGGGCTTCCTGTTTCCACGACGCGACTTACAGACACAGAAAGCGTGTCCACCGTGGTCGCAGTCTCCGCAGGCGTTGTGAACTACCCCACCCTACTCGCTCGCTTGCACTCGCTCCTTGAGGGAGGGGCTTCCT